>NZ_JAHKRN010000118.1 GCF_019396385.1 Nonomuraea harbinensis | reverse complement strand
GGTGGGAGACCTCATCTCAAGGCAAGCTTCCCGCTTAGATGCTTTCAGCGGTTATCCCTCCCGAACGTAGCCAACCAGCCATGCACCTGGCGATACAACTGGCACACCAGAGGTTCGTCCGTCCCGGTCCTCTCGTACTAGGGACAGCCCCTTTCAAGTCTCCTGCGCGCGCAGCGGATAGGGACCGAACTGTCTCGCGACGTTCTAAACCCAGCTCGCGTACCGCTTTAATGGGCGAACAGCCCAACCCTTGGGACCTACTCCAGCCCCAGGATGCGACGAGCCGACATCGAGGTGCCAAACCATCCCGTCGATATGGACTCTTGGGGAAGATCAGCCTGTTATCCCCGGGGTACCTTTTAGCCGTTGAGCGACACCGCTTCCACACGCCGATGCCGGATCACTAGTCCCAGCTTTCGCTCCTGCTCGACCCGTCAGTCTCACAGTCAAGCTCCCTTGTGCACTTACACTCAACACCTGATTGCCAACCAGGCTGAGGGAACCTTTGGGCGCCTCCGTTACCCTTTAGGAGGCAACCGCCCCAGTTAAACTACCCACCAGACACTGTCCCCGATCCGGATCACGGACCAGAGTTAGACATTCAAAACGACCAGAGTGGTATTTCACCAATGACTCCACCCGAACTAGCGTCCGAGCTTCCCAGTCTCCCACCTATCCTACACAAGACGCTCCAAACACCAATGTCAAGCTGTAGTGAAGGTCCCGGGGTCTTTCCGTCCTGCTGCGCGAAACGAGCATCTTTACTCGTAGTGCAATTTCGCCGGGTCTGCGGTTGAGACAGCGGGGAAGTCGTTACGCCATTCGTGCAGGTCGGAACTTACCCGACAAGGAATTTCGCTACCTTAGGATGGTTATAGTTACCACCGCCGTTTACCGGCGCTTAAGTTCTCACCTTCGCCAACCCGAAAGTCAGCTAAGCGGTCCCCTTAACGTTCCGGCACCGGGCAGGCGTCAGTCCGTATACATCGTCTTACGACTTCGCACGGACCTGTGTTTTTAGTAAACAGTCGCTTCCCCCTGGCCACTGCGACCCCCACCAGCTCCCACCGCAAGGGCGTTCACCAGCAGAGGTCCCCCTTCTCCCGAAGTTACGGGGGCAATTTGCCGAGTTCCTTAACCACAGTTCACCCGATCGCCTTGGTATTCTCTACCTGACCACCTGAGTCGGTTTAGGGTACGGGCCGCCACAACACTCACTAGAGGCTTTTCTCGGCAGCATAGGATCATCCACTTCGCCACAATCGGCTCGGCATCACATCTCACCCACAAGTGTTGCGGATTTGCCTACAACACGGGCTACATGCTTACCCCAGGACAACCATCGCCTGGGCTGGACTACCTTCCTGCGTCACCCCATCGCTTACCTACTACCCGATCGGATCGAGCGTTCACTCTGACGGCCGTCCCGAAGGACAACCCGAGCTAAGGACTCTTAGCATCACGAGGTTCAGTATGGGCGCATTGAAGCGGGTACGGGAATATCAACCCGTTGTCCATCGACTACGCCTGTCGGCCTCGCCTTAGGTCCCGACTTACCCTGGGCGGATTAACCTGCCCCAGGAACCCTTGGTCATCCGGCGCGAGGGTTTCTCACCCTCGATTCGCTACTCATGCCTGCATTCTCACTCGCACAGCCTCCACCACTCGATCACTCGGCGGCTTCACCGGCTGCACGACGCTCCCCTACCCATCAACCCCCCACAAGGGAGGATCAATGCCACGACTTCGGCGGTGTACTTGAGCCCCGCTACATTGTCGGCGCAGAATCACTTGACCAGTGAGCTATTACGCACTCTTTCAAGGATGGCTGCTTCTAAGCCAACCTCCTGGTTGTCTCTGCGACTCCACATCCTTTCCCACTTAGCACACGCTTAGGGGCCTTAGTCGGTGATCTGGGCTGTTTCCCTCTCGACTACGAACCTTATCGCCCGCAGTCTCACTGCCACGCTCTCACTTACCGGCATTCGGAGTTTGGCTGACGTCAGTAACCTTGTCGGGCCCATC
>NZ_JAHKRN010000117.1 GCF_019396385.1 Nonomuraea harbinensis | reverse complement strand
CAGCGCCCACACCTCCATCTCACCGAAGCGCTGGCCGCCGAACTGGGCCTTACCGCCGAGCGGCTGCTGGGTGATCATGGAGTACGGGCCGGTCGACCGCGCGTGGATCTTGTCGTCGACCAGGTGGTGGAGCTTCAGGATGTAGATGTAGCCCACGGCGATGGGGTGCGGGAACGGCTCGCCGGAGCGGCCGTCGAACAGCCGGGCCTTCCCGCTGCGCTCCACCAGCCGGTCGCCGTCGCGGTTGGGCACGGTGCTGTCGAGCAGACCGATGATCTCCTCTTCGTGGGCGCCGTCGAAGACGGGCGTGGCCACGTTGGTGCCGGGCTCTACGCGTTCGAAGCCCTTCTCGCGCAGCCGCTCGGCCCACGCCTCCTGGATGCCGGTGATGTCCCAGCCCCGGGCGGCGATCCACCCCAGATGGGTCTCCAGCACCTGGCCCACGTTCATCCGGCCGGGCACGCCCAGCGGGTTGAGGATGATGTCGACCGGCGTGCCGTCCTCCAGGAACGGCATGTCCTCCACCGGCAGGATCTTGGAGATGACGCCCTTGTTGCCGTGACGGCCGGCCAGCTTGTCACCGTCAGTGATCTTACGCTTCTGCGCCACATACACGCGCACCAGCTCGTTGACCCCCGGCGGCAGCTCGTCGCCCTCCTCACGGGAGAACACCCGAACCCCGATGACCTTGCCCTGCTCACCGTGCGGCACCTTCAGCGAGGTGTCACGCACCTCACGCGCCTTCTCACCGAAGATCGCCCGCAGCAGCCGCTCCTCCGGAGTCAGCTCGGTCTCACCCTTCGGCGTGACCTTGCCGACCAGGATGTCGCCGGGAACCACCTCGGCGCCGATCCGGATGATGCCGCGCTCGTCGAGATCGGCCAGCACCTCCTCGGAGACGTTCGGGATGTCCCGGGTGATCTCCTCAGGGCCCAGCTTCGTGTCACGGGCGTCGACCTCGTGCTCCTCGATGTGGATCGAGGACAGCACGTCATCCTGCACCAGCCGCTGGGACAGGATGATCGCGTCTTCGTAGTTGTGGCCCTCCCACGGCATGAACGCCACCAGGAGGTTCTTGCCCAGCGCCATCTCGCCGTTCTCGGTGCAGGGACCGTCGGCGATGACCTGGTTGACCTCGATCCGGTCACCCTCGGCCACGATCGGCTTCTGGTTGAACGAGGTGCCCTGGTTGGACCGCTTGAACTTGGCCACCCGGTAGGTGGTGCGGGTGCCGTCGTCGTTGGCCACGGTGATGTAATCCGCCGAGACCTCCTCGGCCACCCCTGCCTTCTCCGCGATCACCATGTCGCCGGGATCGGTCGCGGCACGGTATTCCATGCCGGTGCCGACCAGCGGCGCCTCGCTCTTGAGCAGCGGCACCGACTGGCGCATCATGTTGGCGCCCATGAGCGCGCGGTTGGCGTCGTCGTGCTCCAGGAACGGGATCATCGCGGTGGCGACCGACACCATCTGGCGCGGCGACACGTCCATGTAGTGCACGTCGTCGGAGCGTACGTACTCGAACTCGCCGCCCTTGGTGCGGACCAGCACGCGCCGTTCGGCGAACCCGCCGTCGGCCGACAGCGGGGAGTTGGCCTGGGCGATGACGTAGCGGTCTTCCTCGTCGGCGGTGAGGTACACGATCTGGTCGGTCACCTTGCCGTCGACGACCTTGCGGTAGGGCGTCTCGATGAAGCCGAACGGGTTGAGCCTGGCGAAGGAGGCGAGCGAGCCGATCAGGCCGATGTTGGGGCCTTCGGGAGTCTCGATCGGGCACATCCGGCCGTAGTGGGACGGGTGCACGTCGCGGACCTCCATGCCCGCCCGCTCACGCGACAGGCCGCCGGGGCCGAGCGCGTTCAGCCGCCGCTTGTGCGTCAGGCCGGCCAGCGGGTTGGTGTGGTCCATGAACTGGGACAGCTGGGAGGTGCCGAAGAACTCCTTGATCGACGCCACCACCGGGCGGATGTTGATCAGGGTCTGCGGCGTGATCGCCTCGACGTCCTGGGTGGTCATCCGCTCGCGGA
>NZ_JAHKRN010000116.1 GCF_019396385.1 Nonomuraea harbinensis | reverse complement strand
CGGCGCAGACCCTGCTGGAGAACCTGTATTTCAACCCGAAGCGTTACGACCTGGCGAAGGTCGGCCGCTACAAGATCAACAAGAAGCTCGGCGTCGGCGCCGACATCACGCAGGGCACGCTGACCGAAGAAGACATCGTCGCCACCATCGAGTACATCGTCCGCCTCCACGCGGGTGAGGATTCGATGCCGGCCTCGGCCGAGGCGCCGATCGACACGGTGATCGTCGAGACCGACGACATCGACCACTTCGGCAACCGCCGTCTGCGCAGCGTCGGCGAGCTCATCCAGAACCAGGTCCGCCTGGGCCTGGCCCGTATGGAGCGCGTCGTCCGCGAGCGGATGACCACCCAGGACGTCGAGGCGATCACGCCGCAGACCCTGATCAACATCCGCCCGGTGGTGGCGTCGATCAAGGAGTTCTTCGGCACCTCCCAGCTGTCCCAGTTCATGGACCAGACCAACCCGCTGGCCGGCCTGACGCACAAGCGGCGTCTGTCCGCGCTCGGCCCCGGTGGTCTGTCGCGTGAGCGGGCCGGCTTCGAGGTCCGCGACGTGCACCCGTCCCACTACGGCCGGATGTGCCCGATCGAGACTCCCGAAGGCCCCAACATCGGCCTGATCGGCTCGCTCGCCTCCTACGGCCGGATCAACGCGTTCGGCTTCGTCGAGACGCCTTACCGCAAGGTCGTCGACGGCAAGGTGACCGACCAGATCGACTACCTCACGGCCGACGAGGAAGACCGCTACGTCAAGGCGCAGGCCAACACCACGCTCAACCCCGACGGCTCGTTCGCCGAGTCCCGGGTGCTCGTCCGCACCAAGGGCGGCGAGACCGAGCTGGCCAGGGCCGAGGAAGTCGACTACATCGACGTGTCGCCGCGCCAGATGGTGTCGGTCGCCACCGCGATGATCCCGTTCCTGGAGCACGACGACGCCAACCGCGCGCTCATGGGCTCCAACATGCAGCGCCAGTCGGTGCCGCTGCTCAAGAGCGAGGCGCCGCTGGTCGGCACCGGCATGGAATACCGCGCCGCGACCGACGCGGGCGACGTCATCAGCGCCGAGAAGGCCGGTGTGGTCGAGGAGGTCTCGGCCGACTACGTCACCGTGGCCAACGACGACGGCACCCGCACCACCTACCGGGTGGCCAAGTTCAAGCGGTCCAACCAGGGCACCTCGTTCAACCAGAAGCCGATCGTGGCCGAGGGTGACCGGATCGAGGTCAACCAGGTCATCGCCGACGGTCCCTGCACCGAGAACGGCGAGATGGCGCTGGGCAAGAACCTCCTGGTGGCGTTCATGCCGTGGGAGGGCCACAACTACGAAGACGCGATCATCCTGTCCCAGCGGCTGGTGCAGGACGACGTGCTGTCCTCGATCCACATCGAGGAGCACGAGGTCGACGCCCGTGACACGAAGCTGGGCCCTGAGGAGATCACCCGGGACATCCCGAACGTCTCCGAGGAGGTGCTGGCCGACCTGGACGAGCGCGGCATCATCCGGATCGGCGCCGAGGTGGTTCCCGGCGACATCCTGGTCGGCAAGGTGACCCCGAAGGGTGAGACCGAGCTGACTCCGGAGGAGCGGCTGCTGCGGGCGATCTTCGGTGAGAAGGCGCGTGAGGTGCGTGACACCTCGCTGAAGGTGCCGCACGGTGAGCAGGGCAAGGTCATCGGGGTTCGGGTGTTCTCCCGTGAGGAGGGCGACGAGCTGCCGCCGGGGGTCAACGAGCTGGTGCGCGTGTATGTGGCGCAGAAGCGCAAGATCACCGATGGTGACAAGCTGGCCGGCCGTCACGGCAACAAGGGCGTCATCTCCAAGATCCTGCCGGTGGAGGACATGCCGTTCCTGGAGGACGGCACGCCGGTCGACATCATCCTCAACCCGCTGGGCGTGCCCGGCCGGATGAACGTGGGCCAGGTGCTGGAGACCCATCTGGGGTGGATCGCCGCCCGGGGCTGGGACATCACCGGCATCCAGGAGGCGTGGGCCGAGCGGCTGCGCGACAAGGGCTTCGAGAAGGTCGAGGCGCGCACCAACGTCGCCACACCGGTCTTCGACGGCGCCAACGAGCAGGAGATCGTCGGCCTGCTCAACAACACCGTGCCCAACCGCGACGGCGACCGGATGGTCCAGGAGACCGGCAAGGCCCGCCTGTTCGACGGCCGCTCCGGCGAGCCGTTCCCGTACCCGATCTCGGTCGGCTACATCTACATCCTCAAGCTGCTCCACCTGGTCGACGACAAGATCCACGCGCGGTCGACCGGCCCGTACTCCATGATCACCCAGCAGCCGCTCGGCGGTAAGGCCCAGTTCGGCGGCCAGCGCTTCGGTGAGATGGAGGTGTGGGCGCTG
>NZ_JAHKRN010000115.1 GCF_019396385.1 Nonomuraea harbinensis | reverse complement strand
ACCTGCACATCCGCGTCGCCAACGCCGTCACCGGAGAACTCCTGCGCGAGCTGATCCTCGACCCCGCCCGCGACTACCAGCCCCAGGTAAACCCGAACAAGACGAAACCCTCGAACCCGTAGGTTCGAGGGTTTCCGATGTCCCGAGACATCACACAAGTGCCCCGGATTCGAACCTACGCACCCGGCTCCAGAGACAGTTGCAGTTCAAGTCTGCGTACCTGCGTTGACCAGGGAGAAGGTTGCAGCTGCCCTGAGGTGTTCCGTAGTTGGTCCCCAATGGGTCCACGTTGTTACGCTGCGGGCTGCTCATAGGTGATCAGGCATCCAGATCACGTCCCGCGCCCCTGATGGTTTCCCAGTCCGTAGTGTAACAGCGGATGTTGGTATATACGATGATAGAAGCATCGACGCATCCGCCCTGGTGATGTGCCGCAGACCTAATTTCTTATTGGTAGAGTTGGGGACGGGATGTCTGAAATCGCCGATCAGCAGGCTCCTGAAGATTGGACCGCGCCAGAAAAGAAGCTTTGGGCAGCATTTCTTGATGGGACGAATCTCGATCTAGGCGGGCCAGATCCAGTTCGCAGTCCTCTTAGTGCCGATTCTTATGGGTCGGAGAGAAGTATCAGGGCCAGTATCATTGCCCATCTCCTTCTTGATGGACCGAAGCAGCCTCCCGGAAAGCCGCCTCGCCTCGTGTTGAAGGGAGCGCGAATTATCGGCCGCCTTGATGTCGGATGCGCTTCTCTGCTGTCGTTTCATTTCACAGATTGCGCATTCGACGAGCCTCCCTTTTTGAATGACGCGATCGCCACTTTTATTGGATTTTCTCATTGCACTCTTCCTGGAATGGAGGCGAGACGTCTTAAATGTTCCGGCCCCCTATGGTTGGGTGGCAGCCGCGTGCGCGGGCAAATTGGCATGGACAACTCCGAAATAGCGGGGGACCTGATACTGGGAGGATCGGAAGTATCGAACCCCAACGGGCCAGCCATTGATATCAACGGAACGCGTATCGCAGGGAATCTAGTGATGGATTCCATCTCCGTAAGCGGCCATCTTCTGATGCATGCTGCACGGATAGATGGTGATGTACTCTTGAGTGGTGCGAAGCTAAGTGATCCCAATGGATTTGCGCTTCGCGGGTCTCAGATGCAAGTAGGCGCTTCCTTCTCTGCGTTTCAGGGCCTTGATATAAGCGGCGGCGTGAACTTGGAAGGTGCCCAAGTAGAGGGGAAATTGCTTCTTATCCATGCGACCATATCGCATCCACTGAAGAATGCACTTATACTCGATCACGCTCGAATCGGGCTGGGTTTGGATTGTGGGAACTCTCGCATTCAGGGTTCGATTAGGCTCCATCACAGCGTGATTGGCTGCCAAGTTTCACTGAAAGGCGTCAAAGTCTCTGATGCTCCAAAAATGGCCATCAGGGCTGACCATATGAAAGTGGAAGGAAGCGTATTTTTAGGGGGGCTTGAAACTCAAAATACCGTCGATCTGCATGGAGCACAGATTGAGTGCAACCTTTCTTTGAGACGAGGATCACTGAGGTCGTCCGCAGAAGGCGCAGCTCTCAATGCAGATCGTGCGTGGGTGGGGGGAACTATGCAAGATGCAGTAGTCGGATACGGTTACGCGCCCATCCGTGCCTTTAGCATCTTCATGTTGCTTTTCGTAGGCGCGGCTTTTTGGTTCTCTGTAGGAGCTGTGGACTGCAATTCCTCGACTGCTGGACTCTGTCCTGTGAAGGCTGACGAACATCCGACATGGGATCCGTGGCTATACTCGCTAGATCTCCTCATACCGCTTATAGATCTCGGGCACGAGCAAGCTTGGGACCCGATCGGTATCTCGAAGATCGTAATGATAGTTCTTGTCGTAAGTGGTTGGGTTCTTACGACGACTATAATAGCTGCCGCCAGTCGCACTTTGCGACGATCATAGTCAGTTTGCGTGCTCCAGAAGCCTGGCGCCGTTACGAGGCACTTAAGCTGGGTGGCAACCATAAGTTTCCGGGTAAGACGTACGTACCTGCCCGTTGTGCCAGCGCAACAGAGTAAACTCTTACAAGTCGTCGTTGACGAGCAGTTCCACATGATCGCCGCGTAGCACTTTGCGATGCTTGCGTGGTCCCGGCGCTATCTCGAAGACCGGTACGCCTTCAGGCATGCCTCCGAACTCCCGCAGTTCCACTGGTGTCGCCAAGTCCCGCCGCTCGTCTGGAGTCGGCATGCGCGCAATCGCTACGACTGGTGACGTTGCTGTCACCGGACATCAAAGCCCCGAACGGTGATCCGTTCGGAGCGTTCTTGCTGGTGAAGTCTTGTGGCCAGGGGCAGGGCCGAACTGCCGACCTTCTGCTCTCGGGCGGAGCAACCACCCTGCTCGGCTGATTGAGACCGTTTCGCCACGCTGTACTTTTGCCGGCCTCCGCGCTCTCCAAGCGACCCCTCTCTGTCAGACTGCTGTGGTACATGGGACAGATGAGTCCTTTTGATGTAAAGCAGGGCGAGACAGGACGATCGAGACAGTGACGATGACCCTCGCCGACCAGGCCGCCATGACGGGGCAGGA
>NZ_JAHKRN010000012.1 GCF_019396385.1 Nonomuraea harbinensis | reverse complement strand
CCCCCGTGCGCCGGAGCGCACGGGGGTTTTCGTGAACTGGGTCAGCTCTGGATGGAACCGGCGATCGCCGCCGCGGAGTCGGGCACCTGGGTGGCGTCCTCTCCCGCGAACAGGAACCTGGCGTCGTCGCCCTCACCCTCGATGGTCACCTTCACGACCTGCCCCGGACGGAGCTCGCCGTAGAGGATCTTCTCCGACAGCGAGTCCTCCAGCTCGCGCTGGATCGTACGGCGCAGCGGCCGGGCGCCCATGACCGGGTCGTAGCCGCGGTCGGCCAGCAGCTGCCTGGCCTCGGGCGAGACGTCGAGCCCCATGTCGCGGTCCTTCAGCCGCTCGGCCACCTGCGCGAGCATCAGATCGACGATCTTGATGATCTCGTTGGGCGTGAGCTGGTGGAAGACCACGATGTCGTCGACACGGTTGAGGAACTCGGGCCGGAAGTGCTGCTTGAGCTCTTCCTGGACCTTGGCCTTCATCCGGTCGTAGTTGGAGTCGGCGTCGTTGGACTTCGCGAACCCGACCCCGATGCCCTTGGAGATGTCGCGGGTGCCGAGGTTGGTGGTCATGATGATGACCGTGTTCTTGAAGTCGACCACCCGGCCCTGGGCGTCGGTCAGGCGACCGTCTTCCAGGATCTGCAGCAGCGAGTTGAAGATGTCGGGGTGGGCCTTCTCGATCTCGTCGAACAGGACCACGGAGAACGGCTTGCGCCGCACCTTCTCGGTGAGCTGGCCGCCCTCCTCGTAGCCGACGTAGCCGGGAGGCGAGCCGAACAGCCGCGAGACGGTGTGCTTCTCCATGAACTCCGACATGTCCAGGCTGATCAGCGCGTCCTCGTCGCCGAAGAGGAACTCCGCCAGAGCCTTGGACAGCTCGGTCTTACCGACACCGGACGGACCAGCGAAGATGAACGAGCCGCCGGGACGCCGCGGGTCCTTCAGACCGGCGCGGGTGCGCCGGATGGACCGCGACAGGCCCTTGATGGCGTCGTCCTGCCCGATGATCCGCTTGTGGAGCTCGTCCTCCATGCGGAGCAGGCGCTGCGACTCCTCCTCGGTCAGCTTGAAGACCGGGATGCCGGTGGCGGTGGCCAGGACCTCGGCGATGAGCTCCTCGGTGACCTCGGCCACGACGTCCATGTCGCCGGCCTTCCACTCCTTCTCGCGCCGCTCGCGCTTGAGCTGGAGCTGCTTCTCCTGGTCGCGGAGGGCAGCCGCCTTCTCGAAGTCCTGCGCGTCGATCGCGGACTCCTTGTCGCGGCGGACGTTGGCGATCTTCTCGTCGTACTCGCGCAGGTCCGGCGGCGCGGTCATGCGGCGGATGCGCATGCGCGAGCCGGCCTCGTCGATGAGGTCGATCGCCTTGTCGGGAAGGTAGCGGTCGCTGATGTAGCGGTCGGCCAGCTGCGCGGCGGCCACCAGCGCGCCGTCGGTGATCGACACGCGGTGGTGGGCCTCGTAGCGGTCGCGCAGACCCTTGAGGATCTCGATCGTGTGGCTGAGCGAGGGCTCGGCCACCTGGATCGGCTGGAAGCGGCGCTCCAGCGCGGCGTCCTTCTCGAGGTACTTGCGGTACTCGTCGAGAGTCGTGGCACCGATGGTCTGCAGCTCGCCGCGGGCCAGCATCGGCTTGAGGATGCTGGCGGCGTCGATCGCGCCCTCGGCGGCGCCCGCACCCACGAGCGTGTGGAGCTCGTCGATGAACAGGATGATGTCGCCGCGCGTGCGGATCTCCTTGAGCACCTTCTTCAGGCGCTCTTCGAAGTCGCCGCGGTAGCGGGAGCCGGCGACCAGGGCGCCGAGGTCAAGCGTGTAGAGCTGCTTGTCCTTCAGCGTCTCGGGCACCTCGCCCCTGACGATCTTCTGCGACAGGCCCTCGACGACGGCGGTCTTGCCGACGCCGGGCTCGCCGATGAGAACGGGGTTGTTCTTGGTCCTCCGGGAGAGGACCTGCATGACCCGCTCGATCTCCTTCTCACGGCCGATGACCGGATCCAGCTTGCCCTCGCGGGCGGCCTGGGTCAGGTTGCGGCCGAACTGGTCGAGCACCAGGGACGTCGACGGGGCCGACTCCTGGGGGCCGCCGGCGGCGGCCGGCTCCTTGCCCTGGTAACCGTGGAGCAGCTGGATCACCTGCTGCCGCACCCGGTTGAGATCAGCTCCAAGCTTGACCAGCACCTGGGCGGCCACACCCTCACCCTCGCGGATGAGACCGAGCAGGATGTGCTCGGTGCCGATGTAGTTGTGACCCAGCTGCAAAGCCTCACGGAGCGACAGCTCGAGGACCTTCTTGGCCCGCGGGGTGAAGGGAATGTGCCCCGACGGAGCCGACTGGCCCTGGCCGATGATCTCCTCGACCTGCTGACGCACGCCCTCAAGGCTGATGCCGAGGCTCTCCAGAGCCTTGGCGGCCACGCCCTCACCTTCGTGGATCAAACCAAGAAGAATGTGCTCAGTGCCGATGTAGTTGTGGTTGAGCATCCTGGCCTCTTCTTGGGCCAGGACGACAACACGCCTTGCTCGGTCGGTGAACCTCTCGAACATCTCGTCGCTCCTCACAGAGCGGTCAGTCAGGCCGGTAAATCCGGTCCCGTCATCCCGCATGCTAGCCCTGGCTCGGCGAACCGTGCCCTCTGCCGCTGACGCGCTCTATAGCAGAGAGCGTTCCCCGAGAGCAGGGCGTTCACCCTCCATCCAACTATGGTTCGGGGGTGACGTGTTCCCGATACGCCGCAAGCGAACGATGTTTGGGACGCATGGGTACTGCGGCTCTTATTCGCCGCCGGCGGCGGTGGCAGATCACACGGATCGGCGATGGGGACGCCTGACGGGCCGGCCCTTGGGTCGGGTCGTCGCCCGTCATCATGCCCATGCATCCTGAGACGCCGGGTCCGTATCTCTTACACCCTGCCATCGTATGTGGCGATGCAAACGCGGGCCAAGCGGATGTGCATCGCATCACCCAGAGCGAAATCCGCCGCCCGATGAGTCTGGTCAGCGACGTTACCAGTACGGCGTGATCGCCAAGGCCCGGAGGGACGGAACGGTAGGTGGCCTACCCGACGCGGGAAGTGCGTGCAATGCGCGGCAGCGGCCCCTTCAGAGAAGCCGTACAACAGAGATGGGGCCCCAGATCGCCCGAAAGCGCTGGAGCCCCGTCATCCCCGACAAAACCGCCAAAACACGCGCCCGGCGGTTCGATGCGAAGACCCAAATGCCCATATTTCGGGCGAATCGAAGATCGACAGAACGGCAAGTGTCCACGATCTGAGATTCGCCCTGAACGATCATGCGCTTATGGCGACCGCCGGGGTCCTTAGGCGAGCGGCATAAGCGCATGGTCAGCCGACGGCTCCCTTAGTGGGCCGCCTCGTACTTCTCGACGACGGTGGAGGCGATCCGGCCTCGCTCACTGACGGGCAGACCGTGGGCCTTGGCCCACTGCCTGATCTCGGCGCTCTTCTCGCGGCTCATCGCCCGCTGACCGCCGCGGCCTCGACGGCGCGTGGTGACCGCCCCTGCCCTGCGAGCGTGCTGCACGAAAGGCGTGAGAGCGTCCCTCAGCTTCTTGGCGTTAACGTCGCTGAGGTCAATCTCATAGGAAGCGCCGTCAATAGCGAAGCTGACCGTCTCATTGGCCTCGCCCCCATCGAGGTCATCGATGAGAATCTCCTGGATCTGCTTGGCCATCTACGCAATCCTTTCCGGAGCATTGTTTCATTCGCTCGACCAAACATATACCCGGAAAGACGTTAAGACAATTCAGCTCAGCGACGATTCCGCTGAGTCGCTGATCAGTTGCTCTTCTCGGCCTGATCTTGCCGGTTTGGCCGCCTCCCAGGGCCCTCGGCGCGCACCAACTTCACCACCCCAAAGATGAAGGCGCCCCCCACGACGAGCGGCGGGATGAGCGCCGACAAAACCTCTGTCACAACTTCCATTCGTCCTCGCCTCCACAGCGGACGGGGGGGTTTCCTGGCCTTTTATGCACGCGCGGTGCGGCGGGCGCGGGCTTGACCGCCCCGGGTGTCGCCCTGTCGACGACCTTCGCACCGCAGACCATAGCGGCACACAGATGCCCATAGCCTGGCAGGGGCATCAACATCCGGCAACCCGGACGCCTCATAGCCTAATGCCAGTCTCTCCAGGTGCCTTACCGGATCTACCCCAAGTTTCCTGAAAAGCGGCGCCCAGGCTTCCCAGCTCAGGAATGATCTTTAACGACGAGGGTTCCGGCCAGCTTGTCATGGGGCCCACGCTGCAGCGGCTTGTCGATCAGGATGAGCAGGCCCACCGCGAACACGTACATTCCGGCCAGCAGATTGAGCACCGGAATGCCCATCACGATGGCCGGGGCCGGATAGCCGAGGACCCGTTTCAACCGGTCACGCGCCCCCAGCCGGGCCGGCTCCACCCGAATGCGCATGATCGCCTTGCCGAACGTGCGCCCGCCTCGTGAAAGCGTGACCCAGTCGTAGACCGTATAACCCAGCCCGGCCAACACCCATGCGAACACGCCCGGCAAACGGCCCCCGAAGAGCTCCAGCACCCCGACAGTACGGAAGATACCCCACAGCGCGATGAACAGAATGTAATAGAACACCCCGAAGACGAGCGCTTCAATGAGCCGGGCGGCCAGCCGTTCCCACCATTCCGCGGGCACCGGATCGGCCCGCGGCGTCGTGGCCATAACCCTCACCTCGCCCCATCGGTGTCCCGACCGTTCCCATTCTGGTACGGAGCACACACGCGAAAACAGGGACCGGTGGATCACCGATCCCTGTTTTCCGAGCCGTACAGGCTACTTGATCTTCACCACGACGGTGCCGGCGAACTTGTCGGCGAACGTCTGCTGCAGCGGCTTGTCCCACAGCTGCGAGGCGGCATTGAGCATGACCGCGATCGCGCCGAGGAAGGTACCGATGAGCGGGACGATCCCGAGCGCATAGCCACCCCACGTGCCGCCGGCCCGCTTCAGCGCCATGTTGCCCGGCAGGCCGCCGGGGGGCATGGCGCCGCCCACGGGGACGACCTTGATCCCCATCACCATCTTGCCGACCGTCTGACCGTTCATCTTGGTCATGAAGTAGTCGTAGGCGACGTAGAGGCCGACCAGCAGGATCCACTGGATGAGACCGACCACGAACGAGCTCAGGAAGCCCGTGGTGACACCCCCCACGGAGTTGTAGCTGGCCACGAAGAAGATGGTCAGCACCATGGAGATGAGGAAGTAGACGACGCCGAAGATGCAGCCGTCGATGAGACGGGCCACCAGCCGCTGCCACCACTCCGCCAGCGGCGCGGGGGCGCCCGGAGGCTGCACGCCGACCGGCTGGCCGTAGCCCGGCTGCCCATAGGCGGGCTGGCCGTACTGCTGGCCGTACTGGGGCTGCTGGCCGTAGCCGGGCTGGCCGTACTGCTGCTGGCCGTACTGGGGCTGCTGGCCGTAGCCGGGCTGGCCGTACTGCTGCCCTGACTGCGGCTGCTGACCGTAACCCTGCTGGCCGTAGGCCTGCTGACCGTAGCCGGACTGGGAATCGGGCTGCTGGCCGTAACCGGGCTGGGAGGGGGCCTGCTGCCCGTAGCCCTGCTGACCGTAAGCCTGCTGGCCCGAGGAGGGCTGCTGGCCGTAGCCGGGCTGGCCGTACTGCTGCTGACCGTACTGGGGCTGCTGGCCGTAGTCGGGTTGCGAGGGAGCCTGCTGGCCGTACTGGGGCTGCTGGCCGTAGTCAGGCTGGGAAGGGGCCTGCTGGCCGTACTGGGGCTGGCCGTACTCGGGCTGCGAGGGAGCCTGCTGACCGTACTGGGGCTGCTGGCCGTAACCCTGCTGGCCGTAGTCGGGCTGCTGGCCGTACTGGGGCTGGCCGTAGCCCGGCTGGGACGCGCCCTGCTGGCCGTAGCCCTGCTGACCCGGCTGACCGTACTGCTGCTGCCCGTACGGGGGCTGCTGGCCGTACTGGCCCTGGCCGTAGGGGTCGTCGGCCCTGTAGCCCACGACCGTCGCGTCGGGATCCTCCCCATGGGGGTGTCCCGGGTTGTGCCCGTATCCCGGATGATTCTCGCCAGATTCATCCTGCGGATACGGCGGCTGTCCGGTGCTCACCGTGTCACCTCGCTTCGCGTGCGCATGTGGCACGTGTCAGGGCACATGCCTGTCCTGGACAACGTATCGACATGGGTATCAACAATCACCTTTTCTGTCAGTCAAGATCCGCATCACCCGAGGTCAGGTGGAGCAACATCCGTGTGTTCCCCAGGGTGTTGGGCTTGACGTGTTCCAGGTCCAGGAACTCGGCCACGCCCTCGTCGTACGAGGCCAGGAGTTCGGCGTAGACCTCGGGCGAGACCGGGGTGCCTTTGATCACCCGGAATCCGTGTCTCGCGAAGAAGTCGACCTCGAATGTGAGGCAGAAAACACGTTGCAGGCCGAGCTCTTTGGCCGTGTCGATGAGGGCCGTGACGATGCGGTGGCCGATGGCCAGCCCGCGCGCCTCGGGGTGGACCGCCACGGTGCGGATCTCCGCCAGGTCCTCCCAGAGGACGTGCAGCGCCCCGCAGCCGACGACCTTGCCGTCGCGCTCGGCGACCCAGAACTCCTGCACGTCCTCGTACAGGGTGACCGTGGCCTTCTCCAGCAGCCGGGGGCCGGGGCCTCCATAGGTGTCGACCAGGAGCTTGATGGCCTTGACATCCGGCGTCCGGGCACGCCGGACCAGGACCTGCGTGTCGGGAAGGGGACGTTCGGCGACCTGCTCCATGACCCTCCAGCCTACAGTTTGTGATTACGGCTCACCCCTAACCCCGGACTTGCGCCCATCTTGTAACGTCTCGTGGCTGTACGAGCACCTGTGGCGTTGGAGGTTTCCTACCGTTCCACGCCTGGTCCAAGCAGGCACAAAGAGGACATGAAGTCTTTGCCGTACCGCGCTTTACGAGACCACCCTGTGACCCCCCGGTTGTGAAATCTCTACAGAGTCTGTAGTTCCGGTTGAGCAGGAACCCTCGGTGCATTAGTGTCCAGCGTCGATGTCCCCGCGCATGTGGCGCGGAGACGCGCCCAATCCCCGCAAGGGGAGCCGGGGACCCGCCGGCGGCGTTCGAGCGGCGCCGCCAGGGGTGAGTCCGAGCACCTCGCTCGGTAGGGCCGGTCCGAGCCCGAACCCGTCAGCTAACCCGGTCGGCGCGCTACGGAAGGAGCTCGATTGGTGAAGCGCACGCGCGACCGCAGGGGGAGTTCCGCGGGCGAGCGCGCCCGCCCTCCGGAACGGGCCGGCCACGGCCGCAGGCTGGGCATCGTGGGCGCCACCCTCGCCGCGCTGCTCGTCGCCGCTCCCGCGGGGACCGTCGCCGCCGACCCCAAGCCCTCGCTCAAGGAGCTCTCCGAGCAGGTCGAGGAGATGCACCTGGAGATCGAGACCCTCACCGAGCAGTACAACGGCCAGCGCGAGAAGCTCAAGACGGCCAAGAAGGCCGTGGAGAACGCCAAGAAGAGGCTCGCCGCCAGCGAGGCCGACCTGGCCACGAAGAAGACCAGGGCGTCGCAGCTGGTCGAGGCCGAATACATGTCGGGCGGCCTCAGCCGGGTGCTCGCCTTCACCACCGGCGGCGACCCCGAGAGCTACCTCGACCGCGCGGCCACCACCTACGCCCTGCGACAGCAGCAGAGCGAGGAGGTCCTCAAACTGACCAAGGCGATGGACGCGGCCGAGCGGGCCAGGACCGGCGCCCAGACCCGCATCGACGAGGTCAACAAGATCGTCAAGGACCTCGGGGCCAAGCGCGACCGGATCTCCAAGCTCGTCACCAAGGTCGAGAGCCGGCTGTTCCAGCGCGCGCTCGGCGAGGCCGGCCGCCCCGGCACCAGGGCCGTCAAGGTGACCCTGCCCATCCCCGGCGACGGCAAGGCGGCCCAGGCCGCCCGCTGGGCCCTCACCCAGCAGCTCAAGCCGTACGTCTGGGGCGCGGAAGGCCCCAACGGCTACGACTGCTCGGGGCTGGTCATGGCCGCCTACCAGCGCGTCGGCATCTCGCTGCCCCACTACACCGGCGACCAGTGGACGGCGGGCAGGCACATCGCGCGCGAGGAGCTGCGCCCCGGCGACCTGGTCTTCTTCTACAGCGACCTGCACCACGTGGGCATCTACCTCGGCGGCGGCATGATGGTGCACGCGCCGCGCACGGGCGACGTCGTACGCATCGCCTCACTCGACCGGCGCCCCTACGCCGGAGCGGTGCGCATCGCCGACTGACGGCTAGATCAGCTGGCGGCGCGCGGCCCAGGCCACGGCTTCGATGGCCGTGGCCACCCCGATCCGGTCGCAGATGCCCCTCAGTCTTCGGCGCACCGTGCGGCCGCTGCAATCAAGGCGCCTCCCCACTCGGTCTACTGTGACGCCCTTGGCCAGCTCCGCCAGCAACGCCAGATCTGCATGGCTCAGTTCAACATTTTCACTGAGCACATCCATCGGGAGCCCTCCCCCCCAACAGCACTACTCGGTGACGTCCTGGCACGAGCGAAAGGCTGCTCGCCCCGACTACGTAAACGCATCCGGCAAAGGCCGTCAAGCGTAAGATCTGCCCTACTTGACCATAGCCATTGACATGATCCGTCCTACGTGAAGTACTCGGCGTATGTCGGCACATTTCCAAGCGCAATGATCGATCACAAGGACTCTGACAGCGCGCCGCCGTCCATGCTGACCCCCAGCGACATGCTGGGTTTCGATCCGTACGATTATGCGTTCCTGCGCGAGCCGTATTCCCGATACCGGAAGCTGCGCGAGAGCGGGCCGCTCTTCCGGACGCGCGGCGGGCTGCTCGTCGCCACCTCCCACGAGCTCTGCTCGGCCCTGTTGCGCGACCCTCGTTTCGGTCACGGCCCCACTCCCGCGCCCGCCGGGCCGGACGAACCGGTCCGTTCGTTCCTCATGATGGACCCGCCGGACCACACCCGGATGCGCGGACTCGTCAGCAAGGCCTTCACGCCCGGCATGGTGCGGCGGCTGCGCCCGCGCATCGAGACGATCACCGCGGACCTGATCGCCGGGCTGCCCGACGAGGCCGACCTGGTCCGCGACTTCGCCTACCCGCTGCCCGTCATGGTGATCAGCGAGATGCTGGGCGTGCCGGCGGCGGACCACGAGCGCTTCCGCGGCTGGAGCGAGACCCTGGCGCGCAGCCTCGACCCGATCGTCACCGACGAGCTGACCGAGCGCTCACAACGCCACCGGCGCGAGTTCCATGACTACTTCCAGGGTCTCATCGCGCTGCGGCGGGAGCGGCCGGCCGACGACCTGCTCAGCGCGCTCGTCCAGGTCGAGGAGCTGACCGAGCGCGAGCTGCTGGCCACGTGTGTGCTGCTGCTGGTGGCCGGTCACGAGACGACCGTCAACCTCATCGCCAACGGCGTGCTCAACCTGGTCAGGCACGGCGTGCTGGGGCGGGCGGCCGAGCGGCCCAGGGAGGTCGTGGAGGAGGTGCTCAGGTATGACCCGCCGGTCCAGCTCACGGCCCGCGTCGCGCTGGAGGACGCCGAGCTGGGCGGCGTCCGGGTGCCGGCGGGCACGTCGACGCTGGCGCTGGTCGGCGCGGCCAACCGCGACCCGGCGGCCTTCCCCGACCCGGACCGGTTCGACGTGGGGCGGGCGCCTGGCAGGCATCTGGCGTTCGGTCTGGGGGTGCACTTCTGCCTGGGTGCGCCGCTGGCCCGGCTGGAAGGGGAGGTGGCGCTGGCCGCGCTGGCCAGGGCCGCGCCGGGGCTGGAGCTGGCCGACGCGGATCCGCCGTACAAGGAGAACCTGGTGCTGCGCGGCCTGGCCCGGCTGCCCGTCAGGCTCAACCGCCCGCGCTTGTAGCGCGGGCGGGCTATCTCGGCGCGGTCAGCGGGTGGGCTTGACCAGGGGGAAGAGGATGGTCTCGCGGATGTTGCGGCCCGTGAATGCCATGATCATCCGGTCGATGCCGGCGCCCATGCCGCCCGTCGGGGGCATGCCGTACTCCAGGGCCTGCAGGAAGTCCTCGTCGAGCTGCATGGCCTCCAGGTCGCCGCCGGCGGCGAGCAGGGACTGCTCCTCCAGGCGGCGGCGCTGGTCGATCGGGTCGATGAGCTCGGAGTAGGCGGTGCCGAGCTCGGTGCCGAACCCGATGAGGTCCCACTTCTCGGTCAGCAGCGGGTTGTCGCGGTGGACGCGGGCCAGCGGGGAGGTCTCCAGCGGATAGTCCATGACGAACGTGGGCTGGACGAGGGTGTGTTCGACCAGCTCCTCGAACAGCTCCTGGACCAGCTTGCCCTGGCCCCACTTCGGGTCCCAGTGCACGTCGTGCTTGTCGGCCAGGCCGCGGACGCGCTCCAGCGGGGTCTCGGTGGTGACCTCCTCGCCCACCGCGGCGGACACCAGGTCGTAGAGCTTGGCCCGCGGCCACTCGGGCAGCCCGAGGTCGACCTCGACGCCTTCGTGGACGACCACGGTGGTGTCGAGCGCGGCGACCACGGCCTTCTGGTACATGCGCTGGGTGAGGTCGGCCATGTCGTGGTAGTCGAGGTAGGTGCCGTAGGCCTCGACCATGGTGAACTCGGGGTTGTGGGTGGAGTCGGCGCCTTCGTTGCGGAAGTTGCGGTTGACCTCGAAGACCTTCTCGACGCCGCCCACCACGAGCCGCTTGAGGTAGAGCTCGATCGCGATGCGGAGGTAGAGCTCCATGTCGTAGGCGTTGATGTGGGTCGCGAAGGGCCGGGCCGCCGCGCCGCCGTGGATCGGCTGCAGCATCGGCGTCTCGACCTCGAGGTAGCCCTCCTCGTGCCAGAAGTCGCGCACCGCGCGCACGGTCGCGCTGCGGACGCGGGCCATCTTGCGCGCCTCGTCGTTGACGATGAGGTCGACGTAGCGCTGGCGGACCCGGGCCTCAGGGTCGGTCAGGCCGAGGTGCTTCTCGGGCAGCGGGCGCAGGCACTTGGACGTGATCTGCCAGCGGTCGGCGAGGATGGACAGCTCGCCGCGCCGCGAGGTGATCACCTCGCCCTCGACGCCGACGTGGTCGCCCAGGTCGACGTCGTGCTTCCAGGACGCGAGCGACTCCTCCCCCACCTTGTCGAGCGAGATCATGACCTGGAGGTCGCCGCTGCCGTCGCGCAGGGTGGCGAAGCAGAGCTTGCCGCCGACGCGGTTGAGCATGACGCGCCCGGCCACGCCGACCCGGTCGCCGGTGGCGGTGTCGGGCTCCAGGCCCTGGTATTTCGCCCTGACCTCCGCGTTGGTGGTCGTGCGGGGGAAACTCACCGGGTAAGGGTCGACGCCTTCGGCGCGAAGGCGGTCGAGCTTCTCCCTCCGGATGCGCATCTGCTCGGGAAGTTCGTCGCTCACACCACCAAAGGGTAGGGGATACGGCCACATGCAAGGTCTCGTCGGTCCCCTGCAGGGGGCCTGCAAGCACGCTCGGTTACCCATGTGTCACGGGCTCGAAGGGGGGATCCGGCAGCGGGCCGGTCCAGGGGAGGGCTCGGGGAGAGACCATGTTCAGGAAGATCGCCACCGGCCTGCTCGCCGTCGCCGCCGCCGGGGCCGTCGCCCTGTCGATGCCCGCCGCCGCGAGCGCCGCCACCGCCGACGGATACTCCTGGGGCCCGGTCTACGCCAAGCACCACCTCGCCAAGGCCCAGGGCTGGATCGGCGTGGAGTGGGACGAGCACCAGACGTCCAACACGGTCCACCTCCGCGGCCGGCTCTACGACCTCGACCAGCGCACCTACGGGCAGGGCGGCAAGTGCGCCTACGTGAAGTTCCAGGCGGCCGGCTTCGACCACGAGTGGGACGCGGTCCACGCCAGGAAGTTCTGCGGCTACCCGGGCTCCAAGAAGTTCCGGTTCGACGTGGACGACGTCGCGGCGGTGCGGGTGAAGGTCTGCCAGATCCACCCGCACCAGCAGTGGGTCAGCAAGTGCGGCCAGTGGGAGTACCTGTACGCCGCCGAGTCCGAGTGAGTTTCCTCCAGCCGCAAGCGGCCCCCTACCCGAGCGGGGGGCCGCTTGCTCATGTGTCAGCTGGTGTTGCGGTGGTAGATGAGCCGCAGGCCGATCAGCGTGAGCCACGGCTCGTGCACGTCGATGGAGCGCGACTCGCCGACGACCAGGCCGGCGTGGCTGCCGGTGGCGACCACGGTCACGTCGTCGGGGTCGTCGGCCAGTTCGGCGGCCATCCGCTCGACGATGCCGTCGACCTGGCCGGCGAAGCCGTAGATGATGCCCGCCTGAAGCGCTTCGACGGTGTTCTTGGCGATGACGGAGCGGGGCCTGATCAGCTCCACCTTGTGGAGCTGGGCGCCGGCGGCGGCCAGGGCGTCGACGGAGATCTCGATGCCGGGAGCGGTGACGGCGCCGATGTACTCGCCCTTGGCCGACACCGCGTCGAACGAGGTGGCGGTGCCGAAGTCGACGATGACGCACGGGCCGCCGTACTGGTCGATGGCGGCCAGCGCGTTGACGATGCGGTCGCTGCCGACCTCCTTGGGGTTGTCCATCCGTACGGGCACGCCGGTGCGGACGCCGGGCTCGACCACGACGGCGGTGACGTCGCCGTAGTAGCGGCGGCACATCTCGCGCATCTCGTTGAGCACGCTGGGCACGGTCGAGCAGATCGCGATGCCGCCGATGTCGGCGCCCTTCAGCAGGGGTGACTGGCCGAGCAGGCCCTGCAGGACGACCGCGATCTCGTCGGCGGTGCGGCGGGCGTCGGTGGCCAGCCGCCAGTGCTCGATGACGTCCTCGCCCTCGAAGAGCCCGAGCACCGTGTGCGTGTTGCCGACGTCGATCGTGAGCAGCATGTGTTACCCCCGTAGATCCAGTGCGACGTCCAGGGCCGGCGCCGAGTGGGTAAGGGCGCCTACCGCAAGGTAGTCCACGCCAGTCTCCGCCACGTCACGGGCCGATTCCAAGGTCAATCCCCCGCTGGCTTCGAGGGCAACCGCCTTGTTGGCGCGATTTTTCACAATTTGGACGGCCTGGGTGGTTTGTTCCACGGTGAAGTTGTCCAGCAGGATCAGGTCCGCCCCCTCGGCCAGCGCCTCCTCCAGCTCCGCGAGGCTGTCGACCTCGACCTCGATCGGCAGGTCCGGATACCGTTCGCGCACCGCGCGGAACGCCGGCGCCACCCCTCCGGCGGCCACCACGTGGTTGTCCTTGATCAGGGCCGCGTCGGACAGCGACATCCGGTGGTTGACGCCGCCGCCGCAGCGCACCGCGTACTTCTCCAGCGCCCGCAGCCCCGGCAGCGTCTTGCGGCTGTCGCGCACCCGCGCCCGGGTGCCGCCGATCGCCTCGGCCCACCGGCCGGTGAGCGTGGCGATGCCGGACAGGTGCGTGACCAGGTTCAGCGCCGTGCGCTCGGCCGTCAGCAGGGCCCTGGTCGGGCCCTCCACCGTCATCAGCACCTCGCCGCGGCGGACGCGCTCGCCGTCCTCGGTCTTCCTCTCGGTACGGGTCGCGCCCAGCCTCAGGAACACCGCCTCGGCCAGGGCGAGGCCGGCCACGACGCCGTCGGCGCGGGCCACCATGTCGCCGGACGAGAGCTGGCCGGCCGGGATCGTGGCGATGCTGGTGACGTCGCCGGCCGCCGACAGGTCCTCGGCCAGCGCCCGGTCGATCACCGCGTCGGCGTCGGCGGGGTCGAGCCCGGCGTCGGCCAGCTCCCGGGCCAGCCTCGGCGGCATGGCGTCGCCGTGCGGGGTGTAGGTCATCTGCAGGCCCTCCTCGGTCAGGGTCACGTCCAGGTGGCCGAGCCACTCGTGGTCGTCGCGCTCGGGGCGGTCCTCCCGCCAGTGGGAGCCGCGCGTCTCCAGCCGCGCCGCGGCCGTGCCCGCGAGCACGGTGGCGACGGTGAGCAGGTTGGTGGTCTCCCACGACTCGGTGCACGGCGGCACCTCGACGGGCGTCCAGCGGGCGTCGCGCAGCGCCCTGGCCGTGGCCGTCAGGGATCCGCGGTTGCGCAGCACCCCGGCGCCGGCGCTCATGTGGTGCTGGATCCGGCCGCGCGCCCGCGGGTCGATCAGCCCGGCCGGGGCGTTGGACTGCTCCGGCCCGCCCGGCCGGGGCCTGGCGCGGTGCACGTCCTCGGCGATCCGCTCGGCGAACACCAGCCCTTCGAGCAGCGAGTTGGAGGCCAGCCGGTTGGCGCCGTGCACGCCGGTGCAGGCGACCTCGCCGCACGCGTACAGGCCCTCGATGGACGTGCGGCCGTACAGGTCCGTACGGACGCCGCCGCTGGCGTAGTGGGCGGCCGGGGAGACCGGGATGAGCTGGCTGACCGGGTCGATGCCGTGGGCGCGGCAGACGGCCTCGATGGTGGGGAACCTGGTCCGCCACTTGTCCGGCCCGAAGTGGCGGCCGTCGAGGAAGACGTGGTCGCGCCCGGTCTCCCGCATCACCCGCATGATCGCCTTGGCCACCACGTCGCGCGGCGCCAGGTCGGCCAGCTCGTGCACGCCGGTCATGAACCTGTCGCCCTCGTGGTCGACCAGGAACGCGCCCTCTCCCCTGACCGCCTCGGAGATCAGCGGCTGCTGCCCGGTCGAGTCCTCGCCCAGCCACAGCACGGTCGGGTGGAACTGGACGAACTCCAGGTCGCGCACCACCGCGCCGGCCCGCAGCGCCAGCGCCACCCCGTCGCCCGTGGACACGACCGGGTTGGTGGTGGCCGCGTAGACCTGGCCCATCCCACCGGTGGCGAGCACGACCGCGCGGGCCCGCACCGCGCCCACGCCGTCGCGCGCGCCCTCGCCCATGACGTGCAGGGTGACGCCGGTGGCCCGGCCCGCGGCGTCCTTCAGCAGATCGAGGACGAGCGCGTGCTCGATCACCTCGATGCCGCTCGCGCGTACCGCCTCGACCAGCGCCCGCTGCACCTCCGCGCCGGTGGCGTCGCCGCCCGCGTGCACGATGCGGTCGCGCCGGTGACCGCCCTCGCGGGTGAGCTGGAGCCGGCCGTCGGGGGTGCGGTCGAAGCGGGCGCCGCGGTCCATCAGCCGCCGCAGCGCCCCCGGCCCCTCGGTGACCAGCGTGCGCACGGCCCGCGTGTCGCACAGCCCGACGCCGGCCAGCAGCGTGTCGTTGAGGTGCTCGTCCGGGCTGTCGCCGGGGTCGAGGACGGCGGCTATGCCGCCCTGCGCCCATCGGGTGGAGCCGGAGGAGAGCACGTCCTTGGTGACGACCAGGACCCGCTCGGCCGGGGCCAGCTCGGCGTGGCGCAGCGCCACGGTGAGCCCGGCGATCCCGGATCCGACGACGACCAGGTCGGCCTCGGCGGTCCAGCCCGGATCGGGCGCCGCCAGCCGCAAGGGGATCGCCGGTGCACTCATGGGCCCTCCTCAATCGGGCTATTTCGTCAATATGACGATAACGCCTGGCCGAGTATGCGCGCGCCCCGGGGGCCGCTACCGGCCCAGCCGCACCACCATGTTGTCGATCAGCCTGGTCGTGCCGACCTTCGCGGCCACCGCGAGAACCGCTTCTCCCTCGTACGGGTCGGAGACCTCCGTGAACGTGGCCGGATCCACCAGCACCAGGTAGTCGAGCTCCAGCTCCGGCGGGGCCTCGGCGAGCACCTTCGAGGCCGCGGCGCGGACCCGGGCCGGGGTCGGCTCCCCCGCTCCGGCGCGCAGGGCGCGCGACAGCGACAGCGCCACCCGGCGCTCGCCGGCCGACAGGTAGCGGTTGCGGCTCGACAGGGCCAGTCCGTCGGGCTCCCTGACGGTCGGCGCGCCGACGACCTCCACGGGCACGTCCAGGTCGGCGACCATGCGGCGGATCATGGACAGCTGCTGGGCGTCCTTCTGCCCGAACACCGCGACGTCCGGCCGCACCAGGTTGAACAGCTTGAGCACCACGGTCAGCATGCCGTCGAAGTGGCCCGGCCTGGAGGCGCCCTCGACGATCCGCCCCATCTCGCCCGCGCACACGCTCACCTGGCGGTCGGGGAGGTACATGTCGCCCGCCGCCGGGGCGAACACCACGTCCACGCCCTCCTCGCGGCACGCCGCCAGGTCGGCGTCGAAGGTGCGCGGGTAGCGGGAGTAGTCTTCCCCGGGCCCGAACTGCAGCGGGTTGACGAAGACGCTGACGACGACCTGGTCGGCGCGGTCGCGGGCCAGCCTGATGAGCGAGCGGTGCCCTTCGTGCAGGGCTCCCATGGTGGGGACGAGGGCGAGGGTGCCGCCACCGCGGGCCTTGATCAGATCGGTGCGGTTCCTGGCGAGGATGAGGTCCATGCGCTGCCTCCGAGAACGGATCCATGCCCGTCGCGGGTCACGGTCAGGTCCATATGTTGCCACCCAGCGCGTCGAGGAGCCGCTCCGCCTCCTCCGGTTTCAGCAGCCCGGCCGCCAGCGCCCGGTCGGCCGTGAGCCTGGCCAGCGCCACGTAGGCGTCGGCCGCCTCGGGGGCGGCCAGGATCAGCGCGTCGACGTGCTTGCGCACGGTGCCGGCGTCGCCGCGCACGACCGGCCCGGTCAGGGCCGACAGGCCGAGCCTGAGCACGTTGTCGAGCGCGGCACCGAGCAGCGGCCCGAGCATCCGGCCCGGGTGGTCGACGCCGATGCGGCCGAGCAGCTCCTCCGACTCGGCGATGAGCGTCACCATGTGGTTGGAGGCGTTGGCCAGGGCCGCGTGGTAGAGCGGGCGGTCGGCGTCGGCGATCCACACCGGCTCCCCGCCCATCTCGATGACCAGGGCCTCGGCGATCGGCCGCAGCGGCTCGGGGGCGGTGACGCCGAAGGAGCAGCCGGTGATGCGGTTGAGGTCGTCGTCGCGGCCGGTGAAGGTCATCACCGGGTGCAGCGCCAGCGGCAGCGCGCCCTTGCGGGCGGCCGGGTCGAGCACGGACAGGCCGTACGCGCCGCTGCAGTGGACGAGGATCTTGCCGTGCAGGTCGGCGCCGGTGGCGGCCAGGCCGCCCACGAGGTCGGGCAGCGCGTCGTCGGGCACGGTGAGCAGGATGAGCTGGGCCGCCGCCACCACCTGGTCGGGCCGCACCGGCTCGACCCCGAGCCTGGCCGCGGCCCAACGCTGGGAGGCGTCGGAGACGCCGCTCGCGGCGACGACGCGATGGCCGGCCTGCGCCAGCGCGGAGCCGAGCGCGGAGCCGACCTTGCCCGCTCCCAGCACGCCGACGGCCAGGCGAGCCGGGCGATCAGCTGCCTCCATGACGTCACACCCCCGGTCGACCTGATGGCACTGCCGACCAGGGTAACCGGCGCACCGGCAAGAAGAGATGACCGGGGTTTTGCTGCATGTTGCGTTACCGACAAAAGGGACAAGGGCAGGTGAATCGGTGCACCCCCTGTCGGATGAGATGAGGAGAGGGGTTCACCGCTGGGAGCGGGCGCCGAGTCCCACGCCGGACCCGACGCCCGCACTGTGTCAGGGGCCTCTTGGGCGGTGCGCATGGCCGCCACGCCGACTGGCGGTCATGGCGGGGCCCGGATCCGGTCCGGGCCCCGTGTCCATCGTGAGATAGTCCAGACATGTGGCTCACCTGGCGCGCCGCCACTCAGCGCGCGCTGTACGGCGAGGGCGGCTTCTACCTTCGCGAACGCCCGTCCGGCCACTTCCGTACCTCGGTCGTCGCGTCACCGGCGTTCGCCGAGGCGGTGCTGGCCCTGCTGCGCGAGGTCGACGCCGAGCTCGGCGCCCCCGCCGGGATCGACCTCGTCGACGTCGGCGCGGGCGAAGGCGTGCTGGTCCGCCACGTGCTGGCCATGGCCGGCCGCGGGCTGCGGGCCAGGCTGCGGGTCACGGCCGTCGACCTGTCCCCCCGGCCGGACGATCTTCCCGAGGAGATCGGGTGGTCCGCCCGGATCCCGTCCGGCGTGCGCGGGATGGTGATCGCGAACGAGTGGCTCGACAACGTCCCGCTGGACGTCGCCGAGCAGACCGCCGACGGGCCTCGGCTGGTCCTGGTCGACACCGAGACCGGCGAGGAGCGGCTGGGCGGCGAGCCGCCGGCGGCCGATCTGGAGTGGCTGAAACGGTGGTGGCCGCTGTCGTGCGTCGGCACCAGGGCCGAGATCGGCCGCACCCGCGACGCGGCCTGGGCGGCGGTCCTGGCGCGGCTCGACCAGGGGCGGGCCGTCGCCGTCGATTATGCACACCCTGTGGATAACCGGCCGCGCTGCGGCACGCTCACCGGATATCGCGACGGCGCGGTTGTTTCCCCGATCCCCGACGGGACCTGCGACATCACCGCGCACGTCGCGCTCGACGCGTGTGCCGAGGCCGGGCGGCGGGCGGGCGCGATATCCACAGCCTTGTCCACACAGCGTGCCGCGCTGCGCGAGCTGGGCGTCACCGGCGCCCGCCCCTCCCTCGACCTGGCCCGCACCGACCCTCCGGGATATCTCCGGGCGCTCGCCCGGGCCTCCGAGGAGGCCGAGCTGATCGATCCGGCGGGGCTGGGCGGGTTCGGCTGGCTCTGCCAGCGCCGGTGACCCGGCGTCAGCGCGTGCTCAGCTCCAGGCCCTGCAGGCCCCGGATGATGTAGCCCGGCTTCCACTCCGGCTCCCTGACGAGCTCCAGCGCCGGCGCCCGGTCGAGCAGCGCGCCGAACGACTCGACCATCTCGATCCTGGCCAGCGGCGCGCCCAGGCAGTAGTGGATGCCCAGGCCGAACGAGATGTGCGGGTTGTCCTTGCGGCCCGCGTCGAACCGGTCGGGGTCGTCGAACACCTCGGGGTCGCGGTTGGCCGAGCCGAACAGCAGCGCCACCTCGGCCCCGCGCGGGATCCGCACGCCGCCGACCTCGATGTCCTCCAGGACCCAGCGCTCGAACATCTGCGCCGGGGTGTCCCAGCGCAGCACCTCCTCGATCGCCGTGGGCAGCAGCGAGCGGTCCGCGCGCAGCCGGGCCAGCTCGTCCGGGTTCCTGAACAGCGCCCACCAGCCGTTGCCGGTGGCGTTCACGGTGGCCTCGTGACCGGCGTTGAGCAGCAGCACGCAGGTGCCGATCAGCTCGTCCTCGGTCAGCTCGGGGATCCCCGCCAGCGCGCTGATCAGGTCGTAGCCCGGCTTCCCCGCCCGCTCGCGGGCCAGCCCTCTCAGGTACTCGGCGAACTCGTCCGCCGCCCTGACCGCGGTGTGCTGCATCTCCTCGCTCGGGTTGAGCTCGTACATCAGGCAGATGTCCGAGGACCAGGGCCGCAGCAGGTGACGGTCCTGCTCGGGGATGCCCAGCATCTCCGCGATGACCGTCACCGGCAGCGGCTCGGCGACCTCCGCGATCAGATCTCCGCCGCCCTTCTCCACGTACGCGTCCACGAGCCCCTCGGCGATGGCCCGCACACGCGGCCGCAGCGACTCGACCATGCGCGGGGTGAACGCCTTGGACACCAGACGGCGCAGCCGGGTGTGCACCGGCGGCTCGACGTCGAGCATGCCGGCGCGGACCACCCGCCAGAACGGCTCCTGGAACTCCGGCTCCGGTGGCCTGCCGAACTCCTCGTCCGTGGCCACGTGCAGATAGGAACGGCCGAGCCTGCGGTCACGCAGCAACTCGTCCACATCCGCGTGGCGGGCGATCAGCCACTGGTCGGCGGGTTCGAAGTAGCTGACGGGGGCCTCCCGCCTCAGCTCGGCGTAGACGTCGTAGGGATGGGCCACGAAATCCGGATTCCAGGGATCAAAGCGCACTATTGCATAGTAGGAGCTTCCTCCACCTGCTTGTTCTTCCTGCTCCGCACCCGGATGTTGAGCAGCTCGACGACGACCGAGAACGCCATCGCGAAGTAGATGTAGCCCTTCGGGATGTGCTGGTCGAGACCCTCAGCGACGAGCATCACCCCGATCAGCACCAGGAACGCCAGCGCCAGCATCTTGATGCTCGGATGCGCGTCGACGAACCGGCTGATCGGCCCGGAGGCGAACAGCATCACCGCCACCGCCACGACCACGGCCGCGATCATCACCCCGAGCTCATCGACCATGCCCACGGCGGTGATCACCGAGTCGAGCGAGAACACGATGTCGAGCAGCATGATCTGCACGATGACCGACGTGAACGAGACGACGGCCGCCGACTTGCCGTCCTTGCTGGGCCCGTCCATCGTGTGGCTGATCTCGGTGACGCTCTTGGCCAGCAGGAACAGCCCGCCCAGCAGCAGGATGAGATCTCGTCCCGATATCTCGTGACCGAGCACCTCGAACAGCGGCGCGGTGAGCCGGACCACCCACGACAGCGCCAGCAGCAGGAGCAGCCGCATCACCAGCGCCGCGGCCAGGCCCACCACCCGCGCCCGGTCGCGCTGCTCGGGAGGCAGCTTCCCTGCCAGGATGGAGATGAAGATGATGTTGTCGATGCCCAGGACGATCTCCAGGGTCACCAGGGTGAGGAACCCTATCCAGATCTCCGGGTTGGACACCCAGTCAAGCATCGCCGCCTACTTTCGGTGGGGAACGTACCACCGCCCAACGAGTAGAACTCCGGAGAAGTTCGCGATCCGGATGAATCATCGGTTATAGTCCGGCACGTAGGTCATGAGTGCCAGCGCCAAGCCCCGGCTCGCTGGCCGGCAACCCTCGCGTCCGCGGCGGGGTGCCCCGGGTGAAGACCTGGTCCGCCACGAAGGGTGGCGGGCAAGCGCGGGCTCCGTGGCTGCTCCTGGGGTCCGATGACGCCCGAGGAGGCATGCCGTGTCCACTTTGACGATCTTCGACGCCCCCCGCACCGCTCCCGAGAAGCACCCGGAGCCCTGTCCGGCGCGCGCGATCCCCGCCGTGCTCGGCGCCGACCTGCGGGTCCCGGTCAAGGGCGGCAGGCTCGCCGGGTACGCCAACCTCGACTACGCCGCCAGCGCCCCCTGTCTGGAGCAGGTCAGCGCCGCCGTCGCCGCCGCGCTCCCGGCCTACTCCAGCGTGCACCGCGGCGCCGGGTACGCCTCCCAGCTCACGACCGCGCGCTACGAGCAGGCCCGCCACACCGTACGGGCCTTCGTCGGCGCCCGCACGGACGACGCGGTGGTCTTCACCCGCAACACCACCGACGCCACCAACCTGCTCGCCCGCTGCCTGCCCGAAGGCACCACCGTGGTCGTCTTCGACACCGAGCACCACGCCTCGCTGCTGCCGTGGCAGCGGGTGGTCCGGCTGGCGCCGCCGGCCTTCCCCGGCGAGGCCGTGCGCGCCGCCGACGACACCCTGGCCGGGATCGACGGCCCCAAGCTCCTCGTCGTGACCGCCGCCTCGAACGTCACCGGCGAGCTCTGGCCCGTCACCGCGCTGGCCCACATCGCGCACCGGCACGGCGCGCGCATCCTGGTGGACGCCGCCCAGCTCGTCCCCCATCGGCCGCTCAACCTGACCGCGCTCGACCTGGACTACGTGGCCTTCTCCGGGCACAAGCTGTACGCGCCGTTCGGGGCGGGGGCGCTGGTCGGCCGCGGTGACTGGCTGGCCGCCGGCGACCCGTACCTGAAGGGCGGCGGCGCGGTGCGCGCCGTCGGCGAGGACGGGGCCGACTGGCACGACGACCCCGAGCCGCGGCACGAGGCGGGCACCCCGAACGTGCTGGGCGCCATCGCGCTGGCCGCCGCCTGCGACGCGCTCACCGCCACCGGCTGGACCCCGCTCGTCCGCGAGGAGGAGCGGCTGCTCGCCCGGCTGCGTGCCGGCCTCGCCGCCATCGACGGGGTACGGGAACTCTCGCTGTGGGGGCCCGGCCACCCGCGCGTCGGCATCGTGTCCTTCACCGTCGACGGCCACCCGGCGCGCGAGGTCGCCGAGACGCTGTCGGCCGAGCACGGGATCGGGGTGCGGGACGGCAAGTTCTGCGCCCACCCGTTCGTCCGGCACCTGCTCGGCACGCAGGACGGCGGCTGCACGGACGGCACCGCCTCGGCCGTGCGCGCCTCGATCGGCATCGGTACGACCGAAGAGCATGTCGACCGTCTTCTCGCCGCGCTGCGCGACCTGGCCGGTCGCTGAGCGGCCCGCTCAGCGACCGTAACTCCTACGGCTTGCGTGGGTTGGGCCGGGTCGGCTCGTCGCCGAGCAGGCGGTCGACGTCACGCATGTCGCGGTCGTCCAAGCCGCTCGCGCCGCTCCCCTGCGGGGGCACGTCGCGCTGCGGTTCCTCCATCACCGTGGGCCGGGTGGGCGCGTTGTCGAGCCCGCCCGGCACCGGCTCGTAGGCGGGCTCGGTCGCGGCGGCCCGCCGGGAGCGACGCCTGTGCACCGCGTGGATGATCCCGTCGAGGCCGATGCGCCCGCCGCCCAGCGCGATCAGCAGCAGGCAGACCGCGCCCAGGGCCGCCACCAGCTCCCAGCCGCCCTCCGTGACGAACACCCCGCCGGCCGCGTGCACGAAGACCAGCGCACCGATCATGTCGATCAGCAACAGCGCCGCCGAGACCCGGACCGCCAGCCCCAGGATCAGCAGCACCCCGCAGACCACCTCGACGATCGTCGCGAAGGCGGCCGACGCCTGGGGCAGCGGCACGCCCATCTCGGTGAAGCCGGCGCTGATGGCCCCCAGACCCGCTGTCCATTTCTGCAGCCCGTGCGCCACGAAGATGACGCCGATCACCACCCTGGCGATCAGGGCAGCCACATCAAAGATGACCCTCTTCATCGTCTTGTTCCCCCGTTCCAGACAATCCTCCCCCGCCATGGCCTGGTGATGCGCGTGCTTGCCGTACCTTGACCTCGGACGACGGACCCGGCACACCCGTTCCTTGACCTGGTATCCGGTGAGAGCATGGGCCGTATGACGGAACGCGTGGTGGGAATCGGCGCAGGGGCGAAGGAACTGGCCACCGAGGACATGATCCTCAACATCGGCCCCCAGCACCCCTCGACGCACGGTGTGCTCCGCCTCCGCCTGACGCTCGACGGCGAGCGCATCGCCACCGCCGAGCCGATCGTCGGCTACATGCACCGGGGCGCGGAGAAGCTGTTCGAGGTACGCGACTACCGGCAGATCATCATGCTGGCCAACCGCCACGACTGGCTGTCGGCGTTCGCCAACGAGCTCGGCGTGGTGCTCGCCGCCGAACGCATGCTCGGCATGGAGCCGCCCGTCCGCGCCGTGTGGGCCCGCACGCTGCTGGCCGAGCTCAACAGGGTGCTCAACCACCTGATGTTCCTCGGCTCCTACCCCCTGGAGATGGGCGCCATGACGCCCATCTTCTACGCCTTCGACGAGCGCGAGCGCATCCAGGCCATCATGGAGGAGATCTCCGGCGGGCGGATGCACTACATGTTCAACCGCGTCGGCGGCCTGAAGGAGGATCTCCCGTACGGGTGGCTCGACCGGGTGTCACAGACCGTCGCCGAGGTCCGTGCGAAGATCCCCGACATCGAGAACCTCATACTCGACAACGAGATCTTCCTCGCCCGCACCAGAGGCGTCGGCGTGCTCACCCGCGAGCAGATCATGCAGTACGGGGTCAGCGGCCCCATCGCCAGGGCCTCCGGCGTCGACGTCGACCTGCGCCGCGACCAGCCCTACCTCGCCTACCCCGAGCTGCCCGTGAGGGTCGTCACCCGCACCGCCGGCGACTGCCACGCACGCTTCGAGGTGCTGCTGGAGCAGGTCAAGGTCTCGCTCGACCTCGCCGACGCGTGCGTCGACCGGCTCCGCTCGCTGCCGCGGGGGCCGATCAACCAGCGGCTGCCCAAGGTGCTCAAGGTGCCGGAGGGCCACACCTACGCCTGGACGGAGAACCCTCTCGGCATCAACGGCTACTACCTGGTCTCCAAGGGCGACAAGACCCCGTGGCGGCTCAAGCTCCGCTCCGCCTCCTACGGCAACATCCAGGTGCTGCGCGAGATGCTGCCCGGCCACCTGGTCTCGGACATGGTGGCCATCCTCGGCTCGATGTTCTTCGTGGTGGGCGACATCGACAAGTGACCGGCTCCTACTCGGGCCGGTCACCCTCGTGGTCGTCGGGGATGCGGCAGGCGTGTTCGAGGAAGAGGGCGGCGCAGACGAGGACCACGCAGGCCAGCAGCGAGCCGCCGGACACGAAGAACTCGCTCCGCGGCGTCACCTTCTCCAGCTCCGTCGCCGTGTGCAGCACGAAGCCGCCGAACAGGCCCGCGAACCCCGCCCCGCCGTATGCGGACGCCTTGGCCAGCGCGACCAGCCGGGCCACCGCGAGCGGCTCCACCGGTTTGGTGCCGGGCCGGCGGGCGATCCTGGCCCGGGTCATCCACCCGGCGTAGGCCTCGCCGATGGCCAGCAGCAGCACCGTCGGGATCGCGGTCCACGGCACCAGCGGCATTTGGGAGTAGAACTGCTGGACGGTCAGCCATGTCAGCAGCGCGACGACGACGAAGACGACGGCCAGCAGGCCGGGACGGGTCGGTCTCAATCGGGCCTCTGCAGCTTCAGGTCCTCACGGAGTCGCGCGCCCCGCTGGTCGAGGCCCGCCAGCAGGTCGGCGACCCGGCCCTTGCCCGGCAGCTCCGCGCCGGGGTCGGCCTGCGCCCACGGCAGCAGCACGAACGCCCGCTCGTGCGCCATGGGGTGCGGCAGCGTCAGCTCCGGGTCGTCGCTGACGATGTCGCCCACCACGATCAGGTCGATGTCGAGCGTGCGCGGCCCCCACCGCTCCTGGCGGACGCGGCCGAAGGCGTCTTCGGTGCTCTGCGCCCGCTCCAGCAGGGTGTGCGGTTCGAGAGTCGTCTCCGCCACCACCACCGCGTTCAGGTAGGGCCGCTGGCCCCCTGGGCCGCCCACCGGATCGGTCTCGTAGACCGGCGAGGCCGCCACGAACTCCAGACCCGGCGCGTCGAACAGCGCGTCCACGGCGCCCTGCAGCGTCTGGAAACGTCTGCCCAGGTTGCTCCCGAGCGCTAGCACGGTCTTCATCGGCGCCTCCGTTGGATCGTCACCACCACGTCGCCGAACGGCAGGGGGATCGGCGCGGCGGGTTTGTGCACGCTCACCTCCACGGACTCGACGAGCTCCCTATCCAGGCAGACCTCCGCCAGCCGCTGGGCGAGCGTCTCGATCAGCGCGACCGGCTCGCCCTCGACCACCTTCACCAGCGCCTGCGCCAGCTCGCCGTAGTCGACGGTCAGGGCCAGGTCGTCGCCCGCGGCCGCGGGCGCGGTGTCGAGGAAGAGGGTGACGTCCACGACGAACTCCTGGCCGAGCTCCCGCTCGGCCGCCAGCACGCCGTGTCTCCCGCGGGCCCGCAGGCCCTTCAGCGCGATCCGGTCAGTGCTCAAGCTCGCCTTCCTCCTCCTCGTCGTCGTCGCTCTGCAACACCGGCGACCCGTGGTGCATCCACAGCCGCCAGCCCTGAGGGGTGCGGATGTAGACGTTGCTGGCCACCACCTTGCCGGCCGCGAAGCTGGACTCGCCCTCCTCGCCCGCCGTGAGGATGTTCTCCACGCAGGTCAGCACCGCCACGTCGTCGCGGAGCACGGTGGTGTTGACGTCGGTGAGCACGAACTGGATGTAGGTCGTGTTGGCCATGATCAACGCCCACGACCGCAGCACCTCCGACCGGCCCGCCAGGAGGGTCCAGCCCGGGTGGACGCAGCTGACCTTGCCGTCGACGCCGTCCTCGGCCCAGATCTCGGTCATCCGATCGAGGTCGGCGTCTTCTATCGCGGTATAGAACTCCTGGTTGATGGTCTCGATCGCGGCGGTGTCGACGCTCATGTGTCAGCTCCGGCTCTCTTCCATGCTGCTGCCACGCGCACGGCATCGGCATTCGGACCTACGGTGTGCACCCGGACGCACCAGGCGCCGTCACGGGCGGCGAGCGCCGTCACCGCCAGCGTGGCGTCGTCGTTGCGGTCGAACGGGCGCGGCGTGCCGTCGGCGTCGGCGAGCAACCGCCCCAGGAACCTCTTGCGGGACGCCCCGATCAGCAGCGGGTAGCCCAGCTCGGTCAGGCGCGGGATCGCCGCCAGCAGCGCCCAGTTGTGGGTGGCGTTCTTGGCGAAGCCGAGCCCGGGGTCGAGCACGATCTGCTCGCGGGACACCCCCTCGGCGAGCACCAGCTCCACCCGTTTGGCCAGTTCCTCGCAGACCTCGGTCACGACGTCCTCGTAGACCGCGCGGCTCTGCATGTCTTCACTCTGGCCGCGCCAGTGCATCACCACGTAGGGCACACCGGCGGCGGCCACCACGCGCGGCATCTGCGGGTCGGCCAGGCCGCCGCTCACGTCGTTGACCAGGACCGCCCCGGCCTCGACCGCGGCCTTGGCCACCTCGGCCCGCATCGTGTCGACGCTGACCTGGACACCCTCTGCGGCCAGCGCGCCGATCACGGGCACCACGCGGGCGAGCTCCTCGTCGAGCGACACCCTGGAGGCGCCCGGCCGGGTGGACTCGCCACCCACGTCGACGATGTCGGCGCCCTCGGCGACCAGCTCGAACCCGTGGCGGATGGCCGCCGCCTCGTCGAACCACAGGCCGCCGTCGGAGAACGAGTCAGGGGTCACGTTGACCACGCCCATGACCAGGCACCGGTCGGCGTCGTCAAGCCCCGGCACTCTCGTCATGTGCCCAAGCCTAGGCGCTCGCTCATACCCGGCGATATCGCGGGTGCCCCGTTGTGGATAACGATCCCTTCGCGCTTGGAACGCGCGCGGATCTCACGCGGCGCCGCCAGCCGTCAGCGCCCCAGGATCAGCGCCATCGCCTCGGCGCGCGTCTTGTCACTGGTACGGAAATCGCCGCGGACGGCCGAGGTGACCGTCTTCGCGCCGGGCTTGCGTACACCACGCATCGTCATGCACAGGTGTTCGGCCTCGACCACCACGATCACGCCGCGCGGCTCCAGCACCCGCATGATGCCGTCGGCGATCTGCGAGGTCATCCGCTCCTGCACCTGCGGCCGGCGCGCGTAGACGTCGACCAGCCTGGCCAGCTTTGACAGGCCGGTCACCTGGCCGTGCTCGTTGGGGATGTAGCCGACGTGCGCCAGGCCGTAGAACGGGACGAGGTGGTGCTCGCAGGTCGAGTAGACCTCGATGTCCTTGACCAGGATCATCTCGTCGTGGTCGACGTCGAAGACCTTGTTGAGCACGTCCTCGGGGGTCAGCCCGAGGCCCGAGAACTGCTCCGCGTACGCGCGGGCCACCCGGGCGGGCGTCTCGAGAAGGCCGTCGCGGTCGGGATCCTCGCCGATGGCGTAGAGGATCTCGCGGACGGCCTTCTCGATCCGTCCGAAATCTACTTCGTGCGCTTTCACGCAGTGTCTCCGGAAGGCAGTGCGCCCTGGTGGCCCTGTCCGAGCGAGCCGTTGCCGTACTGCTCCTTGGGGGTCAGGATGGGCGGCCGGTCGGACGGGAGCCGCTTGCCGTAGCCCGCGTAGGACGGACGGTGCTCTTTGACGACCACCGGAGAGAAGATCTCCAGCACCATGTCGCGGGAGAGGGTCTCCTTCTCCATGAGTTCGAGCACCAGGTTGTCGAGCACGTCGCGGTACTCGACCAGGATGTCCCACGCCTGGTCGTGAGCCGTCTCGATCATCCGGCGGACCTCTTCGTCGATCGTGGAGGCGATCTTCTCGGAGTAGTCGCGCTCGTGGCCCATCTCACGGCCGAGGAACACCTCGGCCTGGCCGCTGCCGAACTTGCGGGCGCCCAGGGCCTCGCTCATGCCGTACTCGGTCACCATGCGGCGGGCGACGGCGGTGGCCTTCTCGATGTCGTTGGAGGCGCCGGTGGTGGGCTCGTGGAAGACGAGCTCCTCCGCCGCGCGGCCGCCCAGCAGCATCGCGAGCTGGTCCATCATCTCCGACCGGGTGGCCAGGAACTTGTCTTCCATCGGCAGCGTCATCGTGTAGCCGAGCGCCCGGCCCCGGGACAAGATCGTGATCTTGTGGACCGGGTCGGAGTTCGGCAGCGCGTGCGCCACCAGCGCGTGACCGCCCTCGTGGTAGGCGATCATCTTCTTTTCCTTGTCGGACATGACGCGGGTCTTGCGCTCGGGCCCGGCCATGACCCGGTCGATCGACTCCTCCAGCATGTCCATCGTGATCAGCTTCTCGTCGGCGCGCGCGGTGAGCAGCGCGGCCTCGTTGATCACGTTGGCCAGGTCGGCGCCGGTGAACCCGGGGGTCCGGCGCGCGATGACGTCGAGGTCGACGTCGGGCGCGAACGGCTTGCCGCGGCCGTGGACCTTGAGGATGCCCTTGCGGCCCTCCAGGTCGGGACGGTCGACGGTGACCTGACGGTCGAAGCGGCCGGGACGCAGCAGGGCCGGGTCGAGGATGTCGGGCCGGTTGGTCGCGGCGATGAGGATCACGCCGCCCTTGACGTCGAAGCCGTCCATCTCGACGAGCAGCTGGTTGAGCGTCTGCTCGCGCTCGTCGTGACCGCCGCCCAGGCCGGCGCCGCGATGGCGGCCGACGGCGTCGATCTCGTCGATGAAGATGATCGCCGGGGCGTTGGCCTTGGCCTGCTCGAACAGGTCGCGCACCCGGGAGGCGCCGACGCCGACGAACATCTCGACGAAGTCGGAACCGGAGATCGAGTAGAACGGCACGCCCGCCTCACCCGCGACCGCGCGGGCGAGCAGGGTCTTGCCGGTGCCGGGCGGGCCGTAGAGCAGGACGCCCTTGGGGATCTTCGCGCCGATCGCCTGGAACTTGGCCGGGGCCTGGAGGAAGTCCTTGATCTCGTGGAGTTCCTCGATGGCCTCGTCGGCGCCCGCGACGTCGGCGAAGGTGGTCTTGGGAGTGTCTTTGGTGATCAGCTTGGCCTTGGACTTGCCGAAGTTCATCACCCGGCTGCCGCCGCCCTGCATCTGGTTCATGATGAACAGGAAGAGCAGCACGATGATGACGATCGGCAGGAAGCTCACCAGGATGCTGAGCAGGATGTTCTCCTGCGGCACCTCGGTGGTGAAGCTGTCGGTCTTGCCGGCCTGCACCTGCGCCTGCAGGTCGTCGGTCAGCTTGGCGCCGTAGCCGGTGACCCAGTCGGACTGGATCATCTTGGTGGGCTGGTCGCCGGGCCTGACCGTGATGCCGTTCTTGAGCGTCAGCTCGATCCGCTGGTCCTTGTCAATGATCTTCGCGTTGCTGACGTTGCCGGTGCGAATCTGCTCGAGGACCGTGGACGTGTCGGCCTGCTTGAAGTTGCCCCCGCCGCTCCACAATTGGGTGACGAGCAGGAGCAGCACGACGATGCCCAGGATCCACAGCAGTGGCCCACGTGTAAATCGCTTGAGATCCATCCGATGCGGAACCCCTGGCGGGCCCGTCCCTTCCCTGACCATGGCCTGGAACCCCGGGCAGGACCCGGGGCCGCGGCATCCCGACGCCGCGACTTCTGACTACCCGGAGGGGACGCTCGGTCACCCTCCCGTCGTCAGAAGGTACACCGGACAAGCGCGCGGAGGGACCGCCCGCTACAACCGGCCTTGCCCTACCAACGTACGTCACGGCCCGCTGTGTTCCCGGCGGTTCACGGCCATCCGAGCGATCTCTAGGTGTAGACGTGAGGGGCGAGGGTGCCGATGAAGGGGAGGTTGCGGTAACGCTCGGCGTAGTCGAGCCCGTAGCCGATGACGAACTCGTTGGGGATGTCGAAGCCGACGTACTTGACGTCGATGGGGACCTTGACGGCGTCGGGCTTGCGCAGCGCGGCGCAGATCTCCAGCGAGGCCGGGTAGCGCGACTTGAGGTTCTCCAGCAGCCAGTGGAGGGTCAGGCCGGAGTCGATGATGTCCTCCACGATCAGCACGTGGCGGTTCATGATGTCGGTGTCGAGGTCCTTGAGCACCCGCACGACACCGGACGACCGGGTGCCGGCGCCGTAGGACGACACCGCCATCCAGTCCATCTGCACCGGCACGTGCAGGGCTCTGGCCAGGTCGGCCATCACCATGACGGCGCCCTTGAGCACGCCCACGAGGAGCAGCTCCTTGCCCGCGTAGTCTTCGTCGATCCGACCGGCCAGCTCCCTGATCTTGCCCTGGAGCTCGTCCTCGGCGATGAGGACCTTCTCGAGGTCCTCGCCCATGTCGGCTGCGTCCACCTGTGGTTCCTTACGGGATGGGGCTGATGGCGAGTATCAGGGTGCCATACCGCCGGACGGCCGACACTCGCCCGGGTAGGTCCACGGCCTTCTGCCCGCGCCAGGAGGTGACGAGGCGTTCCACGGCGTGCACGTGGGTCGCCGAGAGCGCCCCGGACGGCGCCCCGGCGGCGATGGCGGCGCGACGCAGCACCCGCCGCCGCACGGCCGCGGGAACCCGCTCCAGCGCCTCGACGGAGAGCGTGAGCCTTCCCGAAATATCGCTTAGAGCGCAATCGTGATACACCGTGTCAGCCCACTCGTCGAGCGCGTCGGCGTCGTCCCTGGCGAGCCCGGCCGTCCGCGCGAGCGCCTCGGCCACCCCGGGCCCGAGCTCCTTCTCCAGTACGGGAAGGACCCGCGAGCGCACCCGGACCCGGGTGTAGCGGGGGTCGTCGTTGTGCGGGTCGTCCCACGGGGTCAGACCGAGCGCCGCGCAGGCGGCGACGGTGACGCGGCGCGGGAGGTCGAGCAGGGGGCGGCGGTAGAGCCCGCTCCGCGGCGCCATCCCGGCCAGCGACCGTGGGCCGCTCCCCCTGGCCAGCCCGAGCAGCACGGTCTCGGCCTGGTCGTCGCGCGTGTGGCCGAGCAGCACGGCGGCGGCGCCGGCCCGCTCCGCGGCCTCGCCGAGCGCCCGATATCTGGCCTCCCGCGCGGCGGCCTCCGGCCCTCCGGCCGTGCCCACCGTGACGGTCAGCACCTCGCCGGACTCCAGCCCCAGCTCTCCGGCCAGCTCCGCGACCCGCCTCGCCCGTACGTCCGAGCCTTCCTGCAACTGGTGGTCCACCGTGACCAGCCCCGCGCGCAGCCCGGCGCGCGGCGCGACGAACCCGAGGGCGGCGGCCAGCGCGAGCGAGTCGGCGCCCCCGCTGCACGCGGCCAGCACCGTCATCCCGCCGTCCAGCCCGGCCAGCGCCTCACGAACAGCCCGGCGGACATCGGCTACAGCAGGGTGCGGTCCCACACCACCATTGTCCAGCCACGGGGACGAGCGCAGTCCGGTGTCCAGCAGTGCTCGCCCCGTGCGGTGGGGTCAGCCGGGGAGGGCCGGGGTGCCGATCACGCGGCGCACCCAGGCGTCCGGGTCGGAGATCTCCGCCGGGGTCGGCAGCGTGTTGGGCGAGGTCCAGACGCGGTTGAAGCCGTCCATGCCGGCCTTCTCCACCACCCGGCGGACGAAGGCGGAACCCTCGGCGTACTGCTTCATCTTCAGGTCGATGCCCAGCAGGCGGCGGATCGTCTTGTCGAGCTTGGAGCCGCCCTCGCGGCGCTGGGCGAACTTGGCCCGGATGTCGGCCACCGACGGCACCACCGAGGGCCCCACCGCGTCCATCACGTAGTCGCCGTGGCCCTCCACGAGGGTCATGACGGCGGTGAGCCGGTCGAGGATCTCCTTCTGCTGCGGCGACTGGATGACGTCGATGAGGTTGCCCTCGCCGCCCCTGACCACGTCCTGGATGGTGTCGGCCGCGTTGCGCAGGCGCTCGACGAGCGTCGGCAGGTCGAGGTCGGAGGCCAGCAGGAACTCGGTCATCTGCGAGCGCACGTACTCGCGCAGCCAGGACACCCCGGTGAACTGCACCCGGTGGGTCTCCTCGTGCAGGCACACCCAGAGCCGGAAGTCGTGCGGGTTGACGTTCATCTCGCGCTCGGCGTGCACGATGTTGGGCGCGACGAGCGTGAGCCGGCCGGTGGCCTCGCGGCCGGTCGGGTCGGGCGGGAGGAACAGCTCGTACTGGCCGAGCACCCGCGTCGCCAGGAAGGCGAGCACGGCGCCGACCTCGACGCCGGTGATCCGGGAGCCCACGGCGCTGACGATCGCGGGCGGCCGGTTGGCGCCGCTGGTCATCCGCTGGGTGAGCGGCTCCAGCACCACGCGGAAGCCCTCGACGTTGGCCCTGATCCAACCGGGCCGGTCGACGACGGTCGCCGCCTGCGGCGCGGTCTCAGCATCGATCTTGGTGAACTCGCGCACGTGCCCTTCGGCCTCGCGCGACAGCGTACGGAGCTCGGCGACGGCCTGCCTGGCCTCCTCGCGGGTTACTTGAGGACCGGGGCGCACCAGACGCGTGCCGGTCGAGACGGCCAGATCCCAGTCGATCACCTGCATACCCACCACCGTACGTGCTTCCGCCCAACCCCGCGAAGAAGCCCCGAACCCAGCTCCCCCAATCAAGAGAAGACCCCCGCTGCCTGGCCTGAGGAGGGAGGGAACCCACGAGGACCCTCCGGTACCTGCACAAAGGGGGAAGAGAACCCACGCAGAAGCCCCAGTTGCCTGAACTGAAGAAGCAGGGAGCCCACGAAAAGCCCTGAACCCTCCGGGTATCCCGACCAAGGAGCAGTCCCGGTATCGCAGCTGTCCCGGCATCGCAGCTGTCCTGACATCGGAGCGGTCCCGGTATCTGCAGGAAGAACATCCAAGGTTTTGCGAGGAGCGCCGGTGCCTGGACTGAGGAGGGAGGGAGCGAAGCGACCGAGCGACGAGGGAAGGCACCGGATCTGAGCGACGAGCCGCGATCCGCCAGGATCGCAAATAAACACAGCGCCGCGATCCTGCCGGATCGCGAATAAACACAACCGCGATCCTGGCGGATCGCGGTCAGGCGCGCGCCACTATCGCCGCCAGCCGGTCGAGGACCGGTTCGGCGTAGACCGGGACCTTGTCGGCCATGAAGGCGAAGGCGAGGACCCTGCCGTCCTTGCTGGTGGTGAGCCCCGCCAGCGTGCTGACGTTGTTGAGGGTGCCCGTCTTGGCGCGCACCAGCCCGACCTGCCCCTTGCTGTCGGCCCCGGTGAAGCGGCGGCCGTTGCCGAGCGTGCCGGTGAACCCGGCGATGGGCATGCCGGAGGCGACCGCGTGCAGGCCGGGCCGGTCGGGCGAGACGGCGAGGGCGATGAGGCCGGCCATGGCGCCGGCGCTGATGCGGTTGCGGGTCGACAGGCCGCTCCCGTCGTACACCTGGATGCCGCCACCGGCGCCGACCCGCTGGAGCACCTGGGGGACGGCCTTGGCGACGCCCGCGAACGACCCCGGCTGGCCCTCCTTGATCGCCACGTGCCGCGCCAGCGCCTCCGACAGGTCGTTGTCACTGTAGGTGAGCGCGTGCTCGACGAGGGCGTAGACGGGGGCCGACTCGACCTTGGCCAGCTCGGCGGCGCCGGCCGGGGCACGGGCGGGTTCGACCGTCTTGGCGACGGTGATCCCCTTCTTCTTCAGCAGCCCCGCGAAGGCGTCGGCGGCGTGGCGGGAGGGGTCGGCGACGCGCGGGCTGTTCTGGCCGGGGTTCTGCCGCCCTTCGTCGATCGCCAGCGCGTGCACCCGCGCGACGTGCCCGTCGGGGATGTAGCCGGGCTTCCAACCCGGCCCGACGTCCGGGCCGGTGAAGAGCGAGGCGTCGTACGAGAGCGTGACCTTGGCGACTCCCCGCTGCTTGAGCGCGGCGGCGGTACGGGCGGCGAGCGTGGTCATCGACGCCTGGTCGGTGAAGCTGCCCGGCTTGGCCCGGGGACCGGCGAGCAGCGGGTCGCCGCCGCCGACCAGGACGATCGCGCCGGGGGCGCCGCCCTGCACGACGCGGGTGGCCAGGCGGGTGTCGGGGCCGAGCGAGGCGAGCGCCGCGACGCTGGTGACGACCTTGGTGGTGGAGGCGGGGACGATGCCGGCGTCGGGGTTGGCGGCGAAGACCCGCTCGCCCGTGGAGGCGTCGACGACGACCGCGCCGACCCGGTCACCCAGCGCTCGGTCACCCAGCGCATCCGTGAGCCTGCGGGTCAAAGTACCCTTGGTCGGGAGAGGTCCGTCTCCTGGCCTCGCCGCCAGGCCGGCCAGCACCGGCCCCGCGGTGACCACGGGGACTTCGGGAGGCGCGGTCGGCTCTGCCGGTGGCGGCTGCCTCGTCAGCGCGCTCAGGGTGAGGTCGTTGTCAACCGCGTAGACGCCGGTGACGATGGTCACGACCTGCAGCAGGACGAGTGTGGCCAGCATCACCCACCGCTCGTGCCGTGCCACGTCGCCCTGACCTCTCATCCTGGTGTTCGCCTACGAGACATTAACGCCCAGCCGGGGATCCCGGGGGGGGCGCGAGCGGAGGAACCGCGGTGGAGTTCGACGTTGTCGTTGAGATTCCCAAGGGGCAACGGAACAAGTATGAAGTGGACCACGAAACCGGCAAGATCAGGCTTGACCGGCTGTTGTTCACCTCCACGCAGTACCCCGCCGACTACGGCTTCATCGAGAACACCCTCGGTGAGGACGGCGACCCCCTCGACGCGCTGGTGCTGCTGCAGGAGCCGACGTTCCCGGGCTGCTACATCACCTGCCGGGCGGTGGGCATGTTCCGCATGACCGACGAGAAGGGCGGCGACGACAAGGTCCTCTGCGTCCCGTCGACCGACCCGCGCATGGCGCACATCCAGGACATCCACCACGTGGCGGAGTTCGACCGGCTGGAGATCCAGCACTTCTTCGAGGTCTACAAGGACCTGGAGCCCGGCAAGTCGGTCGAGGGCGCCAACTGGGTGGGCCGCATGGAGGCCGAGGCCGAGATCGAGCGCTCCTTCCAGCGCGCCAAGGACGGCGGCCACTGATTCATCCCACTCTCTGGAGGGGTCTGGTGGCGCCCACCAGGTCCCGCCTCCAGATCGGGGCGACGCGTACGACGTCGCCGGTCTGCGGCGCGTGCACCATCAGCCCGCGCCCGACGTACATGCCCACGTGGTGGATGGTGCGCGGGTCGTTCCTGTCGTGGCCGAAGAACAGCAGGTCGCCGCGGCGCAGGAGGTGCAGCGGGACGTGCGGGCCCGACGTCCACTGGGTTCCGGTCCAGTGGTCGAGCCGCACGCCGGCCCGTTCCCACGCCCGCATGGTCAGACCCGAGCAGTCGTAGCTCCCCGGGCCGGCGGCGGCCCACAGGTAGGGCTTGCCGAGCTGGGTGAGCGCCCAGTTGGCGGCCCGGTCACCGAGCCCGGACCCGCGGCTCAGCGGGATCCGGAACCGGCCGGCCCGCTTCCTGGCCAGCAGGTCGGCCCGGTCGCGGGCGGCGTCCACCCGCCGTTGCAGCGTGTCGCGCTCGGCCGTCAGGGTCCTGGTCTCGCGTCTCTGCCTGGCCACGGCCTTCTGGGCATCGGCCTTGGCCTGCGCGGCGGCGTCGGCCGCGGCCTGCCGGGCGGCGTGCGCGCGGGCCGCCTGGGTGCGCAGGATCGCGGCCACCGTCTGAGCGTCGCGCATCCGGGAGAGCACCGCGGCCCGCTCGCCGCCGAGCTGCCGCAGCGTGCCGACGCGGTGCAGGTAGCCGTCGTGGTCTCCGCCGTCCATGACGGGGAACGCGTGGGACCGCCACATCCCGCCGTACGCCTGCGCGGCCAGCGCCGCCACGGGCTGCCGGGCGCGCTCCACCTCGGCGTCCGCCGACGCGAGCCTGGTCAGCGCCTGGTCGTGCGCCTCCTCGGCCCGCCGCAGCCGGACCAGCTCGCCGTTGTAGGCCTCCACCCGGCGTCCGGCCTCGGCGGCCAGCTCCTCCAGGCGCGCCTGCGCCTCGGCCAGTGCGACGCCGGCCCTGGCCAGCTCCTGCGTTCGTGCCCGTACGTCCTGCCGCGCCCTGGCGATGTCACGGGACGGGGGAGCCGGCTCGGCGCGTGCCGGCGGGCTGAGGGTGACGGCCAGACAGGCGAGCAGGATCCCGGCTCGGACGTGCATAGAATCCCCCCGCTGTCACTCTATGCACACAGTTCCCTACCGTTGACCCACGTACACCCCTTGCTCATGGTCAGGACGCCGGGGTGGTGGGCGGCGGGGCGGGGGACACGGTCGGGGTCGGCTGCGGCACCGGCGTGGGCACCGGGTCCTCGGTGGGCGACGGAGCCGGCGTGTGCCGGGTGGGGTGCACGGTCGGCCTGGTCGGCCGCACGGTGGGGCGCACGGTCGGCCGCACCGTCGGCCGCACCGTCGGCCGCACCGTGGGCTGGGTCGGCTGCGCCGTCGGGCCGGGCGTGGGCGGGTGGGAGCCGGGGTCGCCGGGCCCCTGCGTGGGTTCGCCCGGCGGCGGCGACGGCACGGGGGCGTGGGTGCTCCACGTGGGCTCGACGTCGGGCCACGTGGTCGGCAGGCCGCCGATGGTGGGGAGCAGGCGGGTGGTCTCCGTGGCCGGCGAGATCAGCCGGGCCCGCGGGGTGACGCGGGCGACGTCCAGCGGCAGGCCGGCGGTGCGGCCGAGCTCCGGTCCGGCGGTGGTGTTCGCCTCGGCCCGCCGCCACGGGAGGACGGGCGGCTTGCCTTCCGGCGGGAACGCCGCGGTGGCGACGCCGGGCAGTCCGCCGACCTCCTTCCCGAAGTACTCGAAGATGCCCGCTATCGCCACCAGGGTCGTGACCGCCGCCACCGTGCACGCCACCGCCCGAGGCCATACGCGCGGCTTCCGGTCGCCGGGCAGGGGAAACCCGGCGCCGTCCAGCGCCTGCGAGCGCCTGGCGACGTAGCGGCGGTAGAGGAACAGCTCCGGGTCGACGAAGCAGCTCAGCACCCGCACCCTGAGCGACTCCGGGAGCGTGACCTGCGGCAGCAGCTCGAACACCTTCGCCGCCGACACCTGCCGGCTGCGGTGCGGCGAGCAGGTCTCGCACCGGGCGAGGTGGCGCACCAGGTGCTCGCGCATGTCGGGTGTCAGCTCACCGGTGAACCCGGTGAGGATGCGGGCCCGGCGCGGGCAGTCGTACGGGCCCTTCATGGCGAGGATCTCGGCGGTGACCGCGTCGCGCAGCCGGTCGCGGGCCTGCTCGCGGACGGCGTCGAGCCGGCGCGCGGGGATGCCCAGCACGGCGGCGAGCCCGGCGGCGGACAGCCCGTGGCGGGTGTCCAGCTCCAGCACCTCGCGGTCGGCGGCGGGCAGGCTCTGGACCGCGTTCCAGGCCATGATCCGCAGGTCGGCGTCGGCGGGATCGGCCGGCTCCGGCGCGCCGGCGAGCGCTTCGCCGGCGGCCTGCGGCCCGGCGATCCGGCGGCGTCGGCACTCGCTCCTGGCCAGCGCGTACAGCCAGGGACGGAGCATGCCGGGGTCGGCCAGCAAGCCGGCGTGCGCCTCCGCCGCGATCAGCGCGTCGCGCAGGGCGACCTGGGCGCTGTCGGCGTCGCGGAGAAGGCATCGGCAGTAGCGGTAGACGCTCTCGGCATGCGCGTCGTAGAGCGCGGCGAGTGCGCCGGGGTCGCCGGCGCGCAGGGCTTCGACCAGGACGCGGTCATTCATATCACCGAATGTAATGGAGTCGTAACTTGTAGTTCTACCGATTCCGCGCGATACACATCTCTTGTCATGGGCAAGCCAGAAAAATGTAACGAGATTCGCCGGGAATAACCCCGTTTGCTTACTCCGAGCCCGACGTCACCTCGCTCCCGCGGTCCGTCTGGAACGGCGCGGTCTTCGGCTTGACGGTGTGCAGCGGCATCACGCCGCCCATCGCCAGTTCCTCGTACGGGCGCGCGGTCGACCCCCAGGTACGGGCGACCACCTCGGTCCTGCCCACCTTCGTCCCCGGCGGCAGCCCGGCCACGGTCAGGATGAACCGCGGCGGCCGGCCCGCCTGCACGTCGTCCACGAACGTGCTGCCGCCGCCGAGCAGCTTGCCGGCGCCGTCGCGCAGCAGCGCGCTCACCACCAGGCTGCTGGCGGGCAACTGGTACGGGTTCGCGACGTAGCCCGTGATGAGGTACGAGCCGTCCTTCTGGCGCATCGTCTGCACCCGCGACGCCGGGAACGGCCGGAAGGCCGAGGGCACCCGGGCCGCCTGCCGCCACTGGGCGGGCCGGTAGTCGACGCTGACCTTGGCCGGCTTCGCGGTGGCGGTGCCCTGGCCGGTGAAGGTCAGGGAGCCGCCCGGCGGCACGGCGTCCAGGGGCTGGTCCATCCTGAAGACCTCGCGGCCTCCGGCGTCCTTGCCGACGACACTGGCCACGACGTGCTCGCCGAAGTGCCACGGGTTGCCGTTGGCCAGGACGGCGGCCCAGGTCACGGCGTACCCGTCGCCCGACTTGACGACGTTCGACGCCTGTTCCATGAGGGTGAGCGGTTTGAGCTGCTGCTGTGTCGGCTCCTCGGACGAGCATCCGGCGAGGCAGATCGCCCCGAGTGCGAGGAGGCTGACGGTTCGGCTACGCTGGATCACTTTGCCGTGATAACCCGCTCATGGGCACGTCCGGCCTCTGACACGCGCCGGGCGTACCAACTCTTTGACTTCCTATCGCGCTCTTTGTTTTCCTATCGGGCGCGAACGACCCGCTTTTCATCCCAGACCGGCTCCGGCGCCTCATAAACCGCGCCATCCGCGCCGAATACCAAATAGCGATCGAAATCCGCCGCGAACCACCGGTCGTGGGTGACCGCGACCACCGTGCCGTCGAACGCGTCCAGCCCTTCCTGCAACGCCTCGGCGCTGGCCAGGTCGAGGTTGTCGGTCGGCTCGTCGAGCAGCAGCAGCGTGGACCCGGACAGCTCCAGCAGCAGGATCTGCAGCCTGGCCTGCTGGCCGCCTGACAGCGTGTCGAACCGCTGGTCGGCGATCAGACCGGCCAGCTCGTAGCGGGCCAGCGCCTTCATCGCCTCGTTCTTGAGCCTGGCGTGCTCCGACATCACGATCTCGACCGGGGTGCGGCCGATCAGGTCGGGCCGGGCGTGCGTCTGGGCGAAGTGACCGGGCACCACGCGGGCGCCGAGCCGGGCCGCGCCGCTGTGGCGGACCTGCTCACCGGCCAGCAGCCGCAGGAAGTGGGACTTGCCCGAGCCGTTGGAGCCGAGCACCGCCACCCGCTCGCCGTACCAGACCTCCAGGTCGAACGGCTTCATCAGGCCGGTCAGCTCCAGCCCTTCGCAGATGACCGCGCGCTTGCCGGTGCGGCCGCCGCGCAGGCGCATGCTGATGTTCTGGTCGGCCGGCGGCGTCTCGGGCGGCCCCGCCTCCTCGAACTTGCGCAGCCGCGTCTGCGCCGCGTGGTAGGCGGCGGCCATGCCGTCGTTGTAGCGGGCCTTGTTCTTCAGCATGTTGACCAGGGCCTTGAGCTTGGCGTGCTCCTCGTCCCAGCGCCGCCGCAGCTCGTCGAGGCGGGCGTTCCTGGCCCTGCGCGCCTCCGCGTACGTGCCGAAGCCGCCGCCGTGGATCCAGATGTTGCCCGACTCGACGGTGACGATCCGGTCGGCGGCGTTGGCCAGGAGCTGCCGGTCGTGGCTGACCAGCAGCACGGTCTTGGACGTCTCGCGGAGTTGCTGCTCCAGCCACTCCTTGCCGGGCACGTCGAGGTAGTTGTCGGGCTCGTCGAGCAGCAGGGTCTGGTCGGGGCCGCGCAGCAGCGCCTCCAGCACCAGCCGTTTCTGCTCGCCGCCGGACAACGTGGCCACATCCCGATATTTCACGCGATCGTACGGAACGCCCAGTGCGGCGACCGTGCACGTGTCCCACAGGACCTCGATCTCGTACCCGCCCGCGTCGGTGTAGTCGCTGATGGCCTGGGCGTAGCGGAGCTGCGTCTTCTCGTCGTCGCGCTCCATCATGACGAGCTCGGCCTGTTCGAGCCGCTCGGCGGCCTGCCGCACGGCGGGCGGCGCCACGCTCAGCAGCAGGTCGTGCACGTTGCTGCCATCGCGCACGCTCCCGATGAACTGCCGCATCACGCCCAGCCCGCCGGAGGACACCACGCCTCCCTCGACCGGCCGCAGATCGCCCGCGATCAACCGCATGAGCGTGGTCTTCCCGGCCCCGTTGGGCCCCACCAGCGCGGCCTTGACGCCCTCGCCGATCCGGAACGACACGTCGTCGAGCAACGGCCGCCCGTCGGGCAGCACGTACGTCAGGTGAGCGACCTCGACGTGTCCCACGACAATTCCCCTCCTAGGTCCTTGTGGAGGGTACCTGCCGGTATGACGGCCCAGCACCCCGTTTTCACCGGGTCCTCCTGGCGGCGTGAGGTCTAGACAGTAAGTGATCTGATGACTAGAACTGTAGGGAACCCCCACCCCTAGGACGTGTCATGGCGCGACTCAGAGCAGCACTCCTTTCCTTGGTACTCGCCCTGTCCACCCTCACCGCCCTCCCCCAGCCCGTCGCCGCGGCCGCATCCGACTGCGCCCCCGCCTTCCAGGGCTCCTCGGTCAACCAGCGGCTGACCACGCTCTTCACCACCTACGGCGACGACAACAGCCGGCTCGACGACTGGACCGGCGCCGACGGCACCTACTCGGTCCGCCTGCCCAACGGGCGCGAGCTGTGGGTGTTCTCCGACACCTTCCTGGGCCAGGTCAACCCCGACGGCTCCCGGCCCCCGGTGGTCGAGGAGGGCGGCACGACCGTCTTCCTGAACAACTCCTTCGCCGTCGAGCGCGACGGCCGGCTGCGCACCATCACCGGCGGCACGAGCCAGGCCCCGAAGGCCGTGATGCCGCCCCGCGACCAGAACCACTGGTACTGGGCCGGCGACGTGACGCTGGCCGGCGGCATCGTCGAGGTGACCTACCAGGAGTACGAGCGCTTCGGCCCGGGTGCGTGGGACTGGCGCTGGCACCGCAACGTGGTGGCCAGGTTCCCCCAGGGCAGGCTCGACCGGCCGCTCAGCGTGCACGACCTGCCGTCGGGCAACGGCGTCGCCTGGGCCTCCGGCATACTCAAGGACGGCCGTCACACGTACGTCTACGGGGTGGAGGACCACGGCTCGCCCAAGTACATGCACGTCGCCAGGGTCAAGGGCGACAGCCTGCTCGGCGCCTGGGAGTTCCTGACCGCCGACGGCACATGGTCGCCCGACGAGGCGGACTCGGCCCGCGTCATGGACGGCGTGGCCAACGAGTACAGCGTGACCAAGATCGGCGACGGCTACGTGCTCATCACGCACGACACCACCGAGGTGCTCAGCGCGCGGATCGTGGCGTACTCGTCGTGCTCCCCCACCGGCCCGTTCACCGGCAAGCAGCTCCTCTACACCACCCCCGAGACGGGCGGGAACATCTTCACCTACAACGCCCACGCCCACCCCGCCGTCGACGGCGACGGGCTGGTCGTCTCGTACAACGTCAACAGCTTCGTCAACACCGACCACTACCGGGACGTGTCGATCTACCGGCCCAGGTTCATCGACGTGAGATTCGGATGACGATCAACCGCAACTGGGGAGCCCGCCTGCGCCACGGCAGCGTGGGCGGGCTCCGCGCGGTCACGCTGGAGAACGAGCTGCTCCGCGTGACCGTGCTGCCCGGCAAGGGCGGCGACGTGGTCGAGTTCCTGCACAAGCCCACCGACACCGACTTCGTCTGGCTCTCCCCGCAGGGCCTGCGCGACCCGCGCGAGCACGTGCACGGCGCGGCCGACGACGTGGCCCAGTTCGTCGACCACTACGAGGGCGGCTGGCAGGAGGTCTTCCCCAACGGCGGCGCGCCCAGCGAGTACCGGGGCGCCCGGCTGGCGCAGCACGGCGAGGTGTCCGGGCTGCCGTGGGAGTACGAGGTCATGGCCGACTCCGAGCGCGAGGTCGCGATCCGGCTCTCGGTACGGACCAGGCGGCTGCCGTACCGGCTGGAACGGACGCTCCGCCTGCGGTCGGGCATCGCCGCGCTGGAGATCGACGGACGGGCCGCCAACGAGTCCGGCCTCACCCTGCACGCCATGTGGGGGCAGCACCTCGTGTACGGGACGCCGTTCCTGCGGCCGGGAGCCAGGATCCGGCTGCCCGACGGCGTGCGGGTGATCCCGCACGAGAGCGCCATCAACCCGGAAGGGCGCAGGGTGAAGGCGGGCGGGCCGTGGGACTGGCCGGTCGTGCCCGCCGACGGCGGCGGCGAGGTCGACCTGAGCGTGATCCCCGAACGGGGCGCGCCCAGCGACATCGTCTACCTGACCGGGTTCGAGACCGGCTGGTACGAGATCATGGCGGACATCGGGCTGCGGCTGGAGTGGGACGCCGAGGTGCTGCCCTACCTGTGGCTGTGGCAGGAGCTCGGCGCCACCACCGGATATCCCTGGTGGGGCCGGGCGTACACGGTCGGGCTGGAGCCCTTCTCCAGCATGCCGACCGACGGGCTGGCGGCGGCGGTCGCCAACGGGACCGCCCTCGCCCTGGGGCCGGGCGAGACCAGGGCCCTGTCGATGCGTGCGGAGGTGCTGGCGTGAGTGAGTTCGACGGCGAAGAGTTCGGCGGCAAGGTGGCGCTGGTCACCGGCGGGTCCATGGGCATCGGCCGGGCGGTCGTGGACCGGCTGGCCGCGGGCGGCGCGTCGGTGGTGTTCTGCGGCGCCGACGAGGGGGCGGCGGTCGAGGGCGAGCGGGTCACCGGCGTGGTCGCCGACGTGCGCAGCGCCGCCGGCATGCGCGACCTGGTGGAGCTGGCCGTGAGCCGCCACGGCGGCCTGGACGTGGTGGTGACCTGCGCGGGCGTGCAGCGCTACGGCACCGTGGTCGACACCCCCGAGGAGGTCTGGGACGAGGTCCTGGACGTCAACCTCAAGGGCGTCTACCTGACCTGCAAGGCGGCCGTGCCCCGGCTCGCCGAGCGCGGCGGCGGCTCGATCGTGGTGGTCTCGTCGGTGCAGGCGTTCGCCTCCCAGACCCAGGTGGCCGCCTACACGGCCAGCAAGTCGGCGCTGAACGGGCTCGTCAGGGCGATGGCGCTGGACCACGCCGGTCAGGGCGTCCGGGTGAACGCGGTCTGCCCCGGCTCGGTCGACACCCCGATGCTGCGCTGGGCGGCCGACCTGTGGCGCGGCGAGCTGTCGCAGGACGAGCAGGTGGCGCGGTGGGGCGCCGCGCACCCGCTCGGCCGGGTGGCCCGGCCGGAGGAGGTGGCGGAGCTGGTCGCGTTCCTGGCGGGCCCGCGCTCGTCGTTCATCACCGGGGCGGAGCACCGCGTGGACGGCGGCCTGCTGGCCAGGAACCCGGCGGCGCTACCGGAGTAGGGCCGCCGCGCGCTCGCGCAGCGCGTCGGAGGCCTTCCCGATCGCCCCTGCGTCGAACGGCGGGTCCGGGTCGTACTCGATGACGAGCTGCACGGCCTCGGCGGTCTCGGTGTCGGCGGCCTGGCCGAGAAGGGTGAGCGCCATGTCGATCCCGGCCGACACCCCGGCGGCGGTGACGATCTTGCCGTCGACCACCACCCGCTCGGTGACCGCCCGCGCGCCCGTGTCGGCCAGGAAACCGGTGACCGCCCAGTGGCTGGTCGCCCGGCGCCCGCGCAGCAGCCCCGCCGCGCCCAGCAGGAGCGAGCCGCTGCACACCGAGGTGGTCCAGCGGGTGTGCGCGTCGGCCTCGCGGATCCAGCCGACCAGGGCCTCGTCGGCGAGGGCTTCGAAGGTGCCGATGCCGCCCGGCACCACGATCACGTCGGGCCTCGGCACCTCCTCGTAGCCGGCGGTGGCGGCGATGCTCAGCTGACCCCGGTCGTCGGTCACCGGTCCCGGCTCGGCCGCGACGAAGGTGACGGTCCAGCCGGGCGCGAACGCCAGCACGGTGTACGGTCCGACGGCGTCCAGCGCGGTGAACCGGTCGTAGAGGGGGATGGCGACGTGCATCAACTCTCCTTGGTGTGGAACCGGCGGCGGTAGTCGCCGGGCGAGACGCGCAGGTGACGGCGGAAGACGCGGTAGAGCGTCTCGGGCCGGCCCAGCCCCGACTCCCGGGCCACCCGGTCCAGCGGATGGTCGGTGATCTCCAGCAGCCGCCGGGCGGTGTCGGCGCGGCTGCGCTCGACGTACCTGCCCGGAGACGTCCCGGTCTGCTCGGTGAAGACGCGGGAGAAGTGGCGCTCGCTCATCCCGGCGCGCCTGGCCAGCGCGGGCACGCTCAGGTCGGCGGCCGGGTTCGCGTCGATGAACGCCTGCAGTTCGCGCAGCGACTCGTCGCGCGGGGCGGGGATGCTCATCGGCATGCTGAACTGGCTCTGCCCGCCGGGCCTGTGCAGGTAGACGACCAGCCCGCAGGCCACCCGCCGGGCCAGCTCGTGACCGTGGTCGTCGGCCACCAGCGCGAGCGCCAGGTCGACGCCGGCGCTGACCCCGGCCGAGGTCCAGAGGTGGCCGTCGCGGACGTAGATCGCGTCCGCCTCGACCGTGACCCCGGGGTACCACGCGCCGAGCTTGTCGGCGACCAGCCAGTGGGTGGTGGCCCGCCGGCCGTCGAGCAGCCCCGCCGCGGCCAGCAGGAACGCGCCGCTGCACACGGACGCGGTGCGACGGGCCGAACGTGACAGCCTGACGATCTCCTCCACCGTCTCCGGGTCGCGGGCGTGCGTCATCGTGGTCATGCCCCCGGCGACGACGAGCGTGTCGATCGGCCCGCCGACCTCGCGCAGGGGCGTCCGCACGGCGACCTCGACGCCGTGCTGCGCCGCCACCGGACCGGCCATCGGCGCCGTCACCTCGACCTGGTAGCCGCCCCGCGCCACCAGGTCCGCCGCCGCGAACACGTCGGCGGGGCCCGCCAGGTCGAGCAGCTGGAAGCCCTCGTAGACCACCAGGACGATCCGCCTCTTCATGGCTTCCATGCTTGGGCCGGGCCTTCGAGGCGTCAATGACACGACCATTGCGGATTACGCCACCGGCTTTACCGGAAGACACGCGCCATGACCTGGAGTATGCGTACGCGCACGCTAGGTTAGCGACATCCCCGGGAACGCACTGACCAAGGAGGTCCTCTTGAGGCTGTCCACCGTCGTGGCCGCCGTCCTGCTCGCCCTGATCGTCCCCGGCGTGGCGGAGGCGAGCCCGGGCGGGGCCTGCTTCCAGGGCCGGGTCTGCCTGTACGCGGGCTTCGCGTTCAACCGCAGCCAGGTCGACCTCTGGCGCGACTTCGTCCACGACGACACCAACTTGGCCGACGACACGTGGTTGAAATGGGACTACACCGACTCCTGGCACACCATGGACAACGCGACCAGCTCGGCGAGAAACCGGCTCGGCTGCCCGGTGACGCTCTGGCAGAACCCCTACTTCACCGGCGCCCACAGCACGCTGGACCACGCCACGGGCGACGGTTTCCTGGCCAACAACGCCATCGGCAACAACCGCGTCAGCTCGCTCGACATCTGGTGCCGGTGAACCGGCTCCTCGCCCTGGGTCTGGCGCTGTCGCTGGCGGCCGGGTGCACGCACGCGCCGCTCCCGGAGGAGCCCGCCGTCGCCTCGGCCGAGGACCTGTTGCTGCCGTTCGACGCCTACAAGCCCACGCCGGGCCAGCGGGCGCTGCTCGACACCGCCCACCGTTCGCTGGTCTCCCGCTGCCTCAAGCGCCGCGGCATCTCCCGCCGGCTCCTGCCGGCCCCGCCCGACCCGCGCAACTCCCGCCGCTACGGCGTCGTGGACCACGACCAGGCCCACCGCTTCGGCTACCACCTTCCCACCACTGACGAACCGGCCGAGCCTGGGAAGACCGACGGCGCGGGGAAAACCCGCCGGACCGACCGCTCCGAAACGACACGCATTTCCAGGAAGACCCGTACCACCGAAATCACCGACCGCTCAGGTACGGTCCGCCAGGTCGGCTCGGGAAAGACACGCACGGCCGAGACGACCGGCCGCTCCGGTGCGGCGCGGAGGGACGGCCGTTCGGGGGAGGCTCGGCGGGGCGAGAAGGCCCGCCGTCATCTGTACGTGCTGCCCTGGTGCGAGGGGCGGGCGGCGGAGCGGCTGGCGCCTTCGGAGCGGGCTCCGTGGGATTGGCTGGCCCAGCGGGACACGCGTACCCTCGAACGCTCCTCGACGCGGCCCGAGGTCCGCGAGGCGATCACGGGATGGGTGGCCTGCATGCGGGACGCGGGCCACCCGTACCCGTCACCGGAGGCGGCGATCGGCGATCCCCGGTGGGACCTCGACAAGCGCGCGATCAGCGCCGACGAGAAGCGCACGGCCGTGGCCGACGTCGTGTGCAAGTGGTCGTCGGGGCTGGTGGCCCGCTGGTTCGCGGCCGACGCCGCGCTCCAGCGGGCGCTCGTCCACAAGCACGCGGGCCGCTTCGCCCTCCTGCGCGCCGACCTGAACGAGCGCGTCCAGCGAGCCACCACCCTCCTGCAACGTCACACGGCCAAGCCGGTGAGGCGCCAGGGCTCCGCCAGGCCGGCGAAGCCCAAACGCCACCGCCCCAACCCGGCCAGAACGAGGTAGACGCCGGGAAACACCGGCGGAACGGCCGGGCCGGTGTATGAGAGGTCCGGCTCCGCGGAAACGGCGAAGCCGGAGCGCTACAGCTCCGCCGGGACGGCCGGGTCGGCGAAGTGCTGGTTCGGCACCCGAGCGAACCAGCCGGGCCGCCCCGGGTCACGGTCGTAGGGGTAGCCGCCGTCGCGTTTGTAGAGCTCGGCGTAGCGGGCCACCCGGTCGCGGTCGAGCCGCACGCCGAGCCCCGGCCCCGACGGCACCGGGATGGCGCCTCCGGAGTAGGCCAGCTTGCCGCCCTCGATCACGTCGTCGCGGAGCTGGTGGTAGTGGGCGTCGGCGGCGTACGTGAGGTTCGGCAGCACCGCGCCGAGGTGCAGCATGGTCGCGAGCTGGATGCCCAGCTCGCCGGACGAGTGCACGGCCACGTCCACCTGGAACGTCTCGCACACCCCGGCCGCCTTCACGCACGCCCGGACGCCGCCCCAGAAGGTGGTGTCGAGCAGCACCACGTCCGCCCCGCGGCGCAGCACGTTCGCGGCGAGCTGCTCGAAGTTGACCACGACAGTGTTGGTCGCGATCGGCACCCGGACCCGCTCCCGCACCAGCCGGAGCCCCTCCAGTCCGAAGACCGGGTCCTCCAGGTAGTCGTTGTCCAGGGACTCGATGGCCTGCCCGAACCGCAGGGCCTCGGCCATCGACAGCACCGCGTTCGGGTCGTACCGGAGCCTGTCGCCGGGGAAGGCGGCGGCCAGCGCGCGGTAGCACTCCAGCTCGTAGTCCGGCGGGAACACGCCGCCCTTCAGCTTGTGGACGGTGAACCCGTGCGCCGCCTTCAGCGCCCGCGTGTGCTCGACGAGCTGCTCGGGCGTGCGCACCTCGGCGAAGCCGTCGGCGGCGTAGCGGAAGAACAGGTACGAGGCGAACGGCACCTCGTCGCGGATCCGCCCGCCCAGCAGGTCGCAGACCGCGACCCCGAGCTGCTGCCCGATGAGGTCGAGACAGGCGAACTCGATGGCGGCCAGCAGCTGGGTCCGGTTGTTGTAGAGCGACGCCGTCGGGTTGGCGATCTTGAAGCGGAGCGTCTCCAGCTGGAACGGGTCGTGGTCGCGCAGGTACGGCAGCAGGCCGCGGAACGCCGCTTCCGCGCTCTCACCGCCGCCGCCCATCTCGCCCAGCCCGACCAGCCCGTTGTCGGCCTCGACCTCGACGATCGTGCGCACGAAGCGGCCCCAGTGTGCGCCGTTGCTGTGCCGCAGCGGGGCCTCCAGCGGCACGGCGACCGTGGTGGCCCGGATGTCAACGATCTTCACAAGTCCCCCAAACCGCGGCGACCCCGCAGGCGGGGATCCGCACCTTGACCGATTCGCCCGTCACCTGGAGCGGCTCCGCCGCGCGGTCCAGCCCCGCGCTCACCCGGGCGGCACGCAGTCCGGGCAGCTCGACGGTCACCTCGACCGGCTCGGCGGCCAGCGACCGCAGCCGCACGACCCGCTCGCCGCCCGCCTGACCGAGCGAGGTGACCAGCACGTCCGGATGGTCCACCGACACGTACACGCGCGCCGGCTCGGCCGACGGAGAGGGCAGCAGCGCGCCGGTGAACGGCTCGGTCAGCCCCGCCGCGGTCAGCGCTCCCAGCCGCCTGCCCGGCACGCCCGCCGCCGAACGGACCGCGTACCGGAAGGTGGTCTCGCCCTGCTGCTGCGCGGGGAAGTTGGTGTCCCAGATGTTGTTGAGCGCCCACGAGTAGACCGTGCCCGGCTCCTCGTCCAGCGTCGGCGGGAACGGCGCGTACGGCATGTGGATGGTGCCGAGCTGCACCAGCGGCGCTTCCAGCGTGGCCCAGGCGACGGTCAGCTCGGGGTCGTCGAACGCGATCCAGTGCCGCATGGGCAGCATGTACGCGGCCGAGCCCGGCACGCTCGGCACGTCGGGGCCGCCCACGCCGCCCGTGAGCTCCCACGCGGTCGCCTCGCCGGTGGCGAACGGGAAGGCCAGGAAGACCGCCTCCTTGGCCGGGGTGCCCTGCTTGGCCAGCTGGTAGGTGAGGTCCAGCCGGGGCACGCCGTGGTGCAGTTCGACCGTGGTGCGCAGCCAGTCGACGCCCTTGCCCCGCAGCTCGACGACCAGCTTCTCGCCGACGGCGGTCCGCTGGGCCCTGACGATCGTGGCGTTGCCGGCGATGGCGCGGTCGCCGAGGAGGGTGCGGTCGTGCGCGCCGACGTGCCCGGACAGGTGGTTGAAGTGCGGCGCGGTGGCGTAGCGGTCGTAGACGTACTGGCCGAACCCGGCGGCGGCGTCCTGGTTGACCAGCTCCCGGCCGGCCTTCTTGTCGAAGACCGAGGAGATGTAGCCCTCGCGGACGTCGTAGGTCACCCGGTAGAACTCGTTCTCGATCACTCCGCCGAGGTCCGGTTCGACCGGTTCCGGCGCCTGGGTCTCGCCTCTGACGACATCCAGCCGTACGTACCCGTACCCGGGCAGGTCGGGCACCACGGCGTGGATGTGCCGCCCGATCGGCCGGGTCGGCCAGTCGTCGGGGTCCACATACTCCTCGTGGTGCGGCAGCCGCTCCCCGGTGCGCGCGTCCACCAGCGCGATCGGCACGTCCACCGCCACCACGTCCCTGGGCAGGAACGTCCGCACCACGTCGGTCCGCCGCGCGGTGCCCGGGTTGAACACCGCGAAGGCCGCGAGCGCGCCCTCTCCGGAAGCGGCGCCGGTCAGCGCGGCGGCGAAGTGGCGGGTGGCGGCCTGGAGCAGGTCCGCCGCGTCGTCCTGGGCGTCGTAGGCGCCGGACGACTTGCGCGTCCACTGCAGCTCGCCCGAGTCGCCCGCCTCCTCGGCGTCCTCCCACGGGTTGGCCGCGCCCCAGGTGTGCTCGTTGAACAGCGCCACCTTGTCGTAGGCCGCGTCCACCTGCTCGGTGGCGTCCGCCCCGGCCAGCGTGTGCAGCGTCTCGGCGGTGCGCAGCGCGGCCTGAGCCCGCCGCACGTACCCGAGCGGACGCGCCCCCGACCCGAGCCCGTCGGCCCACCAGTCGGTCCAGTCGCCCTCGTGCACGGCCAGCCGGTCGTGGTGGTGCTCGGCCACGTGATCGAAGAAGTCGCTGTTGACCGCCGACCGCAGCCGCGGCCACGCCCACTGCTCGCGCCACCGGCGGGCGATCGACGCCGGCACGATCGACGGCCCCGCGTTGTCGGCGTGCGCGCCCTGCACCCGCAGGTGCAGCACGTCCAGCTCGTACGGTTCGCGCGGCGCGTCCGGCCCCTGCCACCCGAACGTGCCGGGCCCGTACGGGTAGCCGCGCGAGGCCAGCGCGGCCAGGTAGCGCGGCAGCAGGTCGTCGGCCAGCTCGTAGGAGTCGGTCAGCCCGACCGTGTTGCCCTCCATGTACGCCATGCCGTGCGGGGTGTCGGTGAACCACACGAGCAGTTCGTTCCCGCTCGGCGCCCGCCAGCGGAACGGCCGGGTCAGCTTCTCCCCGCCGTGCAGGTACGGCACGGACCGGCCGGCCCAGTTGTGCGCCGCGGCCAGGTAGCGCACCCCGGCCGACGACAGCGCGTCGATCAGGCCGACGACCGCGCCCGGCACGTCGGTGTGCATGGCCGACCGGGTGGCGAACCCGTACGCGCGCTCCAGCCTGGTGGTGAAGCGGAGCTGGCGGTACAGCTCCTCGGTGGAGCACGCCTCGGTGTGCAGCTGGAACGGCAGCGCGGTGACCTCGATGACGCCCTCGCGGGCCAGTTCGGCGAACCGGTCGACCTGCTCGGGCGGGCGCGCGTCCAGCCACTTCAGCGCGGGCATCGACGACTCGACCGTCCACCGGAACTTCGCGTCGTCCGGCCAGGAGGCGGTCTCGTCGGCCAGCCGCACGGCCGCGTCCAGGTAGTCGAGATGGTGGCGGAGCACGGTGCCCTGCGGGTCGGTGTAGCCGATGTCGAGGTGCGAGTGGTGCACCACGAACACGGTCCACTTGCGCTGCGGCGTGACCGTCACCTGGGCGGCGCCGACCACCCCGGCGTCGTCGCGGCACTCCAGCGTCAGCGTGCGCGGCCCGTCCACCTCCGGCACCAGCAGCGTCACGTCCGTGCCTGAGGCGCTGTCGACGCCGACCAGCACGTGCGTCAGCGGCACCGTGCTGGACACCCGGACCGCCTGACGGCCGTCGTGGGTGAACAGCGGCAGCACCGCCACCCGCACCTCCAGCCCGCGCAGGTTGATCACCGGCGTCGAGGTGTCGGTGCGCAGCGCCTGGCGGATCCCGTCGTAGTCCGGGGAACCGAGGCTCCGCTGCAGCAACCGGCTCGTCATCACACACTCCCTAGAGAAAGGCCACGGGCGAACAGCCGCTGGGTGGCGAGGAACAGCACGACCGTGGGCAGCGAGACCACCAGGCCCGCCGCCAGGCCGACCGGGACCGGCGTCCCGGCGTACACGTCGGTCATCAGCCCGGCCAGGGCGGTCATGACCGGACGCACCTCGGCCGTCTGGGTGAGCGTCAGGCCGAAGATCAGGTCGTTCCAGATGAAGGTGAACTCCAGGATGAACACGGCCGCCAGCGCGCTGGTCGACAGCGGCAGGTAGATCCGCCAGAAGATGCGGAACGTGGACGCGCCGTCCATGCGGGCCGCCTCGAAGATCGAGAACGCCACCCCGGTGTAGAAGTTGCGCAGCACGAACGCGGCCAGCGGCACGTTGATCGCCGTGTAGATCAGGATCATCCCGAGGCGGCTGTCGTACAGTCCGGCGTCGCTGTAGCCGACGAAGAGCGGCACGAGCAGCATCTGCGCGGGGAAGACGGTGCCGCCGAAGATCAGCAGGAACCACCAGAACCCGTGCCGCAGCCGCAGCACCACGATCGTGTAGCCGGCCAGCGCGCCGACGAGCACGCCCAGCGCGGGCGAGACGACGCTGTAGAGCGCGGTGCTGCCCAGGCTGGCGCCCAGATCGGCGCTGTCCAGCGCGCGCAGGAAGTTGGTCACCAGCGAGAAGTCCCCCGGCGGCGCCCACGCCCGCGACGGGTCGTAGGAGTCCGCCGGCCGGGAGGCGTTCACCAGCAGCAGGTAGGTCGGCCCGAGCCAGATCAGCCCGAGCACGATCAGCACGGCACGCCGGATCATCGCACCTGCCTCCTGAGGTAGAGGTAGGACGCCAGCCCGGTCACCACGGTGAGCACGACCGCCACCGCCGAGCCGTAGCCGTAGTCGCTGGCCACGAACGTCTCCTTGTACATGGTCACCGCGAGCGTCTCGGAGTTGCGGCCCGGCCCGCCCTGCGTCAGCACCCAGACGATGTCGAACGTCTTCAGGCTCGCCACCAGCGCCAGCCCGACCACGACCGCCGTCAGCGGGCGCATCAGCGGCCAGATGATGTGCCGGAACAGCTGCCACCCGGACGCCCCGTCCAGCCTGGCCGCCTCGATCGGCTCCTTCGGGATCGACTGCAGCCCGACGACGAACAGCAGCGTGTTCACGCCGAGCTGCTGCCACGTCCACACCAGCAGCATCGCGATCGTGTTGTGCGGCGCCTCCTGCAAGAAGGCGGTGTCGACGCCGAGCAGGTTGTTGGCCACCCCGTCGTGCGACAGGATCGGGCTCCACACCAGGGCCAGCCCGGCGCCGCTGAGTGCGTACGGCAGCATGAACGGCAGCCGGTACCACCCGCCGCCCTTGATGTCGTACGAGAGCACGGCGACGAGCAGGCCCAGCCCGACCGGCAGCACCATCGTGCCGATCACCCAGATCAGCGTGTTGCGCACCGAGGTGAGCAGGACGGGGTCGTCGAGCAGCTTGACGAAGTTGGCCGGGCCGACCCACTCGGCCGGCGCGAGCCCGTCGTACCGGGTCAGGCTCAGGTACGCCGTCCACACGAACGGCGCGTAGAGCAACCCGGCGACGAGCAACGCGGCCGGCGCGACGTACCCGTACCTGAACCGCCCGAGCATCACTGGTGCGTGCTCCAGTACTCGTCGGCCTCCTTCTGGATGGTTTCCAGCACTTCCTGGAGCGTGCTCGTGTCGGTGACGAACTTGGAGAAACCGTCCAGGGCGGCGGTCAGGATGGGCGGCGGGGTGGCCTCGAAGTAGCGGTTGACCAGGCGGTACTCGCCGCTGCCGGCGTCCTTGGTGACCTGGCCGAGCGCCTCGTCGGCGATCTCCACCTTGGGGTTGGCGCTCACGTCGCCGCGGGCGGTGGCCCACTTCTCCTGCGCCTCGGCGGTGGTCCACCACTTGAGGTACTTGGCGCTGGCCGCCGGGTCGGGCGCCTCGGCGAGGGAGCAGAGCGGGCCGCTCTCGAAGATCATCGACGTCTTGGGGAGCGAGGCGTCGACGTTGGGGATGACGAAGAAGCCGTAGTCCTCGCCCGCCTTCATCTCGCGCTGGGTCATGCTCGTGTTGAACCAGGTGCCGAACGACACCATCGCCGCCTTGCCGTTCTTCAGCACGTCACCGGGGTCGGTCTTGTCGCCCGGGTTGATGAAGTAGCCGGCGTCGATGAGCTCCTTCCACTTCCGCATCACGGCGACCACACCCGGGTCGGTGTACTTGGCCTGGCCGGTGGACAGCCGGTCGTACAGGTCGGGGTCCATCCCGGCCATGAGCTGCTCGAACCAGACGAACGAGAACAGCACGCTGGTGTGGTAGAAGGCCTTGACGTCCTTCTGCTTCAGGGTGTCAGCGATCTTGACGAGGTCGTCCCAGGTCTCGGGCGGCCGCAGCCCGTGCTCGTCGAAGATCTTCTTGTTGTAGAACATGCCCCAGTACGCGACGTTCAGCGGCACGCAGTACTGCTTGCCGTCGACGGTGAAGTAGGGAGCCAGGTCCTGCGGCAGGTCGCCGTTCGCGACGGCCTCCTGCCAGATCGCGGTGGTGTCGGCGACCTGCTTCTGCTTGACGATCTCCGCCAGCATCCCCCCGGTCTGCCAGGTGAAGAGGTCGGGCTTGACGTTGGTGCGGAAGGAGGCCTTGATGAACGCCTGATACTGCGCGGAGTCGGTGTAGCCCGTGGGTTTCATGCTCAGGCCGACGGACTGCTTGGACAGGGCCCCCATCTGCTCGAAGTACTCGCTCCAGGCGCCCTTGTCGTTGTAGAGGGTCAGCTCGGTCTTCTGCTTCGGCGCCTCGGCGCCGTTCCCGCCGCAGGCGGCGAGAAGGACGGCTGCCACGCCGATCGTGGCCACTCGTGACCGGACCATGTTCCCGGCCTCCTTGATCATTCGGGGGGGTGGTGCAACCTCTGCTCGATGACCGTCTTCACGTCCACCAGGTGGGCCCGCATGCGCTCCTCGGCCGCCGCGGCGTCGCGCGCCTCGATCGCCTGGAGGATCGCCAGGTGCTCCTCGTAGTCGCGCCGGCGGTCGTCGAAGATCTGCAGGATCGCCTGCTGCTCGGCCGCGTGGACGGTGAGCAGCGAGTCGACGACCTCGTGCAGGACGGTGTTGCCCGCCATCCGGGCGGTGGCCCGGTGGAAGGTCATGTTGGCGTCGTGCAACTCGGCGTCCTGGCCGCGCAGGTGGGCCTCCGCGTCCGCGAGGACCCGCTTGAGCGCCGTGAGCTCCGCCTCGGTGCCGTGCCCGGCGGCCATCGCGGCCAGCGGCGGCTCGATGACGATGCGCGCGCCCAGCAGGTCGAGCAGCTTGGGCGCGTGCATCGCGCGCATGTTGGGGTTGGGCAGCACGAGCCGCTCGATGGCGGCGCCGACGTAGATGCCGGACCCGTGCCGCAGCTCGATCGCGCCCGTCGCCTCCAGCCTGCGCAGCGCCTCGCGCAGCGTCGGCGTGGTGACGGCGAACCGCTGGGACAGCTCTCGGGTGGAAGGCAGCCGGTCACCGGGCCGGTGCCCGCCCTCGCGGATGAGCTCCAGCATGCGCTCGGTGAGCGCGTCGGAGAGGGTGGGCCGTGCTACCTCTGACATATCAAGTGATCTAATCACTTATCCGCATACGTGTCCATGGCGGAAGCTGTTTCCTAGCCGGCGACCTCGGTGAGCAGCTGCCGCATCTGCTCGATCTGCGCCTTGCGCGACTCCTGCACCTGAGCCGCCCAGCGGGTCGCCTCGTGGTTCACCCCGTCGCGGACCTCCTGAGCGGCCATCTGGACCGCCCCGTCCTGATGGGCCAGGAGCAGCCTCAGCAGCTCCGGCTCGAACGGCTTCGCCGACCTGAGCGCGGCGATCTTCTTCCGGTCGGTCTCGGGCAGCCCGCCGTGGTGGTCGTGCGCCCCGTCGGGCGGCGTGATCGGCTGCCCCCACGCGTGCAGCCAGCGCAGCATCATCTCGACCTCGCTCTGCTGCGTGCTCACGATGGCCGCCGCCAGCGTCTTCAGCTCCTCCGTGGTCGCCCGCTCGGCGCCCACCCCGGCCATCTCGATCCCCTGCCGGTGGTGTTGCACCATCATCTGGACGAACATCACGTCGTCGGCGTTCACCGGCGGCTCACCGGCGTCGCCGGACCCGCAGGCGGCCACCAGCAGGAGCGCCAGGGCGGCGAGCCAGCGCGCCACCCCGCGGTCCCGGATCGTGCTCTCGCCCACCGGCGCTCCCCTGGCTAGGAGAAGAAACCTCCCCAGGTTTGGGCATACCAACCCGATGCGTCAAGGGACGCGCCCCGCCGCCCTCACCAGCGCAGGCCCGAGCTCAGCACGTACCCGCCGAACGGGCCGTCACCGGCCGCACGCCACCCGGCCCGCGCCGCGTACTCCGGCCCGTACGGCGGCTCCGGCCTCTTCCACACCCGGTCCAACCTGTGCGCGAGCGGCGCCGGGGGCGCGGGCCGCGGCTAACCGTCAGTGCAGGGGAACCGTGTTCCACGGGCTGTCGGGGGCGGCCAGGAGGGCGCGGTGGGCGTCCAGGACCGTGGTGTACCAGTCGCCGAACGTCTCCTCGTCGAAGTGCAGGCAGCGGCCGAGTATGTAGCCGGCCGAGAACTCCGGCCACGAACCGTACGCGGCCTGCACCGCCTTGCCCGCCCGCTCGACCGCCGCGTGCAGCTCCTGCTCGCCGGCGTACCGGGCGCCGCGGCCCCACCGGGCCACCATCGTGGCGCGGCCCAGGTCCCAGGCGGCGACGGTGCGCACGTACCCGTCGGGCGGGAGGAGGCCGTCGGCCCGGAAGCGCGACTCGTACCGCATGATCTTGCCCGCGAGCCCGCGCAGGCTCGCCGCCAGGTCGTCCAGCTCCTCGCCGGAGACCTCGTCCTGGAGCTGCGAGCGGATGCTCTGCTCGACGCAGTCGCGCCACACCACCGGGTCGACGCGCCGCTCGCCCGTCTCCTGGGCCAGCCAGAGCCGGGCGCCGAGCACGTAGTCCCACACCCACGGGCTGAGCTCGGCGGCGAGCAGCAGCTCCGTGGTGTCCAGCCAGCTGTCGTGGCCGTCGATCCCCCAGCTTCCGGCCAGCCGCTCGACCTCGCTGCTGTAGCCGGCGCCGTGCCAGTCCAGCGTGTTCCAGGCGTCGCCGTTGCCGTAACACAGGTGGGCCCCGCAGGCGAGGCCGCGCAGCAGGCCCTCGTCGTGCGGCATGCCGGTGCGGCGGGTCTCGATGCGGTCGCAGGTGCCGTCGGGCTCGAACAGCTCGTCGTGCAGCCCGAGCCAGGTCTCCCGCTCGTCCTCCCCGGCCAGGAACGCCCGCGCGCACGGCGTCGCCCCGTTGACCAGGAGGACGCGTACGTCCCGCGGCCAGAGCGAGATCAGGCCCCGCAGCGTGATGAACTCGTACACCACGTCGGGATGCGGCCGGGGCAGCACGCCCACCGTGTACACCTGCACGAGCCGGCGTCCGTCCGGCAGCGTGGTCACGTGCAGCGGCGCGGCGCCGTCGCTGCCCACGGCCTGCCCGAGAGCCACCGGCCGGTAGAGCCCCTCCGCCGCGACGATCCTCAGGTAGGCCAGGTGCGCCTCGTCGCCGCCGTCGCGGCACAGCTCGTACAGCCGCTGCTCCCTGAGCGCGGGCGCGAGCCACCGTTCCCCTGCCGGTGGGTCGTCCATGCTCGGGAGCACCTCGTCGTGCGTCTCGTCCTGGGGAGGCATGGGCGAAATATAGCGACTTAATGGATCATGTGACGAAGCCCGGCACGGGAGTTCTCGTGCCGGGCTCCGGGTTCTCTACTTGGAGACGGTCTCGCAGGACACCGGGGCGTCCGCCTGGTCGGCGAACGCCCGGTCGGTGCCGGTGCCGCAGTCGACCAGGGTGTCCTTGGTGCCCTGGACGTCGCGGGCGTCGATCACGTCGTCGCCGCCCTTGCCGTCGAGGGTGTCCGCGCCCTGGTCGCCGATCAGCGTGTCGGCGCCCGAGTGCCCGATCAGCGTGTCGGCGCCGACGGTGCCGCGGACGGTCTCCACGTCGGAGGCGACGTTGTCGAGGTCGACGCCGGGCCGGCCGTCGTCCGCGGCGCCGTTCTTGCTCACCTTCACGGGAGTGCCGCTGGAGCCGTAGTCGACGGTGTCGGCGCCGCCGCCGCCCACGTAGGTCAGACCGGTGCCGCGGAAGCCGCGCCCGGCGAGGAAGACGTCGCCGCCCGTGCCGCCGTCCACGGTCCCCCGCACGCCGACCAGCGACGAGAAGCGGTCGTTGCCCGCACCCAGGGCGGCGTTGACCGTGGTGACGCCGGAGCCGCAGTTCACCTCGTTGGCGGAGACCGTGGTGCAGCCGGTCCCGGCGACGACCGCGCCGAACACGTGCAGCCGGCCGCTCACCTCCTGGAGGGTCACGTTGTCGGCCCTGGCGATGTTCGGTGCCGTGATGGTCACGGTGACGCCGCTCCTGGTGACTGTCGGCTCACCGGCGACGGCGTTGCCCGCGGCGGGCGTCGCGGCCAGCACGCCGGCCGCCAGGCCGCCGAGCAGGGACACGCGAGCCACGCCACGCTTGATGCTGTTCATGGATTTCACCCCGTATGAGATCTCCGGCGGCGATCGGTCGAGCGCCGCTCGTGTTCGTCCCCTACGGTGCGGCAGCGGCCTGCTCAGTACCGTGCATAACTCCACGTATCAGGCGCAATCGCGAAAAAATGCACACTCACCAATTGACAGAAAAAACTGTCCAATGGTTTCATCGCCGTATGGCAGCCACCGAGATGTCGCTCATGGACGAGCCCGAGCGCCTGCGCGTCGCCCTGACCCCCATCCGCAGGCAGCTCCTCGCCCGCCTGCGCGAGCCCGCGTCGGCGGTGCAGCTCGCGGCCGAGCTCGACATGCCGCGCCAGCGGGTCGGCTACCACCTGAAGGTGCTGGAGCAGGAGGAGCTGGTCGAGCTCGTCGAGGAGCGCCGCCGCCGCGGCTGCGTCGAGCGCGTCATGCGCGCCACCGCCAAGGCCTTCCTCGTCGACCCCGGCGTGCTCGGCTCCCCCGCCGAGCCGTCCGAGATCGACGCCGGTTTCGCCCGCATCGCCGACCGGCACGCCGCCGAGCACCTGGTCGAGGTCGCCGCGGGCACCGTACGCGACGTCACCCGGATGGCCGCGGAGGCCGACCGGCAGGGCGTCCGCCTGCTGACCTTCACGCTGGAGGCCGAGGTGCGCTTCGCCGAGCCCGGCGACGTGCACCGCTTCACCGACGAGCTGGCGGAGGCCGTCTCCCGCGTCGCGGCCCGCTACGACACCGCCGGCGGCAGGCCCTACCGCCTCACCGCCGGCGGCCATCCCACCCCACACAAGGAGCCAGGCAGATGACGGAAGAGCGGTTCACCGTCGAGGTCACCATCTCCGCGCCGGTCGCGGAGGTGTGGCGCGCGTTGCGCGACCCGGAGCAGATCCGGCGCTGGCACGGCTGGCACTTCGACGGCCTCGACAAGGAGATCGACTTCATCTACGCCGAGCACGTCACCGAATCGCCGCAGGAACACTGGATGGAGGTCCAGGGCGGCGACAGGTTCGAGCTGACCGACGCCGGCGAGGGCCGCACCCACCTGCGCATGACCCGCGCCCCGCTCAGCGGCGACACCGAGTGGGACGCCTACTACGACGACGTCAACGAGGGCTGGGTCACCTTCATCCACCAGCTCAAGTTCGCCCTGGAGCGCCACCCCGGCGCCGACCGGCGCACCGTCTTCCTCTCGGGCCACGGCACCACTCCGCCGCTGGCCGCCGCCGGCCTCGACGCGCTCGCGGGCCTCGCCCCCGGCACCCCGTACGAGCACGCGGCCCCCACCGGCGAGCCGCTCGCGGGCACGGTCTGGTTCCGCTCCGACCACCAGCTCGGCCTCACCGTGGACGGCTGGGGCGACGGTCTCCTCGTGGTCGCCCACACCCCGCCGGTCCCGGTCCACCCCGAGGGCGTCGCCATGATGATCCTGACCACGTACGGGCGGACCGACGAGGAGTTCGCGGACCTGGAGGCGCGCTGGAACGCCTGGTGGAGCCGGTCCATCCCGGCCGCCTGAACGCCGCGCGGAAACTGTCGGCGCCCGCTGCGAGACTGCGCGGGTGCCGACACCCGATCTCGCTCCCATCTCGACTTACTGGGACTCATCAGCCGACGCCTTCGACCAGGAGCCCGACCACGGTCTCCGCAGCCCGCACGTCCGCGCGGCCTGGTGGCTGAGGCTCACCCAGTGGCTGCCCAGCGCGGCCTCCGACATCCTCGACCTGGGCTGCGGCACGGGCTCGCTGACCCTCCTCCTGGCCCGGCAGGGCCACCGCCCCACGGGCGTCGACCTCTCCCCGCGCATGATCGACCAGGCCCGCCTGAAGCTGGAGCAGGCGGGTTTCGGCGTGCCCCTGCACGTCGGCGACGCCGCCGACCCTCCGTGGAGGCCGGCGCGCGTTACGACGCGATCCTCGTACGCCATCTGATGTGGACCCTGCCCGCGCCCGAGGACGCGCTGCGCCGCTGGCTGGGGCTGCTCCGGCCGGGCGGCCGGCTGGTGCTGGTCGAAGGCCGCTGGGACGCCCCCGGGCAGACCCCGTACGCGTCGCCGTCGCCCCCGCTGCCCTGGCTCGGCGGCGTCCCCGCCGACCGGCTCGCCCAGGCGCTCGCCCCGATCGCCCGGGTGGTCCACCACGAGCAGCTCACCGACCCGGCCCTGTGGGGCCGCCCGATCAGCGACGAACGCTACGTGCTGATCGCCCACCCCTCACAGAGCGGGGCCGAGCCGACCACCACCGGACACCCTTCACAAGCCGGGACTCAACCCACCACCACCGGACGACCGGTCAGCGCGTCGGACCCCGCCGGGCGGTCATGAGGCGGGGCGGAGCAGCCGCCTGGCCTCGTCGTGATGCCCGGCGATCTCCCGCAGCGTCTCGGCCGTCGCCTTCAGCACGGCCAGGCGGGAGCGCGGGTTGTCGCGCAGGGCGCGGGCGACCGCCTTGATCATGCCGCCCATGGCCAGCGTCTCGCGCGGGTCGCGGATCCTGGAGTAGACCTCCAGGATCCGCCGGACCCCGCCGGGCCCCTCGGTCAGCCCTCGCAGCAGCTCTATCTGCACGTACGCGAGCCCGTCGCCGCGCCCGAGCAGGTTCGTCCAGTGATACATGATCAGGCACTGCGCGTCACGCGACCGTTCCCAGGCCCGGGTCGCCTCGTCGACGGCCGCCGCGTCGTCCACCACGCCCGCGACCCGCTCGCCCAGCAGCCTCCCGAACCTGAGGGCGTCGCGGATGCCCTGCGCCGTCACCGGATCCTTGAAGTGCCCCGCGTCGCCGACCAGCGCCCAGCCGGGCCCCGCCGAGGTCCGGAAGTACGACGGATGCGCCGCCGAGCTGACGATCTTCGTCGCCTTCGTACACCCCTCAAGGCGCTTGGCCAGCCCCGGCACCAAGCCCACGGTACGGGCGAACTCCGCCTCCAGGTCGCCCCTGAAGTCGGCGGCCCGCTCGGCCGGCGGCATCAGCAGCACCATCGTCAGCCCGCCGTCGCACGGGAAGGCGTTGCCCAGCTCCCGCCCGGTCAGCCACATCGCCGCGGTCGTGCGCCACTCCTCCCGCGGGTCCTCGTAGTACGCGTAGTAGCAGGCCCGGCCGTTGGCGTGGAACGCGCGCGGCCGCTCGGCGCCCGCCAGCCGGGCGACGGTGGAGCGGCGCCCGTCGGCGCCGACGACCAGGTTGGCGCGCACCTCGTACTCCCGGCCGCCGCGCTCGCTGACCTTGACGCCCACGGCCCGGCCGCCCTCCCACAGGAGGTCGACGACGCGGTGACCTTCCCTGACCTCGGCGCCGGCCTCGCGGGCCGTCTCGACCAGGGCCGCGTCCAGCGCGGTCCGCCGCACGCACAGCCCGTAGTCGATGCCGTCGATCGCGGTGTAGCGGCCGGAGGCGGCATGGCCCGGGCCGCCGACGAAGGCGCGGGAGAGCTTGGGCGCGCCGATCTTCTCCACGCGTTCCAGGGCGCCGACCCTGGATAACTCGGCGACCCCCGACGCGAAGAGCAGATGGGTGGAGACCGTGGTGGAGGGGAACCGCGCCGGGTCCACGACGATCACCTTGCATCCGCGCCGCGCCAGGGCTGCCGCGGTGGACGAACCCGCGCAGCGTGCTCCGGCGATGACGACGTCCGCATGCTCTGGCATCGGGCCTCCTGACGCGCTAACCGACTCTAGTGTCGGTTTTATGCCCGCAGCGGCGCGGCGTCAACGGGTCGGGGGTAGGCTGCCGGGCATGGCGATCCAGGAGCCGAAGAAACGCATGCGGGGCTCGGCCCGTCGGGCCCGCATCACCGAGGCGGCTCTGGAGGTCTTCGCCGCCCGCGGCTACCACGCCACCGCCATGGAAGAGATCGCGGCCGCGGCCGGGGTGACCCGCTCGGTCCTCTACGACCACTTCCCGTCCAAGCGGGTGCTGCTCATCACGGTCCTGCAGGAACAGAACGCGCGCCTGGTCGAACACATCGGCGCCCGCATCACCGGCACCGGCTCTCCCGGCCGCCGGCTGCGCGCCACGCTCGACGCCTACTTCAGCTTCTCCGAGGACTGGCCGGCCGCGCGCCGCCTGCTGTTCGACCACACCGACGAGGACGACCCGGAGATCAAGGCCGTGCGCTGGGGCATCCGCGAGGCCCGCACCCGCTCGGTCGCCGTCATGCTCGGCCGCGACCTGCGCAACCTCGGCCTCGATCCCGACACCGACGCGGCCCACGCCGTGGTCGAGCTGCTCATCTCCGGCACCGACGGCCTCGCCCAGTGGTGGGCGAGAAACCCGCAGATGCCGCGCGAGCAACTCGTCGACGCCGCCATGCTCGTGCTGTGGAACGGTCTCTCCCACACACCCGGGCGCACATCCGCGTCTTGACAAGAGTGATCCACGCGTTCATCGTCTCGCCTAGCTGAACCAACAGCTGTGTCGGTTAGCTAGACGGTGAGCGGAGGCCGCACCATGGCAGAGCAGGAGACCCGGGACAACGGTCAGGGCGGGATCAACCGGCGGAGGTTCGTCACCGGCGCGCTGGCCGCGACAGCAGGAGCGGCGGCCGGGCCGTTATGGGGCGCCGAAGGCGCCAGAGCGGCCGCCCCCGCCCTGCTCAAGAGCAGTGTCACCGGCCGCAACGTGGCGATCTTCGGCGCCGGCATGGGCGGCCTGAGCACCGCCCATGAGCTGGCCGAGCGCGGCTTCCAGGTCACGGTGTACGAGCGCAAGGTCCTCGGCGGCAAGTCCAGGAGCATCCCGGTGCCGGGCACCGCCACCGGGGGGCGCAAGGACCTGCCCGGCGAGCACGGCTTCCGGTTCTTCCCCGGTTTCTACCAGAACCTGCCGGACACGATGAGCCGCATCCCGTTCGGCTCGGGCACCGTGCGCGACAACCTGGTGGCCGCCAGCCTCACGGCCATCGCCTACCGGAAGAAGTTCCTGCGCGTCCCCATCCCCAGCGAACTGAGCAACGGGCTCACCCCGGAGGTCATCCAGGACTTCTTACGGAGCGCGATCATCGCGGGCACCACCATCCCGCTCACGCAGATCAACTTCTTCCTGTCGAAGATGATCACGTTTATCACCAGCGGCCCCCGCCGGAAGCTCGGCCAGTGGGAGAACATGAGCTTCTCCGACTTCACCAAGTCCGAAATCATGTCGGTCGAGTACCGCGAGCTGCTGACCAGGATGTTCACCGCCTCCCTGGTGGCCGCCCAGCCCGACAGGGCCAACACCCGCACGATCGCGATGATGTTCGAGGCGCTCCTCTACAGCGGCCTCGGGCTCGGCCCGTACGGCCCGCCCGACCAGGTGCTCAACGGCCCGTCCAACGACGTGTGGATCAACCCCTGGATCGACTACCTGACCGGGCTCGGCGTCCAGTTCAAGGTCGGCTGGTCCGCCACCGGCTTCGACCACTCCGGCGGGCGGATCACCGGCGCGCGGGTGACCGACCCCACCGGCGCCGCCGGCACCGTCACCGCCGACCACTACGTGGCCGCGATGCCGATCGAGCGGGTCATGCCGCTCCTGTCGTCCTCCATGAAGTCCGCCGACCCCCAGCTGGCCCGCCTGAGCCACCTGGAGACGGACTGGATGAACGGCGTCATGATCTACCTCAAGCAGCCCACGCCGATCGTCGAGGGCCACCTGGTCTACGCCGGCACCCCGTGGGCGCTCACCTCGATCAGCCAGGCGCAGTTCTGGACGACCGACTTCCCCGCCGCCTACGGAGACGGCGTGGCCAAGGACTGCCTGTCGATCGACCTGTCCGACTGGAACAGTCCGGGCATCCTGTTCGGGAAGACCGCCAAGCAGTGCACCCGCCCGGAGATCGTCCAGGAGGTGCTGGCCCAGATCCGCGCCGTCACCCCCAACGGCAACCAGTTGCTGCCGGACTCGCTCGTACACAGCTGGTTCGTCGACCCCGCGATCAGCGGCGAGGGCACCCCCGCGGTGGCCAACGACGAGCCGCTGCTCATCAACTCCCCGAGCTCCTGGGCGAACCGTCCCGAGGCCACCACCCGGATCCCGAACTTCTACCTGGCCGCCGACTACGTCCGCAACAACATCAACCTGGCGACCATGGAGGGCGGCAACGAGGCCGGCCGCAAGACCGCCAACGCCATCCTCGACGCCGCAGGCTCCTCGGCGACCAAGGCCAGGCTGTACGACCTCTACCTGCCGAAGGAGTTCAAGTCCCTCTACGACCTGGACGACATCCGCTACCAGCTGGGCCTGCCGAACAAGTTCGACATCCTCGCCCCGTACTGGCCGTGAGACCTTCGGATCATTCCCCGAGCTTCCGTACGGATGCCGCGTACGGAAGCTTGGCCGACCGGTAGAGCATCACGAGCAACGCGGCGAGACACGCGAACCAGCCGACCGCCACGACGGGCCCCAGCGCGGTGTAACCGAGACCGGCCGGCGTGCCGAGCGCGCCCAGCCCGACCACGACCCAGCGCAGCACGTCGAGGACCGCCACCCCGGAGGCGATCCCGGACGACCGGATCCTCCTGATGACGGCATCGGTGATCAGCCAGACGGCGACCAGCCCGCCCACTCCCTCGGCGACGCCGATCAGTTCGACCACGGGAGAGGGCGTGGTCCCGAGGCTCGGCCCCACCCAGCCGGCGAACACGGCGACCGCCGACAGGCAGACCATGGCCAGGACCGAGGTCCTGGCCAGGTCGAAGGGGTCCCCGGCCGATCGCCGCAGCAGGAGCAGCGGGGTCGCGCACATCGCCCAGCCGAGAGGGTTCAGCAGCAGGTCGAAGTCGTTGACGCGAAGGGCGCAGTACACGATGACGAGACCGGCGACGATCCGCTTGAGCGGGCGGAGACCCGCGGGACCTTCCTCGTACGGGAGCGTCAGAACCATTCCCCGCTCACCGCCTTGCTGCAGGCGTCTATAGCGAGTGCTCGCTGCCAGGCGACAGGCACTCCTCCGGCGGTGTTCGATATCCACCAGGGGCCCCACATCGCCTCCGCCGAACCAGAGCCCATCCAGGTGCTATAGGTGAAGCTGACCGGCCGAGGCTCGTGCGGCACCGCCGCGCAGTCGGTGATGGCGATCTGCCTGGTCAGCCACTCCCGGCCTCCGGCGTCCACTTCGATCTCTTCCGTCTCTTCCGCGGGAAGAAGGCGCAGGCCGGGAATGTTCATCGACAAACCTGTGAGGACGAAGGGGGTTATTCCCTCGTTTTCCACTGCGATTTCGAGCCTGATGCTCAGGATGCCGCGCTCATCCACGTGAGCCCTGGCAAAAAACGGCTCAGGTTCCCAGGTGATGCGCGGCGTCATCGCCCCCGACCACCAGAAGGCCGCGGCGAAAACGGTGAGCGAAAGTCCTGCGGCGACCACGAGTCGTAATCGCGCCAGATGGGCACGCCACGAGGCGATACCGAATCGCTCCCATATTTCATCCGAACCCACGAGAAAGAACCTTATATGGTGGCAAGTCGTGACGACACCGCCGATGATCACCTGGATAGTCACGACGATCGCCATCCTGGTGGCGCTCGCGCCGGTCACCCGGGAGCGGCTCAGCAGGTTCGCCGAACTGACCGGCCTGACCGTCACATCAGCCGACGCCCGCCGGATCATCGACCATTTCGCCGAGCGGCGGCGGTGGCGGCTGATCACTCTCGTTCCCGCCGTCCCACTGGTCCTCCTCACCGATGACCCGTTCTATCTGGTGCTGGGCTGGTGTGCGGTCAGCGTTCTGTGCCACGCGCGACAACCCGCGCTCCAGACGGAGATCTATCGGACGACCTGGCAGCTCAGCCTGGCGGGCTCCCTCGCGGTATGCGCCTATTTCGTGGTGGACCGGGAGTTCACGGCGGAAGTCCTGGCCCGCACGACCGCCGTCCTCGCCGTCGCGCTGGCCGTGCGGTACCTCACCCATGAACCCGCCCCTCGCCCACCGGCCGGGGCGTCCCCCGCCGAACTGGCCATCGGCCACTGGTCGACCCGCTCTCTCTACCTCGCGGGAACCGCGATCGTCCTGTCGGGCGCGCTGCTCACCCCCGGCCAGGCACCGGAACGGATTCTGCCCGAATACACATTGCCGAAATCGGTTCCCGACGGGACGGCCGCATTCACGACAGCACGGAAACTGACCGCTCCCACCTGCGCGCTGAACGACCTGCTGGACGACCCCTGCCAGTCATGGCAAGTCAACGGTGAGCCATTTCCCCAGGCCGCCCCGTACATCAGCAGGAAAGGCAAGGCGCCCACGAAGCCGCCTTTCGCCCGCAGCCAGAACAGAAAGGCCGTCGTCTACCTGGGCAGGCGCGATCGCCGCATGGTCTACCAGGACGCCGAGAACATCCGCCCTCTCACCGGCCCTCTCGCCGACGCCGCGGTGCCCACGGCCACATTCGCCCGCCAGAACAGATATGTCGCCCTGGTCAAGGAAGGCGCACGCATCATCGACACCCAGACCTGGACCACGGTGTCGATCCCCGGAGTTCGGCGGGTGCACGACCTCAGCCTGGGCGGCCTCGTCGCCACGACACCGGCCGGAGTGCTCGTCCTCGACCACCGGGGCAGGACGCGGATGCGCCTCCCTGCCCGGAAGCTCGGCAAGAACTTCGTCGGGGACACGTACCACCTCTCTCCGGACGGCCGCCGCCTCGTGATCGTCCGGGGCCTGATGCGCGTCGAGACCTACGACTCGAGCACCGGCACGCGCGTGTCCAGCGTCGAGCCGGAATTCGGCGACGAGTACCTCGCCGCCGGTCTCGGCTGGACCGAGAAGGGGCGATTCCTCGTCCGCGACACCAGTGATCGCGTCCACGCCCTGGACCTGAGGACCGGACGCCTCCGGAAGCGCTCATGACCGGAAGTTCACCAAACTTGGGTCCTTCATTAACTTGTATCGTTCAGGTTTAGTCAGTAGGTTGACCACCATGACCGCACCCAAGACCACCGCCGAGGAGCTGCGCGGGGCCGGCCTGAGGGTCACGGCCGCCCGGGTCGCACTGCTCGAGACCGTCCGGGACGGTGACCATCTCGATGTCGAGACCATCGCCTCGGGGGTGCGCGATCGTGTAGGCCACATCTCTCTCCAGGCTGTCTACGAGGCCCTCCACGCACTCACCGCCGCCGGGCTCGTACGGCGCATCGAACCGGCCGGCAGCGCGGCCCGGTTCGAGGGGCGCGTGGGGGACAACCACCACCACATCGTGTGCCGTTCGTGCGGCGCCGTCGCCGACGTCGACTGCACGGTCGGCCACGCGCCATGCCTGAGCGCGTCCGACGACCACGGCTTCTCGATCGACGAAGCCGAGGTCATCTTCTGGGGCCGGTGCCCCGACTGTTCCACCGCCTGATCCGAAGGACTCCCATGACCGAGAACCATGATGCGATCGTCACCGACCCCAAGACGGAGGGCGAAGGCGCCTGCCCGGTCGCACACCGCGCGCCGCACCCGACGCAGGGTGGCGGAAACCACCAGTGGTGGCCGGACCGCCTCAACCTGAAGATCCTTGCCAAGAACCCCGCAGTGGCCAACCCCCTCGGCGAGGACTTCGACTATGCCGAGGCGTTCAAGAGCCTCGACCTCCCGGCCGTCAAGCGCGACATCGCCGAGCTGCTGACGACCTCGCAGGACTGGTGGCCCGCCGACTTCGGCCACTACGGCCCGTTCATGGTCCGGATGGCCTGGCACGCCGCCGGCACCTACCGCATCAGTGACGGCCGCGGCGGCGCCGGAGCCGGCCAGCAGCGCTTCGCGCCGCTCAACAGCTGGCCCGACAACGCCAACCTCGACAAGGCCCGCCGCCTGCTGTGGCCGGTCAAGAAGAAGTACGGCAAGAACCTCTCGTGGGCCGACCTCCTGGTCCTTGCCGGCAACGTCGCCCTGGAGTCGATGGGCTTCAAGACGTTCGGCTACGCCGGCGGCCGTGCGGACGTCTGGGAGCCCGAGGACGACGTCTACTGGGGCCCCGAGTCCACCTGGCTGGGCGACGAGCGCTACACCGGCGACCGCGAGCTGGAGAACCCGCTCGGCGCCGTCCAGATGGGCCTCATCTACGTCAACCCCGAGGGCCCGAACGGCAACCCCGACCCGCTGGCCGCGGCCCGCGACATCCGGGAGACGTTCCGCCGGATGGCGATGAACGACGAGGAGACGGTCGCCCTGATCGCGGGCGGTCACACCTTCGGCAAGACCCACGGCGCCGGCCCCGCCGACCACGTCGGCCCCGACCCCGAGGCCGCCCCCATCGAGCAGATGGGCCTGGGCTGGAAGAGCACCTACGGCAGCGGCAAGGGCGGCGACACGATCACCAGCGGCCTGGAGGTCACTTGGACCTCGACGCCCACGCGGTGGTCGACCAACTTCTTCTGGAACCTGTTCGGCTACGAGTGGGAGCTGACCAAGAGCCCGGCCGGCGCCCACCAGTGGCGGCCGAAGCACGGCGCCGGCAAGGACTCGATCCCCGACGCCCACGACCCGTCGAAGCGCCACGCGCCGTCGATGCTGACCACCGACATCGCGCTCCGCGAGGACCCGATCTACGGCCCGATCTCGCGGCGCTTCTACGAGAACCCCGAGGAGTTCGCCGACGCCTTCGCCCGCGCCTGGTTCAAGCTGACCCACCGCGACATGGGCCCCGTCTCCCGCTACCTCGGCCCGGAGGTCCCGGCCGAGACGCTGCTGTGGCAGGACCCGGTGCCGGCGGTGACGCACGAGCTGGTCGGTGACGAGGACGTCGCCGCGCTCAAGGCGAAGGTCCTCGCCTCGGGCCTGTCGGTGTCCGAGCTCGTGTCCACCGCGTGGGCCTCGGCCTCGACCTTCCGCGGCAGCGACAAGCGCGGCGGCGCCAACGGCGCGCGCATCCGCCTGCAGCCGCAGATCGGGTGGGAGGTCAACGACCCCGACCGGCTCGCGAACGTGCTGGGCACCCTGGAGGGGATCCAGAAGGAGTTCAACGGCTCCCAGACCGGCGGCAAGCAGATCTCACTCGCCGACCTGATCGTGCTCGCCGGCGCCGCCGCCGTCGAGCAGGCCGCCAAGGACGCCGGCTACGACGTCCAGGTGCCCTTCACGCCGGGCCGCACCGACGCGTCGCAGGAGCAGACCGACGTCGAGTCGTTCGCCGTGCTGGAGCCGTCCGCCGACGGTTTCCGCAACTACCTGGGCAAGGGCAACCGCCTGCCGGCCGAGTACCTCCTGCTCGACCGGGCCAACCTGCTCACCCTGAGCGCCCCCGAGATGACGGTCCTCGTCGGCGGCCTGCGCGTCCTGGGCGCCAACCAGGGGCAGTCGCAGCTCGGCGTCCTCACCGACACCCCGGGCCGGCTGACCAACGACTTCTTCGTCAACCTGCTCGACCTGGGCACGACGTGGAAGCCGGTCGCCGGCGACGCCAACGCGTTCGAGGGCAGCGACTCCGCGACGGGCGAGGTCAAGTGGACCGGTAGCCGCGCCGACCTGGTCTTCGGCTCGAACTCCGAGCTGCGCGCGCTCGCCGAGGTGTACGCGTGCGACGACGCGAAGGAGAAGTTCGTGAACGACTTCGTCGCGGCGTGGGACAAGGTCATGAACCTCGACCGGTTCGACCTGTCCTGATCCGACCGTCCAGGCCGGCCCGCACGGCCGGCCTGGACGCTTTTCATCCCGGGAGACCCGCGAAGAACGTGCGGATGTCGGCCGCCAGCGGGCCGGGCGCCGCCATCGCGAGCATGTGGCTGGGGTGCTCGTGGTCCTCCCAGTGCACGATGGCGTTCCCGCGCTCGGCGAGCCGGCGGAAGGCGTCGGGGCCGCCGTGCGAGACGCCCGTAGGCACCGCCTTCTGGTCGATCGGCATGCCGGCCGCCCCCTCGTAGTAGGTCCACGACGACGACCCGCCGGTGCCCGTCAGCCAGTAGAGGCTCGCGTTGCCGAGAACCAGGTCGCGGTCGATCGGCTCCCGCGGCGCCTCCCCGTCGGGCCAGCCGTCGAACTCCTTGAACCGCTCCACGAGGTAGGCCAGCTGGGCCACCGGCGAATCCGCCCACCCGTAGCTGAGCGTCTGCGGCCGCGCGGCCAGGTACGGCGCGTACCCGCTGCCGCCCTCACCGCTCAGCATCCCGGCCACGTGCTCGACCATCGCCCGATCCTCCTGCGACAGCCCCTCCAGCTCGGCCGGATCCCCGGTCGGCATGCCGACGCCGCCGGTGATGTGCACCCCGACCACCCGCTCCGGGACCAGCGCCGCGAGCCGCGGCGAGACCAGCGCCCCCGCGTCGTTGCCGTGCACCCCGTAACGCTCGTAACCCAGCCTGCCCATCAGCTCCGCCCACGTCCGGGCCACCCGCTCGACGCTCCACGGCCGCTCGTCGGCGGGCTCGGGGAACGGGGAGAACCCGAACCCCGGCAGCGAGGGCGCGATCACGTGGAAGGTCTCCGACAGCGGGCCGAGGAGCTCGGTGAACTCCACGATCGAGTTCGGCCAGCTGTGCGTGATGACCAGCGGGAGCGCGCCGGGATCGGCGCACCGTACGTGGAAGAAATGCACGGTCTGCCCGTCGATCTCGGTCGTGAACTGCGGGAACCTGTTCAGCTTCGCTTCCTGCGCCCGCCAGTCGTACGCACCCGCCCAGTACTCCACCAGCTCCTTGAGGTACGAGACGGGAACCCCCCGGCTCCACTCGGCTCCCGGCAGCCGGCCGGGCCAGCGGGTGCGGGCCAGGCGGTCGCGCAGGTCGTCCAGGTCAGCCTGGGGGATCTCTATACGGAACGGGCGAACGTCATGTGTCATGCGGACCAAGCTAGAAACCATCGCGGAACATCCGGTTCCGCAATATCACGCCTGATCGCCGTACGGGCCAGGGTCGGAGACATGGCCGCGGGAGCGATCCGGCTGTCGGGTAGTGGCCCGGCCCCGGCGGGCGATGTCGTCCAGGATGTGCTCGAACACCGCCTGCTCCTCGGCGGCCCTGGCGGCGGCGCGGTCCGGGAACATCCGCTCCCAGGCCCGGGTGACGTCAGCGGTCAGCCGCTTGTAGTCGGCGGCCAGCGAGGTGGCGCTGCCCGCCAGTTTCGCCCAGGCGTCCGGAGACGAGTCCCGTATCCGCTGGACGAGCCGGACGCGGCGCTCCTCCAACCCGTCCCATCGGCTGCGGAGGGCGGCGACCGCCTCCGAAGAATCGCGTTCCGGCAGCAGCTCGTCGATATCCGGATGCGGCCCCGACGCGGCGGCCTCGCACTCCGACAGCGCCCTGGCCAGGTTGCCGAAGCTCTCGTAGTCACCGCCCAACCGGCTCGCGACGTCGCCCAGCCCCGGATCACCGGCCGGAAGCGCACCGACCTCCGTCTCACGCCGGTCGAGCTCCTCCAGCTTGCCCGCCATCGCCGCGTCGAACTCCGGCCTCCAGCGCCCGCGCTCACGGTCGAAGAAGTAACGTGCCGTCCCGGACCGCGACCGGAGCGCCGCCCGACGACTGCGCACCTCGGCCCGCAGCCGGGCCCTCACCAGCCCGCGCCACCCCACGACCGCCACCACGACCACCGCCGACAACCCGGCGAGCACCATCTCGGACGCAGTCATCGCCATCCACCGCCATGTTCAGGCTGGAACTCCCATCGTCCCGCACCCCGCGATCCCGGGGAAGCCACCGCTTTCCTCATTAGGCTGGACCCTGTGCTGGAGACATCGATCCGCACGCTGGGAGCCTCCGCCGAGGTGAGGGCCCTGAAGGGCGACCTCGACGGAGCCGCCGACGCGATGGACCGCGCCCTTCGGATGGCCCAGGACGCGACCGGCCCGCAGGAGCGGATCCTGATCGCGGTAGCCGCGGGCATGGCCACGGTCTGCCCGCTCCAACAGGCACTGCGCGCGGCGAACGCCATCAAGCGCGTGGAAGACCGCATCGGCGCGCTCGGATCGGTGGCCGGCGCCCTGTCCCGGGCAGGCCGGACCACCGAAGCGCTCGCCCCCATCACCGAAGCCGAGCTCTCCCCCACAGGTTTGAGAGCTCTGGCCGAGGCACTGGTCATGGCCGGCGACATCGACCGCGCGGTGACAGTGGCCGGGCGGGATCCCGACCCCAGTTGGGGGTGGGACGCCTTCGCACGGGCCCTCGTCCGGGCCGACCGGCTCGATCAGGCCTACGCCACCGCGCTCTTCCTCGTCACCGACCGGCCGCGACGCGATATCGCACTGCTGGTGGTCGCCGAGGCACTCGCCGCATCCCGGCGCGGCGACCAGGCCGTAGAGGTCGCCGAGCACATCGCCGACCCATCGTGCCGCACCCAGGCACTGCGCGCCGCCGCCCTGGCGGTCGACGATCCAGACCGTACGGCGGAGCTGCTGCGCCGAGCCGAGACGGCGGCCAGAGCCATCCCCAACCTCGGCACCCGTCAGACCGAACTGCGCGCCCTCGCCCTCGCCTGCGCCGAACGCGGAGACCTCACCCGCGCCCTCACCACCCCCGACTGGGCCGGCCGCATCACCCTGGCCCGTCACCTTCTCCGGTCAGGAAGAAAAGCCCAGGCAACCGCACTACTCGACCATGTCCAGCCCCTGGGCGCCGACGTCGCGGCGACGCTCCACAACGCCCAGGACCCGGACAGCGACATGCACGCGGGCGACGCGGCGACGCTCCGCAACGCCCAAACCCCGGACGCCAGCCTCCCGGCGGTGCTCGGCGACGTCCGTGCCCTGGATGGCGGCCTGCAGGTCGACGTCGCGGTCACGATGGCTCAGGCCGGTCGGATCGACCGTGCGGTGGCGCTCGCCCGCGCGATCACCGACCGTTTCCGGCGTGAGCAGGCCCTCGCGCGGATAGCCCGCTCGGCGATCGAGGTCGGCCGGCCCGAACGCGCCGGCGAGATCCTGGACGAGGCCGCCGCCGCTGCCCTGGCCGTAGACGGCGCCGACGACATCCGCCACATCCGCGGTCTGGCGGAGCTGGCCGACGCCCTGGCCCGCGCGGGCCGCCGGGAACAGGCGGACGAGCTGCTGCGCCGCGCCGAGCTCCTGGTCCACACCCTCTACGAGGAGCAGGAGCGGTTCGAGGCCTGGCGGCTGCTGGCGGCCACCCTGGGAAGGGCGGGCCTGCTCGACCGCGCCGACGCGATCGCCGCCGCCCGGTGGCCGTCGCCGTGGCCCGACCTCGTACGGGCACTGTGCGACATCGGCGCGTACGACCACGCGTATGAGAGAACCCCGTCGATCCCCGACCCGGGCCAACGGTCCTGGGCGCTGCGCCGCGTGGCCGCCGGGCACGCGCAGGCCGGACGGCTCGACCAGGCCGAAGCCATCGCGCTGGCCATAGAGGAGGCAGCGCCCCGGGCGGAGGCGCTCCTGTCGGTGGCCAAGGCCCGAACGCGGGCAGGCCAGCTCAACCACGCCGTCGTGCTCCTGCGGGACGCCGAGACCGCCGCCCGATCCGTGACCTCCTCCCGCGACCACGACCGCCTGCTCCGCGAACTGGTCGACGCCCTGCTCGCGACCGGCCGGCTCGACCAGGCGGCCGAGTTACTCGCCCAGGCCGAAGCCGCCGCGCACACTCCCGCGGCACTGGCCGCAGTCCTGATCGCGTCCGGGCAGCTCGACCGCGCCTTCCTAGCGGCGTTGGACGTCAGAGACACGCTGGAGCAGTGCGGCGCGCTGTCCTCGGTGGCAGAAGCGCTGGCAGCCACAGGCGCCCCGCCAGGGCGCGTCTCGCAGGTGCTCCTCCACGCCGACGCGACAACCGCCCAGGCCACCGATCCCGCCCTCCGCGTCCGGCTCCGGGCGCGCCTGGCGCGGGCCTGGGCCGCGACCGGCGACACCCACCGGGCCGAACGCACGATCGACGAACTGCTCACCGAAAGCGCTGCCCTTCCCCCACAGGCGACGGCTGACCTGGCCCAAGCCCTGTCCACACTCGGCCAGTACGACCGCGCCCTCACCCTCACCACCGACCCGCAGACCGCAGCCACCGTCATCATCACCATGGCCCGAAAAGGCGAGTTCACCCGCGCGACCGACCTGGCCCACACCTTGCCCACCCCCCAACCGAGAGAGTGGGCACTGGCCGAGATATCCCGCGCCATGACCGTCCCCGGACCCCCGACCGGAAGAACGAGCCCCTCCTGACCACACGCACGTCCTATGTTCCGGGCCGGAGAACGGCCTCCACGTCCGCGAGCGCTTCCAGGGTCCCGGCGAGCCTGTCGCGATCGGCTTCGGAAAGGGCCAGCGCACGGGCCCGCCCGAGGGCGTCGCCGGCAGCCGCGGGATCCTCGGCGCGGAGCGCGAGCTCGGCGCGATAGGCCAGCGCTTCGAGCAGCTCGGCCGCCGTAGCGGTGTCCTTGTCCCGCTCCAGGGCCGCGTCCAGGATCTGCGCCGCCCGTACGTGCTTGCCGTGCGAGTCGCCCATCACCACGGCCTTGTGCAGCGTCGCGGTGAGCTTTCCGCCGGTTTCCTCCTCAGGCTCCGGCTGGGCGGCCGAGAACCTGATCCAGTTCCCGCCGGGGTCGATGACCGCGAATCCGGAGTGGTTCCCGTCGTTCTTGCGCTTGCGTGGACGGGTCATCCGAGGGATCCCGGAGACCAGGAGCTTCCCGTGAGTCCGGCGCATGCCCGCGGCGAACGCCTCGAAGAGCTCCCCGGTGTCGGACACGATGACGGAGCAGCTTCCGTAGGAGTCCTCCGGGTTGAAGCCCGGGATGCCGAAGAAGCCCAGCCGCAGGTCTTCGCGCTGGAGTGCCACGAACGGGTTCGGCCGCACCTGGTAGTAGGTCCGGGTGAAGCCCAGCATGGTGTAGAAGTCGGCGATCTCGTCGATGGACGGGCAGGGCAGCAGCGGCACGGTGATCTCGTTGGCCATGGGTCTCTCCGTCTCCAGCTAACCAAATTTGCCTAGCTGCCCAGAGCCTACCCCGGCCGCCGGATCCGACCATGCCGGTTTCAGCCGTTGATGCTGACGGTGACCAGGAACGCCAGGTAGACCAGCCCGGCGGCCATGCCCGTCCCCTTCGCGGCCGTCGACGCCACAGGCGCCAGGAACGCCGCGATCCCCAGCAGCAGCCACACCAGCGCATGACCCCACCGCAGGATCAGATAGGCCACCCCGTCGACCTCGCGCTGCGGCCACACGAACACCCACACCACGGCCAGGACCAACGCGATCGCGCCCCACACCTGTACGGGGACGCCGATGATCCTCATGGCCGGATCCTACGGGCCACCGCCCCCGGCGCGCTGATCCAGGTCAGGGCTTGACGCCGCACGACGGAGTGTCAGCGACTGGAATCGCCATCCATGAGTCCCCACGACGTGGAAGTCGACGATCTCGAAGAACTCGCGCGCGTACTCCTGAAGCCGCTCGTCATCCCGGAAGGAGAAGAACCGAGGAGGATAATGATCATCCTGCTCGAAAGTGCTCTCCCCCGTCAGCCCGCCCCCACCGTACACACCGAGAAAGAACAGCCCACCGGGGCGCATCACCGTGTGGATCGCGCCCAGCACCGCCGGCAGATCACCGTCGGGCACATGCAGGAGGCAGTTCAGCGCGTACACCGCGTCGAACGAACCGGGCTCGAAGTCGAGACTGAGAAAGTCCATGGCATGGGCTTCGACGCCCTTCTCCCGGCAGAGGGCCACCATGGCAGGCGACAGATCGACGGCCACGACGTCCAGCCCGTTCTCCTGGAAGTACGCGCTGTCCTGACCCGTCCCAGCACCGACCTCCAGCAGTCGCCGGCAACCGTGCCCCTTCAGCCGGTCCAGGAACGCCTCACGCTCCGCGAGCTTCCACGCGGACTTCGTGGCGGCATCCCGCCGCTCGGCACCGCCGTCGTACGCCTCCCGGAGGAGACCGATCACCTCGTCGTAGCGCACGCCCATCGCGTCATGATGCCGTACGGGAGAGCTCCGACAACAGGCATCCCACCGCGACCCGGCGTTGAAAGAGGTCCCCTTCGAGCAGACGATCACAACGATCCGATCTCCGCGTACGGCCCGATCGGAGTAGGCCGGCGCCAGTGAGCCGATCTGGTGGCCCGTCCGCGCATCGGCGATGCTGTGACGCGTGGAGTACGTGTCCAGAGTCCCGCGACCGCCGCTGGACGGGCTGATCGACGACCTCTACTACCTGGAGGGCGCGCCGCCGTACCCCCGGCTGACGCTGCCGCCGGCGCCGTCGGCGTTGCTCATCGTCAACCTCGGGGCGCCGTTCCGCATCCGCGCCGGCACCGACACCGAGACGGCCGAGTACGCCGACGGCTGCGTGGTCACCATGCCCACCCGCGCGTGGGAGTTCGGCTACCCACTCCGGACCCGGTCCGTCGGCGTGCACGTCAAGCCGTGGGGGCTGGCGCCGTTCCTGCCGATGCCCGCGGCCGAGTTGTGTGATCGGCCGGTGACGGTGGAGCAGGTGTGGGGCCGGCCCGCCGTTGCCGAGCTGCGAGACCGGCTGGCCACGGCGGGCGAACCGCACGAGATGCTGACGCTGCTGGAGGAGGAGCTGATGCGACGGCTGGGCGAGACCACCGGCCTGGGGCTGGTCCGCCATACAAGCAGCGTCATCGCGGCGACCAGCGGGGCGGTGGCGATCGGCGGCCTGAGCGTGGCGGCCGGTGTCAGCAGCACTCATCTGGCACAGCGGTTCAAGGATCTCATCGGCGTCACGCCGAAGCGGCTGGCCCGCGCCTACCGCTTCACCGCCACCGTGTTCGCGATCAACCCCACCGGACCGATCGACTGGGGCGAGCTCGCCGGTGGCGCGGGCTACTTCGACCAGGCCCACTTCGGCCACGAGTTCCGGGCGTTCACCGGGCTCACGCCGACCCGGTACGTCGAGGTCCGGCGGCGGTTCCTGCGCGAACATCCCGGCCACGCGCTTGACGGCTGGCCGCTGCCGGCCGATTGATTTCTTACAAGAGCGGCAGCTCACGACACGCTAATTTGGGGCACCCCGAAGCAGAGGAGGGCCCCGTGGGCAAGGTGGTCATGTACGGCTCGGTGTCGGTGGACGGCTTCGTCGCGGACGAGAATGACCGGCCCGGACCGCTGTTCGACTGGCTGACCAGCGGTGACGTCCCGCTGGACGCGAGCGGCGAGCTGAAGGTGTCGCGGACGTCCTACGACTACACCCGGCCGTACTGGGACCAGATCGGAGTCACGATCGCCGGCCGCCACGTCTTCGACCTGACGGACGGCTGGGACGGGAAGCCTCCGAGCGGGGTCGACCACGTGGTCGTCGTGACGCACCGGCCGGAGCCCGAGGGCTGGGACCCCGAGGCGCCGTTCCACTTCGTCGACGGCGTCGAGGCAGCCGTGGCCAAGGCGCGGGAGCTCGCGGGTGACCGCGTGGTCGAGGTCGCCGCCGGCGATGTCGGTGGTCAGGTGCTCGCCGCGGGCCTGATCGACGAGGTGCGCATGGACGTCGTACCCGTCGTGTTCGGGTCCGGCAAGCGCTACTTCGGGTCGGTCGACGCACAGCACCTGCTGGAGGACCCGGACGTGGTGATCCAGGGCAACCGGGTGCTCCACCTGCGGTATCGGGTACGCCGATGACCGAGCGCCGAAGGCGTCCCAGGCGATCCGTCACTCCGCTTTGGTGGCCCGTGCCGAAGCATCCCGCCGCGAACTCCGCCGACCCGCAGTCGATCACCTGCTCCCCGGCCCTGGCTGCCTTGGCCGGCTCGCCGTACTTCGCGATGACGTCGTCCGTGTCCATCAGACGCGGCCCGTACGCTCATTAATCGTCAATCGACGATAAACGATGAATTAGCGGACAACAAGAGACAGCGCCCCCCGGCCGCGGTCCGCAGTAGTGTGGAGATCAGGTTTTCGGTCTCTTGTGTCGTGTGCGAAGTCGGAGGTGATCACGGTGCACCCGGTCTAGCGACAGCCCCAGTCAGGGGCGTCACGGAGCCGAAAGGTGACCGTATGAGCAGGACCGACAAGACCCGGCCCTGGTGGGTGCGGATGGCCGACGCGCCGTTGACCACCTGTGTGCCCGTGCATGACCACCGTTTCGGCCCGTGCACGCTGCCGGACGAGATCACCGCCGACAGCGCGAACTGGCGCCGAGGCGGCTGTTACTGGGGCGCCCCCGGCTACCACGTGCTCGTTCGCGAGACCAGAGGTGGGTACCGGGAGTGGCACCACTTCCGTCGCGAGGAGCGCCGCCGCAGCCGCCACCAGGCGCGCCGTAAGCTGCGCGCCTACCACGTCGAGCGCGACGAGAGCTGAGACACGGCGTCGTTGTCCCAGGCGCTGACCTACGCGGGCAGACCCGCCGCCTCCCGGATGGCGGTGACGGCCGCCGTCGGGTTGTAGTTCTCGGGCACGCCGTCGACCATGATGATGTCGCCCTCGATGTGCCGCGAGCGCAGCGGCGCGATCTCCCGGTACGCGGGCGAATCCCACCACGCCCGCGCCTCGGCGATCCCCGGGAACCCGATCATCACAACATGTCCGGGCCAGCTGCCTTCCTTCACCTCGTGCTGGGTGACGTGGACGAGGTAGCGACCGCCGTACGGCTCGAAGGTGCCGGGGAGCCGCTCGATGTACTCGGCGATCTCCGGGTGCGGAGCCGCCTCCTGCAGGTGGGCGATGACGTAAGCCGGCACGGTGTCCTCCCGATGAGTCGTGTTCGGTGCGCTGCCGATCCTGACAGCTCCTCGTAAGCGGCGCGATTACCTGCCAGGTAGGTGAACTGGCATCGGAGGCCGCGTCCCGCGCTCCATGGACCGCGGAACCGCCGCCGACCTCGATGAGGAAAGGTCAGCGGCGGTCATCGCGACGCACTGCTCAGTCGGCCGGTCGGCCGGCGAGCTGCCGCCGCACCGTGTCGGCGTCCATCAGGTACCACATGGACTTGAACCGGCCGTCCTCTACCCGGTAGAAGGCGGTCTCGGCGAACGACACCGACGCCCCGGTGGGGGCCAGGCCGTTCCCCTCCTTGACCGGCGTTCCCGTGTCGACCAGGCGGGCGGCCACCCGGTCACCGTCGACGACCACCCCCTGGGCTGCCTCTCCATCCAGGGAGGCCTGGCCTGCTCGCCAGAGAACGCCCGCATCTCCGAGGTCCTGGCCGCCGGCCGCGCCGCCAACGAAGCCGCCGTCGCAGAACGGCTGTCTCGCGCGGCGACAGAAGGAGACCTCCCGCCCGGCGTGGACCACCGGGCACTGGCACGATTCGTGATGGCGCTCAGCGAGGGATTCGCCGTCCACGCCGCCTCCGGCACCAGCCGTGAAGACCTCCAGGCCTCCGTCGACATCGCCCTGCGAGCCCTCCTCCCATCCCAGCCCTGACGGACACCGCCACACGGTCGGCTCGCCGAGCCGACCCGCCCTGACCCGACATGGGCCCCGGCGGCTGACAATCAACGGAGTACCCGGCCACCGCCGCCGGTCTCAACCCGGTCCACCATCGTGGCCTGGCCTGATCCCTTGGCCAGGATGATGAAGCACCGGACGGCTCTCCCGGTTGGCGACTGATGGAGACCACAGCGGCGGGCGAACTCACCGGCCGCCCAATCCAATGGCTCCACGAGAGCCTGCTCGCCATGGATCCCTCGGGTCGCGAAGGTCAGGACCTCTTCGAGTAGGAATCACTCCCTGTTCCGTACGGCGCTGCTGAGGCCCACGCAAAAGGCCCTCCCAGATTATCCGGGAGGGCCTTTGCCTGGAGCCGCCTTCGGGATTCGAACCCGAGACCCCTTCATTACGAGTGGGAAGTTGATCGTCCGCAGTCGTCCACAAGTGCCTCGACATGCTGGTCACGGGCCTCTATCACGCGATCCCAATCCACCGACGTCCGCGATCGTCCAAGGTCGTTGCTGGCAACTGCGTTAGCGAGATCGGCCAGTGCGGATGCTTTCCGATGGCACGGCTGTCACCTCAGCCATGGTCGCTCGATGGCAGGACCTGACAAAGCAGGGGCCAGACGGCGATCGCCCCGACCACGAACGGCAAGCACCGAAGTACGCGATCATCACGGCATCAACCGATCGAGCCCTGGATTAGGAGAGCGGAGGCACTGTTCCTGTTCTACGGCCTTTGAACTGCGAAAATGCCCTACACGCTTCCTTGAATATCAAGATCATCTCGTGCATGTATCCGCACTGCTTACTTGAGCGGCTCATGTAACTAGCTAGTATGATGCACTATATGAGATGGGGCGCCCGCCCATAGTGGGCGTTGTACGCAGCCGGACTTGATCCTCCAACCATCCGCCCAGCGAGTTCGCAGCCTGGGCTCGTTGGTAGGATGCGAAACCCCGCGTGTCGGGCCTCCCCATGGTCTGGTCAAAGATCGCCTAGCCATCAATTGCCCGATATGACCGTCTTTGATGCAATGTGCGAAGAGGTAAGGGATAGGCGTCTATCGTGCGATAATTAGGCCCCATCTGGGCCTATCCTCGTTGGAGTACCATGCTCTCGGAATCGGACACCGTGATCGTTCCTGTACGGACCGAGGCAGGTGATTTGATCCATATTTCCGCTACACCCGTGACTGCTTCCGTCGACGGCGAGATCGAACTGTCCTCGCGTGCCTACAAGCTCAAGGACGCCCTGTCAGCGCTCACTGGATTCGCGACCGACGTGGTGGAGACCCTTCGTGAGTTCGAAACGAACAAACTGACCGTCGAGTTCGGCTGTGAGTTCGCGGTGGAGAGCGGCTCTCTACTGGCCGTTATCGGCAAAGGCACCGGCAAGTCGACTGTTAAGGTGACGCTGGAGTGGACGGGCCCGGACAGCTGACGTGGTTCTTACCGACCGTCTGCCTCTCGCTCTCCAGAGGGCCACAGTCTCGCTTTCTTCCCAGGCAGGGACAGGTACTGGTTTCTTCGTCGCACCCAGAGTGGTGCTGACGTGCGCTCACGTGGTGAGTGGCGAGGATGGGGTGGTGCGCGGTGAGTGGCAGGGCTCTCATCTGGATTTACGGCTCGATGACAGATCTCGGGGCGATAAGCCTCCGGATCTCGCGGCCCTGCATCTGCAAACGCCCGCCGATCACCCCTTCGTGGCCCTGGCACCATCCGTCTCACTCGGCGACGACCTGTGGTCCTGGGGATACCCTATGGGATCGTACTCATCGGGTGACTCGGTCACGCTGAAGTACGACGGCCCCTCACAACGGCATGATGGAGAGCTGATCCGGGCAAGCGGCGCGCGTCTTACTCCTGGGTTCAGCGGTGCTCCAGTGCTCAACCGACGCACGGGCGGCGTGTGCGGCGTCGTCAGGCTCGGCGATCGAAAAGATCCTGTTATTCGCCTGGTCTCGGCTGACAAGATCCTCGAGACGTATCCGGAACTATCGCGCCATCATCGCCCTCCTCACACCAACATCGAGTGGCTGGACCTTCTCGAGGACGAACAGTTACATGCTGGCGCATGGCGCTATCCAAGCCGTCGGGTGCTGTCATATCTGAAGGCACTACGGGGTTTTGTGCGGTCCCACCCGTACGCAGTCCCCCTGCCCAACACACCACCGCTGTCGACGGTTTACCTTCGCCAGCACGGCGTGAGCCTACAACGTACAACCGAGGATGATTCGCTCATCAACCTGCCGGGACCCCAATCAGCGGACCCTGGCCTCAGTGGCAGACAGCAACTGTTCACCCGACACCGGAACACTCTCATCCTTGGTCGACCCGGAGCGGGCAAGTCCAGCCTTCTGAGATACGTTGCCGAGATCGCGAGCCGGGACTGGCTGTTGACCAAGGACTGCGAGTTCGTCCCGGTGTACGTGCCTGGCAGGGCGCTAAGCAGCCGTAACAGCTTCAGCGCTGCTCTAGCTGCCGCCGTTAGCCGAGAACTTGGGACATGGCTCGACGCAAGCCTGCCCGACGACTGGTTCAGCAGACAGCCCATACCTGGAGTGCCATGGCTTCTTCTAGTCGACGGCATCGACGAGATCTTCACGGTCGACGGCAGGCGGGAGGCTCTCAACTCAATCACCCACCGGCGCAGTGCTGAAGATTATCGATTTCTCATCGCCAGCCGGCCGCTACCCAAGCAGGAGATCGATCAACTACTGAGGGCCGGTACAGGCGCGTACGAAATCCTTCCCTTCTCTCCCGACCAACTCCTGACGCTAGCGGAGCAGTGGTTCAAGGCGCTGGCTTTCGATCAGCCACGTCCGCTGGCCGAGCGGTTCCGCGCCGAGCTTGAGCGCAGCAGGATTGCACATCTGGCTCGCGTCCCTCTCCTCGCTACGATGCTTTGTGTCGTTTTTGCCGGACATCCCGCGCAGGGCATACCCCACAGCCGAGCCGAGCTCTACGAACGTTTCATCACCTTGCTGATGTCCAAACAGTACCGGCATGTCGATATCTATGAGCGGCTGGATCGACGGGCCAAGCCGTATGGATCTGAGGCTCGCCGGGCTGTTCGAAGATTGCTGGAAAGGTCCCGGCATCTACTCGAGCGTCTTGCTTCCACACGTCATCGCGGAGATCAGCGGCCCTTCATTGATCTAGCGCAGACATGGACCGCGTCATTGCGACCATCGTGCATGCCAGAAGACGAATGGGCTCAGATCCTTGAGGACCTACTACGGCAGAGCGGTGTCATGACGCAGCGAAGAGGGGAGTTCGTTTTCGTCCATATGACTGTGGAGGAGTACCTTGCTGCCCAGTACACTGCATACAACCTCACTTCAGAGGTAGCCAACTACCTAGTGTTCTTCCAGGGCGGTGAGCAGTCGTATCGTCAGTTCCTCGCGCATGCTTGTGTCCAACGCGGCATTTCTTTCGAGGCGGGAGCGCTGAATATTCTCCGGAACGGCAAACCGGATGATGCGATGTTCGTCGCGGCGTTGCTGCGCGACGGTGTAGAGCTAGGTGACGTGGTTCGGACTACCGCAGTGAACCGGCTAGGCCGGATGTCAGCCTCCTCGAAACCCGGTGACAGCGCCGCCGTCGCATTGCGTACCGGAGCAGCCCATGAGCTCGTATATCTCTCACCAGAGAAAGGGCTAACCCCCCTCAGGGGTATCGCCGAGAATCCGCGCGTGTCGCACTTCGATCGGATCGAAGCAGCCAAGAAGCTGGTGGAACTCGACTTCGGGCTCGGCGTTGGGCTGCTAAGGGATCTGGTCGACGCCTTCACGTCAACTAAATCGGGAGACTGCCTACAAGCTGCGCGTTATCTCCTAGAATTCGATGCTTCGCTCGGATTAGAGGCCCTGCAGCGCATCGCCCGAAACCCGCATCTGAACGACTGGACGCGGCTGACTGTCGCCGTCGAGATAGGGGAATGGGATAAGAGCCTGTCTCGTACTATACTGATGGATCTTGCTGTGGATTCGCAGCTCGGACTGCTTTGTCGTTTGGATGCGATTGAACTGCTCGGCGTTGATACGGTCCCCAACTTGGCAGCCTCTCTGTATGATCAGCGACTGCCCTGAGTGCATGAAGATCGTTGCGATGAGGTTCAATCACGCAGAGCCGTTTCATCATCGGGGCACTCTGGCGGCTACGACGTCGGCGCGGACCTTGCCAGCGCGGGTGCTGATCTGGTGGGCGCGGGAGATCGCGAGCACGTAGCCGATCTGCCGACCTTCCAGGAAGCAGCGTAACGGCCCGTTGTCGCCGTAGGCCTCGTCCGCGGTCACCCAGCCGAACGGCACGCCGGCCTCCAGCGTTCGTTCGATCACGGCCTGCAGGAACTGGGGGTTGGTGGCGAAGCCAGTCTGTACGGGGACTTTGGCAGCCGATGCCTTCTTCCACCTGCCCGCCTACACCGGTGCCCGTTGCGGTGAACTGTTCAACCTTCGCTGGTGGGACATCGACCTCGACGGCAAGCGCATCACCATCAAGGGCTCCGTGGGTGTGGTCGAGGGCCAGCGCGTCGAAGGCACCGCGAAGAGCGGCAGAACTCGCGTGGTGAGCATCGACAACACCACAGTGGCCGTCCTTCGCGAACACCAGAATGCGCAGGAAGCCGAGAAGGCCCGCGTTGGCGACTCCTGGAAGGGCATCGACGACACGGTGTTCACGACGGCCTGGGGCGGCCCATCTACCCACCACCGTCACCGGCCTGCCGCGCAAGCTCATCGAGGTCCGCAACAAGACCGCCACCGACCCGCTACCAGTGATCCGCCTGCACGACCTACGCCACGTCCACGCGACCCTGCTCCTCCTGGCCCGCGTCCCCGTCCACGTCGTCGCCGCCCGCCTCGGCCACGCCGACCCCGCGATCACCCTGCGCGTCTACGCCCACGTGATCCGTTCGGCAGAGACAGCCGCTGCCGACATCTTCGCCCAGTCACTACATTTTGAGCAGGGCTGATCAATGAGTAGCGCAGGGCTACGTCGGCTCCCGATTGGCTTTCTCGGAAGTCTGAGAAGACGGTAACTGTCTACGGTGCGTCAGGCTCGGAAATGAGCTGTGATTCGCCCGGGCCAAGACTGCAAGCGCACGCAAAATCTCAGGCCGTTCGCCCGGCTGGGTACCCCGAAGCGCAACGATCGCCACAATCGTCATTGCTACGGCAGGAATTGCAACGGCAACAACGATCGCGATCACAAATACTGACAACTGCATGCCCGCACCCCTTCGCCTGCTCGGGTCGAGCAGGCGGGGGCTCAGCTCGACCAGTAGCACACTGGCAAGCTGAGTTCCCCTCACCTGGCGGGTCTCAGATGGGACTTCGTAATCCCATTCGGTTGTCTCAGGGGAACGCTAGTCAAGGGCGATCATCAGCCGTCTAGTCGGATAGTGGGGCGCGCTCCATTACCCCGAGGTCTCTCCCGCCCGCTCTCGCGGACCGACAGCCCCGGGAGTACCACACAGAGCTTCCAGGGCTTCCCTGTGTGTACTGTGCCGTGATGACGAGGCTGCCGCGAAGGGATACTCCCCTCGGCTTGAGGATGCATCCATACACGCCAATCCGTCAACAGGGCAGGCGACTAGTCACACCCTGACCGCGCCCAACTGTTAGCAGCGGGTTAGCAGAAGGCCCTCCCGGATCACCGGGAGGGCCTTCGACCTGGAGCCGCCTTCGGGATTCGAACCCGAGACCCCTTCATTACGAGTGAAGTGCTCTGGCCGACTGAGCTAAGGCGGCATGCCGCGAACGGCTGCCAAGAGTCTACAGGAGCCACGGGGTACTTCGCTCCCGACAATCCACCCCTACCCCGACGTACCAGCCTCCAGGATCGAGACGATGGAGAAGAGCGTGAAGCACACGGCCCCCAGCCCCACCAGCACCCGGGCCGGCACGAAGAAGGAAGCGTCGGAGACCTCCGCCTCGAAGAGGAAGGCCGCGAAGAACAGGCAGGCCAGTGCCGTGGCCACCGGGATCATGGGGATGCGGTTGGCGAGCGGGAAGGACCGGCGCCAGACCAGGGCCAGGAGCAGGGCCTTGGACAGGATGCTGTAGCAGATCAGGCCCAGCCCGATGAGGACGCAGCCGGGCGCGATGCGGTAGGGCTCGTCGGAGGCGGCGAGGACGTAGATGCCGAAGAGGATGTTGATGGTGCCCATGGCGATGACCAGCCAGCTCCAGCGGAAGCGTTCGGGCTCGTCGAAGGCGTTGCGCACCTGGCGGACGATGCTGGCGACCAGGGCGATCAGGCTGGCGCAGATGGCGGCGAGGCCGAAGACGACGTGGCCTGCCGTGTAGTGGGCGGCGTCGGGCTGGGCCATGAGGATGAAGGCCCAGATGAACCCGATGAGGGCGCAGACGAGGGGGAACGCGATGAGGATCTTCCCCGTGGTCGCCGAATAGGCTTCCATGGGCGCCTCGTCCTCCCGCTTCCGGGCGTCGTTGACCGAGATGAGGGAGAAGCTGGTCGAGGCGGTGGCCACGGTGCTGACGCAGACGCTGATCAGGCCGACGCCGGCGACCACGTGACCGGCCACCAGGTTCTGGGGTGCCCCACCTCGGGTGATGAGGACGATCCCGTAGATGATCGTGAACAGGGCGACCGCGTACCCGCTGACGGGCAGGAGACGCGCCAGATCTTGTTGTAGCGGTCGATCAGCTGACGGATGATCGTGGCCGCGGTGGTGAAGAGCGCGTAGCAGATGGCCGCCAGGGCCACGACCACGTGACCGGCCACGAAATGGTTGGAGTTCGGGCCTCCCGCGTAGACGTACAGGCCGTACGCGGCGCAGATGACGCCCATGACCAGTGGTATGGTGCGGAAGATCACACTCATCGTGAAATTCACGGTTCACCCCCCGACAGGCCATGCCTACCCGAGAGTGACGAACAGTAATCGAACGGTGACGCCGCTTACTCCGTAAGATCCTTCCCTGCGCCGTACATCTTGTCGTGCTGCTGCCGCGGCGAGCAGACGGACGCCGACGGGCACGCGCAGCGCCGCCCCCCGTCGTCCAGACGGACCGTGACCGTGTCGGCCGGAATGTTGTGCCCGATCACGGTTCCGTCGCCCTGCGGCGTGGTCACGCGGCTGCCGGAGCGAGGCATCTTGTACCGGGTCTCGACGTACAGCGGATGCTCGTACTTCAGGCAGCACATCAGCCGCCCGCAGGCCCCGGCGATCCGCAGCGGATTGACCGGAAGATCCTGGTCCTTGGCCATGCGAACCGACACCGGCTCGAAGTCCTTCAAGAAGGTCGCACAGCACAGGTCCCGCCCGCACGGCCCGATCCCGCCCTGGAGGCGGGCCTCGTCGCGGGGCCCGATCTGGCGGAGCTCCACCCTGGCCCGCAGGTTGCGGGCCAGGTCCCGTACGAGAGCGCGGAAGTCGACCCGGTGCGGGGCGGAGAAATAGACCGTGTAGACGTTCTCCTTGTCCAGGAAGTCGACGCCCACCACCTTCATCGGCAGGCTGTGGCGTTTGATCAGTCGTTTGGAGACGCTGCGGGCCTCGGCCCGGCGGCGCTTGTTCGTCTCGTCGCGGGTCAGGTGTTCCTCGCCCGCTATGCCCTCACACACCGGCAGCCCGGTGATCTCCTCGCTCGTGTACTGCGGCGCCCACACGCACTCCGCCACCTCGGGCCCGGCGTCGGTCGGGACCAGGACCTTGTCGCCCACTTTCGGGCTGTGCCCGCCGGGATCCAGGTAGTAGAGCCGTCCGTAGCGGGTGAAGCTCACGGCCATGATCATTCCCATGGGCTCGTGCTCGCCTCCTGACGGCCTCGGGGGTTCTTACGGCCTTCGTTGACACATTACGTGTGCGGTCGCGTGAGCGTGAGAGGGCCGGGGCTATCAGACTTTGATCTCGTCGGCGAGGATGCCCAAGCGGGCGCTGCCTCACTTGGGGACGTACGTGAGCCCCAGGATGCCGGAGTCGATCCGCTTCACGTCCACCAGCTTCAGGTGGGTCGTGGGGATGCCGTCGTAGAGCCGCTCGCCGCCGCCGGCGATCGTCGGGAACAGCCAGAACAGGTACTCGTCGACCAGCCGGTGCTCCAGCAGGGTGCGGCTCAGCTCACCGCCCGTGCCGACCTTCAGGATGGTCCCGCCGGGCTGCTCCTTGAGCTTGGCGACCCCCTCGGCCACGTCACCGTCGATCAGCGTGGCGTTCCAGGTGGTCTCGCGGAGCGTCCGTGAGGCGACGTGCTTGGGCAGGCTGTTCATCCTGACGGCGTACTCGCCGTACCCCTCCTCCATGCCCGGCCACACCTGCGCGTGCGCCTCGTAGGAGACGCGCCCGTACAGCAGGGCGTCCACGGAGAACAGCAGGTCCCGTGAGATGGCCTCATACTCGCCGGACCAGTTGGGCACGACCCACTCCTGCGGGGTGCTGATGACCCCGTCCAGCGTCACGACGCCCTGCTCGATGATCTTACGCATGATCTCGTCCTCTCATTCGACTCACCTACGCGTCGAACGAGAGAACGGAGAATCGACACGCCTTCACACGCGAAGTGCCAGCATCATCGACTCGACGGCGATCTGCGGGTTGACGTTGAGGTCGAGGCGCTCGCGGCAGCGCATGACCGCGTCGACGCGGCGCAGCGTCTCCTCCGGCGTCGTCGTGCGGGCGAGCTGGTCGAGGTCGAAGCGGAGGTCGTCGTTGGCCAGCTCGCCCGTGGCGCCGAGCTGCATGGCCAGCACGTCGCGGTAGAACCACACCAGCTCCAGCAGCGCCGCGTCGAGCGAGTCGCGTTTGATGCGGGTGGCGCGGGACTTCTGCCGGTCTTCCAGCTCCTTCAGGGCGCCCGCTCCCCCGCGTACGAGGCCGCGGTTGAGGCCCTTGCCCGTGGAGCCCTCGCCGTAGACCTTGCGCAGCTCGCTCGTCTCGGACTCGTTGAGCGTGGCGGTCGCCGCGGCGGCCTCCTCCTCGGCGGTCTTGACCAGGCGTTCGGCGGCCGTCACGCACTCGCCGACGCCGGTCAGCGACCGCGGGATGGCCAGGACGGCCTCGCGCCTGGCCCTCGCTCCCTCGTCCAGCGCCAGCGCGCGGGCGCGCGGGAGGTGCCCCTGGGCGGCGCGGGCGGCGAAGCGGGCGATGTCGGGGGGCACGGAGTCGCGGGTGGCCAGGACGTGCGCCACCGCCTCGGTGGTCGGCGTGGTCAGGGTGACGAGCCGGCAGCGGGACCGGATGGTGATCATCAGGTCGTCGGGGGCCGGGGAGCAGAGCAGCCACACCGTGCGCGGCGGCGGCTCCTCGATGGCCTTGAGCAGGGCGTTGGCCGCCGACTCCGTGGCCCGGTCGGCGCCCTCGAACAGGATCACCCGCCAGCGGCCCTGCGTCGGCGCGCCCGCCGCCCGCAGGATCAGCTCGCGGGTCTGCTTGACGCCGTAAGAGAGCCCGGCGGGACGGACCTGCTCCAGGTCGGGATGGGAGCCGATCAGCACCTGGTGGCACTGGTCGCAGTGGCCGCAGCCACCGTCGGGACAGAGCAGCGCCGCCGCGAACGCCCGCGCCGCGTCCTCGCGGCCCGCGCCCGGCGGGCCGGTGAACAGCCAGGCGTGGGTCATGCCCGCGCCGCGCCCGCCCGCCACGACCTCCGCCGCCGCCGCGGCGGCACGCGACAGCACGGAGACGGACCGGTCCTGCCCCACCAGGTCATCGAAGACGCCCACGCGACAAGGCTAGTCGCGGATGGCGGGCATCGTGCCCGTGACGTCTTCGGCCTCGCGCGGCACCGGGTCGGGCAGGATCTCGCGTATCCGGTCCTGGACGACCGCGGTGATCTGCTCCGGGGGCAGCGTCCCGTCGACGACCAGGTAGCGGTCGGGCGCGGCGGCGGCCAGCGCGCGGAACTCCTTGCGCACCCGCTCGTGGAACTCCAGCGGCTCCGACTCGATCCGGTCGGCCGCCCCGCCGAGCCTGGTGAGCCCGACCTGGGGCGGGGTGTCGATGAGCACGGTCAGGTGCGGGACGAGCCCGCCGGTCGCCCAGGCGTTGACCTTGGAGACGTCGTCGGGGTCGAGGGAGCGGCCCGCGCCCTGGTAGGCGAGCGAGGAGTCGACGTAGCGGTCGCACACCACGATCGCGCCCCGGTAGAGCGCCGGCCGGATGACCTTCTCGACGTGCTCGGCCCGGTCGGCCGCGTAGAGCAGCGCCTCGGCCCGCCCCGACAGGCCGCGCTCGGCGGCGTCGAGCAGGATGGCGCGCAGCCGCATGCCGACCTTGGTGGCGCCGGGCTCGCGGGTCTGCACCACGTCGTAGCCCTGGTCGCGCAGCCAGATGGCGATCATCCTGGCCTGGGTGGTCTTGCCCGACCCCTCGCCGCCCTCGAAGGCCACGAACAGCCCCGGCATCCGCTCGGCCGGCTCGCCGCGGAAGCTCTTCCCCCGCACGGCCGTGATCAGGTCGGTCAGGATCGGCACGCCCTTCCTGTCGTCCATGTGGCGCAGGCTGAGCACGCCGACGACCACCGCCAGCACGCCGCCGAGCAGGAGCACCAGGTTGGTGCCGTTGAACTCGTAGCTCAGCGCGCCCACGTCCACGCCGCGCCGGCCGAACAGCGCCGCCAGCGGGCCGGCCACGGAGACCACCAGCAGCAGCGTCACCCGTGCCGTGGACTGCAGGAACGAGAACGTGCGCCCGCGCAGGCCGTCTTCGACCTCCAGGCCGATGAGCGTGTAGCCGATGATCCAGGCGATGCCGGCGCAGGCCCCGAGCATCACGGTCAGGATGACCACGATCACCAGGTTGTGGACCAGCGCGATGGCGGCCAGCACGAACCCGGCCACGACCAGCGACAGCCCGAACAGCCGCCGCCGCGACAGGCCGCTGAGCAGCCGCAGCCCGAAGAACATGCCCAGCGCCATGCCGACGAAGACCGCGCCGAACACCACGCCGTAGGCCGCGTCGCCGCCGCCGAGGTCCTCGACGTAGAGCTTGGCGACGCCGATGACCGCGCCGCCCGCCGCGAACGCGCCGAGCATGCCGATGATCAGCCCGCGGACCAGGCGGTTGCCGCCGACGAACCGCCACCCGTCGACGATCTGCCTGAGCACCGACGGCGTGGAGATCGCCCCGTCGCGCTTGGGGATGTCGCGCAGCGTGAAGATCAGGGCGGCCGACACGAGGTAGGCGCCCGCGTTCACGATCAGCGGCAGGGCGGTGGGGTCGAGCCCGGCCAGGAGCGGCACCACGCTGCGGCCGACGTCGGCCACCACCGACAGCATCGCGAACACGGCCGCCGCGACCGGCGCGCTCCCGTACGTGACCAGCAGGTTGAGCTGGTTGGCCGACTCGAGCTGCTGCTTGGGCACCAGGTTGGGAACGGTGGCGTCCTTGGCCGGCACCCAGAAGAGGTTGACGCACTCCACCAGGACGGTGGCGATGATCACCCACTGGTAGCTGTTGACCACCGGGATCGACAGCACCACGGCGAACCGGGCCACGTCGGAGAACACCATGGTCAGCCGCCGGTCGAACCGGTCGGCGAAGGCCCCCGCCAGCGGCCCGAGCAGCACGGCGGGCAGCATCTTGGCGACGAACACGCCGCCGATGGCGAGCGATTGCGTGCGGAAGTCGCCCTGGGTGAGGTTTCCCGCCAGCGCGGTGAGCGCGAGGAGGTTGAGCCAGTCGCCCAGGCTGCACACCGACATGGCCGCCCACAACCTGCGGAAGGGGGCGTTGGCCAGCACGTGAGCCTGACGGCTTCGGCCGATGGCGGTCATGATGTCAGCGTATCCAGGTGTTCTGGGAGTGGGATGACAGCGACGAGTCCGGAAATAACGGACTGGTCGTCGCTGAGGGTAGTACGTCCATGGCCTGGTGCGCATGGCACACCGGGCGAATGGGCCCCACCAACAACATCGCCGGGGGCACGCCGTCGTTTCACATCCGCGCCCTGGCCCGCTCGATGACCGGCGCCCAGCGCGACCGCACGCCCGCCGGCAGGTCGAGCTCGTCCCACAGGTCGACCAGCAGCAGCTCGTCGACGTACGTGAGCAGCTGCTCGGAGTCGCCGTCGCGCAGCAGCGCCGAGTATGCCTGGCGGCGCTGCTCGCGCACGGACAGGTCGTAGGCCCGCTCGCGCACCCGCACCCGGCCGAGCGCCTGGCCGACCGGCAGCCGCGGCAGCCTGTTGGGGACGCCGCCGGTGAACTCCACCTTCGGCTCCAGCGCCAGCCGGAACCCCGCCGCGTCGAGGATGCGCCCCGCGGTCTCCAGCGTGGGCGACTTGCGGGCGTGCTCGTAGGCCGACAGCGTGGTGCGTGACGTGCCGCACACCCCCGCCAGCTGCTGCTGGCGCATGCTGGCCTCGTGGCGCGCCTGCTTCAGCAGCAGGGCGCCGCGAGCGGCCCAGAAAGTGACGTCGGGCAGCCCTCCACCGGGGGAAGACATGAGTGACCACCTCCGAAGTATCCGCCGGGATACTACAGCATGTAGCCGACCGAACGCAGCCGGTTAGCGAATCTCCAGCAGCGTGATCTCGGGCGGCGCCCCCACCCGCACCGGCGGGCCCCAGAACCCGGCGCCGCGCGTCACGTACACCTGGACCCCGTCCACCGCGGCGAGCCCTGACACCACGGGCTGCTGCAGCGGCACGATCAGGTTGAACGGCACCATCTGCCCGCCGTGCGTGTGACCGGACAGCTGCAGGTCGACGCCGTGACGGGCGGCCTCGGCCACCTGCACGGGCTGGTGCGCGAGCAGCACGACCGGGCGGCTCTCGTCACGGCCGCCGAGCGCCGCGGCGTAGTCGGGGCCGTCGCCTCCGGCCGTGCCGGTGACGTCGTTCACCCCGGCCAGGTCCAGCACGGCGCCCTGGTGGCGGATCTCCACCCGCTCGTTGCGCAGCGAGCGCACCCCCAGGTCGCTCAGCTCCTCGACCCACTCGCCCGGCCCGTTGGCCGTGTAGTACTCGTGGTTGCCCGTCACGAAGTAGGACCCGTACCGGGACTCCAGGTCTCGCAGCGGCCTGGCCAGCGGCCCGAGTGCCTCGACCGTGCCGTCGACCATGTCGCCGACGATCGCCACCACGTCGGCCTCGAGCCCGTTGATCATGCGGACGATGCGTTCGGTGTGCGCCTTTCCCGTGAGCGGGCCCAGGTGGATGTCGCTCACCACGGCGAACCGCAGGCCGCTCAGCCGGGAGTCGAGCCCCGGCAGGGTGACCGAGGCGCGTTCGATCACCGGGTCGCCGAGCGCCCGCGTCACCCCGTACCCGACCGTGCCCAGCACGCCCAACCCGGCGGCCAGCGCGGTCGCCCGCCCGATGAACAGCCGCCTGCCGGGGTCGGCGGGCGCGTCGGCGACCAGGACGGCTCCGCCCGCGGGCACGGGCTCCCTCGCGCGCAGCACCGCCGCCAGCACCGCCCGCGGCACCTCCAGCACCAGCAGGATCCAGAACAGGTAGAACATGACCGCGACCCACATGAAGCCCGGCCAGGCCAGCCACGACAGCCACGGCACCCGCTGCGCCACGAACGTGACCACCACGAGCACGAACAGCCCTGCCACCGCGAAGGTCAGCCGCCCGCGCGCCGCCCCCGGCCGCGTCGTCGCCCGCACCAGCCGATGCCACAGGTAGAAGTGGACCCCGGCTAACACGCCCAGGACCACGAACAGGAACGCCACGCCGTCATGCTATGAGCGGCCCCGAACCGGCGCGGTCCGCCCCCTGAGAGCCCTCTCAGGACTTGGTGGCGGGCTTCTTCTTCGCGGCCGGCTTCTTCGCCGGAGCCTTCCTGGTGGACGTCTTCTTCGGAGCGGGCGCGCGGTCGCGCCGCTCGGCCAGCAGCTCCGCCGCCCGCTCGATGGTGATCTCCTCCACCGTGTCGCCCTTGCGGAGCGAGGCGTTGGTCTCGCCGTCGGTGACGTACGGACCGAACCGGCCCTCCTTGACCACCACCGGCTTCTTGGAGTGGGGGTCATCGCCCAGCTCGCGCAGCGGCGGCGCGGCCGCGGCCCGCCCCCTGCCCCGCTGCTTCGGCTGCGCGAACAGCTCCTTGGCCTGGTCGATCGTGACTGTGAGCAGGTCCTCCTCGGACCCGAGCGACCGCGAGTCGGAGCCCTTCTTCAGGTAGGGCCCGAACTTGCCGTTGTGCGCCACCACCTGCTCACCGTCGAGCTCGCCCACCACGCGCGGGATCGACAGCAGCCTGAGCGCGTCCTCCAGCGTGATCGTGTCGAGCGACATCGTCTTGAACAGGGAGCTCGTGCGCGGCTTGGGCGCGTCGGCCTTCTTCGTGCGCCGCTTCTTCTCGCCCTCGGCGGGCGGCGCCTCCTCCGGCAGCACCTCCGTCACGTACGGCCCGAACCGCCCGTCCTTGGCCACGATCAGGTGACCGGTCACCGGATCGGGCCCGAGCTCGCGGTCGCCGGTCGGGCGCGAGATCAGCTCCTCGGCCTTCTCCGCGGTGAGCTCGTCGGGGGTCATGTCCTCGGGGACGTTGACGCGGGTGCCTTCACGGTCGAGGTACGGGCCGTATCGGCCGACCCGGATGACGATGTCGGTGCCCCTGATCGGGAAGGAGCTGATCTCCTTGGCGTCGATGTCGCCCAGGTCGGTGACCATCTCCTTGAGGCCCTCGTCGCCGTCGCCGCCGTAGTAGAAGCGCTGCAGCTCCGGCACCCGCTCCGCCCGGTCGTTGGCGATGTCGTCGAGCACCTTCTCCATGTCGGCCGTGAAGTCGTAGTCGACCAGGTTGCCGAAATGCTGCTCCAGCAGGTTGACCACGGCGAAGGCGAGGAACGACGGCACCAGCGCCGTGCCCTTCTTGAACACGTAGCCCCGGTCGAGGATCGTGCCGATGATCGACGCGTACGTCGACGGACGGCCGATCTCCCGATCCTCCAGCTCCTTGACCAGCGACGCCTCGGTGTAGCGGGCCGGCGGCTTGGTCGAGTGGGCGGCGACGTCCAGCCGCGAGACGGTGAGCGCGTCGCCCTCCGCCAGGTTGGGCAGCCGCTTCTCCGAGTCGTCGCGGTCGGTCGCCGGGTCGTCGTGACCCTCCACGTACGCCTTGAGGAACCCGTAGAACGTGATCGTCCGGCCGGAGGCGGCGAACTCGACGTCCTCGCCCGCCGACGACCGGCCGCCCACCTTGACCTGGATCGACTCGCCGACCGCGTCCTTCATCTGGGACGACACGGTCCGCTGCCAGATCAGCTCGTAGAGCCGGAACCTGTCGCCGCTCAGCCCGGTCTCGCCCGGCGTGCGGAACTCCTCGCCGGACGGCCTGATCGCCTCGTGCGCCTCCTGCGCGCTCTTGACCTTGCTGCTGTAGAGGCGCGGCTTGTCGGGGACGTACGCGGCGCCGTACAGCTTGATCGCCTGCGAGCGCGCGGCCTGCACGGCGGTCTCCGACAGCGTGATGCTGTCGGTCCGCATATAGGTGATGTAGCCCTCTTCGTAGAGGCGCTGCGCCACCTGCATCGTGTACTTGGCGGAGAAGCCCAGCTTGCGGCTGGCCTCCTGCTGCAGCGTGGTCGTCCGGAACGGCGCGTACGGCTTGCGCGTGTACGGCTTGCGCTCGACGGACTTGACGGCGAACGACGAGTCGCCGAGCCTGGCGGCCAGCTCGCCGGCGGCCTGCTCCGACAAGTGGAGCACGTCGGCGTTCTTCAGCTGCCCGGTGCTGGCGAAGTCGCGGCCCTGGGCCACCCGCTTGCCGTCGACGCCGGTCAGCGTCGCGCTGAAGTCGCGCGGCCGCTCCTCCGGCTTGCCGCTGTCGAACAGCGCCTGCAGGTCCCAGTAGTGGGCTGCGGTGAACGCCAGGCGGTCACGCTCTCGCTCCACCACCAGCCTGGTCGCCACCGACTGGACGCGGCCGGCGGACAGCCGCGGCTTGACCTTCTTCCACAGGACCGGGCTGACCTCGTAGCCGTAGAGGCGGTCGAGGATGCGGCGAGTCTCCTGGGCGTCGACCAGGCGCAGGTTGAGCGAACGGGGGTTGGCGACGGCGTCGCGGATGGCCTGCCGGGTGATCTCGTGGAACACCATCCGGTGCACCGGCACCTTCGGCTTGAGCACCTCGCGCAGGTGCCAGGCGATCGCCTCGCCCTCGCGGTCCTCGTCAGTCGCCAGGTAGAGTTCGTCGGCGTCCTTCAGCAGCTGCTTCAGCTTGCTGACCTGCGCCTTCTTGTCGGGGTTGACCACGTACAACGGCTCGAAGTCGTGCTCGACGTTCACGCCGAGGCGTGCCCACGACTCCCCTTTGAACTTCTCGGGGATGTCGTCGGCCTTCTCCGGCAGATCACGGATGTGGCCGATGCTCGACTCGACGATGTAGCCGGTGCCGAGGTAATCGCCGATGGTCTTCGCCTTGGCGGGCGACTCGACGATCACCAGACGTCTTACGCCGGCACTGCCGTTGTTGGCTGGCACGCTGCTTCCTACCTCGCTGTTCGCTTGCAGTCCCCCTGCCGGACGTCCGGCATAGATCTGAAAGGTAACCCCTCGCTCGGAAATTTCCTTCCCCCGGGCTACCCACTGGCTTCCGGGTCCATCCACGAGCACGCAGAATAGGCCCATCGAGCGGCATGGCGCCCTGACTCACCCTGGAGACTAATCGTTGTGCTCGACTACTCCTACATGGATCTCTTCATCCCGCGCGACCTCTCCCGAGAAGCCGCACGTCAGCTGCTGACCGAGCATGCAGAGTACGGCAAGTGGGAACTCGCCCGAGTGCGCAAGCACGCGGACGGCAGCAGGCACGTACGCCTCCGGCGCAAGATCGTACGGGTGCGCAGCACCCTCGCACGCCCAGGCTGAACACCCGGGCATGGCTTTGCCCGTCCCGGGCCGCGCCCCCGGAACGGGCAAAGCGTTCAGCGCGCGCTGCCCCTGGACGGCTTCCAGGGGCAGCGGCCGTATGCGGACACCTACCTATGAGCTATCCGAGGCGCGGGTCGCTCAGCGGGTGTCACTTGCTGGTGGGACGGAACCGGCGGGTGGCCGCGAACAGGGTCGCCGTCACCGCGAACAGCCCGCCCAGCGCCAGGGCCAGCAGCGAGGCGGCGGACATCCCGGTGACGCCCGCGGGCTGGGCGGCGCTCATCAGCCCCAGGTCGCCGGCGGGCAGGCCGCGGGTGAGCGACTTGACCGTGCCGCCGACCGGGGTGGCGGCGACCAGCTCGGTGGCCGGGTTCGCGGAGCCCGCGGTGTGCTTCTTGGACGGCTTGGCAGGCTTGGCCGACTTGGCGGGCGTGGCCGGGGTCGACGGCAGGCCGGGCATGCCCGGCACCTGCGGCAGGCCGAGCTGGCCGACGACGTCGCCGACGACCGGCAGGCCGCCGCCGCTCATCTGCTGGGAGGCGTTGCCGAGACCCTGCGCGCCGCTCAGCGCGGGCAGCACGGGCAGGGCGGGGACCATGCCGCCGCCGCTCTGGTGCGCCTTGCCGGCCAGCGGGGTGTTGTGGCGGTAGCCCTTGCCGGGGCCGGGGCGGCCCACGTGGGCGCCGCCGAGGCACCCGGCGGCGGCGTCGCCCAGGACGGCCACGGCGTTGCCGCAGACGTTGACCGGGGCGGTGATCGGCGCGACCAGCTGGTTGCCGGCGAGCACGCCCGAACGGCCGGACGTCCTGTTGCCGCCCGCGCCGGAGCCGCCGCTCTTGTGCACGCTCGCCCCGCCCTTGCAGTGAGCCTCGGACTTGCCGAGCGCCGCCACGGCGTTGCCGCAGGCGTTGATGGGGGCGGTGATCGGGGCCACGATCTGGTTGCCGGAGAGCACGCCGGACCGGCCGGACGTCCTGTTGCCGCCCGCGCCCTTGCCGCCGTTCTTCACCGAGACGCCGCCGACGCACCCGGCGAACGCGTCACCCGCCACGGCGACCGCGTTGCCGCAGACGTTGACCGGGGCGGTGATCGGGGCCACGATCTGGTTGCCGGAGAGCACGCCCGACCGGCCGGACGTCCTGTTGCCGCCGGCGCCGGAGCTGCCTCCCTTGTTGTGGACGCTCGCCCCGCCCTTGCACCCGGAGGTCGCGTTGCCGACCGAGGTGCCGCAGGCGGTGATCGGCAGGTTGATCGGGGCCACGACCTGGTTGCCGCTGCCCGCGCCGAACCGGCCGTCGGTGTCGTTGCCGGTGGAGCCGCGCTGATAGCCGTGGCTCTGGTGGCGGCGGCCGCCGTCGTTGGTGACGGACGCGCCGCCCCGGCACCCGGCGAACGCGTCGCCGAACGCGGCCACCGAGTTGCCGCAGATGTTGACCGGCGCGCTGATCGGCGCGATCACCTGGTTGCCGCCGAGCACCGAGCCGCGGCCCGACGTGGTGTTGCCGCCCGCTCCCGTACCGGTGTTGCGCACCGAGGCCCCGCCCTGGCAGCCCGCGGCCGCGTCCCCGAAGATCGCCACGGCGTTGCCGCAGGCGTTGATCGGGGCCGAGATCGGCGCGTTGATCTGGTTGCCGCCGATGATGCTGCGGTCACCGGAGGTGCGGTTGCCGCCCGCGCCGCCCTTGCCGGACTTGCGCACGGTCGCGCCGCCCTTGCACCCGGCGTCGGAGTTGCCGAACAGCGAAACCGCGTTGCCGCAGGCGTTGACCGGCGCGCTGATCGGCGCGTTGATCTGGTTGCCGCCGAGCACGCTCGACTCGCCGGAGGTCCGGTCGGAGATGCCGCCCCTGCCCTGGTCGACGACCGACGCGCCGCCCGCCGAGGTGGCGGTGGAGTCGCCGGCCACGCCGACGGCGTTGCCGCTGATGTCGATCGGCAGCGAGACCGGCAGGTTGACCTGGTTGCCGCCGCCGATGGAGTGGTCGCCGTCGGTGTCGGCCGAAGCCGTGCCGCCGCCGAACGACAGGACCGCCACGGCGAGCAGCGCCGCGGGGGTGGAAGCCTTCGCCCATGTACGCATGAGAATGCTCCTACTGATGTTTGGGGGGAATTACCTGACAGCCCGCGGCCGGCCCGGAGCCATGCGAGAGCACAGCGGAAACCCCGGGGAGCGCGAACCTGCTGAAGTGATCGACATGTCACCCGCTGACGGAGGGGAACTCGGCCACGCTCCGCCGCCGGCCGGAAAGGGCCGGAACCTTGTGGCGGGGATTAGTCAGGTGAGAAAGAAGGGTCGTCCGCCGCTGCGCGGACGACAGGGGGTCGCACGTAAGCGGGAACGACGCGCCTCACATCGAGCCGCGGGTCGAACCCGTACCGTGTGACATCCCCCATGCTCGGCCCGAACGGGCCGTTGCCACCGCCGGTGGGCACCAGACCGTCGGTGTCGAGAATCTGGCCGGTGGGGCCGGGCGACGGCAGACCGTGGTCCGACTGGCTGGTGAGCCCGTCGACCGTCAGCCCCGCCATGGCCTCGGCGTCGTCGGACGCCACGACCGCGAGGGATGAGCCGTTTCCTGACGCCGCTCCTATCGCCGTCCCTGTCGCCGCGATGGAATCCGCGGCCGCGGGAGCGGCGGTGAGCATCTGGAAGACCACGGCGAGCAGCCAGCCGGCGGCCACAAGACCGCCGACTGCAACCGCACGCACCAGGACCCGACGAGCGACGGCCGCGAACCGCGCCATCCGGTCAACCCGGCGGGCGCCGGTGGGCACGCTCCGCACAGCGAGGGACCGCTCCCTCTGCCGCTGTGCGGTCATGCGTGCCACGTGACCTCCCGAAAGGACGACCGGCGCAAGGGCCGGTCGCATGACAACCCCTCAACGGTCCGTAACCGTAGCACTACTCAAGGTTGTCGCAAGCGCTTTTCACCGGAGATCCAGCAACTGGTCAAGCCCGCCCGCCCAAACCCCCGCGAACCACCCTCGCGCCCCATGACACGGCCTGCTCCCGGCGACCTGTGCGTCACGCATGGCGTCTCTCCCCATAGCTGGTATGACGCACCCCGAAAGGTTTGCTAACCTTACGGAGCCGACGCGGGATGACGGTCTCGCGTGCAGGCACCACGTCCGGGTGGCGGAATAGGCAGACGCGCTAGCTTGAGGTGCTAGTGCCCTTTGCGGGGCATGGGGGTTCAAGTCCCCCCTCGGACACACACCGCTCGCACATGTGGGGGTTCCGGATTGATCCGGGCCTCCACATATTGCTTTTCTGGGTAGTACGTGAGCTTCAGCCCGAGCTGGGTGTAGAGGTCGGCCTTGTCGTCCGGGTCCGCCTCACCGACCAGCCGTACCACGTCCCCGACCTCCTTGATCATCGACCTGATCTCGGCGACGCTGATGCGCTGCGCGGCCGGAACGGCTTTCAGCTCCCCCTCCAGGTGGGCGCGTTCGCTCTTCGTCTCGTTGATCCACGAAGAGATCTCGATGGGGTCGCCTCCGGCGTCGAGGGCGGAGCGGTACTGGATGAGCTTGCGGTCACACTTCGACAGCCGTTTCCGCAAGTCCATCAGGGCCGCTTCGTTCGGGTCGATCACCTGCTCGGCCATGGCCGCGATCGTGTGCTCCAGTCTGTCCGGTCCGAACTCGGTTCCCAGCCAGCCATCGACCTCATCAAGGATCTCCGACTCCCGCAGATAGACGACCTTGGGATGGTCGAGCTCGTTGACGATGGCGTACTGAGCAGGGAAGCGGCACCGGTAATACGCCTGATGGTTGTTCCAGTTGCCCTGCATCCGGCGCTCGCAGTACCCGCAGAACAGCACCCCCCGGAAGGCGTACGGACGCCGGGTGGGGTGCGGACGCTGGCTGAACTGGCCGTGCGCGCGCTTCGAGAGGATCTCCTGGACCCGCTGATACTCGTCGACGCTCACGATCGCGTCGTGAACGGGATGTTCCGACCAGATCCACTGGTCCTTGGTGTTCCATCGCTGCTTGGTCGTCGTGCCCAGCGCGACGTTCTCCACGTCCAGGAGGATCTCGTCCTTGCGCTGCTTGTTCCACACCTGGTGGCCGGTGTAGCGCGGGTTGGTGAGGATGACCCGGACGGCGTACTTCGACCACGCCCGCTGATCGCGGTGCTTGTTCCGCTCAGGGTCACTGGCCGACGGCGACAGAATGCCCTGCAGCGTCAGGTCCTCGGCGATGTCCAGGTAGCCCCGCCCCTTGAGGAACTCGCTGTAGATCCACCGCACCACCCGTGAGGTGACCGGGTCGGCCACCAGCCGCCGCAGCCTCCGCCCATCAGCCGCCTTACCGGGGTTCGGGTGCGGACCGGCGTCTTGAAGGCTGTAGCCGTACGGGGGACGCCCGCCGAGAAACCTTCCCTCGGTCGCGGTGATCGCCGCCATGGCAGCACGTACCCGGATCTTGATGCGGTTCCGCTCGCCTTTCGACAGCCCGCCGAACACGCCCATGATCATGTCGTGGGCCTCGTTGGCCGGATCGATCGGCCCGCCGACCTCGGGCACCCACAACGGCACGCCGAAGTGCTCGAACAACGGGAACGTCAGGCTGTACTGGTTGCCGTAGAAGGCCCGTTGCGGCTCCCCGATCACCACCGCGTCGAAGTCCCGCCGCGGGTCCTTCAGCTCCTCGATCAGCGCCGCCGCGTGCGGCCGGAGCTGCCAGGGGATCGAGCGGGATTTGTCGACGTCGAAGAACTCCGCGACGACCTCCCCGCCCCGCGACTCGATCAGCGCCCGCGCGCGGTGCAACTGCCAGGCCCGTGAGGCCTCCGGGTCCTGGTTGTCCTCGGTCGACACCCGGCCGTAGAAGCCGAACCTGATCGTCATCTCTGTCGCTCCTTCGCGGTCTGTGGCTGCTTGGCGCGGGCGACGGCTTTGAGCAGGATCCGCAGCAGCACACCGGCCGCGCCGGGAGTGAGCCTCACCTCCTTGCCCGGCGCGACCAGCCGCAGCTTGGTTTCTGCGCCGCTCACGACTCGCTCCCGCTTGGAACGGGTCCCCGCGCCCACCGCCGCCCGGTCCGGACCCAACGGGCCCGCCCGCCCCCGGCGGTCCTCCATGAGCGCTCGCCTCGATGACCGATGTCAATCATGGTCTGGACACGGTCTCCTGCCTGTCGGGCCGCACACGGTCGTGCACAGCCTGTGGAAAACGAGGAGCAGCCCAGCCCTCGCGTCGTACAGGGAGAGGATGTGGCCATCAAGCCTCACCGCCTCGTTTGCGCAGAATGAGCAGGTCCTCGTGGGCCGCGGCGCACACCGCCAGCCCTTTCTCTTGGCTCCGCCAGGCTTCCAACATCTGGAAGAACGACGCCCGGTTCACCAGCCCGCCATCGCGTAGCCCGCACAGCAACGCCACCAGACGGTGGGTGAGCACCAGCCCGGCCTCCTCAGCCGTCGCCATGACCTGGCCGGGGAGGTCGACGAGTTGCCCATCGACGCGGATCGGCCGAACGGTGATCGCGACCACACCACCTGGCCGCAGCAGTTCGCCGCATCCTTCGAGGATCTGTCCGAAGCCCTCCATCAGCTCGGGCAATCGCCGGTGAGCGAGGTTGCCCTTGTCGGTGGAGTAGCGGTGGTTCCACTTCTCGACCGGCCCACCACCGTCCCGGCTGCCAGAGCGGACATGCCCATGCGTATGCGCCCCGTACGGCGGAGAGGTCAGCACCAGCGCAGCCTCGCCCCGCAGGCTGGTGAAGACGGTCGCGATGTTCCTCGCGTCTCCACAGGTCACCCGGGCACTCCCCGACGCTCCCTGAGAGCGGGCGTGCTGGACGTTCGCCGCGGTGAGACCGGCGAAGTCCGCTTCGTACTCCATTCCGACGGCATCCCGCCCCAGATGCACGGCCTCCACCAGGGTGGTCCCGATCCCGCACATCGGATCGACCACCAGCTCACCCGGCTCGGTGAACGCGTAGATCACCTGGGCCGCGATCGACGGGAGCATCTTGCCCGGATGCCTCATCGACTCCGCCACATACCGGCCGCGCCGCTGAACCCGCGACTGCAGCTGGCCCGTGGTCAGCACCGACGACAGAGCGTTCTCGTTCACCGAGCACCTCCGACGGCGCGGGTGAACAGGCACACGTCCGCGTGCACCGACACCACGGGCGGCAGCTCTGCGGACTGAGCACGGCGAAGCTGCGCCAGCTCCGCCGGCCCTGGCTGCACGACGAGCGCATCGCCTTCGACCGGGACTCGCAACGCGATGACGTGCTGAAGGTAGGTGAGCCCGGCCTGGGCCGCGCGCTGGATGATCCCCGGTGCCTGATCCACCAGCCTGCCCTGCTCATACCGAGCCGTTGTGATCACTGCCAGGTGGCCATCCGGCGCGAGGACATGCCGCGCATCCTCCAGGAACCGGCCCAGTTGCAGCACGCCGAGCGTCGGCTGCTCCGCCCGGCACGCGGGACAGGAGCGTCCCGTCGTAGCACCGGTCGGCCAGCCGAACTCCGGGTACGGGGGCAGAGCCGCGATCAGCAGCTCAACCCGACCTTCGAAGCCGAGCAGCGCTTCCCGAAGCTCATCCGGCCCGTGCGGACGCAACCGCACCGCAGCCCGCTGACCCGCCGCGAGATCCTGCCGCAGCCGACCAGCGAGATGCTGCGCGACCGGCAGACGCGGAACACACGCGATGCCCAGTCGCTCCATCTCCGCCGCCGCGACGAGAACCGTCTCGCTCGTCGTGAAGACGTCCGCGACGACCCCACCTGGACGGGTACAGGCGCCGATCAGATGCCGCGCCAACTCCCGCCCGACGGCCTGGCGATGCCGCTCGCATACCGACTCGGCGACCCGCGGACGCCCCTTGATCTGGGGCTCTCCGGGCGCGTTGTCGGAACACAGCCACACCGAGAGCGGCACCAACCGCCTCTCGGCTGTCCGCGACCTCTTCGACCGCGGTCCGTCGTTCTTGCTCATCTACGGTGACCCATGACGGCCACCCGTTCCCATGCACTGAAACACCCGTCGGCCGGCGCCGATTGGAACTGGAGGCGCTTCTTCAGGCTCCCTCTCCAGCCCTCTCTAGCTAATCGGGGATCCGGGTCAGAGCAGTCGCCGAGTCACGGATCACGAGTTCGGGTTCGGGTTCGGGGTCGGTGATGACACCGCCTTCGCTTGGCTGCCCCGCGATCAGGTCGTACAGCGCCTCGACACCGGCCCGGCCGAGTTGGTACATGGGCATCCGGACTGCGGTGACGGCCGGGCGCAGGTATTGCATCAGGTCGACGTCGTGGATGCCGACCACTGACAGCTGATCGGGGATGGCGATGCCGAGGTCCCGCCATTGAATCGTGCCTTATTGTGTCGCGATGCCATGCATGGCCAGCACTCGAAATGTTCAAGAATACCGCGCAGTGTTATGCCGTATCAGGTGCCGACGAGCATCCATGGGCGGATAGCATGACTTGACCGTTCCGAATCTACATCCGATTGGCGAGCGGACGGGCCTGGATGGCTTGCGGTCCGGAGGGTTTGACGCGGCCAAACGAACCTGTGGTGATCCCTCAGAAACGAGCGAATCCGGGTTGGGACAGCCGCGCACAGTCTGGCGACCACGTCACGGCGCTTGCCGGCAGATCGGCCACGCGCCGCCGGTAAGTCACACAAGTCGGATAACCTGCGCGGACGGCATTGTCGGCAGTCACAGTGCCCGCAGTTCCGCGACAGCATGAGCGAGGAAATACCCCGACAAGAGCACGATGCATGTCGACGTGGATTGCCTGCCCCTGAACGTCCCGCGTTCCGCAGATGTGTAGCGAGAAAAGCACACAGATCTGTGGCCTGAGCTGCGGAAATGCTTGCAGGCATGCTGATGCGGCGTGTCACTAGGGCGTGTTTCATAAGTGAGTTGAGTGACGGTTGCGGGGCGTCGTAGATCGACAAAAGATGAGGTCTCCGGTAGATGAGTCAACGACCAAGAAGACCATCTGCACGGAGACCTCGTGGACACCTTACCGGTGGCGGGGCGGGCTGATCTGACCGATGCGCAGTGGGCGGTGCTGGAGCCGCTGCTGCCCGTCGGCCGGAAGCCGGGGCGCCCGCCGATCTGGACAAAACGGCAGCTCATCGACGGGATCCGATGGCGGGTACGGGTGGGTGCGCCGTGGCGGGACGTGCCGGAGCGGTACGGATGCTGGCAGACGATCTATGGGTTGTTCCGGCGCTGGCAGCGCGCCGGCATCTGGCGGCGGATCCTGACCGCCTTGCAGGCTCAGGCCGACGCGGCCGGACTGATCACGTGGGATGTCAGTGTCGACTCCACCGTCTGCCGGGCCCATCAGCACGCCGCCGGGGCGCGGAAAAGGGGGATCTGCAGGTCGAGCCGCCGGGCGGGGTCCAGGAAGAGCCGGCCGATCACGGGCTTGGCCGCTCACGCGGCGGCTTGAGCACCAAGTTGCACCTGGCCACCGAGCAGGGCCGCAGAGCGCTGTCGATCGTGCTGACCGCCGGGCAGCGGGGTGACAGCCCGCAGTTCACGGCGGTCTTGGAGGGCATCCGGGTGCCTCGCTTGGGCGGTGGCCGGCCCCGTACCCGGCCGGACCGGGTGCTGGCCGATAAGGCCTACAGCTCGCGCGGCAACCGCCGTTACCTGCGCAGGCGCGGCATCAAGGCCACCATCCCGATCAAGCTCGACCAAGCCGCCGCCCGGCACAGGAGAGGGTCTCAGGGCGGCCGGCCGCCGACGTTCGACCCCGAGTCGTACAAGCTGCGCCACGCGGTGGAATGCGGCATCAACCGGCTCAAGAGCTACCGAGCGGTGGCCACCCGATTCGACAAGCTTGCCGTGCGCTACGAAGCCACTGTTCACATCGCCGTGATCGACACCTGGCTATGAACCCAACCACTTCTGAAACACGCCCTAGGTGCCAGCGTCGTGGCTGGTCAGGCGTCTGCGGCGGGTGTAGCTTCGACGATCTTCTTTGGGGTCGGGATGTCGAGTTTGGCCAGGATGTCGCGCTGGGGCTTGGTCAGTTCGGCGCGCTGGCGGAAGGTGCCGGTCGGACCGGTGAAGGTGGCCACCGTCAGGAGGTCAAACTCGGTGCGGATGCGCCTCCAGGTGGTGCCGGTGGTGGTCTCGATGATGCGGATCAGCAGCAGGGCCAGCCAGCACAAGATGACGTGGGCGCGGATGCGTTCCTCGAGGCGGTGATAGACCGGGCGCAGGTCGATGACCTGTTTCATGTCGCGCCAGCCCCGCTCGACCTCCAGCAGTTGCTTGTAGCCGAGGGCGATGTCCTCGGCTGGCAGCTTGGGGTCGGAGCAGCGCAGCAGGTACTTGCCGTCCAGGTTCGTCTCGGCCTTGACCTTGGCGGCGTCGATGCGCAGCAGCCCATTGGGGGTGGTGCGCAGGTAGCGGTTCAGGCCGGGTTTGGTGGAGATGACGCCGCGCAGTTCGGCGCGTTTGGTGGCGCTGAGCGTGTCGGTGCCGGCGATCAGCTCCTCCAGCTGGGTGACCAGACGTTCCCGGATGGCCGCATCGCGTTCGGCGCCGTCGGGGTTGAAGCAGATCACGAATCGGTCGGTCTCGCCGATTCGGACCTCTTTGACCTTCAGGTTCTCGGCCACGTCCTGGTAGCGGCCTTGGCGGGACAGGGCGGCCTTGGCCTCGGCCGAGCCCGAGCGCAGCCGTTCGCCGATGATGTAGTGGTGGTCGCCTTGGCGCAGGTAGCGGCGGTTGTCGGCGGAGGCGAAGCCGCGGTCACCGACCCACACGATCTTGGATAGGGTCCAGTCTCGCATGTCGTCCTTGACCTGGCGGATCAGGGCGGTGTCGGTGGTGTTGCCGGGCCAGGACCAGATGCGGACGGGGATGCCGTCGCGGGTGACGGCCATGCCGATGACGATCTGCGGCAGGTCGTCACGGTGGTCCTTGGACTTGCCGCGGGTGCGGAAGCCCTTCATCACCGGTCCGCCGCCGTCCTCCTCACCGGTGTTGCCGGGGTCGGGAAGCGGGACGCCGCGCTGGTCGCGGGCGATCGGCTCATCGCCTTCGTCGATCTCGAAGTAGGTGGAGGTGGTGTCGAAGAACAGCAGGTCGACTTCTAGGTTGAGCAGGGTGCCGACCTGGTCGAACACCTTGCGCTCCACGGAGTTTTGGACCTGGTGCAGCCAATCCATCGCCCGGTAGCAGGCGTCGTCGCTGCAGGCGGGCAGGCCGTCGATGTGGGCGTTGCGGCCGATCCAGTGGGAGGCGGCCAGCTTGGAGGAGGCGTCCAGGGCTCGATTGGCGACCAGCGCGAACAGCACCCGTTCGGTGAACGGGCTGCGCCGGGTGGAGGCCAGGATGCGCGCCATGATCGTGTCGATCTTCAGCTGCCACAGCTGGTCGAGGAGATAGAGGCCGCCGTAGGCGGCCGAGCCGATGAAGGTCAGCTCCGCGCCTGAGGTTAGGGCGGCGGCGCGGCCCGGGTCCAGCAGCCGGCACAGCGAGCCGACCAGGCGTTCGACGGCGGCGCGGTCGATCTGGTCTTCGCGGCCGAAGTTGTGCAGGACTTTCATCTTGGCGGCTTTGGCGATGGGATCCCACTCGTTATGGGCGAGTTGGAGGTATCGCACCGTGGTGCCGTCTTTGTTCTTCCGGCTCGTGGTCCTGACGAACATGTCACCAGACCGTAGCAGCGTGTGCGCAGACGGTGATGGTGTTATCGCTGAAGTCGTGTCACTAGGGCCTTTCGCCGTTTCCACCAAGTCGCAAGCCACCGACCTGCGGTTTCACACCCGAACATGCCCTGGATCATGGATTAGCTGCGGAACGCGGGAACGTGCGGCCGCCCCGGCCGGACGGACGCAAGCGACCGCTCATCGTGTTCATCCACGGCGGAGCCGTCCAATTGCGCACCGGCAATGAGCCCCCTACGGGCAACGTCACAACGACAGGGGAGTCGAAAAGCCCGTTCTCCCTCTGCGCGATCCAGGCCATTGATCACCCGGAACGGCTGTTCCGGCACGTGACGGGCTCCTTGACACCGTGACGCGAAGTCCCGTGGTCGTCGGAGGCGGCCGGGATGCGCACGGCCAAGAGGGCGATGTCGTCGGCGGTGCCAGGAGGCATTCGGGCGAGGACGTGGTCGCAGAAGTCGTCCAGGGAATGGCCGGCCAGGGCGGCCGCGTGACGGCGGAGACGTCCCAGACCGGTGTCCAGATCGGTGCCGGGGACCTCGATCAGGCCGTCGGTGTAGAACAGAAGGGTGGAGTGAGGAGGCAGGGGGACCGTGGCGTTCGGCCGGCCGGCGTCGTTCAGGCCAGTTCCCAGCAGCAGGCCTTGCCCCTGTTCGAGGAATTCGGCGCATCCGTCGGATGTGACCAGCAGTGGCGGTGGATGGCCGGCGTTGGTCCATCGCAGTTGCCAGGGACCCTCATCCGGACCCTCAAGGCGAGCCAGGATGACTGTGGCCAGAGGGACCTTCGTGATGGCGGGGACGGCCTGGTCAAGGCGGTCGATGATGGCGCTGGGAGGTTCCGTCTGATCCCAGGCCAGGGCGCGCAGCATGCCGTGCAGTTGGGCCATGCCCGCGGCGGCGGCCAGGTCGTGGCCGACGACGTCGCCGATGACCAGCGCGGTCGCACCGTCACGCAGGAGGAACGCGTCGTACCAGTCACCGCCCACCTGGGAGCCGACGGGGGCTGGCTGGTAGCGGGCCGCCAGGCGCAGCCGGCCGGGTTGAGGCAGGGAGGTGAGCAGGTTGCGCTGCATGGCCTCGGCGATCTGGCGTTGACGGCCGAACCGCAGGGTGTTGTCGATGGCCAGGCCGACGCGGCGCCCGATGTCGCCGATCAGGGACACCTCGGCGGCGTCGAAGGGCCGACCGGCGTCGGTACGGGCCAGGGTGAGGGCGCCTGTGACCCGCCGGGTAGTGCCCAGAGGGACGATGACCGCGGAGGTTGCGCCGTGTGCTTTGAGGAATCCTGTCTGGACGGCGGCCAGGGGCGAATCGGGCGGTTCAGCGATGTCCGCTGGCCCCATCAGGATGGGTTCGCCACCGCGCAACACCTGTACCAGAGAGGAACGTGAGCGTTCGTCCAGCGTGGGGAGTGGACCTTGCCACGCTTCCTGTCCGGCGTCGTGGCTTTCGGGTCCGATCACCGCCGCCCTTTGGACGCCCTCGTCCGTTCGCAGGTCGATGGCGATCCAGTCGGCCAGGCGGGGCACCAGCAAACGGCCGAGCCGGGCGAGGGCCTCGTCGGTGTCCAGGGTCTGCGCCAGCGCTGTGGCGATCTCCGTGGCCAAGGCCAGTCGGCCGGTGAGATCTTCCAGGGCGGTCACATGCGCTGCGAGGCCAACCGCTGCTTCCCCGTCGGTTGCGTCGCCGGTGAACAGCACGGTCATGCCGAGAACCTCGCCGTTTCTGGTCACGGGATCGCTGAACCAGGTGACCGGGATGAGATGTCCGTCCCCGCACAGGAAGCTGTCTACCCCGTGGGCGCGGATGTGACGGGTGAGGGCCGTGAGCAGTTGGCACGGCTCGTCCGGCATGGTCGCATCGTCGGCGTGGCGGTGCAGCAGACCGTGAAAGTTCTGTCCGCTCATCACCGACGCGGTACGGCCCAGCAGCTCTTCGGCAGCCGGGTTGACCGCGATGATCCGGTCAGCGGAGTCAAGCACGGCCACGCCGGCACCCAGATGGTCGAAGACCTCGTGCCAGAACTCTGGCTGCGTCGCCCCCCACCGACTTTGACCATCGGATGTGCTCTGGGCCACGCGTTTCCTCCCACGCTCGACGTACCGCTCCCAGCTGGGGACAGCCCGCGGGCCTCGGGTCGGCTATCAGGGATGATCCCCGATGAGGAGCGGTTGTGCCCCGCGACGCGCTGGCTCGATATCGCCTATGATCACGCGCGGAGTGCGATCTGTGCCATACCCTGTGTTGCAAAGGCTGAGAATGCTCCTTCGATTTCTCGGAGCCGATAGCCATCGTCAGGGAGCGAGACGCGACATGAGCAGTGCTCGCAAAACCGAAGGTCTTGCCGCAGTGGCCCCCTCCCAGCCGAAAGAGGCTGGCGGGCGGCCCGATCACGCGGCCAACGCGCAGTGGCTCAAGGACAATCCGGACGCCATGCCCCAAGTGGGCGACGGTCGGTGGGCCGTGTACGACCGCGCCAGCCATCTGCTCGGCCACCTCGTCGGTGACGGACCGACCCGCGACACCCACTTCAGAGCGATCAGCGCGACACAGGAAGGAGCGCCTGCTGATCACGCGCTGGGCCACGGCATCACCCTGCACGACGCCGGGGCCCACCTCCTCGACGCCGGTGTGGGCGATGAGCATCCCGAGGACGACACGGGGTGACCGAGGACAAGGGCAGCGATTTCCTGGCGGTAAGTTGCTCCCGGACGAGACTGGGAAACGCGGGCTCTGGCCGCCGCGCGCGTCGGCTTGCGGCGGCTCCATAGCGGTGAGGTTCGATGTCCTCCTCCGCACCGGGCACGGCGCCGACTCGTCGCCATAGCGGGAGCCGGGGCCGGCGCGTTCGGCCGGGCACAGCGGCAGCGCGACCAGTCGGCGGGCGCAAATGTCCCAGCGGATCCAGGCGCCTCCGGCGCGAGCGGCGTCGTCGGCCGCCCACTCGCCAGCCGCGGTCGCGGCATCCGAACCGTCTGCGCCCAGGACAATGAGATGATTCGTGGTGCTCCAGATTTGTGTCCGCAATTCACTGGTCACCCCAAGCGGGAATATGTCGGGCTGGACCGGCATATTCCCGATGTCGTGCCAGTCGCCGGGGTCAGCGCTTGAACATTCTCCCAGTTTTCTCGCTGCGCCGTCCCGGCCTATTTCCAAGCCGGATGGCCATGCCTTTCGACTCCAGATGCTGGTTTCCGGTGGCGCGGCCGAAGTGGAGCATGATCCACCCCTGAACGCCCCGCGTCCTGGACTTGGTCTTACTTACCAGGCTCATGGCGCTTCCCTTCGAGTGCTCTCGGCCGCAACGCGACCTGGCCCCAGGCTGGTCTTCCTGGCGAGAACAGGGAACAGGCAATCACCGACCCGGTGATCACCGCAATCGATAACAGCGCCGATTCCCCTGCTGTTTTCCTGGATGACGGCTCGGTGTCTCTCGTCACACGAAATGAGGTAGAATGGAAAATACCGAGGACATTTCGAGCGTTGGCATTCGGGTCGGCGTCGCCCGCGGCGATAGACACTTCCGGCCCCGTGATGAGGGGTCTGAAGGGCCAGGCAGACCATGATGACCACACTCCTCTCCCCGCCCTGTCCTGTTCTCGTAACCCAATCCGCACCCAGGCTCAGCCTGAACGCCGTTCTCGACCGGCGAGGCACGGTCGACGGGGCGTGGTGGCCTCGCACCCGCGATGCCGCCGCCGAACTGCCCGCCCTCATCTCCGCCGTCGACCAGCGGCTCGACAGGGACGTCCTCCGTGTGGGCCTGCATCTGGACGCCTGGGATCACATCCCGCGCCGCACCACGGCCCGGGGACGCCAGGTCAAAGTGGGCTGGTTCCGCAGCGCAGACCCGCACCTGATCACCCTGAGCATCGCGGGAACCCTGCCCGTCACCCTGCTGATCATCCCGCCCCGCACCGCGGTCGGCTCCGCCATGGCCGCGCTCGCGCTCGCCGCCGCGGACACGGTCGGCGTCCATCCCGCCGACATCCTCCATCCCACCGCCCCCGACGAGAGCTCACCCGGCCGGGACGACCCGGCCTCCTGGGAGAACGAGGGCGGCCGCGTCACCGATCCCGTGCCCGAACGGCCCGCCACCACCTAGCCCATGCAAGCCGCCGATCCCGGCGGCGACGCCTTCCGATGAAGACGTGCATGGCCCCGAGATCTCGGCGTGGATCCAGCAGAGCCTCCGCACGCCCTGGCCTCGACAACGGCTGATCCCTTAGGGCAACACAGCAGATTGCTGCGTAGCCCGCTTGCACGCGCCCACGCGGTGCCTACGTCAACGAGGCAGGCCATGGAGCGGATCTGCCACGGTCGCAGATCAAGCCCTGGGGCGCATCCTGTCCAGTGATCCGCTGAGTGCGATCTGGATCTGGACTAGTAACGGTGTGGCCCGACGTGCCCCTCGAACAGCAGGCACGGCGCCGGCTCGTCTCCGTAGGGTGAGCGCGGGTCGGGGTCGGAGTCGGCGCGTTCGGCCGGGCACGGCGGCAGCGTGACCAGTTCGCGGGCGCGGATGTCCCAGCGGATCCAGATGAACCGGTCCGGTCCGGGCAGCAACTGGACGTGCGCCGCGTGGGCGCCCGCGTGGCCGGGCTGCAGCTCACATCCGTAGACGGCCTTGCGTCCGTGTCGGCCTTCCTCGGCCAGCGGAGCCCATTCCGCGTCGGTGAGCACGTTGTAGTGAGGGCAGTCCTGCTCACCGGTGTGCCGTCGCAGTCCGGTGGCGAGTGCGCCCGCCAGCCCCGCCGCGGTGAAAACCTGATGGACGGCGCTGTGCACCCGATCGACGTCGTCGTCGCTCAGCTCCGCCGCACCGAGCTGGTCAGCCAGCAGTCCTACGTGGGTGGCGAAGTGCCGGCAGGCGTCCACGAGCGCGGTCACCGGAGCCACCGCGTCATGCGGTGAGCCTGTCGGCACGTCTCGATGCGTCACAACACCCACACTACGCCGCCCGTCAGCCAGGCACGGCGGTGCACGCCTGCTCCTCGCCGCGGCCGCCGTGCTGTCCGGCCTCCACCCGCCGGGGCGAGGGCCGATCTCTGCACAAGGCGCCGGTTATCAGCTCTGGAGATGAGCTGCGCATGAATTGCCCGTTTCCTTCAGCCGTGGACCCCTGTGCGCTGAAGGGGACAGCCCGGATCTCAACCTCCTGGCTGCCGGCCGCCTGATCGATGACCTGACAGGAGAGACCCTTGACCGAGAACACCGAGACCAAGCCCCCCATCGTCCTCATTCATGGGCTGTGGCTGACCCCGCGCGCCTGGGAGCACTGGATCGAGCGCTACGCCGGGCGCGGCCACCAGGTGTCCGCCCCGGCCTGGCCCGGCATGGAGATCGAGGTCGAAGCGCTGCGCAAGAACCCGGAAGTCATGAACGGCCTGGGCGTCACCGAAGTAGCCGACTTCTACGAGAAGATCGTCAGGGAGCAGACCCGGCCCCCCATCATCGTCGGCCACTCCTTGGGCGGCCTCATCACCCAGATCCTGCTGGACCGCGGCCTCGGCGCCGCGGGCGTCGCGATCCACCCCACCCCGATCAAGGGCGTGCTGAAACAGCCGCTCAGCAGCTTGCGCTCGGCCTTCCCGGTCCTGTCCAATCCCGGCAACCGCTCCCGCACCGTGGCGCTGAGCGCCGGACAGTTCCACTACGCGTTCACCAACACCCTGACCGCGCAGGAGTCAGAGGCGATCTACCAGCGCTACCACGTACCCGCCCCTGGCCGGCCGCTGTTCCAGGTCGCCACCGCCAACCTGCGACGGCATCCGGCCACCAGAGTCGACGTGCGCAACGACACGCGCGCCCCGCTCCTCCTGATCGCCGGCGGCGCCGATCACACCGTCCCCGCCACCCTGGTACGGCAGACCTACCAGCGCTATCACAAGTCCCGCGCGCACACCAACTACCACGAGTTCGCCCGGATGCCGCACTTCGCCCTCGGCGCCCCCCAATGGGAACGTGTCGCCGACCATGTCCTCCACTGGGCCGTGCAATATCTCGCGAGACATCCCAGAAGCAACCGCGGCGACAAGCGGTAGGCGCGCCGCCACGCTGGTCGATCAGGCTCGTGCCGGGTCGCCTGGAGGCAGGTTTGATGAGCGAGGTCAAGCCCCGCCCTCGCCGTCGATCGGCACCCGGTGACGTGTCCCTTCATCGAGGCGACGCCCACCGAATGGGCTTCCACCGCTCATCGGGCTCTCTGGCCCGCTTCCGGTGTGACGGAACGCGGCCGGCCGAGCAGGATGCGGTGGCGAAGGAGGACGAACCCGGCGCGGCCGTACATCAGCCGTTTGAGCCGGAGGTGGCGCATCTGCTGATCTCGTGGGCTTGGCGGTAGTGGTGCGGGGTATGGCCGTGCACCACTACCGCCAGGTTCGCGAGCGGCTGCCGGAATTCCTCAGTGGGATGTCCGCGCCCGCCATGGCGGGCGTGACAAGTTCGCCGACCTCGGTGACGGCGGGCCCCGGAGCGTCCCACGAACCGCTTCTGGAGTGCGGCCCATTGCCAGGCGTGGGTCTGCCGGGAGGCGGGGGAACGGCGGGATGTCGATGTGGGCGGAGACCACCGGCCGCTGATCGCCGGTGGTGATAATCCTTGCTCAGATTGGTGATTTCCGCTCCGGCCGGCCTGCTGGATGATCAGAGCACTGCACCCACGACACCGCTCACGCTGGCACCCTCGCAACGTGTTCACGCCGCCGCCTCGAACCGGCCGCCCTCTTGTCTCCCGCACTCCCCCAGGAGCCCGGCATGAACACCACGCACGCCGCGAGCGCCGCCGCACTCGTGATCGCCGCCCTGATCGAACGGCTCGTGATCACGTTCCCTCCGTTCACGGCCGCCACCGACCGCCTCCTGCGCATCACTCCGCTCGCCGAGTACGCGGGCCTGCGAATCGAGGGCGAGCTCGACCGCTCCACCCTGCCCGCGCTGAGGCGCGCGCTGGCCCCACTGTCGAGCGGAGGCGGCGACTTCTGCGTAGATCTGAGCGGCCTGGAGTTCATCGACGTCGGCTGCCTGCGCGCCCTCGTCGGCGCCGCCACCGCAATCCACGACGGCAGCGCCGACCATACCCTGACGTTGTGCTCGGTGCCTCCACAGATGCGACGCCTGCTCGAGCTCACCGGCTGGCACCAGACGCCCGGTCTCCACCTGCAGGCATCGGCGCGACCCGGCTGACCCACACCTGGCCCAGCTCACTCATGAGTCCACCGGCTCCGCGGCTGGGCGCCCTCGGCGGGGCACCGCCGCCCACCTGCGCAGCACCATCACCCGCCCTCATCGCGGAGCCTCTATCGCCGCTATGCCCGGATCAAGGCGCTGTCCCACGATCGGAGCACCTTATGATCACTCTCCGCACCCACCCCGGGGCAGGCCTGTGGCTCGTCCCCGCCGCCGCCACCGTCGTGCGCCTGCGCGGCGAGCTCGATCTCGGCACCCGCGAGACGGTACGCGAACGCCTGCAGCGTGCCTTGCAACGCAGCACCGGCCTGCTCATCCTCGACCTGTCCGGGGTGTCGTTCTGCGACGCCGCCGGCCTGGGCGTCGTGGTCGGCGTCCAGCACCGGGCCAGAACCCTGAACATCGTCATCGGCCTGGCCGCCCCCCGCCCACATGTGGCCAAGGTGCTGCGTCTCACCGACCTTGACCGTAACTTCCCCATGTACGGCACCATCCCGGGCAGAGGTACGGGGCGGGGTCGGGTCCGGCCCTGCGGCAGCGTGCTGAGACCTCGTGCGCCCATGTCTGTTCTCCCAGCCGGCAGCGGAAGGACCGCTCGGCCTCACCCCCAACCACCCGCCGTGGCAGCAACCGGGCGGGACCGGCTGCGCCATCAGATGCTCCAAGAAGCCCGGATCGAGGCCGCCGCGATCATCGCCCAGGCCCGCACCGATGCCGAGCAGATCATCGCCTCGGCCACATTGCAGCATGCGCAGAGCCGGTATCTGCCGCGGCTGCACGCCATGGCGGACCGGGCGGGCCAGAGCACGCACCCGGCGCCCGCCCCAACCGACGGCGACGGTCCCGCGCCGATCATGGTGCTCGACGACCGCTGGCGCGTCTACGCACCGTTGAACGCCGACGCCAGCGCCATGGCCACGCTGTACAAGGCCTACGAACTCGCCGACCCCGCCACTATCGTCGTGGCCAAGGTGTTCCACCAGGCCAACGACTATCCCCAGCGGTTCCGTACCTTCCTGAAGGAAGTCCGCGGCATGCGCCTGCACGACCCGCACATCGGGCAGATCCTCTACTCCGGTCAGGACCGCAGGTCGCAGGCGGCCTACCTCATCTCGCCGCTGTACCAACCGGGCAGCCTCAACCTCCACCTCCAACAGCGGCCAGGCGTCGGCGTCTCGCTGAAGTGGGGCCTGTGGGTCCTGGATCAGGTGCTGGCCGGGCTGCAGGCCGCCGCCGCGAGCAACATCATCCACCTGGACATCAAGCCGCAGAATGTCGTGCTGGACGGCCTCACCAACATCAGGATCATCGATTGGGGAATGTCCCAGCTACACCAGGCGGGCGAGAGCGTCTCCACCGTGGTTCCCGGCGGCACCAAGTGGTTCGCCAGCCCCGAGCAACTTGGCGCCGCCGACGCCGCCCCCAGCACTCTGTCCGACTTGTACGGCGTCGGCGCCCTGGCCTACTGGCTGCTGACCGGCCTGGCGCCGCTGCGACGTGAGATCGAATCCGCTGTCGGCGCGGATGCTGACCTGCTGCAGGTGCGCCACCTGATGCAATCCGGCACGCGTCCCGAACGCGCCGACCATCTCACCCCGGACGTGCCCGAACAACTGGGCCGGCTCATCGACCAGTGGCTCAGCCGCAGCCCCGCCGACCGCGTCCCACCCGGGATGGATCCCACCGCCGCGCTCCGCTGGGCGCGCACGGCCATGGGCTGACATCGATGTCCATGGACTCTCCCCGGGAAGGGTTTGGACCGCGTATCTCGCCTCCCGCCTCGGGGCCTACTCACCGTCCCCCGACTGGTCCTCATGGTGTGTTGTCTGCAGTGGGGTGGCCCGTGCCTGCCGGCGCAGGTCGATGATCGGCTGCAGGAGCCACAACCAGCAGGTGGCCACTGCCACCGCGGCTCCGAACACGATGGCGAGCCAGTTGCCGAGCACGACCTCGGCCACCAGAGCCATCGCGGCGGTGACCGCGACCGCCAACGATACGGCACCGGCCAGCCCCAGGTCGTTGGCGCGATGCACGATCTTCTCTTTCAGCCCGGTACGAAACAGCAGCCGGTGCTGAACAGCGGGCGTGATGAAACAGACCGAGGCGGTCGCCGACCCCGTAAACGCGATGAAGAACAGCCAGAGGCCCGAGGTGTCCACCTTGGCGAAGCCGCTCTGAAACGGCATAGCCAGCAAAAATGCGAACAGCACCTGCACCCCGGTCACCATGACCCGCAGGCCCTGCAGGAGCTCGGACAGTTCACGGTCGATGCGTTCCTTGTGGCTTTCGTCGGCGCTGCTCACCTCGGCCGCCCCGGCGGCCGGTTCGCCATCGGTGAGAAGACGGCCTTGGCTCTCTTGCCGAGGCAACGCCATAGGCCTGACACCTCCGTGAGTTTCCGCGGCAGGCTCACGGGCTGGGTTCAGCCGTCGCGGGTGCTCGGCTCTCGGCCTCCTGAGCGCCCCGCAGCGATCGCGCGGCAGCCCGAGCGCGGAGAGGCTGCTGGTCGCCGCCGAGGAGCGCGTCGAACAAGGCGTGATAGTGCGCCATGGCCTGCCGCAGTTCCTGGATGGACACCCAGCCGCTCGTGGCGCGCCCGCTGATCTCATGGGCTTGGCGATAGCGCTCCAGGGCGCGACTGTGTCGCAGCGACAACTCGGAGGCCTGCTGCGCGAAGTCCTCAGTGGCATATCCGCGCTTGGCCATGACGGCCCGTACCAGCAGATCGGCCTCGCTGACCGCGGGGCTCGGCTCGTTCACGAAACGGTGCTGAACCGCGGCCCACCGGTCGGCGTAGCCGCGGTGTGCGTCGGAGTCGAGCGGCTGTACGTCGAGTGGCCCTGTTCGTGCTCGGCGGGCCCGCAGCTCACGCTCGGCCGCCCGGCGGTCACCCGCCGCGGCGACAGTGCGTCCGTACTCGGGGCCGAAGCGCTCGCGCAGGCGATCTCGACGCCGGTGCAACAAGAAGAAGCCGACGGCCGGCATCACCGTCATCACCCCGACGACGACCGCCACCCACATCATGGTCTCGGTGGCCATGACCGCCTCCGCTCCAATGTCGCCGGCGCATCCTGCCCGAAGCCAGGTAACCGGGCACTGTCAGTCAACCCCACCTGCCCGGAGACGGATATGGGCGTTCTGAGCAAACCTCATCGCCGGAGCTGATCGCAGCTCGGCGGACCCGGCCGAGTGGCCAGGTCGGTGACGTCTCCGGTGGTGCTGGTGGCCGCCAGCGCGGTGGCGAACAGGATGAGCTGGTTGAGCACCTTGAGGAAGAGCAGCATCGCCACCGCTCCGGTGACCACCTGGTACGCGGGGTTCGCGGCGGTGAGGTTGAGCACGACCTGGCCGAGAGTCTTGAGGATCTCCAGGCCGATCGTGATGACCAACGCCGGCCCGATCACCCGCCGCAGCGGCAGGTGCAACCGTGGTGGCGCAGTCAGCAGCGCGATGGCCAGCAAGGTGTTGACCCCGATTCCCAGCACGAACGCCGCCACCGGCAGCATCCACTGCGCGGGGGCGGCGTCCACGCCCACGGTGCTCACCACAAGCCAGGCCAGCACCCACTCCGCGGCGAAGGCGACGGCAAGCGACAGCGAGAGCAGTGTCCCGAGCCCCGCCACGATGCCCAGGTCGATGATCTGGCGCAGGAAGAAGTTGCCCGGGTACTGATCGAGCCGCCAGATCGCCCTGGTCGCCGAGCGCAGGGTGTCCATCCAGAACAGGCCCGTCAATGGCAGCGCCACGCAGGCCACGAGCCCGGCCGTTCCCCCCGCATTGCGCAGAGCCTGGACGTCCAGGCGCGGGAAGGTGCCGCTCAGGTAGAGCTGCACCTGGCCCAGTGCCGCTGGAGAGTTCAGGACGCGGCTGAGGATGGCGAACCCCAGCAGGACCAGGGCGAAGGTGGCGAAGAAGGCGTAGTAGGTGAGGGCGGCCGACAGCCGGCCTGCGTGGGCCTTGTCGTAGCGGACCAGGGCGCGCGCTGTGTGATCCAACCAGCCGTGCCGGCTCCTCGCGTTCTTCCAGCCTTCCGCCAGCCAGCCGGCCCAGCGCCGTGCGCCGCTCATGGCCCTGGCCGGTACATCGGCGGAATGCGGCCATGAGCACGTGCCGCGGTCGTTTCACAGAAAATGGCTCACCGTGCCGTCGTGAGAAGCCGATGGGGCAGATGACCTACCCGTGATGCGAATTTTATTCTTTGATTCCCTTACTCCAAACCGGAAAGCGCGCCTATTTCCGGACGGTGGGGAAGCTCTCGTGCATGGATTCACCCCAGGAGCGCCTGTTGCGGTTAGTCCCCGCGACCTTGGCCAGGATTGCCGCGTGGTGCGCCTGTCTGATCGTCATCGGCATCGTGGCCAACTATGTGTTCGGCTTCGTGGCCACGATGCGCCTCATAGCCTTGCCCGTGGCGATCGCCCTGCTGCTGACCGCGCTGCTGTTCCCGCTCACCCGACGGCTGCGCGCGTCGGGCCTGCCGGCGATCTACGCCACCTGGCTCACCATGCTCGTCGGCCTCGCCGTGCTGAGCGGGACGGGCTGGATCATCGGCGTCCGGGCCAACGCGGAGTTCCCCGGCCTGGTCACACAGGTCAGGCAGACGGCCCAGACGGTGGAGGACTGGCTCTACACCGGCCCCCTGAACATCCAGCCCATCCAGCTCAGCGGCTGGGTGGACGACATCGCCAAGCTGATCGCCGAGCGGCAGCAGCAGATCACCTCGACGGTTCTCGCGGGCACCGTGGTGGTGGTCGAGGTACTGGCCTCGATCGTGCTCCTGCTGTTCGTGACGTTCTTCCTGCTCAAGGATGGTGACCGGATCTGGTCCTGGTTCCTCAAGGGGTTCGGCAGGATGGCGCCGCGGGTGGACCGCGCCGGACGGACCGCCTGGACCACGCTGTCGCACTACGTGCAGGGCACGGTGGCCGTGGCCGCGGTGCACGGCGTGCTCATGGGTCTGGTGCTGGCCATCATGGGCGTCCCGCTCTGGGCGGCACTCGCCGTGCTGATCTTCCTGGCCAGCTTCATCCCGATCGTCGGCATCCTCTTCGCCGGTGCGGTCGCGACGCTGGTCACGCTCGGCGCGAAGGGCCCGATCTACGCGCTGATCTTCGTCGGCATCCTGATCGTCGAGCAGCAACTGGAGAACCATGTGCTCCAGCCGCTGATCGTCGGCCGGGTGCTGCACTTCCACCCGCTGGCGATCATCATCGTGCTGGCCGTCGGCGGCATCCTGGCAGGGATCGCGGGCGCGGTCGTGGCCGTGCCGATCACCGCCATTCTCTACCGGGCCGTGCCCGAACTCTTCAAGGACGATCCGATCCCCCTTCCGGCGGGACCGCCTCCAGGCCCACCGTCGCAGGCCGTACCTCCGGAGAAGGAACCCGAGCAGAAGGATTGACAGGCTCGGAGACGGGTGGGTTTCACGGCGCGACATCGATCTGCGGCTCTGTCCCTCGCCTGTCCGAAGCCTGGTCATGGACCAAGGGTGTGGCCTCCGTGTGCATGGGCAGGTGGATTGCCTGATCCCACGGGCCGAATAAGGACGCTGCCGTGCGAGGGGGAGGAAGCAGGCATGGCTTTGACAGATACGGGCGTCGATCGGGAGCGGTCCGGCGTGGCGCCTATCGTCGATGGGCGCAAACCGGTCGCGGCGGTGGTCGCGTTGTGGGTGTTCGTCCTGGTGCCGTTCGCGGCACTGGCTGCCGCGATACCGGTGGCATGGGGGTGGGGACTCAGTTGGACCGACGTGGCGATCGCCGCCGTCGCGTACGTACTGACCGGGCTCGGCGTCACGGTGGGCTTCCACCGCCATCTCACCCACGGCGCGTTCAAAGCCCGGCGATGGCTGCGGATCGGCCTGGCGGTGGCCGGGTCTCTGGCGGTGCAGGGCTCGGTCATCCAGTGGGTGGCCGATCACCGGCGCCATCACGCCTTCGCCGACCGTGACGGCGATCCGCACTCGCCCTGGCGCTACGGGCACAGCGTGCGCGGCCTGGCCAAGGGGCTGGTGTTCGCGCATGTCGGCTGGATGTTCGGGCGTGATGTCACCAACCGGAAGCGTTTCGCCAAGGACCTGCTCGCCGACGGCGACATGGTACGGGTGGATCGCTTGTTCGGGCCGCTGGTGGCGGTCTCGCTGCTGCTGCCGTCCGCCGTCGGCCTGCTGGCCACCGGCACCTGGCGGGGGGCGGTGACCGCGTTCTTCTGGGGCTCGCTGGTACGGCTCGCGCTGCTGCACCACGTCACCTGGTCGATCAACTCCGTCTGCCACGTCTTCGGCGAGCGGCCGCTGAGGACCCGGGCCGGAGACCGGGCCGCGAACTTCTGGCCGCTGGCGATCCTGTCGTTCGGCGAGAGCTGGCACAACGGCCACCACGCCGACCCCACCTGCGCCCGCCACGGCGTGCTGCCAGGACAGATCGACATCTCCGCCCGGCTGATCAGGTGGCTGGAGAGGCTCGGCTGGGCCGGTGACGTACGCTGGCCGACCCCGGCGCGCCTGGCCGCGCGACGCCGCGAGCCGTCCTCATGACCGGCGCTGAAAAGGCGCGGCTCAGCTTGGATCCCGACCTCGCACGACGGGGCGCTGTGGACGGGGCATGGTGGCCCGCCGGCTACGACGCCGCCGCGGAACTGCCCGCCCTGATCGCCGCCATCGACCAGCACCTGCAGCGGCGCGTCCTGCGCGTGGGCCTGAACATCGACACCTGGCACAACATCCCGCGCCGCATCGCCGCCCCGGGCCGCCAGGTCAGAGTGGGCTGGTTCCGCACCATCGACCCCCACATGGTCAACCTGATCATCCCGGGCGTCGAGCATCTCAACCTGTTAGTCATCCCACCCGATACCCCACCGGCCGCCGCTGCCAAGGCGCTCAACCTGGCCACCCGATGTCTCGGCCGTACCCGCCCCGGCGACATCCTCACCGCCTCAGACCCGGACACCCCCGACACTGCCGCGAACGCGCTCGGCCTGGCCCGTTGGGACAACGAAGGCGGACAGCCCCGACAGCCCGCCCGCCGCAGCTCCGCGCCCTGACCAGCCTTCCAGCGGAGGGGTGCCCCACCACTCGGCAGAAAGGATCACACCGTGCACTGGCTGCGCGACATCGACAGGCCCCTCTACCGGGCGGTGCCCATCACGGCAACGGGCACCTGCTTCGTCGCCGGAGCGCTGTGCGAGATCGACAGTGACGGCGAGGTCTTACGCGAATGGCGGCTGGATCTGTCCTGCGGCCCTCAGGTACCTGAGCGCGAACGCGGGCAAGCTCATCGCCTGTGGCAGCAGGGCAGCGTCCACACCACCCCGGACAACCACCGCCTCCTGCTCCCTCAGCAGACCCTCGACCTCGACCTCGCACACCACGCCGTGCAACGCTGGTACGCGCGCCGCATCAACGCCACCCCACGCCCCTTGAGCTTCCAGTTCATGAACCCTGCCGGCGAGACAACGCTCAGCCGAACGGGCGACAGTCCCGCAGCGGCCACTGGCAACAGGCGGCGCCCGTAGAACGGTCAGAGGCCGACCGGTGATCGACCCGGCCTCCTAGTAGGCTGAGCTGCCGGCGGTCGCCGCACGGAGGGTCAGGCGCGCCGGGGGCCGGATGGCAGATCCGCCAGGGTGAGGATGTCGTCAGGCGTCAGGCCGGCGGTGTCCTGGGCGGCGAGTCTGAGTGTGGCCTCTGCGGTGCCGACGGCGGTGCCGGGCGGGATGATCAGCAAGACGACCGGGTCGCCGGTGGCGAAGCTGAGAATGATCAAGCGCGGGTCGGTGTGGCGGGACCAGCTGACGCGGATCTGCCGACCGCGGGCGGGGATGCGGCGCGTAAGGCTCTGCCACGTATCGCCATGGACGCCGACGCGGAGCGTGACTCGATCAAGCAGCCGGTCAGCGGCGGCGACCAGGCCGGGCAGCTCGGCGGCCGCGTTGCGGGAGTAGGGCCACCAGGCCCCGTCCACCACGGCTCGCCGATTCGGCACTGGGTGGAGGATGAGCCGTAGCGCGGAATCGGCCCGGGGGATCGCCGAGGAGGCGCTGAGCGGTGCGGACTGAGAAAATAGTGTCGGCGTCATGTCGTCTGACCTGTCCGGGCCTCAGGGGCTGGTGATGGTTCGCCGCGGGTGACGCAGACCTGAATGCCAACGCTCGAAAAAACCTCGGTACCCTCATTCTACCTCACAACTTCCGGAATGATGTGATTCCGGAAGTGGCACTGCGTTCATTTCCGCGCCGGCCATGACACGTCGGCAACGTACCCGCAGGCTCGCTATCGCCGCAGCTGATGAGGCTAGCTGGGATTGCGTGTTTCCGCCGGGCCTGCCGAGCGCCTTGACTGGTGAGTGACCAGTCGGCGCACCTTGCGTCGCTGTCACCGTGAGGGGGTCGCGATGACCCTGGACGCACAAGGAACGGATGCGATCGACCGTGCCGGGCTGAATGGCCAGGCCCCGCGCTGCGATCACATCGACCAGCTCCCCCAAGTGCAGTACGGACCGCCCGAATGCAAGGAATGCCTGACCCTCGGCCGGCCCTGGACGCGCCTGCTGGTGTGCCTGATCTGCGGCTGGGTGGCCTGTTCCGACGATGCGCAGGGCGGCCACGCCAAGGCCCACTACCAGGAGACCGACCACCCCGTGGCCGCCACCTTGGAGCCGAGGTCGACCTGGCGTTGGTGCTACGTGCACTGCCGCACCGTGTAGACGAGAGGAAAGAGACCTATGACCATTTCCGAGCGGGTAGTGGAACGCCGTCAGGACTACGACGGCACCTCGCCCTTCCCGGAGGCGGCGGAGCACGCTCCGGCCGGGCGGCTCCAGGTGGCACTGACGGGGGCGATCGTGGTGCTGCCGTTCATCGCGCTCGGCGCCGCGGTCTTCTGGTGGGGAGTCACGTTCACCGATCTGCTGCTGGCCGCGATCCTGTACGTGGTGACCGGTCTGGGGGTGACGGTCGGCTTCCACCGGCTGCTCACCCACTCCTCGTTCACGGCGCGGCCCTGGCTGCGCGCGGTGCTGGCGGTCACCGGTTCGATGGGCTTCCAGGGGAACGTGATCGACTGGGTGGCGGTGCATCGCCGCCATCACGCCTTCACCGACCGCCCAGGCGATCCCCACTCGCCCTACCGGTACGGCACCGGGCTGCGCGGGCAGCTCCGGGGGCTGGCCCATGCCCACCTGGGCTGGCTGTTCGCCGACGATCCGACCCCGGCCGAACGCTACGCCCCCGATCTGCTGGCCGACCGCGCCATGTCCCGCGTCGCACGCGCCTTCCCCGCGCTGTGCGCGCTGTCGCTGGCGCTGCCGTTCCTGGCCGGATGGGCGATCACCGGCACCCTGCTCGGCGGGCTGACCGCCTTCCTCTGGGCGGGACTGATCCGCATCGCGCTGCTCCAGCACGTCACCTGGAGCGTCAACTCCGTGTGCCACGTCATCGGCGCCAGGCCCTTCAAGACCCGACGCCACGACCGCTCGACGAACCTGTGGCCGCTGGCCCTGCTGTCCTTCGGCGAAAGCTGGCACAACGGCCACCACAGCGAGCCCAGCTGCGCCCGCCACGGCCTCGACCGCTACCAGCTCGACCCGTCCGCCGCCGTGATCGGCCTGTTCGAACGGCTCGGCTGGGCGGGCAACGTGCACTGGCCCGACCAGAAGCGCATCCACCGCCGTCGCGCCGGCCCGCTCCGGCAGACCCACGCGCCGGCCGGAGAGTGACCGAAGAGCCTGCCGGTTCCCGCTGCCGGTCTGGTGATGGTCGCCGGAGCGGACGCCGGTCGCGCCCCCGGGATACAACCCGTGCTCATCAGTTCCAGTGATAACCGGCGTCGTCATTGCCTGTTTCCCCTCGTCAAGCCGCGACGGACACTGGGAGTTCAAGCCGCCTGACGGTGGCGGAGCAGTGATGGGAGATCGCGATGAGCCTGCGTTGGGAGATCAGCAACAAGGTCCGGATCCTCAAGGGCTGGGCCAGGCGGCGCTTCGGCCGTGTCAGCGGCAACCGGCGCCAGCGGATCGCGGGCAAGAGCGATCGAGTCGCAGCCAGTCTGAAGCAGGCCGACGGGAAGGCCAGGGACGCCTTCAAACGCTGATCCCCGCTTCGACGAACCGCCCGGCGGGTTCACGTCCCAGCTGGAGTCCGCCCGGACTCCGGCGGACTCCCACGATGCCCCTCGGCTTCGCCACCCTGCGCCCAGGCGATGATGAAGGCAGAGCCGATGCGCATCCCCTCAGGTGTGCCGATCCTGTAGATGATGGCCGACGCCGTCGCCAGAACCTCAGCCCGGCAGGTATTGCCAGGGTTGCCTCGGGGGTTCACCCGCTCATGAGGGACCTAGAGTGGAAGACGACGGCCCGCATCGGTGCTGCCCGGGCCGGAAGGGACGGGCATGGAGTTACGGCAGCTGCGCTATTTCGTGACGCTGGCCGAAGAGCTGCACTTCGGCCGGGCGGCCGCACGTGAGCACATCGTGCAGTCCGCGCTCAGCCAGCAGATCCAGCGGCTGGAACGTGAGCTGGGCGTGCGGCTGCTGGACCGCAGCACCCACCACGTCGCTCTGACCTCGGCGGGCGGCGCGTTCCTGGTCGAAGCGCGTCAGATCCTCGACCACGTCAGCAGGGCCGGGCAAGCCGCACGTAACGCCGCCGCCTCGACGCCAACGCTGCGCGTCGGCATCATCGACGCCGGTTACGACACCATGCCGCAGATCCTGCGCGAACTCCAGGACAGCCATCGCGGCATCACGATCCACCAGGTCGAGGCGGGCACTCCCGAGCAGTATCGGCAACTGGCTGACGGCCGTCTGGACATCGCCATCGGACACGCCTCCCAGACCCCGGCCGAGGTGACCGCCAAGCTCATCCGGCTCGATCCGCTCGGTGTGCTGGTGCCCGACGACCACCGCTTCGCCGAGCTCGACGGCGTGCCCGTCGCCGCCCTCGCCGACGAGTTGTTGCTGCTCGGTGAGGAGTCGCAGACGCCGGAGCTCAATCAGCTCGTGCTCACGCTGTGCCGTTCGGCCGGGTTCACGCCCGCCCTTTACGAGGGCACCGTCGAGAGCTCCCGGGCCGCCGCCGACCTCGTCCTCCAGCAGCGCTGCGTGTACTGTGTCCCCTCCTCCTTCCGCTCCTCCAACCGGCCGGGCACCACCTGGCGGCCCCTGACCGACCCCGCCACGCACTATCCGTGGTCACTGCTGTGGCATCAGGACAACCCCTCTGCCCACATCGCCACTGTCATCGACAGCGCCCGGCACCTGGCCGAGCGGCTCGATTGGCTTGAACCCGCGGCCCCGGCCACCGAGCCGACGCCCGGCGATGGTGCGCCGAGTGCCGTCGGTCCCAGTGATGGGTCTGCCTGATACGCGGGAACCGAACGGCTGGTGAGCGCTTCTGGCGATGGATCCCTTCCACATCGCCTGTCTCGAGCCGGCCGTGCCCGCAAAACTGGATCAACCAGGCCGCCGCCGACGGCGACCGCGATGCCGGCGATCGCGCGACCGGCCCTGGGCAAGGCGCGCTGGACCGCCCGCGCCCTTCGCGAGGCGGCGGCCTGACCACGTGACCCAGGGGTGACCGTACATGCCTCACCATCAGCAAGAAACCTTCCCATAAGGGAAGGTGCCACACGTGGAGGTGGTAAGGCGCCCGGGGCTCGAACCCGGAACCTACGGATTAAAAGTCCGCAGCGCTCCATGCCGGACGATACCGGGTGATGTCACTCTCCGCGTTTATACAGGTAGGTGAATTGCGATCAGGGCATACCGTGTCGTGAACTCCGCTCGGAATCGGGACCGTCCATTCCTGCCGGTCCCCCTCCGGTCCCCCTCGTACCTCTCGGGTGGAGCCTCGGTCGTCAGGGGAGCCTCCTGGTTCGGTGCGCTGGCAGATGCTTGGCGGGGGGCGTTCGCATCCGGTTCGGGTCAGGTGGCCCTCCGGGGATGCGGATGGTGATGACATACCGGTCATGGTGCACATAAAGGCGGCGACCCGTTCGATCCAAACACCGAAATATCCAGAGGTTGAGGACTTCATTTCTCTTCGACGCATGAATAGAATTATCGCAGCCATACTGATCGACAGCGACAAGACCCTCTACCCGAAAGCCGATCTACGCCACCAAGAAAAGAATTCGCGACGAGTTCAAAGATGCCTCACATCCATGCTTTGCCTGGATCACAGAAGGATACACCATCGAGAACTACATCCCTACCAAAATACCTGCTCAAGCCACGCAAGAAATCCATGGATGTACGATTAGTTGGACCGATGACAAATGGGCCAACCCTCTGGGAGATTTCACTCCCTCACTTGAGGGTCACCGGACAAGGTTCGCATTGCCCGAGCATACGTAGCCGCTGGCAGCCAGAGCATACAAGCAAAAAACTAGAACAACACATTTCCAATACTGTTGCGTTCATCAGAAAAGCGAACGGCTTGCGACCAGAGATCGGCTAAAGTCGTACACATCGCGCTTGGGGCTCACACGAGTTTCTCGCCACGAGGAGTCGCATCCCTCCCGCCATCGACTTGACATGAGCTTTGCTGAGTCTCTCGATGAAGCTCTTTTGCGCAGGTCAGACGCGGCTTGGGCAGCTTGGCGGGGTCCTTGCGCACGAGCTCGGATCCTGCCCGTTTCCCCTGTTCAGCGAGCTGGTAGAAGCAACTGCGGCGATCGGAGATGTCTACGCCCTTGCCCTTGGTGCCCCGGGGTCTTCCCATCCGGTGGTTGAGACCTGGATCGACCAATCCGGCGCAGCCCCACGGGGAGACACCATGGCCATCGATCTACAGGACAGCACGACCACGACGAGCTTCAGCGATAACGCGCTGAGCGCGGCGGACAGAGCGTTCAAGCTCCTGATCACCCGCCCGAGCCCGCTCTCGGTGGAGGGCCACTCCATCGGACATGGAGTGCCCCAACGTCCCATCGATCTCGGCGAACTCAAGGCGCTGCTGCTCGGGCCGCAGGCCGGCGACGAGTTGAAGGACGCCGTGTGGGCGCATCTCGTGCGGCGTTCACGGTGCGACGGCCCCGCGTGGGTGATCGGCTGCGTTGGTGTGGCGATGCCGGGGCTGAAGAACCTGGCATCGCGGACGACGCACGGCTGTCCAAGGCATGTGGTCGACGACATCGTCTCGGAGATGGTGACGACCTTCGTCGCGCAGCTCCGCCGGATCGATCTCGACCGGCCGAACATCCTGCCTCGGTTGCTGATGTGGGCGCGGAAAGGCGCGCTTCAGGTGCGGGCGCGTGAGCTCGCCTCCATCGAGATCTGCGCCGACGTGCCGGACCAGGTGGCCGTGACCACGGAGCCGTTCTTGGTGCTGGCTGAGGCTGTCCGGTGTCAGGTCATCACTCCGGACGAGGCGAAGCTGATCAACGCGACGCGCCTGGAGGGCCAGACGTTGCGGGCGTACGCGAGCCGCTCGGGGGTTCCCGCCGATCGGCTCTACAAGCGCCGGCGGGTGGCGGAGGCGCGGTTGGCGCGGGCGATCGAGGCGGGTCAAGTCTCGGTCAGCGGCGACGGGCCGGGCTCCAATGTCGGGGCCTGAGCCGGTGGTTCATCTATGTCAGCCGTGATCACGGCTCGGGGCGGAGTTCTGGGGGGCGGTCGCCCGTTCCCATCGAGCCCATCGTCCCTCGTCCTTTGAAGGAGGACACCCATCCCGGACTGCTCCGGGCCCGTGATCACGGCTGGCGGCCAAGTCAGAAACTCTCGTCGCGGGGAGCCATGTCATGAAGCCGTCTCGGTCTTGTCCATTGTCCGTCATCCGGGTTCCAGCAGGTGTGAGCTGGGTCCGGCGTGGTCTCGCCTCGTTGGTCTGGACAGGTGGCTGTGCGGTGACCGCGCTGACCGTCCCGGGAGTCGCCGAGGCGATGACCAACCTGGCTTCCGCCTCGCTCGACCAGGTCATCACCAACCTGCGGAACGTGGTGATCGGGCTGCTCGTCGGGCTGGCCACGCTGTTCTTCACCATAGGCGGAGTCCGTTACATCCTGGCCGGCGGAGACCCAGGTGAGGTCGAGGCCGCCAAGAAAACGCTGCGTTACGGGGCCATCGGGTACGGCGTGGCGGTGCTCGCGCCGGTCCTCGTGAACATCCTCAAGCGCATCGTAGGAGCCTGACGTGCCCACTGCTTGCCGAAGGGCGCTCGGGCTGTTCGTCCTCCTCGCGTTCGGTGCCGCGCTCGTCTCGGCGTTGAGCAGCGGACCCGCGCTCGCCGCTGCTCCGACACCGGCGCCGTCGCCGACTACTGCGGCGCCGGAGGCGGACTGCGGGTTCATTGACGTGGCGTGCGAGGCCCGGCAAGCGGTCGACGAATGGTTCGTCCACCTGGTGGAGTCGGCCTCCGAGCCGGTGTTCGACATGCTCGGGTCGACCGTGCTCGCGACGCCCGAGCTGGACCACCCGACAATGGCACGAGCCAAGCAGGTGTGGGAGCTGTCGAGGACGATCGCGAACACCTGCTTCGTGCTGCTGGTGACGGCCGCGGGCGTGATGCTCATGATCGGGCAGGCGCTGCCCTGGGGAATCTCGCCCCGGCAGTTGCTCCCGAGGCTGGTGTGGGCGTTCCTGGCCGCGAACCTGAGTTTGGTTGCGATCGGGTACGCGATCACCTTGGCGAACGGACTGAGCCAGGCGCTTCTTGCCGAAGGCGCCAGTCGGATCGACCCGGAGATGGTGTTCGACGCCATCAAGAAATCGGTCGTGGCGGGGATCGCTCTCAAGGGGGTCTTCTTCGCGATCGTGGCGCTCGTGGTCGTCGTCCTGGCTGTCGGGGTGATCTTCACCTACGTCGTCCGGCTCGCGCTCATCATGGTCGTGATCGCAGCGGCTCCGCTGGCGTTGATCTTGCATGCGCTGCCCGTGACCGAAGGGCTGGCCCGGTTGTGGTGGCGGTCGTTGGCCGGGTTGCTGGCGATCCAGATGTGCCAGTCACTCGTACTCGTCACCGCGTTGCAGTTGCTGTTCTCCGCCAACCCGGCCGACGACGACTCGTTCTGGGTTCCGAGTACGGCGGACATGACCGACCAGCTCATGGCCATTTGCCTGCTGTTCGTGCTGCTCAAGATCCCTGGATGGGTCGCCCGGACGATCTGGCAGGCCAACAAGCCCCAGATGCTTTCGCGGCTTGTGAAGTCACTGATCATCTACCGCGGGCTGGGACTGCTGCTCGGCAAGGGCACCCGTGCTGCCCACGCGGTACGCCGTCCCAAACCACCTACCCCGCCGAGCGGCGGCGGAGGTGTCGGGCCCGGTGGTCCTCCTGGTGGAGGCCCCGGCGGTGGGCCAGGTGGTCCCGGTAGGCGGGGCCCGAACGCGGGCGGGCCGTGTGCGGGAATGCCCCGCCATCCCCGTCAGCCACCCGGAACGGCCAGCGCTGACGGCGCGGGCAACGGAAACGCGCGTGTGGGCCGTGATCACCGGTCCTCCGCCGTTGACCGCCCAGCGCGTCCTGACGGGCCGGACCGGGCCGTCAGGGACCGTCCGGTGCCGGTCACGTACCCACGTCCGCACCCCGTCCGGCGTGACCGGCGACCGAATGCGGCCCCTCCGCCCGAGTCGCCAACACCACGGCGCCCGCAACGGGACTCGTCGCAGGTCATGGTGCGGCTCGAAGCGCCTCGCCCGCAGAGAAAGGCAACACGTCGTGCGCCACGAAAGTAGAGAACGCTTGGTCGCGAGGATCCCGGCCGATGTGGAGATGCCGGACAAGATCTTCGCGAACCTGAACGCCCGGCAAGTAGCGATCCTGGCCGTGACCGGGGTGCTGGCGGCCTGGGTGTACCTCATAACCGATGGCCGGTTGCCCGTTCCGGTGCTTGCCGCGATCGTCCTGCCGGTGATCGCTTGCGGGTGCGCGCTGGCGCTCGGGAAGCGAGATGGGCTCGGTCTCGACCGGGTCGCCGTCCACGCCTTCGCTTACCTTCGGCGCAATCGCAAGCTAGTCACAGCTGAGGAAGGAGTACCCGAGCCGCCCGCCTGGTGTCGAGTACGTGGCCGCCTGCCTGGGGCGTTGCGGCTCCCGGTGAGGGCGATCCGCGAGGACGGAGTCCTTGAGCTGGCCGAAGGCGGAACTGCGGCAGTCGTCCAGGCCGGGACGGTGGCGTTCGGGCTGCGAACGCAAGATGAGCAGGCGGCGCTCGTGGGAGTGTTCGCCGGTTGGCTGAACTCGCTGGACACACCGGTGCAGATCCTCATGCAAGCCCGCCCGGTCGATCTGTCCAGCCTCGCCGACTTGATCGAGGGCACCGCCGGACGCCTTGCCGATCCGGCGCTTGAGCAAGCGGCCCGCCAGCACGCCCAGTTCCTGACCGAGCTCGGCGACACCCGGGACCTTCTGACCCGCGATGTCCTCATCGTCGTCCGTCACGATGGCTCCGAGCAGGCGTCCTCGTGGAAGCGCGGGCCTCGCCGCACAGCTCGCCGTGACAGTTCCTCGGCGATCGTGACCCGCCGCGCGGAGGAGGCTGTCCGCTCGCTGCTCACCCTCGGCGTTCACGCCTCGGTCCTGGGTGCGGACGACGTACGCGACCTGCTGGTGCGGTCCCTGTCTCCGCGCCGCGCCGAACCAGTCGGGATCGCTCGTCCCGATGAGCCGATCACCCGTGGAGAGGGCACCCGATGAAGTTCACTCGACTCGCCGGCGACGACGCGCAGCTGGCCGAGACCGCCGCCGCCTTGCCCGGCCCGTCATCTCTGAAGATCAATGCCCGCTCGGTCGAGTTCCCTGGCGGGGTGTGCGCGTCGTTCGTGATCGCCGGATATCCCCGTGAGGTCGGCGCGGGCTGGCTCGAACCGCTGATCGGCTACCCCGGCCACCTCGACGTGTCCCTGCACATCGAGCCCATTCCTCCGTTGATCGCCGCACAACGTCTGCGCCGCCAGCTCGCCCGCCTCGAATCGGCCTCCGCGAGCAGCCGAGCGCCGGACTTCGCGGCCGAGGCGGCGGCCGACGACGCCGCTGAGCTAGCCGCTTCCCTCGCCCGAGGCCACGGCCGTCTCTTCCGCCTCGGCCTCTACCTCACTGTCCACGCCGCGGACTCCGAAGAGCTGGAAGCGGAGATTCAGCACGTTAAAGCGCTGGCGGCCTCGCTTCTCCTTGACGCGCACCCGACGACGTTCCGCGCGATACAGGGTTGGACAGCAACCCTCCCGCTAGGTACCGACGCGCTGAAGACGCGCCGGACCTTCGATACTTCCGCGCTCGCGGCAGCCTTCCCCTTCGCGTCACCTGACCTACGGCCCCGCATCGATGAGACGCCGGTGTTGTACGGGCTGAACGCCTACTCCTCCGGCATCGTCCTCTGGGACCGGTTCGCGCACGACAACTACAACTCCGTGACGATCGCCCGATCGGGTGCTGGCAAGTCGTACTTCACCAAGCTGGAAGTGCTGAGGCTGCTGTTCCACCAGGTCGAGGTGTGTGTCGTCGACCCTGAAGACGAGTACCGCCGCCTGTCGGACGCCGTCGGAGGAACCGTTCTCGGCCTCGGCACGCCAGGTGTGTGCTTCAACCCCTTCGACCTGCCCGAAACAGCCGAGGACGACGCGCTCGACCGGCGCGCGATGTTCCTCCAGACTCTGGTCGCGACGATGCTCGGTGAGCCGCTCACGGCCACGACGAAGGCCGTACTGGACAAGGCGGTGATCGCCACCTACGCGGCTCACGGCATCACCTCGGACCGCCGTACCTGGAAGCGGCCCGCACCGCTGCTCGCGGACCTGGCGACGATGCTGGAGGTCAGCGACGCGCCGGAGGCGGCGCAGTTGGCCGCGCGGCTCGCCCCGTACGTGTCCGGCTCCCATCGTGGCCTGTTCTCCGGTCCGACCACGGCCCGCCCTGACGGCCATCTGATCGTGTTCTCCCTGCGAGACCTGGCTGAGGAGACCCGCCCGGTCGGCATGCTCCTGGCGCTCGACGCGATCTGGCGCCGCGTGTCCAACCCTGCCGAACGGCGCCGCCGCCTTGTCGTGGTCGACGAGGCGTGGACGCTCATGCGCGAGAACGAGGGCGCGAGATTCCTCTATCGGCTCGCCAAATCCGCCCGTAAACACTGGACCGGCCTGGCCGTCGTCACGCAGGACGCCGCCGACCTGCTCGGGTCCGAGCTTGGCAAGGCCGTCGTCGCCAACGCCAGTACGCAGATCCTTCTCCGGCAGGCCCCGCAGGCGATCGACGAGATCGCGGCGGCCTTCGACCTCACCGAAGGTGAACGGCTCTTCCTGCTCTCGGCCGGCCAAGGCCAAGGGTTGGTCTGCGCCGGGATCGAGAATCGTGCCGCCTTCGCCGCCGTCGCCCACGCGTTCGAGCACCTGCTCGCGACCACGAATCCGGCCGAGTAGCAGCCGTGATCCCGGACCTATCTGACCCGGCCCTCGGCGGAGTCCTCATCGGTGGTTGTGCCATCGCCCTCGTCACGGCCCGAGCTGTCCTGTGGCGGTGGCGCAACGCCCGCTTCGCGCGTAACGCCTGGCTGGTCGAGATCGCCGTGCCGCCGCAGGTGGAGCCCGGCAGCGCGACGGCCTGGTGGTCGCAGGTCATGGGGCTGATCGCGCCGTGTTGGAAGCGGGTCTTGTTCGGTCAGCCTCATCTGTCGTGGGAGTACGTGGCCGACGCTTCCAGCGTGCGGGTCCAGCTCTGGGTTCCGGGCGTCGTACCACCTGGGCTGGTCGAGAAGGCGATCCGGTCGGCCTGGCCGGGAGCGGCCGTGAACACCCGCCCGGCCGAACCTCCCACACCGCGTGGGGTCACGACATCCCGAGGTCGGCTGGTCCTGGCCCGGCCGGACCACTATCCGCTCACGACGACGCATGGCAACGACCCCATGCGAGCGCTCCTCGGTGCGCTCTCGGGACTGCGCCAAGGCGAGCACGCCGCCGTTCAGATCCTGGCTCGGCCAGTGACGGGACGCCGCCTGTCCGCTGCTCACCGCGCCGCCTCCGGGTTGCGGAACGGCACCTCTGGCAGCCTCCGATCCGACGTATTCGACCTGATCACTCCCGGCGCTCTGGGCCGCGCCCGGCCGGGCGAACTGGCCCGGATGTTCCCCGAACGCGCCGAGGAGATCCGCGCCATCCTCGCGAAGGCGGGCCAGTCGCGTTTCGCCGTCCAGATCTCCTACCGCGTCACCAGCGACCGCGCTGACGCGCGAGGCCGCCTGCGCGGGCGCGCTCACGAGATCGCCGCCACGTTCGCCCTCTACGCCTCCGGCCACCAGTACCTACGTCGGCTGCGTGGCCTCGACCTTCCCAGCCGCATGTCCAACCGTCGCATGAACACCGGCTACCTCCTGGCCGTGAACGAGCTCGCCGCGATCGCCCACCTGCCCTACGACCAGGCGGCCCCCGGCATCGCCCGCGCCGGTGCCCGGCCCGTTCCGCCCTCTCCCGACGTTCCGGCGTCTGGGCAGGACGTCAGGATTCTGGGCGACGCCGAGACCGGCCATCCTCGGCCCGTGGGCGTCACCGTGGCCGCCGCGCGCCAGCACCTGCACATCCTTGGCCAGACGGGTGTCGGCAAGTCCACCTTCCTGGCCAACCTCATCCTCACCGACGCCCATGCCGGCCGAGGCGCTCTCGTCATCGACCCCAAGGGCGACCTCATCGACGATGTCCTCGACCGCCTCCCGGAACGAGCCATCAAGCGGACGGTCCTGTTCGACCCGGCCGAGCCCGGCAATCCGCCCTGCTTCAACGTCCTCGCCGGACCAGACCCGGCGTTCGCCGTCGACTCGATCGTCGCGATCTTCCACCGCTGCTTCGCTTCGTCCTGGGGGCCGCGCCTCGACGACCTCATGCGTTCGGCCTGCCTCACCCTCGTTCACACCCAGCGCCATCGTGCGACCCTCGCCGACGTCCCGAAGCTCCTCACGGACACGCCTTTCCGCGCCCGGATCGTCGGCCAGCTCAGCGACGAGCTGCTGCGCGGCTTCTGGTCGGCGTACGACGAGCTGTCTCCTGCCGCCCGCGCCTCCGTGATCAGTCCCGTCATGAACAAGCTCCGCGCGGTCCTCCTGCGCCCATTCGTCCGCGACGCTCTATCCGGCGGAACCTCCACCTTCGACCTCGCCCGAACCCTGGACAGCGGGGGCCTGGTCCTTGCCCGTCTTCCCAAGGGTGTGCTCGGCGAGGACGCCGCCCGTCTCTTCGGCTCGCTTCTCCTCGCCCATACCTGGCAGGCCATCACTCCGCGGGTTCGCCTGCCGGAGAACGAGCGTCGAGACGCCGCCGCCTACATCGACGAGGCGCAGAACTTTCTCAACATGCCCATCTCAGTCAGCGACCTTCTGGCCGAGGCTCGCGCGTACCGCTTCTCCCTGACCCTCGCTCACCAGCACCTGTCACAGCTCCCCAAAGATCTCCGTGAGGCCGTATCCGCCGACGCCCGCAACAAGGTCTACTTCACCGCCTCCCCCGAGGACGCTCACGACCTCGCCCGCCATGTCGGCCCCGTGCTTACCGCACATGACCTCTCCCACCTGGGGGCCTACCAAGCCGCCGGACGGGTCATCACCGGCAAGGGCGGTCCGTCACAGGCGTTCACCTTCCGCACCCGCCCTCTTCCTGATCCCGTTCCCGGCCGTCAGGAGGCCGTCCGAGCGGCTTCGCGCGCTGCCTACGCGCGTCCAGAGACCCCCGCTGTGAGCAAGTCCAAGGTCCGCATCCCGTCCGATCCTCGCCGAGCCCACAGGGAGAGCACACGATGACCCGACCGAACGCGCCTCGCCGTCTGCTTCCTTCCCGACACCAGCGCCCGCGCGTCTCGCAAACGCTCGTCGCCGACCTCGCCGAACGCCTGACGCCACGAGATGCCGAGATCCTCGACGCCGTGTGGGAACACCGCGTCCTCACCACCGACCAACTCGCCGCGATCTTCTTCCCCAGCATCCACCGCGCCCGCCATCGACTCCTTGCCCTCCACGAGCTGCGTGCCCTCGACCGCTTCCGCCCCTGGGCACCCACCGGAAGCCGTCCTTGGCACTGGATCCTCGGCACCACCGGGGCCCATCACCTCGCGGCCCAGCGGGGTATCGCCCCGGCCGAACTCCGCTACCGCCCCGATTCCGCCGGCGCGATCGCCTTCTCGTCCCGGCTGACTCATCAGATCGGCGTCAACGAGTTCTTCGCCCAGCTCCACGCCACGGCCCGGCGTCGTGATGACGGCTCCGCCGTCGCGGAGTGGTGGCCCGAACGTCGCTGCGCCGCTCTCTGGGGTGACCTCGCGCGGCCCGACGCTTTCGGCCGCTGGACCGAACCCGCCTCGAACGGCCACGCGGACACGATCGACTTCTTCCTGGAGCACGACACCGGGACCGAGCCTCTTTCCCGTGTCCTGGCCAAGCTGGACGGCTACGCCGCGCTCGCCGAGGCCACAGGCATCACGACGCCTGTTCTCTTCTGGCTCCCGAACTCGACCCGCGAAGCCAACCTCCGCAAGCTCCTGACCGCCCCTGACGTCCCCGTCGCCACCGCCGTTCACACCCCCGCAACGGCCGCTGACGGCCCCGCCGGGCCGGTGTGGCTACCGGCCGGATCAACGGGCCCCCGCCGCCGCCTGAGCGCTCTACGGGACGCAGGGGGCCCGATCATGTCCGCTGGCCCCGCATGATGCCTGTCGTCGCCGCGACGGCGATCGGGGCGCTCGTCCTGGTCGCCGTCATCATCGGCGTCACCGCGACCGTGCTACCCGGCCGCGGCGGTCCTGCCCCAGGCGTGGCCTGCGGCAACGCGCCCGCTGACATCCCGTCCCGATACCTCGATCTCTATCGCCACGCCGCCGCCCGGTACGGCATCCCCTGGGCCGTGCTGGCGGCGGTCGGCAAGACCGAATCTGACCACGGCCGAGGCACCGGGACCGGCATCACCACGGGCAGCAACCACGCCGGAGCGGCGGGGCCCATGCAGTTCATGCCAGCCACCTGGCGCGCCTTCGGCGTAGACGGAAACGCCGACGGGACCAGGAACGTCTACGACCCGGCCGACGCCATACCCGCCGCCGCCAACTACCTCCGTCACAGCGGAGCCCCGGACCGCCTCAACCAGGCCCTCCTCCGCTACAACGGTGATCCTTCCTACGTCACCAAGGTTCTTCGCCTCGCGGAGTCCTACACCGCCACCTGCGAACCGCTGACGATCAGGGGGACAGGACACGGCTCGGTCGCGATAGCAGCGGCATCCCGCTGGCTCAACACCCCCTACTCCTATGGAGGAGGTAACTTCGACGGTCCCACCCGAGGAATCGGCCAAGGCACGAACACGATCGGCTTCGATTGTTCGGGCCTCACCCGTTACGCCTGGCATCAGGCCGGAGTCACCCTCCCGCGTACCGCTGCCGAACAGTGGCACGCGCTCGCCCATGTTCCGCCCGGTCAACAGGCTCCGGGAGACCTCGTGTTCTTCCAGGGATCCGGCGGCGGGCCCAACCACCCCGGTCACGTCGGCCTGGTCCTCGACGCCGAGCGCATGATCGAGGCCCCCCGCACCGGGCTGCGTGTCCGGGTGAGCCGGTACACCGCGCGTGGGGACATCGTGGGCTACGGCCGTCCACGCCGCTAGATCACCCGTACAGCCCTGTAGACGGGTGAGGCGGGGGTGGCCCCCATGGCTACCCCCGCCTCGTGTTCCCTGTGTCAGATGTCGCCGCCGCGTAGGCGGCATGTTCGCTCGTCGGCCGGATCGAGGAGGACCGTGGGCAGTTCCTCCATGCCGAGATCCAGCGCGCGGTGTATCCGGTGCCACCCGTCGATCACCAGGCGGTTGCCGGGAGGCGGTGCGCACGGGAGGGGCACGACCAGGAGGGGTTTGGTCAGGTCAACGGTTGCGGCGTGGTCGGGGTCGATGCGGATCAGGTCCATGACGCCGGTCAACGTCCGGATAGCAGCCGGGCGTACTGGGTGGCGTCGGGCCAGGCGGGTGGCTAGATCTACATCCCATGCCCACCCCAGCAGGGTGAACATCTCATCGGGCATTGCGGCTCCTCTGCATGACGGGGGCCCGGCCGGGTGACCGGGCCCTTCGGGTGGGGGGTCAGTCGTCCTGGGGCTGCGCCATGCGGAAGCGGTTGGGACGCTCGCTGACGAGTTCGGCCTCGCCGTTGTTCACGAGGGTGTCCAGGGCGTTGGCGACCGCGCCGGAGGAACGGCCGAGGACCTTGGCGATCTCGTTGGCGGTGAAGGCGAGGTCAGGGTGCTTGATCAGGTGCGTCAGGACGTCCGGACGCAGGGGACGAGGGGCGTTGCGGTCGCCCCGCGAGGAGCCCCAGGAGGTGGTGGTGCCGGTGGTCTTGGGCTGTGTGACGCGGGCGGCCTTCCGGACGTCTGCGGTGCCCGTGTAGATGGTCTCCAGGCCGCTGGCGAATGCCGTTTCGTCGTCAGCCAACAGGGCCGCGTACGTGGTGGTGACAGCCTGGAGGAGGTCCGTCAGGGCGCGGCGACTGTCCTCGATCATGCGAGCCTTCGCCAGGGCCTGTGCCGCCTGCTGACGGCGGGCCTCCTCCTCGGCCTGGGCACGGGCCAACTCGGCCTCGGCGACCGCCCGGCGGTCGGCTTCTTGCTCCAGGATGCGCATCGCGTCCTGGATGGACATGGTGGGCGTCGCGGTGGGTCCGTCGTCCGGAAGGGATGAGGCGTCCTGGTCGGGTGTTTCAGTGGCTTCCGGCGTCGCCGGGACCTCAGGCGCGACGGGAACCTCGGTGTCAGATGACACGATGGCGTGGGTCTGGGTGGCCGGGGACCAGGTGTCAGGGAGGGGGCGGCCCTTGTCCGTGCGGCCTCCAGGGGTACGGATGGCGCGGCCTGACTCGGCGAACCCGGTGAGGGCCTTGGTAGCGGTCGGGCGGGAGACGCCCGCCGCCTCGGCGATCGTCGTGATGGACGTGGCCGGGTTCGCGGTCAGTGCCTCCCACACCTTGCTTGCCGCGCCTTCCGGGCGGAACTCGGCCGGGGTGGTGGCGCTTTCGGTAATCGTGTTCGTCGCCATTTTCGTTCTCCTTCATTTCGGTTGCGGCCCACATTTTCATTGGGCCGAATTCCTTCGTACACGACGACCATTTCTCGATTCCGCATGCAAAGCAAGCCGGTTCGGTGAAGCGGGCTATAACCGATGGATCTCTGATCGCCAAGCCGGGTAACGAATACTTGACGATTTCGACGGGCACAATTCCACGTGAACACCATGCTGGAGCCGCCCTATCGTTTCCCCAATGCGCGACTCGGCTCTCAACAACCAGGCACTCAGCACTCGCCTCAGCGAAAAGATTCGAGTAGAGCGGAGCCAGATGAAAACCTGGGATGAGATAAGCAATAGAGCAGGAAGCTAGCTCGGCGACGGCGTCGCTCCTTGCCAAGTTCTCGTCTGTCAAGGCGAGTCGGGCGGGCCATCGGTAGGCCAGCCACCCCCTACGCCTGCGGGGGTTCCCCGGCACGGGGGTGCAGGTCAAGACGGCAGGCCGACCGGCAGGGCGATCGGCGCATCGACCGGCAGGCCGATCGTCGGCGCGCAAAGTTCCCGCAACGAAGGACTTGCGGCGAGGGAAGCACGCCATCTCGCATCGAGCCTCGCCCTACGCTGTGGGTGGGACCAACCGGATAGCAGCCGGCTGGTCCCACCCTTTCTGCTCGCCTACGCGGCTCGGACCAGGCGAGACTTGGCACGGACGACGTAGCCGACGTGAAGGCGGTGCCCACAGCCGTAGCCCCTCTTGAGGGCGAAGGCGTCGTGGTTTCGGCTACCCAACCTGGCCGTGCGGGACGCCGGAACCGACGAGGTCGCACACCTCAACGCTCTCGTCGGCTCAACAGTGGAACGATCTCCGCCGATTGTGTGGCGAGACGTCCCATCGCATCATGGAGCCGCATTTCCTAATAAGTGTCTAGCGGCCATGCACCCTCCTTCGAATATACGAGAATCCCATCGTGCGCTCACGCGCACGCGGTATATCGAGTACCACCTCACCCCCTCAGGTCAAGTCGCGGGAGACGGAAATCCGAATGATCCGACCCCCTCATCCGGAGTCGACGATTTCGCAGTAGATCTGCTGCGTTTTGGAGGAGGGTTTTCTGCCTCGGGCGCGCAAGTGTTCACGTAGTTCGTCGTAGCAGTAATGCACAGCTTGGGGTCTGCCGAGACGGGCGTATACCTCCATTCGCCGCTGATAAAGGTGCTCGGCAGCGCCGTCGAGTTCTGTGGCGCGTTCGAGGTAGCCGACCTCACGTTCGGGCTGCTCCTCCAGACGAGCGAGTTCGGCGAGGGCTTGGACGATGCCGCGGTTCAGGACGTCCGCCGTCTGCCGCGCCCAGGCATGCGGAACGTCGGGCAGGTACGAGCCGGCATAGAGGTCGACGGCAGCAGTCAGCGCGGCGATCTTCTCCGGGCCTGTGGCAACGGCCGCCGCGGCGAGGAGGTCGCGAAGCTGCCAGACGTCGCAGACGTAGAGATCGGGATTGATCCGGTATCCGGTGCCGCCCTTGAACTGGATGACGACCCGTCCGTAGGTGCCGGGCATCCCCAGGGCATCGCACATCTTGGCGCGGGTCGCCTTGAGGAGGCCGGCGAACCGGTCGTGCTGAGCTTCGGCTTCGGGCCACAGTTTGTCGCAGGCGATTGCCTTGGTCAGCAGGGAAGAACGGTGCTCGGCGAGCAGGCCGAGGAGCGCCCATGTATCGGTTCCCCAACCACCTGCCGTGCGGTTGGGGCCCTCGATGGCGCGCTGGCCGATCAGGCGGATCACGCCGGGGCGAGTAGCTGGCGCGACGTCGAGAACGGCTGTGGGCACGGCGGGCGCCACGGGGACCGCCGCATCCCGCCCAGTGTCTGCCGCCAGGGCCCTCGGCTGGTGGGATTCTGCGAGTGGGACAAGCGAACGACTGCGCCAATTCAGCAAGCCGAACGTCACCGCGAGCCCGATCAGACCAGGTGCCACCAACGACGGTCCGGTCAGCTTCCTCATTGCCCTTCCGACTAGATGGCGCCGCATGCTGCCTCCCTTGCCTCTCCTGAGCGTTCACCCTGATCAGACCGTGCGCGGCGTCCTACCAAGACACGTGAAACCCTTCACGGCGGCTACTTACCGAGGGCGCGACCTCCAGGACCGCGAGAACGCCTACAGCGCCGAGACTCTGCGCCACGGTGCCGGATGGTGAAAACCCACCATCGCGCGGAACCACTCACCGCCGACACGACCGAAAGATGAGCATCACCTTCTGCAGTCACACCACTACTCTCTGACTGGGGGTGGTGATGGACGGCCAGAATCAGATCAACGCGCAGCGCCTGCTGCAGGGCGTCGTCCCGGACGAAATCTTCGCGTCGTACTCCAAGTTGCTCGCGGAGGACGGCTGCCCGGAGGACGGCGCCGCGTCCCTGCTCGGAGGATGCGACCAAGTAACGGAATTGACCGCCCGCGGGATGGCGCACCTCCGGCCGGACGGTCCGCTGATGCCACCGCGTCTCGTGCCCGCTCCCCCGGAGCTCGCGCTGCAGGGCGTCCTGACAGACCTCTCGCGCCGGCTCGTCAGCGATCAGGAGCGGCTGCTGTCCGGACACAAGCGGCTGAGCGAGTTCCACCAGACACCGACCGCCGCCTCCTCGAGCTCGGCGATGGACCGGCTGGTGCAGATCGTCACCGACCGGGACGAGATCAGCTCCCTGTCCTACGCGCTCATCAACGCCGCACGACACGACTGGCTCACGCTGGACAACTACGTTCTTGAGGCACCCGTCGAGGACTCCACCGGGTACGCGCCGCTACCGGTGTTCGAGGGCCAGGTCCAATGCCGCGCGATCTACGAGACCCGTTGCGCGGAGCATCCGATCGGCGCGAAAACGATCGAGGCTGCGGTGGCCGCCGGGGAGCAGGCGCGTCTGCTCCCTCGTATCGGGATGAAGATGAAGCTCGCGGACGAGGCGGTCGCGCTCCTCCCACTGACGCCCACCGGAATGGGCGGGGCGCTGCTTGTCCGCTCGCCAGTCGTCGTCGGCGCCCTCCGAGAGTACTTCGAGCTGCTTTGGGAGAAGGCGATCCCGTTCGGGAGCACGGAAGCCGTCGGCCCGCTCACCCCCGCGCAGTCGCAGGTGCTGCAACTGCTTACTCAAGGCCTGTCCGACGAGGCGATCGCCCGGCGGATGGACATCAGCGTCAACACGATGCGCAGGCACTGGACTGCCATTCGCGATGCGCTGGACGTGGAGACCCGCTTCGCCGCCGGAGCCGCAGCAGCGCGCCGCGGCTGGATCAACTGAACCCGAGAGGCCCTGTCACATGCCCGGTTTCCTGGACTTCGTCCCCGAGCAGCGTTTCCAGCCCACCCTCGCCTTGTCTCCGGACGGCCGGCTGGTCGCCTACTCCAGCCACGTCTCCGGACACTACGACCTGTGGGTCGTTCCCGTGGCCGGTGGCGAGCCGCGCCGCGTAGCGGGCTTCGACGACCGGACAGTCCGCCAGATCGCCTGGACGCCTTCAGGCGATCAGCTGGTCTTCACCGCCGACGAGAACGGGGACGAGCAGTTCCGCCTCTACCTCGTCGCTCAGGACGGCAGCGACCTGAGCGAGATCAGCTCCGGGCCGGACTGCCAGCGGTTCCTGGCCGGGTCGCCGTTCGACCCGACCGGCCGGTTCCTGGCCTACACCGCCAACGACCGCGACCCCGGCGCCCAGGACCTCATCGTCCACGATCTAGAGACCGGCGACCTCCGCCGTTTCACACCCCCCGAGGGAGTCGTGTTCGAGGCGGTCGGCCTCTCCCCCGACGGCCGCTGGCTGCTGTCGACCGGCTTCCGTTCCAACACCGACCTGGCCGTCTACCTCACCGACCTGAGCGACCCGGACGCCGAGCCGGTCTGTGTGACCTCCGCCATCGGCGAAGGCGTCTTCGATCCCGGAGTATGGGCGGCAGATTCCAGCGGCTTCCACCTGCTCACCGACCATTGGAGCGAGTTCACCGCCGCCGCCTTCTACGATCTCGCCACCGAAACCATGCGCCCGATCGCGCGGCCGAATTGGGACGTCGAGGTCCTCAACGCGGCGGCAGGAGTCCGCATCTGGTCAGTCAACGAAGGCGGAAGCTCCCGCCTGCACGCCGACCGCGACGGCTCCCCCATCGCGCTACCCGACATCCCGCCCGGCGTCATCTCCGCCCTCTCCCTGGCGCCTGACGCCTCCTTCGCGGTAGTCCTGATCAACTCCGCGGCGAGGCCGGCAGAACTGGCGGTCCTGGACTTGGCCCGCCACGAGTTCCGCTACCTCACCGACACCCGCCCTCCGGCCCTGCACGTCATCGACCCCATCGCCCCTGAGCTGATCACGTATCCGGCTCGCGACGGACGCGACGTCCACGCCCTGCTCTACCGCCCGGACGGCCCCGGCCCCCACCCGGTCCTGCTCTCCATCCACGGTGGCCCGGAGTCCCAGGAACGCCCTATCTACGCTCGCTCCGGCCTCTACCAGCACCTGCTCCACCAGGGGATAGCCATCCTGGCTCCCAACTTCGCCGGGTCCACCGGCTACGGCACCGCGCACCAGAAGCTCATCTATTGCGACTGGGGTGGCATCGACCTCGACGACCTGGACCATGGCGTCCAGTACCTCCACACCCTCGACTGGGCCGACCCGAACCGCCTCGCCGTGATGGGCGCTTCCTACGGCGGCTTCGCCGCCCTGTCCTGCCTGGCCCGCCTTCCCTATCCATGGGCCGCAGGCGTCTCCATGTGCGGTCCGAGCAACCTGCTCACCCTGGCGAAGGCGTCACCCCCCACGTGGAAGACCTTCGTCGCCACCGTCCTCGGCGATCCGGACACTCGCGCCGAGCAGCTCCTGGCGCGCAGCCCCGTCACCCACGCCGATGGCATCAACGCTCCCCTGTTCGTCCTCCAGGGAGCTCATGATCCGCGTGTCCCGCAGGCCGAGTCCGATCAGATCGTCGCTCGCCTGCGCGAACGTGGTGTCGAGGTCCGCTACGACATCTACCCCGACGAGGGACACGGCTTCACCAACCGTGCCAACGAACTGACCGCGTACGAGGCCATCAGCTCCTTCCTCTACACCCACTTGGTCGCCGTCACCGCCGACCGCCCCGAAGCGCTCCAGGTGAGCTGACGGTCCAGACACAACGGTGCCCACCCGTGGCTGGGGTGGGCACCGCAGGGGTCAGATGTAAGCGTCCACCTCGTGACCGTTGCTCCGCCCCCCGTCACCGACGGCGGACAGGAGGGAAAGCAGGTTGTGGCGGCGGTTCCACATCTCTCGGACGTTTTCCTCGACAGCGTCGAGGGTGCAGTCGAGGCTGACGTTGAAGTTGCCGACCTCGTCACTGCTGACGTAGACGAAGGTGACGTCGCACATCAGGGCGAACAGCTTCGCCCGCACGTCATTGCCGCGCCCCGGATACAGCTCATCGAGGACGGCTTCGAAGTTAACCGCGCTCATATCCGGCTTCCTCCTCGGGAGACGTCCTTGGCCGTACGCCGAGGGTCGGCCTGATAGCAGCAGGCCGACCCCCTTCATCTCGCTGCGGCGCCCGCACGCTGGATGGGCTGACCTTGGGTTCGAGATAGACCCACACCGTGTGCCCGGTCTGAGGGCTACCGATCAGCGAGAGCGTCATGGCGAGCTCACGGACGATCCCGAGGCCGAGTCCGCCCACCCTCTGCTCTGGCCCGCCCGGGTGACGCCTGAACTGGGGGATCCCGGCTCCGCCGAGGTCATAGACCCCAAGGTAGGCGGGACCGTTGTCCGGTAGGCGGATCTCGACCCCGAACCAGCCTCCGGCGTGACCGGAGCGGGTGTGCAGCAAGGTGTTGGTCGCCAGCTCGGACACGATGAGCCCGGCGTCGTTCTCGCGCCCCGTTCCGGCGAACAGCGCCTCGACCATGCGCCGGGCTTGCCGGACCTGGTCAGTTTCCCCGGGGAACACGCACCGCCACATCATCCGCTCGGGCACACGTGTCCGTTCCTGTTGTTCCTGCGGTTTCATCGCTGCGATCATTCGCGGTGTTCCTCCTGTGGTTGTCGGCGTCGTATCCGGGTGGACGCGACGGATCCCTATGGGGGATCGACTTCGCGTCCAGGGTCAAGTCGTCCAAGCACGTCGGGAGCGCTTTGGAAGGCATGAGGTGCTTCTCAACGAGCAACAGGCTGGCCGGACGTGGGGAGCAGAGACCTGGCCAGCGCTTCACGCGCGATCTTGACTGCAGCAGAGATCGAGTCGTATAGCGGCGCGGGAAGGTGCCCACGTCCGAGACCGGCAGAGGCCACCAACTCGGACAGACCACGGCTGCGGTCGTCGGCCTGCTCCGTCACGGCGAGATGGCCCAGTACGTCGCGAGCGGCGTACCCGTCTCCGGATTCGAGCGCCTCCATCATTACCTGAGCCAGGACCCGTTCCGTAGCGCCGCGGTCCAAGGCGTTGGTCAAGGTGGCTACGGTCAAACCGAATCGGGCGCGGAAGACCGCGTAGCCAGGCCTTGGTTCACTGCCGAGAAACTGCTGAACCATCGCCTGAACGTCCTCGCTGGCGGACGCGCCCGAGCACATCACGTGCAGGCAGGCTCCGACCTGTCGCTCCCAGGGCTCGGTCAGCTCGCACTCCTCCAGGACGTTCCGCGCGGCCTGGGGCGCGCCGTGCAGACAATGCGCGATGATCTCGGCTTGCCGTCCTTCCATCAGGTGGACTCCGATGCCGTTGTGGACCTTGGCGTGCGTGACTGCCTCGTCCCAGCGGCCGGTCATGGCCAGGGCGCGAATACCCTCAGCGAGATATTGCAGCCAGATCCACTCGCGGAGCTTGTGATGTTCTTGTCGCGTTCCTATGAGGCGGGCGGTGGGCAAGGTTTGCCCTTCGACAATGAGGTCGGTGCGTGCGGTCACCGCCTGGTAGACCGCATCGAGGAGTCGCAGTCCCTGGTCGCCGTTGCCGGCCCGGATCTGCAGTCGTGCCAGATTGAGAACGGGTTCGAGCATGTACTTGGCGTGCGGCACGGTGAGGTGGGCACCGGTCTGCCGGTAGACGCTGATGTGTTGCCAGCACAGATCACGGGCGAGGTCGCCGAGCCCGCAGTCGCTGGCTACCAAGGCCGCCTTGTTCAGTGCGTGGACCGCCTGGTGCAGGCCGTTCGCGCCCTGTTGCCGGGCGATGTCGGCGATCTCCGCAATCTCCCGTACCCGTTCCTGGAGGGAGGGGCAGGCTGGGCGGGGACGGCCGACGAGGGGAAACCGGCGTACGGCGGCGTGCAACGTCCTGAGGTCCATCTCAACTCCGAGGCAAAAGGGCGGCCGTCGCCGCGTGGGCGAGGACGCCTTGAGCGGCGGCTGACAAGCCCAACCGGTTCCAGTGAAAGATCAGTACGTGGGTGAGCACGGCGCGAAGACCGCGATCGAGGTGTCCCTGCGCCGCCGCGTCACCGAGCCGGCGACCGGCCACCTCGTACGCGGCGAACCAAGGTCTGGCGAACGCCATCGTGCCCGTGAGCAACGCGCTGTCGACCTGTTGAGCCGCCTGCAGGAGAGCCTGCATTTTCGGCGCCAGTGCCTGTATGGCCGAGGCATGGTCGGCGGACGGCGCCGGACGGATTTCGGCCACCCGTTGGAAGACGTCGCCGCGCTCGAACCAGTCGAGTCCCGCTTCTCGGAGCAAGGCACTGATCAACAGGAGGGAGCATTCACGTCGTCCCAGGCCGGGAGCCTCCTGGCGGGCATAGTCCAGCACTCCGCGGCTGTCGGCGCAGAACAGCTCGTGCACGATGTCGATCCCGTTCGGTCCGCCGAAGGCGAAGATCTCCGGCTCGTAGATGGCAGACCACCAACGAGCGATCGAGCGGACCTCGGCAAGCTCGCGGAGCGTCCGGTCCACGGCGGCCCGATCTGTTGTGCGGAGCCGTAGCCGCCAGCCCGGCGGCTTGCGCATGAACCACCAGCCCTTCACGACACCTTGGGCTTGGAGAAGGTCCAGCCGGGGTCCGAGGCACGTCGCACCGACCGACTGGCTCGTACTTCCGTCCGCGAACTCGATCGCGAGCTGGTACCACTCGCTATTCGTTCGCTGTTCCAGGGCGGAGAGGCCGGCCGCCTGAAACATCTGGGCGGCGTCGGCCAGCTCGACGGCGGACATGCCTATCCCAGCCGCTGTGTCCTCCAGATCCGAGCCGGAAAGCACGGCGAGAACGGCGGCGGCGACCCTCGCGGGTGAAGCGGCAGTCAGGTGATCAGCAGGCATGAGTCCCATCCCGAACAGGGCGGCGCATACACCGTCTCCATGGCCAGCCGAACTCCGGCTTCTCCGGTCAGCAGGCCGTCACCGTTGCCACGGCAAGCCCCGGCCTGCTTGATCAGAAGAGGGGCCAGCTCGGGAAGGCGCGCTGCGATCTCCCCGTCGAGCGCGTCCTGGGACGCTCTGTAGGCGGTCTGATACACCCCCGCCAAGCCGTGGCACAGACCAGCGTCACTCAGCCGGCGGAGCTGTCCCGCGGTCAGGCACGCTGCCATGTCCTCCTCCGCCGCCCGGCGCTGTGCCTGATCGCCCAGGGCGATGGCGCCGAGCTGGAGGGCGCGCGTGATGCCGGGCGTGCCGTAGCACCACGACGGACGGCCTGGGCCGGATTGGGTGAGCTGCCCGCTCCGCAGGTCCTCCCTGGTGAGCCACTGCGGCCACCAGGGACCATCCGCCGAAGTCTGCTTCCACTGCTCGAACCGGGACAGCAGGGAGGCGATCGCCTCACGTTGCCCGGGTGCGACGCAGCCTTGGCGAGTCGCCAGGGAGAGTACGGCGAGCAGACCTGCGGCGCCGTGAGCCATTCCCAGATTGGCGTGCCCACCTGGGGTGGGCAGGATGGGATCGGGGTCGTGCGGCACCCACCATCCGGGAAGCTCCAGTCCGTCCTCGTTACGGGCACAGGTCAACCGGATCAAATACCGCAGGATGCAGGTCAGGACGTCGTTCTCCGGCATGCGGCGTAGCAGCAGCGCCGCGATCCCGATGAGTCCGGAGAAGAGGTCGTACTCCTGGAACGTCGCCGGCTCTCCCCGGTCCATTCGAGCTGTCGCACTTGCTAGGCGACGGCGGGCGATGCGGAGCACGAGTTCGTCGAGCTTGAGCGCTGTCGAGCGGTAACGACGCTCTCCGTCCGCACTCGCGGAGTGGAGGACGAAGGCGATGGCGGGTGCGCCGTAGTACAGGCCGACGTGTTCGGCGACGTCGATCCTTCCGGATGCGGCCTGCCGCAGGTGGGCGTGGACGTTCTCCCAAGCTTCGGTCCCGGACAGGGCCCGCTCTATGTACAGCAGCGCTACTCCGGCCGCTCCTCGCGACAGCGATTGGGCAATCACCTCATCCGCGCTCCACGTCTCCACGCTCACAGAGCACCCACCAAGGCCAAGCGGCGTAGCGCGACCGCGCGAGCCAGGCGGTTCGTCACCTGCTCGAATGCCGGGTCGACACCGAGAGCTCGCACGTGGTGCTCGTGCAGCAGGGTGCGCAGCACCGTGGCCGGGTCGCGCTGTTCAGTGAGGATCTGACGATACGTACGGAGAGCATTTCCGCGTGCGTGCCACGCGGCGACGACGTCTTCTCCTTCGGGGAGGGATCGGACGGAAGCGAAGTCACCCGTGGGATCGCCCCATCGGAGAGCGTGGTCGCGCAAGGAACGGTCCAGTGGTCCTGTCGTCCGATCCAGGCGATGAATCAGTGACCGGAGCCCGGTGGCGGCGTCGGGAGCGAAGGCCACCGCCAGATGGACCATCGACGCGGCGGCCAGCGGCTGACCTGGCAGGCCGGAGCTCTCTGCGGCTGTGATCTGCGCGATCGCGGCCAAGGTGTCCGCGGCGAAAACCTGCTCGGCGGCCTGTAGGGCATCGCCATCACCGTACCGGCCGGGCTGCTCATAATGGGTGGTCAAGGCGAGCTGCCCGAGCAAGCCACGCGCTTCCAACTGTTCGGCGAACGCGGCCAGACGCACGGCGACCCTCCCATACTGACTACGGTCGGTCAGCCGTACGAAGAGCGCGAGGTGCTGGTCGGCGTCGAGGCGGATCATGTCGCGGTGCCGGCTCACCCACCAGCGGGTGACGAGGCCGCTGAGCTCGTCGACGAAGCTGGGGAGGTACTGCGTCAGGATCGCGTCGAACCGGGCAGGATTGCCGATCAGATGAGCGCGGACCACCTCGGAGGTACCTGGCCGGTGAACAGCTCCCGGGGGCGCGGTCGAGGGGAGCCTCGATGAGGACGGCCCGATCGCGGTCATGGGGATCAGCAGTTCGCCTGGACGCCCCATCCACTCCTGCCCCTCGGACGGGCCGTCCTCCTTCAACTCGATCCGTTCTGCCCGTTCCAGCCGTGTGCGGAGTACGGCACGGTCCATCTGACGGTCGAGGTCGAGCGGCAGGCGTAGCTCCCCGTGGCACAGCACCACCCGAGCCGGTACGCGCCACCGTGTACGCCATGCGTGAAGTTCCGACTCCCATCGGTCCCATGAGCCGTTGCTGGGCAGGTCAGCGGCGGAGAGGATCCAGCGGGCGGCGCACAGAACGGTACGTCGGTAACGGATGCGCGGAATGTACGGCAGAGTGCGAGCGGCGCCCGGGGTGAACGGCGTGAAGACCGCGCTTCGGGCCTCCGCGACCTCGGCGAGGAAGCGAGCCAGGGGCGGGCTTTGAACGACGGTGTCCAACGCGTGAGGGATCTGGGAAATCACGCGGCGGCCGGTGGAACGCTGAACCAGGTACATCTGCGCGGCATCGGCGGTGACCGCCAGGTCGTCGAGATCAATCGTCCCGGGCTCGGCGTGCTCGCTCAGGTGGATGGTGTCGTGGAGGAGCGGCGCGACACGTACGACGTTCTCGTTGTGCGGGCGTCGAGGCGGGAAGGACAGTTGGACCGTCACCACGTCGTCCCCGGCATGCTGGTAGCTCGCGGCGAGCCGGGCTCGATCGTCGTCATCGAGCAGGTAGGCGAAGCGCCCAGCCATGCTGGTGTGGGAGCGTGGGGCGGCCGTGATCCACAGCTCGAACTCGCCGCGGTCGATCATTTCGGCGGACTCGGCGTGCAGAGCCACGCCCAGCTCGATGCGCCGAGGCGGGACGACGGTGGTGTGATCCCCCACGGTCAACGCCTCAAGATGCGCCTCCGTGAGCGTGATCTCCCCACATCGGGAAAGCGCCGTTTCCTGAATGAGTGCGAGAAGAACGGCATCTCGCTCGGTCAGCATGCGCCAAGCGGGCCTGGCACGAGGTGCGCCGAGGTAACCGGGGGGATAGCCGAGGCCGACGTCGCCCACCAGCTCTCGTACGGGCACCAGGGCGCCCCGACCGTACCGGGCCAGGAATCGGGCGTGGTAGTCCATCCAGGCCGTCCGGCCGAAGGGCTCGGTGCACAGGCGCAGCAGGGCAGTGGCGGCTAGCTCTGCCTCCTTGAGCACGACTTCGGGGACTGTGATCGTCGCATCGAGCCGCACGTCGGTGGCCAGGCCGGCTTCCGGAGCGAGAACGTTCATTCGCGTGCAGGCCTCGGCGCGAACGGCGGCGGCCCCGGCCTGATCCGTGAGGGGGCCCTGGGGGGTGAGCAGGTCCTGCACGCATTCGAGCTGGCGTAGCAGCCCCGCGATGTCCGGCAGGTCTCGGCAGCCCGCGATGCGCAGAGCTTTGATCAGGTGCTCCAAGGGATCGACCACGGTCATCGGCGGGCGCAAGCTGGTGATGAGAACGCGCTGGTCGACCAAGGTGTGCAGCAAGCCATGGATCTTTTCCGGCGGTGTGGCGGGAAAGCGCCTGCTCAGTTCGTCGGCGAGTTCGTCGAACTGGATGGGCTGAGCGGCTGCGACCAACGCGCACCGCACAGGTCGGGTCAAGCGCACGGATACATCACGAAGAGGACCAGGGGTCCGCGCGCCGACCTCTCGCCGCGCGGCCACGATGAAGCGGCCATCGCGGATGACGCCGGCACTGTCGGTGATCACCTTCAGACGCGGACGCAGGGTGGGGTGCTGTTCGCATTGGTCGATCAGGTTCATGAGCCACTCGGCGTCCACCCGAGACCGAGCACGATGTCGCTTTCCGAAATCAGCTTTCGCAGGTCCCACCGTGGCCGTGGTCACTCCGGCGAACAGCCCGAAGGGGGTGGCGCGTCGCTGCCAACGCAGCAGATACGAGGTGGTGGAGAGGATGGCTCGTCGTAGGTCGGCGGTGGCGGAGTGCTCGCAACCGAGCAGGCGATCGATACGGCTGGCGAGGACGGGAGTGGCCATCCGCAGGGCCTCGCGTACGTCGTCGCGCGCCCAGGCCTTCGCCAGCCATGTCCTACCCTCGTGCTGGATCACCGTCTCATCGGACAGGTCGAGACGCGTCGGTAGCTCCAGGTCGCCTGGATCGGTGGTCGCGCGCACCATGACCAGGCCGGTGTGTTCGTACCGCGGGAGGACGGTCACAGTGATCCCTTCGGCATCGGTTACGAGCTGCGCCGTCGGCGCCCGCGAGACCCGGGCGCCGACGACTGCGGATGTGATCAGGAAGGGTCGTTGGAACTGGTGCTGCACGCGCTGGTGCTACAGGTGCTGCCGCACCCGTCGCCGGTGTCGCACATCATGACGACGAGCGACGTCGTCGCCTCGACGACGCGCATGTCCAGCTCGAAGTCCTCCTCGGCCACGACATCCGTGGGGTCCAGCGCCTCGGTGGCGTCGAGGGTCAGCAGTGGTGACATGGGATTCGTACTCCTTCGCATCGGGGTTCGGTGTGGGCACCCTGGCCCTTAGGGGTAATTCAGTCCGCGGGCCAGGAGATCGTGAGAAGACCGTGGGTCTTGTGGAGGACCGCCTCGTTCTCCAGGACACGGCCAGGGGCACTTCCGGCCGGCCAGTAGGCGAACGAGGGCTCGGGCCGACGCCTGGCTCGCGCGTCCCATGCCCGGATCTGTTCCACCATGGCGGTTGCCGGCTCGTCGCCGTGGGGGCCGTAGGCGCGTGCTCCGAACTCGACTCCCGAGCCTTCGGACGCGGGACGCACCGACAGGTAGGCGAAGGAGTCGCCGCGCACCACGGCGAAGGGGAACCAGGTCTTGCGCTCCTGCGCGAGTTCGGTCCCCTCTTCGGCGGCCATCTTGCAGAAGCCGGGCAGGAAGCTGGCGAGCCACAGATGCAGGTCGGCGAAGGACACCCCGTGTTCGATCGTGACGCCAGACCATGCCTCAGTCCGTTCACCGGCGAGGACGCCGTTCAACAAGGTCGGCTCGACAGGCGGACCGTCGTCGAACCGGAGGGTGACGAGGCGCCCCCGCGCGTCCGGCAGCCCCAACTCCCTGTCGATATGCTCCCCTGCCCCCTGCATCGGCACGAATCCGCACACCACTGCGGAGGTGCTGACCAGATGATCACCCTCTCGACGGAAGGCGATGGAGCGGCTGACGCCGTTCATGCGCAGCGGCAGCACGAGCTTGCCGTCCGGAGCCAACTGGCGCAGCCAGGCCGGAGACACGTCCCACGCGCCGACGGTCACGATGATCGCGTCGAACGACCCGTGCCCCGGTATCTCGGCCTGGGCGTCAGCCGTGATCACGGTGACCCGATCGGCGTATCCCGCGGCCTCCAGCAGGGCGGTGGCACGGTCGGTCACCTCTGGATCGATGTCCACGCTGACCACCTGGCCGCCGGTTCCGACGACTTCGGCCAGCAAGGCCGCGTTGTAGCCGCCGGAGCCGATCTCCAGCACGCTCATGCCCGGCCCCAGCTCGGCTTGTTCGATCATGGCTACCTGGATGTACGCCGCGCTCACCGAGGAGATGGCGATGCCGCGTTCATCCCTCTTGGTCACCACGGCGTTGTCGACGGCATAGGTAACTTCCAGCGGCGTATCGGCCGGAACGAACGCGTGCCGCGGCACCGTACGGAAGGCTGCCTCCACCGGCGCGGACTTGATGTGTCCTGCCGCGATGAGCTCGTCCGCGAGCTTGTCCCTGAGCTCAGCGGCCCGAGCCTGTTCGCTGGTGTCGTCTGTCATGGATGGCTCCTCTTCGCGGTTTGTGGTGGTCAGGGGATGCCGTCGCCGCATCCCCGCGTTGGCGTGGTTCACGCTGAACTGGGCCATGTCCGGTGTCCACGAACACGCCGCACGGTGGACTGGCGCTCATCCTGGGTGGTCCAGGAGCCTGTCACGCTCTGGCGTCTGCCCCCGGCGCAAGTGTTCGGCGTGGTGCTGCTTGAGCAGGGCGACGTACGCGGCGACGGCCGTGATGTAGCGCCCCCGGGCGGTTTCTTCGTACTCGCCCGTCACCTCGGCGGGTCGCAGCACGAAGTACTGCCCACCGAGGGACGCCAGTTCGAAGGCACCGCAACATGCGGTGTGCCTCACGCGGACGACGTCGCCGCCGGGCAGCACGTGCGGCTCCCACGCGAGATCCGCAGGTGCTGATGCCACCGCCCCTGGCTGGCAACTGGTATCGGTCATGGCGCCTATATCCCGCCTCTTGCGGTACGAACGGAGACGTGTGTTCGGGGAAAAGCACAAACCTCCGGCCATGGGCTGGCCATACTGTCCGACAGGGAGGATTCGCCCAAGCCTCCCACGCCCAACATTCGATGCTCGACAGCGGTCGACATGAATGACCCAGCATCGGGATCCGTGAATGCAAACACGAATCCATTCGACCGGCCATTCCCTAGCGTGGGAAGCCGAGAGACTATGAAACGAGTGGATGTCCCATCGTTTCCGCTCCTTGCGAGGTACCGGGTCATGGCCTCTAAGATCCAGCCGATGACGAACCGATTGCGCGAAGAGCGCGAAGCCCACGGGTGGAGCCAGAGTGATCTCGCCCGCAAATTGATCAAAGCGGCGGCCGATGCCGAGCACAAGCCGACACGGCTGCCGTCAATCGAAAGCCTCAAAAGGAATATATATGGATGGGAAGCGGGAAAGCATGACGCAAGCCCGTTTTATCGCAGACTGTGCGCAACCGTGCTCAACATGTCTGAATGCGAACTCTTCGGGGGCTCCGGGTACGAGAACCTGCGCCAACGCCTCGACGACGTACTGGCGGCAGGCACGATGAGCAACGCGACACTGGACGACTGGGAGCGTGCAGTCGTCCTCTACGGGCAAGCAGCCCACACCAGGCCGGCCAACCTCCTCGTCCACGACCTGGCTGCAGACCTCACCGACCTGCACCAGGCCCTCGCGGAGAACAGGTCGGCCTCCACCAAGCGCCGGCTCACCCGGGCAGCGGCGCACATGGCCGGACTCATGTGCCTGACCCACATCAAGCTCGACGACCGCGCCGCGTTTCGCCGCTGGGCCCGAACGGCTCGCCTGGCGGCTCAGGAAGCTGAAGACCCGTGGACCTACTCCTGGGTGCTCGCTCAGGAGGCATACGGCCACTTCTACGCGTGCGACTACCTGGAGGCCATCGACGTCGCCAGGGGCGCACAATCGCTCGTGAACACATCCGTGGGTGCAGTCCTCGCGGCCGCCTTGGAGGCCCGAGCGCAGGCCGCGCTCGGACCCGTACGCGCCGGTGAGGCTCAAGCGGCGCTCGCGCGGGCGGAGGGCCTTCTCGCCTCGCTACGCCCTGACGAGATCAACGATTCCGCCTTCGGCTACAACGAGGCCCAGCTCTACTTCCACCGGGGCAATGCGTACACCTACCTGGGTGACACCAGGGCAGCCTGGCAGGCTCAGCAGCGGGCTCTCGAACTGTATTCTGCGACGGACTATCTGGATCGGGCGCTCGTCGGCCTGGATCGGACCCTGTGTCTGGCGCGCGACGGTGACAGCGCTGGTGCTCTGGAGTACGCGGCGGCTACGCTCGTCCCGCTCACGAAGGATCAACGCGAGGGCATCATCAATCTGCGTGGCAGGGAAGTCCTCGAGGTCATACCGCACGGGCAGAAGGCTCTGCCAGCTGTACGGCAGCTTCGTGAGCTTCTGTCGTCGTGCGACTGAGGAGGAATCCAGCTCACGTGACGATCAAAGTGGAGCCCGCGGCCTCGGATCACATCGAAGCTCTTGTGAAATTGCTGGAGGAGATGGATCGGTACTACGGCGCTACGGAGCTGGACTCAGTGGAGGTACGTACTCGGCAGGTTCACCAAGCCCTCTTCACCGAACCTCGTATTGCATTCGCGTTACTTGCCTGGCAGGGTGAGCAGCTCGTCGGCGTCGCGTCCTACTCGTTCCTGTGGCCCGCCGTCGGGCTGACGCGGTCGCTGTACCTGAAAGAGCTCTACGTGGCAGAGTCGGCGCAGCGCCAAGGGGTGGGGACGGCTCTAATGGACGCGCTGTTTGCGCTGGCGGCCGAACAGGAATGCAGCAGAGTTGAGTGGACCACCGATCGCGAGAACGCAAGCGCGCAGCAGTTCTACGAGAGGCTTAGCCAGAGCGAGTTGCCTACCAAGCTGTTTTATCGGGCCACCATCTCTACAGCCCAGGACCCGTCCTAGCCAGATGAGAATCGAGCACCCGATGAGCTCTGTCCTGCCGATCGACAGCCACAGGGCCCTGGGCCGAGGGTCGAGGGAGAGGTTGTGCCGGTAGATCACGCACCCCTCGCCATACGACAACTCCAGGCGCGGAGCCTACGACGGTTCCGAAGCCCCTTCACCAAAGGCAGCTTGACGCTCAGACCCTCGGCAGGCGCAACCCTGTCACACTGACTTGCCGGTGCTGAATGCCTCAAGATCCTTAACCAAGCCGGCCTGCCCCTTATCGATCGCGGCCTCATAGAATGCGTCGGCGAGCGCCATGGTGATCCCCTTGATCGCAGGCCCGTCGCTGAAGAAGTAGTCAGCCATGGTGTTGTGCGCCTCCTGGTTATCGGCGACGACCTCGGTAACAGCGGACTGGAAGTCCTGCGACTCCATGAACTGCTTCTTCGAGTTCACACGGGTTTGCTGGACCAGGTCCGGGTTGTCGAGCAGTCGCTGCACAAGCCCCTGCACGAACTCCCGGATCTGGGACTCGGCGAACGACTCAGCGCCGAAGAGGTCGTTCATCTTGTCGATGACGACCTGGAGCGCGACATACTTCGGCTCCTTCTTGGCGCCGGTTCCCGCTGCGCTGATCCCCTTCAACTGCCCGTCTCCGGTCAGCGAGATGTCAACCGCGATCTTCTTGGTGTGCTTCACACCGACCAGGACCACGTCAGAAAGGTCGACCTCGGCGCTCCACGAGGATTCGGCGATAACCTTCTCCAGAAGCCGGAGGAAGATCGAGAGCATCTCCATGTACGGGTCGCCGTAGTCGACGATCTGACTCATGAAGTCATAGAGCCGCACGTAGGTGGAGACATCCTTGCGGAAGAGATCGAGAGTATTGAGCGTGACCTTGTCCTCAGCCTCGATCGCTGCCGCGTAGCGACGCCGAAAGTCGTGCTGGGCCGGGCTGATCGCCGCCGAGAGCGCGTTGTTGCCCTTGCGGGTGACCCATAGCTCAGCGACCTGGCGGACCTGCTCCTCGGTGTAGATCCCCGCCTGGGCGAGCTTGTTGGCCAGGTGTATGACGACGTACGGGTTGGTCTCGGTCTCCAGGGTGGCATTGGTGAAGTACGGCTCGAAGGCGGCCCTGATGTCGTCAGGCTTGTTGGCGAAGTCGATGACGAACGTCTTGGCCTTCTGCTCCCCGCCGGCGGTGCGGTGGGTGCGGTTGAGCCGGGAGAGCGTCTGCACGGCGGTGACCCCGGAGAGCTTCTTGTCGACGTACATCGCCGAGAGCAGCGGCTGGTCGAAGCCAGTCTGGAACTTATTGGCAACCACCATGATCTTGTACGTCTCGCCCTTGAACGCCGCGGCGAGGTCGGCACCCGCTCCGGGGTTCATCTTGGCCTCGGTGAACTCGTCGTCCTTCGACGGCGTCGGCCCCCAGTCCTGGCTCCACTCGTCGTTCTCTGCCATCGACACCGATCCGGAGAACGCGACTAAAGCCCGGTAGTTGTAGGACGCGTCCTCGGCAGCTCGCTTGGCGATGTAGGCGTCGATGGCTTTCCTGTACTTCACCGCGGCCTTGCGAGAGTCGGTGACGATCATAGCCTTCGCCTTGCCCTCCAGCAGGTGGGCGACGTTGGCGTGGAAGTGCTCGACGATGATCTGCACCTTCTGGCTGATGTTGGTGGGGTGCAGCTGAACCCAGCGCATCAGTCCCTTGCGTGCAGTCGACTCCTCGACCTCGCCACCGTCGCCGCTCTCGGCCTTGCCTGCGATCTTCAACGCGGTGTCGTAGGACTGGTAGCCCTTGAGCACGTCGAGGATGTAGCCCTCCTCGATCGCCTGCTTCATCGAGTACAGGTGGAACTCGCGCGGCTTGCCGTCCGGCCCCTTGCGGCCGAACAGATCCAGAGTCTTGTTCTTCGGAGTCGCGGTGAAAGCGAAGTAGGAGATGTTCTCCGACTCGGCCCGCTCGGCCATCTCCGAGGCCAGAACCGCCTCGATGTCGATCGAGCCACCGTCCTCGATCTCCCTGATCTCCTCGGCGGTCAGGACCTGCGTTAGTTTCGAGGACATCCGCCCAGACTGAGAAGAGTGCGCCTCGTCCGCGATGACGGCGAACCGCTTGCCCTTCAGGCTGGCGTCGGTTCGGATCTCATCGTGTGCGTGTGGGAAGGTCTGCATCGTCACGGCGATGATCAGCTCGCCGTTCTTCAGCGCCTGCGCCAGCAGGCCGGACTTCGACTTCGCGCCGGCCTTGCGCACGTCCTCGGGGCTGATCGTCGCGACGATCTTCCCGCTGCCGTCGATCTGCCGGATCGCGTCCTGAAGCTGCCCGTCGAGCACCGTGCGGTCGACGACCACAATGACCGAGTCGAAGACCTTCTCATCATCGACGTGCAGCCGAGCGAGACGGTGCGCCGTCCAGGCGATCGTGTTCGTCTTCCCCGACCCCGCAGAATGTTCGATCAGGTAACGCTGACCGACGCCCTCCTCAGCCACGGCGGCCACGATGTTCGTGACCGCCTCCCATTGGTGGAACCGGGGGAACAGCATGCTCGTACGGCGCACCGACGTGCCGGTCGCCACATCCCACTCCTGCTTGGTCTCCACGAGCATCAGCCGGCCGATGATGTTGAGCCAGGCGTGCTTCTCCCAGACCCGCTCCCACAGGTACGCCGTCGCCGACCTCCCGTTCGCCCCGGGCGGGTTCCCTGCACCTTCGTCGAAGCCGGTGTTGAACGGCAGGAAGTGCGTCGTCTCGCCCTCGAGTCGGGTGGTCATCGCGGCCAGGTTGTTGGAGACCGCGAAGTGGACCAGCGCCCGATGCCCGAACGACAGCAGCGGCTCGCGCCGACCGTTGGTCATCGGGTTGCGGTGCTTCTGGTACTGCTGGATCGCCTCGTTCAGCGACTGTGTGAAGTCGGTCTTCAGCTCCACCGTCGCGACCGGGAGCCCGTTGACGAAGAACACCAGGTCGATGCTGCGCTGATCGGCGGTTGAGAAGCGCACCTGCCGCATCACCCGGACTCGCATCGCCGCATACTCGGCGTTCGTCGTCTCGTTCAGCGTCGTCTCGGGCCGGAACTGCGCCATCTTCAACCGGCCACCGCCGATGTACTGCACTCCGCTGCGCAGGATGTTCAGCATCCCGCCACCGTGCTCCAGCGGCTTATCGAGGGCCGTCGTCAGTACGTCGAGGAACTTCGCCCGCGATCCCGCCGCCTTCAACGCCTTCTCGTACGCCGTCTTCTGGGTCGCCTCCAGCCACGCGAACAGGTCCTCGGGGAACAGCGCCCGCTCACGGTCATAGCCGGTGTCGTTGACTGAGTACAGCCAGCCATGGGCCGCGAGGTGCTCGCAGATCTCGGTCTCGAAGACGACCTCGTTGTGGTCGGCCATCACGCGGCCTCTCGTACGTCGATCTGACCTCTTACCACAGCCGTGATCAAGGCAGCCCGTCGCTCACGGGCGAGCTCGATGAACCGCTCGGCCTCAGCAGTGAGCGCGTCGATCTTCGCAGTCTGCTCATCAAGGTATGCTGCGATCCGCCGCTGCTCATCCAACGGTGGAACCGCGATCTTGAAGTCGGCGAGCAATGGGCGCCGTAGCGATTCCATGGTGACCGTGTTGCTCCCCGCGAGCGCGACCGGCCGGAGGAACGTGGACAGGAAGTAATAGAAGTACCAGCCTGAGATGCCTGCAAAGTCTTTGAAGACATAGACACGCTGGTGTGCTTCGAACTTGCCCTTGAAGTAGTGGAAGACCTTGCCTGTGCCCCCCTGACCGTCGCCAGGTGTCATGACCGCTTCGCCGTCGAAGGAGTAGTGGCCGATACGCAGGATTTCGCGACCGCGGACATAGAACGGGTAATCACCGTCCTCAGTAGCATTTCCCGAGTCTTCGGAACCAGTGGTGATGGTGCAGAGGTATCGGGTCGGAACCATTCGCCAGTGCCTCGGTATGGCACCCAGCAATTCCACTCCAGACGGCCTTTTATCTGCGGCATCGAGGCCGGATAGGAGCGCCGAGCGGATCGTTGCCTCGCGCCGCTCGCGGAGCATCTCGATCAGACGTTGCTGCTCCTCGATCAGCGTGTCGATGCGGGCGGTCTCGCGGTCGAGGTAGTCGGCGATGGCGCGCTGCTCCGCCGCCGGGGGCAGCACCAGGGGGATGCGGGCGAAGGTACTCCAGTTGCGGAAATCAACGCTGCGCTCTCGGACGTTCGGCGCCTGGGTGGCGAGGAAGCCGGAGGTGCCGAGGTGGCGTAGCAGACGGGCAAGGTAACCGGGATCGTCGCCAGCGACGGGCTCACAGACATGGTAGACGGGGGAAGCGTTGCCGTGGCTGTCGGAGACGCCGACTGCGCCAGCGAAACCGTCGAGCGCGTGGAAGACCAGATCGCCGGGACGGATCTCCTGGTAACCGTTCTCGGTGTCCGAGAAGGTGTAGCCATCCTCACGGCGGTTGGAGCGAAGGGTCACGATGCCGTCCCGATAGGCGGTGATGACACCGAGCCCGGGCTGAGCCGGGCGGTCTAGCGGACGGAGCACCCGGCGTATGGTCGTCTGGCGCCAGCCTGCTCGCGGAGCCGGGCTCACCCTTCCACCTCGTGCAGGAGGTCGAGGATCTTGGCGACCTGCTTCTCCAGATCAGCGTCGATCTCGGCAAGGGGGCGAGGCGGGACGTACTTGTAGAAGTGGCGGGTAAAAGGAATCTCGTAGCCGACCTTGACCTTGGCCCAGTCAACCCAGGCGTCTGGCACGTGCGGCTTCACCTCGGTATCGAAGTACGCCTGGGTGACCTCGGCCCTGCCCACAGACCCGGCGGTCGAGCCGCCGTAGGTGAACGGCACATTCTCGGTGTCGCGCTTCTTGGAGTCGGGCTTCGGGTTGCCCTTGCGGTCGACGAGGGGCTTGCCGTCCTCATCCAGCAGTGGCCGTTCGACGGTGATGGTCCAGTAGCCGAACTCGTCGTTGCGCAGCACCTTGGAGAAGTCCGGGTCGGCGTCGGTGAAGTCGGCGTACAGCTGGACGATCTTGGCGCGGTCGGTGTCGCTGATCTCGCGGCCCTTGCTGCCGAGGTTCTTGCGCATCTTGGTCCAGAACGAGGTGCCGTCGATGAGCTGGACCAGACCCTTGCGGTCGGGGTGCTTGGTGTTGTCGAGGATCCAGATGTAGGTGGCGATGCCGGTGTTGAAGAACATGTTGGTCGGCAGCGCGACGATCGCATCGACCAGGTCGTTCTCCAGCAGCCACCTGCGAATATTGGACGGGCCGGACTCAGCGGCGCCGTTGAAGAGCGGCGAGCCGTTCATGACGATCCCGGCCCGGCCGCCACCGTCCTCAGGAGCACGCATCTTGTGTGCCAGGTGCAGCAGGAACAGCATCTGCCCGTCCGAGGTGGCCGGCAGGCCCGGCGCGAACCGGCCGTACGGGCCGGCCTCGTCGCGCTCCTTGGTAACCGCCTTGGCGTATTGCTTCCAGTCGACACCGTACGGCGGGTTGGACATGCAGAAGTCGAACTGGCGGCCCTTGAAGGCGTCGTCGGTGAGCGTGTTGCCAAAGGCGATGTTAGACGCGTCGTGGCCCTTGGCGAGAAGATCGGACTTGCAGATCGCGTACGACTGCGGGTTGTACTCCTGGCCGTACAGGCTCAGCCGGGCATCCGGGTTCTGCTTGAGCAGGTGCTCCTCGGCCAGGGCGAGCATGCCGCCGGTGCCGGCGGTGGGGTCGTAGAGCGATCGGACGATGCCCTCCTCGCCCAGCGCGGCGTCCTTCTCGGCGAAGAGCAGGTCGACCAACAGCCGGATCGCGTCACGCGGCGTGTAGTGGTCACCGGAGGTCTCGTTCGCGGCTTCGTTGAACTTGCGGATGATGTACTCAAACGCGTCCCCCATGTCGGCGTTGGACACGACATTAGGGTGCAGGTCGACGACCGCGAAGGACTTCACGATCTCACGCAGGAGACCGGCCTTCTCCAGGGCGATGATTTCCTTCTTGAAATCGAAGTACTCGAACACATCGACATCGGCGGAGAACCGGTCGATGTAGTCAACGAGGTTGTCCTCCAGCCCGTCCGCGTCCTGCAGCAAGTTGGCGAAACTGTACTTCGAGGTGTTGTAGAACGGTCGGCCGGTGGCCTTCTTGACCTCGATCCGGAGCCGGTTCGGGTTCTCGTGTGCCGCGGCCAGGTCTCGGACGGTCTCGCGGTCCGGCTCCAGGATGCAGTCGAGGCGTCGAAGGATCGTGAAGGGGAGGATCACGTTCCCGTACTGGTTGGGGCGGTAGGGACCCCGAAGCTGGTCAGCGATCGACCAGATGAAACTACCGAGCGTGCTCACAAGGCTCCTCATGGAATCGCTCAACGTGCTGGCTGCGCTGGCCCACCGGGGCAGTCGCGCCCGCGCAAGGCAACGCACGCCCGCCGACGGGGCATCGTGATGCCATCTTCCCGCAGCTTGGCCTCCTGCGTATGCGAGAGTCAGGCGGAATTTTCAGGCCCGCCCGCAACGTAGCGGAGAGGGCTAACCCAACGCCCGCAACGAGAGGGTAGGCCGCATCGGCGACTCCGCCTTGCACAGGCTGTACGGGATCGGGCCGATGCTCGGATCCACACCGGCAGGACTGATGGCTTTTAGTTTCGCCGCGCCCGCCTAGCCACTGCATACACCCAGCTCAGCTAACGAATAGCGGCATCCACACTAACGTTTCTACAGCTCAGGCCGCGCAGATGAGCGCTTCTCTCGCCACAGACCATACAAGCATTCGATGGCAACGACGCAGGTCGGGCAGCGATTGGGTGCCGAGCGGTCAGGAGATGTTCGAGCGGGCGGCCCTCCCAGCCACCTCAGCGATGCCGACGGGACTTGGCGGCACCAGCGATTGCTGGCGCTTGATGGATCCGTGCTCGATCTACCCGAGGCCGCAGTGATCGTCGGAGGCGACGCTATGGGCGTGGTCGTCCTGGGTGCGCAAGATGGATCAGACGAGGTAGGTCAGAGTTCTACGCGGGGTCGTTCGCTGATGTCCCGGCTGAGTAGGGTTCGAACGTCAGCTTCCGGGAGGTTTGAACGATTAATAAAATCGGTGAAGGGAATGCCGGTTGTTTCCATTAGTTCTAGTGCACGATGCAGGAGTACAGGAGCCTCCGGATTTCCCAGAGTTCCTGGCTCCACCTTCCTCCATCCGCGGACGGACAAGGCTTTCCATCCCTGCGCATAGGTGTGTTCGCTCATGACGCCGAGCGTTTTTGCCCTGACCAGGAGGGAAGCTAGCGAGACGTGCCATTTTGCTTTCAAGCGAAGAAAAGCGGGCCAGTCAAGCTGCCTCGGCAGCTCGGATTTGATGTCGTCGGAAGGCATAAGCAACGCGGCAGCGAATTCATGAGCTTGACTCTCAGTGACTTTGTCGCCAACTTTTCCACTAATGCCATGCAAGACCAGGTGGCCTAGCTCGTGGGCCGCATCGAAGCGGGAGCGGTCACGCAGGCCCTTGTCGGCTCCGAGAGCAACAACGGGCCTATCTGGGAAGTCGACGCAGAATGCATCGACCTTATCGATGCCGACGCGAAAACGGACGACAACAATTCCGTTGATTTCCAACAGTCGCACAACGTCCTGAATTGGACCGCGCGAGATGTTCCAGTGGTCACGAACCTGTGCGGCCGCTTGTTCGATGTCGGCGGGCTGAAGAGTCTGACCTTCGTGGATTGGGACGCGCGGCACATTGAGGTCGGGCAACGCGACGTGTTTTTCGAGCTCAAGTGCAAGCTCCCGCGCGAGGTGGACGTAGGCGAGCGCCTGTTGACGATCTCGAGGGGAGGTGGAACGAAGGCTACGGAAGAACCCGTTGGCCTGATCAGTGGCGGGGGGGCGGGCTGGAGCAGCGAAAAACGACGGCGGTACGCGCAACGCGACCGCGAGCCGACGAAGCGTCGATGCGGCGGGCTTCGTGTGTCCGTTCTCGAACTGGCTGATTGAGGCCGCGGTGACGGAGCCGACCTCCCGGGCCAGCTGCACCTGGGTGAGACCGCGAAGTTCGCGCGCCATGCGCAGTCGGGCGCGATCGAACAGGGCCGCGATGTCGCCGACATTCAGTTGCGGGTCGTTCACGTCGCTCGTCTCCGCGCCAGTCACCGTCCGCCGATCAGCGGACGACTCTCGATCTTGATTCCTCCGCTCGCATCTTAGGCACACCTTGGTTACTGGACAGTCAAGTCACCCAACTCCTAGCCGACATGCCAGGCAAAGTGTGTCCAACCACACACCTACCATGCTCTATAGTCTACCATGTAGCGAGAAGATGATGTTGAAATCTGAGGTTGCTCGATACCTGCGAGGACGGAGTTGAGGTATGAGGGTGCAGGAGTGCGTGCTGTCGGACGAGGTGATCTCTGCCGACTCGGCGGAGGCCGCGTTGTGGGACGCCATCGTGGTGCCGAAGGAAATCAAGGAGCGGCTGCGCAACCAGACCGTGTTGTCGCTGCTCGTACGACCTGACCTGCCGTTCGCGGTGACGGCGTTGCACGGCCTGTGCACGCTCTACGGTCCTCCTGGCACCGGCAAGACCACCCTGGCACGGGGTCTGCCGGCGCAGGTCGCCTGCTACGTCCCCGGAGGCGAGGTGCGGCGGATCGAGATCAACCCGCACGGACTCATGAGCGCCGAGCACGGGCAGTCTCAGCAGCGAGTCAGCGAGCTGCTCAGCGAGTACGTGCCGGGTCTCGCGTCGAATGGCGTGCCGACCGTGGTGATCCTCGACGAGGTCGAGTCGATGGCGGTCGCCCGCTCGGCAGCGTCGCTGGCCGCCAACCCGGCTGATGTCCACCGCGCCACCGACGCAGTCCTCACCGCCTTGGATCGCAACGCCGTCGAGCACCCGCACCTCTTCTTTGTCGCGACCAGCAACTTCACCACCGCTCTGGACGAGGCGTTCCTCTCCCGCTCCGACGCCGCCATCCTCGTCCCACTTCCCGAGCCGGAGGCGCTCCGGGAGATCGTGGTCTCCACCCTGCTGACGCTGGCCGACAAGTACCCGGCCTTGGGTGAGCTGGCGCGCTCCTCGGCGATGGACCGCATCGCCCTCGCCGCTCACGGGCTGGACGGTCGCCGTACGCGCAAGGTGGTCTTCGAAGCCCTGGCTCAGCGGCTGGACACGGTCCTGGACCCTGGCAACCTCACCGAAGACGACCTAGCCGACGCGGTACGCAACGCTGTCGCGGACACGGGTCAGCCGGAGGTGTCTCGTGCTACGCACTAGACAGATCGCAGCTTCTCCCGTGCGCAGCGCCAGCGCAACCTGGACGGTGGTCTCGGAGCTCGTGGCCGACACGGTGGCGCAGTCCTCCGCGCTGTCTCGCGACGAGGCGGTACAGGCAATGTCGGCCGCCGAGGCGGTCGGACGGATGCTGATCGCAGCAGGGCACCTGCAGCAGCATCCAATTACTCTCGTGGCAGGCAAGGTGTACTGCGAGATCACGACAGTGTCCGGCACGGCGGCGCTGACGTTGGACGAGAACCTCAACCCCGTCCCCGGTGCGGCGGGCACCGACACTTTTATGATCCACCTGCCGTCCCCGTCCCCACTTCAGGAGCAGGTGAAGGCAGCCGCTAACGGTCACGACCGGTTGTCTGACACTGCCCCGCCCGCGCCGGAGACGAAGACTGCCAACGCCGGTCCGCTGATCGACCGTGAAGCTCTGCGGCGGGCGGTGACGCCGCGATGACCTCCACGTACACCTTCAGCTACACCCGCACCCACACCGCTACTCACCTGACCGACGTCATCCTCGGCACCATCACCGACATCCTCGCCGACCTGGGGATCAACATGGACCAGCTGCACCGCGACTGGGTGCAGAACGAGAACGCGATCAAAGCGTGGATCGAGGAAGGCTCCCTCGACACGGTCGTCCTCGAGTGTCACCAACCCTCAGGCACCGTCGCACCGGTGATCGAGTTCCCGGTCTCTTACACCACCTCCGGGAACGGCAACGCTGAGTTCACCGCCTCCCGTGCCCGAGCCGCCCGGTTTCGGGCGAAGTTCGACCGGGTACCCACGAGCACCACCTACCGGCTGTTCTGCACGTTCAACGGACCGCGCACCCCTCAGCCAGGTTGGGATCCCGGCCGTCGGGCGAGCACGGACGGCCTGCGCGGCATCACCTTCGGCACCCTTGGCTCTGCCCCGCACGCCTCGACCGGCATGCGGTACTTCCACACCTGAGACCACGAGCAGGAACACGCCCCATGGGATACATCGACGACGCCTTCACCAATCTCAAGCACAACCTGGAGATCACCCAGACCGAGCAGAATCTGGCGAAAACACGCCACGAGACCATCCGCGACTTCGTCCGATCTCACTGGGACCTCATCGACGACTTCCTGACCGGCAGTTACCGGCGCGACACCAAGACGAAGAAGCTCAAGGACATCGACATCTTCATGGTCCTCGACGCTAACGGCTCCCAGGCAGATTTCCGCGATCAGGCCCCCATCGAGGTGATCAACGCCCTGGAGTCCCTGCTCCGTCAGAAGTGGACCGCCGCCGCCCGGGACGGCATGGCCGTCGTCATCCCCTACGGCTCCGACGACGAGGTCATGTCGGTCGATGTAGTTCCCGCCTTCAAGCGAGATAACGGCGGCTACTACATCCCCAATCCCTCGGCAGGCGACTGGATCGCGACCAACCCCAAGCGTCACCACGAGCTGAGTATCGCCAAGAACGCCGACTGCGACGGCAAGTACGTACCTTTCGTCAAGATGGTCAAGGGCATCAATCGCGAACTCGGCGAGCCTGTATCGCCGTCGTTCCTGTTGGAGGTCATGGCACAGTCGCTGGTGAAGCCGCCGATCGGGCGCTACCAGGACGAGATCGTGCTGTTCCTCGCGACCGCCGCCGAACGCATCGGCGACGAGTGGCCCGACCCCGCCGGCCTGGGCGGCGACGTCAACGCTGTCATGGACGCCACCCAGAAACTTGCTGCCGCCAACGCACTCGACCAGGCCCGCTCCATCGCAGAACGGGCGGTGGACCTTGAGGACGAGGGCCAAGAACGCGCGGCGTACGACGAGTGGAAGCAATTGTTCGGAAACCGGATAACCAAGCCATGAACCTTTCCACCGATCCTGGCGGTGTCCGGGGGATACCACCTCGGGCCATCCATGAGCGGCAGCTCGACGACGCCATGCTGCTCCTACAGCGCGCCGCAGCGGCAAGTCATCAGCGCGGCCAGTTCTTGGAAGCCGTGCGCGTCATCACCGCCGTTGCGCTCGCCGGGGCCGGTGTTCTGATCACGCTGATCGGTCACGGCCGGGCAACCGTCTCCATCGTCGGGTTCTTCTGGTTCGTCGTCTCAGCGTTCCTGCTCAAGGGCCTCGCCGGGAACACCGCCCGCCAGGGTGCCCTACTCCAGGAGATGTTCGATACCGCCTTATTCCACTTGCCGTGGCGTGCCACCACTGCAGGCGACCCCATCCCTCAACCCGACGTCCGCCGGCTCGCGCGCAAACTCATCCGAGGCGGCGCGAAGGACAAGCGCATCACCGACGGCTGGTACGACCCCACCAACGACGTCCACCACCCTTATGACGTGCTCATCGCCCAGGAACAGAACCTCGCCTGGGACGCGCGCCTCCGCCGCCGCTATAGTCACTTCATCTCCGCCACCGCGATCCTGTGGACTACCATCGGCCTCGTTATCGGCCTCGCGGTCGCGGACGCTACGCTGCTTGACACTCTCCTCAGCTTCTTCGTCCCGTCGCTGGCGGCCTACCAGATCTCTTACGAGATCTGGTCTGGCCAACGAAAGGTGGCCGACGAACGCGACCGGCTCACCAAGATCGTCAATACCGAGCTGCACAACGGACGCCCCGGCCCCGTTCCCAACGACGAATGGCACCGCCTACGGAACATCGCACGGGACGTGCAGGACGGCGTACTCCGCACCCGCCTGGACCCCACCCGAGTACCCGAGTGGTTCTACAAACGCTTCCGCGACGACGATGAACGCGACTTCGGCGACACTGCAGAAGGCCACCGCGTGCGCCTCGCCCAAGACGCACCTAATTCGCCGCCATAGTGGCCGACCACCAACGACCACATCGGCCTTGAATCCGTAGGCTCCGGGTTTGAGCCCCGGGGCTTGAACAGAGGCAGTACGCAGCCAGGGACTGGAACCCCAGACGCGCTGATTTGGATCAGCTGCCGGGAAGAGGATGCGCTCCAGCCTGCCTCGGCTTCGGCGGCCTCGTCGCTGATTCCGGGACCGGGAGCACGCCAGCGGCGGCAAGATCGGCCTGACCGATCAGCGGCCCCGAGCACACATCGGTCAGCAACTGGTCCTGCTCGGGATGCATCAGGACGCATCCGGTCAGCACGGAGAGAAGCGCCAGGAATTCGAGTGTCAGCTCACGGTTCCAGGAGGTCTGTGTGATGTCGTCGAGGCTCGATGTCCGGCGCTTGTTTCGAGGCTGTATGGTCCGGTCGTTCAACCACCGCCATACGATGCGTCGGCCGGAAACCGTGTAGTCGATGACCTCTTGACGTACGGGGGCGAATGTTCCACTGCCCACGGTGAGTGTCTGTGCTCCGGGGTCGTAGTCGAGGTGCTCGCCGAGCCGCTCAGGAAGTGACCTGACGGGGGTTAAGCACTTGACGCCGAATCGTTCGATGAGGGCACGTTCTGAGCGCCCCCGACCCGCAGTGGGATCGACGCAGCGGCTGCCGTAGGTGTGGAGCCAGAGGATTTCGCATCCGATCGTCACCGCGCGATTCCACAGGATCGAGTCCGCAGTGAGCGGGACGCGGACGCCCGGTTGCCGAAGATGCTCACGGAATCGGCGGGTGTATCCGGGGTGCGCGATGATCGCCGCAATATAAGCCAGGACGTCGTCTGCGCCGACGGGAACGCCCAGCCAGCTTCGGAGGTGTTCGAGCAGCCCCGGGGTCATGTTGGGGACGCTGGCCAGGCAATCGCGCCAGAGCGGACGCACCCCGCCGCCGCCCCAGCCGTTGAAGTGGTGCAAATCGGGGATGAGCGCGGAAAAGACCAGAGCAGGGCCGTCGGTGATCTCGTGCGCGTCCTGCTCGGAAACGTAGATCTGGTGGTCGGAGCGGACTTGCCAGAGCGGCGGACGGGCCATGACAAGAAGTCGGTTGTCGGGAATGAGCCACTGCCGGTCGAACGAGCGGTAGGCGACCCGGATCGGCTCGGGACACGGTTCCGACTCCTCTGCCAGCGAGCGCTGGACTGGCGGGAACCCAGGCAGGGGGTCGACTCGACTGTGCAGAGTGCGATCCCGCCCCTCTCGGAAGAATTCACGCTGATCCTCCCTCGACGCGGCGAGGAATGTCCGCCACCGGGTACGCAGGACCTCGGCGGTGGGTGCATAGACCCATGTCCGTCCGGGAGTGACGCCTCTCGACCGCCACGGCATCAGGTCACCGAGCGAGGGAAACGCCACCCATTGCGGGTCGGCGGCCGGGAGGAAGGAGTCCTGCCACCCGATACCGCAGGTGTGCCAGCGCGATCCTGTCGTCGTCAGCTGCGCTAGCGCGGCCGTCTTCTCCTCACGCGTCCCGTGCAACGCCAGATAGCGGACCGTCGCTGGCTTCTTGGCGTCCGAGTGCGCTGTCCTGGCGAAGATGAGGATGGCGAGTTGGCGCCCGACATCGGGCCCGAGGACCCGGGTCGCGATCGGTGGACGGTTCCCTTCGGGGGTGAGCTCTATGATCCAGCCCAGGTCACACGTGCGTCGCAGGTATTGACGCAACCCCCTGAAGGCTGCTCCCTTGATCACGCTGGAGGGGACGATGAACGCCACTACGCCTTCCGGCATGCGATGCTCGGCCTCGAATACCTTCCAAGCCGCCCAACGCAGGAAATACCACGGCATCCCATGCAGATCAGATTCATACCGGCCGAAACCGTCGGCTCGGAACTCGTCAAGCGAGGGGCGGTCAACCGTGGCTTCCTGCCGGGTCTTTCCTTTGCGCGGGCGTTCGATCCATTCGGCTCGTCCTTTGGCGTTCTCCACGTGAGGCGGATTCCCGATAACCACCATCACAGGGATCCTGCGCTTGATGCCGTTCGCCTTGTCTCGTGCTTCCTCCATCACTCGGTACTGAGCACCCAGCGTTGGCTGTACATGGTGCGGGTCAGCTAAGGCGTCGCTGAGAAACCGCAGAGCCTCAGTCGGAGTCTCCACCGCGAACCTGCTCTGGAACGATCCATGAATACGCAGCTCAGCCACCGCGTATGGGGCGACCTGGATCTCGAACCCGATCAGCCGGTCGGTGACTAGGTCGTTGACGTAATCCTCTCGAGATCCGTGCCCGAGCTTGTCGGCGACCCGGTCCGCGACACGGCCGATGACCTCGACCAGGAAGGTGCCGGTTCCCATCGCCGGGTCGACGACCACCACGTCGTCGTCAGCGAACCCCCACTCCTTACTGAGATGCTCACGAAGTACCTCGTCTACAAAGCGGACAAGATGGCGGGCAACGTCTACCGGGGTGTAATAGGAGCCGGTGTCCTTGCGGAGCGTGGGATCGTAGCTCGCGAGGAAGCGTTCGTAGAGGTAGGCGTAGGCGTCCACCGGGCTGACGTCCAGCGTCTGCAGGTCTGCGACGCTGATCACGCGGCGCAGGGTCTCGATGGTGTTGAGTTCGTCGTCGGCCCCGCTGGTGAGCACCGCGAACGCCTGTCCCATCAGCAGGTGCCGTTTGCCCAGCTTCCGAGCGATCTCCTGGTAGGGCTCGCCGATCAGGTCAATACCATCCGAGCGGGCCAGCAGCAGCGCGAACGTGACGGTCTGGGCGAAGGCGTCGGCGAAGCGCTCATGGTCGAGCCCAGGGAACAGCAGTTTTCGCCAGTCGTCGGCCAGTAGCGCCAGCCGCATCTGGGAGCGCTTCTTCAAAGGGTCGGTGATTGCCGCATACACCTCGTCCTTCAGCAGGCTACACAACCCGCCGATGATCTTCACGAGCGAGCCAAGTGTCCGAGGAGACTCCGGCTCCCAGAGCATGAACCGCCGAACGATGCCTACCAGCTGGGCGACGGCCGGCGCCGCCGGGCGCCGCAACTCAGCGACGGTGTTCCCCAACCTGACAATCGGCGAGATCCGCTCGCCGAACGAGTACTGCGCCCAGGTGACCCCGTCCGAGTACACCACGTTGGGGAGCGCGGAGAGCTTGCCCCACTGCTCCAGATCCCGCTTGTCGGGGCGCCACTCGGGCGCACCTGGCACCCCCTTGCCTGGCCTCTTCAACTCGACGTAACCGACGCGGACCTGTCCGATGTTCACCGCGTAATCCGGCCGCGCCCGCAGATGCTTCAGTCGTACTTCGCCATAGGGAATCGCCTCGACACCGATCAACGCGCCGAGATCGCGCAGCAGGGTCTCCAACGGCCCACGGAACTGGTCCTCCTCCGCGCCGCCCAGCCCTCGCTTCTCCGCCACCGTCCGGCCGAACTTAGCAACGATCGCGTTCGCGGTGGCTCTGGTGTCGCGCTTGGGGACTCGGGCCACGTGCACCTCCGGTCGATGACCAGCACCCCACTCACTGTGACCGCTGCACCAAGATCCATCAAGATACGAAACGAAAACCGCGCTGCTGAGTGTGCGTCTCCCCGAATCGATCTCGGTGGCGTCGGACCCGTCAGAGGCCGTGAACCAGGCGGTCGCTCCGGCCGGCGGTCAGGCTACGCGGATGTGGCCAACGGCGGTGGTGGGCCATGTGCGTCCGGTGGTGCTCGCCCCTCGGACACGTACTCTGGTACATGCTGGGCCTGGCCTTGACTACGACGACTCTCTCCGAGGGTTTGTAGACGAGGTGCAGGCCCATCTGCGTGTAGAGGTCGTTCCTCTCCGCGGGGTCCGCATCCTCCAGGACATCGGTCATCTCCGCCAGCCTGGGGATCAGCTCCATGACCTCCTTCTCCGTCGTCTCTCGTCTGCGGTTGATGGCGCGCAGGCTTCCTTCCGCCTTGAGCCTCTCAGCCCGCGTCTCGGCCATCCACCTGCCGATCTCCTGCGGGTCTCCGCCCGCGTCCAGCGTCGTCCGGTAGCGGGCCATCCGGCGGTCGCAGTCGTCGACGGTGCGTTTGGCCGCCTCGATCACGACCCGGTCGGCCTCGTTGTCCCTTGCCTCCAGCAAGGTCTCGACCGTTCTCCGGAGGTTGTCGGGCGCGAAGATCTGGCAGAGCCAGGTATCCAGCTCGCCGAGGATCTGGTCCTCGCGGACGTAGACAGTCCGCGGGTGCTCGATCTTGTTGGCCAGGGCGTACTCGGTGGGGAACTTGCACCGGTAGTGGGTGCGGCCGTTGTTCCAGGAGCCTTCCATCCGGCGGTTGCAGACACCGCAGTGCAGCAGGCCGCGCAGGACGTACGGTCTCGGACTGCTGCGGGGCTTGCGCTCGACGGCGGGGCGGCCATTCGCGGACAGGAGCTTCTGGACTCGCTCGAACGTCTCGGTATCCACGATCGGCTCGTGCACGATCTTCTCGGACCAGACCCACTGGCTCTCGGGATTCCACTTGAGCTTGGTGATGTGCCCCTGGGTGACGTCCTGGACGTCCAATAGCTCTTCCTGCTTACGCTGCTTGTTCCAGACCTGGCGGCCTGTGTAGCGCGGGTTGAGCAGGATGGCCTGGATGGCCGACTTCGACCAGGCGAGCCCGCTGCGGTGACGGTTTCTCGCCCGGTCGTAGGCGGACGGGCAGGGAATGCCCTCCCGGGTGAGCCCTTCGGCGATCAGGTAGAGGCCCTGGCCGTGGAGGAACTCCCAGAAGATGCGGGCCACGATGGGAGCGGTCACCGGGTCGGGCTCCAACCGGCGAAGCCGCTTGCCGTCGGCGGCCTTGCCCGGGTTGGGATGCGGCCCGACGTCGCCGAGACGGTAGCCGTACGGCGGGCGACCTCCGAGGAAGCGTCCTTCGATCTTGGCCTGTGCCTCCATGGTGGTGCGGACGCGCATCTTGATCCTGTTGCGCTCGCCCTTACTGATCCCGCCGAACATCAGCATGATCAGCTCGTGCGCTTCGTTGGCCGGGTCGATCGGCCCGCCGACCTCGGGCACCCAAAGGGGCACCCCGTAGTGGTTGAACAGCTCGAAGGTGTTGCCGAACTGGTTGCCGTAGAAGGCTCTCTGCGGCTCGCCCACCACGACGGCGTCGAACCCGCGGTTGGGGTTGCGCAGCTCGTCGAGCAGGATCGCGGCCTGGGGCCTGCGCTGCGGCGGGATCGACCGTGACTTGTCGATGTCGAAGAACTCGGCGACGATGACGCCGCCGCGCGGCTCGATCAGTGCTCGTGACCGCGATAGCTGCCAGTTTCGCGATGAGGCCGGATCCTGGTTGTCCTCGGTGGACACCCGGCCCCAGAAGGCGAACGGGATCATTCAGTGTTCCTCTCTTTCTGCTGACTCCTGGTCAGCTCGGCGTGGCTCTTGAGGAGGATCCGGAGGAGCACACGTGCTGCTGCCGGTGGCAGCGGTGGTTCTTCGTTGGGCAGTTCGATCCGTAGGCTTGATCTGGTCGGCTGCGTTTCCCGATCCAGAGGCCCTGCAGAGTACGCCGGTGAACCTGGTTCGGGAGGCCCTGAGCAGGCCCTTTGTGGCTGTTCAGTCACCCTCGCCTCCGGCCTCCACGTGCAGCCGGGTACGGGCGAGCGCGCAGTAGTCGGGGTTGAGTTCGATGCCGGCGAACTTCCGGCCGAGTTGCCGGGCGGCGATGCCGACTGTGCCGCTGCCGGTGAACGGGTCGAGGACGGTTCCGTCGGGGCGGCAGCCGGCGGCAATGGCTCTGAGCGGGATGTCGATCGGGAAGGCCGCGAAGTGCGCCGCCCGTAGTGGCCGGGTGGAGATGTGCCAGACGTCTCCCGGGTTCTTGCCCTCGGGGTGGGCTGCGGTGTGCCGCTGCCCGGTGGGGCGCATGGCCGTCCCGTGCCGCGGGCCTGCCGCGTCCTGGCCGGTTCTGCCGTACTTGCCGGGTGATGGCCAAGGTGTCTTGATGCTGTTCGGCTTGGTGCCGCCGGTGCGGGCTCGTCTGGTGATCGAGCGGTCTCCGGTGTAGGTCTGGCGGATCGGTTCGAGGTCGAACCAGTAGGTCCGCTGTTTGACCAGCAGGAAGATCAGCTCGTAGCGGTTGGACAGCCGGTCGCGGACGGACTGCGGCATCGCGTTGGGCTTGTGCCAGACGATGGCGTTGCGCAGGATCCAGCCGTCCTGTTGCAAGGCGAAGGCCACCCGCCACGGCATGCCGAGCGCATTCTTGGGCGGGACAGCCAGCCGGGCCTTCGGCCTGAGCTTGGGCTGGCGGGTGTTGTAGGCCTTGCCGCGTGCCCAGCCGTCGGAGTTCGCGGCGTAGCAGTCGCCCAGGTTCAGCCAGCACGTGCCGTCGTCGGCGAGTACTCGGCGGGCCTCGGCGAAGGTGGCCCGCAGGTTGTCCACGTACTCCTCGGGTGTGGGCTCCTGGCCGTACTGGTCCTCGCAGTAGTGGCGCAGGCCCCAGTACGGCGGGCTGGTGACGATGCAGTTCACCGAGCCGTCGGCCATCTCGGCCAGCACCTGGCGGGCGTCTCCCTGGTAGAGCGTCGCGTGTTCGTCGCTCCAGTACGGCTTTCGCAGCGCGCTCATGAGCGCCCTCCGAAGGTCGTGACCTCCCACAGCAGGCGGATGTCGGGCTCGTTCGTACGGGTGTAGGCCATCAGCCGCCTGCACCCTTTGGAGCGGATGGCCCGCCAGGCGGCGCCGAGCAGGGCCGAGCAGGCGTTGGGCGTGCCGTCGGTGGACAGGCAGGTGATCTCGGCGGTGCGGCCGTCGTCGAGGGCCCAGCGGCCTGGCCGGTCGATGAACACGACTCCGACGAGGGCGCCGCGGCCGGAGTGCACGCCGATGACGAATTCGGCGTCGGCCGGCGGAGCGAGGTGCGGGTGGGTCCAGGCGGCGAATGCCCGCGCGGTCTGAATGGTGACCGGTGCAATCACCAGCTGCCGATTCTCCGAACTGTTCAGGATGGTGTTCTGGATGTCATTCCAGTGCTCCATAGTTTCGTCGGGACACGTTTCTCCGGATGTACGCCGCAGCAGCCGCGGGTGCGGCGCTGGTGGCGTGTGACCAGGCAAGCAGCGCGCTCAGAGTCTGCTCAGATGCCACCGCTCAGAGGTCGTCGAGGCCAGTTGGGTTCTGAGGTTCTGAGAAATTCCCGAGCGGACGCTCAACGGGCTTCTGAGCCGTTTCTGAGGCCGTGCGTAGACCGGTTTCGAGACCACGGACCTCTCTCGACCCGGAGTACGACATGGGCGCGCATCGCCTCGCTGAATCACCTTTGGATACCGCGGAGACCTCGTTCCGGCTGCTGACGACGGGCCCCGGCGGCCTGTCCCTGAACTGCGCCGCGATCACCCCCGAACTGCCCCGAGGCTCGGTTGGCCTGCGTGAGCTTCGGACGCTGCTCACCAGCCGGCACGTCAGCGACGCCGCCCGGGACGCCGTCTGGCGAGAGTTGGTCGCCCGTGCTCGCCAAGGCAAGTCCGCGTGGACCGTCGCGGCGGTCGGGATGGCGATGCCCGCGCTCCGCACGATCGCCCTCTCGCTCACCCGCACCCTGCCTGCCGGTGACCCCGTCGACGTGGACATCGCGATCCTGGCCGGGTTCCTGCGCGGAGTCCACCGAGTGGACGTCGACCTGCCCGGCATCCGGCCCCGCCTGTGCGAGGCGGCCCGGTTCGCGGGCGAGCGCACCGTCCGGTACCTGGTCGCCAAGGCCGAGCGGCAACGAGGCGAACCGCCGCCTCCGCGGCCTTGGTTCCACCCGGACCTGGTCCTGATCGACGCGGTGAGCGAAGGCGTGCTTGACGAGCTGGACGCCGAGCTGATCGCCCTGTCCCGGCTGGAGGACGTGCCCCTGCGCACGCCCGTACCGCCCACCTTCTCCTCGGCCGCTTGTTCATCCACAGGTGTGGACGAACAAGCGCACATGACTTCCGCGCGGAACCAGGGAACTCCGGATGCAACAACGGCAACCGACCCGAAGGGAGGCAGGGGCACGACCCCTGGCTCCGCGCGGATCTCCCCCAACCACCCCTCGGTCGCCGCCCGCGCCCGCCGCGCCAGACGGCGGCGCCCGGCCCGCTGCCGTCCCCGGCGCAGGACACCGTTGCCGTGCTGGGTCGTCACCTGGGTTCTGGCCGTAACGGCAGCCGCGGTGCTCGTCATTGCCGCCGCGGCAACGGGTGCGTGCGCGGCCTCGGTGGTGGCTGCCGTCCCGAAGGATCTGAACTCCGTCCTCACGAATCTGCGGAACTGGCTGATCGGCCTCCTCGCCGCGCTGTCCACGCTGATGCTGACCATCGGCGGGCTGCGCTACCTGGTGGCCGGAGGTGATCCCAGCGAGGTCCAGAAGGCGAAGGGTGCGCTGAAGGCCGCCGCGTTCGGCTACGCGCTGGCTGTGCTGGCCCCGCTGTTCGTGAGCGTCCTCAAGCGCATCGTGGGCGGGTGAGTGCGGTGTTCACTCACCCCAAGCACAGATTCGCTGTCGTTGCCGCTGCGGTAATCGGGGTCCTCGCCGCCATGGCCGCCGCTGCCGAGGCTGCCACTCCGACGCCGTCTCCATCTCCATCCGATGCCGTGGTTGCACCGCTGCCGGAGAGTCCGGGGTTCGGGTTCGGCATCGGCGACTTGATCGCCGATCAGATCAACTCCTGGTTCGCCGGCTTGGTGACCATGGCGGTCAAGCCGCTGCTGGACCTGCTGGCGGTGACGCTTCTCGCGACTCCCGATGTCTCAGGTAGCGGCAGGGCGTTCGACCTGTGGAAGGCCAACGCCGTCATCGCCGATGCCGGTCTCGTCCTGCTCGCCACCGTCGGCGCAATTGCGGCCATGGGGCACGAGACCGTGCAGACGCGCTTCGCGGTCAAGGAGGTCCTGCCCCGCCTCTGCGTCGCGTTCCTGGCGGCGAACACGAGCTTCCTGATCTGCGGCAAGGTGATCGAGTTGGCCAACTCCTTGTCGACGGCGCTGCTCGGTCAGGACTTCGACGGCCGCCGGGCCATGGCCACTCTTCGCTTTCTGGTCATCGTCCCCAGTCAGCAAGAGATCTTCTACATCCTGCTCGCCCTGGTCGCTGTCGTCCTGCTCATCCTGCTGCTGATCGCGTTCGTCATGCGGGCCGCCCTGGTGTTGCTGCTGGTGGTCGCCGCGCCGCTGGCGCTGGCCTGCCTCGCGCTGCCGTACACCGACGGGCTGGCCCGATTCTGGGCGCGAGCCTTCGGTGGGCTTCTGCTCATCCAGGTCACCCAGTCGCTCACGCTGATCCTGGCCGTCAGGATCGTCTTCAACCAGGACGGCCGACTCCTGCTCGGTCTCACTCCCACCGGACAGCTCGTCAACCTGGTGCTCGCCCTCTGCCTGTTGATCATCCTCGTCCGCATTCCGGGCTGGATCACCCGCAGGATCTTCGCCCAGACCGCCGGCCGCGGCTCGACCATCACCCGGATCATCAAGTACGCCCTGGCGTACAAGCTCACCTCTCCGGTTCTGAACGCTCTCCATCTCGGCCGGAGTCGACGCGGTGGCAGGGCTTCCGGTGCCGCCAGGGGTGCCGCGGTTTCCGCCATGGCCAGCAGGGCTCTACCGGCGATTGCCGGAGGGCCTGCCGGTGCCGGTGCCGCCGGTGCCGCGACGGCAACCTCGGCAGCCCGTACCCGTGCCGGAGCGGCCAAGTCTGCGTCCGTTGCCGCACGCCGTCCCGGCCAGCCTGCGCCGGCCGTGCAAGGCAAGTACCGGCCCTCCGGACAGGCCCCAGTTCCTCGGAACACTCCGGTATACGGATACCCGCGGGAGACCTACTACGCCAACGGGCCCGCCGGTCTGGCGCAGATGTACTGGCTCCGCAATCAGAACAGCCCATCGGCGCCCGGAGCCTCTCGCCCTCCCGTCCCGCCCGCTTCCAATGCCGCCGGTCGGCCCAATCCTTCGCAGGCCGGGCGCACGCCGCGCCGTAAGCCGGGAGGTGGCGGCCGATGAGCTGGGGGCAACCCGTCCGCATCCCTGCCGACATCGAGCAGGAAGACCGGATCGTCGGCGGCTTCACCGCTCGACAGCTAGCCATCCTCGGAGGCACCGGAGGCATCCTCTACACGGCCTATCTGATCATCGGCGATCGGGTGCCGCTGGCGATGTGTGCCGTCGTAGCGCTCCCTGTAGGGATTCTCGGCGTCCTCGTGGCGATCGGCCGGCGTGATGGCGTGCCCTTGGACCGGTACCTTCTGGCGGCGGTCCGCTACCAGCGTTCCCCGAAGTCCCTGGTCCCCGCACCCGGGAAGGCCGCTCCGGCGCCTTCCTGGGTGGCCGCCCGGTCCGATCCTCGGCCCGCGCCTCTTCGCCTTCCTGCGCGCGGGGTAGCAAACGATGGGCTGATCGATCTCGGGCCGGACGGTGTCGCGGCGGTCGCGGAGGTGTCCACGGTCAGCTTCGCGCTCCGGACGCCGGAGGAGCAGGACGCGCTGGTCTCGGTGTTCGGAGGCTGGCTCAACTCGCTCTCCGGCCCGGCCCAGATCCTCGTACGCGCCGAGCGGGTGGATCTCACCGAAACCATCACCACCCTCGTGGAGAACGCCCGCGGGCTCCCCCATCCGGCGCTGACCGACGCTGCGCACAAGCACGCGGCGTTCCTCGCCGACATCTCCGCACGGCACGACCTGCTGCGCCGCCAGGTGCTGCTGGTCATCCGCGAACCATCCGCCAAGGGCCGCGACGCGGCGGCGGCCCGCGCGCTGCGACGCCTGGACGAGGCCGCCCGGCTGCTGTCGGCGTGCGGGCTGACCGTCCGCCCGTTGGATGCCCCGGCCACGGGTGCGCTGTTGGCCTCCTGCTTCGACCCAGCCGCCCCGCCCACGTCCGAGATCGAGTTCGCGGCACAGGACGAGGTCATCACGAGAGGGGAACGCCGATGAGACCTTCCCGCAGGCGTACTGCGCCTACCGGGTTCGGCCCGGACGCGGTCCAGGTCGGGGCCCTCGATCTCCGAGTCAATGACAGGCTGTGCGCCACGCTCGCCATCAGCGGGTACCCGCGCGAGGTCACGCCCGGCTGGCTGGAACCGCTTCTCACCTACCCCGGCCGCCTGGACGTGTCGCTGCACGTCGATCCGGTGCCGTCGCTGGTCGCCTCGGACCGGTTGCGGCGGCAGCTCGCCCGGCTTGAGTCCGGGCTGCGCAGCGACCAGCAGCACGGCCGGCTGCTGGATCCCGGTACGGAGGTCGCCGCCGAGGACGCTCAGGATCTGGCAGCACGGATCGCACGCGGCCAGGCCAAGCTGTTCCGGGCCTCGATCTACCTGACCGTGCACGCAGGCACACAGGAGGAGTTGGGCGACGCGTGCGCCGAGGTCCGGGCGCTGGCCGCCTCCCTCCTGCTCGACGCCCGCCAAGTGGCATTCCGCCAGTTGCAGGGCTGGGTGTCCTCGCTTCCGCTGGCCTACGACAACCTGGGCATGGCCCGTACGTTCGACACTCCCGCGCTCGCGGCGGCGTTCCCGTTCACGAGTCCGGACCTGACCGCTGAGCTGGGGCCGACCACGGTCCTGTACGGCGCGAACGCCGCGAGCGCGTCCCTGGTGGCCTGGGACAGGTTCGCCCAGCCCAACCACAACTCCACGATCATCGCGAGCAGCGGGGCCGGAAAGTCGTACCTGGCCAAGCTGGAAGCGCTGCGCTCCCTGTACGTGGGAGTCGAGGTTGCGGTCATCGACCCCGAAGACGAGTACGCCAGAGTGTGCGCGGCGGTCGGCGGCGCCTATCTCCACCTGGGAGCGCCGGGCGTCCGGCTCAACCCCTTCGATCTTCCTCGGGCGAGCCGCCGGAACGATGATCCGCTCACCCGGCGGGCGCTGTTCCTCCACACGCTGGTTGCGGTCATGCTCGGCGGCCCGCTGGACAGGGGGAGCAAGGCTGCCCTGGACCGGGCGATCATCGCCGCCTACAAGCGGGCCGGAATCACCTTCGACCCGAGTACCTGGGACAAGCGCCCGCCTCTCATGAGCGATCTGGTAACCGCGCTTACCGAAGACGGTGATCCCAAGGCCGCCGAGGTGGCCGCCGGGCTCGCGCCGTACGTCACCGGGAGCCACCGCCAGCTCTTCGACGGGCACACCACCACCGAGCCTGACTCTCACCTGATCGTCTTCTCGCTCCGGGATCTGCCCGACGAGCTGAAGGCTGTCGGCACGCTACTCACCCTGGACGCGGTCTGGCGGCGGGTGTCCGACCCGCACCACCGGCGTCCTCGTCTGGTCGTCGTGGACGAGGCGTGGCTGCTCATGAAGGACCCGGAGGGCGCCAAGTTCCTGCTGCGGATGGCGAAGGCGGCCAGGAAGCACTGGGCGGGACTGTCCGTGGTGACCCAGGACGCCGCCGACCTGCTCGGCTCCGACATCGGGCAGGCGATCGTCGCCAACTCGACCACGCAGATCCTGCTCAGGCAGGCACCCCAGGCCATCGACGCTGTCACGGACGCCTTCCGCCTCTCCGACGGTGAACGGCAACTCCTCCTGACCGCGGATCGCGGCTTCGGCCTGCTCGCCGCCGATTCGGGAGCAGCCCGGGTGGCCTTCCAGGTGCTGGCCAGCGAGCAGGAACACCGGCTCGTCACCTCCTCGCCGCAAGAACTGGCCGAGTACGAGGAGGACGAGCTCTGATGCTCTACGACCCGGACGCCGTCCTGGATCTGACGCTGACCTGGCTGGAAACGCACGCCTGGGACCTGGCCGTCTTGGTTGCAGCCGCCGTGATCGTGATCGAGTTGCTCCGTCTCCTGCTCGTACGGCTCCGTCACCGCGCGCTCGTCAAGGGCGCGCGATGCGTGGAGATCCTGGCCCCGCCCGAGGCGGACATGCCAGGCGCGGAGGCGCTGTGGGCCAACCTGATCGGCCTGCTGCGCCCTGTCTGGAAACGGGTCCTGTTCGGCCAGCCGCACCTGGCCTTCGAGTACGTCTTCGGCGCCGGCGGCGTCCGGATCAGGTTGTGGGTCCCTGGCAACGTCCCGCAATATCTGGTCGAGCATGCGATCGAGGCGGCCTGGCCGTCCGCCCGTACCGCCGTGCTGGAGGCTGCTCCGCCGATCCCGTTGGCCGGGCAGGCAACCGGCGGGCAGTTCAGGATCGCCCGTAGCGAGCGGCTCCCGCTCCGGCACGATCATGATCACGACCCGCTGCGGGCTCTGCTCGGAGCCGGTGTGGGCATGCCCACCTGGCAGCACGCCGCAGTACAAATCCTCGCCCGGCCCGCCTCCGGCCGCCGACTCTCCCGCGGCGCCGCTGGCATCTCCCTGCTACGAGGTGTTCTGGATCTCCTCTCGCTCAGCCCTGGGAACCCTCAGAGCCGCCACAGCCCACAAGATCACGCTGTACGGCTGGAGCAGTACGCCGAGGCCCGTGCGATCCGGGACAAGGCCATGTCCCCCAGGTACGAGGTCGCCGTCCGCTACACGGTCCAGGGCGACGACGGAAAGGACCGAGCAGCCCGCAGAGCCCGGCGCAGCGCCATCCGGGGCCGGGCGCACGCCATCGCCTCCGCATTCGCCCTGTTCTCCGGCCACAACCGGCTCGAACGGCACCGCCTGCCGCTCCCTGCACGCCATCTGGCATCACGGCAGCTCGGTCGCGGATTCCTCCTATCGGTACCCGAACTGGCCGCGCTCGCGCACCTGCCGATGGACGCCGCCGTACCGGGACTTCAACGAGCCGGCTCCAACACGGTCGCGCCCTCGCCCCAGGTCGCCCAGCGTGGAAAAGTCCTCGGCTACGCCGACGCCGGGCACGAGCGTCCAGTCGCGCTGCGGGTCATCGACTCCTGCCACCACGTACACGTACTCGGACCGAACGGCACCGGCAAGAGCACCCTGCTCGCCCACATGATCCTCTCCGACATCCAGGCCGGGCGCGGCGTCGCCATCGTCGACGCCAAGGGCGATCTCGTCGCCGACCTCCTCGGCCTCATCCCCGAGGAAGCCGGGCAACGCATCGCCCTGATCGACCCCGACGACCGCCATCCCCGGCCCGCGCTCAACGTCCTGAGCGGCACCGACCGGGAAACGCTCGTCGACAACATCGTCGGCATCTTCCACAAGATCTACGCCGACTCCTGGGGGCCACGCAGCGACGACATCCTGCGCGGCTGCTGCCTCACCCTCTCCCGCAACGGTGGAACCCTCGCCGACATCCCGACCCTCCTCACCGATCACGTCTACCGGAGACAACTCGTCGACCAGCTCAACGACAGCTTCCTGCTCGGGTTCTGGAACTGGTACGAGCACCTATCGGAGCAGGCCCAGGCACACGTCACCGCGCCCATCATGAACAAGCTCCGGGCGTTCATGCTCCGCCCATTCGTCCGCGACATCCTCGGCTCGGCCCAATCCACCTTCGACGTCGGCGACATCCTCGACGGCGGCATCCTGCTCGCCCGGCTTCCCAAGGGAGTCGTCGGCGACGACACCGCCCGCCTGCTCGGCTCACTCCTGCTCGCCCAGGTCTGGCAGGCCGCGTCCCACCGCGCTCGGCTCGGCCGCACCCGAGCCCCGGCCACGCTCTACGTGGACGAGACACAGAACTTCCTGAACCTGCCGCACGCGCTGTCCGACATGCTCGCCGAAGCCCGCGCCTACCGGCTGTCGATGGTGCTCGCCCACCAGCACCTGGCTCAGCTCCCCCGCGACCTCCGACAGGCGATCAGCTCCGACGCCCGGAACAAGATCTACTTCTCGCTCTCCCCTGAGGACGCCCGCGAGAACGAGCACCACTTCAGCCCCTACCTGACCAAGCACGACCTCGCCAACCTGGGCGCATTCCAGGCCGCCGCCCGCCTGGTCGTCCGTTCCGCCGAGACCGCGCCGTTCACGTTGCGCACCCGGCCTCTCCCCACGCCTGACACGCAACTCGCGGGACGCCTCCGCGCCGCCGCCGCCCAGGCCCATGGCCGTACGCGTACCCGTCCCGAAGCCCTGCCGGCCGACGACCCTCGACAGCAACCCAGAAAGGAAGAGTCATGAACGAGCACTACACGCCCGGGGTCCTCGCCTCGCTCGCCACCCGGCTGACCGACCGCGACCGCCACGTACTTCGGCTGGTCTGGACCCACAAGGTCCTGACCAGCCACCAAATCGCGCACATCGCCTTCAACGGCCCGATCACCGCACGCCACCGCCTGGTCAAGCTCCACCGCATCGGCGTCCTGGACCGCTTCCGGCCCAAACCACCCGTCGGATCAGCGCCTTGGCACTACGTCCTCGGCGAGCCCGGAGCGGCCGTCCTGGCCACCGAGGACGGCATAGACCTGTCGGACTTCGGCTACCGCCGCGACCGCGCCCTGTCGATCGCCTACAGCCAACGCCTCGCGCACACCGTCGGGATCAATGAAGTCTTCGCCCGCTTGTACGACGCCGGCCGCCAGACCAGCGGGCGCCGCCTGGAGACGTGGTGGACCGAGGCCCGCTGCGCCGTGCAGTGGGGCGAGCATGTGCGCCCAGATGCGTACGGCAGGTGGACGGAGCACGGCAGCACGCTGGACTTCTTCCTCGAATACGACACAGGAACGGAGACCTTCGACCGGGTCCTCGCCAAGCTGTCGGGCTATGCCACCCTCACTGCGGCTACCGGCATCACCACTCCCCTCCTGTTCCTGACTAGCTCCGCCCGGAGGGAGCGCAGCTTGCACACCCGGCTCCAGCTCCGAGCCGCCCTCATGCACGTGCCCTGCGCCATCGCCGTGGCTGGAGCTGACGGGCCGGAAGGCGCGATCTGGCTACCGCACGACCGCCGGGCCGGACGGCTCCGCCTCGCCCAGCTCGCCGAGCACTGGCCGCAGGCGACAGCAGCCGCGGAGGAGCGCTGTTGATCGTCGAGAGCGGCCTCACGAAGGTCCTCGTGATGGGTGGAGCCCTCGTGTCCGGCGTCGTTGTGATCAGCGGGGCGAGCGGCGGGGCCCAGTATGCGTCGACGTATGCCAACACGGTGTGCTCCTACGCCTTCGTACCCGCAACCCTTCCAGAGGCCGCCGCCAGCTGGGGCGCCTCGCGACTGAGCAGCGCCCAGCTGGCCCATGCGAAGGGCATCGTCGATGCCGCCCGCGCCCTCAGGTTGCCCAGGCGAGCAGCCGAGATCGCGATCGCCATCGCGTTGCAGGAAAGCGGGCTCGACAACTCCGCCGTAGGCGATCCCGGCAAAGCATTCGGCCTCTTCCAGCAGCGCCCGGACAGCGGATGGGGCACCCGAGCCCAGGTCAGCACACCTGACTATGCGGCACGCGCCTTCTACAAGCGGCTGATCAAGGTACCCGGCTGGGAGACCATGCCGCTGACCAAAGCAGCGGCGATCGTCCAACGCCCTCGGCAGGACCTGCGCGGCGAGTACGCCAAGCACGAGCGCAAAGCCAGAACGCTCACAGCCACCCTCTGGAAGCCCACCAGGGTCGCTGCCTCGCCGGGGACCTCTCACGTCAGGTTGTCCGCCTCCGAGAAGGCCGAGCTACGGCAGGCCATTCAGACAGCCGCCGCACTCGGCACCCCGAGAAGCTCCGCCATCGATGACGTCGCCTCCGCCCTTGCCGAGCAGACGGGCAGAGACGACCAGACGGAGATCAGGCGTCATGCCGAGAAAGCGATCACCGCGATCGCCGGCGACCTCTGCGCGGAGCTCTCGGCAGGAGATATTTCACTGGCCACCGCCGGCCGCGGAGCTGTGGCTGTACGGGCAGCACTCGCCATGCGGGGCGTCCCGTACTCCTGGGGCGGAGGCGGCCCGAACGGCCCTAGTTACGGCATCGGCCGCGGGGCCGGCACCAAGGGCTTCGACTGCTCCGGGCTGGCCGAGTATGCCTGGGCCAAGGCCGGTGTCCGAGTCGGCGGAGACACCTCCATGCAGTGGAACTCCGGGACGCGTGTGCCCAGAAGCCAGATCCGCCCCGGGGACCTGATCTTCTTCGCCTACAACCTGAAGAATCCAGCCACGATCCACCACGTCGGCATCGCGATCGACGCCACTCGCATGGTGCACGCACCGTCCACCGGCAGCACCGTACGAATCGAAGGCTGGGCAGGCGTGCCGTACCGAGAGCGAGAGTTCATCGGTATCGTCCGGCCCTAGCATCCCAGGAACCCAAGACGGAGAGTGATGGCCCAGCAGTCGTTTGGGGCACTTGAGTCACCTCAACTTGGCTCGCGACGATTTCTACGATCGACTGATCGCTCTCGATCTCATTCATGTGAGAACTGCGTCAGCCCTGCGCTCTATCCTCTGGGTGATTCTTCTGTAGCCAGAATACACAAACAGTATTACTCTCACGCTCTGTGACGAACAAAAAGTCTTGAAGCAGACGATCTTTGCTGTTAATGTCAATCCGTCTGGTGATCAACGTCAGATAGGAGCTTTATGAGCACGGTCCCATTACGAGCAGCAGTCGTCGGATTCCTGATAACCCCCTTCCTCATCTCACCCCTACTCCCCAGCGCACATGCAAATCCCCCGCGGGACCTAACCACCAAGGTCGGGACTGATGTAGCCACACAACGCGGTGCTGTCGAACTTCTCGGAGCGGCCACCGAAACCGCACGCTACTGGCGACACCCTGATGGACACATCACGACAGAGCTTTGGACAAGGCCAGTCCGGGTCAAGAAAAAAGGCGCATGGGCATGGATCGACCCTACCCTCACAGCTCAGGGCGATGAAATCAGACCCAAGGTGATTAAGGGTGATCTGAAACTTCCTCATGGGGAGGATTCGGATCCTGCAACCACCTTTACCTTCACCCCCGCGCAATCTCTCACTCTGGCATGGCCTACCAGGCTTCCAAGGCCGACACTTCAGGGTAACCGTGCCACCTACACCGATGCGGCGGGATCCGGCACCGACCTCGTGGTGACCGCACTTGCCACAGGCTTTCGTTACGATCTGGTCCTACGCGAGCGGCCTACCAAGGCTCTAGAAATCAAGATTCCAGTGCGAGGCAAAAAACTTGCGCTACGCGGAGATTCCAATGGCCGCCTGCGCCTGGTCGGCGAGGGGAGCCGCAATCTCACTGTGACTGCGCAACCCATCATGCGTGGCGCCGAAGCCACCGAGAGTCGCAGCGCAGAGACGGGCAGGGTGGAAACCACCCTAATGACCGTAGATGAGAAGCAAACACTACTTCTCAAGCCAGACCAGAACTTTCTTGAGGACGCCGACACGGCGTATCCAGTGACCTTGCAATCGGCCGTCGCCGTTATTGCCACAGCAGACGCAGATGTCTGGAGCATTTCCCCAGACTCTCCGAACGGTGATGGCGCCTTCCTGAAGGCGGGGACGGAGTCGGACGGCAGCAAATCCCGGGCATATTTGAAGTTCAACTCCGCTCCCTTCGTCGGGCAGCAAATCAGCAATGTCACTCTGTCATTACTCAACATCGCCGGACCCAGTTGTGGTTCGACGGTTGGAGCCGGCATACAGGTGCGGCGTGTCACCAATCGCTGGGATCCGACCACAGTTACATGGGCGGAGCAGCCGAGCAACACCACCGAAAACGCCGTCATCAACAGAAATAGTGTTGGTGGATCATGTGCCCCGACTTCTATGAATTGGGATATAACCCCCATAGCACGCCAATGGGCGGAGGATGCCGGCAACTACGGACTCGTTCTAATGTCGCCCAATGAGAACGCAAGCGCGAACTACCGAGTATTCCCTTCATCGGAGGACACCGACTTCAATGACCCTCCCAAACTGATCGCAACGTTCACACCGATCGGCGACGCCACCACCCTTTATCCCGCTGGCCCAGATGGCGTGGAAGTGATCCAAGCTCCGGCGAATTGGGGTAGCGACATGCCTCAAATGGCCGAATCTCAGGCTCATGCCCTCAGTTCAGCCATCGACCGAGCCGAAGCCAACCCGGAAGAACTCGCCAACCCCTATGTCGACATGGTCAGTGGCCAGGTCATCGTCCCTGCCGCTACAGCGAATGGCCATAGCATCGGCTCCACGCCTTTGACAGGAACCGCTTACCTGGAGCTCGGGGGTGTCGACTGGACTCTTCCCGGAGAGTATATCGATGGCGACACCGATGAAGACTCTGAGGGCGTGATAGGTCCCAGCGAACCATATAACTTCACGCCTCAGGTGCCCAACAGTACCATCAGCTACGCCCGCCAGACATCCGTCGCCCGGGAAATCATGAACCTGAACAGCACTCAACTACCCAATGCCGACAATGTCATAGCCGCACGCATCTGGGCAGAACGCGGGCAGGTTCTGGTTACAGCGAATGCTGTCACACCTGAGCTCAGACTGGCTCTGGCTCAACGCTACGGTGTCGACTCCGTCGTGATCCGACTCGATCCGAACGCGAGCGAAATGCAGCTGCTTAATGGCGACGACAACCGACAGAACGACAGCGATGATTTCATCAACGGCGGCAGTCGCTACAGCGCCACCTCCACCCCGGGATGCACCATGGCCTTCGCCTGGAAAATTCCAGCAGGCAAACGACTGGTGACGGCGGGCCATTGCATGCCGACCGCCTACAGCTCAGTGTCGGTCACCAACGACGGCACACGATACTACGGCCAACGCGTACTAACCAACTACTCCAACGGCACCGGGACGGTACCGCTTCCCGGCCAGAACAAGTGGCTAGGTGACATTGCCCTTGTCAGTACGAATGCTCCGGTGGCACCTACTGCTTCTATCTTCATCGGCAATGCAGGGTCGAACGTTAAGAAGTCCGTGACGGGTGGTTACGGTCGGCGCTCCATAAAGAATGACTTGTTCTGCGTAGGCGGATCGGAGTCGGGACAGAGCTGTAACTGGAAGGTTCAGGACCCCAACACCTGGCGCAAGACAAACGGTGGAACAACAGACAATATCGTCGTCGGCACACGACCGAGCGGGTGCGCCCAAAATGGCGACTCAGGTGGGCCTGTATACACCTTCCGCAGTGACGGATCCGTCGTCGCGAAAGGTGTAATAGCCGCCGGCGTCAGTCCTTTCTTCGGCGACTGTGAGCTGGTGTTCACCGATATCACCACGATTCGCGAAGCCTTCGGCGGTGATGTCCTGAAGCGTAAATAGGGTAGACTCTGACACCATGTCTACTCCTCCCAGCAGGGCGCACAGGACAACACTTATCCTTATCTGTATCACAGGCACCATACTCGGAGCAGTCGGCTGCAGCTCACCCTGGGATATTCACAGAGCGAAACTGTCGTCCGACGAACGCACTCTTACAGTTGAACTGTCCTTCGGTGCGCCCGACAGCACGGGTGCCTTCTGCGAAAGGATAACGGGCAAGGGAGTGACAGAATCGTCATCCGAAGTGATCGTTGAAGTTGACGTGGATGCTTCCTGTCGCCGTAGTTGGCCCTGGGAGAAGGAGTTCACCAATCTTCCCGCACATGTCTTTCCTGTACCATTTAAGCTAGCGAACCCGCTTGGCGAGCGAGTCGTGATTGACAAGAACGACCGTCGACCAATCACGATTATCAGAGAGGCAACTGTCTCGAGATAGTTCATATGACCGCGAAGCGGCCATATGAACTATCGACCACTTTTCCATCGAGTTAACCTTCGACAAGTACTAAACCAAGGCTCGTGTACGGGTCATCCGCTGGGCCCCGGGATCCCTGACAATGGCGATGGCAGGTCGTAGACTCGTGATGACCGATCTCAACCTTTCTTTTGTCAGAGAGTTCAGGTTGGTCAGAGGGCCGGTTCTTCGTGAGTCGGCCCTCACTCCTTCCCTGGACATCTCTGGAGCAGCACGAATCCGGGCATCGTTTCTCTTGGGCGGATCCCCACGTCAAAGATCTCTGGTTCCTCGAAGACGGGCTCGCCGTTGGGGCGGCGTGCGTAGACGACTCGGCCGTAGTCCACGCCGTTCTCACGATCGAAGCTCATCCACGTGATGGCTTCTTGTTCCCCCTCCCGGAGTGGATGTTTCGAGACAGCGCGTACCGCGATCGTGCTCGGCGGTTTGAAGATCTACACCTGCGGAACGGCCAGCACCCATCGGTCGACGCCTATCTCTCGCGCCTTCTCCGCAGCTCTGGTCTCGAATGCCGCTGCTGCCGCCGTGTCACGCAGGTAGTCGTAATCGCTCAGGACGAGCTTGCGCTCGCCCTGGACCGCGACGATGGCGGGGCATTCCCGGGCCACGATGCTCTTCTCCAGACGCCGCACCACGTCCAAGAGTAGGTCCGCGGTCTCAGCGTTCATCTGGCCCTTTCCTCTACGCCTCACTCCTCAAGGTCCGGGTCGAGAGTCGTACCCGGGCAGTGAACGCTAGCAAGTTGCCGCGCCGACGCGCGATCCCTTGCGTTCAAGACGTGAGCGTCAAGGGCGGGGCCGAACGGGGTTGTAGCAATCGCCCCACACAATGCCGCCGAATGAGGGCCGGCCGACGCACAGCTTGAACACTTGGATCCGGCTGATGTACGTACGGTCGTCGTTGCAGCCGCCCTGGGGAGCGACGACGGTGTAGGTCGAAGGATCGATCGGATTCGCCGTCGCGAACTCCGCCTTGAAGCGGAGATCATCCCGGCGATCGAGATCGCACACCGTGATGGTCTTGCGATCGGAGCTGACCGTGGCCTTCCCAGCATCGCTGTAGCGAGAGACCCATGGTCCTCTGTCTGCGGCTACCGGAGATGCGACTCCTGATACCCCGAATGCAACGACTACAGCAACCAAGACAACCCGCGCCCTGCCCATTGAGGACCCCCTCCGTAGGTGCATAACAAGTACACCTACAGAGAGTAATCAATCAACCACTATTCGTTATAGTGCTCGATTGGTTCTAACGCTCGCCGGACAGCTCCACGATCACGATGTCACCAGCCGCCGCGCGCGCTCCGATCTCCGGAGCCGCGGCGCTGTCCACCACGACCGTGACCATCGTCGTGCCGTTGCGCTGCTCGACCACGCTGTCCACCAGCGCGCTGGGCGCCAGAAGACTGGCCTGCCCCGTGTGGTGGGCATGGATGATCTGCACCCGGTATCCCGGCTTCAACTCGCTCGGCACCTGACCCGGCTTCAGCGCCAACCCCACCCGCGCCTTGCCCGCGGCAAGTTTCTCGCTCGCCGTCGTGGTCATCGCCCGGGTGAGCAACGTGTGAGGAAGGATCGTCACCGCGGCCACTGTCCTGGCGATCTGCTCGCGTTCCGACCACAGCACGTACTCCCCGCCGGCGTCGGCGATCAGCGCTTCCTGCATGACCGCCGGCCGGAATCCCTCCCCCGAGCCGACCTGCTGATTGATCCGGATCACGGAGATCCGCTGATCAGCGCGTTGCACAAGCAGCGTGGTGGCCAAGGCACCTCCGAGCACGAGCAGGACCGCAAGGGCGGCGAGCCCGGGCCGTCGTGGACGTAGCATCGCAGGCAGCCCACGCTCCTTCGAAGCGGTGAACGGAGTCGCCTCACTCGTGGGATGGAACGGTCTTTCGGTCGTCGACACGATCCGCAAGTCTGGCGGAGGTAACAGGCCTTGCCCCCAGAGGGCGTGGGAAGTCATCAAGAACGTCATCCTCAGGCGTATAAATCTCTACCCGATCCTTCTGGTCACTCCACCCACTGCCTCTCCAGCCTCTGGCTCTCGCGGCGAATTTCACGCGAGAACATAAGAAAAGCGCTTATGACCTGGGAAGATAGGACTCATCCATACATGCCGAAATCACAAGATGGAGGCTAGGCTCGTACGATGAGCGCCGGGAAGACCTTGGTCCTGTGGGACATCGACCACACTCTGATCACCATCGGCGGCCTCAGCCACAACATCTACGCCGAAGCCTTCCAAACCGCGACAGGCCAGGCCATGCGCCAGCTCGCCGACATGACCGGCCGCACCGAACGCGCGATCACGGCGGACACCCTGCGCCTGCACCACATCGAGGTTTCGGCTGAGCTGCTGCACTCGTTCGGCCTCGCCCTCGCCGAGTCCTTCCTGACCTTCGAGGAGGAGATCAGGAAACGCGGCAGCGTGCTGGACGGAGCGACGGAGGCACTCGCCAGACTCGCCGACCACCCGGACGTCGTCCAGTCCGTGCTCACCGGGAACATGGAGCCGATCGCGATCGGCAAGCTCAAGGCGTTCGAACTCGACCGGTTCGTGGACTTCGACGCGGGCGCGTACGGGATGGACCACGAAGAGCGTCCCGAGCTCGTGCGGCTGGCGCAGCAACGGGCCACGGCCAAGTACGGGCACGCCTTCGGCGCCGAGAACACCGTGCTCATCGGGGACACCCCGAACGACGTCCTGGCCGGACACCTCGGCGGTGCCCGGGTTGTCGCCGTCGCCACCGGATCATGCAGCGCGGACACTCTACGCGAGGCCGGCGCCGAACTCGTCCTCACCGATCTCAGCGATACCCAGGCCGCCATTCGTGCCGTCCTGGGGGTGGCCGACGACGTTCAGTAGGACGCCCGCACCTCTTCCGCCAGCTCACGGACCTCCGGAACCTTCTTGTGAGCGGACAGGCTGTCCATGAACTCGGTGAAGCGTTCCCGTACCCGGGCCGAGCCGATGGCGACCGACATTCGGTGTGCGCTCCCGCCGATGGCCGTCGCTTGCGCTACCTCGCCCTTGCTCAGGTAGGCGGCGGCCAGCCGGACCGTGTAGTGGGCCAGGTCTCTTGCATGCTCCGGCGTTCTCGACTGTACGAGTGAGATCGTGTGCTCGATTTCCGTGATCGCCTCGCCGGCCAGCCCCAGATCAAGGAAGCAGGCGCCACGCTGGGCGAGTAGCTCTACCTCGTCGACGTAGCCGACCCATCGGGGCTCCCTCTCGCCCGCCTCCGCGTCGTACGCGGCTCGCGCCAGAGCGAGGCTGCGCTTACAAGCGTCGGCCTCGCCAAGCCGGGCATGGGCGCGTGCAGTGCGGTTATGTGCGGTTGCTCGTGCGTGTGGAGACGTGCCCACGCTGGTGAGATCGACAGCGGTACGCGCCAGAGCGAGCGCCTTGCCAGGCTGGTCGCGGTAGAGGGCGTGCAGGCTCATGTACCCGAGGGCGTGACCGGCCAGGGAAAGGTCGTCGGCCTCGTGGGCGGCGTAGATCGTGGCGGTGAGGTATCTGCTGGCCTCCGTGTGTCTGCTCGCGTCGATGGACAGCCGACCGAGGCGAGCGCCTGCTTCTTAGCTGCGCCGAGCATCTCCCTGGCCTGATCGTGCGCCAGAACTTCCCGAGCGGCGTAACCGTCTGCCATGGCGAAGACATCGCCGATCAGAGAGCTTTGTACGTAGCTGGCTTGGGATTGGTCGAGGTCAAGGACGGTCAGGCCGAGGCGCGTACGGAAGATCAGCAACTCTGCTGAGCGGTCGACGTCGTGGCAGTACTGACGGACAGCGGCGAAGGCGTCATCGGCCGAGCATCCGACCGCCCGCCTGCACAGCGCGCTCAGGCAAGCCGCGACCGCGTGTTCCCACGGCTGGGACAACGTGCTGCCGGCCACGAGCGACGTGGCGGTATCGGTGTGGCCGGCGAGACAGTGGGCCACGATGGCGGCTTGGCGGCCGTCCAGAAGCCGCTGGCCGACGCCCCGGTACTGGTCGGCGTGGGCTACCGCTCGATGCCATCGGCCCTCGCTGATGAGCGCCCGGGGTGCCTTCCGCCAGGAAGACACCCCAGAACCACTGCAGGACGGTGCGAAGATCGTCGGCCGTGCGCGTGAATGACTCGAAGGACACCCGACGGCCGTCAATGTCGGCTTCGCGGCCGGTGCTGACGGCGTGGAAGAGGGTGTCGAGCAGTTGGTAAGCGCGGGTGCCGTCGTTATCTCGGATGGCCAGCCGGGCGAGGTTGATGAGGGGCTCCAGGGCATGGCGGGCTTCGCGTGCGCCGAGCGGCCGGGCGGGCAGGTAGGCGGTGAAGTGCCGCCAGCACAGCGATCGGGCCGTGATAGGGATGCCGCAGTCGCTCGCGATCAGTGCCGCCTTGTTCAGCGCTTGCGCGGCGAGTGTGAGGTGGTCGGGGGCCGTGCGCTGGCTGGTCGCATCGGCAAGGTCGCGTACCTCGGCGATGCGGGCCTTGAGGGGCAGGCACGCTGGCCGGGGGCGGGCGACCAGAGGGAAGCGCCGTGCGATCTGCTGAAGCGAGTCGTTCATGTTCTTTCGTTCCTCGTTTCGTCCGCGACGGGGACCGTGGGGTCGCTCCCGAACACGACCTTCTTCGCGGTGTGGGCCAGGACGGCCTGGGTCGTGTAGGGCAGGCCGAGCCGGTTCCAGGAGAAGACGACATGGTGGGCCAGGGCGGCGCGTAACCCTCGGTGCAGCCGCCCATCCGCTGCGAGCGTCGCCGTCCAGGCGGGCCAGCAGCCGTCCCAGGGTGGAGGCGGCCGGCCGCGTCGTGGCCGGGAGGCCGAGTTGGATGCGCAGGGCGGGGTCGTACCCGGCGATGAACCTGGCGAGCTGTGCCAGTGATGTCGCTCCGCTGAGGACGGCGAGCATGGTTAAGGCGAGGATCGGATCGGTCCTAGCTGGTAGCGGCGTCCGCTGCGGCTGCGGGGGTCGGGCACGGTGTCCAGTACCTCGGCCAGGGTGGGCAGGTCGATGGCCGGGTCGGTGAGGGTGACGTGCTCCAGGTGGCGAGAGAGCACGTTGATCGGGGATGATGGCACGCGAACGCGGCCCCTGTTCTTGATCGACTGGCTAGACACCGACGATCATCAGGGGTCGCGTTTGTCATCTCCGCACTGGGCGCCCTCACTGGGCTACTCGGCCCAGGGGTGCAGAGTCTCACCAACCGAGAACGCAACGGTCTTGGTGTAGGGGCTTCTGATGTGGGATTCCCCAGCCACCGGCAATACCTTGACTCTGTACCGTAGCAAGCCCGATACGCTCGACTGAAACATTGGTCGACAACTGTATGCTTGTCGGCCATGGCCACGACACAAATCGGGTTCGTTCTTCACGTCCACTACCAGCAGGCTTATCTCGTCGACGCAAGCGATGAATTTCCGATTCCGGAGTCCCGCCCCAAGGATCACCCGGAGAACCCGGTCGGGATCATCCGAGCCGCAGACGGTAAAGCCTTCCTAGTCACGGGCCTACACACGGGCCCGGTCGATTTCTCCGTAGTCGTGGCCGACCACGACCCGGGAACGGACTTAGACGGATACGAAGACATCGTGGAGATCAGCTTCTGGTCCATGTCGGAGCATCTCCGCATAGCCGAGTGGTCTGGAGAAAGCGGCGACCATCCGCTCCCAGAGCTGCCCTCGGGGCCGGGGTGGTATCGACTGCGATATCACGCCGCCAACATGGACGAAGGTTCCAAGGTGAACAGTCTAGCTCCGGGGAATGCCGCCGTTGATCGCTACCTGCTGCAAATTTGGCCGCAGCCCGAGTCCTCACCGAGTGTGGTCAAAAGCACCAGCCACACCCTCACATACTGGCGCGGCGTGGAATGACGTCCTTAAGAGTAGAAACATGAGCAGGGCCTTCACCGGAAGTATGGACACCGGGTGGCTATACAGCAAGTAGCACCTTCTCGGGGCTCTTCAGATTTAGTACTCCAGCCGCATTTAGTGATCGATGAGTCGTCGCTGACGTTGGTAATGACAGCGACGGGCGCGGGCCTGATGCCGACGTCGCCACCGTGACCAGCGGATCCGATGACTGACGGGGTGCCGGGGCT
>NZ_JAHKRN010000114.1 GCF_019396385.1 Nonomuraea harbinensis | reverse complement strand
TGTATGCGGCCATCTAAAACTCCAGGTCGGCGGACAGGTGACTCCAGGTAGATGGCCAGAAGGGTCCCGGTAGACGGACATCGGAAATCCTGGTCGATGGCCACGTAATCTCTTGATCTTGCTCGTGTGTCCCGGGCGCACAGCGACGCCTCACCCGGTTGGAGTGGCAGACGAGGTAACCAGCCGTTTCGACCGGGAGGAACCTTGTGACCAAGTCCGACGCGGAGTTGATGGAGATCTTCAGCGCCTACGATCTGACCGGATGTGCCTGGTCAGCGGCGCAACTGGCCGGGTGTGACCCCAAGACGGTGCAGCGCTACGTCACGATGCGCGATACGGGCGGCGTCCCACCGGAGCGAACCTCGCGGGCCCGGTCGATCGACGCGTTCCTGGCCAAGATCGAGGAAAAGATAGAGCGCTCGGGCGGCAAGGTCCGCGCCGACGTGGTGCACAAAGACCTGGTGGCGATGGGCTTTCGCGGCTCGGAGCGGACCACCCGGCGAGCCGTGGCGGCGATCAAGGAATCGTGGCGGACCGGCCGGCGGCGCGTCTACCGGCCATGGGTTCCCGAGCCGGGCATGTGGCTGCAGTGGGACTGGGGCGAAGGGCCACGCATCGCCGGACGCCGTACCCAGCTGTTCTGCGCCTGGCTGGCCTGGTCGAAGTACCGGGTGGTGCTGCCGGCCTGGGACCAGACGCTCGGTTCGCTGACCGCCTGCCTGGACGCGGCGCTGCGGACCATCGGCGGAGCGCCCACCTATCTGCTGACCGACAACCCCCGCACGGTCACCGTCGAGCACATCGCCAAGATCCCGGTCCGGCACCCGCAGATGGTCGAGCTCGGCCGCCACTACGGATGCGTAGTGCACACCTGCGAGCCGTTCGACCCCGAATCCAAGGGCGGCGTGGAGAACACCGTGAAGATCGCCAAAGCCGACCTGGTGCCCACCACCACGAACCTGCGCTCCAGCTACGGCAGCTTCGCCGAGTTGGAGGACGCCTGCGCCGGCTGGACCGAGCAGATCAACCACCGCTCGCACCGGGCCACCCACCGCCCGCCCATCCACATGCTCGAAGAAGAACGCGCTCACCTGCACCCGCTGCCCGCCGAACCCTACGCGCTCGCGCTCGGCGAGGAACGCCTGGTCGGCGAGGACCGCACCATCCGCTGGGGCGATGTCCGCTACTCGGTGCCGCCCGGCCACGAGGGCCGCAAGGTCTGGTGCCGAGTCCACGGCGACGAACTGGTCATCGTCGGCCGGCGAGCACACGACGGGCCGGGCCAGCAGATCGGCGGCGCAGGCCTGGCCGAACTCTGGCGGCACCAGCTGTCGACCCCGGGCCGGCCCCGCATCGTCGAGGCGCACTATCCCGACCATCCCGGCGGCAACGGGCCGCGTCAGCCCAGACCGCGCCCGCAGACCAAGGCCGAAGAGCGCTTCCTGGCCATCGGCCCGGGCGCCGAGGCCTGGCTGATCGAAGCCGCGGCCACCGGCGTGGCCCGCATCCGCGCCAAGATGGCCCGCGCGATCGAACTCGCCTCGCTGGTCGGCGTCGAACGTGTCGACGCCGCGCTCGGCCTGGCCGCCATCCACGGCCGCTTCGGCGACGGCGATCTGGCGTCCATCTGCGACCACCTGGCCCGCAGCTCGACCATCGGCCCCACATCCAGGGCCGATGAAAACCACTCCGCCCAGCCCGGCACCGCCTCCTGGGCCGCCATCCGAGCAACACCTCAAAACCGCGACAACAGGGACTGACCAGGAACCGATCAGGCCGCCGACATCAACCACCATGCCGATTCGGCGGCCCGACCATCACACCAACACTCGGAGACTACACATGAGCGTTTCGCTGCCCAAGGCGCCACCCATCCCGGCCGAACTGGAAGTCCTGTTCACCCGGATGCGCTTCCCCTACGCCCGCAAAGCCGCACCCGACGTGCTGGCCACCGCCCGCGCTCAACGCTGGGATCCCGCCGAAGTGGTGCGGGTGCTGCTCGCCGAAGAGGTCGTCGGCCGGGACAACGCCACCCGGCGCAGCCGCCGTAAGAGCGCCGGCATGCCCAACGGCAAGACCTTCGGCTCCTGGAAGAGCGAACTGTCGTCCATCCCGCAGGCCACCCAGAACGCCCTGCGCACCCTGGAATGGGTCAGCCGCCGCGAGAACTGTGTGATCTCCGGCCCGTCCGGCACCGGCAAGAGCCACTTCATGGAAGCGCTCTGTCACCAGGCCATCGACGCCGACCTGCGCGTGTCCTGGTTCACCCTGGAAACCCTGGCCGTCACCATCGGCCGGGCCCACGTCGACGGCAGCATCGCCCGGACCATCGCCAAGATCTGCCGCTCCGACATCATCGTGATCGACGACATCGGCTTGCTCCCGGTCGGCCACGAGACCGCTGAGGCGTTCTACCGGCTGGTGGACGCCGCCTACGAACGCCGCAGCCTGGCTGTCACCAGCAACATCCATCCCTCCGGCTTCGACACGATCATGCCCAAGACCATGGCCACCGCCACCGTCGACCGGCTCATGCACCACGCCCACATGGTCGAGACCAGCGGTGAATCCCATCGCCTGGCCGAAGCACTCGCCGGAAAGGGTGTCGTCCCTCTCACCTGACCGTCCACCTGGACTTTACGTGTCCGTCTACCTGGAGATTTCATGGCCGCCAGCCTGGATCAGGCTGGCCGCCCACCTGGAGAAATTCCTGACCGTCCACA
>NZ_JAHKRN010000113.1 GCF_019396385.1 Nonomuraea harbinensis | reverse complement strand
CTCGTCGAATCCGAGCCGGGGTTGTTCGCTCAGCCGCGTCCGTAGCTCCGCTACGAGTCACTTGACCAGCCCGCCTCACCCAATCGCAACGGCGAAAGGGGCATCAACTATCGAACCGCCCTCTTAGGTATCAAGCGGCGGCGCGGCGCGCCGCCGTACCGCCGGCCCTCCGCCCGCCCGCCGTCCGGGCGTGCGGCCTGGAGGCCGGTCCCGGACGGCGGCGGGACACCGGGCCGGGCACCGTATCCCTGTCACACCGCACGCACCGAACGCGCCGACCGAACGCCGCACCGCCGCATGACCAGGTCAGTCGTCTGCGTCGAGCAGCCCGGTAGCCTCTGGGAACGTCTTCAGGAACTCGCGAAACTCGGGCTCAGACTCCGACTCCACCCTCTCGCGGATCAGTGCGATCAACCTGAATCGATCCTCGGCCGGCAACTGGCTGAACCTGTGGCTCATCCACTCCAACTGCTCCAGCGCGTCATCAGGATCGACAACCGTGTCATCCGCTGATTCCAGGAACCACGCCAGATCTACAACCAGCCCGGCCAGATTTCGGACCAGCGTCTCGTCTCCGTGCATCAGGTGATCATCCCCGAGAATGAGTTGCCGGACAATATGCCTCCGGCGGGGGCGCTCCGGCTCCGGGATGATCGACGCGCTATTGGGCGGGGGCGGCCGTAGGTGGCTGAGGTGGAAGCCTGATCCCCCGTCTGCCATCGACCCGGGACAAGCCGAGCAGACCAGGGCCAGGGGGTCAAGGTCGTTCGTCCAGTGGGGCGCTCCACCTTGACCCCCTGGCCCTGGCCCGCTTCCCCTGCGGGCGGGTCGACGGCAGACGGGATGATCAGGCGGGCAAGGTGCGCGCGTCGCGCGAGAAACACCAGGTCGCCGGCTGATCGCCGTGCAATTAGCGTGCAATTAGACAGGGTAACGAGGGGTCAATCACGGTCACTCGTGACCGGGTTTCCGCCCAGCTCAGAGCCCTCACGTGCGGTGGTCCGTGCAGTTCCCAAGCTGACAGCGACGGTTCGGCCTCTACCGCTCAAGGAGTTGCCAATTCGGGCGTGACGTACGCTGCCCCCATGAGCTCTCAGACCGTGGATTGGGCGGCGATCCCAGGACCGAGGGGGTACCAGCCTGAGACTGTCGCGGAAGCCATCGCCACCTTGCTCAGGAGCACTTGTAATGACCTGGATCAAGGGCACGGCATTCGATCAGCAGTAGGAAATGACCACGCAGGGACGCTCTATCCAGCAGCCGTCGCAGGCACCGACGTGTTACTGGAAATCATCACCGAGCATCCTGGGCCGCCGAGGCAGACCGCTCTTTGTGTCCTGCTCGACTGGTGGGGATGTTTTCAGCCTGAACCAGGCTTCGAGTCGTACACCGATCATGAGGGAGAGACGATCGATGTCATCACAGCGATCGTCGAACGAGTGGGACAAGCCATTGGCACCTTGGAGGTGATCGCGGAACAGGACTCCAATGCCCGCGGCCTCATCGGAGAGCTGATCAGAGCTCAGAACCAGGGGTGGAAGCTCATCGATTAGGGCTGGGCAGCGATGTCGCCGGCGTGCCCGCTGCGTGCCCGTTCTCACAGCGATCAGCGGGGCATCACGGGGACTCACGGTCACTCGACCGGCATATGCCCAAGTCAGCGTTTCCCCTGCTCAGAGGCCATGATCTTGAAAGAGTTCCCAAGCTGACAGCGCGGGTTCGATTCCCGTCACCCGCTCTCTCGGAGAGCTCTGCTCGCCGTCCCTTCGGGCCAGCTTCGCGGGGCTCTTGTGCTGGTCGGGGGGACGACCCCCCGAGTCCCCCGCGTGCCACCCTGTTCACGTCCAGGGAGATGGTGTGCGGGTGATCTAGCCCTGCTGTGGTGCGGGAAAGATCCATGTGACAAGAGACGGCCACTCCGTAATCCTTCGATTCGCTCATATCAACACGAAGGGGACGAAGTGGCCGTCAATGACATTGTGCCCGCTGCCGGGGAGTACTTGGAAGACACCCTCGCCGCGGCGAGCCCGGACCTGCTCCGGACGATGATCCGCGAGTTCGCCCAGCGGATGATGGATGCCGAGGTCGAGCAGCTGTGCGGCGCCGGCTACGGCGAGGTCAGCAGCGAGCGGGTCAACACCCGCAGAGACTGTGGGCCAGCATCCCCGAGAACGAAGCAGGGCGATGATCAGGCCACGACGCGTCGAACAACTCGTGCAGCTCCACATCCCCGAGCGCGGGCCGCACCTCCAACCTGATGTGGTTCTCTGAGGCTTGGTTGCTCGTCACCATGCTGTGCAGGGTGCCATGGATGCCTTTGGCGCATGCTCTCCGGCTCCGGGATGCTCTCGCGGCAGGTCCGTACGGGGCCGACGGGATGATCTCAGTGCATCGCATCGCCATCACCCAAGCTCGCTGCCACGCAGGCGCCTGAGCCTTAGGGAAGCGACGCCAGCCAACCACCCGAGACACCACCGAAGGCGGCTTCCGCGTCCTGAAACGGCACCTGTCGGATGTGATCTGCCGGGCCCTCACCGCCGACCACCACGCCCACAACGACGGGACGTCGACAAGTCCCAAGTAGCTTGGCTCCCGTGGAGGAAGGACATCTGGGCGAACAGCGGGTTCGGTGGCCAGAGCGACGCGAAGACGTGCTCCATGCACTACGAGCCTTAGGTGACCGCGACTATCAGGACCAACACTGGCGATCTGAGAGGGCGGTTCGATAGTTGATGCCCCTTTCGCCGTTGCGATTGGGTGAGGCGGGCTGGTCAAGTGACTCGTAGCGGAGCTACGGACGCGGCTGAGCGAACAACCCCGGCTCGGATTCGACGAGG
>NZ_JAHKRN010000112.1 GCF_019396385.1 Nonomuraea harbinensis | reverse complement strand
CTGAGCTGTGACCAAGCAGGTTCAGCAACTCGATCGGGTGATCATCCGGTTCGCCGGTGACTCCGGTGACGGCATGCAACTCACCGGTGACCGGTTCACCGCGGGCACCGCCGAGTTCGGCAACGACCTGTCCACGCTGCCCAACTTCCCCGCCGAGATCCGCGCCCCGGCCGGCACCCTGCCCGGCGTGTCCAGCTTCCAGCTGCACTTCGCCGACCACGACATCCTCACCCCCGGCGACGCCCCCAACGTCCTGGTGGCGATGAACCCCGCCGCGCTCAAGGCCAACCTTTCGGATCTGCCGCGCGGCGCGGACATCATCGCCAACACCGACGAGTTCACCAAGCGCAACCTGGCCAAGGTCGGGTATGCCGCCAGCCCGCTGGAGGACGGGTCGCTGGCCGAGTGGCGGGTGCACGCCGTGCCTTTGACGTCGTTGACGGTCAAGGCGCTGGAAGACTTCGACATCAGCAAGAAGGACGCCGAACGCGCCAAGAACATGTTCGCGCTCGGCCTGCTGTCCTGGCTCTACCACCGCCCGACCGAGCAGACCATCAGCTTCCTGGAAACCAAGTTCGCGCGGAAGCCGGAGATCGCCAAGGCCAACATCGCCGCCTTCCAGGCCGGCTGGAACTTCGGCGAGACCACCGAGTCGTTCTCGGTCTCCTATGAGGTGAAGCCGGCCCGGCTGGCGCCGGGCGTGTACCGCAACATCTCGGGCAACCAGGCGCTGGCCTACGGCCTGATCGCCGCCGCCGTGCAGGCGAAACTGCCGCTGTTCCTGGGGTCGTATCCGATCACTCCGGCCTCGGACATCCTGCACGAGTTGTCGAAGCACAAGCAGTTCGGCATCCGCACCTTCCAGGCCGAGGACGAGATCGCCGGTGTCGGTGCGGCGCTCGGGGCGGCGTTCGGCGGCGCGCTCGGCGTGACCACGACGTCCGGGCCGGGCGTGGCGTTGAAGGCGGAGACGGTCGGGCTGGCCGTCACTACGGAGTTGCCGCTGATCGTGGTGGACGTGCAACGGGCCGGCCCCTCGACGGGGATGCCGACCAAGACTGAGCAGACCGATCTGCTGATGGCGTTGTTCGGCCGCAACGGCGAGTCGCCGGTGCCGGTCATCGCGCCGATGTCGCCTTCGGATTGTTTCGACGCGGCGGTGGAAGCCGCCCGTATCGCGGTGGCCTACCGGACGCCGGTGATGTTGTTGTCGGATGGGTATCTGGCCAACGGGTCGGAGCCGTGGCGGCTGCCGGAGGTTGCCGCGCTGCCGGACATCAGTGTGCCGTTCACCACCGAGCCGAACGGGCAGGACGGGGCGTTTCTGCCGTTCCAGCGGGATCCGGAGACTCTGGCGCGGCCGTGGGCGATCCCGGGCACGCCGGGGTTGGAGCACCGTATCGGTGGTATCGAGAAGGCCGACGGCACGGGCAACATCTCCTACGATCCGGACAATCATGACCGGATGGTGCGGTTGCGTGCGGCCAAGGTGGCGGGCATCGACGTGCCGGACGTGGCCGTGGACGACCCGGGTGGGGACGCGCGGGTGCTGGTGCTCGGGTGGGGTTCCACCTATGGGGCGATCGCCGCTGGGGTGCGGCGGGTGCGGGCGGCGGGCGGGAAGGTGGCCCAGGCGCATCTGCGGCATCTGAACCCGCTGCCGGCCAACATCGGTGAGGTGCTCAAGCACTACGACAAGGTGTTGCTGCCGGAGATCAACCTGGGTCAGCTGGCGTTGCTGCTGCGGGCCCGGTTCCTGGTCGACGTCATCAGCTACAACCGGGTGCGCGGGCTTCCGTTCAAGGCCGAGGAGCTGGCCGGAGTGATCCAGGACGTGATCGACAGTGACTGAACTGATCAACGGCAAGGGCCTGTCGCTGGTGCCCAAGACCGACACCAAGCAGACCCTGAAGGACTTCAAGTCCGACCAGGAGGTGCGCTGGTGCCCGGGCTGCGGCGACTACGCCATCCTGGCCGCGGTGCAGTCGTTCCTGCCCGAGCTGGGGCTCAAGCGCGAGAACATCGTGTTCGTCTCCGGGATCGGCTGCTCCTCGCGGTTCCCGTACTACCTCAACACCTACGGCGTGCACTCCATCCACGGCCGCGCCCCCGCGATCGCCACCGGGCTGGCGGCCTCGCGGCCGGACCTGAGCGTGTGGGTGATCACCGGTGACGGGGACGCCCTGTCGATCGGCGGCAACCATCTGATCCACGCGCTGCGCCGTAACGTCAACCTCAACATCCTGCTGTTCAACAACCGGATCTACGGGCTGACCAAGGGCCAGTACTCGCCCACCTCCGAGGTCGGCAAGGTCACCAAGTCCACGCCGATGGGATCGCTGGACAAGCCGTTCAACCCGATCTCGCTGGCGCTGGGGGCGGAGGCGTCGTTCGTGGCGCGCACCCTGGATTCGGACCGCAAGCACCTGCAGGCGGTGTTGCGGGAGGCGACCGCGCATCGGGGCGCGTCCCTGGTGGAGATCTACCAGAACTGCAACATCTTCAACGACAATGCCTTCGAGCCGTTGAAGGACCCGGAGCTGCGTGACGACATCACGTTGAAGCTGGAGCACGGCCGGCCGATCGCCTCGGCCTCCAAGGCGGTCATCCGGGGTGCGAACGGCAGCCTGGAGGTCGTCCCCCGCGACAGCGTGGAGGAGGACCGGGTCCTGGTGCACGACGCGCACAGCCCCGACCCGTCGGTGGCGTTCGCGCTGTCCCGGCTGGACGAGCCCGCGTTCGACCACGTCCCGATCGGGATCTTCCGCAGCGTGGACCGCCCGGCCTACGACACGCTGATGACCAGCCAGCTGGAAGAGGCCGTGGCGCAGAAGGGCCAGGGTGATCTGGCCGATCTGCTGATGGGCGGCGACACCTGGCGCATCGGCTGA
>NZ_JAHKRN010000111.1 GCF_019396385.1 Nonomuraea harbinensis | reverse complement strand
CTCCCGATCCCCGAGAAACCCCCACCCCACCCACCAGCAACTCACCCGGCACCCCCACCGGAACCGGACACAACCCCCCATCCACCACATACACCGACGTATTCGCCACCGGCGTGCCGATGGAGCCGCCGGCGTCGCCCGTGACCCGGTGCCCGGTGGACCACACGGTCGTCTCGGTCGGCCCGTACAGGTCCCACAGCTCGTCCGTCACCTTCAAGAGCCGGGCGGCGAGCCCGGCCGGCAGCGCCTCGCCCGTGGAGATGATCCGGGGGACGCGGGCGGCGAGCGCGGGCAGCAGGCCCTCCAGCATGGACGGGGTGGCCTGGACGGTGTGCACGTCCCCGACCAGCCGGTGCACCCGCTCGATCTCGGCGGAGGAGGCCACCACGACGGTCCCGCCGGTGACCAGCGGGCCGAAGATCTCGATCATCGCGATGTCGAACGACACCGACGTCAGGAACAGGTACCGCTCCCCCGCCGCCGGGCCGGGCGCCTCGCGGACGTGTCCCAGCAGGCTGACCAGGCCGCGGTGCGGCACCACGACGCCCTTGGCCCGGCCGGTCGAGCCGGAGGTGTAGATCAGGTAGGCGGCCTGGTCCGGGTGCGCGCCCGTACCGAACTCCTCCCCGTCCGCGGGGAGGTCTTCGAGCAGCAGGCGGCCGGGCCGGTCGGGGAGGCGGGCCTGGAGGGCGGCGGTGGTGACGGCGAGCGCGGCCCCCGAGTCGGCGAGGATCCCGGCGAGCCGCTCCGGCGGGTAGCCGGGGTCCAGGGGGACGTAGCAGCCGCCGGCCTTGAGCACCCCGAGCAGGGCGGCGACCAGGTCCGGGGTGCGGGGCAGGCACACGCCCACCCGGGTCTCGGGGCCGACGCCGAGCCGCCGCAGCCGCGCGGCCAGGCGGGCCGCCTTCGCCTCCAGCTCCGCGTACGTCAGGGCGCGGCCGTGCGCGTCGGCCACGGCGGGCGCGTCCGGGGTGCGGGCGGCCTGCTCGGCGACCAGCTCGTGCACGCCGCGTTCCGGGTACGGGAGAGCCGGGCCGTCGCCTGCCCGCAGGGTGCGCACCTGTTCGTCGGCGGGCATGAGCGGCAGCTCCGACAGGCGCAGGCCGGGATCGGCGACTGCGGCCGCGAGCAGGGTGCGCAGGTGGCCGGCCAGGCGGGCCATCCGGTCGTCGTCGAACAGGTCGGTGGGGTAGTCGAGCACGCACAGCAGCCGGCCGTCGGGGCGTTCCTCGACGATGAGGTCCAGGTCGAACATGGCGGTGCCGGGCCGCACGTCCAGCCGTTCCAGGCGCAGGCCGCGCGCGCCGCCGGGCAGCGGCGGGGTGTTCTGGTAGGCGAGCATCACCTGGAACAGCGGGTTCCTGGACAGGTCGCGGCCCGCCGACAGCTCCTCCACCAGGGTCTCGAACGGCAGCGCCGCGTGCTCGAACGCGCCCAGCGCCCGCTCCCGGGTGCGCTCCACCAGCTCGGTGAAGCTCGGGTCGCCGGACAGGTCGCCGCGCAGCACCACGGTGTTGAGGAACAGGCCGACGGTGTCGTCGAGCGACGGGTCGGGGCGGGCCGAGACGGGCGTGCCGATCGGGATATCGGTCTGGCCGGTGTAGCGGGCCAGCAGCGTCTGCACGGCGGCGGCCAGCACCATGAACGGGGTGGCCCGGTGTCCGGCCGCCAGCGCGCGCACCCCGTCGGCGGTCGGCCGGTCCAGGTCGAACGGCAGCCTGCGGCCCGCGTTGTGGCGGACGGGCGGGCGGGGACGGTCGGCGGGCAGGTCGAGCACGTCGGGCAGCCCGGCGAGGGTCACGCGCCAGTGGGCGAGGTCGCCGTCCCCGCCGGCGGGGCGCCACCGCTGCCAGGTGGCGTAGGCGGCGTAGCCGGTCGGCGCCGCAGGGAGCGGGTCGCCGGCGTGCAGAGCCAGCAGGTCGCGCAGCAGGATCGCCACGGACCAGCGGTCGGCCAGGATGTGGTGCAGGGTCAGGATCAGGCGGTGCTCCCGCTCGGCGACCCGCAGCAGGCGGGCCCTGGTGAGCGGGCCGGTGTCCAGGGCGAACCGGTGCCCGGCCTCGCCGAGGGCCGCCGCGTCCGCCTCGGCGGGGGTGACGTGTTCGACGGTGAGCGCGGGCCTGACGGGGCCGGGCGCCTGCCAGAGCTCGCCGTCCTTGAGCGTGACCACGTACCCGAGTACGGGGTGGCGGTCCACGAGCGCGTCGAACGCCGCCGCCAGCGCGGCGGCGTCCAGCGGGCCGTCGATCCGGTACGCCCAGGACAGGGTGTAGGCGGGGTTGCCGGGGTCGAGCTGGTCGACGACCCAGAGCCGGCGCTGCGCCTCGGTCAGCGGCGCGCCCAGCCGGGGGTCGGCGTGCGGGATCGCCGGAGTGGGCGGGCTCGGCCGGCGGCGGCCGAGGAGGCGGGCCTCGAGTGCGGCCCGCTGGTCCGGGCTGAGCGCGGCCAGGCGCTCGCGGATCCCTTCGGCGTCGCTCACCGCTCCTCCTCAAGAAGCTCCAGATCGGTCCCGAGCGCGTGCTCGAGTACGGCCAGCGCCTGCTCCTCGACGGTGGTGGCGTCGAAGCAGCGGCGCAGCGGCAGTTCCACGCCCAGTTCGTCGGAGATCCGGGCGATGAGGCGGACCACGAGCAGGGAGTGGCCGCCCAGCTCGAAGAAGTCGTCGCGCGCTCCGACGCGGTCCCGTCCGAGCAGGTCGGACCAGATGGCGGCCAGCGTCTCCTCCGCGGGGGTGCGCGGGGGCACGAAGGCGGGGGCGGTGCCGGGGTGCGGCGGTGGGAGCGCGTTGCGGTCGAGCTTGCCGCTGGGCAGCACCGGGAAACCGTCCACCGTCACGAACGCCGCCGGGATCATCGCCTCCGGCAACCGCGCCCGCAAGAACCCCCTCAACGAACCAGAATCAACCCCCGAAC
>NZ_JAHKRN010000110.1 GCF_019396385.1 Nonomuraea harbinensis | reverse complement strand
CGCCCGGGCCCTCCTTCGAGGGGCCCGGGCGCTCGCCTGTGGCTCGTTACCGGTTGTACTGACCGAAGTCGTACTCCTCCAGCGGCACAGCCTCGCCGCTGCCGGTGCCGAACGTGTAGTCGGCCGCGGAGCCGTCGTAGCCGCCCACGGTGTACATGGCGGCCTTGGCCTCCTCGGTCGGCTCGACCCGGATGTTGCGGTACTGGGGCATGCCCGTGCCGGCCGGGATGAGCTTACCGATGATGACGTTCTCCTTCAGGCCCAGGAGCGAGTCGGACTTGGCGTGGATCGCCGCGTCCGTCAGGACCCTGGTGGTCTCCTGGAAGGAGGCCGCCGACAGCCAGGACTCGGTGGCCAGCGACGCCTTGGTGATGCCCATGAGCACCGGGCGTCCGGCCGCCGGGCCGCCGCCCTCGGCGACGGTCTCGCGGTTGATGAGCTCGAACCGCGGCCGCTCGACGAGCTCTCCGGGCAGCAGGTCGGTGTCACCGGACTCGAGCACGTTCACGCGCTTGAGCATCTGCCGCACGATGATCTCGATGTGCTTGTCGTGGATCGACACACCCTGCGAGCGGTAGACCTGCTGGACCTCCGCCACCAGGTGCAGCTGCACGGCCCGCGGGCCGAGGATGCGCAGCACCTCGTTGGGGTTGACCGCACCGGCCACCAGCTGCTGGCCGACCTTGACGCGCTCGCCCTCGGAGACCAGCAGACGCGACCGCATCGACACCGGGTAGGCGATCTCCTCGGAGCCGTCGTCCGGGACGATGACGACCTTGCGCGCCTTGTCGGTCTCGTCGATGCGGACCCGGCCCTCCGCCTCGGAGATCGGGGCGACACCCTTGGGGATGCGCGCCTCGAACAGCTCCTGGACTCGGGGCAGACCGTGGGTGATGTCGGCGCCCGCCACACCACCGGTGTGGAAGGTACGCATCGTCAGCTGCGTGCCGGGCTCACCGATCGACTGGGCGGCGATGATGCCGACCGCCTCGCCGACGTCCACGAGCTTGCCGGTCGCCAGCGAGCGGCCGTAGCAGGTGGCGCAGACACCGATCTTCGCCTCGCAGACGAGCGCGCTGCGGGTGCGGACGGTCTCGACGCCGGCCTCGACCAGCTTGGTGACGTGGATGTCGTTGATGTCGACACCGGCCGCCACGACGACCTTGCCGTCGACCTCGACGTCCTCGGCCAGGATGCGGCCGTGCACGTTGGACTCGGCGTTCTCGGCCTTGACCAGGTTGCCCGAGATGTCGCGCTCGCCGACGGCCAGCGGGACAGCACGGTCGGTGCCGCAGTCGATCTCGCGGACGATGACGTCCTGCGCCACGTCCACCAGACGCCGGGTGAGGTAACCCGAGTCGGCGGTGCGCAGCGCGGTGTCGGCCAGACCCTTCCGCTGTCCGTGGGTGGAGATGAAGTATTCCAGCACCGACAGGCCCTCGCGGAACGAGGCCTTGATCGGCCGCGGGATCGTCTCACCCTTGGTGTTGGACACCAGGCCGCGGATGCCGGCGATCTGACGCACCTGCATCTTGTTACCGCGGGCGCCGGAGTTGACCATCATCCAGACCGGGTTGGTCGCCGGGAAGGCGTTGACCATGTCGGTCTCGACGTCGGCCGTGGCGTGGGTCCAGATCTCGATGAGCTCCTGGCGGCGCTCCTCGTCGGTGATCAGACCGCGCTCGTACTCACGCTGCACCTTGTCGGCGCGGCGCTCGTAGTTCTCCATGATGTCGGTCTTGTTGGGCGGCGCGACGACGTCCTCGATCGAGATCGTGACGCCGGAGCGGGTCGCCCAGCGGAAGCCGGCGTCCTTGAGCGCGTCGAGCGAGTTGGCGACCTCGATCTTCGGGTAGGTCTCCGCCAGCTCGTTGACGATCGTGGACAGCTGCTTCTTGCCGACCTGGAAGTTGACGAACGGGTAGCTGATCGGCAGCGTCTGGTTGAACAGGCAGCGGCCGAACGTCGTCTCCAGACGGATCGGGTCGCCCTGCTCCCAGCCCTCGGGCGCGACCCAGTCACGCGGCGGCAGGACATCCTTGAGCCTGATCTGGATCTTGGCCTGGATGTCGAGCTCGCTGCGGTCGAAGGCCATCTGCGCCTCGGCGACGGAGCCGAACACGCGGCCCTCGCCCAGCGCGCCCTCCTTCATGGTGGTCAGCCAGTAGAGGCCGATGACCATGTCCTGGGTGGGCATCGTCACGGGCTTGCCGTCGGCCGGCTTGAGGATGTTGTTGGTCGAGAGCATCAGGATGCGTGCCTCGGCCTGGGCCTCAGCCGACAGCGGCAGGTGCACGGCCATCTGGTCGCCGTCGAAGTCCGCGTTGAACGCGGTGCAGACGAGCGGGTGGATCTGAATGGCCTTGCCCTCCACGAGCTGCGGCTCGAACGCCTGGATGCCCAGACGGTGGAGCGTGGGCGCGCGGTTGAGCAGCACCGGGTGCTCGGTGATGACCTCTTCGAGCACGTCCCACACGACCGGGCGGGCGCGCTCGACCATCCGCTTGGCGGACTTGATGTTCTGGGCGTGGTTGAGGTCGACCAGCCGCTTCATCACGAACGGCTTGAACAGCTCCAGCGCCATCTGCTTGGGCAGGCCGCACTGGTGGAGCTTGAGCTGCGGGCCGACGACGATGACCGAACGGCCGGAGTAGTCGACGCGCTTGCCCAGGAGGTTCTGGCGGAACCGACCCTGCTTGCCCTTCAGCATGTCGCTGAGGGACTTGAGTGGCCGGTTGCCGGGACCGGTGACCGGGCGGCCGCGACGGCCGTTGTCGAACAGCGCGTCGACGGCCTCCTGCAGCATCCGCTTCTCGTTGTTCACGATGATCTCGGGCGCGCCGAGGTCGAGAAGCCGCTTGAGGCGGTTGTTGCGGTTGATGACCCGGCGGTACAGGTCGTTCAGGTCGGAGGTCGCGAACCGGCCACCGTCGAGCTGCACCATCGGGCGCAGGTCCGGCGGGATGACCGGGATGCAGTCGAGGACCATGCCGCGCGGCGAGTTGGTGGTGTTGAGGAACGCCGACACCACCTTGAGCCGCTTGAGCGCACGGGCCTTCTTCTGGCCCTTGCCGCTGCGGATGGTCTCGCGCAGGTTCTCGGCCTCGGCGTCGAGGTCGAAGCTGACGAGCCGGTCCTGGATGGCCTGCGCGCCCATGCCGCCCTTGAAGTAGCGGCCGAAGCGGTCGCGCATCTCGCGGTAGAGCAGCTCGTCGCCCTCGAGGTCCTGGACCTTGAGGTTCTTGAAGCGGCTCCAGACCTCCTCCAGCCGGTCCAGCTCACGCTGGGCCCGGTCACGGAGCTGGCGCATCTCGCGCTCGGCGCCCTCACGGACCTTGCGGCGCTGGTCGCCCTTGGCGCCGGCGGCCTCCAGCTCGGCCAGGTCGCCTTCGAGCTTCTTCTGCCTGGCCTCGATGTCGGCGTCGCGCCGCTGCTCGATGTGCTGCCGCTCGACGGAGATCTTCGCCTCCAGCGAGGGCAGGTCACGCTCACGCATCTCGGTGTCGACCTGCGTGATCATGTAGGCCGCGAAGTAGATGACCTTCTCCAGGTCCTTCGGGGCCAGGTCGAGCAGGTAGCCGAGGCGCGAGGGAACGCCCTTGAAGTACCAGATGTGCGTGACCGGAGCGGCCAGCTCGATGTGGCCCATCCGCTCACGGCGCACCTTGGCACGGGTCACCTCGACGCCGCAGCGCTCACAGATGATGCCCTTGAACCGGACGCGCTTGTACTTACCGCAGTAGCACTCCCAGTCGCGGGTCGGGCCGAAGATCTTCTCGCAGAAGAGCCCGTCCTTTTCCGGCTTGAGAGTCCGGTAGTTGATGGTCTCGGGCTTCTTGACCTCGCCGTGCGACCACTGACGGATGTCGTCGGCCGTCGCCAGCCCGATCCGAAGCTCGTCGAAGAAGTTGACGTCTAGCATTTTGTGCGATCTCCCCCTCAGACTTCTTCCACGCTGCTCGGCTCACGCCGGGACAGGTCGATGCCGAGCTCCTCCGCGGCGCGGAAGACGTCCTCGTCGGTGTCGCGCATCTCGATGGACATGCCGTCGCTGGAGAGCACCTCGACGTTGAGGCAGAGCGACTGCATCTCCTTGATCAGCACCTTGAAGGACTCCGGGATGCCGGGCTCGGGGATGTTCTCGCCCTTGACGATGGCCTCGTAGACCTTCACCCGGCC
>NZ_JAHKRN010000109.1 GCF_019396385.1 Nonomuraea harbinensis | reverse complement strand
CCCACAACTCCTCCGGACCACCCACCCCACCCGGAAAACGACACGCCATCCCCACGATCGCCACCGGCTCATGCCTGCGCCCCTGATCCTCAGCCAGCCGCTGACGCGTCTCCGCCAGCTCTACGGTCGCGCGCCTCAGGTAATCGCGAAGCTTCTGCTCGTTCTCCATCGCTCCGGCCCTTCCAGTCACAGGTCGTTGTCGATGAGGGCGAAGATCTCCTCATCAGAGGCGTCGTCGATCTTGTCCATCACCGTGTCGGGGCGGCCGCCGTCCGGTTCGGTGCCGAAGCGGGCCAGGCCGCTCTTCAGCACGGCGACGAGCTTGCCGCGGATGATCTCGCTGTCGTCCTTGGCGGTGGTGAGCATCGACCCCACGTGCTCCAGGGCGCCGCGCAGCATGTCCTCGGGCGACGGCTGCGTGGGGGCCAGCGCGTCGAACAGGTGCTGCGCCAGCACCCGCACGGTCGGGTGGTCGAAGACGAGGGTCGCGGGCAGCCGCAGCCCGGTGTCGGTGTTGAGCCGGTTGCGGAGTTCGACGGCGGTCAGTGAGTCGAAGCCGAGCTGGTTGAAGGCCCGGTCGATGCCGACCTTGTCCGCGCTGCCGTGGGCGAGCACGGCCGCGACGTGGTCCCGTACGGTGTCGGTGAGCAGGCGCAGCGCCTCGTCCCGGTTCAGCTCCGACAGCCGGGACACCAGCGACCCCGCGCCCTCGGCCCGTCCGGCGGCGCGGCGTGGCACGCGGACGAGGCCGCGCAGCATTCCCGGCAGCGTGTCGTTCTCCGCCCGTGCCCGCAGCCCCGCCATGTCCCAGCGGGCCGCCACCACCACCGGATCGACATCGCCGGCCAGGGCCGCGTCGAACAACGCCAGCCCTTCCTCCACCGCGAGCGGCGCGATCCCCGCGCGGGCCAGCCGCGCCTTGTCCGCCTCCGCCAGAACACCGGTCATCCCGGACTCCACGTCCCAGAGCCCCCAGGCCACGGAGACCGCCGGCAGCCCGGCCGCACGCCGGGCAACCGCCAGCCCGTCCAGGAACGCGTTCGCCGCCGCGTAATTGCCCTGGCCGGCGTTGCCCAGGACTCCGGCGAGCGAGGAGAACAGCACGAAGAACCCCAGATCCCGGGTCAGCTCGTGCAGGAACCAGGCGGCGTCCGCCTTCGGCCCCAGCACCCCGCTGATCCGCTCCAGAGTCAGCCCCTCGACCAGCCCGTCGTCCAGCACCCCGGCGACATGGACCACACCGGCCAGCGGCCCGGCCGAGGCCACCACGTCCGCGAGTCGCGCACGGTCGGACACGTCACACGCCGCCACCTGCACCCGGGCACCGGCGTCCTCCAGCTTGGCCACCAGTTCCGCCGCGCCCTCAGCCCGAGGTCCACGCCGGGACACCAGCACCAGATCCCGCACGCCGTGCAGTTCCACCAGCCGCAGCGCCACCAGCGCCCCCAGCCCACCGGTCCCGCCGGTCACCAGCACCGCACCAGACCTGGAGGCGGCGGAAGGAGTGGTTGCCGGGCGCCGGGTCAGGCGAGGGGCAAGGATCTGTCCGTCGACCACCCGTACCTGCGGCTCTCCCGAAGCCAGGACCGCGTCCCAGCCCGAGAACCCCTGAGGCACCTCCGCCAGCACGAACCGGCCCGGCTGCTCACTCTGCGCGGACCGCACCAGCCCCCACACCGCCGCACCGGCCACATCCCCCGGCCGCGTCGCGAACACCACCGGGGACGCCCCGGCCTGCTTCACCGCCGCAAGCACACGCGAGGTCAGCTCACGCACCGCCACCGGAACGTCCGCCGACTCGCCCACACACCACACCACCTCCGGCTCCACCGAGCCCGGCGCGGAGGGAGCCACCTCGGCCCACTCCACCCCGTACAGCGGCAGACCGGCCGTGGCGAGCGACTCGGCCGGCACCGGGCGCGCTCGCAGGGAGTCCAGCGAGAACACCGGACGCCCCGAGGGACCGGCCGCCTCGATGGCGCACCCGTCAGGACCGGTCCTGGTCAGGCGGACCCGCAGCGTGCCCGCCCCCGCCTCGTACAGCCGCAGGCCGCGCAGCTCGAAGGGCAGGCGCAGCTCGTCGGCGGGGTCGGCGACGAGCAGCGGGTGGAACACGGCGTCGAACAGGGCGGGGTGGATGCCGAAGCCGGTCACGTCCACGCCCTCCGGCGCCACCACCTCCGCGAACAGCTCCTCACCACGACGCCACAACGCCCGCAACCCCTGGAACGCCGCACCGTACTCGTAACCCCGCTCCCCCAGCCGCTCGTAACCCCCTTCGACCTCCACCACCACCGCGTCCACCGGCGGCCACACCCCGGCCCACTCGCACGCACCCGAACCCACGGCACCGTCGGCCAGCGAACCGGACGCGTGCCGGGTCCAGCCGGTCTCGGGGTCGTCGACCGGCCGCGAGTGCACGCGCACCGGCCGGGCGCCCGAGGAGTCAGGAGGGTCCACGACGACCTGGACCGTGATCGGGCCGTGCCGCGGCAGCACCAGCGGAGCCTCGAACATCAGCTCCTCGACCAGGTCGGACCCGGTCCTCGCGGCGGCTTCCAGGACCAGGTCGGCCAGCGCGGTGCCGGGCAGCACCACGGCGCCCGCCACCGCGTGGTCGGCGAGCCAGGGCGCGCTGCTGATCGACAGGCTGCCGGTGAGCACGACCGGCCCGTCCCCGGCGAGGTCGAGCTCGGCTCCCAGCAGGGGGTGGGCCACCTCGCGCAGGCCGACGGCGGACAGGTTCGCGGCGCGGGCGGGCGGGCCGAGCCAGTAACGCTCGCGCTCGAAGGCGTAGGTCGGCAGGTCCACCCGGTTCCCGCCGGGGAGCAGCGCGGGCCAGTCGACGGACGCTCCGGCGGCCCACGCGCCGGCCAGGCACGCGGCCAGCGCGTCAGGCTCGGCGCGGTCGCGGCGGTGCAGGGCGAGGATCGAGGCGTCCTCGCCGGTGACGCAGTCGTGCGCCATGCCGGCGAGCACGGCCTGCGGCCCGACCTCCAGGAAGAGGGTGACCCCCTGCTCCTCCAGCCGGGCGATCATCGGATGGAACATGACGGGCTGCCTGATCTGGCTCAGCCAGTATTCGGGGCTGGTCCACGGGGTGTCGAGGAGGCCGGTCACGGACGCGATCCGGGGCTTGCCGAACGTCACCGTGTCCAGCTCGGCGGCGAACTCGCCGATCACGGGTTCCATCAGCGGGGAGTGGAAGGCGTGGCTGACGGTCAGCCGCCGGATGCGCCGGCCGCGCTCGCGCCAGTGGGCGGCGACCGCGAGACACGTCTCCTCGTCGCCGGAGATCACCACGCTGTCCGGCCCGTTGACGGCGGCGATGCCGGCCTTGTTGTCGAGCCCGGCCAGGGTGAGCCTGACCTCGTCCGGCGTGGCGGCGATCGCGATCATGGCGCCGGGCTCGCGCAGCCCGTGCATCAGCCGGGCGCGGGTGGCGATCAGGCGGGCGGCGTCCGGCAGCGACCAGATCCCGGCGACGTGCGCGGCGGCGAACTCGCCGACGGAGTGCCCGGCGACGTACGCGGGGGCGAGCCCGAGCGACTCCAGCAGCCGGAAGGCGGCGACCTCGAAGGCGAACAGGGCCGGCTGGGTGTAGAGGGTCTCGTCGAGCAGGGCGGCTTCCGGGGTGCCCGGCCCGGCCCACATGACCTCGCGCAGCGGCCGGTCCAGGTGGGGGTCGAGGGCGGCGCACGCCTCGTCCAGGGCCGCGGCGAACACCGGCGAGGCGGCGGCCAGCTCCCGGCCCATGCCGGGCCGCTGCCCGCCCTGCCCGGTGAACAGGAAGGCCGTGCGGGTGTGCTCGGCCGCCACGCCGGTGACCACCTCGGCCACGGGCCGCCCGCGCAGGTGGTCGCCGAGATGGGCGACCAGGGTCTCGTGGTCGCGGCCGAGCACGACCGCGCGGTGCGGGTGCGCCGTCCGGGTGGTGACCAGGGAGTGTGCCACGTCGGCGGGGTCGGGGCGGTCCTGCGCCGTGACGTGGCGGTGCAGCCGCTCGGCCTGCGCGCGCACGCCCTGGGCGGTGTGGCCGCTGACGGCCCAGGCGAGCGGGCCGGTGAAGACGCGCTCGGGGCGGGCTCCGGGCAGGGGCGCGGCTTCGGGGACGTACTCCTCGATGATGGCGTGCGCGTTGGTGCCGCTGATGCCGAAGGAGGAGACGCCCGCCCGGCGGGGGTGCTCGCCGCGCGGCCACTCGCGGGCCTCGGTGAGCAGCCGTACGCCGCCCGCGGACCAGTCGGCGTGCGGCGTCGGCTCCTCGACGTGGAGGGTACGGGGCAGCGTCCCGTGCCGCATGGCCTGCACCATCTTGATCACACCGGCCACCCCGGCAGCCGCCTGGGTGTGCCCGATGTTCGACTTCAGCGAGCCCAGCCACACCGGCCGCTCCACCGGACGTCCACGCCCGTACGTGGCCAGCAACGCCTGCGCCTCGATCGGGTCGCCCAGCGTCGTGCCGGTGCCGTGCGCCTCCACGACGTCGATGTCCCGCGTGTCCAGCAACGCGTCGGCCAGCGCCTGACGGATCACCCGCTCCTGGGCCGGACCGCTCGGCGCCGTCATCCCGTTGGAGGCG
>NZ_JAHKRN010000011.1 GCF_019396385.1 Nonomuraea harbinensis | reverse complement strand
CCGCAGCGTGGACCGCCCGGCCTACGACACGCTGATGACCAGCCAGCTGGAAGAGGCCGTGGCGCAGAAGGGCCAGGGTGATCTGGCCGATCTGCTGATGGGCGGCGACACCTGGCGCATCGGCTGACCATGCCGTTCCTGAGGCGCCGCCGGATCCCCGGCGGCGCCTCAGATGCGTGAGAGCACCCGGTCGCTGACGAAGCAGAGCATGCCGAACTCCCTGGCCCGGCGGCAGGCGAAGTCGGTCAGCTCGTCGCTGTCGGCGTAGTCCAGCGCGTACAGGTCGAGCCCGAGGCCGAGCAGGCGTTCGGCGACGGTGGCGTGCGCCTCCAGCACGTCGTCAGGCCAGGGCGCGTAGCTCTCGGTGTCCACCCAGCGGGCCGAGAAGGACTCGAAGAGCACGCCGTCCACCAGGTCGGCGAGCTCGGGCAGCAGCCCGAACCCCCGGTTGGCCAGCAGGTAGCCGGGCCTGGCCTCCTCCTGCACGGCGGCGATCAGCAGCAGCAGGTGGGGCAGGTCGTCCGGGTAGTTGTGCTCGATGTTGAGCGTGTCCAGGAACAGCCCGTGGAAGCCCTTGTCCATGGCCTGGACCGCCTGGTCGACCACGTGCGCCACCCAGCGCGGGTCGCCCACGTGCACGAACGCGCCGCCCCAGTCGGGGTTGCGCTCCTCCCGGTGCCACGGCGCGGACGGCCCGACGTCCTCGGTCAGCGACAGGTAGCCGAGCGTCCGCACGCCGCGCTCGCGCAGCAGGTCCAGCTCGGTCCGCGAGTAGAAGTCGGCCTGCAGGACGACCATGTCGAAGCCGGAGAGCCGGTCCACCTCCCCCGCCCCGTAGTAGAACGCGATCGGCCTGGTCATGTCGTCCACGACTCCCGGTACCAGGCGTACGTCCTGCGCACGCCTTCCTCCAGCCGGACGCGCGGCTCGTACCCGGTGAGCCGGCGCAGCAGCGTGAGGTCGGGGCAGCGGCGCGCGACCGATCCCGCCGGGGCGGGCAGCTCGCGGACGGCGGGGCTGATCCCGGCGATCCGCAGGACGAGCTTGGCCAGGTCGCCGATGTTGGTCTCCTCCGTGTCGTCGCCGATGTGCACGATCCGGCCGGCCGCCTCGGGGGTGTCCATGAGCGTGATCACGGCGTCGGTGGCGTCGTCGACGTGGCAGAAGGCCCGGCTCTGGTCCGCGCCGTAGAGGTCGAACGGGTCCTCACCGCGCATGGCGCGCAGCGACAGCTCGGGGATGACGTGGTCGGCGCCCATCCGCGGGCCGTAGACGTTGTGGAAACGGCCGACGACGGCGGCGAACCCCTTGGCCCTGGCGGTGTGCAGGACCGCCGCCTCGCCGAGCATCTTGGAGATGGCGTAGGTGTGGCGCGGCGAGCCGACGTCCTCGATCATCAGCGGCACGCTCTCCGGTGTGGGCACGGGCACCACGCCGGCGCTGACGCCGCCCGCGTACGCCTCGCTGGTGGAGGCGAAGAACAGCCGCGCGCCGGGGGCGATCCAGTCGAGCAGGTGCATCAGGGCCAGCGTGTTGACCCTGATCACCCGGGCCGGGTCGGACTCGACGTTCCGCACGCCGACCACGGCGGCGAGCATGTAGACGTGGTCCCAGCGATGCTCCAGGGCCGCGTACGAGGCCGGGTCCGTGAGGTCGGCCGACCTGATCTCGACCTGGCCGGCGAGCCGGGTCAGCGTGGGGTCGCGGCGGCCGCGGGAGAAGTCGTCGACCACGGTGACCTCGTGCCCGGCTTCGAGCAGCCGCGCGGCCAGGTGGAGGCCGATGAACCCGGCGCCGCCGAGCAGCAGTGCCCTCATGACACGCGCCCCTTCGTGCGGTAGCCGATGCCGGCGTAGCGGACGCCACGCGCCGTGACGGCGGCCTCGTCGAGGATGCGCCACGAGTCGAACAGCACCCGCACGCCCGACCCGGCCAGCTTGTCGTCGACCTCGATCTCCCGGTAGTCCGGATGGTCGTTGATCACGATCACGGCGTCGGCGTCGGCGAACGCCTTGTCCAGGCTGACCGGCTCGCCGCCGTAGCGGCGGATGACCTCGTCGGCGACCAGCGGGTCGTGCCCCCGTACGGTGAGCCCGGCGGCGGTGAAGACGGGCATCATGTCCGCGATCGGGGTGCCGCGCATGTCGTCGGTGGCGGGCCAGCCCTTGTACGCCCAGCCGAGCACGGACAGCCGGATGCCTTCGGTGCGGCCGAACTCCTCGCGGACCAGGCCGACGACCCGCTCGGCGACGTGCCCCGGCAGGCTCTCGTTGAGCGCCCGAGCCCGGCTCACCAGGTACGGTCTGCGCGACATGCTCGCGAGCATCAGGTACGGGTCCTTCGTCAGGCAGCCGCCGCCCACGTAGCCGGGCTTGGCCAGGTCGGGCCGGGGATAGTCGAGGTTGGTGGCCCTGATGACCTCCAGCGGGTCGAGCCCGTGCTGCTCGGCGATGAGGGCCAGCTCGTTGCCGAAGGCGTAGATGACGTCGGTGTGGCAGTTGTTCGACAGCTTGACCATCTCGGCGGTCTCCAGGCTGGAGACGGGGACGATCTGGTCGGCCAGCCCGGCGAACAGCTCGACGCCGGCGCGCAGGCTCTCCTCGTCCAGGCCGCCGATCACCTGGGGCAGCTCGACCAGCTCGCGCAGCGCCTGGCCCTGGATGGTCCGCTCGGGCGCCATGACGAGCCGGGGGCGGGCCCAGCGGGCGGCCAGGGCGGGCAGCACGACGTCGCGGCTGGTGCCGATCGGGACGGTGCTGCGGACCACGACCAGCGTGTCCGGGTCGCACCGGCGGGCGATCTCCTCGGCGGCGGCGGCCAGGTTCTCCAGCCGTGGGGTGCCGGTGGGGAAGTCCACCGGCGTGGACACGGACAGGATGACCGCGTCGAGCGGCTCGGCGGGCAGGTGGTCGCCGACGAAGATGCGCTCGCCGAGGAGCTCGGCGAAGGTCTCCGCCACCCCTGGCTCGTAGACGTGGACGCGGCCGCTGGACAGCGCCTCGACCACGGGGGCGCTGGTGTCGACCCCGACCACGGTGTAGCCGTTGCGTGCCATGGCCGCGGTCAGCGTCAGCCCCACGTAGCCCATGCCTACCACGCCGACTGTCTTCGGCATCGGACGCTCCTTTCCTCTCACTTGGATGCACAAGGCGGGCTGACGCGGTCGAGGTCGACCACGGTGACGTTTCCCGCGACTGCGTGCCTGCGGTAATGGGCGCAGGCGGCCTGGACGTTCGCCGGGTCCACGGCGTAGTCGGTGGCGAGCACGGCCTTGCCCAGGGCTTTCAGCGCGAGGGTGTCGGCCAGGTTCTGGTCGCACCACTCCTCGCGGCAGGGGTCGTCGGTGGCGCGGAAGAACAGCTCCTCCATGCCGATGCCGTCGATCGCGTCCGCGTACCCGGGGAAGTGCCGCAGCTCCGGGGAGTTCTGCGGGACGATCGCGAATCCGGGGCGGCGTTCCTTGGCGTGGCGGCTGATGCGGATGACCAGGTCGGCCATTTTCCGGCCGAGGGTGGCGCGGGTCTCGCCGGGCACCCTCGCCAGGTCGATCTCCTCGTACGCGAGCGGGGTGTCGAGGTAGACGCCGTCGAAGCCGGTCTCCAGCGCCCGGTCGAGCCGAGGGCGGACGACCTGCTCCCACCAGCGCTCCTCCCAGTAGCGGGCGAAGTGCTCGTCCGGCCAGTCGGGCCAGGTGTGCAGGAGCAGGTCCTGGTCGACCTCGGCGAAGTCCGTCCTGAACTCCTCGATGGAGCCGATCTCGAAGTACGCCAGCACCAGCTTCCCGGTGGCGCGTACGCGGGCGATCTCGTCACGGGTGAAGTACCCCGCGACGGTGCCGTCACGGGACAGATCGACCACGGCGAGCCGCTGCGGCGCCCGCGCCACCCCGTCCAGCCGCCCTTTCGGATACCCCTGCAGCACATACGTGAACGACGCCACATCCCCCAACTCCGGCGCCCCCCGCCCTTCAGCGGGCGCGGGCGCAGCCCGGACACACCCCCCCAACACCACCAACGCAGCCCCGACCACCAACACCGGCGCCACCGACACACGCGGCCGCGCAGGACGGCCCGGCGCGCGCCCCCGAACCCCAGGACCTGGCCGTGGGAACCCACCCGACGCGAGAGATCGCGGAGATCGCAGAAGCGAACGCGCGATCCCCTTCGACCTGCGCCCCCACACCACACCCGCTGACGGGCGCGGTCGTGTGGAGCCGCCCGGCTCGCGTTCCCGCTCCGCCCTCACCGGCAGGCTCGGGCGGGAGGAAGCCGGTGTGAGGCTTGGGGCGCTCATAGCATGGCCTTGATCGAGTCGGGCAGGGGGAACTCGGGCTGCCAGCCGAGGACGTTCCCGATGCGGGTAAGGTCGGCGCGGCTCCAGGTGACGGTGGCCGAGCGGCCGGCGGGGGGTGCGCTCTCGCGGATCTCGCCGGTGAAGCCCGCCTCGCCCGCGAGCAGGGCGATCGCCTCGCGGACGGGGACGGCCCGGCCGCCGCCCACGTTGAAGACCCGTTCGGGCAGGTCGGGCGCGAAGGCGGCGCTCACGACGGCGCGGCCCACGTCGCGCACGTCCACGAAGTCGCGGTACGCGCCGAGCGGGCCCAGGTCGAGGTCGCGCACCCCGCTCGCGAGCAGGTCGCGGGCCCTGCCGAGCACGCTCTCGCCGGTGAGGCCCGGCCCGACCGGGTTGAAGACCCGCAGCGACGCCCCGTCGACCCGGCCGTCGGCGGCGGCCTGCTCGACCAGCTGGGTCCCGGCCAGGTGGCTGATGCCGTAGCCGCTGACCGGCCGGGCCGGGTCCTGCTCGTGGACCGCGTGGCCGGGCGGAGTCGGCCCGTACTCGGCGGCCGAGCCCAGGCGGACGAACCGGGCGCCGGGCGCGGCCTGGGCCATCGCCTCGATGATGACGGCGGTGGCCAGCGCGTTGCCCCGCATCAGCTCGTCGTACCCGCCGGACATCCGCCCGGCGCAGTTGAGCACGACGGACGGGCGGACGGCGCGCAGCAGGCCGGCCACGTCGGCGGGCCGGGCGGCGAGCAGGTCCAGGTCCGCCCGGCCGGGGCAGTGCAGGCCGGACACCCGGCCGTCCCGTGTCAGCAGGTCCCTGACCTGCCGCCCCAGGAAGCCGGACGCGCCGAAGAGCAGGACGTCCGTCATCGCACCGGATCCCTGGACGGCAGCAGCTGCGGCCTGATCTCGTCGAAGCGCGCGTTGGCCTCGTCGTAGTCGTCGGGGCGCCCGATGTCGAGCCAGTAGCCGTCGAACTCGTAGATGCCCGGCGGCCTGTTCCGCGCGAGCAGGTCGAGGACGAGGTCGTCGAAGCCGAACGGCATCCCCTCGGGGTAGTGGGCGATGGTGTCCCTGGACAGCGCGTACACGCCCATGCTGACCAGGTAGCTGAGCAGCGGCTTCTCCCGGAAGCCGACGATCCGGCCGCCGCTGGCCTCCAGCACGCCGAAGTCGATCTTGACGACGCGCGGCGAGGTGGCCACGGTCAGCGGCGCCGCGGAGGCGACGTGCCGGGCCAGCAGGTCGGCGTAGTTCAGGGTGGTGAGCACGTCGCCGTTCATCACCAGGAAGTGCTCCGGCAGCCGGTCCCTGATCGGGAACAGCGGCCCGATCGTCGACAGTGGAGCGAGCTCCTCGGTGAAGTCGACCGACAGCCCCCAGCGCGAGCCGTCGCCGACGAACGCGCGGATGAGCGGGCTGAGGTGGCCGACCGCCAGCGTGGCGTGCGTGAACCCCTGATGGGTGAGCTGCTGGAGGATGATGTCGAGGATCGCGTACTCCTCACCGATCGGCACCAGCGGCTTGGGCAGGGCGGAGGTGTACGGGCGCAGGCGGACCCCCTTGCCGCCCGCGAGTATGACGACGTGCATGCTGGTTCCCTCCTGTGGATCAGCGATACCGCTGCACGTCCCGCAGGCTCACGGCCATCGGGACGAGCAGGATGAGGAAGAAGACGAGGCCGGCGACGAGGAAGAGCAGCACGTCGGCCAGGACCGGCGGCGCGCCGGACAACAACGGGCGCGCCCCCGGATGGACGGCCAGGGCGAGCGCCTGCGCCGCGCACAGGTGCCTGACCTTGCCCTGGTTGGCCAGCAGGAAGGCCACGAAGTAGGCGGTCCCGACGACCACGTGCGCGGCAGCCATGACCACACTGGCGTCCGACAGCCGGCCGGTGGCGTGCAGGAACGCCAGCGGCAGCGCCGACAGCACGGACAGCGTGCCCAGGCAGGCGAGCACGCCCTTGGCGAGCAGCCACCGGCCGTGCGAGGTGAACTCGGCCGGGTAGCTCACCCGCCGGATCGCCGCCCTGGCGTCGTCGTCGAAGACGTGCGCCCGGTACTCCAGCACCCCCATGCCGAGCACCAGCCCGGCCCCGGCGATGGCGATGTCGCTCCTGTCGAGCACGTACCTGGCCTCGGCCTGGAGCAGGAAGAGCGCGGTGAGCAGGCTGTAGAGGAAGGCGGGCGGCAGACCGCGCAGGTTGGCGCGCAGCAGCGTGCGCAGCGGCGGCTCGGCGGCGGGCTGTTCCCCCTTGTCCGGGGTGGCGAGGGTGAGCAGCATCGCGGCGCCGACGACGGCGGCGACGCAGATCACGCCGAGGCAGACGGTCAGCAGGCCGACGAAGCGGTCGGCGACGCCGATGTAGCCGATCCCGGCCAGCACGGCGGGCATCATCATCGCGGCGAGCCAGGCCTCGCGCCGGTAGAAGAGCAGGATCCCGGACGAGATCTGGAACGCGATCTGCGTGACGCAGAGCGCGACGAGCGCCACGGGCGCGCCCATGCCCAGGGCGAGCCCGGTGGCCGTCAGCGCCGCGCAGCCCACGCCGATCACCAGCCCGGTGCGGAGCACGCGCCCGGCCGAGCGCGGGCAGCCGCGTCCCATGAGGGTGTAGGCGATCTGGGCGGCGGAGCTGCCGAGCACCCAGCCGATCCCGGTGGTGAACACCAGCCCCGGCATCAGCCACTGGGTCCCGACCAGGCCGGAGGCGGCGGGCAGCAGGGCCGCGGGCAGCCCGTACAGCAGGCCGTGCAGGATCTGCGCGGTCGGCCTGGCCCGGCGCAGCGGCGCGTCGGGCACCGGCGGCACGGCCTTGGCCGCCACCCGCGAGAACGCGGTCTCGGCCAGCGAGAACACGTCGGTGTGCCCGTACCGCTCGCGGGCGATCTTGTCGTTGAGGCCCTCGCTCTCCAGGATGGCGGCCACCTGGAGGGGTTCCACGGCGCGGGCCAGGCTCGCGTCCATGGGCTCGATGAGGGCGTCGATCGGGTGTGCCTGTCCGTCGTCCCTGGCCGCCGTCACGGCCACAGCTCCGTGTAGACGGCGCGGTAGTCGTCCAGCGACTGCCGGAGCGTGAAACGTTCCAGGACGCGGCCGCGGGCGATCGCGCCGAGGCGGCGGCGCAGCGGCGCGTCCTGGAGCAGCCGCACGGCGGCGTCGGCGGCGGCCACGTGATCGCGCGGCGGCACGATCAGCCCGGCGTCGGCGACCGCCTCCGCGACGCCGCCGACGTTCGTGCACACCACGGTCCTGCCGCAGGCCATGGCCTCCACGACCGTGTAGGGGAAGCCCTCGGAGATGCTGGTCAGCGCGACGACGCTGCCCGCGTGGTAGGCGTCGACCGGGGTGGACACCCGGCCCTCGAACACCGCCGCGCCCTCCAGGTCCAGCTCGTCGATGAGCTCCAGGCAGCTCTGGTGGTAGCTCTCGTTGCCCGCGGGCACGCCGCCGAAGATGCGCAGCTTCGCCTTCGGGATCTTGTCGTGGACGATGGCGAACGCCCTGATCAGCGTGTGCAGGTCCTTCAGCGGGTCCACCCGGCCCATGAAGACCAGCGTCGGCTCGTCGGGCTCGGTCTCGGCGAGCGGGAAGTCGTCAGGGTCGACGCCGTTGTACATGACCCGGATCCGGTCAGGGTCGGCGCCGTTGTGGAGCTGCCAGCGCCGGTTGTACGAGGAGTGCGGCGCGATCCGGTCGGCCGCCACGTAGGCGGCGCCGGCCAGCCTGCGGAAGAAGCTCAGCAGCAGCACCCTGACCGCGTGCGAGACGGGCTCGTGGACGTACTGCAGGTAGCGTTCGCGCAGGTAGACGCCGTGTTCCGAGAGGACGACCGGGGTGCCGTGCTGCCACTTGGCGGTCATCGCGACGAGCATGCTGAGACCGTTCATGGCCACGTGGGTCAGGTCGGTGCGCAGCGGCGGCTCGGCCAGCGGGCGCAGCATGTGGCCCATCAGGTCGGCGGCCACGATCGCGTCGGCCAGGTTGATGCCGTCGGTCCTGTTCCAGTACCACGCGTCCATGAGCTGGCTGAGCGAGTCGTTGGCGACGAGCGCGCCGACCAGGTCGCCGCCGTCGTGCGCGTACCGGTAGAGCGACTCCAGCACGGACAGGAACTCCGCGCTGCCCGCGCCCATGACGGCGGGGGTGAGCACGATCTGCAGGAAACGCTCGTACGCCTCGGCGAACTCCCGCCCGGGCGGGCGGCCGGACCGCCGGTGGCCGCCCTTCCACAGCGGGAGGTTGATCACCTGCTCCAGGTTGGGCGGGAGATCCCACACCGGCCGCTCGGCGCCGTCCACGGTCATCGTGACGACGTCCCACCGGTAGTCCGGCATGCCCTTGATGAGCTGGTCCATCCACACGCTGACGCCGCCCATCGCGAACGGGTACGTGCCCTCGGACACGAGCGTCACTTTCACGGGCGCACGCTCGCGTTGACGGTGAGCGGGACGCCCATGGCCAGGTCGAGGTGGGCGATCTTGTCGGTGCCGTACGTGGCCGCGCCGGCCGCGGCGGCGTTGGTGGCGAACACCTCGGCGTCGGCCGAGGCGGTGAACGTGATCGTCCCGGCTGTCCTGTCGTACACGGCGCGCACGTCCGCCAGGTCGTCGAAGTGGACGGTCCGGTCCTCGACGTAGCCGGCCAGCCCGCCCCAGTCGGGCGTGAGCAGCGGGACGCCGTAGTAGCCCTCGTACTTGGCCATCACGGCGTTCAGCCAGTCGAAGACGAGGTTCTTGTTGCCGCCGTAGTTCCGCAGGTTGCCCTGGTGGAACGTGTGCGTGTACACCGATCCCGACATGACGTGCTGCATGGCCACGTCGCTCTCGTGGTCGAGGACCTGGCTGTAGGTCTGGTCGACGGGCCAGTACGGGAACCTGCCGTTCGGGCCGTAGTAGGAGTTGTAGAACAGCGTCTCCTCGGCCGGCGTGGTCGTGTGGTACGCGATGTTCGTCGGCCAGTCGGGCACCACCATGACCGACGGCTTCAGCGGGTGGCGGATGCCGCAGTTGAAGCACGCGGGCCGGTGGCTGGCGAACGACATGTTGCCGTGGAGATACTTCACGCCCAGGTCGGCCGCGGCCTGCAGCAGGTCGGCGTTGGACGCGGCCAGGCCGTGGTCGGTCGGCGGGTCGATGTCGTTGTCCGGGTCCGGGTGGTAGACGCCCAGGCCCGAGTACTCGCCGGTCTTGAGCACGGTCGGGTCGACGGTGAAGCCGAGCGCGGAGCCGATGGTCAGGTTGTCCTCGATCTCGGCGTAGCTGGTCGCGTAGTCGGTGTCGTTCATCTTCGGGTGGCTGAACGTGTGGTTGATCCAGGTGAACGACGACGCGCGGCAGCGCGAGTACGCGGTCAGCCCGTCGGTGAGCAGCGGGGGCAGCAGGCACAGGGTGGGCACGTTCAGGCCGGCTCCATCGCCGTTGTAGGCGATGTTGAGCTTGAAGCCGCCGGCCAGCGGGTGCGCGGTGCGGAAGGAGTTCTGCTGCTGGTACGTGCTGACGGCGTCGCTCCTGCTCATCCGGAAGCCGGGATCGGAGTCGACGGTGCCGTTGGCGAGCAGGTGGTCGGTGTAGCTGAACCAGTCGTCCACGTCGGCGTTCAGGTAGTGGCGCTGCTCGCCCAGGTACAGCCCTCTGGTGGCCCACCGGAACAGCCCGAAGGTGAGCAGGTCGGCCTGCGGCAGGTACTGGTTGGAGGTGAAGGTCAGCGCGGCCCGCTCGCGGCCGTCGGTCGAGGTGCTGCGCACGCCCAGCACGTCGGTTCCGCTGGTGATGAGCGGGTCGGCGGCGCAGCCGGCGGCGATCGTGCCGCGGTAGAGGTACGACAGCGAGATCGGCACGTTCACGCCGTTGCGCAGGTAGTCGAACACGCCCGCGCCGGCCGGGGTCAGCGCGGTGCTGATCGGCGTGTCGCCGACGCCGCCCTCGCTGCCGGCCCGCAGGCAGTAGTCCTCAGGCCAGGTCCCGTACGCGGTGTAGAGCGACACCTGGCGGACGCCGTAGTCGCGCTCGTACGCCCATAGAGCGTTCCATTCGTCGGCGTCGAGACCGCTGAGATAGGAGCCGCCGTCCTCGTAGAGCAGGCTGTTGCTGGTGAGCAGGATCGCGTTGTAGCGGCCGGTGCCGTCGGCGGCGATCAGGTCGGCGAGCGGCTCGGTCCTGCTGTGGAGGACGTCGTAGGCGGCGCCCACCCGGTCCAGGGTGGCCTTCCAGGTGTCCTCGCCCCAGTCGTCGCCGTCCACGGCGATGACGAGGGCGCGCAGCTCGACCTTGTCGGTGGCCGCGGCGGCGAGGGCCTCGGCCGTGGTGGCGGCGCGGGCGGACCGGTCGAGCTTGACCTTGCCCTGCTTTTTCGGCAAAGGGTCCGGCATTTCCACTTTGGGACGTTCCACTTCGCCGCGCAGCGGGGCGTGGCTGTGGGGCCGCCGGTCTTTGGGCGCGGATTCGGCCGGCTCTGAATGGGCTACGAAAAGCCCCGAAACGAGCGCTACCAAGCCGGTCAGCGCGATCATTCTGCTGGAACGTACCAGATTTTTGTTCTTGGACAGCCGAAAAGAACCCACTCGTATCACCCGTCTAAGCCCTGGCCCCCGATAAGCCGTAGAAATGCCGAGCAATCCGTCGTCGGCAAGCCCCGAGTGTGCGGACGGCGGGTTTCACTCGGGTTTCAAGGAGGTTTCCCGCAAAACAGGCAAGGTGACGGCAAGTGTTGGCTCTATAACTGAGGGATCGGGAACGGCACGGGAAGGGGAGCCCATGCAGTTCGGAATTCTGGGTGCGCTGGAGGTGGTCTCGCAAGGCCAGCGCTTACCCGTGCGCTCCGCCAAGCAGCGCACGCTCCTGGCCCTGCTGCTCTGCCATCGGGGCCGGGTGGTGCGCAGCGACGCGCTGATCGACGCGCTCTGGGGCGGGGAGGCCGCGGACGCCGGGCATCGGCGGCTGCGGCTGCAGCTCTTCCGGCTCAGGCGGACTCTCGGGCCGGAGGCGGAGATCGTCCACGACTCGGCCGGTTACCTGCTGCGGGTGCCACCGGGCGCGGTGGACGCGTGGCGCTTCGAGGAACTGGTCAAGGAAGGGCGGCAGGCGTTCAAGAGCGGTGACGTGGGCAAGGGCGGCGAGCTGCTGCGGGCGGCGCTGGGGCTGTGGCGCGGGCAGGCGCTGTCGGGGCTGGACGACCTGCCGCTCCTGCACGCCCAGGCCACCCGGCTGGAGGAGGAGCGGCTGGCCGCGCTCGCCGACCGGGTGGACGCCGACCTGCGGCTGCACCGGCACGCCGACCTCGTCGGGGAGCTCACCGGGCTGGTCCGTGAACATCCGCTGCGCGAACGGTTCCGCGGTCAGCTGATGCTCGCCCTGTACCGGGCTGGGCGGCAGGCGGAGGCGCTGGAGGTCTACCGCGACGGGTGGCACATCCTCACCAACGACCTCGGCCTGGAACCGTCGCCCGAACTGCGCCGGCTGGAGGCGGCGATCCTCACCAGCGACGCCTCCCTCACCCTCACCCGCGCCGACCACCACCACCGTCCCACCCGCCGCCCCACCTCAGGCTGCCCCCACTGCGCCCGCCGCCCCCGCTGACCCACCACAAGGGGGAACCCCCGGTACGGCGCTTCCCCCACAGCCACCTCCTACGGACGTGAGCGGGATACCGGCGCAACGCCCCACAACCGCCCCCGCTCGCACTCCCCTCACCGAGCGTGGGCTTCCGCCGAACCCCGCAACGGCGAGCACCGTGTCCGCACGAGCTCCCCACAGTGCCCCCACCGGAGCGGTCTGGGGGTGGGATCTGGCGCGAGCCACCGCCACCACCTCCACCGGAGCAGCGGGGCGTGCGCGGGATCCATCACGAGCACCCACAACCGCCCCCGGCGGAGCGGTGAGGCGAGGTGGGGCGGGGCGCGAAATGGGTGCCATCCGGCGCGAACTCCCGCATGGCGAGCCGCTGGTGAGGTGCGGTGGGGCCTTGGTGCAATCTGGCGCGAGCCCCGGCCATCGCATCCGCCGGGGTGCTGGGGGATCTGGTGTGGAGGGTTGGTCTCGGGTGAGGATGCCGGGGTGAAGGTGTGGTGGGGGGTTGGCGCGGTGGGGGTTGTCGCGCTGGTGGTGATCGTCGTGGTGCTGGCGGGTGGGCAGGGGCGGGAGAAGCCGCTGGAGGGGGCGGGGGTGAGCGACGGAGCGGTGGTGACGGAGGGGGAGACCGGGGCTGGGCGATGGGTGCCGGATGGGTTTCCGGATGCGGGTAGTACGGGGGTGCCGGTGGGGACGGAGCTTGTGGTGGTGGCTGGGGATCGGACGTTCGCCGTTGACGGTGAGGTGGTCGAGGGCAGGGAGTTCCATGGGTTCGTGACGGTGACCGGGCGGGGTGTCACGTTCAGGAAGTGCCGGTTCCTCGGGGGGAAGGCCGACCGGGTGCGGCCGCTGGTCGACACCGAGCATGCCCGCGACACGGTGATCGAGGACTCCGAGTTCCGGCCGGCCCACCCGTCTCCGTCGGTCGACGGCATCTGGGCCGCGCACACCAGCATCCTCAGGTCGGAGTTCACCGGCACCGTGGACGGGATCAAGGCGCACACGGGCACCCTCGTCCGCGACTCCTACATCCACGACCTGAGCTGGTTCCCCGAGGACCCCGATCAGGGCGGCGGCCCGACCCACAACGACGGCGTCCAGGCGTTCGCCGACCAGACCGGCGTCACGCTGGAGCACAACACGATCGACCTGTCCACCACCCGCGACCCCAACGCCGCCGTCCAGTCCTCGGCCGACGACCTGCGCGTGGAGGACAACTACCTGGACGGCGGCGCATGCGTGGTGAACATCGACCACACGCCGCTCGGCCGCCCGCTGCGCGGCCAGCACGTCACCGGCAACCGGTTCGGCCGGGCGTCCGCGTACGACTGCCCGATCCTGCTCAGCACCGCGTCGGAGCTGGCCGACGGCGGCGGCAACGTGTGGCACGACACCGGCGGCCCGATCCCCGAACCCGAACGGCACGACTAGGAGGCGCACATGTGGGAAGGCACGCCGGCGCTGGTGACGGGCGCGACGGGGTTCATCGGCGCGCACCTGGTCAGGCGGCTGGCGGCGCTGGGGGCGCGGGTGCACGCGGTCAGCCGCCGCCCGCCGGACGTCTCCGGGCACGGCGAGCGCTGGCACGCCGCCGACCTGGGCGACCCGGCCGCCACCGCGAAGCTGGTCGCGGAGACCGCCCCCGAGGTGGTCTTCCACCTGGCCAGCGAGGTGACCGGGGTGCGGGAGCCGGGCGTCGTGGCGCCCACGCTCGCGGCCAACCTCACCGCCGCGGTCAACCTGCTCACCGCCGTCACCGGCTCCCCCGTACGCAGCGTGGTGCTCGCCGGGTCGGTGGAGGAGCCGCGCGACGGCCTCGCGCCCGGCTCGCCGTACGCCGCCGCCAAGGCGGCGGCCACCGGTTACGCCCGCATGTTCCACGCGCTCTGGCAGGTGCCGGTGTCGGTGCTGCGGGTGGCGATGGTGTACGGGCCGGGCCAGCGGGAGACGTCCAGGCTGATCCCGTACGCGACGCTGGAGCTGCTGCGCGGCCGCGACCCGGAGCTGACCTCGGGCACCAGGATGGTGACCTGGGTGTACGTGGAGGACGTGGTGGACGCGTTCGTGCTGGCCGGGGCGGGCGGGGCGGCCGGCGAGGTGCTCGACGTCGGCACGGCCGAGCCGGTCTCCATCCGCGACACCGTGGAGCTGCTCGCCCGGGTGGTGGGCGGCGCGGCGCGGCCCCGGTTCGGCGCGGTCGCGGCCCGGCCGCTGGACCGGACGCAGCGCTCCGACCCGGGCCCGGCGGAGCGGGTGCTGGGCTGGCGACCGGCCACGGAGCTGGAGGAAGGACTGCGCCGTACCGTCGCTTGGTACGCAGAAAGTCTGTAACGTCGCATCTCGGACGCCGATATCCCTCCTGGCGACTACTGACGCAGGGGGCGGGATGCGTGCGGTGACCAACCTGACCGTGCACGGCATCGGCCGCACCACCCGCGAGCTGGACCCGGGCGAGGGAGACACCTGGGTGAGTCTGGCCCAGTTCGAGCAGGTGGTGGACGCCGTGGCGGGCCGGCCCGACGTGCGGCTCACGTTCGACGACGGGAACCTGTCCGACGTGGAGATCGCGTTACCCAGGCTGGTCGAGCGGGGGTTGAAGGCCGAGTTCTTCGTGCTGGCCGGGCTGCTCGGCGAGCCGGGCCGGCTGGACTCCGACGGGGTGCGCGAGCTGCTCGGCGCGGGCATGCGCATCGGCTCGCACGGCTGGGCGCACCGCGACTGGCGCACGCTGGGCACGCGGGAGGCGGCCGAGGAGCTGTCGGCCGCGCACCACCTGCTCGGGCAGCTCGTCGGCGAGCCGGTGTCGCGGGTGGCGATCCCGTTCGGCTCCTACGACCGGCTGGTGCTGAACCGGCTCAGGCGCATGGGCGTGACCCGCGCGTACACCAGTGACGGCGGACGCGCCCGGCCGGGATCCTGGCTGCAGCCGCGCACCAGCCTCCGCCACGACCTGGACCGCGGCTGGATCGCGCGGGTGCTGGGCGGCCCGTCGCTCCCCCGCCGGGCGGCCAAGCTCGCCACGCGGCTCTACAAGCGGATGCGCTGATGGGCCGGGTCGCCGTGGTGATCGTCACCTACAACAGCGAAGGCGTGCTCGGCGGCTGCCTGGACTCGCTCGCCGCCGGGGCCGAGGGCGTGGAGCTCGTGGACGTGGTGGTGGCGGACAACGCCTCGAAGGACGGCTCCGTCGCGGTCGCCGAGCGGGCCGGGCCGCCGGTCAGGGTGGTGCAGACCGGCAGGAACGCGGGCTACGCGGCGGCGGTCAACGCCGGGATCGCGGCGCTCGACCTGGACGCGGTCGACGGCGTGTACGTGCTCAACCCCGACTGCCGGCTGCGGCCCGGGGCCGTCGCGCCGCTGCTGGCGTGCCTGCGCGAGCCGGGCCGGGGCATCGCGGTGCCGTACATGGTCAACCCGGACGGCTCGCTCCAGCCGTCGCTGCGCAGGCGGCCGACCGTGGGGCGGGCGCTGGTGGAGGCGGTGATCGGCGGCAGCCTGGCGGGCCGCGTCGGGCGGCTGGGCGAGCTGGTGACGGACCCGCGCGACTACGCGCGGCCGGGGGCGTACGCCTGGGCGACGGGGGCGGCCATGCTGATCTCGCCCCGGGTGATCCGCGAGGCGGGGCCCTGGGACGAGTCGTTCCTGCTCTACAGTGAGGAGACGGACTTCTGCCTGCGCGCCGCCGACCTGGGCTGGACCACCTGGTACGAGCCCGCGTCGGTGATCGAGCACATCGGCGGCGACTCGGGGATCGACCCCACGCTGGCCGCCCTGCTGGTGGTCAACAAGGTGCGCCTGTACCGGCGGCGGCACGGGCCGCTGGCCGGGCTGGCCTACTACCTGGCGGTGCTGGGCGGCGAGTCCGTGCGCGCGCTCGCGGGCCGGCGCACCTCGCGCGCCTCCGTCGCGGCCCTGGTGCGGCCGTCGCGCCGGATGACGGCGCTGCCGCAATGAGCCGCGCTCCGGCCATGCGGACCGTGCCGTTCGACGGGCTCTCCGCCGCCGAGCTCGACGCCTGGCACGCGCTGCGGGCCGCCAACCCCGTGCTGGACAGCCCGTACTTCCATCCCGGTTTCGCCGCCGCCGTGCACGCGAGCGGGCGGCCCGTGCACGTGGCCGTGAGCACGGGCGACGGCGGGATCGACGCGTTGGTGCCGCACCACCGCGACGGGCGGGTGCTGCGGCCGGCCGGCTGGCCGGGCGCGGACTTCCAGGGGCCGGTGCTCGCCGCCGGGACGCCGTTCCGGCCGCTCGGGCTGCTCTCCAGGGGGACCGCCGCGTACGCGTTCGACCACCTGGTGGAGGCGGCGCCCGGGTTCGGGCCGTGGGTGCTGGGGCGCAGGCCGTCGCCGTACCTGGACGTCACCGGAGGGCTGCCCGGCTACCTGGGGCGGGCCTCGCGCAGCGGCAGGGACAACATGAACCAGGCGCGTCGCCGGGCCGCGAAGGCCGAGCGCGAGCACGGCACCGTGAAGTTCGAGGCCGACTCGCGGGACCGGGACGCGCTCGCGCTGGTGATCGCGCTCAAGCGGGCGCAGTACGCGGCCACCGGCGCGGCCGACTACTTCGCCGAGCCGGACCGGGTGCGGCTGCTGGAGAGCCTGCTGGGCGCCCGCGACGGGTCGTTCGGCGGGGTGCTGTCGACGCTGCACGCCGGGCCCCGGCTGGTGGCCGCGCACTTCGGGCTGCGCGCGGGCGGGGTGCTGCACTGGTGGTTCCCGGTGTACGACCCGGAGTTCGCCCGGCTGTCACCCGGCTGGATGCTGCTGCGCGAGCTGGTCGCCGCCGCGCCCACGCTCGGCGTGGACCGGATCGACCTCGGCCGGGGTGAGGACGAGTACAAGCGGCGGGCCAAGACCGGCGAGACCTGGGTGTGCCAGGGGTTGGTGACGCGGAATCCGGCGCGGCGGGCGGCGGCGGTGGCGATGACCCGGGCACGGGCGATGGTGAGATCTGTCCGAACTCGGACACATCCGTAACGTTCCAACGGACATCCCCGACATATCCGGTGGAGGCGGGGAAGATCGCGAACGTCCTCTGCACGGTCCAGCACGCTCTTCAAGCGGGGGAAGCCATGCGGATCAGCGTCTTCGGGCTCGGCTACGTGGGGTGCGTGTCGGCGGCGTGCCTGGCCTCGATGGGCCACGAGGTCGTGGGCGTGGACGTCAACCCCGCCAAGATCGAGCTGGTCAACGGCGGCCGGGCGCCGATCGTCGAGGAACGCATCGGCGAGCTGGTCGAGCGCGCCGTGCGGGAGGGCAGGCTGCGCGCCACCTCGGACGCCGCCGCGGCGGTCGGGTCCAGCGACCTCTCCCTCGTCTGCGTCGGCACCCCGTCCGCGCCGAACGGCAGCCTGTCGACCGCCTACCTGGAGCGGGTCGCCGAGCAGATCGGCCGGGCGCTGCGACCCGGGCACGTCGTGGTCTTCCGCAGCACCATGCTGCCGGGCACCTGCGCCGAGCTGCTGATCCCGATCCTGGAGCTGTCCTCCGGGCTGCGGGCGGGCGCGGACTTCGGGGTGGCGGTCAACCCGGAGTTCCTGCGCGAGGGGACGAGCGTGCGCGACTTCTTCGCGCCGCCGAAGACGGTGATCGGGGAGTCGGATCCGGCCAGCGGGGACGTGGTGGCCGCGCTGTACGAGGGGCTGCCGGGCGAGGTGTTCAGGGTGCCGATCCCGGTGGCCGAAATGACGAAATATGCGGACAACGCCTTCCATGCTGTCAAGATCGGTTTCGCCAACGAGCTGGGCGCGGTCTGCCAGGCCCTCGGCGTGGACTCGTACCAGGTCATGGACGTGTTCCTGGCCGACAGGAAGCTCAACATCAGCCCGGCCTACCTGCGGCCCGGGTTCGCCTTCGGCGGCTCCTGCCTGCCCAAGGACCTGCGCGGCCTGGTGTACGCGGCGCGCAAGGCGGACGTGTCGGTGCCGCTGCTGTCGCACGTGCTGCCCGCCAACGAGGCGCACCTGCGGCGGGCCTTCGACCTGGTCACCGCGCCGGGGCTGCGCAAGGTCGGGCTGTTCGGGCTGTCGTTCAAGCCGGGCACCGACGACCTGCGCGAGAGCCCGCTGGTGGAGCTGGCCGAACGACTCCTCGGCAAGGGCTACGACCTGCGCATCTATGACGCCAACGTGTCGATGTCGCGGCTGATGGGGGCCAACCGCGAGTACATCGCCGAGCGGCTGCCGCACCTGGGCGACCTGCTCGCCGACTCGGTGACCGAGGTGCTGGACCACGCGGAGGTGTGCGTGATCGGCAGCACGGATCCGGCCGTGCTGGACGGGCTCGACGGCTTCCGCGGCAAGGTGATCGACCTCGTGCGCGTGCCGGGAGCCGCGACACACCGGGACAGAAGGGATTACGTGGGCATTGGCTGGTAGAGCGCTCATCCTCGTCGAGAACCTCTCCGTCCCGCTCGACCGCCGCGTCTGGCAGGAGAGCGTCGCGTTACGCGAGGCGGGCTGGGAGGTGCACGTCATCTGTCCGATGGGCGCCAAGCAGGACCGCGAGGCCGAGGCGGTGATCGACGGCGTGCGCATCCACCGCTACCCGCTCCGCGCCGCCACCGGCGGACCCGTCGGCTATCTGCGCGAGTACGGGTCGGCGCTGTGGCACACCTTCCGCATCGCCCGCCGGCTCGGGCGCTTCGACGTGGTGCACGGGTGCAACCCGCCCGACCTGTTCTTCCTGGTGGCGCTGGCCATGCGGGGCAAGGGCACCCGGTTCGTGTTCGACCAGCACGACCTGGTGCCCGAGTTGTACCTGTCGCGCTTCGGCCGGGGGCGCGACCTGCTGTACCGGGCCGTGTGCCTGCTGGAGCGGCGCACGTACCGGGCCGCGCACGTGGTGATCGCCACCAACGAGAGCTACCGGCAGGTGGCGCTGTCACGCGGCGGCAAGCTGCCCGGCGAGGTGTTCGTGGTGCGCAGCGCGCCCGTCGTGGAGCGGTTCCACCAGGTGCCCGCCGAGCCCGAGCTGCGGCGCGGCAAGCCGCACCTGCTGTGCTACCTCGGCGTGATGGGGCCGCAGGACGGGGTCGACTACGCGCTGCGCAGCCTGGCGCGGCTGCGTGACGAGCACGGGCGGACCGACTGGCACGCGGTGTTCGTCGGCGGCGGCGACACCTTCGACGCGATGGTGGCGCTCTCCCGCGAGCTGGGGCTGGGCGAGGCCGTCGAGTTCACCGGGCGGATCCCGGACCCGGACCTGATGCGTTACCTGTCGACGGCCGACGTGTGTCTGTCGCCGGACCCGTTGAATCCGCTCAACGACGTCTCCACCATGAACAAGGTCATGGAGTACATGGCGATGGCCCGGCCGATCGTCTCCTTCGAGCTGCGGGAGGCGCGGGTGTCGGCGGGCGAGGCGGCCCTGTACGCGCCGGCCAACGACGAGTCGGAGTTCGCCAAGCTCATCGCGCGGCTGCTGGACGATCCGGACGAGCGGCGTCGCATGGGCGAGATCGGCATGCTGCGGGTCGCGGGACCGCTGTCATGGGACCACTCGAAGAAGGCCCTCCTCGCGGCCTACGAAGCCGCCACGGACCCCCGGTGACCCCTGCCACCGCGCGTCGCGGCTTTTCTATGGGGGTCCGGTTTCCGCTCGCGGCTGCCGGGTCACGGGGTTGCCGGGGGTCGTCCGCTTCGGGTGCCGGTGTCCGTACCCCAGGCCGTCTTCCCGCCTCTCAGGAGGGTGAGGGCGCGGTCGGCGGCGAGGACCGTCAGGTAGCAGGCGGCGTCGAGGGCGCTCACCTCGCGGGCGGCGAGGAGGTCGCGCAGGGCTCCGGCGCGGAGCGAGCGGCCTGGCCTGCCGAGCCCGGCGAGCTGCCGGTTGCCCTGCCTGACCCGCACCCGGCGGGCCAGGTGGGCGCGGACCGTGCGGGCGGGCCGGACGACCGACCTGGCCTCGGTCACCACCACGCGCTCGTCGCCGGTGAAGGACCCGTCCACGTAGCCGTCGTCGGAGATCACGTCGGGCAGCGGGAACACCCGCCGGTGTCCCTCCTCGGTCAGCACGTAGACCCCCACCCCGGCCAGCGCCCGGGACGGCGCGATCAGCCGGTCGTGCACCCGGTGCACCCGCCGGACGACCCGCCCCGTCCCCGCCAGGTCCCACTCGGGCACCGGCGCGCAGGCCAGCACCCCCGGCCGGGACGCCGCCTCGGCCAGCGCGCGCACCGACTTCGCGTCCAGCCGCACGTCCGCGTCCAGGTAGACGCGCGGGAAGGCGCGGCAGGCGTCGTCGCCCAGGCGCAGCGCCTCCACCTTGCCCGCTCGCGAGGTCTCCAGCACCCGCACGCCCGGCCGGGCGGCGGCCCGCGCGGTGCCGTCCGTGCAGGCGTTGGCCACCACGATCACGTCGAACTCGCCGGGCCCGGTCCCCGTCAGCAACGTGTCCAGGTTCGCCGCGATCACGCCTGCCTCGTCGTGGGCCGGGATCACCACGCTGACCGTCGGCTTCATCACACCGCCTTTCGGAAGGAGACAGCTTGAGAGTGGAATCGGGCGAGATCGACGGGGTTCTGCTGTTCAGGCCGGTGCCGCACCGGGACCGGCGCGGCCTGTTCACCCGGACGTTCGACGCCGCCGTGGCCGCCGAGGCGGGGCTGAAGCCGGAGACGTTCATCCAGGACAGCCAGTCGAGGTCGGTCCGGGGCACCGTCAGAGGGCTGCACGGGCGCGGTGGGCAGGGTGAGGCCAAGCTGGTGCGCTGCGCCCGGGGGGCGATCCACGACGTGCTGGTGGACGCCCGGCCCGGCTCGCCGACCTTCGGCAGGCAGATGGCTGTGCGGCTGGACGACGAGGACTTCACCGTCCTGTACGTGCCGCCCGGGCTGCTGCACGGCTTCCAGGCGCTGACGGAGCCCGCCGACACCTGCTACCGCATCGACCGCGAGCACGACCCCGCGGAGGATCTCGCGGTCCGGTACGACGATCCGGACCTCAAGATAGCGTGGCCCCTGCCGGTGACCGAAGTGAGCGACCGCGACCTGCGCGCGGGCTCCTGGGCCGACCTGTCGCGCCGGCTCGGCGGCTGAGAGGTGATGCCCGTGAACGCCCACCCCACCACACCGGTTCCGGGCCGTGCGGCCGTCGTGGTCATCTCGATGGTGGTGCTGCTGACGGCATGTCAGGCGGAGCCGCGGCCCACGGTCGCGCCGCCGGCGCCCAGTCCGTCGGCGGCGATCGTCAGGCCCGACGGCAGTTCCTGCCCCGACCATCCCACGCCGGCCTGTACGGGAGCGCCGAAGGGTGTCCGGCTGACCGAGGTCCCGCTCAACACCGAGGACGTCGCGTACAAGGTCCAGACACCGGGGGCCGTGCTCGACGGCGTGCACATCCGCGGCCCCCTGCTCGTCCACGCCGACGACGTCACCATCAAGAACAGCGTCATCGACGGGCACGTCACCAACGCCGACGGCGACCGTTCGTTCCGGTTCACGATCACGGACACCACCGTCGGCACCACGAGGACCTGCGGCCCGCTGCCCGCGATCGGCCACGACAAGTACACCGCCACCCGCGTGCTCGTCCAGGGCCACAGCGACGGCTTCCGCGTCTCCGGTGACGCCGTGGACATCCGCGACTCGTACGTGAAACTCTGCTCGAACCCCGGCGACCACTCCGACGGCATCCAGGCCTACAACGGCGGCAAGGGCCTGACCTTCCACCACAACACCGTCGACCAGCGCGAGGCCGAGCACATCACCGCGCCGATCTTCCTGGTGGACGAGAAGTCCGAGGACGTCGTGGTCACCGGCAACCTGGTGATGGGCGGCACGTTCAGCATCCAGGTGCGCAACGCGCGCGGCAAGCAGGTGGTGCGCGGCAACAAGCTCGTCGACAAGTCGTGGGTGTACGGCCCGGTCGACTCCGAGTGCGGCCGTGCCGACTGGGCCGGGAACGAACTGGTGACCATCGACGCGAGCTATCGGGTCACCTCGATCGTCGGCCCGCTGGCCTGCGAGGGCGCGAGCTGATCGGCGCGTACCGCGCGCAGCAGCGCGCCCGCCGCGCCGACCAGGAGGAACGAGATCCCCGTCACGGTGTGGAACGACAGCAGGTCGAACGTGAACGACCCGGCCAGCGGCACCACCAGGCAGGCGGCGACCGTGAGCCCGAGGTCGCGGGTGACGGGGTCGGCGCTGAGGAAACGCGACCGCAGCGCCGCGTAGCACGCGACCAGGAACAGCCCGGCGAACGCCGCCGTGCCGATCAGCCCGGTCTCCACCATGGACAGGATGTACTGGTTGTCGAAGATCTGGTGCTTGGGCGCGTACCAGGTGCCGAGCCCGCGGCCGAGCCAGAAGTGGCGGCTGATCTGCTGCGCGGCGACCGCGTAGTCGTGGGTGCGGTACTGGATGCTCTCGTCGTTGCCTAAGTTGGTGAACAGGCCGACGAACGTGCCCAGCAGCCCCGGCACAGCTATGCGGACCGCCACCAGGAACCCGGCCGCCGCCACCAGCGCCTGGAGCCGCCGCCTGACCGGCCAGCCCGCGAACAGCACCACGCCCACCACGGCCAGGCTGAGCATCGCCGAGCGGGACACCGAGAACATCAGCCCGCAGCCGATCAGCAGCGCGCACGCCCACCAGCGCAGCGACGGCTCCCGGAGCGCCCGCGCCCGCACGCCGTAGTGCACGGCCAGCGGCAGCAGCATCGCGCAGGTGACGCCGAACTCGATCGGATGCCCGGTGGTGGCGGCCACCCGCCGCAGGTCGGCCCGCTCCAGCACGAACGCGTCGCCCTCGGTCGTGTAGCGCAGGATCGGCAGCTCCATGAACCGGGTGAGGTCGATCGATAACAGGAACTGGAGCGCGCCGATCACCGCGATCACCGCGCCGGCCACGACGAGCGTCTTCAGCACGAAGTCCAGCCGCCGCAGCCCGCGCACCCCGTCGCACACGGTCAGCGCCAGCCCGACGATCGCCACCACGAGCACGAACGAGTGGTCGGCCAGGTTGAGCTCGTCCGACTCCATCGGGCCGTACGTGGCGAAGCCGTACGTGGCGAGCATGGCGGTGAAATAGGCGAACAGCGCGGTACGTACCGGATTGCGCCCCTTGGCTGCCCCGAGCGCGAGCGTCAGCTGCGCGCACAGCCACAGCAGCGCGGCGACCAGGCTGACCACGTTCGCGGGCGTGAGCGACAGCGGCAGGTACTTCAGCACCAGCCGCGCGGGCACCACCAGCAGCACGAAGGCGAACACCGCCGCCACCGTCGCCCCATCCGCCCGGGGCGGTGGCTCCGTCACGGCCCTGCCTTCTCGGCGCCGACCAGTTCCCTCTCCTCGGGCTGGGGGCCGGGACGGCGGCGGCGGCGGCGGAGCGGGGCCGCCAGGCTCTCCGCCGCGAAGGCCGCCGTCAGGGCGGCGATCACGCCGAGGCCGAGGGCCGCCGCCGCCGAGCGGAGCTTCCTACCCTGCTGGGGCGCGGGCGTGGTCGGCGGCACCGCCTCGCTGATCGTGATGTACGTTTCCGGCGGCGCGTGCACCTGCCGCTGCCGCACGTCGAGCTCCTGCCCGACCCGCTCGATCACCTGCCGGACGATGGCCGCGGACGCCTCCGGCGTGCGACTCTCCCCCTCGACGAACACCAGCGGCCCGGTCGCCAGCGACTCCAGGTTGTTGGTGCCGTTGGTGACCGCGTACTCGGTGTCGCCCTCGGCCGTGCCCATGTCGGCCACCATGTCCGGCGTGCTCATGACGCTGATCAGCATCGAGGCGGCCACGTCCAGCCCGTGGTCGAAGTTGAGCAGCGGGTTGACCTGGGGCACGGGCTGGTCGGGGTCGGGTGGCAGGATCCCGCCGGTGGTCGGCGCGGTCAGCACGAGCACGGCGGTGGTGGTGTAGGTGACCGGGATCGTGCTGTAGGCGTAGAAGGCGCCGCCGAGGGCCAGCAGAAAGGCCGGCAGGGCCACGTACCAGCGTCTGATCAGGACGAGGATGGTCCCCCAGAAGTCCACACGCCCTCCCGTACGAGTGCCGCCCCATGGATGTCGGGCGTAGAGGGGTGGAGCGTTACACGAGCATCTGTCCTGTTACTGGGTGTTATGTGCAGATGTCGTTCCCGCCGTCAGCGAGGCAGTTGTGCCCATACGACGCATTCACCCGCCTGCGTGCGGTGGGTGCCCCAGCACCCGAGCGTGAGTTCGTCCACGATCCATAGGCCTCTGCCCCTCTGCTCATAGAGGAGAGGCATACGCGGCATAGGTCCGGACTCGGACAGGCCGGGGTCTGTCACGGTCAACTGCCAGTAGCGCTTCGTCCGTTCTTCTTTCGGACGCAGACTCATCCTGACCCAGTGGGCACCGCCATGGATCACCGCGTTCGTGACCAGCTCCGACGCGAGGAGCTGAAGGTCCTCAAGGGCCGGGTGATCGCCCATCCACGTTCGAAGCTCACGGCGGACCATCGCGGGAAGCAGAGCGCGGTCGTCCAGCTCGCTGATCACCCAAGCCTTGATCCCTGTGTATGGGGGATCTGTGACGGCTGCTCTCATGATCGCCTCCGATGCACATCCAGACCTGTGTCTGTGCGGTTACATGCCTCAGCATGGCCCTCTACCTCTTCAAAGTCGCCCTGAATGTCCCTCCAAAACTCTCACAACATGTGATTGGCTTGTACGTATGGAGGTGCGGCCATTCCGAAAGGCGTGATAGGCGAAAGAGGGCAACGTCAATGGCGAAACCGCCAATAAGGAATACTGCCGACGCATGCGCCAATATCGCACGAAAAGCGGGCTTACTCATGCACGCTTGGCTCCACTGATCCCTTGCAGCGAAAGCCTCGTGGGCGCTGTGGAGCGAGGAACCAGGCCGCCAACAGAGCCTTTCACCCGAGGGTTGGAGAGGGTATTCGGACTAGATGGCGAGTTGCTTGAGTTGCTGCCCGCCATCCGGGATGTCAATCCGACGTGGTTCCGCAAGTGGCCCGCCATCGAAGCCAGCGCCAAAAGCATCCGCATCTACCAACTAGCCTTGATCCCCGGCCTTCTCCAGACAGCGAACTACGCCCGCGCAGTCTTCGAAGGTGAACCTGGAGCCGTGCCGGGCGAGGTGGAGAAGGCCCTCAAAGCTCGCCTCCAACGTCAAAGCATCCTGTCCCAGACCAGCCCGCCGAGCCTCTCTGTGATCCTTGACGAGAGTGTTCTCCTTCGCCACATCGGCGGCCCCGAGGTTATGGCGGAGCAGCTCCGATATCTCCTCGACATGATGGCCCGTCCGTACATTACGGTGCGGATTGTCCCCCTGGCGGCGCGCAGCACGGCGGGACTGATAGGGCCGTTCGTGCTGGCATCCGACGACGACACCAACGCGGCGTTCCTGGAGAACGCCGAGACCGGAGAGGTCATCCACCAGGCCGAGATGATGCACAAGCTGAATCAGCGATGGGAACTGCTTTCCGGCCTGGCTCAGCCGACCTACGAAACCATAAAGATCATCTACAGGATCATGGAGGCGCAATGATCGAGAACGAGTTGGCCACTGCCGCATGGCGGAAGGCCACCACCAGTGGAGGAACCGGCGGTGACTGCGTGGAGGTCGCTCCACTCAGCCAAGGCCGTGTAGCAGTGCGAGACAGCAAGAATCGCAGCGGGCCTGTTCTAGTGTTCACGGCCTCGGAATGGGCCGCGTTCAGGGACGGCATGGCCAAGGGAGAGTTCAACTTCTAGATCGTCAAGTTTTCGAGGGGCCCGCCTGCGGGTGAGGCCCCTCTGTGCGTCATGATTCCTACGTTGCACCCCGAACTTGCAAGTTGCCGACGAGATCCAGCGCAGGATCGAAGCGGGCGAGATCGGCTACAACGACGTCATCTCCGAAGTGCAGCTCGAACGCGAACTTGAGGTCTCACGCCCGACGATCCGTCAGGCTATTGCCCACCTGAGAGACGACCTCAAGCTGATCGAAACCATCCCGGGCCGAGGCTCCTTCGTACGAGAAGACGAGCCAAAGGCGCCAGAGCCCCGAGGCGGCTGACCGCCGGCCGCCGGAGCTACCAGAGCCAAATATCACTCGGAACGCGCCTTAATCACCGGCCAGGGGCGTCCGATATCGCTTTGTGATCCATCTCACAGCGCGTGTATACCGTATCCATGACATCTCGGTTGACCAGCGAGTGTCGCCATCGTTGACGTAAGGACCTGACTGAGGGTGTCGGGTAAGCGACGCTCCCGTCGTTGACCGATCTTCGCTGGACGATCACATTCCTAGTGATCGTCTTATTGCTGCTTTATGACGCACACAAGGCCCCTTCGTCGGGGTCTGCGTCAGCGTGCCCTCGAAGGGATCCGACATGCGCGGACGGTTCGCAGCGCTGCTCATCGGCCTGGCCTGCTTGGTGCTGATCTCCAGCATCGGCGTGCCGGACGTGCTGATCCCACAGGCAGCCGCGGCCGAACCTGACCCCGAACAGTCGGTCCGGGGACGTGGCGTACCCGGCAAGAAGGTGGCCAAGGGCGCTGAGGAGTCCGTGCCCGAGGTGAGGCGTGAAAAGCCGGTCTGGCCGCAGGCGGGCACCGCCGAGGTGGATCTTGCCGAAGCCGGGAAGGTGACGGCGGCCGACAAGCTGCCGTTACGGCTCGGCCAGGTCAAGGGAGCCGGGCCGGACCGGGTCAAGATTGAGACGCTGGCACCGGAAACGGTCCGCGAGCTGGGAGGCGTCGGCCTGGCCGCCCGGATCATCCGCGCTGACGGCGAAAAGGCGGCGGGCACGGTGCGGGCGGAGTTCTCCTACGCTGCCTTCCGCGACGCCTTCGGCGGAAACTTCGCCGGCCGCCTGCAGCTTGTCCGGCTGCCGGTGTGCGTGCTGGAGGAGCCGCGGCCGCGCTCGTGCGTGACCCGGCCGCAGACCGTGCAGGCGGTCAACGACGTCCAGGCCGGCACGCTCACCGCCGAGATCGAAGCCGCACCCGTCGGCACCACCGCCACTGCCGCCGAGCCTGTGACGGGCAAGGACAAGCAGGCAGCGGCCAAGGCCAGGACTGCAGCACTGGAGGCACAGCTGGCGGCCGGGTCGGTGTATCTGCTGGCGGCCGGGCTGACCGGCCCGGACGGTAACTGGGGCGCCACCGACCTGAAGCCGGCGGGCACCTGGCAGGCGGGCACCTCCGGCGGCGGGTTCGACTACGACGTGCCGCTGCCGGAGGCGCCCTCCCCTGCCGGGAACGGGCCGGATCTGTCGCTGCAGTACGACGCCTCGTCGGTGGACGGGCAGGGCCGGTGGACCAACAACCAGTCCGGCGTGGTCGGGGTGGGCTGGGACCTGAACGCCGGATTCATCGAGCGCCGCTACCGCCGCTGCTACGTCGACAACTGGTTCGATGACAACTCCGGCGAGCTGATCTGGTGGGCGCAGGAACTCGGGATCGGCGGCGGGGCGCTGTGCTGGGAGTCACCCGATCAGAACGACGGCGATGCGGCCACCAACGACCAGACCCAGTCGGAGCTGGTGCTTTCGGCCGGCGGCCGGTCGGCCTCGATCGTGCAGGACCGGAGCACCGGTGTGTGGAAGACGGTGCCGGACTTCGGCTGGAAGGTCGAGCAGGTCGCCGGCGGCGCGGATGGGCAGCCGTACTGGAGGATCACCGACCAGGACGGGCAGGTGTGGCGGTTCGGCCACAACCGCGACGCCCAGTGGCAGACCCCGTACATCGGTAACGAACACGACCCGTACGTGGTGGCGGACGAGCCCTGCTACGCGCGCTACTACAACGACGAGATCCCGCCCACCTGCACCGGCGTGTGGCGATGGAACCTCGACCAGGAGATCGACCGCAACGAGAACGTGATCGACTACTCCTACACCCGCGAGACCAACTACTTCTGCCTGCCCTCCTGTGAGCATGAGACCTACCGGGTGCTGCCCTACGACCGGGGCGGGTTCCTGTCGCAGGTGGTGTGGGGGCACAACACGCAGGTGGCCGGCAGCCAGCCGACCGCCCGCACGGTGTTCACCACGGCGGCGCGCGACGGTGAGGACGTCCCCACCGACCTGCACTGTGACAATCCCGCCACCTGCGCCAACGACGCGATCGCGTTCTACTCCACCCGCAAGCTCACCTCGGTGCAGACCGAGTCGCGCAACCCGAGTACCGGCGAGTGGGATCCGGTGGACCGGCTCGACCTCACCCACGAGTGGATCTACCAGCGCACCGACTTCGCCTGGGCCTACGACCAGGTGATGTGGCTGGACACCGTGCAGCAGACCGGCCTGGCCACCGAGCCCGAGGTGATGCTGCCGCCGCTGGACTTCGACGCGGTGATGCTCGCTGGGAAGATGGACTACGACAACTGGTCGGACTGGACCGACTTCCTGTCCTGGCGGATGGTGCCGCGCATCGCCGCCATCGGCAACGGCATGGGCGGCCGGATCGAGGTCACCTACGGCCAAGCCGACCCGTGCGGCGGCGGCAAGGGCCGCATCGGCGGCAACTACCTGACCGACAAGGTCGGCGACTGCTACCAGCTCGACATGGGCAGCGACCCCGACCAGGGGTACGAGACCTGGAGCCGGTTGTTCAAACAGCTGGCCACCAAGGTGGTCGAGCGCGACATGGTGGCCGGCTCCCCGGACGTGGTCCACCAGTACGAGTTCCTCGGCGGTCCCCGCTGGATCGACCCCAACCAGTACGCCGAGCCCGGCCAGGCGCCGGACAAGTCCGAATGGCGCGGCTACGGCCAGGTGCGCACCATCACCGGCTCGGGCAGCGATCCGGCCGGCTACACGGTCGGCACCCGCACCTTCCTCGGTGGCACCGGGCAGAGCGTCACCGACTTCGACGGCAACACCATCACCGACGCGCCGCTGCTGCAGGGGCAGGTGCTGCAGGAGCAGTCATGGAAGATGACCGCGCTCAGCCCGCGCGCCTACACCGAGGTCGACTCCACCCGGTACGAGTACACGATCACCCCCACCGGCACGGGCACCGGGGAGCGGCAGATCGCGCTGGTGCTGGCGACCCGCGAACGCTCCCGGGAGAAGCTGAGCAACGGCAATTGGCGCTACACCGACGAACGCACCGCCTACAACAATGACGGCCTGCCGATCCGGGTCAACGACTACGGCCAGGAAGGCATCGCCGCCGACAACACCTGCACCTCCACCACCTACGCCCGCAACACCGACGCCGGGCAGTGGATGACCGCCTTCCCCTCCGTGGTGGAGGAACGCGCCGGAGACAGCTGCACCAGCGGCACGCTGATCGGCAAGAACATCACCCTGTACGACGCGGGCACCAACCCGGCCACCAACAAGCCCAGCGACGGCAACCCGACCGAGATCCGCGCCTACGCCAACGCCACCACGATCTCCACCGGCAAGGCGACCTTCGACGACTACGGCCGGCCGCTGACCGCGACCGACCCGCTCAACAAGACCACCACGACCACCTACAGCCCCGCGATCGGCTGGCCCGCCACCGGCGTCACCACGACCAACCCGCTCGGCCATACGGTGACCGCGCGCCTGTCCCACACGCTGGGCGAGCCGGTACGGGTGACCGACGCCAACGGCAAGATCACCGAGATCGACTACGACGGTCTCGGCCGTACCACCGCCTTGTGGAAGCCGGGCCAGCCACGCAGCGGCGGCACCCCGTCGGCGAGGGTCGCCTACGACATCCCGTTCGACGGCTGGCTCGGCCAACCTGATGAGCCGATCAAGACCACCGTCCAGCAGTTGCTGACCGGCACCACCTACACCACCACCCACAGCTACGACGACGGGCTCGGCCGCACCCGCGAAGCCCAGACCGCCTCCCCGGCCGGTGGCCGAATCGTCACCGCCACCACCTATGACACCCGCGGCCTGACCGCGGCGGTTTCCGAGCCCGTGCACAACGCCGATGACGCGGGCAGCGGCCTGCTCAACCCCGCGCTGACCGATCTGCCGCAGTGGACCAAGACCGTCTACGACGGCCAGGAACGCCCCACCGCCTCGATCGCCTACCACCTGGGCACCGAACTGCGCCGCACCACCACCACCTACCCGGGCAGCGAACGCACCGAGGTCACCCCGCCGTTCGGCGGCAAGACCGCCACCGTCACCGACGTGTTCGGCCGCACGGTAAAAGTCGAGGAATGGTCGAACGCCACCCAGCATGCCGACACCGGCTACGGCTACGACCTGCGCGGCAACCTGACCACGATGACGGACGCCAACGGCAACGTCCGCGCCTACACCTACGACTGGCTGGACCGCCGCACCGCCGCCGACGACCCCGACGCCGGCACCTCCAGCTACGGCTACGACCTGGCCGGCCAGCAAATCTGGAGCACCGACGGCAACGGCCAGAAGATCTCCAACAGCTATGACGATCTGGGCCGCCGCACCAGCCAGTGGGCCGGCGAGACGGGCACCGGCACCAAGCTGGCCGAGTGGAGCTACGACACCGTCGCCAAGGGCCAGCCCACCGCGACCACCCGTTTCACGGCCGGTCAGGCGTACACGCAGGCAGTTACCGGTTACGACAGCGATTACCGGCCAACCGCCAACACGGTGTCCATCCCCGCCACCGAGGGCGCGCTGGCCGGCACGTACAGCTTCACCAGCAGCTATGACGCGGCCGGGAACCTGCGCACCCAGGGCTTACCCGCCGCCGGAGGACTGGCCGCCGAGACGCTCACCCACACCTACACCGACCTCGGCTTCGCCAAGGCCACCACCTCGAACCTGGGCGGCTTCACCTACGTCCACGACACCACGTTCACCCTGACCGGCAAGCTCGAAAGCCGTTCCCTGGGGGCGGGCGGCCAGATCAAGCGCGTCCTGGAACGCGACCCGGCCACCGACTGGCTCTCGCGGGTCACCACGCAGACGAAGGCCGACACCTCAAGCCCGGACACCGTCCAGGACGACCGCTACGGCTACAACATCGCCGGCAACATCACGCGCGTCCTGGACGCCGCCTCCGCCATCCCCGGCACCACCGACGGCCAGTCCGAGTGCTTCACCTATGACGGGCTGCGCCGCCTGGCCACCGCCTACACCACCACGGCAGGCTCATGCTCCGGCAGCGGGGACAGTAACGGCCTCGACCCGTACAACCAGGCGTACACCTACGACCAGGTCGGCAACATCACCAGCCTGACCGACAACGGCCAGGCCGCCGCCTACACCTACCCCACCCCCGGTGCCAGCGCGGAGCGACCGAACGCGGTCACCGCCATCACTTACCCCGGCCGAACCGACACCTACGCCTACAACGACGCCGGCCAACTCGCCGCCCGCACCGTCGACAACCAGCAAGCCACCTTCACCTGGAACCCGCTCGGCCAGCTCGACCAGGCCGCCATCGACGGCCAAGACACGACGATGGTGTACGACGCCGCCGGCGAACGCCTCATACGCCACGACCCCGACGGCAGCACCACCCTCTACCTGGGCGCCGTCGAACTCCGTCTGTCCGCCGGTCAGGTCACCGGCAAGCGCTACTACAGCAGCAGCGACGGCTCCCTGGTGGCTGTGCGCGAACCCGGCGGCGTCACCTGGATGCTGGCCGGACTGCACGGCAGCACTCAACTGGCCGTCAACGCCACCACCGGCAACGTCAGCCGCGAACGCTACCTGCCTTTCGGCCAGCGCCGCGGCTCCGACGACCTACCCTTCACCGACCGCGGGTTCCTCGGCAAGACCGAAGACACCTCCACCGGCCTCACCTACCTGGGCGCCCGCTACTACGACCCGACGATCGCCAAGTTCATCTCCACCGATCCGGAACTCGACCTGCGCACTCCCGAATGGGCCAACCCGTACTCCTACGCCGCCAACAATCCCATCGACCAATCCGACCCCGACGGCCGCCGCGTCGACGCCGGCGGCGGCAGCAAGGACAACAGCTACGGCTACTCCCGCAGCAAGAACCGGCCCAACGCCAACCAGAACCTCGCCGAAACCCACCACGCCAGCGGCAAGAAGAAGACCGCCCGCGAACGCAAAATCCACAAGAAGCGCATCAAGGCAAACGATAAACAGCGCAAGGACATCGCCGCCTGGAAGAAGCGCGAAGCCCAGCGTTCTCGCTACCTCAGCCGTGAAGCGGGCATCGCAAAAGAGGACATCGAAGCATATCGCTGGATGCTGCAGAACCCGGGGCTTACCGACGACAACGGGATGGTCAGCTCCAGATATCCGTCCATGCGACAGACTGTGAAGAACCGCATCGGCGGCAAGACCCGCAGATCGATCGAGAATGAATCGTGCAGCAGCTTCGTGCCCGGCACCCGAGTCCTCATGGCAGACGGCACCACCAAACCCATCGAGGACATCAGAGCCGGCGACACGATCATAGCCACAGACCCCAAGACCGGCAGAACCGCAGCCAAGTCGGTCCTATCGACTATCGCAAGCAAGGGCGCCAAGAACCTTATTGCGATTACGGTTGAGACCGGCGATCATGATGGCGAACTCTCTCGGACAGTGACCGCAACGGCGGCTCATCCGTTCTGGGTTCCGGAGCTGGGTGAATGGATTGAAGCAGGCAAGCTGCAGAAGGGTATGTGGCTGCGGACATCGGCGGGGACCCATGTCCAACTCTCGGCGATCGCTTCATGGTCGGGCAGCGACCAGCGTGTCTTCAATCTATCGGTCGCGGGTTTTCACACCTATCACGTAGCCGTCGGCGACCAAGACGCCCTCGTTCACAATGCGACCCCGTGCTTCAAGGGAGGCGTGTACACGCTTCGTGACGACACCGGTAAGGTAGTCCGGACCGGTAGAACAAATGATCTTGACCGTCGAAGGAGAGAACATGCGCGCAAGGAGGGAACATCTGATTACAAATTCCAAGTGGAATATCGGACGGATACATATGCCGAGCAGCGAGGGCTAGAGCAAGTTATCTGGGAGCAGAACGGACGTCCCACCATGCCGGGTGTTCGGAGAACGGCACCCATTGACCCGAGGAATAAGAAGAGAGATAGTTATATGGACGCGGCGAGAGACTATCTCGAAGGGCTTGATTAGTTAGTATGACATCCAAGCGAAAGCCGTATGGCGAGGGCGATGTATTCGCAGTTCCACTACGTGGCAGTGGATTCGCACTCGGTGTCGTCGCCCGAGTGGGCCGGTCAGGGATTACCTTGGGCTACTTTTTCGGACCTCGCCTGGACTGTATTCCCAATTCAATAGAAGAAGGGGGGTTCAAACCGGAGATTGCACTAAAAGTATGCCTTTTCGGTGACCTAGGCCTAATCCGGGAGAAATGGATAGTGTTGGGCCGTCTATCCAATTGGAATAGACAAATCTGGCCTGTGCCTCGGTTTTGCCGAAACGGTCAACTTTGTGTGACTTATGACGAATCTACATTGGAGGAGGTACGAGCGGACCGCGTCCCTGGCGGCTGTGCACATTTGCCGACAGACGGCCTAGAGGGTGCCGGCTATGTCGAAATTGCCTTAACTAAACTCCTTGCGCCTCAACCCGGCTCCATGGCATGATTCCGTGGCGTCCATCCGTTCATCCCTGGCCTCGATGACTCACAGGATGGCCGTCCTTTCTGACCGGTTTCAGCTGATAAAGTTTTTCGACCGATCGTCCTTCTCGCAGCGGGTAGGTCGCATTACGGCCTGCCCAAGATGCTCGGGAAGGCGGGGGTTCCACGGGCCGCGATAGAGGCGGGGACCACTCCTTTGCGGGATGTCGGCCGTAAAGGGTGGAGCGTTACATCACCCCTGTAACACCACCCCAATGCCCACGATATGGGAGTCTTCGCGTTTGACTGCGGTGGCGCTGTCGCTCGATCGCTCTGCGTGACGCGTGATCGTCACAGTGCGTTATAAGTGACGGGCCGGAAGCGAGAAACGCCCGCAACCTCTAAGATCACGATCTTGCGAAGGAACGTAATCAAACAGAAGCACGAGCGCATTGATCAATATACATGATCGGACCTCCTCGGACTGATACGGCAGCCGTAGATCGTAACTTCTAAGGCGTTGCCGCTGGTCGTGTGCCGTGACGTGAAAAGCCACCGCGATGCGCGGAAGTTCCAGACGCTCAAAGTCGTCGAGAACCACCTGCTCGAACTCAAGGGCACCGAGCGGGCGACGCGGACGCTCGCGAGCCAAGAGCTGATGGAGTCGGCCAACGCCGAACCGGCGGTCCGGGCGCTCCCATCGACACCAGATGGGGAAGACGCGGTCGCCGGTTGATACCGCTCATCAGCACGGAGGCTCGGGGGTGGAGCGTTGCAGAAACCTTTGTAACGCCCCACAAACCCCCGCGATATGGATAAGAGGGGCGTTTCACGGGGGACTGGAGAGGTCTTCATGAGCGATTTGGCCGTCGTCACGCCCACCTACCGGCCCGACGCCGACCTCTTCGCCCACCTGCACCGCTCGGTCCTGGAGCACACCCCCGGCGGCACCGTCCACCACGTGGTCGTGCCCGCCTCGGACCGCGCCCTGTTCGCCGGGTACGCGGGGCCGCGCTGCCGAGTGTGGACGTACCCCGAGATACTCCCCCACCGCATCACCCACCTGCCCGGCACCGCGCTCTGGATCGACCCGGCACGGCCGTGGCCGCCGCTGCGCGGCTGGGTCGTCCAGCAGGCGGCGAAGATCGCCGTGACGGCCCGGCTGGACGCGCGGGTGGTGCTGGTCGCCGACTCCGACGTGGTCCTGGTCCGCGACGCCGGGCCCGAGCACTTCGTCCGCGACGGCCAGACCGTCCTGTACCGGGCCGAGGGCGCCGTGCACGACGGCATGCCCGAGCACGTCACCTGGCACCGCGCCGCCCGTGACGTGCTCGGCCTGCCCGGCACCGCCACCCCGCCGCTGCCCGACTACGTCAGCTCGCTGGCCTGCTGGGACCCGGCCGTGGTGCGCGCCATGATCGCGCGGATCGAGGAGGCCACCGGCCGCGACTGGCTGGGCGCCTTCACAGCCCACCTGCGGGTGTCGGAGTTCATCGTGTACGGGGTCTTCGTCGACGAGGTGCTGAAGACGTCGCCGCCGGGCGACACCGCGATGTGCCACAGCCGGTGGGACCGCACCCCGCTCGACCACGCCGGCGCCGTGGCCTTCGCCGAACGGCTGGGACCCCGGGCGATCGGCATGATGATCTCCGCCAAGTCGCGGACCCCCGTGGCGGCGCGTCTGGCCGCCATCCAGCGCTGCGCCCAGGTCACCGGACTCGATGGGAGCCCCCCTTGAGCAAGCTGGCGGTCATCACGCCGTCCTACGCCCAAGACGCCGAACTGTTCGCCCTCCTGCACCGGTCGGTGCTGGAGCACACCTCCGAGGACACCATCCACCACGTGTTCGTGCCGCCTGGCGACAAGGAGCTGTTCGCCCCGTACCAGGGGCCGCGCTGCCACGTGTGGGTCCGCTCCGAACTGCTGCCCCGCCGCTACCTGCGAGTGCCCGGCACGGACGTGTACGTCAACTCCCGCCGCCCGTGGCCGCCGCTGCGCGGCTGGGTCATGCAGCAGACCGTCAAGATCGCCGCCGCCGGGCTGATCGACGCCGACGCGATGCTCATCGTCGACTCCGACGCGGTGCTGGTACGGCCGACCGACGCGACGTCGTTCACCCGGGACGGCCGGCTGTGCCTGTACCGCCTCGAAGAAGGCGTCACCGCCTCGATGGAGCGGCACGTGCTCTGGCACCACGTCGCGCGCGAGCTGCTCGGGCTGCCGCCACCGCCGCCGCCCCCGCTGCCCGACTACGTGACCGCGCTGACGTTCTGGGACCCGCACATCGTGCGCGCCATGCAGCGGCGCATCACCGAGGTGACCGGACAGGACTGGCTGGACGCCTTCAACTCCCGGCTGCACATCTCCGAGTTCATCCTGTACGGGGTCTTCGTGGACGAGGTGCTGAAGGCGGCGCCGCCGGTGAACACCTCGATCTGCCATCTGAGCTACAACCACGAGCCGTGGGACGAGGCGACGGCGCTGGCCTTCGCCGACCGGCTGGGGGCCGACGCGGTGGGGATGATGATCTCGGCCAAGTCGAACACGCCCATGGAGTCCAGGCTGGCGGCGATCCGGCGGTGCGCTCAGGTGGTGGAGTCGGGCTGACCCTCGCGGGTCACCACCTCGATCGGCCCGGTGTCCCCGCCGACGACCCGGAACTGCTGGGTGTCGCCGACGTCCTCGGCCTCGCCGGAAGCCTCGGCCTCGCCGGGAGCTTTGGCCGGGAGTGGGTCGCCTCCCAAGCTCAGCTCCTCCACCGTAAGGGGGAAGGCCGGGAGCGTGGTCCGTTCAAGGGGCGTTCCGTTGCGACGCGGCGGCGCTTTGGCCCCCGCCCCGATCCCGTCACCGTCGGAGTCACCGCTTCCGGGGGCCGTGGAGCCCTCAGGAGAGGCGACGCCCCTCTCGGGGGCCGGCAGGCGGAGGCGGGAGGGGACGCCGAGCCGGGTGATCGCGAAGGCCAGGGCCAGGCCGAGCGTGACGCCGGCGAAGGCGCCGCCGGCGGCGGCCATCAGGCGGCCCTGGACGATGGGCTTGGGCACGGAGGCGGGCATCACGTCGAGGATGCCGATGTGCGTGCTGATCGGCGCGTCCAGGGCCACCTGCCGCTCGGCCAGTTCCAGCTTGACCCGCTGCTGCGCCTTGGCCATGACCTCCCTGACCACCCGCGGCGAGGTGCTCTCCACCTCGACGTACACGAACGGCCCGTTGGTGCTGATGCCCAGCAGGTCGGGGTTGGTGCGCCCGTCGTTGATCGTGAGGGAGGTCGGCCCGTCCTCGGCGACCCCGAGTGAGGCCGCGACCTCGGGCGTGTTGGTGGCCAGGATGAGGATGCCGGCCGTGGTCCGGAGCGCGTCGTTGAACTGCAGCAGCGGGTTGGTCAGCCCCGGCTTGGACTCGGGCAGGGTCTCCAGCGTGCCGCCGCTGGCGGGCACGGTGAGCACCATGGACGCGGTCGACACGTACCGGTCCGGGACCAGGAGCCAGCCGGCCAGGGCCAGCAGGACGGCCGCCACCACGACCGGGGGCCCGACGGACTTCCTCAGGGCCAGGCCGACAACGGTCTTCCAAAAGCCCACTACATCCGCCCCCGTCGCATATAACGGTACAAAGAGGAAATCGCACGGTTCATTCGGCGTGTTACACCAGGCGGGCGAGGGAGAGCAGCTTGCGGCCAACTCGTCGACCACGGTGCGTCACCGTCCGCCGCTGCCGTCGCGCGTACATCCTGAGCACCTCCACGCGCGCCCGCCGCCGCTGGTCCTCGGTGAGGCCCGCCCGGCCCAGCCAGGACAGCAGTTCCCTGCACTGCAGCGTGTTGGCCAGGTGCGACTGCCAGGCGGGCACGCCGAGCCGCCTGGCCACGCCCGAGATGCGCTCCACCCGCCAGTTGCGGTGCGCCAGCACCTCGGGCACGTGCGCCCACGGCCCGGCGAGCGCCAGTTTGGCGGCGAACACCTCGTCCTCGCGCAGCATGTTGCGGCGCGGGATGCCGGTGGCCACCGAGCGGCGCAGCATCCCGTACAGCGGGTCGATCAGCAGGTGGCTCTCGTTCAGCAGCCTGAGCAGCTCGGCGAAGCGGGTCACCGGGTCGCCGGAGGACAGCGCGGTGCCGTCGTAGGCGGCGGTGCGCGGCACGCCGTCGGGGCCGGTGTAGGCGACCTGGGTGGTGACCAGCACGACCCGCTCGTCCGCGGCGAACGCGGCCAGCCCCCGGGAGACGCAGGGCGGGTCGAGCCGGTCGTCGTCGCCGATCCAGCGCACGTACGCGCCGCGCGAGACGCGGGCGGCGTGCACGAAGTTGTTGAGCAGGCCGACGTTCTCCGGATGCCGGTGGTAGACGATCCGGGGGTCGGAGGCGGCCAGGTCGCGGCAGAGCTCCTCCGTGCCGTCGGTGGAGGCGTTGTCGGAGATGACCAGCTCCAGGTTCTGGTGGTCCTGGGCGAGCACCGACCCGATCACCCCCTCCAGCCGGTCGGCGCCGTTGCGCACCGGCAGCGCGATCGAGACCAGATCAGCGGCCGACATGGGCCCTCCCTCCGTGTACAAGATGGCGTACGAGATGCAGGAGCGCGGCGCGCGGCACCGCGACGAGCACGAACAGCAGCAGACCGGCCCCGCCGGCGACGCACAGCTCCAGGAACGCCCCGTCGACCACGGTGGCGAGCCCGGCCATGGCCACCCCGGCGAGAACGGCGGCGAGCAGCGGCCTGGCCAGCCCGGCGGCGAACAGCCCGACGGGCACCCCGGCCCGGCGCAGCGCGAACGCCAGCAGCGGCAGCGCCAGCACCACCGCGACCACCGCGTGCGCCGTCGCGGCCCCCTGGATGCCGCCCGTACGAGCGCCGACGAGCAGGGCGGGCACCAGCGCGAGCGCCCAGCACACGTTCACCCACAGGGTCGCCCTGGTGATGCCGAGCCCGGCCAGGATGTCGGTGATCAGCAGGCTGAGCATCCGCACGGCCATGACGATCGCCAGGAACCGCAGCACCTGGGCCGAGGGCAGCCAGCGCGGCTCGTACAGGAACTCCACCAGGGCGGGTGCGAGCACGCACATGACCGCCGCGATCGGCAGCACGAGGCAGCCCAGCAGCGGGACCGCCCGCCGCACCCCCTCCTGGATCGCGGCCGGCCCTTCCTCGGCCAGCCGCGAGAAGCTGGGCAGCGCCACGTACCGCAGGGCGGTGCCGATGATCCCCGGCACCCAGGCCGCGATGTTGTAGGCGAGCAGGTAGAAGCCGAGCTGGGCGGTGCCGAGCGTGTCCCCGACGATCACCACGTCGACGTTGAGCAGCAGCCCCTCGATGCCGAGCCCGACGCAGAGCGGCAGCCCGAAGCGGAGCAGCCGGGCGGCCAGCACCCGGTCGAAACCGAACGCGATCCGCACCCGGGCGAGCACCAGCACCAGCACGCCGGTGAGCGCGGCCCCGCTGAGCTGCCCCCAGGCGAAGCTGTAGGCCCCGGCGCCGTCCGCGGCCAGGGTGATGGAGACGGCCGCGTTGGCGCCGAACCCGGCCAGGTTGGCCCAGGCCAGCTTGTCCTGCTCGAAGCGGCGCATCAGGGCGGCGCTGCGCACCGCCGTCAGCCCGTAGACGACGTTGGTGGCCATGAGGATGCGGATCACCCAGGTGGCGTCCTCGTTGCCGGCGAAGCTCGCGTAGAAGGGCGCGATCACCCAGAACAGCCCGTACAAGGTGAAACTGGAGGCGATGGCGACGACGGTCGCGGTCGGCGCGATCTCCTCCAGCCTGCCGCGCCACTGCACGGTGGCGGCGATGACCCCGGCGTCGTTGACGTGGATGACGAACTGGCTGGCCGCCAGCGCGATGGCGAACACGCCGAAGTCGTCGTTCGTCAGCAGCCGGGCCAGGACCAGGCTCATCGCGAACGAGCCGGCCTTCATGACCACGTTGCCGAGCAGGCTCCAGCGCAGGCCGCGGCCCGCTTTGCGGCCGACCTCGCCGACGTCGCTCACGTACCGTCCTCGACCCTCTCCAGCCAGATCTCCCGCCAGAACGGGACGAACTCGCGCGGGCAGTTCGCGTTGTAGACCCCTTCGCAGACGAGGTCGTCGAGGATGATGCAGGGGTTCTTCATGTGCAGCATCCGCCCGGTCTTCTCGTCCAGGCAGCGTTCCACCCTGGCGCGCACGCGGGCGGTGCGGCCGCAGTGGCGGGCCATCTCCTCCTCGAAGCCGAGCCCGCGGTTGAGCAGGTCGTCGTCGAGCGTGGCGAGGATGTCGTCCTTGGGCCTGATCCTGACCAGCTCCCCCGGCTGGAGGTCGAGCTTGCCGGTGGGCGTGGTCCGGCCGGCCCGCCCTTCGACGAACCCCCAGCGCAGCCCGCGCCTGATCCACAGCCGGCGCGGCAGGATCTTCTTGCTCGCCTCCTGGAACCGGTTGAACAGCCCGACCAGGAACGCCCGCGCCACCGCGGGCACCCCGGCGTTCCCGCTGCGCACGTCGGTGACGTACTGGCCGAGGTCGCGGAACGGCAGGCACGTGGGCGCGGCCCTGAGCAGCTCGGTGGCCTGGCAGGAGTACGCGTCCGCGCCCTTGCGGGTGTTGACCTGGAGCAGCGGCAGCAACCTCGGCGACGACGCGGCGGGCCGCGGCGGATCGCCCGGCTCGACCTTCCTGAGCCAGGCCTCCTTCCAGTAGAGCGAGCAGGCGGTCTGGCAGCCGCCGTGCGCGGCCCCGTCGCAGCGGGCGCCGGTGAGGTGGACGGCGCGCTCCATCTTGCGCATGCCGCTGCGGCTGATCGTGTCGCAGAGCTTGTGCGCCACCTTGTGCACGGTCAGCCGCCGCCCGCAGTAGCGCAGCATCTCCGGCATGAACGGCAGGTTCTCCAGCTCGCCCCGCTCGTCCAGCGTGGCCAGGATCTCCTCCCGGCCGCGGACCTCGACGAGGTCGCCCACACGCAGCTCCATCAGTCCTCCCGTTTGAGCAGCCCGGCGCCTTCGAGCGCGGCGGCGGCGTCGGCGACCATGTCGAAGGGCAGGCCCGACCGGTCCGCGACGTCCAGCAGGCTGTGGCCGCCGTCGGACTGGTTCAGCACCCATAACATCGCCAGCTGCGCCTCTCGCGTGTCACTGCGCCCGCCGATCGACCCGTACAGGCCGCGTCTGCCGAGCTGCGGCTCGCCGTACGGGCTGAGGTTCCGGTAGCGGCCGTCGCGTTCGAGCACGCGCACCGCCTCCCAGAGCGTCTCCAGCGTGTCGGCCATGGCTTCGGCGGTGACGAAGCCCGGGTGGTCGCCGGAGGTGTGGTACTCGGGGTAGCCCGCGTACGGGGTCCTGGTGAGGCTGCCGACCGGCAGGTCGAAGCCGGGCGAGCAGTACTGTCGCTCGTCGTACCCGTACGGGGAGAAGTCGAGGATCGTGTGCGGCCGGCCGGCGAGCACGTGCGCCAGCGCGCGGTCCACGCCCGCGTCGCCGCGCCTGCTGCGCTTGTAGGTGAGCGGGCCGGGGTCGCCGGCGCAGGCGAGCGTCAGCCCGGCCCCGATCCGGCCGAGCCGGTCGCGGTTGCGCGCCAGCCAGGTGATCGCGCCGATCGTGCCGGGCGCGAACACGAACCGGTACGTCAGCCGGGGCGCCTCCAGCCGGGCGGCGAGCGCGACGGCGACGGCGATCCCGGCCAGGTTGTCGTTGGCCAGCGACGGGTGGCACACGTGGCAGGAGATCAGCACCTCCTCGTCGCTGGTGCCGCGCACGACGTGCTCGCCGTAGGTGAGGTGCCCGTCGGCCAGCGTGGCGTCGACCATCACCTCGTACGGTCCCTCGCCGAGCCCGTCGAGCGTCCGCTGGCTGAGGCAGAACCCCCACGTCTCGCTGTAGTAGCTGGTCCGGTACGGCACCAGGTCCGGCTGCTCGGGCAGCGTGTGCAGCCGCGGTCGCAGCTCCTCCAGCGTGTACGTGCCGCGCACCGGCACGCTGTAGCCCACCACGTGCAGGTTGAGCCGCCGGAAGTCGATGACCCTGGCCCCGGAGGGATCCTTGACGTACGCGTCGCGGATGTTCCACTCCTTGGGCACCGTCCAGTCGAGCACCTGCGTCCCGGTGGGCACCTCGTGCACGTCGAGCGGCAGGTGCTCGCCGACGATCTCCAGCGTGCGGCGCACGCCGTCGCCGGTGATGGAGCGGCAGACCGGGTAGAGCCGCTCGACCAGGGCGTGCATCTCCTCACCGGTCACGCGCGCAGCTCCGGGGTGACGGTGCCGTCGGTGCGGCGGTCGGCGAGCCTGGCCAGCCGGGTGAAGCGCCGTTCGAAGCCGTGCGCGGTCAGCCCGTGCTCGCGGTAGGCGTCGGCCAGCTCGACCGACCCCGCCTTGACCGTCCACCGGGCGTGGAAGCCGGGCAGCGCGGCCCTGATGCGGGAGAAGTCCACCCGGTACGAGCGCGGGTCGGCCCCGCTCTCACCGGTGATGAGCAGCTCGGCGCCGGGCACCGCCTCCGCCACGTGCTCGGCGATCTCGGCGACGGTCAGGTTGTTCTGCTCCCAGCCGACGTTGAACGCCCGGTCGTGCACCGCCTCGCGCGGCGCGGCCAGCGCGGCGGCGAACGCCTCGGCGATGTCGGCCGCGTGCACCAGCGGCCGCCACGGCGTGCCGTCCGACAGGACCCGCACGGTGCCCGTCAGGTGGGCGTGCGCGACCAGGTTGTTCAGCACGATGTCGGCCCGCAGCCGGGGCGAGAACCCGAACGCGGTGGCGTTGCGCAGGTAGACCGGCGAGAAGTCGTCGTCGGCCAGCGCCGCCAGGTCGTCCTCCACCCGCACCTTGGACTCCGCGTACGGGGTGACCGGCCGCAGCGGGGCGTCCTCGCCCAGCAGCTCGTCCCCGCCCGAGGCCCCGTACACCGAGCAGGTGGAGGCGTACAGGAAGCGGCGCACGCCCGCGTCCCGTGCCAGCCTGGCCAGCCGGACGGAGGCCGTGTGGTTGATGGCGTAGGTCAGCTCGGGGGCCAGCGCGCCCAGCGGGTCGTTCGACAGCGCCGCCAGGTGGACCACCGCGTCGAAGCCGTCGAGCAGCCCGGCGGGCACGTCGCGCAGGTCCGTCCGGTGGCCCGGCGGATCCGCGGGATCCGGGCCCAGCACGCAGTCGGCGAACAGCCCGGAGTCGAGCCCGGTCACCTCGTGGCCGGCGGCGGCGAGCACCGGCGCCATCACGGTGCCCAGGTATCCCAGGTGCCCGGTGAGCAGAACGCGCATGCGGATCAGCCTCCAGCGAGGTCGAGAGTGAGTTTGCGCAGGTAGAAGGCCTCGGCGTAGCGCGTCTGGCATTCGATCCCGCGGATCCTGGCCAGCCCGGTGAACGCCTCCCTGTCGAACCAGGAGCGGCGGCGCTGCGACGGGTAGTGCTCCCACAGCAGGGCGACCTTGGCCTCGGCGACCGCCGGCATGAGCGGCTGGTAGGCGTTCGGGCGGCCGAGGTCGCCGTCCCACTTGACGATCTCGTACCCGAGCACCAGGTGGTCGCGGAACGCGGTGGTCACCAGCTCCGCCAGCCCCCGGTGGTCCTGGTGGGCGTCGCCGGGGTGCGGCGCGAGTATCAGGTCGGGCGAGATCCTGACGTGCAGGTCCTCCACCGCCCGCTTGGCCTCGTCCCAGTGCGCGGGCAGCCGCCCGTCGGGCATCTTGCCGACCGTCACGCGCAGGTCGGCGCCGGGGCAGAAGGCCGCGAGCGCGTCGCGTTCCTCGCTCTCGCGCTCGGTGCCGCCGCCCGACAGCACCAGCGCCTCCACCCTGATCCCCGGACGGGCGGCGCAGAGCGTCAGCAGCGTGCCGCCGGCGCCGATGGCGACGTCGTCGCAGTGCGCGCCGAGTACGGCGATCCGGCGCAGCTCGCCGGGCACCAGGTCGATCATGCGGCGGGCTCCCAGACGGCCCACGGCCGGTCGCCGCGGGCGTAGGCGCGGTCCAGCTCGACGCGCTGGTTGACGGTGTCGGTGGGCCGCCAGTAGCCGCGGTACGGGTACGCGAGCAGCCGGCCGCGCTTGGCCAGCTCCCGGCAGCCGTCGACGAGCAGGTCACCGCCCTCCGGGATGTGGTCGAAGATCTCCTGGCGCAGGACGAAGTAGCCGCCGTTCACCCATAACGGCATCTCGGTGACGGCGGTGATCTGCCCGACCAGGCCGCCCTCCTCGACCTCCACGCAGTGGAAAGTGCCGGGCGGCGGCACCACCATCAGCGAGGCGCCCGCGCCCGACCGGGCGAACCGGTCGATCATGTCGGGCAGCGGCGCGTCGCTCAGCACGTCGGCGTAGTTGGCCAGGAACATCTCGTCCCCGCCGAGATGCTCGCGGACCCGGCGCAGCCGCTCGCCGATGGACGACTCGACGCCGGTGTGCACGAACGAGATCGTCCAGTCGGAGATGTCGTTGGCCAGCAGCTCCACCCGGCCCTGCCGGAGCACGAAGTCGTTGGACGCCGTCTCCTCGTAATGGAGGAAGAAGTCCTTGATCTGGTGGGCCCCGTAGCCGAGGCAGAGCACGAACTCCTTGTGCCCCCAGTGCGCGTAGTAGCGCATCACGTGCCAGATCAGCGGTCTCGGGCCGACGAGCTGCATGGGCTTGGGCGCGTCCCCGGGTGCGCCGGTGCGCATCCGCGTGCCGTACCCGCCGCAGAAGAGGACGACCTTCACACGACCTCCAACTCGGGGATGGGGAAGACCAGCCGGCCGCCCCAGTCGTGGACATAGGAGAGCTGCCCGATCAGCTCGTCCCGCAGGTTCCAGGGCAGGACGAGCACGTAGTCGGGCCGGTCGGCGGCGATCCTGCCGGGCTCGAAGACCGGGATGCGCGCGCCGGGGGTGAACTTGCCGTGCTTGTACGGGTTGCGATCCACCGTGTAGGCGAGCAGGTCGGGCCGGACGCCGCAGTGGTTGAGCAGCGTGTTGCCCTTGCCGGGCGCTCCGTAGCCGACCACGATCTTGCCGGCCTCGGCCGCGCCGACGAGGAAGCCGAGCAGGTCGCGCCGGACCTTGGCGACCCGGGCCGCGAAGCCCAGGTAGCCGGACAGGTCGTGCAGCCCGGCGGCCTTCTCCAGGGCCAGCGCGTCGCGCACCCGCTGCCCCGGCGTGCCCTCCGGCCGCGCCCAGAGCCGGATCGAGCCGCCGTGGGTGGGCAGCAGCTCGACGTCCACCAGCGTCAGCCCGCCGCTCGCCAGCGCCCGCTGGGCCGAGGCGACCGTGTAGTACTGGAAGTGCTCGTGGTAGATCGTGTCGTACTGGTTGCGCTCGATCAGCGTGAGCAGGTGCTGCACCTCGATCGACACCCACCCGTCGTCGGCGACGAGCGTGCGCAGCCCCTCGGTGAAGCCGACGACGTCGGGGATGTGCGCGTACACGTTGTTCGCCACCACGTGGTCGGCCCTGCCGTGCTCCCGTACGACCGCCCTGGCTGTCTCGGGGGTGAGGAACGCGGTCACCGTGGGCACGCCGGCCCGGCGGGCGGCCTCGCCCACGTTCACCGACGGCTCGATGCCCAGGCAGCGCACGCCCCGCTCGACCACGTGCCGCAGCAGGTAGCCGTCGTTGCTGGCCACCTCCACCACGAACGCGCCCGGCCGCAGCGGCAGCCCGGCCACGAACGCGCGCGCGTGCTCCACCCACGACGTCGAGTAGGAGGAGAAGTAGGCGTAGTCGGTGAACGTCTCCTCCGGCGTGATCAGCGGCGGCAGCTGCGTCAGCCAGCACGCGGTGCACACCCGCAGGTGCAGCGGGTAGGTGACCTCGGGCTCGTCGAGCTGCGCGGCGGTGAGTATCCGCTCGCACGGCGGGGTGGCCCCCAGGTCCACCACCGAGGCCAGGTCACCGGCCCCGCAGAGGCGGCAGGTCGTCATGCCATCGCTCCCTTGTAGAACTCCCGGCACCGCTCGTACGAGGGCAGCAGCCCGGCGTCGAGCGCCTCCTTCAGCGAGGGCGCGGCCGCGTCCTTCTCCGACAGCACCGGCTCCAGCTCGGCGGGCCAGGCGATGCCGAGGTCCGGGTCGAGCGGGTGCACGCCGTGCTCCCTGGCCGGGGTGTACGGAGCCGTGCACAGGTAGACGACGGTCGCCCGATCGCTCAGCGTGATGAAACCGTGGCCGAGCCCCTCCGCGATCAGCGTCGCGGTGCGCTCCTCGTCGTCCAGCACGACCGTCTCCCACCGGCCGAACGTGGGCGAGCCCGCGCGCAGGTCCACCACCACGTCCAGGATCGCGCCGGACACGCACATCACGTACTTCGCCTGCCCCGGCGGCACGTCCGCGAAGTGCAACCCCCGCAGCACCCCGCGCCGCGAGACGGAACAGTTGACCTGGGCGAGCTCGAACGCCCGGGGCAGCAGATCCGCGCGCAGGGCCTCCGCGAACGCGCCCCGGGTGTCGTGATGCACGACCGGAGTGTGCAGCCAGGCGCCGTCGATGCCGAGAGGCTTCACCAGCCCACCTTCCCGACCGCCTGCCCGGCGTGCGGCGCCCTCCCGGTCAGCACCGGCCAGGCGGCGTGCAGGGCGTCCCGCCAGTGCCGGATCGGCTCGCCTCTCGTGACGGCGAGCAGGCTGGTGGCGGGGCGCCGGGCCGGGCGGGGGAAGTCCGTCGAAGGCACCGGCCGGACCCGGTCCGGGTCCTCGCCCAGCAGGGCGAACACCTCCCTGGCCAGCCCGTACCAGGTGGTCTCGCCGGCGCTGACCGCGTGGTAGACCCCCGGCGGCAGGTCAGACTGGGCCAGCCGGACCAGGTGGTCGGCCAGGTCGGCGGACCACGTGGGCTGGCCGCGCTGGTCGTCCACGACGTCCACGACGGGGCGGGTGGCCGCCAGCCGCGTCATCGTGCGGACGAAGTTCGGCCCGCCCGCGCCGTAGAGCCAGGCCGTGCGGACCACGTACTGCCCGTGCTCCAGCGCCGCCCGCTCACCCGCCAGCTTCGTCCGGCCGTAGGCGTTGACCGGCGAGGGCTCCGCGTCCTCCGGGTACGGCCCGGCGGCCGTGCCGTCGAAGACGTAGTCCGTCGACAGGTGCACCAGCCGCGCCCCGGCCCGCTCGCAGACCCGGGCCAGCGTGCGCACCGCCGTGCCGTTGACCTCCATGGCCTCGGTCTCGCGCGTCTCGGCCAGGTCGACCGCCGTCCAGCCGGCGCAGTTGACCACCACTCTCGGCCGGTAGGCGCCGACGAAGTCGCGCACCGCGCGGGCGTCGCACAGGTCCAGCTCGTCGCGGCCGAGCGCGAGCACCGGCTCCCCCGTCACGGCGATCCGGTGCAGCACGTCGGCGGCCAGCATGCCCCGGCCGCCGGTGACCAGCCATCTCATAAGCCGGCCCACCAGTCGCGGTTGGCCGCGTACCAGCGGACGGTCTCCTTCAGCCCCTGCTCGAACGGGATCCGCGGCCGGTAGCCGAGCCCGCGCAGCTTCCCGTCGTCCAGCGAGTACCGCCGGTCGTGCCCCTTGCGGTCCTCGACGTGTTCCACCATGTCCCACCCCTTGCCGCACGCCTCCAGGAGGCGGCCGGTCAGCTCCCTGTTCGTCAGCTCGGCGGTGCCCGCGATGTGGTAGACCTCGCCCGGCTCGCCCACCTCGGCCACCAGGCGGATGCCCGCGCAGTGGTCCTCGACGTGGATCCAGTCGCGCACGTTCCCGCCGTCGCCGTAGAGCGGCACCTTCCGGCCGCGCATCAGGTTCGTCACGAAGAGCGGGATGACCTTCTCCGGGTACTGGCGCGGGCCGTAGTTGTTGCCGCACCGGGTGATCGACACGTTCAGCCCGTACGTGATCGCGTACGACCGGGCGATGAGGTCGCCGCCCGCCTTCGACGCGGCGTAGGGCGAACGCGGTCGCAGCGGCGCGTCCTCCGTCCACGATCCCTCGTCGATCGTCCCGTACACCTCGTCGGTGGAGACCTGCACCACCCGCGGCACCCCCGCGTCCAGGCACGCCTGCAGCAGCGTCTGCGTGCCGAGCACGTTCGTGCGGACGAACTCGGCCGCGCCGTCGATCGACCGGTCGACGTGCGACTCGGCCGCGAAGTTGACCACCAGGTCGTGGCCCGGCACCACCTCGGCCAGCAGGCCCGCGTCGCAGACGTCGCCGTGCACGAACGTGTGCGCGGCGCCGTCCAGGTTGGCGCGGTTTCCCGCGTACGTGAGCTTGTCCAGCACCGTCACGTCGGCGCCGGCGAGCCCGTGGACGAAGTGCGAGCCGATGAACCCCGCACCGCCGGTCACCAGGATCCTCTTCATGAACTGATCTGTACCTTGCTGTGATCGCCCAGCACGAGCCGGTGGGCCCTCGGCGTGTCGGGCGCCCGGGTGACCTCGACGTCGTGCCCGATGAGCGACTGCTCGATCCGGCCCACCCCGTCGATCGACGCCCTCGGCATCAGGATCGAGTACTCGACCTCGCTGCGCGTGACCGCGCAGCCCGCCCCGATCGAGGTGTACGGGCCCACGTACGAGTCGCGGACGACCGCGCCCGCCCCGACGATCGCCGGGCCGACCAGCCGCGAGCGCTCCACGACGGCGCCCGCCTCGACCCGCACCCGGCCGATCAGCTCGCTGGCGGCGTCGACCCGGCCGTACGTCCCCGCGTCGAGCCACTCCAGCACGAGCCGGTTGACCTCCAGCATGTCGGCGACGTTGCCGGTGTCCTTCCAGTAGCCGGTGATCACCGACGACTCCACCCGCATCCCGGCTTCCAGGAGCCACTGGATCGCGTCGGTGATCTCCAGCTCGCCCCGCCACGACGGCTTCAGCTCGGCCACCGCCGCGTGCACGGCCGGGCTGAACAGGTAGACGCCGACCAGCGCGAGGTTGCTCTTCGGGGACGCCGGTTTCTCTTCCAGGCCGACGACCCGCCCGGCCGCGTCCAACTCGGCGACCCCGAACTGCCTCGGGTCGCCGACCCGGGTGAGCATGATCTGCGCCGCCGGCCGCTCACTGGCGAAGCGCTCCACCAGGCCGGTGATGCCGCCCACGACGAAGTTGTCGCCCAGGTACATGACGAAGTCGTCGTCGCCCAGGTAGTCGCGGGCGATCAGCACGCCGTGCGCCAGCCCGAGCGGCGCCTCCTGGCGCAGGTAGGTGACCTCCAGCCCGAAGGCGGAGCCGTCGCCGACGGCCGCCTCGATCTCCGCCCAGGTGTCGCCCACCACGAGCCCCGCCTCGCGGATCCCGGCGGCGGCGATCGCCTCCAGCCCGTAGAACAGCACCGGTTTGTTCGCGACCGGCACGAGCTGCTTGGCCGAGGTGTGCGTGATCGGCCTCAGCCGTGTGCCCGACCCCCCGGCGAGCACGAGTGCTTTCACCGTCAGTACGCCCCTTCTCCACGCGCCACCACGGACCAGGTCTTCCACAGGATCTGCAGGTCGAGCACGAGCGACCAGTTCTCCACGTACCGCAGATCGAGCCGGACCGACTCCTCCCAGGTCAGGTCGGAGCGGCCGCTGACCTGCCAGAGTCCGGTCAGGCCCGGCTTGACGACGAGGCGGCGGCGCACGTCGGCGCCGTACTGGGCGACCTCCTCGCGCAGCGGCGGCCGCGGGCCCACCAGCGACATCTCGCCGCGCACCACGTTGAGCAGCTGCGGCAGCTCGTCCAGTGAGTAGCGGCGCAGGAAAGCGCCGATCCCGGTGATCCTTGGATCGTTCCGCATCTTGAACAGCACGCTGTCGAACTCGTTCGCGCCGGCCAGCCCGTCCTTGAGCCGCTCCGCGTCCGTGACCATGGTCCGGAACTTGACCAGCCGGAACTCCTTGCCGCGCCGGCCCACCCTGGTCTGGTGGAAGAGCGCCGGTCCGGCGCTCGTGACCCGGATCAGCACCGCGATGGCGAGCAGCGGCAGGGCCAGCACGAGCAGCGCCGCCACCGCGACCAGCCGGTCGAACACGCTCTTGACGAACTGTCTCGCCCCGTCGAACTCGGGGTGCTCCACGTGCAGCAGCGGCATCCCGGCGACCGGGCGGATGCTGATCCGCGGCCCGGCCACGTCGAGCAGCGCCGGGGCGACGAACAGGTCGGTGCGTGAGGTCTCCAGGCTCCACGCCAGCCGGCGCAGCGCCGCCCCGTCCAGTTCGGGGCAGGCGAGCACGGCGACCGCGTCCGCCCCGGTGCGCGTCACCACGTCGGCGACGTCCGCGAACGTGCCCAGGATCGGGATCCCGTCCAGGTCGTCGTCCTGCCGCTCGGCCGGCAGGCAGGCGCCCACGACCCGCATCCCGTGGTACGGCTGCCGGCGGAACTGCATCACCAGGTCGAGGATCGACTCCCGGTGGCCGACCGCGATGACCTCGCGCATGTACTCGCCCACCGCTCTCCTGCGGTGCAGGCGTTTACGCATCCGGTAGCGGAAGCAGAGCGTGGCGATCAGCGCCAGCGGCAGCATCGCCAGCACGAAGCTGCGCGCGATCACCGTCTGCGTGGCGTAGGCGCCGATGGCCACGGCCGCCATCAGCCCGACGCCGCCGTTGAGCACCGCCTTGAACTCGTCCGTCCCTTCCCCGTTGGCCCGCTGCCGGTAGGCGCCGCCGAGCGCGAGCGCGACCGGCCAGGCGGCGACCAGCCCGACGCCGAGGAGGAACTCCTCCGCCGGGATGTAGACGCCGTTGAGCAACCGGATGCCGAGCACCACCGCGCAGGCCAGCAGCACGCAGGCGGTGTCCCCGGATAACAGGAGCCGCAGGTAAGCGCGCGTCCAGATGCTCGACGCATGGCGTGGTACGGCTTCGAGGAGCACGACAGCGGACTCCCCAGTCCCCACCCTCATAGCACCACCCAGAATCTTCGTACACCGCGTAACACCAGATGTTCCTTGACTGTTTTCACGGGTCCGGGAAGTCCCATGATTATCAAGGGCGGCGGCCCCCACTAAAGAGTAAAGATCAACCCAGTGATGGGGAATATCGCGATATGTCCACAATCGGACGAAGGTCAGCGGCCGTCAGGGCTTGACGGAACGATCCACAAGTGATCTCTTGAGGGTGGTAAATCATGGCATTACGGCCATATTCCTGCGGAATTACGGCGCGGCAAAACCGCTAGTCGTATTCCAGATCCGGCAATGCGGACGGCGGATCGGGGCTCCGCCACACGACCACAACCCCGTCGTGCTGCGCGTCGCTCGCCATCGTCAACCGGTCGAGGTCGAAATCGGGCAGGTAACGTAACCGGGCGAGAAATGTCGCGTCCGTCGCCGAACGCGGCACCACGCATCCCTCGCCGTCGCGGTCGAGAAGAACGTAAAGGACGTCGGAGTCCGTCTCGGTGACCACACGGACCTCCACCACGTCCTCCCACGCGAGGGCCTCGACGCTCCCGTCGGCGTAGTGACGGGTGACGCCCTCTTCCGTGACGTACACGTAGGAGTCCGGCATCGGATTGCCGTGCATGGCCGCGATTCTTGCGAGTTCGGGGGCTGTCCCGCAAGGGTTCGCGCGTACCGGGCCGCCTGCTCAGGCACCCCAGGTATGGGAGAGGTGCGCCGCCACGGCCGCGCGGGCGGCGTCGGCCGGGCCGGTCGCGATGGCGTCGAGCAGCTCGCGGTGCTCGCGCACCAGCACGTCCCTGTCTTCGTAGACCCGGCGCAGCCGCACCAGCCCGAGCCGGGTCTCGGCCGCCAGCGCGCCGTAGAGCCGCACCAGCCGGGGGCTGCCCACCGCCTCGATCAGCGCCTCGTGCAGCGCCATGTGCTCCGCCACCGACTCCGACCACGGCGCGCCGGGGTCGAGCGCGGCCATCCTGCCGAGCGCCGCGTCGGCCTCGGCCACCCGCCGCCCGGCCAGCGCATCCGCCATCAGGCCCTCCAGCGGCCGTCGCACGAACATCAGGTCGTCCAGATCGGCCGGCGTCACCTCGGGGACGTAGGCGCTGCGGTTGCGCTCCCGCCGGAGCAGCCCTTCGTGGACCAGCCGGGCCAGCGCCTCGCGCACCGTCGGCCGCGCCACCCCGTAGGCGGCGGCGATCTCCTGCTCGGGCAGCGGCGTGCCGGGCTCGATCTCGCCGGACAGCACACGGCCGCGCAGCGCGTCGACGAGCGCGCCGACGGCGGAGACGGGTCTGATCGGGGTCCGCACGGGTGCGACTCTAACGCCCCGCCGGGGCCTCCGACCCCTCTCGTACGATCACCCGCCGCCTCTCCGGCAGGGCCACCGCCACCAGGCTGATCGCCAGCAGGGCCAGCCCCGCCACCGAGACCGGGGCCAGCCGCTCGCCCAGCACCACGAGGCCGAGCAGCGCCGCCACCGCAGGCTCGGCCAGCGCCAGCGTGGCGGCCGTGGCCACCGGCGTGGTCCGCAGCCCTCTCCCGTACAGGAAGTAGGACAGCGCGGTCGTCCCCACCCCCAGATAGAGGGCGGCGAGCAGGCCGCGGGGCTCACCGAGCCAGCCCACGCCCTGCCAGAGCAGGACCGGCAGCATGATCACCGCGGCCCCGCCGAACAGCACCCCCATGACCGCGTTCGACTCCGCGCCCGCACTGATCGCGCCGGCCGCGCTGACCGCGTAGAACGCGTAGAGCAGTCCGCCGAGCAGCGCCAGCAGCACCCCGGACACGACCTGACCGCCAGCCTCGGCCCCGCCGCCGACGATCAGCGCGACGCATCCGGCCACGGCCGCGGCGGTGGCCGCCGCCCAGCGCGGGCTGGGCCGCTGCCGGTGCAGCGCCCAGGAGAGCAGCCCGGTGAAGACGGGCCCGCTGCCGATCGCCACCACCGTGCCGATCGCCACGCCGGTGCGCGCGACGGCGGCGAAGAAGCAGAGCTGGTAGGCGGCCACGGCCACGGCGGCCAGCAGCAGCCCCGGGCGGAGCGCCGTCCTGAGCCCGGACCGGGCGAGCAGCGCCAGCGCGGCCCCGCCGATGACCAGCCGGGCGGCGGCCAGGGCGACGGAGTCGGCCGAGACGAGCAGGCCCGCGGTGCCGGCGGTCCCCCAGAGCACGGCGGCCGCGACGACGGAGAGCGGGCCATTCTTCATGCCAGACATTGTCTGACAACTATACAATTTCGTCCAACAGGTTATCGAGGAGCGCCCCGGCCCGCTCCCCCACCTCGGCCGCGTACTCGTCCAGCAGCGCCAGCGCCCCGCGCACCTCGGGGACATGTCTGGCGGGCAGCTCGACCAGCGCCTCGTCCTCCACGGTCACGCCGCCCTCGACGCGGAACCCGTTCCCCGACGCCGCGACGAGCACGGCGAACGTCACCTCGCGCCCGTCGGGCAACATGAAGGCGGCGCCGGTGCGCACGCCGGCGGGCGGCACCACATAGGAGAAGGGACGGCCGCGCACGAACGGATGCCGTAACTCGGACAGGATCCCCGCCGCCCGGCCCAGGGCCGCCAGCAGGGCGGCCGCGGCCAGGCTCTCGCCGTCCACCCGCCCAGCGTAGATCACCCGCCATCCCCATGACCACCCAGGCCCCTACGTGACCGACCGGATCGGAGTGGACACACCCAAACCCTCACGGGCCGACACGGATCAGGGGGGACGCACCCAGCCCTACGGGGCCGACCTGAATCGGGGTGGACGAAGGCGCGGGGCGGCCATGGCCGATCCCACGGGGTCGGTGGGTGTGGTGGGGCGGGGGTCAGGCGGGTGGGTCGGTGGCGAGGCGGGTGTGGCGTTCGATGTCGTGGCGGGCCCCGTCGTGGTGGAGCTTGCCGCGTTCGACGCCCTGCGGGAGGAAGCCCGCCTTGACCGCGACCCGGCACGAGGCGGGGTTGTCGAGGCGGTGGCCCAGCTCCAGCCGGTGCAGGCCGCGCTCGCCGAACGCCCAGCGCGCCAGCTCGTCGGTGGCCGAAGCCGCGATCCCGCGCCCGCGCGCCTCGGGGACCGTCCAGTAGGAGACCCAGCCGGTGTCGTGGTGGTCGATCCGGGTCACCGCGACGTTGCCGACGACCCGCCCGTCGAGGGTGACGGCGAAGGCGTGGCCGGCGCCCTCCCAGGAGGCGATCCATCCCACCGCGTCCTGCGGCGTGACGACGGGCCACGAGCTCTGCCGCCTCAGGTCGGGCGCCCGGAAGGCACGCAGCACGACCGGAGCGTCATCCTCCCGCCACTTCCGCAGTCTGATCTGTGCCATTAACCGCCTATTTTATGGGCGGCCTCGAACGCGGTGACGAGCTGCTTCGGCGCGGTCAGGCACCACGCCTCGGCGGTCAGCTCGAACAGCTCGTCGTAGTCGATCTTGTCGAGGTGGACCACGACCCACCCGAACCGCCCCGCGGTGAACTGCACCTCGAACACCTCGGGCCGCTCGGCCACCAGCGCCAGCTGCTCCTCGATCGTCGACTTGAGCCCGACGGTCTCGGTGTCCTCCCACAGGTAACCGAAGCCCTTGCCCCGCACCTTGATCGCGACCCAGCCGGGCCCGTCGCTCGTGCGCACTTCGGGCAGGCTCTTCAGCAGTTCGAGAAACTCGTCGACGCTCACACCCATGGGTCCCTGTGTACCAAACGCCCCCGACATTTCCCGCCGGTGACCCCGAGCCAAGCGGTCAGGGGGTGGTCGCCGAGGCGGCGAGGCCCGCGCGTGCCATGCCGCGAATCACCACGTAGTGGACGGGCCGGATCACCGTGAGGTAGATCCGGCCGGTCCACCCGTGGCAGCGCGCCACGGTGATCATGCGGAACCTGGTCCGTCCGCCGCCCGCGTCGTCGGCGACGATCGCCAGGAAGGCCGCGAGGTGCGAGTCGCTCGCCTCCAGCACCAGCTCACGGCCTTCCTCGCCGCCGACCACGGTGAAGAACCCGATCCTGCGCCCCGGCGTGAACGGGATCTCCTCGGGTCGCATCCCGCCCGATCCGGGCCGCACGTCGGGGTGTGCCGTGCGGAGCAGCCGCGCGAACACCGACCGCGCCCTGAAGAGCCCGCGCACCCACCACGGCTCCCAGCCCAGCGCCCCGGCGGCGAACGCGCGCAACCCGCCCCCTCCTTCGACGGCGACCTCGTCCACGAAGTCGGCCCGTTCCATGAGCGTCGACAGCATGCGCCCTCCTTTTTAGAGACTTCTCTCTACAATAACGCGCGGCTACGCTCGACGCCATGGGACGACCGCCTCGCCACGACGTGGACCGGCTGCTGGACGCCGCAGCCGAGCTGGTGACGACCGGCGGCCCCGGCGCCGTCACCATGACCGCCGTGGCCCGCGCCGCCGGCGCCCCGAGCGGCTCGGTCTACCACCGATTCCCCGGCCGCCCCGCCCTCCTGGCGGCGCTCTGGCTGCGCACGGTCGGCCGCTTCCAGCGGGGATTCCTCGACGCACTCGACACCGACCCGCCCGCGCAGGCCGCCCCCGCCGCGGCGCGCCACGTGATCGCCTGGTCCCGCGCCCACCCGCACGAGGCCCGCGTCCTGCTGTACGGACCGGCCGACTTCGACCACCCGCACTGGCCCGGGGAGGCCCGCGCCCAGCTCGCCGCCGCGAACGGCCGGGTCACCGCCGCCCTGCACGCCCTGGCCGCCCGCCTGGGCAGGAGCTCCCCGTACGACCTCGAACGCCTGACGCTGGCGGCCGTCGACATCCCCTACGCCACCGTCCGCCGCCACCAGTCCGCCGGCACCCCGCTCCCCGCCTACGCCGAGGACCTGGTGACCAGTTGCGCCATCGCGGTGGCGGGCTGAAAATATAGAGAAGGATCGCTATTTCGCTCGGGAACCCCCGTCTACAGTGATCAGCATGACCGACGCCAAGTCCACGGGCTGGCCGTTCACCGTGCAGGCCGCGTATGTCGGGTTGACGCTCCAGATGGCGTTCGGGTTGATCGGGCTGGCCGTGGGCTTCGGCGGGGCGCTGGCCATGATGCTCCCTCAGTTCTGGGGCCTCGTCGCCGTGGCGGCGGTGCTCCTGGGGCTGACCGGGTGGGTGATGGCGCGGTTCCCCAGGCGGGAGCGGCGGGTGCGATGGGGCGCGGCGGCGCTCCAGGCGGTCCTGATCGCGGGCTGGCTGGTGGTGGAGTGGGCCGATGCCAAGCTCGGCACCCTGTCGTTCCTGTCGTTGAACGTGCTCATCCCCACGTTCGTCGTCGCCATGCTGTTCACGCCCGCCGCCGCGCGCTGGTTCGACCGCTGACCGCTAGGAAAGTCATTGGCCCGATATCTCAACTTTTGAGTTGACTACTGGTGGGTTGAAGTGAAGCGGGCGTTTTGCCTGTTGTCTCTGATACTCGTGGTGCTACGGTAAGCGCCTGTTCCCGTTCGCACTCTGTCACGGAGCGGTAACAGTAAGCCTCTGCTGCACGGGGAGCAGCAGTACCGACCCCCCGAGGACCGCGGATGCCAGCAGACGTACCTCTTCGAACGCGACGCGATCTTGCCCCGCGAGAGCTCATGGTGGTCACCGCCCTGGGCACCATGGTCGTGGCGGCCTGCCTGTGGCTGTGGGCCGTGTTCGCCACGCCGGCCGACGCCCGCGGGGTGATGGCGATCACCGGCGGGCTCTGCGCGGTGCTGCTGACCGCCGCCGCCGCCGTCATCGCCCACCATGTCGCCACCGGCCGCCGGCTGCGCGAGCAGGCCAGGGCCGCCGCCGCCCGGGTCGCCCGGCTGGAGCGCGAGATCGCCCGGGTGGCCGAGGACACGCTGCCGGCGCTCGGCCGCCAGATGCGCGGCGGCGGGTCCGTCCCCGACGCGCTCTCCCGCCTGCCGCAGCCTCCCGATGGACCGTTGCAACAGCTGCTGAAGGCCACCGCGAACGAGCTCGACGGGCTCGAACGCGAGCGGGCCATCGCGCACGCGTCCCGCTCGGCCACCGAGTCGGAGATCGTCACGCTCACCCGCGACACGCTGCCCGAGCTGGTCAGGCAGATCCAGGTGGAGCGCAAGCCGGTCACCTCCGCGCTCGCCGAGGTGCGCCAGCCCGTGCACGCGCCGCTGCGCGACCTGCTCGCCGAGACGGCCCAGCAGCTCTCCGAGGGCGACCGCAGGGGCGCCGCCGTGATGGCCGCCTGCGCCGGGGCCGCGGCCCGGGTGCAGGCCCAGGCCACCAGCCTGCTGGCGCAGCTGCGCGACCTGGAGGAGCAGTACGGCGACCAGGAGGAGGTCTTCGCCGACCTGCTCGACCTGGACCACCGCGTCTCCCAGCTCGGCCGGCTGGCCGACAACATCGCCCTGCTCAGCGGCGGCCGCTCCGGCCGCAGGTGGACCCGGCCGATCGTGATGGAGAGCGTCCTGCGCGGCGCGATGGGCCGCATCAGCGCCTACCAGCGCGTCCGCGTCCACTCCACCAGCACGGCCGCCGTGGTCGGGTACGCCGCCGAAGGCGTGATGCACGCGCTGGCCGAGCTCATGGACAACGCCGCCACCTTCTCCGCGCACGGCACCGAGGTGCACGTGTACGTGGACGAGGAGGACGCCGGCATGGTGGTCACGATCGAGGACAGCGGCCTCGGCATGCGGCCCCGCGAGCGCCAGCACGCCGCCAAGCTCGTCTCCGAGCCGCTCGACCTGCGCACGCTGTCCGGCACCCGGCTGGGCCTGGCCGTGGTGGGCCGGCTGGTCGACAAGTACGGCCTCACGGTCAGCTTCCGTCCGTCGGCCAGAGGCGGCACCGGTGTCGTGATGCTGATCCCCCGCGTGCTCATCACCCAGCCCAGGACCGCCCCCGAGCCGCCGGCCGCGATCGAGCGGCAGGCCCGCCCCGCCCTGGTGGCCGCGGCCGTGCCCGCCCAGGCCGCGCCCGCCGAGGAGGCCGAGGAGTCGCTGCCGCGGCGGCGGCGCGGCCAGACGCTCGCCGAGGCCACCGGGTCGCGACCGGCGACGGCGGTCAAGCCGCAACGCGACGGGCGCGAGGCGGCGGCCAGGTTCGCCGCGTTCCGCCAGGCGGGCGGTCGCGGGCGTCCCGCCGATCCGGCCTCCGGCGACTCCTAGACCCCGGGCGCAGCGAGCACCGGACCACTTGGATCTCAGATAGGAGGCAGGGGCCGCCCCCGGGCGGACGCCCCGCGTTTCGATGAGCACTATCGACGCATCGCGTACCACGGATCGCACCATTGACGGGCTGCTGGAGAGCCTCAAGGACCGGACCCCCGGCATCAGGTACGTCCTGGTCCTGACCAGGGACGGGCTCAAGATGAGCTACAGCAGCGGCCTCACCAGGGACAGGGCCGACCAGCTCTCGGCGCTGTCCGCCGGGATCCAGAGCCTGTCGCTGAGCGCCTCGGCCGAGTTCGGCGACGCGATCGGCGCCGGGCAGGCGATGGTGGAGTTCGCCGGTGGGCTGCTGCTCATCGTGCCCGCCGGAGAGGGCGCCCACCTGGCGGTGGTCGCCGAGGAGGACGGCGAGGTCGGGCTGATCGCGCACAACATGAACGAGCTGGTCGAGCAGATCGGGGTGTACCTCACCGCGGCGCCCAGACCGGCCGAGGGCGACGCCTCGTGAACCGGCGCCCGATCGACCGGGAGAGCCCGGACCGCCTCTACACGGTCACCGGGGGCCGCACCCGCGCCGACGAGACCGCGTTCGACTCGGTCTCGCTCATCGTCAGCGAGTGCGAGCCGGTCCCGGGCATGCAGTCGGAGCATGTCAAGATCCTCCAGCTGGCCCGCCGCCCGACGGCCGTGGTGGAGATCTCCGCGGAGCTGCGGCTGCCGGTCAGCGTGGTGAAGATCCTGCTGCGCGACCTGCTCGACACGGGCCGCATCACCGTACGCCATCCCTCCGCCGGCGCCACGGCGGGCAAGCCGGATCCGGACATCCTGAGGCAGGTGCTCGTTGCGCTCAACGACCTCTGACGAGACCCCCGTGCGGACGCCGCTGCGCGACTCCGCCGCGGACGCGATGAAGATCGTGGTCGTGGGCGGGTTCGGCGTGGGCAAGACCACCATGGTGGGCTCCGTGAGCGAGATCCGCCCGCTGAGCACCGAAGAGGTGATGACCGAGGCGAGCGTGGGCATCGACGACGCGAGCCGGGTCCGCACCAAGACCACCACCACCGTGGCCTTCGACTTCGGGCGCATCACGGTCAGCGACAGCACCGTGCTCTACCTGTTCGGGGCGCCCGGCCAGGAGCGGTTCTGGTTCGTCTGGGACCAGCTGTTCGCCGGCAGCCTGGGGGCGGTCGTGCTGGTCGACACCCGCCGCCTGGAGGACTCGTTCTACTCGATCGACCGGCTGGAACACCACGACATGCCGTTCGTGGTCGCGGTCAACCGCTTCGCGGGCGGCCCGTCGCTGGACGCCGTGCGCGAGGCGCTGGACCTGTCGCCCGGCATCCCGCTGGTCGACTGCGACGCGCGGGAGCGGCAGTCGTGCAAGCACGTGCTGATCACGCTCGTCGAGCATCTCACCCGCCTGTACGTCTGAGAGGGCAGCCGTGACGAACCCCGGACATCCCGAGCACGCCGGCGCCGTCCGGCTGTACGAGCCGGAGGTCCTCGACGACCCGGCCGCGTTCCTGGAGGAGCTGCGCCGCAAGCACGGCCCGGTCGTGCCGGTGCTGCTCGACGCCGACCTGCCCGCCTGGCTCGTCCTCGGCTACCGCGAGCTGCACCACGTGACGAGCCAGCCGCAGTTGTTCGCCCGTGACCCGCGCCGCTGGAACCAGCACGACCTGGTGCCGCCGGACTGGCCGGCCCGGCCGCACGTCACGTACCAGCCGTCGGTGGTGTTCACGGAGGGCGAGGAGCGGCGGCGGCGCGGCGGCGCCATCGGCGACGCGCTGGACGAGATCGACCGCATCGAGCTGACCCAGCTCTGCGAGAAGGTCGCCGACGCCGCCATCGACCTGTTCTCCGGCGACGGCCAGGCCGACCTGGTCCCCCAGTACGCCCACCGGATGCCGGCCCAGGTCATCGCCCGGCTGTTCGGGCTGCCGGAGCCGGACGTCGGCACCCTGCTGCGCGCCATCTTCCAGGCCATGAACGACCCGGCGAGCCGCGACGAGGCGGAGATGCAGGTCGGCGAGCTCATGGGCCGCCTGGTCGCCGGCAAGCGCGCCCGGCCGGGCCACGACCTCGCCTCCCGGCTGGTGACGCATGACGCCCGGCTCACCGATCCCGAGGTCGTCTACGACATGCTGTCGCTGCTGATCGCCTCGCAGGACAACTGCGCCGGCTGGATCGGCAACACGCTGCGCCTGATGCTCGTGGACGACCACTTCCAGATGGACCTGCAGGGCGGCAGGAGCAGCGTGGCCGAGGCGCTCAACCAGGTGCTGTGGAAGGACCCGCCGGCCCAGAACCTGCCGTCACGCTACGCCGCGCAGGACTGCGAGCTGGCCGGCCACCGCATCCGGCGCGGCGACATGATCGTGATCAGCCTGGTCGGCGCGAACGCCGACCCGCAGGTGCAGCAGGGTCACACCGCGGCCAACCGGGCGCACATGGCGTTCGGCCACGGCGAGTACGGCTGCCCCTTCCCCGCCCCCGAACTCGCGGAGATCATCTCCAAGACGGCCATCGAGGTCCTCCTGGACCGCCTGCCGGACGTGCACCTGGCGGTCGCGCCTGAGGAGCTGCGCTGGCGCCGCAACATCTGGAACCGCATGCTGTCGGCCCTCCCGGTCGCCTTCACCCCCACCATGGGCAGGTGAGCAGCCGGTGACTCTCCTGGACGCCTATCCCGCGCACGCCGGCGCCGTGCGGATGTACGGTCCGGAGGCCGTCGAGGACCCGGCCGCGTTCTTCGAGGAGCTGCGCCGCGAGCACGGCCCGGTCGTGCCGGTGCTGCTCGACGCCGATCTGCCCGCCTGGCTCGTCCTCGGCTACCGGGAGCTGCACCACGTCACCGGCCAGAGCGGGCTGTTCGGCCGCGACCCCAGGCGCTGGAACCTGCGCGAACACGTCCCGCCGGACTGGCCGTCGCTGCCGTACGTGCTCTACCAGCCGTCGCTGGTGTGCAGCGAGGGCGAGGAGCGGCGGCGCCGTCGGCGACGGCCGGGCCGACCTGATCGCCCAGTACGCCCAGCGAACTGCGGTGGCGCCGCACCCTGTGGATCCGCGCCCTGGAGTCGCTGCCCGTCGCCTTCACCCCGGTGGCGCGTCGCCGATGAAGTCCTGAAAACAACTTGCAGCACTCGACCCGTACCGAAAAGATTCCGTCATGATCCGGGTCGATGGGTTAACCAAGGTCTTCCGCCGCCCGCGTACCTTCTCCGGGCCCTTCGGGGCGCTGCGCACCCTCGTGACCCGCCAGTACGAGGAGAAGACCGCCGTCGACGACGTCAGCTTCGACATCGGCGAGGGCGAGGTCATCGGCTACCTCGGGCCCAACGGCGCCGGCAAGTCGACCACCATCAAGATCCTCACCGGCATCCTCACCCCCACCGCCGGCACCGTGCGGGTCAACGGGCTGGTGCCGTGGCGCGACCGGTCAGCCAACGCCCGCCGGGTCGGCGTCGTCTTCGGCCAGCGCAGCCAATTATGGTGGGACCTCCCCCTGATCGAGTCCCTGCGCCTGGTGGGCTCGCTCTACGACATGCCCGCGGCACGCTTCGAGGCCTCGCTGAAGAAGCTGCGTGACCTGCTCGGGCTGGACGAGTTCCTCGACACCCCGGTCCGCCAGCTCAGCCTGGGCCAGCGGATGCGCGGCGACCTGGCCGCGGCCGTGCTGTACGAGCCGCCGCTGCTCTACCTCGACGAGCCGACCGTCGGGCTCGACGTGCTGGCCAAGGAGGCGGTGCGCGAGTTCATCGTGGAGACCAACCGGACCGGGCGCACCACCGTCATCCTGACCACGCACGACCTGGCCGACGTCGAGGCGCTGTGCAAGCGGATCATCCTCATCGACCACGGCAAGGTGCTCTTCGACGGCCCGATCGACGCGCTGGTGGACCAGCCCAGGCGGCTGGTGGTGCTGCTGGAGTCCGCGCCCGAGGAGGTGCGCGGGGTGTCGCGCGACGACCAGGGCCGCCACGTCTTCGACATCCACGGCGACCTGCCCGCCATGATCGCCTCGATCTCCGCCGAGCACACGATCCGCGACCTGTCGATCGAGGAACCGGACCTGGAGAGCGTGATCAAAGGGATCTACGCCCGATGACCCGCGTCGGCTTCCTCTTCGCCCTGGCCTACCGCAGCTCCATCGTCATGACCTGCGTGACGCTGGTCGCCCAGGTGTTCCTGCTGCGCATGATCTGGACCGCGGTCTACGGGTCGCGGGCCGAGGCCGCGGGGCTCACCCTCGAAGCCCTGCTCGCCTACCTCACCCTGGCCAACCTGCAGTCCTTCGCCACCCAGACCCTCGTCTCCCGCGTCATCCACCACCGCATCCGCAGCGGGACGGTCTTCTTCGACCTGGCCCGGCCGATCGGTTACCTACGGCAGATGGCCGCCTTCCAGGCCGGCAACACCGCGGGCAGCCTGCTGCTGCTCGCCCCGGTCGTCCCGGTGGTGCTGCTGGTCGGGTCGATCACGGCGCCGGTCAACGGGCCCGGCTACGTGGTCACGCTGGTGCTCGGGTACGTGATCGCCGTGCAACTGGCGCTGCTGATCAGCCTTCTGGGCTTCTGGATGCTGGAGATCGGCGCGGTCTCGCTGCTCTACCAGCTGGTCAGCCAGTTCTTCGCGGGGACGATGGTGCCGCTCGCCTTCTTCCCCGGCTTCCTGGGCACGCTGGCCGAGGTGCTGCCGTTCAAGTACATGGGGTACGTTCCCGCGGCGATCTACGTCGGCCACATCTCCGACATCTCCGGACCTCTGCTGGTCGAGCTCGCCTGGGTCGCAGGGCTGTGGGCCCTGCTCGCGCTCGCCTGGTCACGCACGCATCGGAGGGTGGTGATCCAGGGTGGCTGAGGTCGTCCGCGCCCTGCGCCTGTACGTCCTGCTCCAGCGCGCCTCCGCCCGCGGCGCCATGCAGTACCGCCTCAACACCGCGATCGGCGTCCTCAGCGGCGCGATCTGGCAGGGCACCGGGTTCGCCTTCATCTGGGTGGTGATGCACACCTTTCCCTCGCTCGCGGGCTGGGGCCTGGCGGAGATCGCCTTCCTGTACGGCATGCGCCTGACGGCCCACGCCCTGGCGATGATCCCCATGATGAGCGTGCACGACATCCACTGGGTGGTGCGCAACGGGGAGTTCGACCGCTTCCTGCTGCGCCCGCTGAACCCGCTCGTCCAGCTCATGGGCAACCGGATGGGCCTGGCCCAGTTCGGCGACCTGCTGGTGGGCGTGGCGCTGCTCGCCGTCGCCTCCCAGAACGCCCAGGTCGACTGGAGCCTCAGCCTGGTCGCCTTCTGCGCCCTGGCGATCGTCGGCGGCGCGCTCATCGAGGCCGCCTTCTTCCTGGCGCTCTGCTCGCTGTCGCTGCGCATGATCGACACCTTCGCCCTGCGGGTCTTCCTGGACGACGTCTTCAGCAAGTTCGGCTCGTACCCGATGAAGATCTTCGGCGGCGTGACCGAGTGGCTGCTCACCTACGTGCTGCCGGTCGCCTTCGTGGCCTACATCCCGTCGAGCGTCGTGCTGGGCAAGCTCGACACCCCCTGGGCCCTGGCCGCCCCGCTGCTGGGCGTGATCCTGGTCTGGCCGGCCTACCTCATCTGGCGCCGCCAGCTCACCCACTACCAGAGCGTGGGCCACTGAGCGGTTCGGGGTGGTCGCCGGCGGGTGTGCTCCAGATGGCGCGCAGGGGGCGCATGCCCTCCTCGACGTAGTCGGCGATGGGGCGGTCGCCGCCGTCGAGGTACCACTGCTCCAGTGCGGCGAAGTAGCCGAAGGCGAGGGCGTTCGCGATCACGCGGGCCTGCGTTTCGCTGACCTCTCCGGTGGCCGCGATCAGCGGTGAGATCCGCCCGCCTGCGCGGTCGAGCGTGGCGCAGACGGCCATGCGCACCGACGGCTCGGCGAAGAAGTAGCGGACCCTGCGCCACGGGCCTCTCCCGGTCTGCGGGCCTTCGCCCGGACCGGGGCTGGATTCGTAGGCGCGGACGGCGCGGACCAGGCTGCCGACGGGGTCGGCGGGGTCGAGGAGGCTTTCGAGCGTCTCCGGGCTCATGTGGTCGAACTCGTCGGCGACCACGATGCCTTCCTTGGTGCCGAAGATGCGGTAGACCGACGACGGCGAGACCTCCGCCGCCGCCGCGATCTCCTCGATCGTGACCGCGCCGAACCCTCGCTCGTCGAACAGGTCGAGGGCGCGCTCCTGGATGGCGCGCATGGCCTTGAGCCGCCAGCGCTCACGAAGTCCGCTCATGCCTCACCGTACCAGAAAGTCACTTTCTCAAGCATGCGGCTGTCGTAGAGACATTGACTGTCTGAAAGCAGCTGCCTAGAGTCACTCGCTGGAGACAGTCACTTTCTCAATCAGATCGGAAGGCCATGAAACGGAGATCGCTGATGTACGCGGGGGCAGGGCTCACCGTGGTCGCCGCCCTGTTCCCGTTCGTCGACCGGACCGTCCTGGCGGATCACATCAGGGCGGGCTACCCGGCCTACGCGCCCGGTGAGATCGACGCCGCCGTCACCGCGTACCTGGTGATCCTGGCCGCGGTCGGGGCGCTGGGACTCCTCGGTTGGGCCGGCACGATCTGGGCGGCCGGCGCCGGCAAGCGCTGGACCCTCTCGCTGGCGGTCGGGCTGCTCGTGTCCGGGCTCTGCGTCGCGGTCGCCGCGCTGACCGTCAGGGACACCTCGGGCGACGTCGGCCTGGCGCCGCTGCTGGGCTGGCTGCTGGTCCTTCCGTGCGTTCCCGGTCTGGCCGCGGTCGCGTCGTGGAGGAGGACTGAGTGATCGTACGCGGGCTCGCGGCCCTGAAACGCGCGATGTACCGCGGAGGGCGGCCGAACGCGCTCATGCGGCTCGTGAACCGGCTCGACGTCCTGGTGTACGGGGCTCGGCGGCTGTCACCGCACCGGACCGCCGTGCTGAAGGTGGAGGGGCGCCGCAGCGGGAAGATCACGTCGGTTCCCGTCGCGGTCGCCCGCCACCGCGACGCCGAGTTCCTCGTCTCGATGCTCGGGCCGGACGCGAACTGGGTGCGCAACGTCCGGGCCGCGGGCGGCAGGGCCACGCTCCGCCGCCGGGGGCGTGACGCCCCGGTCCTGCTGGAGGAGATCCCGTCCGAGCATCGGGCCGAGATCCTCCGCCGCTACCTCGCCATCGCACCCGGTGCGCGGCCGCACGTGGGGCTGAGGCCGACGGCGCCGCTGCCGGAGTTCCACCGGATCGCGCCCCGGCATCCCGTGTTCCGCATCCACCCGCGAGAGGACTAGACGGAACGGCCCGATCAACGCGGGGCCAGTCGGATACGCTCTTGCCCCCATTCCGCGTTGATCCACACGAAAGTCCCCATGACCGTCACAGAGGTCGACCGGCGCTCCGACACGCAGGAGAGCGCCGAACCCGACAAGAACGAAGAACCCACCCCCGGCGTCGTCGGCATGCTCCAACGGACCGGCTCCGTCGCGGTGCCGATCGCCATCGGGCTGTACGCGCTGCTCTACCTGGGCATCCAGGAGGTCTACGGCAGCTCGCCCTGCCCGCCCGCACCGTCGTGCGAGCCGTCGTGCCGCCGTCGGCGGGGGTCGTCCCGGCCGGGCACGAACTGTTCGGCTGGCTGCGCCGCCACCATCTGGCCGTCGACGGCCCCACCCTGGAAGAACACCTCGTGGACGCCGACGGCCGGCGCGCCACGGTTCTCGAGGTGCCCGTACATCCGGAGAATCGTCCTGACCGATCGGCGGGGCGCTCTCGTACGATGAGCACGTGATCGGTCTCATCCGCTCCGTGTGGAATGAGCCGCGGCCCCCCGGCCCGCCCGCGCGGGTGTGGCGCGACTGGGTGCTCGTGGCGGTGCTCGTGCCGGTCGCGGTGCTCGAAGGGGCCCTGCGGACGGACCTCCCGTGGCGGACCGTCGCGGTGCTCATCACCCTCGGGCTGATCCCCACGCTGCTGTGGCGCCGCACCCGTCCGCTGCTCATGCTCGTGATCGCCTTCGGCGTCACGAACCTGGCCACGCTGGTCACGTCCGGCGAGTCCGCGGAGACGAACACGCTGGCCTACCTGCTGATCCTGGTCTACTCGCTGACCCGGTGGGGGTCCGGGCGCGAGATCGTGACCGGGCTGCCGATCATGCTCGGCTCGCTCTTCCACTCGATGGCCGCCGGCCGCATCGCGTCCGCCGACGCGGTCGGCGGGCTCGCCGTCATGTTCGCGGCCCTCGCGCTGGGCGCGGCCTTCCGGTTCCGGGCGGGGGCGCGGGCGCGCGAGCTCGACCAGGTCAAGCTGCTCGAACGCGAACGGCTCGCGCGCGACCTGCACGACACCGTCGCCCATCACATCTCGGCCATGGCGATCCGGGCGCAGGCGGGCCTCGCCACCGCGGCGTCACGACCGGAGGCCGCGACCGACGCGCTGCGGGTGATCGAGGCCGAGGCGGCGCGGGCCCTGGACGAGATGCGGGCCATGGTCCACGTCCTGCGCCATGACGAGCAGCCCGGCCGGGGCATCGCCGACCTCCAGCAGCTCGCGGCCGGGAGCCCGTCCGGCCCGGCCGTGGACGTGGAGGTCTCCGGCGATCTCGACGGGCTCTCCCCCTCGGTCGGCGCCGCCGTCTACCGGCTCGCCCAGGAGTCGGTCACCAACGCCCGGCGGCACGCCCGCCACGCCACCCGCATCGAGGTCCGCGTCGACGCCGACGACAAGTCGGTGCACCTGCGGGTGAGCGACGACGGGCTCGCGCGGCTGAACGCGTCGCCCGGCTACGGGCTCGTCGGCATGATCGAACGCGCCGGCCTGCTGGGCGGCACGTGCGTGGCCGGTCCCAACCCCGGCAGGGGCTGGACCGTGACGGCCGTGCTGCCCCGGACGGGGGCGGCGACGTGAGCGTCAGGGTGCTGGTCGCCGACGACCAGGAGATCGTGCGTACCGGTCTGGTGATGATCCTCGACGCCCAGCCCGGCATCGAGGTCGTCGGCGAGGCCGCCGACGGGCGGCGGGCCGTCGAGCTGGCCCGGCGGCTGCGCCCCGACGTGTGCCTGTTCGACATCCGCATGCCCGGCCTCGACGGGATCGCCGCCACCCGCGCCCTCGCCGGGCCGGACGTCGCCGACCCCCTCGCGGTCGTCGTCATCACCACGTTCGACCTCGACGAGTACGTCTACGCCGCGCTGCGGGCCGGCGCCCGGGGCTTCCTGCTGAAGAACGCCGGCGCCCAGCTGCTCTCCCAGGCGGTGCACGCCGCGGCGGGCGGCGACGCGCTGATCGCGCCGAGCATCACCGCGCGGCTGCTCGACACCTTCGCCCGCACCGGCCCCGCCGAGCCGCCGGCCCGGCCCGTGGAGGCGCTCACCGGCCGGGAGGAGGAGATCCTGCTGACGGTGGCGCGCGGGCGCACCAACGGGGAGATCGCCGACGAGTTCCACATCTCGCTCAGCACCGTCAAGTCCCACATCGCCAGCCTGATGGCCAAGCTCGGCGCGCGGAACCGCGTGGAGATCGCGATGTGGGCGTACGAGACGAACCGGGTCAGGAGCTGAACCTGACCGGCCACCTCTGGATGATCACCTCGGCCACGACCAGGTTGATCAGCCAACCGGCGCCCAGGAGCAGCGCCCTGGCGAGCTGGTCGGGCGGGCCGGCGATCCCGTAGTAGGGCGCGAGCACGAACGCCTGCGTGCCCGCGCCCAGGCCGATCGCGTAACCGCGGATCATCCAGGCGCGGTGCGCGGTGAGGTCGCGCCGCCGGATCGCCGCCAGGCCGAGCACGATCGAGGCGGCCATGGCCGTGCCGAACACCAGCCGGAAGGCGGCCAGGAGCGGCCCGTCATGCTCGGGCAGGGCGTAGAACACGGCCATCCACATCCCGCTGACCGCCGCGACGAGCCCGCACGGGGCCAGCAGCCGTCCGGCTCTGCGATGCCAGCCGACCTTCCTGCGACGTAACCGGGGGACGAACTGGAACGCCCCGAGCACGGTGTAGACGGTCACCCCGACGATGTGCAGCACGATCGGGACGGGCGAGGCCAGGAACCGCGCGTTGTCCGGCGTGACCGCCGCGCCGCCGGTCAGCTCGGCCATGCGGATGCCGCCGGCGATCACCGGGATGAGGCCGAGCCCGATCAGCGCGGCCACGGTCCACCCTGCCCGGCCCCGCCGCGTCGCAATCTTGTCTGTCATGCCCCGATCGTGACGGTGGAGCGGGTGGTGGCTCATCAGCAGAAGGGCCGGTGTTGAGCTGGCCGATCGTCCGTCAATCAGGCGTACTTTCGGCTGATGACCCCCTTAAGCAGGATTTTTACGCTGATTGCACGATTCCGGATCTCCCGAGGAGAAAACGATGAAGGCGTTCGTCCTGCGCTCGTACGGCTCACCCGACGCGCTCGAACTCACCACCCTCGACCGGCCCGTGCCGGGCCGCGGCGACGTGCTGGTCCGGGTGCGCGCCACCTCCGTCCAGCCGTACGACTGGCACCTCATGAGAGGCGAGCCGCGCGTCTCACGCCTGATGGGCGGCCCCCTGGGGGTTCGCCGGCCGAAGATCGCCATCCTCGGCGCCGACGTGGCAGGCCAGGTGGAGGCGGTCGGCGAGGGCGTGACCGAGTTCCGCCCGGGGGACGAGGTGTACGCGATGTCCAAGCAGGGCGGCTTCGGCCAGTACGCCCTCGTACGGGCGGACGAGCTGGCCCCCAAGCCGGAGAACCTGACGTTCGAGCAGGCCGCGGCGGTGCCCCTGGCGGCCAACACCGCCCTGATCGCCCTGCGCGACCGGGCCCCGGTCCAGCCGGGCCAGAGCGTGCTCGTGATCGGCGCCTCAGGAGGCGTGGGCACGTTCGGCGTACAGATCGCCAAGGCGTTCGGCGCGCAGGTCACCGGCGTCTGCGGCCCGCGCAACGTCGACCTGGTCCGCTCGATCGGCGCGGATGACGTGGTCAACTACGCCAAGGAGGACTTCACCCGGCGGGGCCGGCGCTACGACGTCGTCCTGGACTGCGCCGGCAGTCACTCGGCCCTGGCCTGCAGGCGGGTGATGACCCGCAAGGGCACCTACGTGGTCGTCGGCGGCAAGGGCGGCCGGTGGCTGCGTCCCATGCCCCACGTGGTCGCGGCGCCCCTGTTGTCGCTGTTCGTGTCGCAGACGATGACCACGGCCGACGTGGTGGGCTGCACCGAGAACAAGCGGAACCTGCTGGCGCTGACCGAGCTCATCGAGGCCGGCAAGGTCACCCCGGTGATCGACCGTACCTACCCCTTCGAGGAGATCCCGGCCGCCGTCCGCTATCAGGAAATGGGGCACGCGTCCGGAAAAGTGGTCGTCAAGATCTGATCACTCGGCTTGGATGGGTCCATGGAACGCCGGCTCATCAGCCATCTCGCCCACCGCGACCACCCCATCGCCGCTCCGGTCTCCGGCGCGCACGTGACCCGGCTGCTGCGCCGGGCCCGGCTGCCCGAGGGGGCGAGGATCCTCGATCTCGGCTGCGGCGAGGCCGCGTGGACGCTCCGCGCGCTGGCGCTGTACGAAGACGCGACCGCCGACGGCGTCGACGTCTCCGCCGAGGCGCTCAAGGCGGCCGAGGCGCACGCCGAGGTCCAGGGCGTCTGGAAGCGCATCCGGCTGCACGAGAAGCCGGCCGCCGACTTCCCGGTCGCCGAGAAGTACGACCTGGTGCTCTGTGTCGGGGCGACCCACGCGTTCGGCGGCCTCGGCCCCACCGCCGGACACGTGCGCCGCTACCTCAAGCCGAACGGGCTGGCGCTCATCGGCGAGGGCTTCTGGGAGCGCGAACCGACGCCGGAAGCGCTCGCCGGTCTCGGCGCCGGCCCGTCGGACCTCCTCGACCTGCCCGGAACCGTCGCCGCGGCCGAGTCCGCCGGATTCGACACCGTCTACGCGTACACCAGCGACCTGTCCGAATGGGACGACTACGAGTGGTCCTGGACCGGCACGCTGCTGCGCTGGGCCAACGAGCACCCCGGCCCGGACGCCGACGCCGCCCGCGCGGCCGCCCTCGAACACCGCGACACGTGGCTGCACGGCTACCGGAAGGTCCTGGGCTTCGTCACCCTGCTGCTCCAGCGTTCTGCCGAGGAGAAACCAGCTCGAACGTGACGTCCGGCGACAGCGCGCGGAGGAAGTCGGCCGCGTCGAAGATCTCCCCGGCGGACGCGACCCCGACGGCCCTGGTCTGCCCGGTCAGGATCCGGTGGACCGCCTCCACCGCCAGCGGCGCGGAGACGGCGTAGATGTCCTGCCCGCGCGCCACCGCCCGCCGCTCCTCCCCGCCGGAGCGTACGACGACGTCCACGACGAACGTCTGCCCGGAGCGCCCGCGTTCGTCCGCCGCGACCGGCGCCGGCGTGTCCGGCGCCGACAGGTCCCTGGCCGCCTCGGCCGCCATGTACGAGCGCACCTCGGGGATGGACAGGTGGCTGGGGATCGTGACGACGTCGGCCATGGTGAACTCCCCGATCACGTCCCTGGCGCCCATCGGCTCGGGGAAGGACCACCGCAGCGTCGGCAGGTCGTCCCCGTGGTACTCCAGCCGCCCCTTCGTGAACCGGACCCGCCGGCCGTCGCGCCGCCGCCCGGAGACCTGGCCCGCGACGCGCGTCCCGGCGGTCGGGTGCCAGCTGCTCAGGCCGTAGGCGACGTGCGCCTCGTCGGCCGCCGTCCAGTCGCCCATCGCCGCGGTGGCCAGCAGATCGGCCAGACCGCCGTAGAACGCCATCGCGGGGACGACCACGGCTCCGGCCTCGCGGGCCCGGTCCGCGAACCGCGCGAACGTGTCGGCGTTCGCCTCGATCTCGGCCGCCACGTCCACATAGGGGATCCCGGCCCGCAACGCCGCCTCGATCACCGGGGCGGCGGTCGTGGCGAACGGCCCGGCGCAGTTGACCACCGCCGCCGCCCCGGCCAGCGCCCGGTCGAGCGCCGCCGGATCGTCGACCGACGCCGGCCTGACGTCGTCCCCCGGCTCAGCCACCGCCCGCAGCTTGCCTTCGTCGCGCCCGGACAGAACCGGGACGAACCCCCGCTCCCTCAGCTCCGCCACCACGAACCGCCCCGTGTGCCCGTACGCACCGTAGACCACCACAGCCGTGCCCATCAGCTCTCCTACTGTCCTCAGATGTCCGCTGGGGATCATCCTGGCGGCGGCCGCCGGCCGGCACGAGCGTCTGAAACGCCACGATGCGCACAGTTTCGGACACCCGGTGGCCGCATCGAGATCGCTGGAACCTTCTCGGCGTAGTACAGCCGCCGTGCCGTACGGTCGACGTCCGTTCGTCCCTCACCACCTGGTCCACCGACGTGGCCGGGTGAGCACGAAATCGACACGGGTGATCCGCGAACTCTTCAGCGCGCCGCGCTGCGGTGCTCTCGCAGTCGTCCTCCTCGTCGCGGCCGGTCCAGCCACTGGCGCCGCCGAGAACTCTCACGAGACCATTCCAGAAACGGAAGTGATCATGATTGACGTATGGGTAACCGCGGCCGGCGACCGCTACCACACCTCCCCCGACTGCCTGGCGCTGCAGGCGGGGCAGGAAGGTGGCAGGGTCCAGGGCTACGAACTGCGGGATATCGACAAGGTCGATCTGGACAAGGCCAGGGCTTTCGGCAGGTCCGCGTGCGCCATCTGCGGAACGAGCCGCTTGGCGTGACGTACCAATCGGCCGCGCCGGAGTTCCAGAGCGAAGGCCCGCAGCTCGTCTGAGGAAAAGGCCATGACCAGCGCACACGCGGTGGGGACATGTTCGATCAAGGCTCCTCCTCGGTCACCGGCTGTCACGGCGCTGACCACGACCCGGAAGCGGGCTCCCTCCAGGGATGAACGAGAACTATCGTGACTGGTATGGAAAACCGCCCCTCGCCCATGGACTCCCAGCGGTCGCATCTGCGTGCCTCGGACAGCAACAGGGAGCAGATCGCCACCGTGCTCGGTGAAGCGATGAGCACCGGTCAGCTGAGCCATGATGAGTACTCCGAACGCCTGGACAAGCTCTACCAGGCCAAGACCGTGGGAGAGCTCCAGCTCCTCACCCATGACCTCCAGATCGACCAGCCCCACCCGGTGACCCCGAGCCTGGTCTCCAACCCCTCGGCCACGAACTCCGAGCCCGAGAACGTCATCGCGATCTTCGGCGGCGCCGACCGCAAGGGCCGCTGGCGTGTGCGGCGCCGGACCAGGGCGCTCGCCCTCTTCGGTGGCGTGCGGTTCGACCTGACCGATGCCGAGTTCGAGGCGAGGGAAGTCGAGATCAAGGTCACTGCGATCTTCGGCGGGACCGAGATCATCGTTCCCGAGGGGATGGAGGTGCGCAACGAGGGCGTCGGCATCTTCGGCGGCTTCGACGTGCACGGCGGCCCCGACGTCGACCCGTCGGCGCCGGTGCTCGTGGTGAAGGGCCTGGCGCTGTTCGGCGGGGTGACCGGCAAGCCACGACGCCGTCGCGAGCGGTGACCGACACGGCAGATCACTCGTACGCGGCGAGCCGCACATCGGCCTGTCGTGGGGACGCGCTACTCCTCGATGAGGATGCCCAACGCGCCGGCCAGGGCGAGAGCCAGTCCTTGCGCGTCACGGCTGGTCACGATCGCGCCCTTGAGACTGGTGACACCGCCGATCCCCAGCAGCACGCAGTCGGAGAAGTGCGCGCCGTCCATCTGCGCCTGCGAGAACTGGGCCCCGCTCAGATCGCAGCGCTCGAAGCGGACTCCCCGCAGGTCGGCGTTCTGGAAATTGGCCTCACGCATGACGCAGTCGCGGAAAACGGCGTTCTTGAACGTCGAGAATCGAAACCCGGTCAGATCGGCGCGGCATGCGTCGAAGAGCACGTCACGGAACGTGCATTCGGTCCAGGTCATGCCGGTCAGCCGGGTCGCCGACGTCCGGGTCCGATGCATGCCCGACGTTCTGGCCGTCATGTTGGACAGGTCGCAGCGTTCCAGCTCCACGTCCACGAACCCGGCTCTACGCAACTGGGTGCCTGCGAAGCTGGTGGTGACGAACCGGCAGCCCCCGTAGTCGACCGCGTCAGCCTGGAGAGAGGTCAGGTCGCCGCCGTGGAACTCCAGGCCGCGATAGGTGCCGTCGTCCTCCAGGGCATGCTGGGGAAGTTCCGCCATGACCAGCGACGAGGGCAGTTTGGGGGCCGCAGGTGCTTTGGGCCGCTTCGGCTGTCGGCGGGGAGATGGGGAAGACATCGGGCGGAGCCTAGCCCATGCCGCGCGCGGGGAGTCGCTGCTCGGATCGCCACACCCATAGATGCATGCGTTTCGCATACACTTCGCACATGGAGTCAGCTCTGGAAGAGACCATCAACAAGTGGCACGCGAGCGTGAACGGCGGTGACCTGGAGCGTGCGGCGCAGGCGGTCAGCGATCCGATCGTCGTCCTGGGCCCGAAGGGCGCGGGTCCGATCACTCCCGAACAGTTCGCGGAGTGGGTCGAGCGTTCCGGGATCACGATGACGCCGCGGTCGTGGCACCCCATCAGTGACAGGCTCATGGTCGTGGAGGAGGACGCCACCTGGCCCGGGAACGAGACCCCGACCAGGGTGGCCACGGTGTTCCGAGTGACCGGGCAGCAGGTGTCCGCCGCCCTCCGACTGCCCGACCTCAGGTCAGCGCTGGACCTGGCCTACATCTGCCGTGAGATGGCGGCCACCGAATGAGCGGCCCCGGACAGGTCCTGTTCCAGTTCGTACGCCACTGGTCACGCAGGAGCGTGGACCATCGAGCCACGGAGCAAGGCCGGCTCGTCCTCGTCACCGAGGCGGTCCTCGCCCTCACCCGGCACGGCCAGGAAGCGACGGTCAACGCCATCGCCGACGAGATCGGCATCGACCAGAGCGGAGCGTCCCGGCTGGTGAAGAGCGCGGCAGACGCCGGATACCTGGAGATGCGGACCTCGGCGGCGGACGGACGCCGACGCCACGCGACGGTGACCTCGTCAGGCCACGCGCTGCTGGAGGACGCGCACCGCTGGCAGGAGCAGGTCTTCGACCAACTGACGGACGGCTGGAGCGAACAGCAGCGTCTCGACTTCCAACAAGCGATGACCAGCCTGATCGAGCGTTCCCACGCCTTGACGCATGACACACCGACGCCCATTGAGCGCTGAGGGGACTGGCGGAGCGGTACCAGGGACCCGCCCCAGCAACCGTCTCCGGCGTTGTTCAGGAAATACCATCCTTCCGTCGCCAGCGGAGCTAGCATTTTTCCTGAACACCGAGCGACTTGGAGAGCACCGATGGAGGCGAGACCACAGCCACAGAACGAGGATGAAGTTCTGCGAGCCGGAATGGCTGTGCTAGGCGATCGGCTGCCAACCGGGTGGGACGTCCAACCCCTAAGCCGCAGACCGCCCGATGCTCGCTTCGACGCTCTCTGGAAGGTGACAGCACCGGACGGAACCTCGGTCGTGCTGGTCGTTGAAGCCAAGCGCGTGGTGGAGAGACGTGACACCGCCACACTCCTCCAGCAGTTGAATGCCGCCGCGGACGCACATCCGGGCAGCCGTGGGGTCGTCGTCGCCCGATACCTGTCACCACCCGTGCGTAAGCGGCTCTCGGAGGCCGGCCTGTCCTACATAGACGCGACAGGGAACATCAACCTGAACGTCTCTCAGCCCGGTCTCTACATCGCAGATCGAGGGGCTGACCATGATCCGTGGCGCGGTCCTGGAAGACCGCGCGGAACGTTGAAGGGCGCTCCCGCTGCGAAGATCGTCCGTGCGCTGTTGGACCACGAAAGATCGTGGGCGATCCGTGAACTGATCGACGTCGCTGACGTATCTACCGGGTCGACCTACCGGGTGATCGAGTTCCTGGAGAGCGAGAACCTGGCAACGCGGACCAGCTCGGGTGCGGTCGTGGTTCCCGACTGGGTCCCGCTGCTGAGGCGTTGGAGCGAGGACTACGGGTTCGTACGAAGCAGTCGAGTCACACGGTGGATAGCCCCGAGAGGGCTGCCTGACCTCATGCGACGGGCGGGTGATAATCCCACCCAGTACGCCATAACCGGGACGTTGGCCGCAGCCACCTGGGCCCCCTACGCTCCAGCCCGCTCCGCCATGATCTACACGACGGATGCCGAGCACACCGCCCAGCTCTGGGACCTTCGCCCCGCGGATGCCGGAGCGAATGTGATGTTGGCCGAGCCGGAAAACGACGTCGTCTTCGTCCGTACCCTTACCGACGCTTCCGGTCTCACGATCGCCGCGCCACCCCAGGTCGCCGTCGATTTGATGACAGGCCCTGGACGCAGCCCCTCCGAAGCCGAAGAACTCATTGACTGGATGGCACGGCATGAATCCTCCTGGCGTAAGCAGTAGTGACATCCTCGTCCGATCTCGGTCCGCGCTTCTCGATGCATTGGCCGCGTTGGACGCCCATCGCGACGCTGTGATCGTGATCGGAGCACAGGCCGTCTACCTGCGGACCGCACGAAGCCCTGTCGCGCTCGCCGAGACGACGAAGGACAGCGACCTCGTACTCGACCCGAGAGTCCTGGAGGACGATCCGCTTCTGGAAGAAGCCATGGGCCGCGCGGGGTTCTACCGTGACCCCATCGGCGGACAACCCGGAGCGTGGCTGAACCCCGCGGGCATTCCGGTGGATCTGATGGTGCCCGAGGCCCTTGCGGGAGCAGGTACGAGGAACACGCGGGGAGCCCGCATCCCACCACATGATCGCCGTGCCACCCCCCGCGCTCGAGGCCTCGAAGCCGCTGTCATTGACAACACGGTGATGGACGCACCGAGCAGGCCGTCGAACATCTGGCGGCACTGTTCGCGGCTGGACCGGACGCGCTCGGCTCAACGATGGCCGGACGCGCGGAAGAGGGAATCGGCGAGCCCGAGACAGTCGCTTTGGCAACGTCTCTGCTGGCCGCTGATCTCCTGCAGGCCTTGGAACGCACCAATCTCACACAGGGCTCGACCTCAACGTCGAGATCCGACCCTCTCCGCCGACCAGGTCGGATTCCACCCGAGGGACTGATCGACTGATCTACTCACCTGCCGACAGAATGCCCACTGGCCAGGGGGCGCAGGCGCTTCAAGTCGTCCCTGGGGACGACCGTTCGTGCCTTTCTGACGCGCGGCACTTTCGGCAAGTCGCTCAGTTCCCCAGGCGGTAACGGTCCCAGTGCCGAGGTTCCGCTTCCAGGCCGGCTGGTTGCGCCAGGTGGTCTCCGGGCCGATCCGCCCGGTCACCCAGTTCTCCCCGTTACGGTGCGGTTCCCTCGGTACGAGGGTCGCCCGGGAAGGCAACGCGGCAGGAGCCATTTCGGCGACGATCACTTGACTACGGGACCTGTAGTAATAGCGACCTTCCCAGACGCCCCTGACACACGGAGCGGCCTCTCTTCGATTGCTGAACAATCGAATTAATCCGTACGAGTTGGGACATAACAGCTGATGCAGCATACCCACAGACCCTCTCTGTAACATAGTGGCATGTCGACACATCCCCCAGTCGCCAGCTACGTCGGCAAAAGCGTGCGTTGGTATCAGATCGGAAAAAAGACGATAGAAAGGAGAAATTGGCTCAAATACCTGCGCTGGCAGGCCGTCTCCCGCGCGCTCAGCGAGGACGACACCATCCTCTCAGAGAAGGTGGGACAAGCGGCCACCGCCTTCTGCGACGCACTCGACATCACAGAATTTCCGATCGACCAGGACCGTTCCGGCGTGTTCAGGCGCATGAGCCGCTGGGCCAGAGAAAAGGTGACGTGGGGCGTTCGCTTTCCAGATTATCGCGGCCGGCTCAGTCTGACGTTCGACGACCGGCTGAAAGCCTGGATAGAAGACGCCGCCGAAAGCCCCATGGGACAGAGAGCACTTGATTTCGCCCAATACCATGTGAAGCAAGAAGGACGTGGCGCGCTGTTCGCGGAAGCGGTTCTCAACGAAGCACACGGCGTGCTGATAGAAGCGCGTGAAGGCGAATCTCCAGGCGCCGCCCGATGGGAGATGGCCGCCGAGATCCACCGCTACGTCCCGGACAGCGAGATCAGACGGCGGCACCAGCGCTGGAGGAGTTCGGCGAGAGCCATCAGCGCGGGTGGCACGGCCGCGGTCACCACCCAGGTCTTCACAGACGATCTGAGCAGCTCACTTACTCTGGGCGTCGCACTCACCGCCTTGGCCGCGATCGTAGAGCTGACCATTTCCACGCGCACGCTGACCGGTCAGCAGATCGCGGTCCGGGAGCAGGTGCGAGCGTGGCTGGAGGAAGCACTGGTGGCACGACTATGGGCCAACCTGCAGTGGGCAGGCGGCCTGGCCAGGCAGGTCGAAGCAACGGGACGGCCGCTGCCCGTCGGCGACCTCATCATGGCCATGGCCAGGAACCTGGTCACCATAAAACCTCTGGACGACGATGCCAAGGTATTCCGCGATGTGGACCGACTGAGAGAGCATGCCCTCTCTGTTTCGGACCCCGAGCTACTCGCATTCCTCGTACGCCTTGAAACAGCCTTAAGGCACAAGCCTGACACCCTGCCACACGCGTTCCGAGCACTGATCACTTCGGTACGAGAACGGAACACCCTCGGAGAAGTGGAACCAGGAGGCCGACAGATGATCATACGAGCGGGCGGGGACTAGGCCGCAGTACCCATTCGGCACCCCGAATAGGTAGCGGCTCACGCGGAGACCTGGACCGGCCCGAAATCACCGCTCGTGGCCTTACGAGCCTCCGAGTAGTGCGCCGGGTCTGCTTTGATTCTGGCTGTGGCCCGCCAGCCCGCGATGACCTCTTGGGTAGTGGCGTCGACGTCCAACTCGGCCGCGTCGGAGAGTGCCTCGACCAGTTCCAGCGTGAAGGCACGCAACTCGGCCGAAGACAGGTGGCGAACCCAGGGGAAGACCTCCGGCATGGCGATGACCAGGGCACGCGCGGTGGGGTCATGCTTGATCAACGCGAGAAACAGACGAGAAGCGGTGGCCAGCGTCCGGTCTCTCTCTTCTTCACGATCTGCCGCAGTCAGATAGAAGTCCGGAGCATCTCGGTGCGTGACACGTACCCGTCCAAGGCGGGCCGCACGTTCGGCGACTGCTCGAGGATTTCTCGACAGGTCAGAGAAGGTCACTGCGTCGGCATGACTAGTGCTCACCCCCGCAGTCTATGTCAGAACACAATCTGAAGACCATGCTGCCTACAACCCAGAGATGACACATGCGGAAGAGCGCGGGACAGGCCGCTTGGATCAGGAGGGAACAGATTGCGGCGTTCGCCAAGGCCTTCCGCCGATACGCCCCGGATATCACGCGCTATGTCACCCGCAGGCTGGGGAACGACGCGACCGAGGACGTGGTGGCCGAAACCTTCCTGACGGCGTTCCAGCAGCGGAACGGCTACGACCTGTCACGCCAGAACGCGCGGCCGTGGCTGTACGGGATCGCGACCAACCTGATGCGAAGGCACCTGCGGGCCGAGGTGCGGCAGCTACGTCTCCTGGAACGCACCGGCGTCGACCCGGTGACGGCATCGTTCGCCGAGCGCAGCGACGAACGGCTCAGCGCCGAGGCCTCTCGTCGGATCCTGGCGGGAGCCCTGGCATCGCTGCCCAAGGGCCACCGCGACGCGTTGCTGCTGGTGGCCTGGGGCGGCCTCAGCTATGCGGAGACCGCCGAAGCCTTGGGCGTACCTCTGGGAACCGTGCAGTCACGCATCAACCGGGCTCGAAAGAGACTTCGCCGAGAACTCGGCGAGATCAACCCCATGGCCACTTTCAGTGAGGAATCCGTCTGTGAATGAGATGACTCAGCTCGAGCGTATGCGTTCGGAGATCCCACGGCCCGACCTGGCCGACCTCCGGGCCCAGGAGGAGCGGCTGCTGGCCGCCATCGTCGATCCGCCATCCGTTCGCCTTGAACGCGCCGGGATGCGCCCGCGCATCGAACATCGCCTGAGGCTCAGCTTCGCGGCGGGACTGGCTGCCGCCGCGGCGTCAGCCGGGGTCGTGGTGTTCGCCGTCGGTTCAGAGCCGGACGCTCCCCCGATTCTGCACACGATGCCGGTGAAGGTGGAGATGGTTCTCAACCAGGCCGCGGAGAGTGTGAACATGTCGCCGGAACTGCACCCGAAGCCCGGACAGTTCCTGGTCTTCGAGTCACAGACAATGGACACCGTCGGTGGCCACTCCACTTTCCTGGCCCGGTCGAAGCGCAAAGTCTGGCTACCTGTGGAAGGCGACTCGACGGGCGGATTCATCGAGAGCGAAGGGCTTGCGCCCAGCCCTTACCCGGGCCGGCCGATTCCGCCCGAGGCGTGGGAGAACCTCGGCCGCAGCGGCCCGGAGAAGCTCAGCGACTTCGACCACCGCGTCGAGTACCTGCGTACGGACTATGCCTACCTGAGCCGTCTGCCCATCGAGCCGGCGAAGATGTACCAACACCTCTACACCGGCCTTGCGCACGGCGCCGAGGCCGATGCCGAGGCATGGGCCCGGGTCGGGAACATGCTCTCGGAGGCGTACATGCCGGCAGCACAGCGTGCCGCGCTGTTCCGTGCGGCAGCGGCCATCCCCGGCGTCACGACCGTCGGCAAGGCCGTCGACGCGGCAGGCCGTACGGGCGTCGCCGCGGCGAGGGTCAACCCGTGGCTCGGCATCCGGGAGGAGTACATCTTCGACCGGAAGACCTATCAGTACCTCGGTGTACGGAGCGTCGTCGTGGACGCCGACCAAGCCAAGGCGCCGGTGGGGAGCGTGCTGACCTCCTCGGCACTGCTGAGGATCTCGGTCGTCGACCAGGCCCCGCGGTGAACGGGCACTGACCGGTCCTTGGGTCCTCAACACGCTCCTGAGGATCTCGCCCGTCAGGAGCAGCCTGGCGACCCCGTACCTCTCCCGCAATAGCCATCAGGCACCTTGAACGGGTAGCGCTTCACTTCAGGTCATGATGTGCTGCTCAGCCGGGCTTCGACCGGTACTCGGCCCACATGCCGACGGCCTCTTGGAGATCAAGAGCGGCGACGTCCTCGCGAGCCATCCCCACTGTGGAGAAGGAATGGATCACGGGCGGTGCTCACGCCTCTACCCCGGGTCGAGTACGCGCGTCATCCAGATCGTGTTGCCGCGTTCCGCGTCCTTGGTGATGCGGTCGCTTCGGTGGAAATCGAGCTTCTCGAGTACGCGGAACGAGGGTACGTTCCACTCCCACACGGTCGCCCAGAGTCGTCGACGTCCTGTCCGAGTCGCGGCTTCCATGACCGCACGAGCGGCTTCTGTCGCGTAACCATGACCGTGAGCTCGCTGTGCCAGCTCGTAAGCGATCTCCGGTTCGTCGAAAGATCCCTGACCGACAGTCAATCCGCAATACCCGATGAACTCACCGGTGTCTCGCAGCTCGATAGGCAGCAACCCGAGCCCCGGATCCGCCGCCAGCGGATTGTCGAGGAGCCAGCCGCGGATGTCCTCCACCGTCGGACGTCCCTCAGCGTCGATCCGCCGTACCGGCGGCACTCGTGGATCCCGCTCAAGCCATAACCCGCGGTACTCCTCGGCATCCGACGGCACCCACCGCCGCAACCGCAGCCGCTCGGTGACCAGCTCCGCTGGCAGACTCTCGTAGGTCCTCACCCGAGCAATCTAACCCCGTGCTGCCGCGGCTCTACGCTTCACCAGTCGTCAGGCCGACCGGGCACGCCACACCCGTCCCGCCGATGCCGCAGTACCCATTGGGCACTTTGTACAAATACTGCTGGTGATAATCCTCGGCGAAGTAGAACGGACCGGCCTCGGCCAGCTCCGTCGTGATCCCCCCGTACCCCGCCTGAGCCAGCACCTTCCCGTACGCGTCCCGCGAAGCCTCCGCGGCCGCCTGCTGTGACGCCCCGTGGTAGTAGATCGCCGAGCGGTACTGGGTGCCGACGTCGTTGCCCTGGCGCATGCCCTGCGTGGGGTCGTGGGACTCCCAGAAGACCTTCAGCAGTTGCTCGTACGAGATCTCGGCCGGGTTGTAGACGACCCGGACGACCTCGGTGTGTCCGGTGCGCCCGGAGCAGACCTCTTCGTAGGTGGGGTTGGGCGTGTAGCCGCCCTGGTAGCCGGCGGCGGTGGTGTAGACGCCGGGGGTCTGCCAGAACTTGCGCTCGGCGCCCCAGAAGCAGCCGAGGCCGAAGTCGGCGATCTCGTAGCCGTCGGGGTAGGGCGGGGCGAGGGGGGCGTCCAGGACCGCGTGGCGGGCCGGGACGGGGATCGGCTCCGGGCGGCCCGTCAGGGCCTCGTCGGGAGTGACCATGGTCGCCTTGGTTCCGAACAGCCAGCCCATCAGAATGCACCTCCGCAGTCCACTGTACAGAGGCTGCAACGGTTAACCATCACTACATATTTCCGTGAAGATCCTCGCATTTGTGCTCAAAGGTAGTCATGCCCGAAGATGTGTTTCATGCCTGAACTACGGCGCGGTGTCTTGTATGGCGTGGCCGCGTATGCGATGTGGGGTCTGTTCCCCCTCTACTGGCCGCTGCTCAAGCCCGCCGGGGCCGTCGAGATCCTGGCCCACCGGATGGTGTGGTCGCTGATCACCGTGGTCGCGGTGCTGGCCGTGCGCAGATACTGGTCGTGGATCAAGGAGATCGTCCGGCAGCCGCGCAAGCTCGCCCTGCTGGCCCTGGCCGCGCTGATCATCACGGTCAACTGGGGGACCTACATCTACGCGGTCAACACCGGTCACGTGGTGGAGGCCGCACTCGGATACTTCATCAACCCGCTGGTGAGCGTGCTGTTCGGGGTGGTGCTGCTGCGCGAGCGGCTGCGGCCGCTGCAGTGGACGGCGGTGGGGTTCGGCGCGCTGGCCGTGATCGTGCTGACGACGAACTACGGCAGGCTGCCGTATCTGGCGCTGGTGCTCGCCTTCTCGTTCGGTCTGTACGGGCTGATCAAGAAGCAGGCGAACGTGGGCGCGGCCGAGAGCCTGACGGTGGAGACGCTGCTGCTGCTGGTGCCCGCGGTCGCGTACATCGGGTTCCTGGAGGCCGCGGGGCAGGGGACGTTCGTGGACCTGGGGCCGTGGCACGTGGTGCTGATGGTCGGCGCGGGGGTGATCACGGCGGTGCCGCTGCTGTGCTTCACCGCCTCGGCCATCAGGGTGCCGCTCAGCACGATCGGGCTGCTGCAGTACATCGCGCCGGTGCTGCAGTTCCTGTGTGGGGTGCTGATCGCGAAGGAGACGATGCCGCCGAGCCGGTGGATCGGGTTCTCGATCGTCTGGCTGGCGCTGGCCATCTTCACGTACGACAGCTTGCGGGCGGCGCGGGCCGCCCGCATCGGCAGGTCAGCCAGACCGCTCGACCACGTAGTCACATAGCGTCAAAAATGCGGCCTTGGCCGGGATGTCGGGAAGGCCGCTGATGTCGGCCCGAGCCCGGTCCACCCAGGCGTCCAGGTCGCCCCGGGCCCGCGCCATCGCCGGGTGGGCCCGCAGCAGCGTCAGCGCCTCGTCCAGGTCGTCCTCCGCCACCGGCCCGGAGAGCAACTCCCCCAGCCGCGACGACGGGTCGTCGGCCAGCACGTAGAGCACCGGCAGGGTCCTGATGCCCTCGCGCAGGTCGGTGCCGGGCGTTTTGCCCGACTGCCGGGAGGACGAGGCCACGTCCAGCAGGTCGTCGCCGAGCTGCCATGCCACCCCGATGGCCTCGCAGGCCCGGCTGAGCCGCTCCTCGACGTCCGCCGGCGCGCCTGACAGCAGCGCACCGAACCGGCCGGCCGCCGCGATGAGCGAGCCGGTCTTGTCGCCGAGCACCTGGATGTAGTGGGCGACCGCGTCGTCGCCCGCGCGGGCCCCGACGGTCTCGCGGATCTGCCCGCGCACCAGGCGGGAGAACGTCTGCGCCTGGATCCTGATCAGCTCGGGCCCGAGGTCGGCGAGCAGGTCGGAGGCCTGGGCGAACAGGTAGTCGCCGGTCAGGATCGCCACGGTGTTGTCCCACCGCGCGTTGGCCGACGGCGAGCCGCGGCGCACCCGCGCCTCGTCCATGACGTCGTCGTGGTAGAGCGAGCCGAGGTGGGTCAGCTCGATGACCACGGCGCCGGGCACCACGCCCGGCGCCGACGGGTCGCCGAACTGCGCGGCCAGCAGCACCATCAACGTGCGGAAGCGCTTGCCGCCGGCCTCGATGAGGTGCTTGGACGCCTCCGTGACGAAGGCGTCCTCGCTCTCCACCGACGAGCGCAGCAGCTTCTCGACCGCGGCCAGACCATTGGCCACGTCCTGCGCCAGCCGCTCGTCTTCGATAGGAAGGTCAACAACGGGAGGCGCGGACATATGTTTCCCCTTATCTAATGAAAAGGCTGGAAGCAGCCGTGTTGGCGAGCTGGAGCACGGGCTCCGGGAACACCCCGACTCCTACGGTAACCAGCAGCGAGAGCGTGATGACGGTCACAGTGCCCGTACTCGGCACCGCGATGGCCGGGCCGTCGGCCGCCGGCTCGTTGAAGAACATCAGCACGATCACGCGGACGTAGAAGAACGCCGCGATCGCCGAGGCGATGACGCCCACCACGACCAGCCCGGTCATCCAGGCTCCCAGCGAGTCGCCGGCCTCCTGGCCGCTCCCGATGGCCGCCGTGAACAGCGCGTACTTGCCGAAGAACCCGCTGGTGAGCGGGATCCCGGCGAAGGCCAGCAGGAAGAAGGCGAACACCCCGGACAGGATCGGCGCCCGCTTGCCCAGGCCCGCCCAGCGCGACAGGTGGTTGGCCTCGCCGCCGGGGTCGCGCACGAGCGTGACGATGGCGAACGCGCCCACGGTCGCGACGCCGTACACCAGCAGGTAGAACAGGATCGCCTGCAGCGAGACGGCGTTGCCCGCCCCGGTGTCGTACGTCGCCAGCACGCCCACCAGCAGGAAGCCGGCGTGCGCGATGGAGGAGTAGGCGAGCATCCGCTTGATGTCGGTCTGCGTGATGGCGATCACGGCGCCGACCATCATCGTCAGCGCGGCGACGACCCACAGCACCGGACGCCAGTTCCAGTCGAGGTTGCCCAGGCCGACCCAGAACACCCGCAGCAGGGCGCCGACGGCCGCCACGAGCGTGCCGGAGGCCATGAGCGCGGTGATCGGCGTCGGTGCGCCCTGGTAGACGTCCGGCTTCCACGCCTGGAACGGAGCCGCACCGATCTTGAACAGCAGGCCGACGCCGAGCAGCGAGAACCCGAGCAGCAGCAGGGGGTCGAGCAGCGCGCCCTGCGCCATCGCCTGGCTGATGCCGGCGAAGGACACGGTGCCGGCGTAGCCGTAGACCATGGCGGCGCCGTACAGGAAGAACGCCGAGGAGAACGCGCCGAGCAGGAAGTACTTCATCGACGCCTCCTGCGACAGCAGACGGCGCCGGCGGGCCAGGCCGCACAGCAGGTAGAGCGGCAGGGACATGACTTCCAGGCCGACGAACATCGTCAGCAGGTCGTTCGCGGCGGGGAACATGAGCATGCCGCCCACCGCGAACAGCGCCAGCGGGTAGACCTCGGTGTGCTCGTGGCCGGCCCGCTCGGCCCCCTCCTCGTCGGCGCTGCCGGGCACGGACGCGGCCGAGGCGACGAAGTGGCCCTCGTCGTTGATCAGCAGCACGCAGACGGCGGACAGGACGAGGATGACGCCCCAGATGAACAGCGTGGGCCCGTCGATGGCGAGCGCGCCCATGGCGACCGGCCCGGTCGGCAGGTCACCCCTGACGACCTGCACGATGACCAGCGCGAACGCGCCGATCAGGGAGAGCAGGGTGAGCGGCACCTGGAACGACTTGCGCAGGTAGCGAGGCGCGAACGCCTCCACGAGCACGCCGAGGATCGCCGCGCCGAAGACCAACAGCAGCGGCGCCAGCGTGGCGTACTCGATCGTCGGGAACTCGATGGTCGGGTTCACTGCCCGGCTCCCTTCTCAGCGACGCCCGGGTTGTGCACCTGGACGTTGACCAGGGTGGAGGTCACGGCCGGGTTGATCACGTCCAGCAGCGGCTTGGGGAAGAACCCGAAGCCGATGATCAGCGCGACGAGCGGCGCCAGGACCCACACCTCGCGGGCGTTCAGGTCCTTGAACGCCTTGACCGGCTCGGCGGTGGGGCCGTTCAGCGCCCGCTGCACCATCCACAGGATGTAGACGGCGGCCAGGATGACGGCCAGCGCGGAGACGATCGCCGCCGCGGCCAGCGCGCCGGAGCCGAACGCCTCGCTGGAGTAGGTGCCGATCATCACCATGAACTCGCTGACGAACGACGACAGCCCCGGCAGGGAGAGCCCGGCCAGACCGGCGACCAGGAAGAAGCCGGCGAGCACCGGCGTGACCTTCTGGACGCCGCCGTAGTCGGCGATGTGCGGCGAGCCGCGCCTGGCGATGAGGAACCCTGCCGCCAGGAACAGCGCCCCGGTCGCGAAGCCGTGGTTGACCATGTAGAGCGCGGCCCCGGCCTGGGCGACCTGGGACATCGCGAACACGCCCATGACGATGAACCCGAAGTGGGAGATCGACGTGTAGGCGATGAGCCGCTTCATGTCGGTCTGCCCGATGGCCACGATCGCGCCGTAGATGATGCTGATGACCGCGAGCACGATGATCGGCGTGGTGAACGCCTTGGCCGCGTCCGGGAACAGCTCCAGGCAGAAGCGGAGCATGCCGAACGTGCCCACCTTGTCGAGCACGCCGACCAGCAGCACCGCGGCCCCGGCGGGCGCCTGGGCGGCGGCGTCGGGCAGCCAGGTGTGCACCGGCCAGAGCGGCGCCTTGATGGCGAAGGCGATGAAGAACCCGGCGAACAGCCACTTCTGCGTGGCCGGGTCCTGGATGGCGCCGACGAGTTCGGGGAACATGAACGTCCCCTGGCCCGCGACCACGTACAGCCCGATGACCGCGACCAGCATGAGCAGGCCGCCGAAGAGCGAGTACAGCAGGAACTTGACGGCCGCGTAGGACCGCTGGGCCCCGCCGTACGACCCGATCATGAAGTACATCGGGATCAGCATGGCTTCGAAGAAGACGTAGAACAGGAAGACGTCGGTCGCCGCGAAGACGCCGATCATCATCGCCTCGAGCACGAGCAGCAGCGAGAAGTACGTCTTCACCGAGCGCTTGGGCGCCACCACGGTGCCGTCGGCGGCCTTGACCCCGTCGGCGTCGTGCCAGGAGGCCAGCACCACGATCGGCACCAGCACCGCCGACAGCGCGATCAGCACCAGCGCGATGCCGTCGACGCCGACGCCGAAGTGCACCCCGAAGCTCGGGATCCAGTCGTACGTGGCCTCGAACTTGAAGCGCTCACCGGCGGCGTTCGGGAACTGGAACGCCATCACCAGCGTCAGGGCCAGCACCACCAGGGAGACCAGCAGCGTGACCTGTTTGGCCAGGGTGGTGCTGCCCTTCGGGAGCAGGGCCACCACGATGGCGCCCAGGACGGGCACCGCCATGAGTATCGGGAGCCAGAGTGACGACATCAGATGTTCCCTACGAGGAGCAGGGCGCCGGTCAGGATGGCGGCACCGAACAGGATGGACAGCGCGTAGGTTCTGGCGAAGCCCGTCTGGAGCCTGCGCAGGCGCCCGGAGCTGCCGCCGATTCCCGCGGCCAGCCCGTTGACCACGCCGTCGATGCCGCGGTTGTCGAAGAACACCGCGAGGCGGGTCAGCCACTGGCCGGGGCGCATGATCAGCGACTCGTTGATCGCGTCACCGTACAGGTCGCGCCGGGCGAACGTGGTGAGGAACGAGCCGCGCGGCTGCACGGCGGGCACCTCGGCGCGCCCGTACTTGTACCAGGCGAACGCCGCGCCGACCGCGACCAGCGCCAGCGTGGCGAGGCCGGTGGTGCTGGTGAAGTGGAACTCCGGCCTCGCAGCGGGAGCGCCGACCGCGGGGGCCAGCCAGTCCATGAGCCGGTTGCTCAGGATCAGGTAGCCGCCCAGGAAGACCGACCCGATCGACAGAACGATCAGCGGCACCGTCATGACGGTCGGCGACTCGTGCGGGTGGGCGTCCTTCTCCCAGCGCTTCTCGCCGAAGAAGGTCATGAAGACCATCCGCGACATGTAGAAGCCGGTGATGCCGGCGCCGGCCACGGCCAGCCAGCCGAGGATCGGCTGCGCGTGCACCGCGGTCTCGATGATGCCTTCCTTGGTGAAGTAGCCGGAAAGCAGCGGGAACCCGATGATCGCCAGGTAGCCGATGAAGAACGTGGCGAAGGTGACCGGCATGTACGTGCGGAGCCCGCCGTACTTGCGCATGTTCACCTCGTCGTTCATGCCGTGCATGACCGAGCCGGCGCCGAGGAACAGGTCGGCCTTGAAGAAGCCGTGCGTGATCAGGTGGCCGATGGCGAAGGCGTAGCCCACCGGGCCGAGACCCGCGCCCAGCATCATGTAGCCGATCTGCGACATCGTGGAGCCGGCGAGGCCCTTCTTGATGTCGTCCTTCGCGCACCCGATGATCGCACCGGCCAGCAGCGTGGCCGCGCCGACGACGGCGACGGCGAGCGCCGCGCCCGACCCCTCGGGGAAGAAGAACGCGCCGGAGCGGACCACCAGGTAGACGCCGGCGGTGACCATGGTCGCCGCGTGGATGAGGGCCGAGACCGGGGTCGGGCCCTCCATCGCGTCCAGGAGCCACGACTGCAGCGGGAGCTGGGCGGACTTGCCGCACGCGCCGAGCAGCAGGAGCAGGCCGATGGCCAGCGTGGTCGGGTTCTCCGCCGTGATGGGCTTCAGCTCGGCGAAGGCGAGCGTGCCGAACGTGGTCCAGATCAGGAACATGCCGACCAGCAGCCCGAAGTCACCCACGCGGTTGACCACGAACGCCTTCTTGGCCGCGACCGCGGCCGACGGCTTGAACTGCCAGAACCCGATCAGCAGGTAGGACGCCAGGCCGACGCCCTCCCAGCCGATGAACAGGCCGACATAGTTGTCGGCCAGCACCAGCAGGAGCATGGCCGCGACGAACAGGTTCAGGTAGGCGAAGAACCTGCGCCGGTCGGGGTCGTGCGACATGTAGCCGATCGAGTAGATGTGGATCAGCGATCCGACACCGGTGATCAGCAGCGCGAAAGCGATCGACAGGGGGTCGATGAGCAACCCCATGTCCACCATGCCCGGGATGAACTCCCACAGGTGCACCGCCTGGCGGCGCTGCGCCTCGGGGAGCCCGAGCAGTTCGACGAACGCCAGCACCGCCACGACGAACGAGGCGAGGGACATGGCCACGCCCAGCAGATGGCCCCACCGGTTGGTGTAGCGGTTGAACACCAGCAGGATGGTCGCCCCCACCAAGGGGAAGGCGATCATCAGCCAGGACAGCCCGATCACGCCACCGGTGGTGTGCTGGATGATCTCAACGGGATCCACCAGTCACCTCTTAGTACTTCAGCAGGTTCGCGTCGTCGACGGACGCGGACCTGCGGGTTCGGAAGATCGTCACGATGATGGCCAGGCCGACCACGACCTCGGCCGCGGCCACCACCATCACGAAGAACGCGACGATCTGGCCTTCCAGGTTGCCGACCTGCCTGGCGAACGTGACGAAGGCGAGGTTGCAGGCGTTGAGCATGAGCTCAATGCACATGAACACCACGATCGCGTTGCGCCGGATCAGCACGCCGACCGCGCCGATCGAGAACAGCAGGCCCGACAGGATGAGGTAATTCGTGGTCACTCGGACTCCTCCTCGGCCCGTTGCCGGATGGCCTCGGCGAACTTCGGGTCCTTAGGCAGCCGGTCCTGCTCGACGTCGTAGCGGGCGATGTACGGGTTGACCGACTCCTCGGAGACCGAGCCGTCGGGCAGCAGCGCCGGCATGTCGACCGCGTTGTTCCTGGCGTACGTGCCGGGCCCAGGCAGCGGCGTCGGCCGGTCGCCGAGGAAGCGCGCCTTGGACAGGTCCTTCTGCGTGGCCTTCTTGGCGACCCGCTCGCGGTGCGCCAGCACCATCGCGGCGAGCGCGGCGGTGATGAGCAGCGCCGAGGTGACCTCGAACGCGAACACGTACTTGGTGAACAGCAGCAGCGCGATCGAGCGGATGTATCCGCCCTGCGCGGTGGCGGCGGCGAGCCCCGCCTGCGAGCTGAAGACCGCGTTGCCGAGGGCCAGCACGATCAGCCCGGCGAAGCCGATCCCGGCGATGATCGCCCAGAACCGCTGCCCCCGCAGTGTCTCGACCAGCGAGTCGGAGGTGTCGACCCCGACCAGCATGAGCGTGAACAGGAACAGCATCATGACGGCGCCGGTGTAGACGATGATCTGCACCGCGGCCAGGAACGGCGCTTCCTGCACCGCGTACAGGACCGCCAGGCAGAGCATCACGGTGCCGAGCATCAGCGCCGAGTAGACGGCCTTCCGGTTGAAGACCACGCCGAGAGCCGCGCCGACGGACACGACGGCGAGCACCCAGAAAGTGATGGTCTCACCCATTGGTCCGTCCCAGCCGGTAGTAGTCCTCTTCCGTCTCGCCCAGGCGCATCGGGTGCGGCGGCTGCTCCATGCCCTGCGTGAGCGGGGCCAGGAGCATCTCCTTGGTGAAGATCAGCGCCTCACGGCTGCCGTCGGCGAGCTCGTACTCGTTCGTCATCGTGAGCGCCCGGGTCGGGCACGCCTCGATGCACAGCCCGCAGAGGATGCACCGCAGGTAGTTGATCTGGTACGTGCGCCCGTAACGCTCGCCCGGAGAGTAGCGCTCGTCCTCGGTGTTGTCCGCGCCTTCGACGTAGATCGCGTCGGCCGGACACGCCCAGGCGCACAGCTCGCACCCCACGCACTTCTCCAGGCCGTCGGGCCAGCGGTTGAGCTGGTGGCGACCGTGGAAGCGAGGAGCCGTCGGCTTCTTGACCTCCGGGTAGTTGGTCGTGACGGGCTTCTTGAACATCGTGTGGAAGGTGACCCCGAAGCCCTTGACGGGGTTCAGCCAATCAGTTAGTCCCACTGGGAATCTCCTTGTGCTGCGCCCCGTGGTAGTGCGGCAGATCAAGCGGCGGCACAGGGAAGCCACCGGCTGCCGGCTCCTTGGACAGTTCCTCGAACTCGGCCTCGACCTCCGCCTTCTTGGCTTCCTTGCGCCGTTGGTTGACGGTGTCGAACCGCATCCAGATCGCCAGCGCGCCGATCACGATGATCACGCCCATCCCCGCGGAGAGGTAGATGTCGCCGTCGAAGGTGCCGTTGCGGACGAAGATCACGTTGCGCACGGCCGCGACGAGCAGGATCCACGCCAGGTTGACCGGGATCAGCACCTTCCAGCCGAGCGACATCAGCTGGTCGTAGCGGATGCGCGGCAGCGAGGCCCGCACCCACACGATGAAGCAGAACACCAGGATGAACTTGATGATGAACCACAGCACCGGCAACCAGCCGACGTTGGCGCCCTCCCACAGCGAGATGGGGAACGGCGCCCGCCAGCCGCCGAGGAACAGCGTCACGGCGATGCCGGAGGCGGTGAAGGTGTGGACGTACTCGCCCATCATGATCAGCGCGAACTTCAGCGACGAGGAGTACTCCGTCTGGAAGCCGCCGACCAGCTCACCCTCACTCTCGGGCAGGTCGAACGGGATGCGGGCCGCCTCGCCGAACATGGTGACCACGTAGATCAGGAACGACGGGATGAGCAGCACCGCGAACCAGGTCTGCTGCTGCGCCGCGACGATCTCCGAGGTGGACAGCGTGCCGGCGAACAGGAAGATGGCCACGAACGACAGGCCCATCGCGATCTCGTACGAGACCACCTGGGCCGCCGAGCGCAGGCCGCCGAGCAGCGCGTACGGCGAGCGCGAGGACCATCCGGCGAGCACCACGCCGTAGACCGACACGGCGCCCATGGCGAGCACGAACAGCACCGCCACCGGCAGGTCGAGCAGCTGCAGCGGCGTCTGCACGCCGAACAGGTTGACCATCGGCCCGAACGGCATGACGGAGAAGGCCAGGAAGGCCGGCACCACCATGATGATCGGGGCCATCAGGTAGAGCGCCTTGTCCACCGTCCGCGGGGTCAGGTCCTCCTTGAGCCCCATCTTCAGGCCGTCGGCGACGGACTGCAGGATGCCGAACTTGCCCGCGCGGTTCGGGCCGTAGCGGTGCTGCATCCTGGAGATCAGCTTCCGCTCGAACCAGACGCCGAGCAGGATGCCGACCATGATGAAGGCGAAGAGCATCACGGCCTTGATGATGGTGATCCAGAGCGGGTCCTTGCCGAAGTCGGCAAGGGTCGGATCGGCCGCGAGAACGTAGGTCATGAGGCGCTCCCGATCGTGACGATGTCGCCGGCCACCGCGCCCAGATCGCGGGTGACCGAGCAGCCGCCCGAGTTCGACGGCACCCAGACCACGCGGTCCGGCAGGTCGGCGATGCGGACGGGCAGCGTGACGGCGGTGGGGCCGGCCCCGCCGACGACGACCTTGTCACCGTCGGCGACGCCGATCTCCGCCGCCGTGCTCGCCGAGACCAGCGCCTCGGCCGCGCGGGCGGTGCCCGCGAGGTACGGCTCGCCGTCCTGCAGACGGCCGTCGTCGAGCAGCAGGTGCCAGGTCGCCAGCAGGGCCTGGCCCGCGGCGGGCGCGGGCAGGGCGCGGGTGGCGACGGACGGGGCGGCGACGCGGTCGCCGCGCCAGGCGCCGATCGACGTCAGCTCGCGGCGGGCGGCCTGCGCGTCGGGCAGCCCCAGGTGGACGTCCATCCGGTCGGCGAGGTTGCCGATCACGGCCAGGTCGCTCTGCATGCCGGGCACCTTGATCGGCGCCTCGAACGAGCGGCCCCTGCCTTCCCAGTTGACGAACGTGCCGGCCTTCTCCTGGACGGCGGCGACGGGCAGCACCACGTCGGCCCGGTCGGTGACCGCGCTCGCGCGGATCTCCAGGCTGACGATGAACGGCATCCGCTCCAGCGCCTCCAGCGCCAGCGCCGGGTCCGGCAGGTCGTACGGGTCGACCCCGGCCACGACCAGGGCGTCGAGCTCGCCGTCACGGGCGGCGGCGAGGATGCCCGAGGTGTCGAGGCCCGGCGTCTCCGGCAGCGAGGCGACGCCCCACGCCCTGGCGACCTCGGCCCTGGCGGTGGCGTTCTCGACCGGCCGGCCGATCGGCAGCAGGTTGGGCAGCGCGCCCGCCTCGACGGCGCCGCGCTCACCGGCCCGGCGCGGGATCCAGGCGACCCTGGCCCCCGAGGCGGCCAGCCGCACCAGGGCGGACAGCGCGCCGGGGACCGTGGCCAGCCGCTCGCCGGCCAGCACGATCGTGCCCTCGGCCAGCGTGCCGGCGAGCTCGCCGAGCGCGTCGGCCTCGCCGCCGGGAGCGGTGCGGACGAGCGTGCCGCCCATCTTGGCCAGGCTCTTGGTGGCGAACGGGGCGATCGAGGTGACCGGGAGCCCCCGCTTGCGCCACGCCTTGCGCAGCCGCAGGAAGACGCTCGGCGACTCCTCCTCGGGCTCGAACCCGGCGAGCACCACGGCGGGCGCGTTCTCCAGGTCGGTGAAGGAGATCTCGATACCGGTGCCGGCGACCGCGTGCGCGAGGAAGCGGGCCTCCTCGGCGGAGTGCGGCCGGGCACGGAAGTCGATGTCGTTACTGCCGAGCGCGATGCGGGCGAACTTGGCGTAGGCGTAGGCGTCCTCGACCGTGAGCCGGCCGCCGAGCAGCACGCCCGCCTTACCGCGGGCGGCGGCCAGGCCCTGCGCGGCCACGCTCAGCGCCTCCGGCCACGAGGTGGGCACGAGCACGCCCTCCTCGTCGCGGACCAGCGGCGTCCTGAGCCGGTCGGGCTGGGTGGCGTAGGTGAACGCCCAGCGGCCCTTGTCGCAGTTCCACTCCTCGTTGACCTGCGGGTCGTTGCCCGCCAGGCGGCGGGTGACCTTGCCGCGCCGGTGGTCGGTGCGCTGCGCGCAGCCGGAGGCGCAGTGTTCGCACGCGCTCGGCGTGGACACCAGGTCGAACGGGCGGGCCCGGAACCGGTAGGCGGCGCCGGTCAGCGCGCCCACCGGGCAGATCTGCACCGTGTTGCCGGAGAAGTAGGACTGGAACGGCTCGCCGTCGGCCACGCCGACCTGCTCCTTGGCGCCCCGCTCGAAGAAGTCGATGAACGGGTCGCCGGCGATCTGGTCGGAGAACCGGATGCAGCGCGCGCACTGGATGCAGCGCTCGCGGTCGAGCAGCACCTGCGTCGAGAGCGGCAGCGGCTTGGCGAAGGTCCGCTTCTTCTCCTGGAAGCGGGACTCGCCCTGGCCGTTGGACATGGCCTGGTTCTGCAGCGGGCACTCGCCGCCCTTGTCGCACATCGGGCAGTCGAGCGGGTGGTTGATGAGCAGGAACTCCATCGCCCCGCGCTGCGCCTTCTCGGCGACGGGCGAGGTGAGCTGGGTCTGCACCACCATGCCCTGGGCGACCTCGATCGCGCAGGACGGCTGCGGCTTCGGGAAGCCGCGGCCGTTGCCGGCGTCGGGGATGTCGACCAGGCATTGACGGCAGTTGGCCGCCGGGTCGAGCAGCGGGTGGTCGCAGAACCTGGGGATCTGGATGCCCAGCAGCTCGGCCGCCCGGATGATCAGCGTGCCCTTGGGGACGCTGATCTGGAACCCGTCGATCGTGCAGGTCACCAGGTTGGTCTCTACAGCGGTCGTGGTCACCGGTCACCCCACAGAGTGGACTTCTTCGGGTCGAACGGGCAGCCGCCGACCTCGAAGTGCTTGAGGTACTCCTCGCGGAAGTACTTCACAGACGAGTGGATCGGGCTGGTCGCGCCGTCGCCGAGCGCGCAGAACGAGCGGCCGAGGATGTTGTCCGCGATGTCGGTGATCGTGGACAGGTCCTCCTCGGTGCCCTGGCCGGCCTCCAGGCGCTTGAGCACCTGCTTGAGCCAGTAGGTGCCCTCGCGGCACGGCGTGCACTTGCCGCACGACTCGTGGGCGTAGAACTCCGTCCAGCGCAGCACGGTGCGGACCACGCAGGTGGTCTCGTCGAAGATCTGCAGCGCGCGGGTGCCGAGCATGGAGCCCTTCGCGCCGACGGCCTCGAAGTCCAGCGGGACGTCGAGGTGCTCGTCGGTGAAGATCGGCGTGGACGAGCCGCCGGGGGTCCAGAACTTGATCCGGTGTCCCTCGCGGATGCCGCCCGCCATGTCGAGCAGTTCGGCCAGCGTGATGCCGAGCGGCGCCTCGTACTGGCCGGGCCGCGTGACGTGGCCGCTCAGCGAGAAGATGCCGAAGCCCTTGGACTTCTCGGTGCCCATGGAGGCGAACCAGTCGGCGCCGTTGGCGATGATGCTGGGAACACTCGCCACAGACTCCACGTTGTTCACAACAGTCGGCGAGGCGTACAGCCCCGCCACCGCCGGGAACGGAGGCTTGAGACGCGGTTGACCCCTGAAGCCCTCCAGCGAGTCGAGCAGCGCGGTCTCCTCGCCGCAGATGTAGGCGCCCGCGCCGCTGTGCACGACGAGCTCCAGGTCGTAGCCGGAGCCGAAGACGTCGGTGCCGAGATAACCCTTCTCGTACGCCTCGCGCACGGCCGCGTGCAGCCGCCTGATCACGTGCAGCACCTCGCCCCGCACGTAGATGAAGGCGTGGTTGGCCCGGATCGCGTACGAGGTGATGATGACGCCCTCGATCAGCGAGTGCGGGTTGGCCATCATCAGCGGGATGTCCTTGCAGGTGCCCGGCTCCGACTCGTCGGCGTTGACGACGAGATAGTGGGGCTTGCCGTCGCCCTGCGGGATGAAGCCCCACTTCATGCCGGTGGGGAAGCCCGCGCCGCCGCGGCCGCGCAGACCCGAGTCCTTGACGGCCTGGATGACGGCGTCGGGGTCCATGCCCAGCGCCTTCTTGGCGGCCTCGTACGGGCCGTAGCCGTCGATGGTGAAGGAGTCGGGCCTGTCCCAGCTCGCGGTCAGGACCGGAGTAAGGGTAGTACTCATGCCTCTGGGGCCTTCCATCCGTTGGCCTTGGCGACCTTCAGGCCTTCCAGCGAGGCGCCGGCGGCCGAGGGGCCTTCGCCCGCCTGGTCGTCGGGCAGCCCGGCCAGCACGCGCGAGGCCTCCTTGAACGAGCACAGCCGCTTCGGCCCGCGGGTCGGGCGGATGTCCTTGCCGTCGCGCAGGTCGTCGACGAGCTGCTTGGCCGACTCGGGGGTCTGGTTGTCGAAGAACTCCCAGTTGACCATCATGACCGGGGCGAAGTCGCAGGCCGCGTTGCACTCCAGGCGCTCCAGCGAGACCTTGCCGTCAGGGGTGGTCTCGTCGTGGCCGATGCCGGTGTGCTCGGTCAGCTGCTCCCAGATCTCGTCGCCGCCCATGACCGCGCAGAGCGCGTTGATGCACACGCCGACGTGGTAGTCGCCGGCCGGCTTGCGCTTGTACATCGTGTAGAACGTCGACACGCCGACGACCTCGGCCTTGCTGACGCCGAGGATCTCCGCGCAGAACTCGTGGCCGTCGTCGGAGACGTAGCCGTCTTCCGACTGCACGAGGTGGAGCAGCGGCAGCAGCGCCGAACGAGCCTTCGGGTAGCGGCCGATGATCTCCTTGGCGTCCTTCTCCAGACGCTCCCGGACTTCCGGTGCGTAGCTCACCGGTCCACACCTCCCATGACGGGGTCGATTGATGCCACCGCGGCGATCACGTCTGCGACCTGCCCGCCCTCCGACATGGCGGGGATGGCCTGCAGGTTGTTGAAGGACGGCTCGCGGAAGTGGACGCGGTAGGGGCGGGTGCCGCCGTCGCTGACGACGAGCGCGCCGAGCTCGCCCTTGGGCGACTCGATCGGCGCGTACGCCTGCCCGGCGGGCACCCGGAAGCCCTCGGTCACCAGCTTGAAGTGGTGGATGAGGGCCTCCATCGAGCTGCCCATGATGTGCGCGATGTGGTCGGGCGAGTTGCCGAGCCCGTCGGGGCCGAGCGCGAGCTGCGCCGGCCAGCCGATCTTCTTGTCCTCGATCATCACCGGGTCGCCCTTGAGCGGACCGGCGATGCGGTCCAGGGCCTGCTCGATGATCTTGAGGGACTCTTCCATCTCCTGCATGCGGACGAGGTAGCGGGAGTACACGTCGCAGCCCTTCTGGACCGCGACGTCGAACTCGTAGTTCTCGTAGCCGCAGTAGGGCTGCGTCTTACGCAGGTCCCACGGCAGGCCCGAGGCCCGCAGGATCGGCCCGGTGATGCCGAGCGCCATGCAGCCGGTCAGGTCGAGGTAGGCCACGTCCTGGGTGCGGCGCAGGTAGACGGGGTTCTCGTCGAGGAGCTTGCGGATGTCCTTGATCCGTTTGGGCATCTCCTTGAGGAGCTCGCCGACCTTGTCGACCGCGCCCGCGGGCAGGTCGACGCTCACGCCGCCGGGCCGCACGTAGGCGTGGTTCATGCGCAGACCGGTGATGTACTCGAACAGGTCCATGACCATCTCGCGGTCACGGTAGCCGAACAGGAACGGCGTGGTGGCGCCCAGCTCCATGCCGAACGTGCCCATCGCGACCAGGTGAGAGGAGATGCGGTTGAGCTCCATCATCATCACGCGGATCGCCTGGGCCCGGTCGGGCACCCGGTCCTCGATGCCCAGCAGCTTCTCGACGCTCAGGCAGTAGGCCGTCTCGTTGAAGATCGGCGACAGGTAGTCCATGCGAGTGACGAACGTGGTCCCCTGGGTCCACGTGCGGTACTCCATGTTCTTCTCGATGCCGGTGTGGAGGTAGCCGATGACGCTGCGCGCCTCGGTGACCGTCTCGCCGTCGAGGGTGAGGACCAGCCGGAGCACGCCGTGGGTCGACGGGTGCTGCGGGCCCATGTTGACGACCAGGCGCTCGTCGTCGCCCTCGCGGACGCCGGTGACGACGTCGTCCCAGTCGCCCCCGGTGACCGAGTAGACCTTGCCTTCTGTCGCCTCGTCGTAGGCGGTGCTCATGAGTATGACCTCCTGTGATCCGGCGAGGGGATCGTGGCGCCGCGGTACTCGACCGGGATGCCGCCCAGCGGGTAGTCCTTGCGCTGCGGGTGGCCGTCCCAGTCGTCGGGCATCATGATCCGGGTCAGCGCGGGGTGACCGTCGTAGACGATCCCGAAGAAGTCGTACGCCTCGCGCTCGTGCCAGTCGTGGGTCGGATAGACGCCGACGGTCGACGGGATGTGCGGGTCGGCGTCGGGGCAGCTCGTCTCGACGCGCACCCGGCGGTTGTGGGTCATCGAGCACAGGTGGATGAGGGAGTGCAGCTCCTCGCCCTCGAGGTGCGGGTAGTGCACCCCGGAGACGCCGAGCGACAGCTCGAAGCGGAGCTCCGGGTCGTCGCGGAGCTTCTGGCACACCTCGACCAGCCGCTCCCGCTTGACGTGCAGGGTCAGCTCGCCGCGGTCGACGACCACGCGCTCGATGGCGTCGTCCATGCCGAGGGCGTCGACGATCTCGTCGAAGTAGCCCCCGTACGGGCGCGGGGTGGACAGCCGCGGCTGGCGGCGGACGACCAGCCCGCCGAAGCCGGAGGTGTCGCCGGAGTCGTGGACGCCGAACATGCCGCGCCGGACGACGGGCGCCTCGACCGGCTCCGGCGCCTGTGCCTCGTCGGGCACCTTCGCGTCGGGGACCTCGGGGAGGTTGTCGGGCGAAGTCACTTGGTCGCCCCCTGGTCGATCAGCGGCAGCGTACGGAGCGCCCGCAGTTCGAGGTCCTCGATCTGCTGGGCGCGGTGCGCGCCGAACTTCATGTTCTGGATCTTGTCGTGCAGCTTGACGATCGCGTCGATGAGCATCTCCGGCCGCGGCGGGCAGCCCGGCAGGTAGATGTCGACGGGCACGACGTGGTCGACGCCCTGGACGATCGCGTAGTTGTTGAACATGCCGCCGCTGGAGGCGCACACGCCCATCGCGATGACCCACTTGGGCTCGGCCATCTGGTCGTAGATCTGCCGCAGCACCGGCGCCATCTTCTGCGACACCCGGCCGGCGACGATCATCAGGTCGGCCTGCCGCGGAGTCGCCGAAGCGCGCTCCATGCCGAAGCGCGCGAGGTCGTAGTGGGAGGCGCCGGTGGCCATCAGCTCGATGGCGCAGCAGGCGAGGCCGAACGTGGCCGGCCACACCGAGTTCTTGCGTGCCCAGCCGGCGGCCTGCTCGACCGTGCTGAGGATGAACCCGCTGGGGAGTTTCTCTTCGAGTCCCATGTCAGTCCCACTCCAGACCCTTACGGCGCCATACGTACGCGTAGGCGACCAGGACGGTGACGATGAACAGCAGCATCTCCACGAGCGCGAACACGCCCAGACCCGAGGCGATCACCTGGTTGGCGTCGTTCCGGAGCGGCGCGAACGTGACCGCCCACGGGTAGAGGAAGATGATCTCGATGTCGAAGACGATGAAGAGCATCGCCGTGACCATGTATTTCAGCGGGAACCGTCCGCCACCGACTGGCTGGGGCGTCGGCTCGATACCGCATTCGTACGCGTCGAGCTTGGCGCGGTTCCAGCGCTTGGGACCGGTGAAGGGAGCGATGGCGACCGAGAAGATCGCGAAGCCCCCCGCGAGAACGGCGAGCACCAGGATGGGCACGTAAAGGTCCATCGCTACGCCTCCTCTTGCGCCGCCACGCGCAGGGGCGCGCGGCGAGATCTATGGGTTTGCCGGGTGATTGTGGGAATCATGCTCGTGGCGCGACCTTCGAGAGTGCGTTGATGATCTTGTCTGACGCATCGCCCCGCCGGTCGGTGAGATTACCAAGGAGTTTGAGCGCGAAGCGCATCAGCCTGGGGTGGGGCAGTCCGTGCCTGGTGCCGAAGCTCATCACGCCCGGCCTGCCGATCGCCTCGACGAAGACCCGGCCGAGGGTGAAGTAGCCGCCGTAGGCGTCCTTCAGCACGCGTGGATATTCGCGCAGCAGCCGCTCGCGCTGCGCGGGGGTGGTGCGGGGGGCGAGCGCGCGGGCGATGACCTCGGCGGCGATCTCGCCGGTCTCCATCGCGTAGGCGATGCCCTCGCCGTTGAACGGGTTGATCGACCCGCCGGAGTCGCCGACCAGGACGAGACCGCGGGTGTAGTGGGGCTGCCGGTTGAAGGCCATCGGGAGGGCGGCGCCGCGGATCGGGGCCGTCATGTTCTCCTCGGTGAAGCCCCACTCGGCGGGCATGGCCTTGCACCACCGCTTGAGCAGGTCGCGGTAGTCGATGTTGCCGAAGTGGGAGCTGGTGTTGAGCAGCCCGAGCCCCACGTTGGCGGTGCCGTCGCCGACGCCGAACACCCAGCCGTAGCCGGGCAGCAGCGTCTCCTCGTCCCACAGCTCCAGCCAGGTCTCGAGGTAGTCGTCGTCGTGGCGGGGACTCGTGAAGTAGGTGCGCACCGCCACGCCCATCGGGCGGTCCTCGCGCTTGTGCAGGCCCATGCCGAGGGCCAGGCGGGTGCTGTTGCCGTCGGCGGCCACCACCACGCGGGCGCGGTAGGTCGCGCCGTCCTTGGTGGTCACGCCGGTGACGTGGCCGCTGCGGTCGTCGAGCACCGGGCCGGTGACGGTGACGCCCTGCATCAGGCGCGCGCCGGCCGCCTCCGCGTGGGCGGCGAGTATCTGGTCGAAGTCCTGGCGGGTGCGGACGAGGCCGAAGTCGGGGAAGCGCTCCAGCTGGGGCCAGTCGAGCTCGAACCGCAGGCCGCCACCGACCACGCGCAGGCCCTTGTTCCTGACCCAGCCGGGGCCGTCGACGTCGACGCCCATGTTGAGCAGCTGCTTGACGGCGCGCGGGGTCAGGCCGTCGCCGCAGACCTTCTCCCTGGGGAACCGGGTCTTCTCCAGCACGAGCACGTCGAGGCCGGCCCGCGCGAGGTAGAAGGCGGTCGCGGAACCGGCGGGACCGGCGCCGACGACGATGACGTCGGCGTCAGCCTTGCGGGCTGCTGGCACGGTCACGGGCCTGGTCCTGTTCCTACAACGGGGTGTTATCCGGGCGTGGTCCTTTGTGAACCTCTTCACAAACTTTCCGGCCCGTCAGTCTAACCCTTTTCCAGGACAAAGTGGCAGCCGGGGGGCCTTCATGACCCAGTAGATCATGTCCGTCGTCACGCTTCCGGGACGGACGGCTTGAAGCCCCGGTGAATGGCCACGATGCCGCAGGTCAGGTTGCGCCAGGCGACGCGCCCCCAGCCGGCTTCCTGAATCGTACGCGCCAGCCTCCGCTGGTCGGGCCAGTCCCTGATCGACTCCGCAAGATACTCGTAGGAGTCGTCGTTGGAGCCGAACACCTGGGCCACCTTGGGCAGCATCCTCATCAGATACTCGCGGTAGACCAGGTCCAACACCGGCACGGTGACGTGGGAGAACTCCATGACCACCAGCCGCCCGCCCGGCCTGGTCACCCTGAGCATCTCGCGCAGCGCCTGGCCGGTGTCGTGCACGTTGCGCAGCGCGACCGAGATCGTCACCGCGTCGAACGAGTCGTCGGCGAACGGCAGCCGCATCGCGTCGCCGGCGACGAACGGGATCCCCTCGCCGGTCAGCGCGTTGCCGCCGCGGCGCCGTACGCCCACCCGGAGCATGCCGAGCGAGAAGTCGGAGGCGATCGCCCGCGCGCCCAGCCCGGTGAAGGACTCGGTGGACATGCCCGTGCCGGCTCCGAGGTCGAGCACGACCTCGCCGGGACCGGCGTCGACGGCCTGGGCCACCGCCTTGCGCCACAGCCTGACCTGCCCGAGGGAGATCACGTCGTTGACCAGGTCGTAGCGCCGGGCGGTGCGGTCGAACATCGCCGCGACCTCCCCCGGCTTCTTGTCCAGTTGAGCGCGCGTCATGGAGTCAAGCCTATGGCCAACCCGACAATTGACGGAAAGTAGCCACGAGATTACTTACCGTCTGCTAAGAATTGCTGAATGCTTGCCCGAGTCGCCCTGGCGGCGATCATCGCAGCGGCCCCCACCGCGCATTCCGGCGTGGTCTCGGCCGACCCTGTCGACAGCACCCCTCACGTGCTCGACGGCATCGTCCACTCCATCACCGTCGTCGGCGGCGCCGTCGTCGTCGGCGGCTCCTTCAGCGAGGTGGCCGACGCGTCCAGGACCGTGAGGTACGCACGCGACAACCTGTTCGCCTACGACCTGCGGACCGGCCGCGTGCTGACCGGCTTCTCCCCCGACGTGGGAGGAACGGTCCACAGCCTGGCTCCCGGCCCCGACGGCACGGTCTACGTGGGCGGCGACTTCTCGGTCGTCGGCGCCACCCCGGCCCGCGCCCTGGCCCGGCTCGACCTGGCCACCGGCCGGCCGGTGAAGTCCTTCAAGCCGCGCGTTTCCGGCGGCGCCGTCACCACGCTCGCGCTGCGCGGCTCCCACCTCTACGCGGGCGGCGACTTCACCCGCCCGCGTGCCGCCCTGGCCCGGCTGGACGCCGCCACCGGCGCGGTCGACGCGGACTTCGGCGTCGTCCCCGGCGAGCCGCTCACCAGGAAGGTCAGGGTGCACGCCCTGGCTCTGACCAAGGACCGGTTGGTGGTCGACGGCAACTTCACCACCCTCGACGGGCACTCGCGCCCGCAGCTCGGCGTCGTGGACGTGAGCCGCCCCGTGGCCAGGGTCGCCCCGTGGCGCACCGGCGTCTACGCCGGCAAGTGCATGGAGGCGTTCCCCTGGTACGTGCGCGGCCTGGACGTCTCACCGGACGGCCGCTACTTCGTGGTCGTGACCACCGGCGGCCCGCGCCGCGGCATGTGCGACACCGCCGCCCGGTTCGAGACGTACGCGAGCAGCAAGGACCTCGAACCCACCTGGACCAACAGCACCGGCGGCGACTCGCTCTACTCGGTGTCGGTCACCGGCGCGGCCGTGTACGTGGGCGGCCACCAGCGCTGGCTGAACAATCCGCAGGGCCGCGACTCCGCAGGTCCGGGGGCGGTGCCGCGCGAGGGCATCGGGGCCATTCATCCGCGCACCGGAAAGGCGCTGAGTTGGAATCCGGGCCGGGAGCGCGGGATCGGCGTGAAGGCGTTTTACGCGCATCCCACAGGACTACTTGTCGGTAGCGACACGACGAGACTCGGTGGGGAGTACCATGCCCGGATTGGCATGTTCCCTCTGCCCTAGTCGTCCTGCGGCTTGGGGCGGTCCAGCTTGTTGCTGAGGCGGGCGCTCACCGCGTCACGCTGCTTGGACAGCAGGACGAAGCTGGCGAATCCGCTGACCAGGAACGCGCCCCCGATCAGGAGCAGGGGGTGCTGCAGCCCAGTCAGCCACAACACGCCGAAGGCAATGACGAACAGGCCGATCCGCGAGGCGGTGTAAACGAGAACGGGATGCACGGTGTCGAGATTACTCGGCCCCTCGCACCGCTCGCTCTTCGCATCGGGCGCGAGCGCTGCTACTGTTCCCAGTTAGGGTGTTTCGTAAAGAAACACCCACGAGAGCCCCAAAGAGGCTCTATCATATAACAATCGGGCAGTCAGCTGATAACAACCCGTGATCTTTGTAGAAAACCACGGATAAATCAGGCTTCGCTCGACACACTAGTTACCTGTCCGCCCGCTGGCAGGAAGCGGGATGCGAGGGGGAGAGATTGGTGGAGAGTAGCAGCGAGCGTCTGCTGACCCCTGGAGAGGTTGCCGCCCTCTTCCGGGTAGACCCAAAGACGGTTACGCGCTGGGCTGCGGCAGGCCGCATCAGCAGTATCCGCACCCCCGGAGGGCACCGGCGTTTCCGCGAGTCGGAAGTGCACGCCCTTCTCCGAGGCGAGGACGTTCTTACGGCCGACAGGCCGGCAGGTGAGTCCCCGCGCGTCTGACGTGCCGTCTGGTCGGTGATCCTGCGAGCCAGGATCACCGAGACGGGACCTCGGTCCGCGTGCTCACTGGTCCAACCCGCGGCGAGCACGGTGAAAGGCGCCAACCGCCGATCGTGGCTGGCGCCTGCCAGGCCGCCGAGCCGCCCCCGCCCCGGCGAGACTTCCTGCCCACTCTCCCCACTCCGGCGGACTCAGGTCTCGTCCTGGTCCGCCTTGAACGCCAGGAACTCCCGCTCCAGCGCGTCGTTCTCCTCCACCCAGCGACGCCGGCGCTCGGCGGCCTCCTCCTCGGTCACCGACTCGGGCAGCCATTGGCCGTAGTCGGGGTCGTCCGGCCCGATCTCCACGAAGCCGTTGCCGATCAGACGCCCGTCCTCGCTGGCCAGGCTCCGCGGCACCCTCAGGGTGCCGTCAGCGAGCCGGATGACGTACATGGCCTACCACCTAGATTCCGTAACGCCTGTTGAAGAACAGCATGACGTCGAGCGCCAGCCGCGTGTTGCCGCCGAGCATGTCCACCAGGGCCGGACGCTGGCGCGCGGCGATCGCGGCGAAGGCGTCGGCGAAGAACTCCTTGCGGCCCAGCCCGCCGCCCTGACGGTGGAACGCGGACACCAGCAGCGGCTCCACCCGCTCGAACAGCGCCGCGAAGTCCGGCGAGTCGGAGACCCACTCGCCGAACGCCGAGTCGATGTCGTCGATGGCGTGCCCCACCTCGTGCATCATCACGTCGGGCGTCGGCGACGGCCGGTCACCCACCACGATCTTGCGCTCGCCGTACGCGCCCGCGCAGATGTCCCAGGTGGCGCGGCCCGACGGCAGCGGCGCGCCGCGCAGGTAGCCCATGTCGTCCAGGTCGGGAACGCCGCCGGGGCCGACGTAGATGCCTTCGAGGCCGGCGGCCAGCTTCTCCTTGAGCCGGTCGGGCAGCCTCGCCAGACTCTCCACGGCCCGGACCACCTCGGGGGGCGGCGGGCCCAGCCTGGCGTCCCACTGGCGGTGCAGGATCCGCTCCAGCTTGCCGCAGTGGCGCAGCCCGTCGCCCATCGGCGGCGCGTCGGGGCGGTTGGGCTGCGCCCGGGGTAAGGCGTCCAGGAGCTCGAAGTCGTGCCAGGTGTAGCGCGGCTCCTCGACGACCGCGGCGGACAGCCGCTCGCGTCCCTCCCAACGGCGCGGCCGGTCCTTGTCACGGTCCTTCTCCGGACGGCGCGAGCGCTCGGGACGCTGGTCCTTCCCCGCGTGCCGGGACCGTTCCGGCTCCGCGGTGTCGCCCATGCCCGGCGGCCTGGCGTCGACCTCACGGGTACGGTTGCCGCGGCGGGCGGACCAGAACGAGCGCTCCGCCTCGGGTGGCGCCTCGGTGCGCCGGGAGAAGAGGTAGGACCCGCGCCGCCACCATCGGCCCCGCCGATGGCGTCCCTTGTCACTGGAAATGGCCATCGCACCTCTCGCCAGCCCGGGGGAACCGGGTTCCACGGTACGACGCAGATCTTCCTTAGTCATCCTGAATGGGACATCAGGTGGCACGATCGGTCTCAAGATGGCTTACAGTTCGGGCATGGCAGGTGTTCTAATCGGCCTGGCTCTTCTGGCCTTCTGGCTGTTCTCGTTGTTCGATGTCATCACGACCCCCGAGGAAGAGGTCCAGCAGTCCCCCAAAGCCGTGTGGTTGATCATCGTCGCCGCGGTCCCCATAGTCGGCGGCGTTTTCTGGATGATGCGCGGCCGTCCCAAGGCCGTCGTCGCGGCACGTCCGGTCGCCGGTGAGGCCGGGGTCATGCCCAAGGGCCCCGACGACGACCCCGACTTCCTGAAGGAGCTCGAGCGCCGCCTCCGCGGCGAGTCCGAGGCCTGACGGGCTCCCCCACACCCCCCGCCGACCCCCTCCGACCACAGAAGTGACACCCGGCGCCGCCACCGGGTGTCTTTCCGCTGCCCGCGGTACGCGTCAGCCGACGTCGGCGTAGCTGTGGAGCCCGGAGATGAAGATGTTCACGCCGAACAGGTTGAACAGCAGGCAGGCGAAGGCGACGAGCTGGACGATGGTCGCCTTGTTCCCGCGCCAGCCCGCCGTGACGCGGGCGTGGAGGTAGGCCGCGTAGCCGATCCAGGTGATGAACGACCAGACCTCCTTGGGGTCCCAGCCCCAGTAGCGGCCCCACGCCTTGTCAGCCCAGAGCGCGCCCGCGATGACGGCGAACGTCCACAGCGGGAACGCCACCACGATGGCCTTGTGCGCGACCTTCTCCAGGTCGTCCTTGGACGGCAGCCGCGACAGCCCGTCACCGCGGATCAGGTAGAGGACGCCCGACGCCCCGGCCAGCACGAACATGCCGCTGGCGAGGATCGCGGCCGAGACGTGGATGGCGATCCAGTAGGAGTTGAGCGCCGGCACCACCGGCCCCGCCACCGTGTAGAACTTGAGCACGGCCAGCCCGAGCCCGAGCGCGGCCGAGACCATGACGAAGGCGCCGAGGAAGCGGATGTTCTGCCGCAGGTGGGCGACCAGGAACGCGGTCACGGCGGCGAAGCAGATGGCCACCACGAACTCGTACATGTTGCCCCACGGCCACCGGTCGACGGCCAGGCCGCGCGTGGCGATGGCGGTCAGGTTGGCGGCCCAGCCGAGCCAGGCGATCACCAGCGCGACCGTGCCGGCCTTGCGCGCCCAGGCCGGCGGCTCGGGCCCCTCGGCCACGGCTCCGCCTGACGCCTCCGCGACCTCTCCCGGGTGCGGCGTGTCGCCCTCGGCGCCCACGCCCACCGGAACGCGGGCGCCGCCCCGTACCTGACGGGTCTCGGCGCGCGCCCGGCCGAACGCGAGCTCGACGGCGAACCCGATCATGGCTGCCAGGTAGAGCAGGACGGCGGCGACCACGAACAGGTCGCTCAGCTCTGCCAGTGTCTCAGCGGACATCCTTGTCTCCTGCTAGTTCCTTGACGATCTCGTCGAACTCCTCGGCGAACCCCGCCGCGGAGCCCTCGGTGCGGGTGAGCCCACCCACGTCGGCCCTGCCGTCCTTGACCCGCACCCACACCCGGCGGCGGCGGATCACGAGCGAGAACACGATGGCGATGGTGGCCGTGCCGGCCGCCAGCAGGGCCGGGAGCCGGCCGGGGTCGTAGGCGATCTGGAGCGTGATCCACTCCTTGACGCCGGTGAACTCCAGCTTGCCCGCCCCGCCGGGCAGCTCCAGCGACTTGCCCACGGCCAGCGGGTCGCCCGCCGCCTCGCCCATCACCAGCGGGTTGAGCTTCTTCATGATCTCGGGCGGGGCGAGCTCGTACACGGACTGCGGCACACCCGAGCGCAGCCCCAGGTCGCCGCTGAACGCGCCGAGAACCTGCACCTCCGGGACGACCGCGCCGGGGAAGGACGAGGCGTGACCGCCGTCCGTGAGCGGCGTGCTGGTCGGCAGGAAGCGCAGCAGGAACCCGAGCTGCGACGGCTGGGCGTCGGGCACCTTGACCACGCATCCGGAGGTGAGCGTCGGCTTGTCCTCGATGAGGCACGGCACCGGCCCCTCGAAGGCGACCTGCCCCTCGCCGTCGGTGACCCGGAACTCGGGGGCGTAGCCGTGGCCGATGAGGTAGGTCTGGGTGCCGTTGACGTCGAGCGGCTCGTTGACCTTCAGCTCGTAGTCGCGGGCGGGCGCGCCCGGCGAGTCGTTGACCTTGAGATGGGCGGAGTAGTCGAGCTCCTGGCCCGAGTTGTCGCCGCCCACCTGGTAGGTCGCCTGGAAGTCGCTCAGCTCGAACGCGAACGGCTCCAGCGACTCGGCGTTGACCCGCGGCCCCGGCATGTAGCGGTCGTAGGCGGCGACGGTGTTGGCGAACCCGTCGCCCTCGACCACGAGCACGTTGCCGCGGTAGCCGAACACGGAGCCGATGCCGACGGCCGCCAGCAGGCCGAGCAGCGCGACGTGGAAGAGCAGGTTGCCGGTCTCGCGCAGGTAGCCCTTCTCGGCGGCCACCCAGCCGTCTCCGGTGACCACCCGGAAGCGCAGTTTGCGCAGCCGCCGGGCGGCCTCCTCGACGGTCAGGTCGCTCTCGAAGGCGGCGTGGTGGGGCAGCCTGGACAGGTTGCGCGGCGCGGCGGGCGGCTTGCGGCGCAGCTCGCGCAGGTAGGTGCCGGTGCGCGGGACGATGCAGCCGATCAGCGAGGTGAACAGCAGCAGGTAGATGGCGGCGAACCAGACGGAGCTGAAGACGTCGAAGAGCTGGAACCGGTCGTACCAGACGGCCAGGTCCGGGCTCTCCTCGTAGAGGCGCGCCACCTGGTCGGGCTCGACGCCGCGCTGCGGGATCAGCGAGCCGGGGATGCTGGCCAGCGCGAACAGGAACAGCAGGAGCAGCGCCGTCTTCATCGAGGTGAGCGTGCGCCAGGACCAGCGGAGCCAGCCCGCCGGGCCGAGCCCCGCCCGCTTCGGCTCCTGCTTCCGCTCCAGGTCGGAGACAGTCATCAGATCACCGGCCTGAATCCGCCGATGAGCCCTTGCATGGTCGCGATCATCTCTCCCCACAGGCCGGTGACCAGGGCCACCCCGACGGCCACCATCATGCCGCCGCCGATCCTGGTGATCAGCCGGGAGTGGCGGCGGATGGCGCGGAAGGTGCGCAGCGCCTTGCTGTAGGCCAGGGCGGCGACGACGAACGGCAGCCCGAGCCCCAGCGCGTAGGCGACGGCCAGCAGCGCGCCGCGCGAGGCGCTGCCCTCGTTCAGCCCGAGCGTGAGCACCACGGCCAGAGTGGGCCCGATGCACGGCGTCCAGCCGAGCCCGAACACCACGCCGAGCAGCGGCGCCCCGGCGAGCCCGGCGGCGGGCAGCCGGTGGATGCGCACGTCGCGCATCAACTGCGGGAAGACGCCCATGAAGGCCAGCCCGAGCAGGATCGTCAGCACACCGAGCACCCGCGTGATCAGGTCGGCGTTGACCAGCATGGCCTGGCCGAGCTGCCCGAACAGGGCGCCGCTGAGCACGAACACGGCCCCGAACCCGGCCACGAACAGCGTGGTGCCGAGCACCAGCCGCCCCCGCTTGGGATCGTCGCTCATGCCCGTCACGTACGAGAGATAGCCCGGGACCAGCGGCAGCACGCACGGCGACAGGAACGACACCAGCCCCGCCAGCAACGCGATCGGCACGGCCAGCAGCAGGGAGCCGGACGCGACGACATCACTCATCGCGCACCTTGAGCACCGCGTTCTTCAGGTCGGTGTAGCGGACCGCGCCGAGCGCCCTGGCCGCGATCCGGCCCTGCTTGTCGATGATGAGCGTGGACGGGATGGCGGCGGGCGGCACCGTGCCCTGGAAGGCCAGGGCGACCTTGCCCGGCTGGTCGTAGATGCTCGGGTAACCCGTGCCCTCGGTGCGTTCGAAGGCCAGCGCGTCGGCCTTGCGGTCCTTGAAGTCGACGCCGATGAACTCCACGCCGCCGGCCTTGGTCTCGGCCGCGACCTCCTTGAGCACCGGGGCCTCGGCCCGGCAGGGCGCGCACCAGGACGCCCAGAAGTTGATCACGACGACCTTGCCCTTGTGCGCGGCCAGCGAGGCCGTGCCGCCGTCGAGGGTCGGGCCCTCGACCGCCGGCGCGGGCTTGCGGTCGGCGGCCTCGAACACCTGCATCTTCCCGTCGCCCGCGACGAACCGCGTGTCGCCCGCCTGCGGTTGCCCGCTCTGACTGCCGGCGCATCCCGTCACCAGAACGGCAAGGAGGACCAGGGAGATTGACTTGGCGCGCACGGGAGGAAGATCTCCTTGTACTACAAGCGGTAGAGCTTGCAACTCTACCGGCGCGGTCAGGCGCCCGGCACGCTGGGGCCCCTGTCGATCGACCCGGCAGGCTCGCTGTAGCCGACGCTGACGAGCCGGTCGCCCTCGAACGTGAACGAGGTCAGGCTGGCCAGGGCGCACTGCCTGCGTCTCGGGTCGTGCCAGAGCCTGCGCCGGCCCTCCGCCGCCATCCGGACGGCCCAGATGGGCAGCTGGTGGCTGACCATGACGACCTCGTGGCCGCGCCCCGCCTCCCTGGCGTCGTCGATGGCCGTGCGCATGCGCGCGACGATCACCGGATAGGGCTCGCCCCAGGAAGGACGCATCGGGTTCCAGAAGTAGCGGTAGTTGCGCGGGCTGCGCAGGATCTGCAGCCCTTGCCCGACGGCCCGGCCTTCGAGCAGGTTGCCGGCCTCCAGCAGCCGCTCCTCGATGATCACCTCAAGCCCGTGGGCGGCCGCGACGGGGGCCGCGGTCTCGCGGGCGCGCTCCAGCGGCGAGCTGTAGACGGCCACGATGTCGCGCCCGGACACCGCCTTGGCGACGGTCTTGGCCATCAGCTCGCCCGTCTCGGACAGGTGGTAGCCCGGCAGCCTGCCGTAGAGAATGCCGCCGGGATTGTGCACCTCACCGTGGCGCAGCAGGTGGACGACGGTGGTTTCAGCCATGGTGGCCTCAGCTTATCCGCTCGGCGGTCCCTGATCGCCAGGGCTGATCGCCGCCGGAGTAAAGTCGGGGCCTCCCGGAAGGAGCCGCCGATTGGATCCTCTGGCTCTGGTTCTCGTCCTGGTCGCGGCCGTCGCGCACGCGTCGTGGAACCTCCTGAGCAAGAAGGCCGCGCACGTCGACGGCCTGGTGTTCGTCTGGCTCGTGGCGGCGGCGGGCGCGGTGGTGTGGAGCCCGCTGTTCGCCGGGTTCCTGCTGGTGGCGCGACCCCGGGTGGGGTGGGCGGACCTGGCGGTGATCGGGGTCAGCACCGCGATCCACATGACGTACTTCCTGCTGCTGCAGCGGGGGTACGGCAGCGGCGACCTGTCGATCGTCTACCCGGTGGCGCGCGGCACGGGGCCGATGCTGGCGAGCCTGGTGGCGGTGCTGTTCCTGGGCGAGCGGCCGACGCCGGTGGGGATCGCCGGGATCCTCCTGGTGGGCGCCGGGGTGTTCCTGATGAGCGGGCGCGCCGGCGGGGCGGACCTGAAAGGGCTGGCGTTCGGGCTGGCCACCGGGGTGTTCATCGCCGCCTACACGGTGTGGGACTCGCGGGTGGTGAGCACCTTCGCGGTGGCCCCGATCCTGCTCAACTACCTGGGCGAGGTGGGGCGCATGATCGTGCTGGCCCCGTTCGTGCTGCGCGGGCGGCGGCGGGCGCTGATGGCGGCGGCCTGGCGGGCGCACCGGGGCACGATCGTGACGGCGGCGGTGCTCATCTTCGTGTCCTACCTGCTGGTGCTGGTGGCGTTCACCAGGGCGCCGGTGAGCCTGGTCGCGCCGGCGCGCGAGATCAGCGTGCTGATCGCGGTCGTGCTGGGCGGGCGGCTGCTCGCCGAGGACGGGCTGCGCCACCGCCTGCTGGCCGCGGGCGTGATCGTCGGCGGCGTGGTGGCCATCGCGCTCAGCTGATCCAGCCGTCCTGCGCGGTTTCGCCCGCCCGTACGAGAGCGTCGACCGTCGCCCTGATGGCGGGGCGGCGGGCGGCGTCGCTGCGCCAGAGCGCGTAGATCCGGCGGGTCTGGCGCGGCAGCAGGGGGACCAGCCGGACGCCCGCCGGCACCGGGTCGCGGCCCAGGCGCGGCACGATCGCGCAGCCGAGCCCGGCCGCGACCAGCGCGAGCTGGGTGGGGTACTCGTCGGCCATGGAGGCGATCTCCGGCTCCAGCTCGGCGCTGCGCAGCGTGAACACCAGCCAGTCGTGGCAGATGGTGCCGGGCGAGGAGCTGATCCACCGCTCGCCGCAGAGCGCGGACAGCTGGATCTCCCGTTCGCCGGCCAGCGGGTGGTTCGCGGGGAGCGCCACGTCGGCGATGTCCTCGAGCAGCGTCTTCCTGGAAAGACCGTCGGGGATGGGCATCGGCCGGTTGAGCCAGTCCTGCACGACCACCAGGTCGAGCTCTCCCCTGGCGACCTCGCGGACCACCCGTTCAGGCTCGCGCTCGTACAGCTGCACCGACAGGTCGGGGTGGCGCTGCCGGAGCTCGGCGAGGGTGAGCGGCATCAGGCCGCGGGCGGCGGTCGGGAACGCGCCCACGTTGAGCCGGCCGACGACCTGGCCGCGCAGCGCCTCGAAGTCGGCTTCGGCGGTCTCGACCAGGGCGAGGATGCGCTCGGCGTGCTCGGCGAGCAGCCCGGCGGCGTCCGTCAGCCGCACCCCGCGCCCGTTGCGCTCGACCAGCCGCGCGCCGGTCTCCCGCTCCAGCTTGGCTATCTGCTGCGACACGGCCGAGGGGGTGACCATCAGCGCGTCGGCGGCGGCTCCGACGGAGCCGTAGACGTGCACGGCGTGGAGGGCCTTGAGCCGGTTGAGGTCCAACATGTAAGCGAGTCTAAAGCGTTAAGCGTAGAAAGTCTCGCTTGTCCTTCACTCTGTAGCGTTGGAAAATAGTTGCATGCGAATCCTTAAGCCGAAGCAGAAGTCGTTCCAGTCCACCTCGTACCTGAAGACCCTCGCCGAGCAGGCCCGCGAGCAGCGCGCGGCCCGGGTCCGCAAGGCCGCCTAGATCGCCGCATGAACCCCGGGGCCGAGCCGCGATCCACAGGATCGCCGTGAACACGCTGAGACCCCCTCATCTGGCGCTCGCCATCGGGCTGGCCGCCGTCTGGGGGGTCAACTTCGTCGTCATGCAGGTGGGGCTGGAGCACTTCCCGCCCCTGCTGTACGCGGGCCTGCGGTTCGCGATGGCGGCCTTCCCCGCCCTGCTCCTGGTCGGCCGCCCGGCCGTGCCCTGGCGCTGGATCGCCGCGGTCGCCGCCACGACCGGCGCCGGCCAGTTCGCCCTGCTGCTCGTGGGCATGCGGGCCGGCATGCCGGCCGGGCTGACCTCGCTGGTCCTGCAGATGCAGGTGCTGTTCACGATCCTGTTCGCGGTGACGCTCCTCGGCGAGCGTCTCACCGCGCGCCGGGTGACGGGCCTGGCCGTCGCGTTCGGCGGCCTGGCCCTGGTGGCGCTCGACTTCGGCGCCTCCGGCCCGATCGGCGCCTTCGCCCTGTGCGTCGCCGCCGCCGCGGCCTGGGGCCTCGGCAACATCGCCCAGCGCAAGGCCGCCCCGCCCGACTCGCTGCGCTTCATGGTCTGGGTCAGCGCCCTGTCGTCGCCGCCGCTCCTGCTCCTGTCACTCTGGCTGGAGGGCGTCCCCACCCTGACGGCCCCGCTGGAGGGCTGGCTGTCCCTCCTGTACGTGGCCTTCGTCTCGACACTCGTCGGCTTCGGCGTCTGGGGCTTCCTCCTGCGCCGCTACGACGCCTCCACCGTCGCCCCCTACACGCTCCTCGTGCCGGTCTTCGGCATGACCTCGGCCGCCCTCTTCACCGGCGAGCCCCTCACCTGGCTCCGCGTCGCCGCCGCCGCCCTGATCGTCACCGGCGTCCTGTACGCGGGCACCCGCCGGCGAACCCCCGCGCCGTCCTCCCGCGAACCGGGGAAAACCGCGCTCGCGAAATAGCGACTCACCGCACGGCAGATCAGGGAAAACTTGCCCCGCGAATCAGGGGTTGAGTCTCCGGCAGATCTGGGAGACTGTGGTTCGCGGATCGCGAATGCGCACGTGGGAGGTCAGATGGATCTCGTGCCCCGGCTCGCCGCGAGCCGACTCAGGGAGCTGCTCAGCGAGCTGCGGATCGTCGTGGTCAACGGCCCCCGCCAGTGCGGCAAGACGACCCTCCTGCAATCGTGCAGGCGCTTCGGCGACGCCACCTTCGCCGCACTCGACGACCCGTCACAGCTCGCGATCGCCCGCGACGATCCGCGGACCTTCGCCCGTCAGCAGCCGCAGCCCGTCATCATCGACGAGATCCAGCGAGCCGGCGACGCCTTGGTCCTGGCCATCAAGCAGGTCGTGGACGAGGACTGGCGCCCCGGCCAGTTCGTCCTCTCCGGGTCCACGCGATTCCTCAGCGTGCCGACCCTGTCGGAGTCTCTCGCGGGACGGGTGGCCTTCGTCGACCTGTGGCCCTTCGCCGTGGCCGAACGCACCGGCGGCACAGGCGGCTTCTGCGACCAGGTGTTCGCCGATCCAGCGTCGGTGACCGAGCCGCGGTCAGCCTGGACGCGGGAGGACTACCTCCGGCTGATCTGCCAGGGCAGCTATCCCGAGGTCCTTCGCCTCAGTTCCCCTCTCGCCCTGCGCACCTGGTTCCGCGGCTACCTCGACACCGTGATCTCCCACGACATCCGCGAGTTCGCGCACGTCACCAAGGCGAGCTCGATCCCCGACCTGATCGCTCTCGTAGCCGCCCGCGCGAGCGGGCAGCTCGTCCTGGCCCAGCTCGCCAACAGCCTCGGGCTCGACGCGGCGACCGTCCGCTCCTATCTCGCCTACCTGGAGACGGTCTTTCTCGTGGCCTCCGCGCCCGCCTGGTCGAACAACTTCTCCTCCCGGGTGACGCACGCGCCGAAGACCTACGTCACCGACAGCGGCCTGGCCGCCTACCTGCTCGACGTGGACGCCGAAGCCCTGCGCGCACCCGGCCACCCGGCTCTCGGCGGGCTGCTCGAGACCTTCGTCTTCGCCGAACTGCTCAAGCTGACGACGTTCACCCAGCGGCACGTCACCCTGCGCCACTACCGAGACCGGGACAAACGCGAGGTCGATTTCATTCTGGAACGCCGGGACGGCACCGTCATCGGCATCGAGGTCAAGGCCTCGGCCACGCCCAAGCCGGACGACGCCCGGCACCTGCGCTGGCTGAGGGACAACCTGGGCGACCGCTTCCGCGCCGGGTACGTGCTCCACCTCGGCGACACGAACCTGCCGTCGGGCGACCGGATCTTCTTCACCCCGCTGTCGGCCCTCTGGGACCACGCCGCCCCGGCCGGTCTCACCCCACGTCTACCTGACTAGACCGCCTCACACCCGAGGGGCCGGGCTCCGGCGCGGCGCCCGTCAGAGGACCGCGGCGGCGGCCTTGGCGGCGGCGGGAAGGGCGTCGGCGACCCGGGCCAGCGCGTCGTCGCCGTGGGAGGCCGACAGGAACCACGCCTCGTACGCCGACGGCGGCAGATAGACCCCCTGGTCGAGCATGCTGTGGAAGAACGCCCGGTAGGCAGCCGTGTTCTGCGTCTGGGCGTCGGCGAAGTCCGTGACCTGCCGGTCGGTGAAGAAGATGGAGAACAGGTTGCCCGCCGTCTGCAGCCGGTGCGGCACGCCGGCGGCCGTCAGCGCCGAGGTGGCGGCCTCGGCGACGGCGCGGGCGGCGGCGCCGACCTCGGCGTAGGCGGCGTCGTCGAGCGCGCGCAGTGTGGCCAGCCCGGCGGCGCAGGCCAGCGGGTTGCCCGACAGGGTGCCCGCCTGGTAGACGGGACCCTCGGGAGCCAGATGCGCCGTGACGTCGGCGCGCCCGCCGAACGCCGCCGCCGGGAGCCCTCCGCCCATGACCTTGCCGAACGTCATCAGGTCGGCCTCGACCGGGTCCAGCCCGTACCATCCGGAGCGCGAGACGCGGAAGCCCGTCAGGACCTCGTCCACGATGAGCAGCGCCCCGTGGCGGGTGCACAGCTCGCGCAGGCGGCTGTTGAAGCCGTCGAGCGGCGGCACGATGCCCATGTTGGCCGGGCACGCCTCGGTGATGACGCAGGCGATCTCCGCCGCCTCGAAGGCCTGCTCGACCAGGTCGATCGCGTTGTAGGGCAGCACGATCGTGTCGGCCGCCGAGGCGCCGGTCACGCCAGGCGTGTCGGGCAGCCCGAACGTGGCCACCCCCGACCCGGCCGACGCCAGCAGCGCGTCGACGTGACCGTGGTAGCAGCCGGCGAACTTGACGACCTTGGACCGGCCGGTGAACCCGCGGGCCAGCCGCACCGCGCTCATCGTCGCCTCGGTGCCGGAGCTGACCAGCCGCACCTTCTCCACGGGCGCCACCCGGGCCACGATCTCCTCGGCCAGCTCGACCTCTCCCGGGGTCGCGGTCCCGTACGAGAAGCCGCGCGAGGCCGCCTCGGCCACCGCCTCCACGACCGCGGGGTGCCGGTGACCCAGGATCATCGGACCCCACGAGCACACCAGGTCGACGTAGCGGTTGCCGTCGGCGTCGGTGATGTAGGGCCCCTGGCCGGAGACCATGAAGCGCGGCGTGCCGCCGACCGCGCCGAACGCGCGGACCGGAGAGTTCACCCCGCCCGGCACGACGGCGCTGGCGCGGGCGAACAGATCGTCGGAGTTCTTTGTACGGCTCACGCGAAACAGGTTAGTCGGCGAGCCACTCCAGCACGCGGAGCGGGTCGGGGAGCGGGCGGCCGTCGGGGGTGCGCAGCCAGGAGACGGGCTGTCCGGTGGTGAGGGTGGACGGCGGGGCGAGGACGTAGCTGTCGCGGCAGTGCCAGCGCAGGCCAGGCGTGTCCTCGATGGTGGCCGGGTCACAGTCGAGCTGACAGGACCACCACTCGTCCTCGTCGTCGGGGTTGCCGCGGGTGGCCACATAGAACAGGACCCGGTCGCCGTTGGCGGCGACCGGGCCTGAGGGAGCTCCGGCGGCGTCGATCCTGGCGAGGGCCGACAGGCCGGTGGAGAGCGGCACGTCGAACACGTCGAACACGCGTCCGGTGGGCAGGATGACGTTGGCCTCGGGGTCGTTGCGCCACCAGCGGGTGAGCTGCGCCGTGTCGGTCGTGGCCTGCATGTTCCAGGCGGGCGACAGCGGGTGGGCGCCCGGGTCGGGACAGCCGACGCGGTCACACGAGCAGGCGCGGGGGCCGTTGCGCAGCGGATGAGCGCCCGGCACGGCCGGCCATCCCAGAGCGGCGTAGCCGAGGACGGCGTCGAGCCGCGAATGCCGCGGTTTCCTTCTGGTACGGCGAGCCAGAGGTACCCCCACCATGGTGTCTCCCGTCGAAGTCACCGTGCCTGAGGCAGTCCCGTCTCCTGGCCTGGCGCACACGCGGGACACACCAGCACGTCTTATGGCACTCTAACGCACACGTCTCAGGACATGACCCGAACCCCATGGTTAGAGGCGGCGTGCCACCTCGGTCGCCCAGTAAGTGAGGATCAGGTCGGCCCCGGCGCGCTTGATCGACACCAGCGACTCCATGATCATGCGGTCGCGGTCGACCCAGCCGTTGGCGGCGGCGGCCTCGATCATCGCGTACTCGCCGCTCACCTGGTAGGCGGCGACGGGCACGTCCACCTCGTCACGGAAGCGGCGGATGACGTCGAGGTAGGCGAGCGCGGGCTTGACCATGACGGCGTCGGCCCCTTCGGCCAGGTCGAGCCTGGCCTCGCGGAGCGCCTCCTCCAGCGGGCCCGCCGGGTCCTGCTGGTGACTGGCCCGGTCGCCGAACTGGGGCGCGCACTCGGCGGCGTCCCTGAACGGCCCGTAGAAGGCCGAGGCGTACTTGGCCGTGTAGGCGAGGATCGGGACGCCGGTGAACCCGTCGGCGTCGAGCGCCGCCCTGATGGCCCCGACCTGGCCGTCCATCATGCCGCTCGGCGCCACCATCTGGGAGCCGGCCCTGACCTGCGCGACCGCGATGGACGCGTAGCGCTCCAGGGTGGCGTCGTTGTCGACCTCGCCGCTCTCGGTGAGGATGCCGCAGTGGCCGTTGTCGGTGAACTCGTCGAGGCAGGTGTCGGCCATCACCACGATGGCGTCGCCGACCTCGGCGCTCACGTCGCGCAGCGCCACCTGAAGGATGCCGCCGGGGTCGTCGGCGGCCGAGCCGCGGGCGTCCTTGACGGCGGGCACGCCGAACAGGATCAGCCCGCCGACGCCGGCCTCGGCCGCGTCGAGCGCGGCCTTCCGCAGCGAGTCGCGGCTGTGCTGGTAGACGCCGGGCATGGAGCCGACCGGGTGGGGCTCCGCGATGCCCTCCTTGACGAACAGGGGCAGGATCAGGTCGGCGGGGTGCAGGCGGGTGCCGGCCACCATCCTGCGCAGCGCCGGGGTGCGGCGCAGCCTGCGCGGGCGGGCGACGGGGAACTCGGCGCTCACTTGGCCCTCCTTCTGGCGCCCCTGCGGTTCTGGGACGGCTTGCGCGGGGTGTCGCCGGCGGAGAGCGCCGCCGACCGCTGCTTGGCGCCGAACTCCGCCAGCGCTGTCGCCAGGGCCGAGGCGGAGGGCTTGCTCGCCATGACGTCCACGCGCAGCCCGAACTCCTCGGCCGTCTTGGCCGTCTGCGGCCCGATCACGGCGATGATCGTGACGTTGTGCGGCTTGCCGGCGATGCCGACGAGGTTGCGTACGGTCGAGGACGAGGTGAACAGCACGGCGTCGAAGCCGCCGCCCTTGATCGCCTCGCGGATCGGGGCGGGCGGCGGCGCGGCCCGCACGGTGCGGTAGGCGGTGACGTCGTCACACTCCCAGCCGAGCTCGGTGAGCCCGGCGACGAGCGTGTCGGTCGAGATGTCGGCCCTGGGCAGCAGCACCCGGTTGATCGGGTCGAGCATCGAGTCGTACGGCGGCCACTCGTCCACGAGCCCTTCCGACGACTGCTCGCCGGAGGGCAGCAGGTCGGGCCGGACGCCGAACTCGATCAGCGCCCGCGCGGTGGCGTCGCCGACCGCGGCGACCTTGAGCCCGGCGAAGGCACGCGCGTCGAGCCCGTACTCCTCGAACTTCTCCCGCACCGCCTTGACGGCGTTGGCGCTGGTGAAGACCACCCACTCGTAGCGGCCGGTGACCAGGCCCTTGATGGCGCGGTCCATCTGCTGCGGGGTGCGCGGCGGCTCGACCGAGATGGTCGGCACCTCCTCCGGCACCGCGCCGTACGAGACGAGCTGCTCGGACAGGGCCTGGGACTGCTCCCTCGTGCGCGGGACCAGCACCCGCCAGCCGAACAGCGGCTTGGTCTCGAACCACGACAGCGTGTTGCGCATGCGGACGGCCTCGCCCACCGTGATCAGGGCGGGCTCGGCCAGCGCGGCGTGCTTGAGGTCGGCCTGCAGCCTGCCGAGGGTGGACACCACGGTGTGCTGCTCGGTGGTGGTGCCTGAAGCGGTGACGGCCACCGGAGTGGTGTCGGGCTTGCCCCCGCCGATCAGCGCCTTGCCGATGGCCACGGCCTCGGGCAGGCCGTTGTAGATGACGAGCGTGCCGGGGCAGGCGGCGTGGGAGGCCCAGTCCTGCTCCCGGGCGGCGTCGACGACGCGGAACTCCGGCGTCGACATCGCGGAGGGGATGCCCGCGTAGGCGAGCACGGCGGTCGCGGACGGCACGCCGGGCACGATCTCGAAGTCCACCTCAGCCGCGGCGCAGGCCGCGACCTCCTCGGAGACCGAGGAGAACAGCATCGGGTCGCCCTCGCACAGGCGCACGACGAGCCGGCCGGCGGCGGCGTGGCCGAGGTAGTCGCCCTCGGTCACCTCCACCTCGGGCCGGCTGTGACGGAGCAGGGACCGGTGGGCCTCCACACCCGGAACGACGACGTCTGCCTTGCCGAGCAGCTCGGCGCCACGCAGCGTGAGGAGGTTGGGATCACCGGGCCCGGCGCCAACGAACGCGACGAAACCGGAGGTAGGACTATCGGAGCTCAATGGGAATGCTCCCCCATCAATCTGTCGGCCCCTTCGCGAAGCATCTCGGCCGCGAGCCGGCGACCCAGATCTTCCGCCTCCGAAGGAGAGCCGGCGGTGGACTTGCGCACCGCCTGACGGCCGTCGACAGCGACGACCGCGGCGGTCAGGTTGAGAGTCTGCCCGTCATCGAGCCCGAAAGCACCCACAGGGGCAGAGCAGCCCGCTTCGAGCGCGGCCAGGATGGCCCGCTCGGCGGCCACCGCGGAGCGGGTCCGCGGGTCGTCGAGCTGACCGAGGAACTCGACCATGTCGGCCCGGTCGGCGAGGCACTCCACGGCCAGCGAGCCCTGGCCCGGGGCGGGCAGCACCCGGTCGACCTCGAAGATCTCGGCGATCTCGGCGGTCCGCCCGATCCTGGTGAGGCCGGCCGAGGCGAGCACGACCGCGTCCAGCTCGCCGGCGGCGATCTTGCCGATGCGGGTCTCGGCGTTGCCGCGGATCGGCACGTACTCCAGGTCGGGACGGAGCGCGCGGAGCATGGCGACGCGGCGCGGCGAGCCCGTGCCGACGCGGGCGCCCGGCGGCAGGTCGGCGAACTTGGCCGGGCCGACGAGCGCGTCGCGGTGGTCGTGGCGGGTGGGGAGCGCGGCCAGCTCGATACGCGGGTCGGGCTTGGTCGGCAGGTCCTTCAGGGAGTGGACGGCGAAGTCGATCTCGCCTTCGAGCAGCTTGTCGCGCAGCGCGCTGACGAACACGCCGGTGCCGCCGAGCTGGGCCAGGTGGGCCTTGCTCACGTCGCCGAACGTCGTGACGCCGACGAGCTCGATGGCGCGTCCGGTGTGTTCTGTGTAGGCGTCGGCGACCATCCGCGACTGCGTCGTGGCCATCAGGCTGCGACGGGTGCCCAGCTTCAAGGGCTGCGGGGTCACAGCTCTACCTCCCTTACGGCTTCGGGCATCTTCGGATCCAGGTCGAACAGCTCGCGCAGCGCTTCCGCATAATGATCGCCTCCAGGAGAGGTGGCGAGCCGCTTGACACGCACAGTGGGCTCGTGCAGGAGCTTGTCGACGACCCTCTGCACGGTCAGGGTCACCTCGTCCCTGGTCTTCTCGTCCAGGCCGGGCACCCTCATCATCAGCCTGCCCAGCTCGGACTCGACCACCCCCGCGGCCTTGCTGCGCAGCGCCACCACCGTCGGGGTGACGCGGGAGGCACGGGCGGCGTCGAGGTAGGCGGTCAGCTCCTCGGCGAGGAGCCAGCGCGCGGAACGCACCGCGTCGCCCTCACGGTAGCCGATGCCGGACTCGTGGATGGTCTCCAGGTCGACCAGGGTGACGCCGGGGACGGCGCGCACGGCCGGGTCGATGTCGTGGGGCAGCGCCAGGTCGAGCAGGAACGCGCCGCGCGTCACCATGTCGGCGGTGATCACGTGGCGGCCGGCGCCGGTGCAGGTGATGACGAGGTCGGCGTCGGCCAGCTCGCGGCCGACCGCGCCGAACTCCACCGCCCGGCCGCCGACGGACGCGGCCAGCCGGGCGCCGCGCTCGTACGTACGGTTGGCGATGACGATGTCGGTCACCCCTGCGCGCGCGAGCGTCACGGCGGCCAGGGAGCTCATCGAGCCCGCGCCGACCACCAGCGCGCGCCGTCCGGCCAGCTCGCCGGCCAGCGCCAGGCCGGCGCTCACCAGGGAGGCGCCGGCCTTGTCGATGCCGGTTTCGGTCTGGGCCCGCTTGCCGACCCGCAGCGCGTGCTGGGCCAGTTCGTTCAGGGTGGCGCCGACGGTGCCGTGCTTCTGGGCGAGCTTGAGCGCCTGGCGTACCTGGCCGAGGATCTGGCCCTCGCCGACCACCATCGAGTCGAGGCCGCACACGACGGAGAACAGGTGCTCGACGGCCTGCTCCTCGTAGTGCACGTAAAGGTGCGGGGTCAGCTCGTCGACGGGCACGCCGGAGTGGCGGCTGAGCAGCCCGGTGACGGCGGAGACGGCCGCGTGGAAGCGGTCGACGGCGGTGTAGACCTCGACCCTGTTGCAGGTCGAGACCACGAAGGTCTCCGCCACGCACAGGTCTTCCTGCACGTCGTGCAGCAGCTTGGTCAGCGCGTCGCCGGTCACGGACACGCGTTCCAGCATGGCCACCGGGGCGGTCCGGTGGCTCAGGCCGATCGCCAGAACGCTCATTGCGTGTCCACTGCCATGAGTGGCCCCCCAGCCTTGCGTTGCTCGTGGAACGCCAGAATCTGCAGCTCGATGGAAAGGTCGACCTTCCGGACGTCGACGGTGTCCGGGACGGTGAGGACCACCGGAGCGAAGTTGAGGATGCTGGTGACGCCAGCCGCAACCACACGATCGCACACTTCCTGTGCCGCCGCCGCCGGTGTAGCCAGAACCACGATCGAGACTCCACGCCGCTTGATCGCGGCTTCTAGCGCATCAATATGTTCAACATTCAACCCCGCAATGGTGTCGCCCACGACTTCGGGGTCGGCGTCGAACATCGCGGCGACGCGGAAACCCCTGGAGACGAAGCCGCCGTAGTTGGCCAGCGCGCGGCCGAGGTTGCCGATGCCGACGATGGCGACGGCCCAGTCTTGCGTCAGGCCCAGCTCACGGGAGATCTGGTAGACGAGGTACTCCACGTCGTAGCCGACGCCGCGGGTGCCGTAGGAGCCCAGGTGCGACAGGTCCTTGCGGAGCTTGGCCGAGTTGACCCCGGCCGCGGAGGCGAGGTCCTCCGAGCTGACCGTCGCGATCCCCCGCTCCGCCATCAAGTGCAGCGCCCGCAGGTACAACGGCAGCCTGGCGACCGTAGCCTCGGGGATGCCGCGATCGCGGGGGTGGGACGGACTCTTCACCTGCGGGAGCTCCAGGGGAACGGGCGGCGGTGAGCCGCGTGGCGGGATGGAACCGTCTTTCAGGTTAATCCCTTTGTGAACCGATGCACAAAGTCAGCGCTCCGGCAAGGGGCGCTACGGTGGGTGACATGCATCGCATCACCCTCATCGGCAAGCCTGGCTGTCACCTGTGCGAGGACGCCCGGGAGATCATCGCCCGGGTCGCCGGCGAGCTGGGCGTACCGTGGTCCGAGGTGAACATCGAGACCTCCGACGAGCTGCGCGAGCGCTACGGGGAGATGATCCCGGTGACCCTGGTCGACGGTGTCCAGCACGACTTCTGGCGTGTCTCCGAAGACCGGCTGCGCGCGGCGCTGGCCGACTAGAACATCACTGTCTAGAACATCACTGTCTAGAACATCACTGTCTAGAACATCACTGTCTAGAACATCACTGTCTAGAACATCACTGTCTAGAACATCACTGTCTAGAACATCACTGTCGGCAGCGGCACGACCTTGGCCGCGCTGATGTCCAGCTCGATGACGTTGGTGGCGAGCACCATCGCCTGACGCTCGCTGACGAACCGCTCGACGTGCGGCTGGCGCTGGTGGTCGCGGTAGGCCACCTCGTCGCGGTAGATCTCGTAGACGATGCGCTGCAGGGGCGCCGACTTGACCGCGTGACAGGCGTACACCAGCGTGTCGGGCTCGCCCCTGCGCACCGCCTCGACGGTCTGCTCGGCCAGCCGGTCGAACGCGGCGCCGGCGCCGTCCATGAGCGTGAAGACGGTGAGGATGCCGTAGATGTTCGGCGACAGCCTCCCGGAGGAGCCCTGCCCGGCCGGCTGGGCAGCGGGCTGAGCGGGGGGCTGGGCGGAGGGCTGGAGGGTGGGCTGCGGGCCGGTCACCGGCACGCGCGGCGCGAACACGTCGGCCCCCGGGTAGAAGGCGCCGGTGGCAGGCCCGTCGGCGGCCATCGGCGAGGACTGGGGCGGCCTCGCGTGGTCCGTGCGGCCGTTCATCACGTATCCGGTCGAGGGGCCCGCGTCAGCCGGCGGCATGCGGGCCGCGTAGCCGGTCTCGGGCGGGCCCATGCGCCCGGTCTCCCCCGTGGACGGGCCGCGGTCGCCCGGCGTCATCCGGGCCGCGTAGTCGGTCTCCCCCGTCGCTCGGTACTCGGCCACCAGGTCGCCCAGCCCGGACCGGCGCGGCCGCGGCGGGACCTGGGCGTGCCCCTGCGGGCTCGCGACGGGCTCGGGCTCCGTCCGCCGCCCCACCGGCCGCCGTTCCTCCAGCGGCTCGTCGTCGAAGTCGTCGTCGTCCTCGTACGGGGCCAGCGGGCGCAGCACCGTGTACCAGATCGCGGCGGCGGCGACGATCAGCAGCACGGTCGTGAACACGCCGGGCACCGAGAACCGCATCGCGCCCACCAGGGCCAGCCCGGACGGCACGACGACCAGCGATGCGTGCAGGTTGTCGGTGTCGTACTCGTCGCCGTCGCGCCACCGCAGCGCGGCGATCACCACGCCGGCCGCCATGATCAGGGCGGTCAGCACGTGCGCGCCGATCAGCAGGTAGTGGGGGAATATCGCCCAGTGGTCGCCCCCCGTCGGGAGGGTCTTGCCCATCTCGTCGGAGATGAGCGGGTCGACCATGAGGATCACCGAGGCCGTGACCGTGTAGGCGATGCCGAACAGCCACGCCACGAACCTCGGCGGCGTCTTCTCCGACAGGAGCTGAACCAGCCCGACCGCCATCCAGAGCGGCGCCACCAGCGACCCGGTCAGCTGATAGATCCTGAACGTGGCGGCCCCGAACCCGACCAGATGTCCGATCCCGATCACGCCGAGTGACAGGCACAGCGCCGCGGCCGCGACGGTCCAGGCGATCAACCAGCCCTCTGGCTCCTCACGCAGCCGCCTGACCAGGGCGCCGGTGGCGATGGCGGCCAAGAGCGAACCTGCGAAAGCGATGACGGCGACGAGGATCTCCATGGTGTCTCCCATGCTGCCGGACAAAGCCTCCGAGCCGGTAGCCGAAGAGGGAACGGGTTGGACCACACCGTATCTGCCGCTTACTGGAAGTCATGCCATGGGCAAGTGGATTGTGCAATTTCCGGTTGATTTCTAGAGTGTTCGAGCACGCCGCACCCTTACCCGTAGGGATTCCGGATGCCTGACTCATGGCCGTTCTCCGGGTTGCTCGCGCCGGCCGTCGCCGCGCCCGCCCGGACGACCGAGCCTGACGTGCGCGAAAACCGTGACACGACCGCCGCCGACGACGACCTGCGCACCCTGGTGCTGCATGCCAAGACCGGAGATTCGGACGCCTTTGGCACGCTCTACGACCGATATGTGGACCTCGTCTACCGCTACATCTATTTCCGGGTCGGCTCCCACCCGCTCGCCGAGGACCTGACCAGCGAGACCTTCCTGCGCGCGCTCCGCCGGATCACCGACTTCACCTGGCAGGGCCGCGACTTCGGCGCCTGGCTCGTGACGATCGCCAGGAACCTGGTGACCGACCATTACAAATCCGGCCGCTACCGGCTGGAGATCTCCACCGGCGAGGTGCTCGACGTCCCGCTCGACGGGGCCCACATCCCGGAGAACGCGGTGGTGAACGCCATCATCAACGACCGGGTGCTGCGCGCGGTCCGCGATCTCAATCCGGAACAGCAGGAGTGCGTGGTGCTGCGTTTCCTGCACGGCCTGTCCCTCGCGGAGACCGCGCTGATCATGGGGAAGAAGAGTGGAGCGATCAAAGCGCTGCAGTTCCGGGCCGTGCGCGCGCTGGCCAGAGCGCTCAAGCACGACCTTGCGTAACCCGCTGCCACGCACCGTCGTTAGGCAGGTGTCACGGCAACGCCGCCAGGCGTCGAGGGAGCGGTCATGAACAGGGCGCGCAGATCGCGCGAACGGGTGCTCGGCCATCTCACCGAGCTGAGCGGGCTCCCGCTCGGCGGTGGTCCCGACCCGGCCTTCCGCGAGCGCCTGCGCGCCGATCTCGCCTCCGCCGACCGTGCCTCCTCCCGTGCCTCCTCCCGCGCCGCCTCCCGTGCGGTCTTGCGTGCCGCCACGCCCGCCTCCGGCCCGCCGCCGCGGCGCGGCAGGCACGCGCACCGGCGGCCCCGGCGCAGGCGCCCCTGGCTCGGGCAGCTCGCCTCCGCCGGGGTGGCCGTCACCATGATGGTGTCGATGATCTCCACCTACCGGGCGGTGCCCGGCGACACGCTCTACCCGCTCAAGCGCGCCGCCGAGAGCACGCTCGTCCGTCTCAGCACCGACGACGTGGTACGGGCCGAGCGCGAACTGGTGTCGGCCAACACCCGCGCCAGGGAGGTCGCCCAGCTGCTCGGCGAGGCCGGCGAGGGCCCGCTGGTGGGCCGGACGCTCAAGGAGATGGAGCAGTCGACCCGCGCGGGCGTCACCCGGCTGGAACGGGCCGAACCCCGCTCCCCCAAGATCAGCGAGTTCGCCGAAGAGCAGAAGAACATGGTCGAGCCGATGATCGAGCAACTCGACGGTGACGAGCACGACCAGGCCGTCGGGTACCTCGACTACATCGAAGGTCTCGTGCCCCCATCTGGGTAAGCTGAAGCGCATGTGGCGGGTAATACGACGACGGCACGGTGCCCAGGCCGAGATCGCCGGCGAGGCCGCGGCGGCGGCAGCGGTCGTCGTGCCGCCGGCCGAGCCCGATCTGGAGGCGGCGGCCTTCTTCGACGTCGACAACACCATGATGCGCGGCGCCTCCATCTACCACTTCGCCAGGGGCCTGGCCACCCGCGGCATGTTCGACACCGGCGACCTGTTCAAGTTCGCGATCGGCCAGGCGGCGTTCCGGCTGCGCGGCAGCGAGAACCCCGAGCACATCGCGGTCGCCCGCGAGACCGCGCTGGCGTTCGTCGCGGGCGCGAAGGTCGACGACGTGGTGCGGCTCGGCGAGGAGATCTACGACGAGGTCATGGCCGACCGCATCTGGGCCGGCACCCGCTCGCTCGCGCAGAGCCACCTCGACCGCGGCCAGCGCGTGTGGCTGGTGACCGCCACCCCCGTCGAGCTGGCCCGCGTGATCGCCCAGCGGCTGGGCCTGACCGGCGCGCTCGGCACCGTCGCCGAGACCAGCGAGGGCGTCTACACCGGCCGGCTGGTCGGCGACCTGCTCCACGGCCCGGCCAAGGCCGAGGCGGTGCGCGCGCTGGCCCGCCGCGAGGGCCTCGACCTGACGCGCTGCACCGCCTACAGCGACTCCTCCAACGACCTGCCGATGCTGTCGCTGGTCGGCAACCCGGTGGCCATCAACCCCGACAGCGAGCTGCGCGAGCACGCCAAGAAGCACGACTGGCCGATCAAGGACTTCCGCACCGGCCGGAAGGCGACGCTGACCGCGCTGCCCATCGCGGCCGGGCTGGGCGCGGTGGCCGGCGGGGTCGCCGCCGGCATCGCGCTGCGCAGGCTCTACCGCGACCGCTAACGCAACGAGGCGAACAACTTCTCCGCCTCGGGCTGCTTCCAGGCGATCCTGTTCCGGTCCTCCGGGTGGGGGATCCACGGCACCGTGACCAGCTTGACGGTGCTGTCGTGCAGGCTCATGGCGATCCCGATCATCCGTTCGACGTCGAGCTCGGTGTCGGTCGTGACCGAGTCGGCCACCACGGACGCCAGCGTCTTGAGCTTCGCGGGCTCGTCCAGGACCTGCCCGGCCTTCTTCGCCATGGCCCGGATGACGGTCTGCTGGCGCTTGATCCGGGCGATGTCGGAGCCGTCGCCGACGGAGCGCAGCCGCATGTAGCCGACGGCCCGCTCACCGTCCAGCAGGCTCTTGCCCGCCGGGAGCGTCAGCTTGGCCTTCGGATCGTCGACGGCCCGCTTCAGCGTCACCTCGATACCGCCGAGCGCGTCGACGAGCCGCCCGAACCCGGCGAAGTCCACCTCCGCCATGTGGTCGATCCGCACGTCCGTCAGGCTCTCCACGGCCTTCACGGTGCAGGTCAGCCCTCCTCTGTTGTACGCGGAGTTGATCAGGTCGGTGCGGGCGGGCGCCGATCCGCAGGCGGGGAGCTGGACGAGCGAGTCGCGCGGGATGCTGACCGCCGTGGTCCGCTTCCTGTCGGCGGGCAGGTGCAGCAGGATGATCGAGTCGGTACGCCCCTTGTCGTCGGCCATGCGCGGGGCCGACCCCTTGTCGGTGCCCACCAGCAGCACGTTCAGCGCCTCCGTCACCTTGGCGGGTCGCGCTCCCACCGGATGCTGCGCCGTCCGCCGCAAGTCCCCGAGCAGCAGCGCCGGCACCGCCACGGCCGCGACCGTGGCCACGGTGGCGACGGCGACCAGCCCGGCGGCCATCCAGCCGAACCACCGGCGGCGCGGCCGCCCCTCCACCGCGCCCAGCAGTCGCTCCCGCTGGCGCACCAGCGTCGCCGGGGGTTCGTGCTCCAGCCGCCTGCCGAAGTCCCTGAGCAGCTTGAGGTCGTCCATCGTCACTCCTCTCCCAGCATCGGGTTGGTGTCGCCGAGCGCCGCGCGGACCTTCCGCCTGCCCCTGTTGAGGCGGGAGCGCACGGTGCCGATCGGGACGCCGAGCGCCCGCGCGGCCTCCTCGTACGTGAGATCGCCCCAGGCGATGAGCAGCAGCACGTCGCGGTCCTTGGCGGGCAGCGCGGCCAGCGCGCTGGCGAGCCCGGGACCGGCGGCCTGCGCGGTCACCCCGGCGGCCACCCGGTCGGCCGGCGACTCCACGTCCGGTTCGACGGGGGCGCGCCGCAGGGCCCGGTAGCGGGCGGCCTCGGTGCGGTGGTGCCGGGAGACGAGCTTGGTGAGGATGCCGAACAGCCACGGTCTGGCGTCCGCGTGGGCGAGGTCGTAGCTGCCTCGGCGGGAGAAGGCCACCAGGAACGTCTCGCCGACGAGGTCCTCGGCGGGACCGCCGGGGCCCAGGCGGCGTGAGACGTACCTGTAGAGCATGCCGGAGTAGCGGTCGAACAGCTCGGCGAAGGCCTCGGGTTCGGTCAGCGAGGCGCTGATGAGCTCGGCGTCCGCATCCCGGGTGGCGGGTTGAGTGATCATCTCCGCCCTTCTGTGGGGGATCGGTCGGAGATGTCTTGCCACAACCCGCCGTCCGGGTTCACGCCGGGCGGCCGTCGCTAGAGGAAGGGCGGGAAGGCGTGGCCGCGGCGCAGCCTGAGCTGGTCGAGCATCTGCTGGATGACCTCGCGGACGCGGTCGGTGAGGTTGAACACCAGCATCGGGTCGTCGGCCGCGCCGGGGTCGTACTCGTCCGTACGGATCGGCTCGCCGAACTCGATCAGCCACTTCGACGGCAGCGGCACCAGCCCGAGCGGGCCCAGCAGCGGGAAGAACGGAGTGATCGGCACGTAGGGCAGCCCGAGCAGCCGCGACAGGAACGGCACCTCGCCGATCTTCGGGTAGATCTCCTCCGAGCCCACGATCGCCGTCGGCACGATCGGCACCCCGGCCCTGATGGCGGAGGCGACGAAGCCGCCGCGGCCGAACCGCTGCAGCTTGTAGCGCTCGGAGAACGGCTTGCCGACGCCCTTGAAGCCCTCGGGGAACACCCCGACCAGCTCGCCCTTGCGCAGCAGCCGGTCGGCGTCCTCGCGGCAGGCGAGCGTGTGGCCGGTCTTGCGCGACAGGTGGCTGAGCAGCGGCAGCTGGTAGACCAGGTCGGCGCCGAGCAGCCGCAGCGCCCTGCCCGCCTCGTCGTGCAGGGCGACCTGCATCATCAGCGCGTCGACCGGGAGGGTGCCGGCGTGGTTGGCCACGACCAGCGCGCCGCCCTCCACGGGGACGTTCGCCACCTCCAGCGCCTCGACCCTGAACCAGTGGTGGTAGATCGGCCGCAGCAGCTCCAGCAGCACCTTGTCGGTCAGCTCGGCGTCGTAGCCGAACTCGTCCACCTCGTAGTCGCCGGTCAGCCGCCGCCGCAGGAACTCCAGCAGCCCGGCGAGCGGGCCGTCGTCGCCGGGGTCGCGGGGATAGGACGGGGCGGCGCTGATCGGGACGACCGTGGCGTCCTCCGCCTCGTGGGGGACGCTCACCAGCGGGCACCTCCGACGGTTTGCAGCCCTCGCGAGCTCAGGAAGTCGTGGAACGCCGCCGCGGTGGTGAACTTGGGCCGCCAGCCCAGCTCCGACTCCAGCGCGCCGGTGTCGACCGCGCGGCCGTGGCGCATCAGGCGGAGCTGCTCGGGCGAGTACTCGACCAGCCCGGCGCCGCGCGCGACGTTGCCCAGCAGCTGGAACGCGGGCGACGGCATCGCCAGGGCCGGCCGCCCGGCCCGGCGCACGCACTGCGACAGCAGCAGCACGCCGGCCCCGGCCACGTTGAACGTGCCGGGGTGGTCTTCGGTCGCCGTCCGGCGCAGCACCTCGACCGCGTCATCCTCGTGGACGAACTGCAGCCGCGGGTCGAAGCCGAGCACCGTCGGCAGCACCGGCTGGGTGAAATATCGGGTCAGCGGCGAGTCGACGCCCGGCCCCATGAAGTTGACGAAACGCAGCAGCGAAACGCTGACGTCGGGACGCCGGCGCGCGAAACCCCGCACGTAGCCCTCGACCTCCACGGCGTCCTTGGCGTAGCCGTGGCTCGGGCTGTCGGGCGGCTCCAGGTCCTCGGTGAACACCGCGGGGTCACGGGGCGAGGAGCCGTAGACGGCCGTGGTGGAGCGGACCACCACGCGCCGCACGGTCGCCGACCGCTGGCAGGCGCCGAGCAGCTGCATGGTGCCGATGACGTTGTGCTCTTTCATGGCTGCCCGGCCGGTGCTCCTGGACGGAGCGCTCACCAGGCTCATGTGCACGACGGTGTCGACGTCGGCGGCCGCGAACACCCCGGCGATGTCGGGGCTGCGCAGATCAACCCGGACGAACTCGGTCCGGCCGAGGGGGATGCCGCCGTCTCGGGTGAGCGAGGGGGGCGGCACGGTGTCCACTCCGATGACACGGCTGATGTCAGGATCGGCGGCCAGAACGCTCGCCACCCGGGCGCCGATGTGGCGCGAGACCCCGGTGACGAGCACGGTGTGGGTCATCTGCGCCTCGCAGCTGCGTCGTCTACTTCTTGTTACGCCGCTGGATGCGCGTCTTCTTGAGCAGCTTGCGGTGCTTCTTCTTGGCCATCCGCTTGCGGCGCTTCTTGATCACAGAGCCCACGGGACCCCCAGGTCTTGGTAGCACGTCGAAAACAGCGTGCGAGCGCACGCAGGCTCACAGACTACCGGCGATCCATGGTAGATCGCCCCTCGGGGGTGAAAGCCCGGCCGCGCGCCGCGGCCGGGTCTCTCCCGCGACTGCATTCACGGCGTGCCGCGGCACACCGCTACTCGTGACTCATCCGGCCTCGATGTAGGCCTCGCGAAGATAGTCGTGCACCGCCTGCTCCGGCACCCGGAACGAGCGGCCGACACGGATGGCCGGCAACTCTCCCGAGTGCACCAGTCGGTAGACAGTCATCTTCGACACTCGCATGACTGTGGCCACTTCAGCCACGGTCAGGAACTTCACCTCACTGAGAGGTCTTTCGCCTGCACCCATCGGACGCCTCTTCCGCACGTGTTTCCGGGTTATCCCCACTGGTGCCATTGCTCACGCACGTGTACTGCTGTCAGCGTAAGTCGGGACTCCGAGTGCGCAAACCCCCTAGTTTCTCAGCCGATGGATCCGCCTGTCAGGCGAATCCGCGAAAATGCTGGCCAGCCGCCCTCTTCAGCCGCCCGCACACCCGTTGGACCTGTCCAAACGGTCACCTATAAGAGTCGCCCACGCCTCATCAAAAGTTGGCAAAGTGACAGTGAGTCCCTGGGAATGCAGGGGCGAAACGACGGTATGAGGATGACCGATTTCAACTCATAGGGCAGCTGTGACTCGTGTGACGAGGCGCTCCGTGAGCGGTGCGTAGTAGCGGGGTAGCACGTTGTCGTCCAAAGGCACCACCACCTCGATCTTGCCCTCGGCCTCTCCCACGAAGAGGCCGGGGTCGTTGCTGTCGGCGAATGCCACAGTGGGCACTCCCGCCTCTCCCGCTGCCCCTGCCCACCCGTGGTCGGCGATAACCAGATCGGGCCGCTCGTCTCCCAGCTCGGCCAGCATGTGCTCCATCGGGGCCGCGTCGTGCGTGTGCACGAACGCGCCCTTGTCGTCGAGCATGGCGACGTCGCCGAGATAGCGGAGCCGGCGCGGGCGGCCGAACCCGGACCCCGCGTACGTCCAGCCCTCGGCCGGGCACAGCAGCGTCGCCCCGCGCTCCAGCGCCAGCCGCGCCAGCGGCAGGTGGATGGCCAGCAGCCCGGTGGGATGGCCGGTGGCGAACAGCAGCCGCGGGCCGGGCCGCGACAGCGCGGCGGCGATCCGGTCGGCCATGGCGTCGAGCGCGTCGACGGTGAGGTCGGGGTCGATCGTGTCCTGGCCCCAGCGGTGGCCCGGGTCGGCGACCACGCCCGCGGCCTTGGCCATGAGCGCGAGCACGTCGCGGAAGCGCCACGGCTGCTCGAACGTCAGCCCCAGCATGTAGTAGGGGTCGCGGTTGGCGAGCGAGCTGTAGTGGTCCAGGTTGTTCTCGCGGGAGGTCGCGACCTCCCCGGCGATGCGGGTCTGGACGAGATGCTCGCGGAGTCGATCGCGGCTCAGCACTGGTCTTCCTTAGGGCATCGGATCGAGGCCGTGCAGCGGGAACACCGCGTTTCTGGTCGCCATGATCGCACGGTCGATGGGGTCCGCTGGATCATAACCACCGGAGAGATCCTGGAATTCCGGGGTCCGTCCGTCGGTCATGGTCAGCGGCGGCAGCTCGCCCGTGCGCTCGCGTACGAGACGCCGCCAGGCCTCGCTGGTCGGCGTGGCGGGGTCGATCGGGTGGCCGGCGACCTCGGCGATCAGATGGGTCCACACCCGGGGCACCACCTGCACCAGCTCGTAACCCCCGCCGCCGGTCGCGATCCAGCGGCCGCCCGCCGTCTCGTGGGCCAGCCGGTGGAGGTAGGCGTAGGCGGTGCGCTGGCCGTCGACGCTCAGCATCAGATGGGCGAGCGGGTCGAGCGCGTGGCTGTCGCAGCCGTGCTGGGTGACCAGGACGTCAGGCCGGAACTCGCGCAGCAGCGGCGGCACCACCGAGTCGAAGGCGCGCAGCCAGCCGGTGTCGCCGCAGCCCGCCGGGAGCGCCACGTTGACGGCGGTGCCGTCGGCGCCGGTCTCGCCGGGGAACCCGGTGCCGGGGAAGAGCGTGCGCGGGCTCTCGTGCAGGCTGATCGTCAGCACCCGCGGGTCGTCGTAGAACAGCGCCTGCACGCCGTCGCCGTGGTGGACGTCGACGTCCACGTAGGCGACGCGGCCCGCGCCCTGCCGCAGCAGCCAGGCGATGGCCAGGGCGGGGTCGTTGTAGACGCAGAACCCGCTGGCCGTGGCGGCCATCGCGTGGTGCAGCCCGCCTGCCACGTTGACCGCGTGCCCGGCCGTACCCTCCCAGACCGCGCGGGCGGCGGCGAGCGAGGCGCCGGCGATCAGCGCGGACGCCTCGTGGACGCCCGCGAAGGCGGGGTTGTCGGACGTGCCGAGCCCCGCCGACAGGTCGGGCCGGCCGGTGGCCGAGACGCGCTTGACGGCCTCGATGTAGCCGGGGTCGTGCACCATCGCCAGCTCGTCGTCGGTGGCGGGCGCGCACGGCGCGACCTCGACCTTGTCGAGCACGCCGAGCTCCCTGGCCAGCGCCATCGTCAGCTCGACCCGGACGGGCGCCAGCGGATGGTCGGGGCCGAAGTCGTAGGAGATGAGGGCGTCGTCCCAGATGACCCGCGCCGGCTGGCTCATGCATGCTCCCGTTTCCCTCGCCTTGAGGTGACGTTACCGCAGCGTCAACGGCAGGCGTCCAGACACCTCCCCCGGCAATGGCGGAGAAAATTCCGTAACATCGGATCATGGGCGTTCGGCAGCGGGCCCGGGACGCGTGGTTGTTCTTACGACGCCCACGGGTCTTCGACGTCACGCTCGTGGTCGTGCTCGCCGCGCCGGGGGTCGTCGCCGCCCTCGCCATCTGGCTGACCCGGGGCGAGGGCCTGATCTTCGCCACGCTCTACCTGATCACCGTCCCGGTCCTGCTGATGCGGCGCGAGCGGCCGGTCCTGACCGCCGCCCTGCTGCTCGGGCTGGACATCACCGCCACCTTCCTCGGGGTCGCCTCCGGCAGCCCGATCCTGCTGATCGGCCTCTACAGCCTGGGCCGTTACCTGGACGGGCGCAGGGCCGCGATCGCCGGCGGCACCGGCGCCCTCCTGTACGCGGCCGCGCTGATCCTCGTGGCCAGGCCGTCCCCGGCGGGCGACCCTCTGGGGATCCTGCTGGCGGGCCTGTTCACTGTCGGGATTCCGGTAGGGCTGGGCCAGTTCGTCCGGATCCGCGCGGAGCTGCGCGAGCGGGCGCAGCGGGAGGCGGCCGACGCGGCGGTGCGGGCCGAGCGGCGGCGCATCGCCCGTGAGCTGCACGACGTGGTGGCCCACCACCTGAGCGTGATCAACGCGCTGGTGGGCGGCGCCAGGGCCACGCTCCCGCCGGAGCAGGAGGTCGCCCGTGACGCCCTCCAGGGCGCCGAGCAGACGGCCCGGCAGGCGCTGGCCGAGATGCGCCAGCTCCTCGACGTGCTGCGGGCCGACGGCGGCGGCGGCGCCGACGCGGCGACCGGGGTGGGCACCGACCGGCTGCCCGCGCTGGTCGAGGAGGCGGGCACCGCGGGGCTGCCCGCCCGCCTGACCGTGCGGGGCGAGCCGGTGGCGCTGCCCACCGCGGTCGACCACGCGGTCTACCGGATCGTGCAGGAGGCGCTCACCAACACGCGCAAGCACTCGGTGGGCGCCCGCGCGACCGTGCGCCTGTCGTACGAGAGCGCGGCGATCGAGGTCGAGGTGCTCGACGACGGCGCGTCCAAGCAGCCGGCCGCCCCGGCCGGGTTCGGGCTCGGCGGCATGGCCGAGCGCGTGGCGCTGTGCGGCGGGCGGTTGTCGACCGGCCCCCGTGAGGAAGGCGGTTTCCGCGTGCACGCGCGCATCCCCCTGGAGAAGACGTGATCTCTGTGTTGCTGGTGGACGACCACGCGCTGGTCCGCAAGGGCTTCCGGCTGATGCTGGACGCGCAGCCGGACCTGACCGTGGTGGGCGAGGCGGGCGACGGCGCGGAGGCCGTGCGGCTCAGCGCTGAGCTGCAACCCGACGTGGTGGTGATGGACCTGCACATGCCCGGCCTGGACGGGGTGCGCGCCACGGAGCTGATCATCGGCGGGCAGCCGGGCGTGCGGGTGCTCGCGCTGAGCACCTTCGACCTGGACGAGAACGTGGTCGCGGCGCTGCGCGCGGGCGCCTGCGGATTCCTGCCCAAGGACGTCTCGCCGGAGGAGCTGGTCGAGGGCGTGCGGGTGGTGCACAGCGGGGAGGCGGCGCTCGCGCCCCGGCTGCTCACCCGGCTGATCGGCACGTTCGTGCGGGCCCCCGAGCCCCGGCGCTCCGCGTCGCGCGGGGCCGGCAGGCTGGACGCGCTCACCGACCGCGAGCGGGAGATCCTGACGCTGATCGCGCGTGGCCTGTCCAACGCGGAGATCGCCGCCGGGCTGGGCGTCTCCCCGTCCACGATCAAGAACCACGTGACGAGCCTGTTCGCCAAGATCGAGGTGCGCGACCGCGCCCAGGCGGTGATCGTGGCGTACGAGGCCGCGCTCGTCAGCCCGGGAGAGTAGGACCACGGTCCTATGGGGCCGGGCCGGAACCGTACCCCGGGCCGACGATAACGATCTTCAGGGCGATCATGCTGGGTCCATGACCGCGATTCGGGCAACCAACCTGAGCAAGCGCTACGGCAAGACCATGGCGGTGACCGACCTGTCGTTCGACGTGGATCCCGGCCGGGTGACCGGGTTCCTGGGGCCCAACGGCGCGGGCAAGTCGACGACGATGCGCATGGTCCTCGGCCTCGACCACCCGTCGGGCGGGTCCGTGCTGGTCGACGGCAAGCCCTACCAGGAGCTGCGCCACCCGCTGCGCAAGGTGGGCGCGCTGCTCGACGCCAAGGCCGTCCACGGCGGGCGCAGCGCCCGCAACCACCTGCTGGCCATCGCGCAGAGCAACGGCATCCCGGCCGCCCGGGTCGAGGAGGTGCTGGAGCTCGTCGGGCTGGGCAACGTCGCCGGACGCCGCGTCGGCGGCTTCTCGCTGGGCATGTCGCAGCGTCTCGGCATCGCCGCGGCCCTGCTGGGCGACCCGGAGATCCTGCTCTTCGACGAGCCGGTCAACGGGCTCGACCCCGACGGCATCCTGTGGATCCGCACGTTGATGCGCGGGCTCGCCGCCGAGGGCCGCACGGTCTTCGTCTCCAGCCATCTGATGAGCGAGATGTCGCAGACCGCCGACCACCTGATCGTCATCGGCAAGGGCCGGCTGATCGCCGACACGAGCGTGCCGGAGTTCATCGGGCGCAGCTCGCAGGGCTACGTGCTGGTGCGCTCGCCCCGGCTGGCCGAGGTGGCCGAGCTGGTCAAGGTGGGCGAGCTCCACACCGACCACCTGCGGGTGACCGGGGTGTCGCCGCTGGAGATCGGCACGATGACCGCCAGGGCGGGGCTGCCGCTGGAGGAGCTGACGTTCGTCAAGCCCTCGCTCGAAGCCGCCTACATGGAGCTCACCAAAGACAGCTTGGAGTACACGTCATGACCGATGTCCTCCGGTCCGAGTGGACCAAGATCCGATCGGTGCGGTCCACGCTGTGGACCCTCGCCACCACCGTCGTGCTGATGCTGGGCGTCTCCGCCCTTCTCAGCGCCTCGGTCAGGAGCACGGCCGACGGGCCGGTCCCGGGCGAGCAGGCGGTGATCGTCAGTTTGCAGGGGGCGTCGCTCGCCGCGCTGGCCATGGCCGCCCTGGGTGTGCTGGTGATCTCCAGCGAATACCGCACCGGGGCCATCCGCACCTCGCTGATGGCCGTGCCCCGGCGGATGAGCCTGCTGACCGGCAAGATCGTGGTGTTCACGGCGGTCTCGCTGGTCGTCTGCCTGCTCGCGTCGGCCGGCGCGATCGGCGTCGGCTTGGCGATCTTCCAGCCGGCCTCCGTCGAAGCGGGCGAGGTGGTGCGGTCGGCGCTCGGGTCCTCCCTCTACCTGACCGCGTGCGGGCTGTTCGGGCTGGGGCTGGGCACGCTGATCCGGCACACGCCGGGCGCGATCGTGTCGGCCATCGCGCTGATACTGGTGCTGCCCCCGCTGACCACCCAGCTCCCCGGCGAGTGGGGCAGGACCGTGTCCGAACACTTCACCACGAACGCCGGCGCGCTGATCGTGTCCGGCCAGAGCACCGGCTCCCTGGGCCCGTGGAGCGGGTTCGCGGTCTACCTCGTCTGGGTCGCCGCGGCCATGCTGGCGGGCGCCGTGCTGATGCGGCGGCGCGACGCCTGACCTCGGGTCAGCCCGACGCGAGCTCGCGGCCCCGGTCGCGGGCCGCTTCGATGGCCGCCAGGAAGGCCGCGCGCACGCTGTGGCGCTCCAGCTCGGCGATGGCCGCGATCGTGGTGCCGCCCGGGGAGGTGACCGCCTCGCGCAGGATCACCGGGTGCTCGCCCGAGTCGCGGAGCATGACGGCCGCGCCCACGATCGACTGGGTGACCATGTCGAGCGCCGCCGCCCGGGGCATGCCCAGCAGGATCCCGGCGTCGACCATGGCCTCCACCAGGTAGAAGAAGTAGGCCGGCCCGCTGCCCGACAGCGCCGTGGCGGCGTCCTGCTGCGACTCGGGGATGCGCAGCACCTTGCCGACCGGCCGCAGCAGGTCTTCGGTGCGCCGCAGGTGGTCCTCCCCCGCGTACGCGCCCGCGGAGATCACGCTCATCGCCTCGTCGAACTTGATGGGCGTGTTGGACATGACCCTGACCACCGGCGTCTCGTGCCCCAGCCGCTGCTCCACGAAGGCCGTGGTGATGCCGGCCGCGGCGCTGATCACCAGGCGGTCGGCGGGCAGGTGGGGGGCGATCTCGTCGAGCAGCGAGCCCATGTCCTGCGGCTTGACCGCCAGGATGAGCGTGCCGGCCGATTTGGCGGCCTCGGCGTTGGAGACGGCGCGCACCCCGTAGGTCTCGGCCAGCGCCCGCGCCCGCTCCGGCCGGCGCACCGTGGCCAGCACGTCGCCCGGCTTGAACCCGGCCCGCAGCATCCCGGACAGCAGGGCCTCGCCCATCTTGCCGGTGCCGAGAATCGCGATCATCAGATGCCCCTCACGCATTAGACGCCGGTCGCAGCCTACCGGCGTCTCCGGTCAGCCCCGCGACAGCAGCGACCGGGCGAAGAACGCCAGGTTGGCGGGGCGTTCGGCGAGCCTGCGCATGAGGTAGGCATACCAGTCGGCGCCGTACGGAACGTAGACCCGCATCCGGGCGCCCTGCGCGGCCAGCCTCTCCTGCTCGTCCGGGCGCACCCCGTACAGCATCTGGTATTCGAACCCGTGGTGGTCGCGCCCCTCCAGCACGGCCAGGGTGGCGGCGATGCCGATCAGCCGCGGATCGTGGGTGGCGACCATCGGATAGCCGGTGCCGCCCATCAGCACCCTGAGGCAGCGCGCGTACGAGCGGTCGATGTCGGCCGCCGAGGTGTAGGCGCCCGGCGCGGTGTAGGCCCCCTTGCACAGCCGCACCCTGGCCCCGTCCAGCTTGACGCAGCGCTCGGCCGAGTCGCGCAGGTAGGCCTGCACCACCACGCCCACGCCGGGGTGCTCCTTGCGCAGGGTGGTGTGGATGGAGTGGAGGCCGGGGATGGTGTCGTGCTCCTCGGCGTCGAGGGTCAGCGTGATGCCCCGCAGCGCGGCGGACTCGCAGATGGTGGCGGCGTTGTCGAGTGCGAGCTGCTCCGATAGCCGCAGCCCGAGCGCGGTGAGCTTGACCGACACGTCGGCGCCTTCGGGCAGCACCCGCAGCAGCTCCAGATAGGCCCGGACGGCGCCCTCCGCCTGCGCCCTGTCGTGGACGTCCTCGCCCAGGTGGTCGACGGTGACGAGCAGGCCCCTGCGGGTCAGCTCGGCGACCGTGCGGGCGATGTCGTCGGCGACGTAGCGCCTGACCACGTCGCGGGTCAGCGGCGAGGTGGAGATGACGCGCTCGGCGCGCGCGCTCCGGGAGACGGCGAGTAGAGCCTGACGCAGCACGGCTCAACACTACTCACCGCGCCTGCGCGTGCCGCCCACTCCGGTGTCGCCGTACGGCCTGATTTCCCAAGGGACCTTCACAACGGGGTCAACCGGCTGAACCGGAGGCCTGTCACATCCGTCGTAGGGGTTATGCGCACAGCGACAGCGACTCTCATCGCCGGATGTCTGGTCCTCGCCGCCGGGTGCGGCGCCGAGCGGCCCGCCGAGCAGGCCGCGTCCCCCGGGCCTGACACGCCGGTGTCCAGCACACCCGTGGCCGACGTGGTCACGACCACCCCGCCGGCCACGCCCAAGCCGGTCAAGCCGACGGGCGACGCGCTCAACCCGCGCAAGGTGCGCTTCACCGAGGCGACGCCGGTGTCGAAGGGGCGCCAGGTGCGGCTCACGTGGTGGTCCGGGGTGGAGCCGTGCACGGTGCTCCACCGGGTGAAGGTCAAGGAGACGAAGAAGCGGGTGACGGTCACCCTGTACGAGGGCACGTCGCCGAAGGCGAAGAACGTCTCCTGCATCATGATCGCCATCGAGAAGAGCACGACCGTCAAGCTCAAGTCCCCGCTGGGCAAGCGGAAGATCGTGAGCGGCGTATGACGGGGTAAGCGGGAACCCCTAGGGGAGATCTCAGGGGAACAGAACGCCCTTGTCAGGGGTTGAGTCGAGTACGCTCAAGGCGTTTGACAAAGCACGCCTCCATTCGTAGGTTGAGCGTAACCGACTCAACTTTGACTACAAGGACGTACTCATGGCACGTGCGGTAGGTATCGACCTGGGGACGACCAACTCCGTCGTCTCGATTCTCGAGGGCGGTGAGCCCACCGTCATCGCCAACGCGCAGGGCTCGCGGACCACGCCGTCCGTGGTCGCGTTCGCGAAGAACGGCGAGGTCCTGGTCGGCGAGGTCGCCAAGCGACAGGCCGTCACCAACGTGGACCGGACGATCCGGTCCGTCAAGCGGGAGATGGGCACCAACTGGTCCCAGGAGATCGACGGCAAGAAGTTCTCCCCGCAGCAGATCAGCGCCTTCGTCCTGCAGAAGCTCAAGCAGGACGCCGAGGCCTACCTGGGCGAGAAGATCACCGACGCGGTGGTCACCGTCCCGGCCTACTTCAACGACGCCCAGCGCCAGGCCACGAAGGAGGCCGGCACGGTCGCGGGCCTCAACGTGCTGCGCATCATCAACGAGCCGACCGCGGCCGCGCTCGCGTACGGCCTCGACAAGGAGGAAGACCAGACGATCCTGGTCTTCGACCTGGGCGGCGGCACCTTCGACGTGTCCCTGCTCGACGTCGGCCAGGAAGACGGCCACGGGTTCGTCGAGGTCAAGGCCACCAGCGGCGACAACCACCTCGGTGGTGACGACTGGGACCAGCGCGTCGTCGACGAGCTCGTCAAGCGCTTCCAGAACGCTCACGGCGTCGACCTGTCCAAGGACAAGATGGCCCTCCAGCGCCTGCGCGAGGCCGCGGAGAAGGCCAAGATCGAGCTGTCGGCCCAGTCCGAGACCTCGATCAACCTGCCCTACATCACCGCCTCCTCCGAGGGCCCGCTGCACCTCGACGAGAAGCTGACCCGCGCCGAGTTCCAGCGGCTCACCGCCGACCTGCTCGAGCGCTGCAAGGGCCCGTTCCACCAGGTCATCAAGGACGCCGGCATCAAGGTCTCCGACATCGCCCACGTGGTGCTGGTCGGCGGCTCGACCCGGATGCCCGCCGTCACCGACCTGGTCAAGGAGCTGACCGGCGGCAAGGAGCCCAACAAGGGCGTCAACCCGGACGAGGTCGTCGCCATCGGCGCCGCCCTGCAGGCCGGTGTGCTCAAGGGCGAGGTCAAGGACGTCCTGCTGCTCGACGTGACCCCGCTGTCGCTGGGCATCGAGACCAAGGGCGGCATCTTCACCAAGATCATCGAGCGCAACACGACGATCCCGACCAAGCGCTCCGAGGTCTTCACCACGGCCGAGGACAACCAGCCGTCGGTGCAGATCCAGGTGTTCCAGGGCGAGCGCGAGATCGCGGCCTACAACAAGAAGCTGGCCACGTTCGAGCTCACCGGCATCGCGCCGGCGCCCCGCGGCATCCCGCAGATCGAGGTCACCTTCGACATCGACGCCAACGGCATCGTCAACGTCTCCGCCAAGGACCTGGGCACGGGCAAGGAGCAGACGATGACGATCACCGGCGGCTCCGCGCTGCCGAAGGACGACATCGACCGCATGATGCGCGAGGCCGAGTCGTACGCGGAGGAGGACCGCAAGCGCCGCGAGGAGGCCGAGGTCCGCAACAACGCCGACGGGCTCGCCTACCAGACCGAGAAGTTCCTGCGCGAGAACGACGACAAGGTCCCCGGCGACATCAAGACCGAGGTCAACGACGCGCTCGCCGAGCTGAAGAAGGCTCTGGAGGGCACCGACACCGACACGATCCGCAACTCGGCGGAGAAGCTCGCCACGGTCAGCCAGAAGATGGGTTCGGCGATCTACGCGCAGAGCCAGGGCCAGACCGCGGGCGGCCCCGAGGGCGCTCCCCAGGACGCGTCCGCCACCCAGGAGCAGAAGGCCGACGACGACGTCGTCGAGGCCGAGATCGTGGATGACGAGCCGAAGAAGGACAAGTGAGGCCGTTGCGTGAGAACGGGCACGAAGAGCCGGTGATCCGCGACAACCGCAAGATCGACCCGGAGACGGGGGAGGTAAGGGTGCGAGCCGAGAACGATTCGGCCAAGCAGGACCAGCAGCAGGCGCCGGCGGAGTCCGCTCCGGCCGACGCCGAGCTCCAGGCCCAGCTGGACGAGCGGACGGCCGACCTGCAACGTGTTCAGGCCGAGTACCAGAACTACCGCCGTCGCGTGGAGCGCGACCGGGTGGCCGTGCGAGAGCAGGCCACCGCCAACGTCCTCTCGGAGCTGCTGCCCGTGCTCGACGACATCGGCAGGGCCCGCGACCACGGTGAGCTCACCGGCGGCTTCGCGGCGGTGGCCGAGTCGCTGGAGGCGGTGCTCACCAAGCTGGGGCTCAGCCCGTTCGGTCAGAAGGGCGACCCGTTCGACCCGGTGATCCACGAGGCGCTGATGCACAGCTACTCGCCCGAGGTGACCGAGCCGACCGCGGTCGAGGTGCTGCAGCTCGGCTACCAGATGGGCGACCGGGTGCTGCGCCCGGCGCGCGTGGCCGTGGCCGAGCCGGGCGACTCACCCGCGTCCGATGACGACGACAACTGACGAGGACGAAGGGCCGTAGATGAGCACCAAGGACTACCTGGAGAAGGACTACTACGCCGTCCTTGGTGTGCCCAAGTCAGCCACCGCCGACGAGATCAAGAAGGCGTACCGGAAGCTGGCCAGGCAGTACCACCCCGACACCAACCAGGGCGACACGGCCAAGGAGAAGAAGTTCAAGGAAGTCTCCGAGGCCTACGACGTCCTGTCCGACAGCAAGCGCCGCAAGGAGTACGACGAGGCGCGCACGCTGTTCGGCTCCGGGGTGGGCGGCCAGCGTCCGGGTGGTGGCGGCGGCGGTTTCCCGTTCGACTTCGGCGACCTGTTCGGCGGCACCGGTCAGCAGACCTCCGGCCAGGGGGCGGGCGACCGCTTCAGCGACCTGTTCGGCGGGCTGTTCAACCGGGGCGGCACGACCCGCCCCGGCACCGCCACCAGGCCGCGCCGCGGGCAGGACATCGAGTCGGAGGTGACGCTGTCGTTCACGGAGGCCGCCGAGGGCACCACGGTGTCGCTCAGGCTGACCAGCTCGGCGGCCTGCACCGCGTGCAGCGGGACGGGCGCCAAGGCCGGCACCACCCCGCGGGTCTGCCCGACCTGCGAGGGCACCGGCGCGGCCAGCCGCAACCTGGGCAACTTCGCCTTCTCCGAGCCGTGCCGCGACTGCAAGGGCCGCGGGCTGCTCGTGGACGACCCCTGCCCCGTCTGCGAGGGCAACGGCCGGGCCAAGAGCACCCGCACGATCCAGGCGCGCATCCCCGCGGGGGTGGCCGACGGGCAGCGGGTCAGGCTCAAGGCCAAGGGCGCACCGGGCGAGAACGGCGGCCCGTCCGGCGATCTCTACATCGTGACGCACGTCAAGCCGCACACCGTCTTCGGCAGGTCGGGTGACAACCTGACCGTCACGGTCCCCGTGACGTTCTCGGAGGCGGCGCTAGGCGCCGAGATCAAGGTGCCGACGCTCAAGGGACTGCCGGTGACACTGCGCATCCCCTCGGGCACGCCGAACGGGCGCACGTTCCGCATCCGCGGCCGGGGTGTCACGCGCAAGGACGGCACCAAGGGCGACCTGCTCGCCAGCGTCGAGGTCATGGTGCCGAAGACGCTCGACGACAAGTCTCGTGAGCTGCTCACGGAGTTCAACACCGCCACAGCGGCCGAGGACCCGCGGGCCGATCTCATCTTGAGAGCCAGAAGCGAGTGAGCCCATGGACGCCAACTACTTCGACCTGTCGGACGACACTCCTGTTTACGTGATCTCGGTGGCCGCGCAGCTGTCGGGTCTGCATCCGCAGACCCTTCGGCAGTACGACCGGCTCGGTCTGGTCTGTCCGGGCCGTACGGCGGGGCGCGGCCGCCTCTACTCCACAAGAGACATCATCCAGCTGCGCGAGGTCCAGCGCCTCTCCCAGGAGGAGGGCATCAACCTCGCCGGCATCAAGCGGATCCTGGAGCTGGAGAACGAGTCGTTGCGGCTGCGTGAGGAGGTTCACCGCCTCCGCGCCGAGCTACAGATGATCAAGGCGCTGATCCGTTACGAGCTGCCACCGGGGGCGTAGATGGAATACAAGCTCACTCAGAAGAGTCAGGAGGCGATCTCGGGCGCCATGCGGCGGGCCGCCGCCGAGGGCAACCCCGAGATCTCTCCGCTTCACCTGCTGACCACGCTGCTCTCGCAGACGGGCGGCACCGCCGTCCCGCTGCTGGAGGCGGTCAGCGCCGACTGGCGGACGCTGCGGGCCAAGGCCGAGGAGCAGCTCGCGGCGCTGCCCAAGGCTCAGGGCGCGACCGTGGGGGCGCCGACGAGCTCCCGCCACCTGCTCACGGTGATGAACACCGCCGCCCAGCACGCCAAGCGGCTGGAAGACCAGTACGTGTCGACCGAGCACCTGCTGGTGGGCCTCGCCGCCGACGGCGGCCAGGCCGCCGACCTGCTGAAGTCCGCGGGCGCCACCCCGCAGGCGCTGCTCGACGCGTTCGAGAAGGTACGCGGCCACGCCCGGGTCACCAGTGAGACGCCCGAGGACACCTACCAGGCGCTCGAGAAGTACGGCATCGACCTGACCGGGCAGGCCCGCTCGGGCAAGCTCGACCCGGTCATCGGCCGCGACTCGGAGATCCGCCGGGTGGTGCAGGTGCTCAGCCGGCGCACCAAGAACAACCCGGTGCTGATCGGCGAGCCCGGCGTCGGCAAGACGGCCGTGGTCGAGGGCCTGGCCCAGCGGATCGTGGCCGGCGACGTGCCGGAGTCGCTGCGCAACAAGCGGCTGATCGGGCTCGACCTGGGCGCGATGGTGGCGGGCGCGAAGTACCGCGGCGAGTTCGAGGAGCGGCTCAAGGCCGTGCTCGCCGAGATCAAGGAGAGCGACGGCCAGGTCGTCACGTTCATCGACGAGCTCCACACCGTCGTCGGCGCGGGAGCCGCCGAGGGCGCGATGGACGCGGGCAACATGCTCAAGCCGATGCTGGCCCGCGGCGAGCTGCGGATGATCGGCGCGACCACGCTCGACGAGTACCGCGAGCGCATCGAGAAGGACCCTGCGCTGGAGCGCCGCTTCCAGCAGGTGTACGTGGGCGAGCCGACGGTCGAGGACACCATCGCGATCCTGCGCGGGCTGAAGGGCCGCTACGAGGCCCATCACCAGGTGCAGATCGCCGACAGCGCGCTCGTCGCCGCCGCCGCGCTCTCCGACCGCTACATCACCAGCCGCTTCCTGCCCGACAAGGCCATCGACCTGGTCGACGAGGCCGCCTCCCGGCTGCGCATGGAGATCGACTCCCGTCCGGTGGAGATCGACCAGCTCCAGCGGACCGTCGACCGGATGAAGATGGAGGAGCTGGCGCTCTCCAAGGAGACCGACGAGGCGTCCGTACAACGCCTGGAGCGGCTCCACCAGGAGCTGGCCGACCGCCAGGAGGAGCTGAACGCCCTGGTCGGCCGGTGGGAGCACGAGAAGGCGGGCCTCAACAAGGTCGGCGAGCTGAAGAAGCAGCTCGACGAGGCGCGCGGCACCGCCGAGCGGGCGCAACGCGACGGCGACTTCGAGACCGCGTCCCGGGTCATGTACGCCGACGTGCCACGCCTGGAGCAGGCGCTGAAGGCCGCCTCGGAGGCCGCCCCCGACGAGAACGCCATGGTCAAGGAGGAGGTCGGCCCCGACGACATCGCCGAGGTGATCTCGTCCTGGACCGGCATCCCGGCGGGCCGCCTGCTGGAGGCCGAGACGGCCAAGCTGCTGCGCATGGAGGAGGAGCTGGGCAAGCGGCTCATCGGCCAGCACGAGGCCGTGCGCGCGGCGTCCGACGCGGTGCGGCGCAGCCGGGCCGGCATCGCCGACCCCGACAGGCCGACGGGCTCGTTCCTGTTCCTCGGCCCGACCGGTGTCGGCAAGACCGAGCTGGCCAAGGCGCTGGCGGAGTTCCTGTTCGACGACGAGCGGGCGATGACCCGCATCGACATGAGCGAATACTCCGAGAAGCACAGCGTCGCCCGGCTCGTCGGCGCGCCTCCCGGCTACGTCGGCTACGAGGAGGGCGGCCAGCTGACAGAGGCCGTCCGGCGCCGCCCGTACACCGTGGTGCTGCTGGACGAGGTGGAGAAGGCCCATCCGGAGGTCTTCGACATCCTGCTCCAGGTGCTCGACGACGGGCGGCTGACCGACGGTCAGGGCCGCACGGTCGACTTCCGCAACACGATCCTGATCCTGACGTCCAACCTCGGCTCCCACTTCCTCGTCGACCCGACGATGGAGAACGGCGCGAAGCGCGAGGCCGTGATGGGCGCGGTGCGCAGCGCGTTCAAGCCGGAGTTCCTCAACCGGCTGGACGACGTGATCCTGTTCGACGCGCTCGGCTCCGAGGAGCTGACGCGGATCGTCGACCTGCAGGTCGACCGGCTGGCCCAGCGGCTGGCCGACCGCAGGCTGACCCTGGAGGTCACGCCGGCGGCCCGCGAGTGGCTGGCCCTGACGGGCTACGACCCGATGTACGGGGCGCGCCCGCTGCGCCGCCTGGTCCAGTCGGCGATCGGCGACAAGCTGGCCAAGGCGGTGCTGTCCGGCGAGATCGTCGACGGCGACAAGGTCCTGGTCGACCTCGGCGACGACGAGCTGTCCGTCCAGCGGGCCTGACACACCCGCGCGAACGCCCGGAGGCCATCCTCCGGGCGTTCGACGTTCCCGCCCGGGTCATCCGCGCGCCCGGTTCGTAAGGTTCGGTCCAGCCTTCCGGCAAGCCGCCTCCAGTCCCTCGCGCGTCTGGCTAGCTTCGCGTTCGTCGGATCACCGAGAACGATCAGGGGGACGGGACGTGCCGACTCGAAGCATCCGGGGAATTCTTGCCATCGCCACTCTGACCGCGGGGGTCACCTGGCTGGGGGCGAGCTCCGCGGCCGCCGACGACTGCCGGGAAACCCGGACCAGCATGGGCTCGCCCGCCGCGGCGCTCTGCGACGAGCTCACCAAGGTGCGGCTGAGCGACAGCACCGGCCCGCTGCTCGGGTCGGAGAGCACCCACCTGGCCCTGGGCGCCGTCAGGCTGGCCGAGCACCTGGGCCTGACCGGGTTGGCCACCTCGCATTCGGCGATCGGGCTGTCGGACCTGGGCGGCGTCATGGCCACCTCGGCCATGCCGTCGGTGCTGCCCGCCGCGCCGACGGTGGCGGGCGTGACGAGCCAGGCCAAGCTACCCGCGCTGCCCGCGCTGCCGGTGAACACCAGGACCGGACGCTACCCCTCGAAGACGGCGCCGCGCTCGTCGCCGGGCGTCCCGCTCGACCTGACGCGCCCGGTCGGCAAGACCAAGGACCGGCTCGTGCGCCGCACGCTGCCTCAGGGGCCGGGGCCGCTGAACGAGACCAAGCTCCCGGCCGACTCCCTCGACGGCGTGACGGGCCTGCTGCGGAGCCTCGACCTGCGCTGAGGGATCAGGAGACGAGGGCGTCGATCTCGTCCTCGGGCAGGCCCAGGTCGAGTCGGATGCGGTAGCGGGTGCGCAGCATCGACACCCGCTCCGGATCGTCGGAGTCGCAGGTCAGCAGGGCCTGGGTGACCCATTCGTGGCCCGCCTCCAGGTCACCGTAGGCGACCAGCGTCTCGACGATGCTGTGGGCGGTCGCCGCCGAGACACCGCCCTCGGCGCGGATCGCCTCGATGACCTCCCTCGCCTCGTCGTGCCGGTCGAGCTCGAAGAGGGTGTCGGCGATGCCTGCGCGCGGGTCGATGCCCGTCTCGCCGCCGTCTTCCAGCGCGCGCTGGAAACACTCCAGCGCGCGAGCGGGCTGGCCTGCCGCGCGCCACTCCTCCGCCGCCTGGACCAGGATGGACGCCCTGGACACGTCGCCGCTGGAGTAGTCGAGCGCTACGTCGTACAGCCGGCTGGCCAGGGAGCCGTGGTCGTCGGCCAGCAGCGCCTGCTCAAGCAGGCGATCAAGGTGCTCACGGGTCACATGCGCCACAACGCGAGACTACCGACCGCGGTGCGGTTTCGCCCGCTCAATACGCATCGCCGATGCCCCGATGAGACCACCACGAAACGTCATCGAGTCCTTACGCCATGCATATATGCGCAGCTCGTTGGGCATATACCGGTCACTTCGCGCCCGCGAGCGGAAGGGGCTGGGATGGGCAGGTCCAAGCAGATGACGTTCGCGCTGGCGCTCGCCGTGGTGTTGTCGGCGGTGGGGCCCGGGGTCGCGGGCTACCTTTCGGCCCGGCTCGAAGGGGTCGAGGCGGCCGAGCGGAGACTGCGGGTCCTGGAGGCCCAGCTGGAGGCGAGCCGGCAACGGTTGGTCCGGCCGATGTCGCATTCCGAGGCGTGCGCGCGGCCCGGCGAGCCCCACTGGCTGCCGGAGCTCCTGGAGGCCGGGGGCTGACGCGCTAGTCGGGCTGCGGCGTGTACGACCTGAGCTGGCGGGACAGGAAGCCCCGCACGAGTTGCCTGGCCGCGTCGATGATCTCCTCCGAGCCGTTCTGGTCGTAGCGGAAGGCCAGCTTGAGCACCGCGTCGCAGGCTTCGACGGCCACCAGCGCGGCGATGTCGAGCTCGTGACTGTCGGCCAGGCCGAACTCGTTGAGCAGCAGCCCGCGCAGCCGGCCCGCGATCACGGTGTTGTTGTCGGAGTCGGAGTCGAGCAGGTTGAGGTCGACCACGTCACCGAACTGGAGACTCTTGAACCCGGGCACCGAGCGATGCATGTCGACGTACTCGTCGATGATCGCGTCGATGGCCTCCCACCAGCCGCGGTAGTCCTCCTCCATGAAGCGCCGCCCGACCCGGGTGACGAACAGCTCCACGTTGCGCCGGGTCAGCTCCTGCGTGATGGCGCGCTTGTCGGGAAAGAACTGGTAGACCGAACCGATCGCGACCCCCGCCCGGTCGGCGATGCGGGTCGTGGAGAGCGATTCGTAGCCGATCTCGTCGAGGAGCTCGGCGCAGGCGTCGAGCATCCGCTCGACCCGTCGGGCGCTGCGGCGCTGCGTGGGCTGTCGCCGGAGAGGCTTCGGCGACGCACAGTCATCTTCCAGTCGCGGCATGGACACGACCTCATCTTCCCCCTCCAGGCCCGATCGTTACCCGCGATTGACCGGATTTCCTGGGAATCCGCTGAGCCCGGCCGCCCGGATGTGGAGATCCCGGACATCTTCCACGCCGTCAGGGCCGGGCGTCCAGCTCGGTGCAGGAACGCAGCGCCTTCCAGTCGGCCACGGCCTGCTTCCTCGCGGCGCCGGTCATCGGGACCGGCACGCCGTTCTGGATGGTGGCGGGGGTCCACTGGTCCTTGAGGATCTTGCGGCCGTTGATGGTGAGGGTCAGCACGCCGGTGCGGCCCGTGGTGGCCGGGTTGGAGTTGTAGAAGACGAAGTTGCCGAGGCCGTAGCTGACGTACGCCTTGCCGAGGTACCCGGCCCCCAGCAGGATGTGCGCGTGCCCGCCGACCACCACGTCGGCGCCGGCCTTGACGAGCTTGGGGGCCAGGGAGAGCTGCGCCGGGTTCGGGCACTTCTGCATCTCGGTGCCCCAGTGCAGGTGGACGATGACGGTGTCGGAGTTCTTGCGCGCCTGCCGTACCGCCTTGATCAGGCGCGGCTCGTCCTTGGCCGACGCCAGCCCGCCCTTGCCGGGGGCCGCGGTCCAGGCGTTGATGAACTCGGAGTCCAGCACCTGGGTCGCGCCGATGATCGCCACCCGGTTGCCGTTCACCGTCTTCCTGAACGGCTTGAACGCCTGGTCGTCGTCCTTGCCGATGCCCACGATCGGGAACCTGGACTTCTTGATCGCGGCGAGCGAGTCGGCCAGGCCGGTCTCCATGTAGTCCATGCCGTGGTTGTTGGCCATGGATGCCACGTCCACGCCGGCGGCCTTGAGCGCGGTCAACGCGCTGGCCGGGGCCCGGAACGTGTACTGCTTGCCGGGCGCCGGGGTGCCGCCCGTGGTGATCGCGGTCTCCAGGTTGATCATGGCGAGGTCGGCCTTGCGCAGCACCGAGGAGATGGGGCCGAGCGCGGTGCGCGGGTTGTCCAGCCGGGACCGCAGGAAGCCCTCGAAGTGCACGTCCCCGCCGAAGGCGATGGTGTACGGCTCGCGCTCCGGGGTGGCGGGGGCCGTCGGCTCGGCCGAGGAGGTGGCCGCGGCCTGCCGCTGCCGCTCGGGCGCCTCCGGTCCGGCGGCCGTGCAGGCGGCGAGTGAGGCCATGACGGCCAGCACCGAGAGTGCGCGGGGGAAGTTCATCGGGGGCGCCATCCAGCTCAATCGGGACATCTGGGATTGAGCATGCCATGTGCTGCCGATTGCCGCGTAGTGCCCCCACCTTGACCTACGGGCAGTTATGGAGTTGTCGAGTCAAGTCATCGGGGCAGCCGAGCGCTGCCGGAGAAGTCCTGTGGTGCCCACCTCGCGGGCGAGATCATCGGCCCTTGCTCCAGGCCGGAGGTCACGGGTGAAAGACACCGTGAAAGACACAAGGGCCTCGGCCCGCCTGCGCCAACGTGGCGCGTCCCTCAACGGGGCGCGCCACGCCTGCTCTCCGGCGACCCGGCCCGGGGAGAGTGGGCGATCGCCACGGCGAGTTGATCAACGAGACCGCTGTGGGTCATGATGTGCGGGAATCTTGCGCTCGCCTGGCGAGCGGAGAACGAGGAGGCCGTCGGCCGGCTCCTCACCGAACGGCCCTGTCCGGTTGTGCCATCAACCTGCCAGGGCCGTTTTTCACGCGCTGGCCTGCAGAGCCTCCAGGTCGAACTCTCCATCCCTGACCCCGGCCGTGAAGGCGGCCCACTCGGACGGGGTGAAGACCAGGACGGGTCCGTCCTGAACCTTGCTGTCCCTCAGCGCGACATTCCCGTCGGCGAGGGGGGCGACCTCAACGCAGCTGCTAGCGCCGTTGCAGAAAGTGCTCTTCTGCCATGCCGCCGTCTTGTGATGGATAGACATTTTCTCCCCAAATGGGCAAAGGGGCACCATTGCCCCTTTTGTTCTGATCGATCGCTGACCTCAGCCTCGCCACATCATCGCCTTGCGCTGGATGAGCACGCGTGTGTCGTCCTCGTCCAGTGCCTGTGACCTGATGTTTTCGAAGGCTGCCTCGTAGCCCGCTACCCGCTCGAGGTCGTCGACGAAGTCAGCAGTATAAAGCTGCTCCAGATACACCACATCGTCGAATTCCGCGAACTTGAGGTGGATGAACGCACCCGTGCTTACGGGGTGCAACGCGTCCATGGGCAATACCTGAACGCTGACGTGGGACAGAAGAGACAACTCCAGGAGATGCTCCATCTGTGCCCGCATCACCGAGGGCTCGCCGAAGCGGCGCATCAAGGCGGGCTCGTCCAGCACGAAGCGCATCTCACATGGATCGGGGCGGTGCAGCACGCGCTGCTGCCTGTCGAGGCGGGCCTCGACCCTGCTCCTGACTCCGCTGTGGGTGATGCGCGAGATGCCACGGACGGCCAGGACGACCTCTCTGGCGTAATCCTCGGTTTGGAAGAGGCCGGGCACAATCTGGGGTTCCCAGTTGCGCTGGATGATGGCCTCCGCCTCCAGCCCGAGGAATCTTGTGTACTCCTCAGGCAGGGCGTCTTCGTAATCTTCCCACCAGCCCCGCTGATCCGCATCCCGCAACAGGCCGAAGAGTTCGTCAAGTTTGGCTTCGTCGAGACGGTAGAGCTTCCCCATCGCCTTGACGTCGTCTGCGCTGGGCATGGTCTTGGCGGCCTCGATCCGCGAGACCTTGCTGGGGGACCAGCCGAGCTCCTTGGCGGCCCTGGCGCCGGTGAGCTTGCGTCGCTCGCGGAGAAGCCTGAGCTCCTGGCCGAGCCTGAGCTTGCGGACAGTCGGACTGCCCTGCGTCGGTGGCACCGTCGACTCTCCTTGCCGGGATGAAGGTGTAGCCGGAGTGAACCGTTTCGAGCCCGCAGTCTTGGGCCGTTCCGCCAATCTTACACTGCAACTTGCACGAGTACTCCCATTTGCTCTTGCCAAGAGCCTTCCACGGAGAGACGGTGTCAAGCAAGCAGAGCTTCTGCCCGGGGGAAAACGGGGAAGGGGGCAAGGTGACGACCTCTTGTGCTGGCCCGACTACGTTCAAGGCCACTCTGTGCAAGTTGCACAGCAACAAGATGGCACCTTGCGGAAGAAACGGGAATATTTCTTGCGGGAGGCCTTGCAGCAAGGCAATCTCCGGGAGACGATCGAGACACGAGGGATCTCTCCAGAGGTGAGGAGGCCGGCATGACCGCACGGCCCCGCCCGCAGAGGATCCCCACCACGACTTACGCGCGGCTGGTCAGGCCGCAAAACCGGCAACGGCGCCGTCCCGGAAATGGACACCATCACAGGGAGGCCGTCAGCCGGAAGGATCCCGCACTGAGTTAAAGAGTCATCGCCGCGATTGTCGCTCGCTTCAGAGCACACGAAGCAGGAACAACAAAGCCGGACCGAGGCCGCGCACTCATCCGCCGCAAATGGGCTGCCACCCAGCGGCGCGACGGTCGTCGGCCTGCAGTCCGGCGTAAGAAGCCACCTCTGTGATGCCGCGAAAGGGGTCTTCTCATGTACTCACAAGGTACCAAGGGACTCAGCCGACGCAAGTCCCGGGTGCTCACCCGCCTCCAGGAACTGCTCGCCTGGGCGGACCGCGAAATCTGCATGGAACCCGACGAGTTCGCCTACCGCCGGGGCTGGACGGTCACCAGGACCGGCTTCGGCTCCCGGCGCTACCGCGACCCACGCTTCGACCTGCTCAAGATCCCACCACGGGTCCCGGAGGAGGTGTCCTGACATGGCGAGGAACCCGCGCAACCAGATCTACCCGGGCTACGAGGACCTGCCCGCCCCGCGCGGCTCGGGACCCCTCACCAGGCTCTGGCGGTTCCGTACCGAATTACTGCTCCTCGCCGGGCTCGCGCTGCTCGTGCCGGCCGTCCTGGGCGCCACCCAGGAGGGCAGATGGCTCCCGTTCGTCCTGCTGAGCAGCGCCGTCTCGGTGCCGGCCGCGACGCGGTTCGGCCGCAACTGGGCCGTCGCGCACTTCTGGTGCGTGGTGTCCCGCCACCGGCTGCAGCGGGTCTGCCTGGAGACCACCCTGCACACCCGCGCCGGCCGCATCCCGCTGGTGCTGTGGATCACCCCCACGGCCACGGGCGAGAAGGCCCTGATCCTGACCAGGGCCGGCATCAGCGCCGAGGAGTTCGAGGCCTACGCCGAGGAGATCGCGGCGGCCTGCTGGGCCAGGACCGCCGCGGTCTACAAGCACCGCACCCGCGCGAACCTGGTGATCGTCGAGGTCGTCAGGCGGGACGTGCTCCCCGGGGCCGTCTCCCCCGGTCTCGACCGGCTCTACGGCCGGCGGACCTGGATCCCGCTCCGGCCCGACCTCGACGAGCCGCCTGATCTGCACCGGCCGCTGGTTCTGCAGCGGGCGGGCTGAAGACCTAGGGACCCGCGCCTCCCTAGGAAAAGCCCCGGAGACCGCGGGGGCTCCGGGGCTTCCCCATGTCCCGCGTACGAGTCAAGATGAGTTCAGCTTACGAACTCAGGAGTCGTGATGACGTCGACCGTCCACCGGACCTGTCCCTTGTGCGAAGCCGTCTGCGGCCTGACGCTGACCCTCGACGACGGCGGCCACGTGACCAGCGTGCGCGGTGACAAGGCGGACCCGTTCAGCAAGGGCTTCATCTGCCCGAAGGGCGCCAGCCTCGGCAGGCTGGACGAGGACCCCGACCGGCTGCGCGCGCCGCTGATCCGGGAGGGCGACCGGTGGCGCGAGGTGAGCTGGGACGAGGCGTTCGCGGCCGTCGAGCGGGGGCTCGCCGAGGTGACCGCCGCGCACGGCCGCCAGTCGGCCGCCGTCTACCTGGGCAACCCGAGCGCGCACACGATGGCCGGCGCGCTCTACGGCGCCCCGCTGATCAAGTCGCTCGGCACCCGCAACGTCTTCTCCGCCAGCACCGCCGACCAGATGCCCAAGCACGTGGCCAGCGGGCTGATGTTCGGCCATCCGCTCGCCATCCCGGTGCCCGATCTGGACCGCACCGGCTACCTGCTGATGCTGGGCGCCAACCCGCTGGAGTCCAACGGCTCGCTGTGCACGGCTCCCGACTTCCCCGGCAGGCTCAAGGCGCTGCGCCGGCGCGGCGGGCGGCTCGTCGTGGTCGACCCACGCCGCACCCGGACGGCCGCGTCCGCCGACGAGCACGTGTTCGTGCGCCCGGGCACCGACGCCTACCTGCTGTTCGGGATCGTCCACACGCTGCTCGCGGAGGACCTCGTCACGCTCACCCACCGGGTCAACGGGCTCGACGAGGTGCGCGAGGCGGCCAAGCACTTCCCGCCCGACCTGGTGGCCCGCCGCACCGGCGTGCCGGCCGAGGTGATCGTACGGCTCGCGCGGGAGCTGGCGGCGGCCGACAGGGCGGCGGTGTACGCCAGGATCGGCACCTGCACGGCCGAGTTCGGCACGATCGCGCAGTGGCTCGTGGACGTGCTGAACACGCTGACGGGCAACCTGGACCGGCCGGGCGGGGTGATGTTCCCCAAGGCCGCCACCGAGTTCGGCGGGCGGCGCGGCCCGTACCGGGTGGGGCGGTGGCGGAGCCGGGTGCGCGGCCTGCCGGAGGCGAACGGCGAGCTGCCGGTGGCCACGCTCGCCGACGAGATCGAGACGCCGGGCGAGGGGCAGGTCAGGTTCCTGGTCACGGTGGCGGGCAACCCGGTGCTGTCGGCGCCGAACGGCGACCGCCTGGACCGGGCGCTGGCCGGGCTCGACTTCATGGTGAGCGTGGACCCGTACCTCAACGAGACCACCAGGCACGCGCACGTCATCCTGCCGCCGCCGCGGATCCTGCAGTCGGGGCACTACGACTTCGCGCTGCTGGGCTTCGCGGTGCGCAACTACGCCCGCTACTCGCCGCCGCTGCTGCCGCTGGGGGACCGGCCGTCGGAGGCGCTGATCCTGTCCAGGCTCGCCATGATCGCCTCCGGGCTCGACGGCGACCTGGACGAGTTCGTGATCGGCCAGCAGCTGGCCAAGGCCGTGGAGACGCCCGGTTCCGGCGTCGAGGGCAGGGACCCGGCCGAGCTGCGCGCCCTGCTGGAAGGCGAGACCGGCGCCGAGCGGCGGCTGGACCTCATGCTGCGGCTCGGACCCTACGGCGAGTGGGCCGGCGGGGGCGACCTGTCGCTGCGCAAGCTGCTCGACAACCCGCACGGCATCGACCTGGGCCCGCTGGAGCCGCGGCTGGCCGAGGTGCTCAGGACCGCCTCGGGCGTGGTCGAGCTGGCGCCGCCGCTGCTGCTGGAGGACGTGGACCGGCTGCGCGCGGGGCTGGACGCCGAGCCTCCCGAGCTGGTGCTGATCGGGCGGCGGCACCTGCGCTCCAACAACAGCTGGATGCACAACGTGGGCCCGCTCGTGGGCGGCAGCAACGCCTGCACGCTCCAGATCAACCCGGTCGACGTGGCCAGGCTCGGGCTCGGCGGCGAGGCCGTGGTCCGCTCGGCCACCGGCGAGCTGACGGTGCCGCTGGAGCCGACCGACACGATCATGCCGGGAGTGGTCAGCCTGCCGCACGGGTGGGGGCATCAGGGCAGCTCGCAGACGGTCGCGGCGAAGCACCCGGGGGTCAGCGCGAACACGCTGACCGACGAGTCCGCTGTGGACGTTCCGTCTGGTAACGCAGTGTTCAACGGAGTTCCGGTAAGAATTTCACCTACCAGTATGATCAGCGCACATTAAGGTGTCGCGCGTGACTATCGTGCCAGAAGAGGACCGCCTGACCACCCAGATCGCCTTCGCCGTAGAGATCGACAAGCTGAAGCGGATCGTCCGCCGCAACCTGCTGATGGACGGTTCCAGGCGGGAGAACGACGCGGAGCACTCCTGGTACGTGGCCACGCTGGCGATGGTGCTGGGCGAGCACGCGCCGCCGGGCACCGACATCCAGCGCGTCATGGCCATGCTGCTGGTGCACGACCTGGTCGAGATCGACGCGGGCGACACGTTCATCTACGACCCGGTGGCGGTGGCCGCGCAGGCGGAGGCCGAGCGCGCCGCCGCCGACCGGATCTTCGCGCTGCTGCCCGACGGGCAGGGCACGCCGCTGCGGGAGCTGTGGGAGGAGTTCGAGGACCGCAAGACGCCCGAGGCGAGGTTCGCCAAGGCGCTCGACCGGTTCGCGCCGATCCTGGCCAACCACCACACCGAGGGCGGCACCTGGCAGCTGTTCAAGGTGACCGCGGCCCAGGTGAGGGAGAAGGTCCGGCTGATCGAGGAGGGCTCGCCGTCACTGGGGGCGTACGCGCGCGCGATCGTCGAGGAGTCGGTCGCGAGGGGTCACCTTCCCGAGTGACGTCCGCACCCCTGGGGTAGGGGACTTGTCGTGAAAGAGACAGTACGGGCGAGACGTCGGCACTTGCGGCGTTTCGTGGGACCGGTCGATCTCACTGACCGGCTTGAGAAGTCCACGTCCATGGACCGGCCGATCCGCGCGCTGGCCAAGACCATGCGTCAGCGGCTCCGCCCAGGCCTGGTCCGCGACCTGCTGCACGGGGTGCCCACGGGCAAGCCGGCGCACCCGCCCCTGGCCCAGGCGGCCCTGGGCTGCTGGATCTCGGCCACCCTGCTCGACGCGGCCAAGGCCGATCAGCGCGCCGTCCGGCTGCTGCTGGCCGCCGGCATCGCCACCTCGCTGCCCACCGCCGCCGCGGGACTGACCGACTGGTCGTCTCTCCACCAGGAGCAGCAGCGGGTGGGGTTCGTCCACCTGGCGGCGAACGTGCTCGCCCTCGGGCTGTTCTCGGGCTCGCTGCTGGCCCGGGTACGCGGTCGCGAGCGGGCCGGCCGCGCGCTGTCGTACGCCGGGCTCGCCGCGGGCGGGTTCGGCGGTTATCTGGGCGGCCACCTGGCCTACCGCATGGCGGCGGGGGCCAACCACGCGCCCCAGGTCTCCCACCTGGTGCCGCTGGGCTGGCACGACCTGTGCCTGCTGAAGGACCTGCCGGACGGCCGCCCGGTGTCGCGGCGGCTCGGCTACATCTCCCTCTTCGTGCTGCGGCGCGCTGAGAACGTCACGGTGATGGTCGACACCTGCCCGCACCTGGCAGGCCCTCTCCACCAGGGCAGGCTCGTCGAGGAGGACGGCGAGGCGTGCGTGGTGTGCCCGTGGCACGGCAGCACCTTCCGGCTGGACGACGGCTCGGTCCGGCACGGTCCGGCCACCGCGCCCGCGCCCACGTTCGAGACCCGGCTGCGCAAGGACGGCACGATCCAGGTGCGGCCGAGCTTGACCTGAAGTCGAGTTGAGGTTTTACGGTCGCCGCATGAGCAAGATTCTGGTGACCGGCGCGACCGGCAACGTCGGCGGACATGTGGTGAGAGAACTCGAACGGGCGGGCCTGCCGGTGCGCGCCCTGGTGCGCGACCCGGCGCGGGCGCGGCTGCCTGAGCGGGTGGAGACGGTCGCGGGCGACCTGACCAGGCCCGAGACGCTGGGACCCGCCCTGGCGGACGTGGAGACGGCGTTCCTGGTGTGGCCGGGCTTCGCTGCCCAGACGGCCGAACCCGTGGTCGAGGCGCTCGCCGGGCGGGCCAGGCGGGTGGTCTACCTGTCGGCGAACGTGCCCCAGGGCGACGGGGAGCCGACGATCTTCCATCAGGAGCTGGAGCGGCTCATCCGCGCCTCCGGGATGAGCTGGACGTTCCTGCGGCCGAGCGGCTTCGCCGTCAACACCCTGGGCTGGGCCGACCAGGTAAGGACGGGCGTCGTGCGCTGGCCGTACGGGCAGGCGGGGCGCACCCTCATCCACGAGAAGGACATCGCGGCGGTGGCGGTGCACGTGCTGACCTCAGCCGGGCACGGCGGCGCGGCCTACCCGATCAGCGGGCCCGAGGTGCTCACCCAGGCCGAGCAGGTGCGGATCATCGGCGAGGTGATCGGCCGCGAGGTGCGCTGGGAGGAACTGCCGCCGGAGCAGGCGCGCGAGCAGCTGCTGGCGGCCTGGGGTGACGCGAACTTCGTGGACGCCGCGCTGGCGGGCTGGCGGAGCCTGGTGGACTCCCCCGAGGAGGTCACGGACGTCGTGGAGAAGCTGCTGGGCAGGCCGGCGCTGCCGTTCCGGTCCTGGGTGCGCGACCACGAGGCCGACTTCCGCTAGTCCTTCTCGTCGGCGGGGTGCTCGACCAGGGCGAGGATGCGGCTGGACATGAAGCGGGCGGTCCGGATGACGGTGCCGCTCCTGGTCACCTCGGTCACCTCGACGAGCCCCCGCCGGGTGGCCACCTCGACGCGGCGGCCCGCGCGGGTGGCGACGACCTCGTACGTGCGCGGGGTGCCGCCCGCGTCGATGACGATCTCCACCCGATCACCCTTCATGTACTGATTTATGCCCAGAATGTCGGGAAATTATCCGTACACCAGTTTGATTATCGCCACGATCCCCACCGCCACGATGACCACGCGCAGCAGTGGCGCGGGGATGCGGCGCCCGACCTTCGCCCCCAGGAAGCCGCCGATCATCGCGCCCAGGGCCACGGCCAGCACCGCCCACCAGTCGACGTCCGCGATCAGGACGAACAGCACGGCGGCGGTGGAGTTGACCACCAGCGAGAGCACGTTCTTGGCCGCGTTCACCCGCTGCAGGTGCTCGTCCAGGAAGCTGCCGAGCAGCCCGATGAGCAGCACGCCCTGGGCGGCGCCGAAGTAGCCCCCGTAGACGCCCGCCCCGAACACCCCGAGCCAGAGGGCGGGGCCGCCGTGCGGGTGCGCGTGCTCGCGCCGGGCGGCCAGCCAGAGGTTGAGCCTCGGCTGGATGATGACCAGCACGCAGGCCAGCCCGATCAGCACGGGGACGACCACCTGGAAGACGTCCGGATCGAGGTAGAGCAGCAGGATCCCGCCGGCCAGCGAGCCGAGCGCGGACCCCATGGCGAGCCTGACCAGCCGGTCGCGCTGCCCGCGCAGCTCCGCGCGGTAGCCGTAGGCGCCGGTGACGGAGCCGGGGACGAGGCCGACGTTGTTGGACACGTTCGCCACGACCGGATCGACGCCGACGGCGACGAGGGTGGGGAAGGTGATCAGGCTCCCCGAGCCGACCACCGCGTTGATCGCCCCGGCCGCCATCCCGGCGACCCACACGGCGAGCGCTTCCCAGACCGTCACCCCGACCCCTTCCCAGCATCAGCGTCGAGTGCCGAGCCTAGGGGGCCTGGCGGGGCGGCTACGCGTCCGGGGTGGCGGGGGGATTGCGCGCGGGGGGATTCGGCGGGGTGAACAGGCCGCCGAGGCTCTCCAGCGCCTTCCCCATCTCCGAGGGGACTATCCAGATCTTGTTGGCGTCGCCCTTGGCGATCTCGGGCAGGGTCTGCAGGTACTGGTAGGCCAGCAGGTGCTGGTCCGGGTTGCCCTCGTGGATGGCCTTGAACACCATGCCGATCGCGTCGGCCTGGCCCTTGGCGCGCATCGCCTGGGCCTCGGCCTCGGCCTGGGCGCGCAGCACCGCCGCCTCAGCGTCGCCCCTGGCCCGTAAGACCGCCGCCTGCTGCTCCCCCTCGGCCGCCAGGATGGCCGCCTGCCGCTGGCCCTCGGCGGTGAGCACGGCGGCCCGCTTGTCGCGGTCGGCGCGCATCTGCTTCTCCATCGAGTCCTGGATCGAGGCCGGCGGGTCGATGGACTTGAGCTCCACCCGGTTGACCCGGATGCCCCACTTGCCGGTCGCCTCGTCCAGCGACCCGCGCAGCTCGGTGTTGATCTCCTCGCGGGAGGTCAGCGTGCGCTCCAGGTCCATGCCGCCGACGACGTTGCGCAGCGTGGTGACGGTGAGCTGCTCGACGCCGATGAGGAAGTTCGCGATCTCGTACGTGGCCGCCTTCGGGTTGGTCACCTGGAAGTAGATGACGGTGTCGATGGAGACGACCAGGTTGTCGGAGGTGATCACCGGTTGCGGCGGGAACGACACCACCTGCTCGCGCAGGTCGATCATGTCCTTGATGCGGTCGATGAACGGCACCACCATGTTGAGCCCCGGGGCGAGCGTGCGGTGGTAGCGGCCCAGCCGCTCCACGATCGCCGCCGTCGCCTGCGGGATGATCCTGATGGTCCGCGCCACCCCGAAACCCACCGCCGCGACCAGGACGAAGGCGACGATGAGCTGCTCCACGGACATGGCAACGCTCCGAAATCGACGGGCCTGACCCGCTGCATGATATTTCGTCCGGCGTGCCTGCGGGCGATCTAGAAGGGACGGACGTACCAGCGGCCCTCGGCGCTGCGGTCGAGCGACAGCGGCACCCCGAACGTCTGCGACAGGTTGTCGGCCGTCATGACGTGATCGAGCGGCCCCTGGGCCACGACCGAGCCGTGGCGCAGCATCAGGGCGTGGGTGAACCCGGCCGGGATCTCCTCCACGTGGTGGGTCACCAGGACCAGCGCCGGCGACCGGAAGTCGCCCGCCAGCACCGACAGCCGCCGCACCAGGTCCTCGCGGGCGCCCACGTCGAGCCCGGCGGCGGGCTCGTCGAGCAGCAGCATCTCCGGGTCGGGCATGAGCGCGCGGGCGATCTGCACCCGCTTGCGCTCCCCCTCCGACAGCGAGGCGAACCGCCGCCTGATCAGATGGGCCGCGCCCATCATGTCGATCAGCTCCACGGCGCGGGTGACGTCGTTGGAGTCGTACTCCTCCGTCCAGCGCCCCAGCAGCGCGTACGAGGCGGTCAGCACCAGGTCGATGACCTTCTCGTCGGGCGGGATGCGCTCGGCCAGCGCGGAGCTGCACAGCCCGATGCGCGGCCGCAGGTCGAACACGTCGGCCACCCCGACGCGCTCGCCGAGCACCTCCAGCGACCCTTCGCTGGGGAACAGCAACGTGGCCGCGAGCTGCAGCAACGTGGTCTTGCCCGCGCCGTTGGGGCCGAGCACGACCCACCGCTCGTCCTCCTCGACCGTCCAGTCGATGCCGCGCAGCAGGGTCGCCCCGTCGCGCTTGTAGGCGACGTCCTGGAACCGCAGCACCTGACCACCCATCCCCGATCCCTCCTTGAGGAGTAACCCTGGGGACAAACCTATTGCAGGGCGAGCGCTTATCGTGGATCGGTGCGCCCTGAATCGCCTATCTGTCCCGTGCTCGTCGCCTGGGGTAACGCCTGGCTCTCCGGCCACATCGGCCTGGACGAGGCGGCCGACCACGTCGAAGAGGTCGGCGGCCCCGCTGTCGTGGGCGAGGTTCCGCTGCGTAAATACCTGGCCAACCTTCGCTCCGGTGGCCTGAGCGGGTTCCGGCTCGCCCTGCCGGCGCCCGGTGACCCGCTCGGGCTCTCCGGCCCGCCCGGGTTCAACTCGGCGGCGGTCGACGCCGGGCAGGCCGCCATCGCCGTGCTCGACGACACCCGGCTCGGGCTGGTGCCCTCGCTCGATCTGCGCGGTTCCTCGTACGTGGGAGTCAAGCTGGACGTGCACGAGGCCGGGCCGGTACGGCAGGACCTGCCGTCCGTCGCCGAGGCCGAGCGCGAGCTGTCGGAGGCGATGCGGGACGCGACCCAGGCGCTGGCCGCGGCGGGCGGCCCCGCGCGGGAGCGGCCGTCGCACGTGCCGGACGGCGGGGAGCTGGCCCCCGGCTATCCGGCGCGCGCCCACCGGGTGTCGGCGCTGGCCACCCGGCTCGGGGCGGTGCTGCGCCTGGCCGAGGAGCGCGGGCTCACCTCCGGCGAGATCGCCTCCCGCGGCGCCGCGGTGCGCGAGCTGGACCGCGCCGTGCGTCGCGCGATCGTCGCGGCCCACCACGCCATCTTCGAGCCCGTCAGGAACCTCTGACCCGGCACGCCGCCTTCGAGCCCGTCAGGGACGCCCTGAGGGATCAGGACAGGCCGTGGCGCACGGCGTAGAGGGCGGCCTGGGTGCGGTCCTGCACGCCGAGCTTCATCAGCACGTTGGAGACGTGGGTCTTGACCGTCTTCTCGGCGACCGCGAGGCTGCGGGCGATCTCGCGGTTGGACCGGCCGGCCGCGATCAGTTTCAGCACCTCGCGCTCGCGGTCGGTCAGCGGCACGGGCGGGCCCCCCGCCGGCCGCGCGCCCTCGCCGCCCGCCAGCATCGCCTCGGCCGCCTCCGGCGCGAGCAGCACCTGCCCGCTGTGCACGGCCCGCACGGCACGCACCAGCGCCGTCGGGTCGACGTCCTTGTAGAGGAAGCCGGACGCGCCCGCCCGCATCGCGGGGCCCACGTCGGCCCTGTCGCTCACCGAGGTCAGCACCAGCACCCGGGTCGCGGCGCCGGTCAGCTCGCCCAGCGTGGCCAGCCCGTCCAGCACCGGCATCTTGAGGTCGAGCAGCAGCACGTCGGGCGCGAGCTCGCGGACCAGCTCGACGGCGCGCGCGCCGTCGCCCGCCTCACCCACGACCGTGATGTCGTCCTGCAGGTCGAGGAACGTGCGCAGCCCCTGACGCACCACCGGATGGTCGTCGGCGACCAGCACCCGGATCACCCGCACACCTCCATACGCACGGTCGTCCCCTTCCCGGGGGCCGAGCTGACGGTCATCCGGCCGCCCACCGACTCGGCCCGGTCCTTCATCGAGATCAGGCCCAGCCCGCGCGAGGCGCCCTGCTCGAAGCCCGTGCCGTCGTCCTCGACGGTCAGGGCCAGCCCGCCGCCCTCGTACGACAGCCGCACGGTCACCCGCGCGGCCTCGGCGTGGCGCAGCGCGTTGTGCAGCGCCTCCTGGGCCACCCTGAGCACGGCCACCTCCGCGGCGGAGTCCAGCGGCGGCAGCTCGTCCGCCTCGTACGTGACGCGCGCGGGATGCAGGCGGTCGAGCATCCGCACGTGCTTGCGCAGCGTCTCGGCCAGCCCGTGGCGGTCCAGCTCGGCGGGCCGAAGCTCGACGATCACCGCCCGCAGCTCGCCCAGCGCCTCCCCCGCCAGCCGCTGCACCCGCTCCAGCTCGGCCGCGGCCCTGTCGGGCTCCGACTTCAGCATGGCCCCCGCCGCCTGGGCGCTCAGCCGGAGCGAGAACAGCTTCTGGGTGACGGCGTCGTGCAGCTCGCGGGCCACCCGGTTGCGTTCCTCCAGCATCGCCAGCTCCCGGCTCCGTTCGTAGAGCCGGGCGTTGGCCAGCGCCATGGCGGCGTGCGCCGCGAACACCTGGAGCAGGTCCTGGTCGGCCTCGGTGAAGCCGCCCGCGCGCTTGTTGGCCAGGAAGATGATGCCGAGCACCTCGCCGCCGTCGGTGATGGGGACGCCGAGGAAGTCCTTCATCACCGGATGCGCCTGCGGCCAGTATTCGAACCTGGGGTCGGCGCGCAGGTCGGCCAGGCGCACCGGGGCGCCCTCGCGGAGCATCGCGCCCAGCATGCCGTGCTGGCGCGGGAGGGGCCCGATCGCCTCCCACTGCTTGTCGGTGATGCCCTCGGCGACGAACTCCGCGAACGAGCCGTCGTCGTCGGGCACCCCCAGCGCGGCGTAGCGGGCGTCCAGCAGCCGCCGCGCCGAGCGTACGATGACCTGCAGCACCTCGCGCACCGACAGATGGCGGGTGACCGCCAGCACCGCGGAGCTCACCGCCTGCAGGATCTCGTCGCGTTCGGCCGTCACGCCATCACTCTACTGACGGGCGAACCGGGGACCGGGCGCCGGTGACCTCCGCGGGACTCTCGACCGGCGCCGGGAAGGTCCTAGGACGAAGTGCCCAGGCGGCCACGGGACCACGGCCCGATGTGTGGACGGCGGCGCGTTCCTAACGTCACGAACATGACGAACACCGCACTCATCACCGGCGCCTCCCGCGGACTCGGCCTCGCGCTCGCGCGGTCACTGGCGGAGGCGGGCTGGCGTCTCGTGCTCACCGCGCGCGGCGTGAACGAGCTGGAACGGGCCGCGGCCGAGCTGGGCGCCACCGCCATCCCGGGCGACGTCACCGAGCCCGCGCACGTCCGCCGCCTGGCGGACGCCGTCCCCGAGCTGGACCTCCTGGTCAACAACGCCAGCGGCCTCGGGGCCACGCCGCTGCCGCCGCTGGCGGGCTACCCGCTGGAGGCCTTCCGCGTCCTGCTGGAGACCAACGTCACCGCGCCGCTCGCCCTCATCCAGGCCACGCTGCCCGCGCTGCGCGCCCGGCGGGGCGCCGTCGTCAACGTCACCTCCGACGCCGCCACCGGCGCGTACGAGGGATGGGGCGGGTACGGGGCCACCAAGGCGGCGCTGGAGCAGCTCTCGAACGTGCTCGCCGCCGAGGAGCCCGAGCTGGCGGTCTGGTGGACCGACCCGGGCGAGATGAACACCAGGATGCTGGCCGACGCCGTCGGCGCGGACGAGGCCGCGTCCGCCACCGACCCGGCCAAGGTCGCCGCCGCCCTGCACGACCTCGTACACACCCGCCCCGCCAGCGGCCGGGTGAGCCTCCAGTGACCCGCCCGACGACGCCCCCCGAGACGACCGCCGCATCCCCCGCAACGACCGCGGTGACGGCCGAGGTGACGGCCGAGGTGGCGAACGCCGCGTTCGACTTCGTTCTGCCGCCCGCGCTGTCGGCGCAGGAGCCGCCGGAGGCGCGTGGGGTGGGCAGGGACGGGGTCCGTCTGCTGGTCTCGGCGGGTGACGGCGAGCCGGCGCACCACCGCTTCACCGACCTGCCCGGCCTGCTCGACCCGGGCGACCTGATCGTGGTCAACAACTCGGCGACGCTGCCCGCCGCCGTGCGGCTGGACCGGCTCGCGGTGCACTTCTCCACCGCGCGCCCGGACGGCACCTGGCTCGTCGAGCTGCGCCGCCGTACCGCCACCGCGACCGAGCAGTACCGCGGCGGCGCGCCCGGCGAGTGGCTGCCGCTGCCCGGAGGCGCCACGCTGCGGCTCGTCGCTCGCGAGACGCCCCGGCTCTGGCGGGCCGTGCTCGACCGCGACGTGGAGACGTACCTGCGCGGGTACGGGGCCCCGATCCGGTACGCGTACGTCACCAGGGACTGGCCGATCGAGGCGTACCAGACGGTGTTCGCGACCGTGCCGGGCAGCGCGGAGATGCCCAGCGCCGCGCGGCCGTTCACGCCGGAGCTGGTCACGGCGCTGGTGGCGCGCGGCGTCGGCATCGCGCCGATCACCCTGCACACGGGGGTGGCCTCGCCGGAGAAGGACGAGCCACCGTACGCCGAGCGCTACGTGGTGCCGGAGGCCACGGCCCGCCTGGTCGACCTGGCCCTGGGGAGCGGAAGGCGGGTGGTCGCCGCCGGCACCACGGTGGTGCGGGCGCTGGAGACCGCCGCCGCCGGCGGCCTGGTGACCGCCTCCGAGGGCTGGACCAGCCACGTCGTGACGCCCGCGACGGGGGTGCGGGCGGTCACGGGGCTCATCACCGGCCTGCACGAACCGCGCTCCAGCCACCTGATGATGCTGACCGCGATCGCCGGCGAGCGCCCGCTCCGCGCGGCGTACGAGGCGGCGCTGCGGGAACGTTACCTGTGGCACGAGTTCGGCGACGCCCACCTGATCTTGCGGACGTAAAGCAGGACCTGCGGCGCGGGCATCGGGGCGGGCGCAGTACCGTGGCTGAATGTGGACCAGCGCACCCTCTTGATCACCTTCACCGGCCCCGACCGGCCAGGCGTGACCTCGCGCCTGTTCTCCGTCCTGTCGGGCTTCCCCGTGACCGTGGCCGACATCGAGCAGGTCGTCATCCGCGGCCGGCTCACGCTCGGCGTCCTGGTCGCCTACGCCGGAGGGCCGTCCACCGGCACCGGCAGCACCCTCGGCGCCATGTGGACCGCCGTCGAGCGGATCGCCGAGGACCTGGGCATGGAGGTGGAGCTGTCCACCGGCTCCCTGGCCAAGGAGCACCGCCGCCGCGGCCGCCTGTCGGTCAGCGTGCTCGGCGCCACGCTCCAGCCCGCGGCCATCGCCGGCATCGCCCGCCGGATCGCCGCCGCCGGCGCCAACATCGACCGCATCGAGCGGCTGGCCCAGTGGCCGGTGACCTGCATCGAGCTGTCCGTCTCCGGCGCCAACCCCGACGAGCTGCGCGTCCAGCTCGCCGCCGAGGCCGCCGCCCAGCAGGTCGACGTGGCCGTGCAGCGCACCGGGCTGTCCAGGCGGGCCAAGCGGCTCATCGTCATGGACGTCGACTCCACCCTCATCCAGGGTGAGGTCATCGAGCTGCTGGCCAAGCACGCCGGCTGCCTCGACGAGGTCGCCAAGGTCACCGAGGCGGCCATGCGCGGCGAGCTCGACTTCGCCGAGTCGCTGCGCCGCCGGGTCGCCCAGCTCGAAGGGCTGCCCGCCGAGGTGTTCGAGCGGGTGCGCGGTGAGGTCGTGCTCACCCCCGGCGCCCGCACCCTGGTCCGCACGCTCAAGCGGCTCGACTACCGCTTCGCCATCGTCAGCGGCGGCTTCACCCAGATCACCGACACGCTCGTGGAGGAGCTCGGCATCGACTACTCGGCGGCGAACGTGCTGGAGGTCATCGACGGCAAGCTGACCGGCCGGCTCGTCGGCGAGATCGTCGACCGGCCCGGCAAGGCCCGCGCGCTGGAGCGGTTCGCCAGCGAGGCGGGGGTGCCGATCAGCCAGACCGTGGCCATCGGCGACGGGGCCAACGACCTCGACATGATCGCCGCGGCCGGGCTGGGCATCGCGTTCAACGCCAAGCCCGTGGTGCGCCAGGCGGCCGACACCGCGGTCAACACGCCCTACCTCGACTCGATCCTCTACCTGCTCGGCATCTCCCGCGACGAGGTCGAGGCCGCCGACGCCGAGGACGCGCTGCTCGTCAGTCGTGCTGCGGACCCCAGCTCGTGACCAGCTCTCCCTCACCGGCCGACAGCTCGGGCCACGGCACCGCTGTCTTGATCACCGCGAACGTGCCCGGCCGGAACAGGTAGTCGTCCTCCGCGAGCATCAGCGCCAGCTCGTGCACGGCCGGGTTGTGCCCGCACAGCGCCACCGTGCCGTGATCGGGGTCGAGCAGGCGCAGCCGCTCCAGCAGCTCCTCCGGGTAGGCCTGGTAGATCGCCGGCTCGTACCGCACCTCGACGCCGGGGAAGGCCAGCTCCGCCGTGCGGCGGGTGCGCCGGGCCGGCGAGCAGAGCACCACCTCCGGCTCCAGCCCGAGCATCCGCAGCTCCTCACCGGCCCGCTTGGCGTCGCGCTCGCCCCGGTCGGTCAGCGCCCGGTCCTTGTCGGGCACCCCAGGCGCCTGGGCCGCCTTGGCGTGGCGGAGCAGGATCAGCGTTCGCACCTCGGTCATCCTCTCGACGCCCAGACGGCCAGCATCGCGATCACCGCCATGATGGCAAGCATCGCGAGCAGGATGACGGCCAGGGTCTTCCCGCCGGACGGCGGCTTGTTGTCCATCTGCCCAGTTTCCCACCGAACAAGGCCACTCCGCGTATCACCCTCCGGCGTGGCCGGACGACGACGCCCGCCCCTCGGTGTCGAGGAGCGGGCGTCGTGGTGGAACGGTGTCAGGACGCGACGGGTTCCTTGTCGCGGTCGTTGTCGTTGGCCGGCTCGGCCGTCACCGAGCGGCGCTTGGAGACGATGATGGCGCCGACGACCACGGCCACGGCGACCACCGCGATGCCGACGCGGAGCCCGACGTTGTCGGCCCACAGCACCACGGCCGGGGCCACCAGCAGCGCGACGAGGTTCATCACCTTGATCAGCGGGTTGATGGCCGGGCCCGCGGTGTCCTTGAACGGGTCGCCGACCGTGTCGCCGATGACCGTGGCGGCGTGCGCCTCGGAGCCCTTGCCGCCGTGGTGTCCGTCCTCGACCAGCTTCTTGGCGTTGTCCCAGGCGCCGCCCGAGTTGGACAGGAAGACGGCCATCAGGGTGCCGGCGGCGATCGCGCCCGCCAGGAACGCGCCGAGCGGCGCGTACCCGAGCGCGAAGCCGACGGCTATCGGCGTCATGACCGCGAGCAGGCCGGGCGTGGCCAGCTCGCGGAGCGAGTCGCGGGTGCAGATGTCGACCACGCGCCCGTAGTCGGGCAGCTCGGTGCCCTGCATGATGCCCGGCTTGCTGCGGAACTGCTCGCGTACCTCGAAGACCACCCGCATCGCCGCCCGGCCGACCGCCATGATGGCCAGCCCGGAGAACAGGAACACCACGGCCGCGCCGATGATCAGGCCGACCAGCACGTTGGGCGCGTCGATGCCGAGGCTGAACACGCTGCCCGCCGGCAGCTCGCCTTCGACGGCGGTGCGGAACGCGCCGAACAGCGCCGTGGCGGCCAGCACGGCCGTCGCGATCGCGATGCCCTTGGTGATGGCCTTGGTGGTGTTGCCGACCGCGTCCAGGCTGGTGAGGACGCGGGCGCCCTCGCCCTCGACGTCGCCGGACATCTCGGCGATGCCCTGGGCGTTGTCGGAAACGGGGCCGAAGGTGTCCATCGAGACGATGACGCCGACCGTGGTCAGCAGGCCGGTGCCGGCCAGGGCGACGGCGAACAGCGCCACCGTCACGTTGCCGAAGCCGAGCAGGAACGCGCCGTACACCGCCGCGCCGATGATCAGCGCCGAGTAGACCGCCGACTCCAGGCCGACGCTGATGCCGGCCAGGATGACGGTCGCCGGGCCGGTACGGGAGCTCTCGCCGATCTCGCGGACCGGGCGCCGGTTCGTCTCGGTGAAGTAGCCGGTGAGCAGCTGGATGGCGCTGGCCAGGACCAGGCCGATGAGCACCGCGCCGATGGCGATGACCCGCGGGTCGGCGTCGGACTGCACCTGCGCGCCGGCCAGGCCGTCGAAGGTGGCGGGAAGGTACCAGAAGGCGGCGGCCGCGACCAGGACCGCGGAGATGCCGGCCGAGATGAAGAAGCTGCGGTTGATGGCCGCCATGCCGTTGCGGTCCTTGGCGCGCAGGCGGGTGACGAAGATGCCGATGATGGCGGTCAGCACGCCGATCATCGGGACGATGAGCGGGAAGATCAGACCCTGCTCGCCGAAGGCCACCCGGCCCAGGATGAGGCTCGCGACCAGCATGACCGCGTACGACTCGAACAGGTCGGCCGCCATGCCGGCGCAGTCGCCGACGTTGTCGCCCACGTTGTCGGCGATGGTGGCGGCGTTGCGCGGGTCGTCCTCGGGAATGCCCTGCTCGACCTTGCCGACCAGGTCGGCGCCGACGTCCGCGGCCTTGGTGAAGATGCCGCCGCCGACCCGCATGAACATGGCGAGCAGCGCCGCGCCGAAGCCGAAGCCCTCCAGCACGCCGGGCGCGTCGCCCTGGTAGAGGAAGACGACCACGGCCGCGCCCAGCAGGCCGAGGCCCACGGTGAACATGCCGGCGACGCCGCCCGTACGGAAGGCGATGCGCATGGCGCGCTGCTCGCCCGAGTCGCGGGCCGCGGCGGCCACGCGCACGTTGCCGCGCACCGCCAGCCACATGCCCATGAAGCCGGTCAGCGCGGAGAACACCGCGCCGACCACGAAGAAGATCGAGCGTCCGATCCGTACGTCGGTTTCGCCCGGTAGGAGGAGCAGCAGGAAGGGTATGATCACGACGAAGATCGCCAGGGTGCGGAACTGCCGCGTCAGATACGCCGCGGCCCCTTCCTGGACGGCACGGGCGATGTTCTGCATGCGCTCCGTGCCCTGGTCGGCGGCGAGCACCTCACGCACCAGACCGCCGGCGACGGCTAGCGCGATCAGCGCGACCGCGGCGACCACGATCACGATGGTGAGATTGTTTCCGCTAAGGGTCAGATTGGACGCTGGCTCCAGTGCCAGCATGTGCCTAGACATCGTTCTCCTCGGCAAGACCGGTCGTCCTGCCCGGTGGCGCTGCAATGTAGGCGGGCGGTGCGGCACCATCCGGGTTGTGGGTGCCGCTTCCGGTTGAATCCGCTGTTAGTGCCGGATCACCTTGGCCGGTGCCGGGAGTCTACGCAGGGGATACGCAGATATGAAGGCTCTGGAGCCGGGCATTTGCGCGCCTGGTCAGTAAGCCGCTGACAGCGGGGTGTATTGCGACTTGACTGGTGAAATATCCGTTGGTTTACGGTCATGACTACGGCCTGAAAAGGTACGACCGAAACACGTCTCTCCTGAGACCGAGCATCCGGGCCAGGTCAGCGGGTAGCGGGACCGTGGGGGGTGGCGATGATGAGCGGACCAAGAGGATCGGTTGCCCTGGTGACGGGGGCGAGCCGCGGCATCGGCAGGGCGCTGGCCGTGCGACTCCACCAGGCGGGGATGCGGGTCGCGGTCACGGCCCGGTCGGCGGAGGCCCTGGACGCGCTCGCGGCCGAGCTGGGCGGCGAGGGTGACGTGCTGGCCCTGCCCGGCGACGTCACCGACCCGCGGGCCGTGACCACCGTCGTCGGGACCGCCGAGCGCGTCCTCGGCCCGATCGACCTGCTGGTCAACAACGCGGGCGCGGCCGAGCCGCACGAGGCGCCGGTCTGGGAGTCGGACCCCGAGGAGTGGTGGGGCACCGTCACGACGAACGTGCTCGGCCCGATGCTGTACGTCCACGCGGTGGTGCCCGGCATGCTGGCCCGCGGCAGCGGCCGGATCGTCAACGTCAACAGCCTGCTCGGGGTGTGGACGCTGCCCACGCAGACGGCCTACAGCGTGTCCAAGGCCGCGCTGGCCAAGCTCACCGCGGCGCTGTCGGCGGGACTCGCGGGCACGGGGGTGCTGGCGTTCGACTACAGCCCCGGCCGGGTCCGCACGGATCTGACCAGCGACCTCGGCGACCTCCCCGGGGCCAGGGACGACTCGTGGACGTCGATGGAACAGGCGGTGGACGGCGTGCTCGCCATCGCGCGGGGACGTCTCGACGCACTCGCGGGCCGGTTCATCCACGCGCGCGACGACCTCGAGATCCTCGTCCTGCGGGCCGCCGAGATCACCGAACGCGGCGGGAGGGTCATCACGCTCGCCGAGGCGTTCGACGGGGATCCCCTGTCGCAACGGTGACCGGTCAGCCCGGCGTCGTAACGCGAAGGACGTCTCCTTGACCACAGCGGTCAGGAGACGTCCTTCGCCAAGCTCAAGCCCGACGGCCGGAAAGGCACGTCAGCGGAGATGGCCGTTGGTGGCGGCCGGCCAGCTCATGCGGATCCGCATGCCCTTGGGACTCGGGAACACCTCCACGTCGTCCGCCAGCCCCGCGATCACCGCGATACCGAAGCCGGACATGAACGAGTCGGAAAGCATTCCCAGGTCGAGGGGCTGCTCCTGCTTGATCTCATCACTGGGCGCCTGGTCGCTGACCGTGACCTCGAAGCGCCCCGAGTCGTCCTTGAGCTCGATGCGGATGGGCTCACCCGGACAGTGGGCGCGATGCGCCTCGACCGCCCGGGAACACGCCTCACCCACGGCGAGCCGGACCTCGTCCAGCAAGGACTCCTCCACGCCGGTGCGCCTGGCGATCGCAGTGGCCACCAGCCGCGCGGTGCGCACGTGCGCGGGAAGAGCGCTGAACGTCAGCTCGACGGTGGCCATCTACTTGTCTTTGCCGTGAGCTTCCTTGGCCTCGTCGACCGAAGCGTAGATCCCGAAGACCTTGGTCAGACCGGTGATCCGGAAGATCTTGAGGATGCGCTCCTGGGTGCAGACCAGTTCGAGCGAGCCGTCGTGGGCGCGGACCCGCTTGAGCCCGCCCACCAGGACGCCAAGCCCCGTCGAGTCGAGGAAGTCGACCTTCTCCATGTTGACCAGGAGGTGGAAGTTTCCCTTGTTCACCAGGTCGATGAGGAGCTCACGCAATCTCGGCGCCGTGTAAACATCGATCTCACCTTCGACCTCCACGATGGTGAGTCGGTCTTCGGTGCGGTGATCCAACTTCAGATCCACAGATCCTCCAGCGCCTCGCCTGCGAAAGTACTCTTGCGGGCCTGGCAGTCTGGAGCGATGCTCCCGACTGTCGGACCCTGACGCGCGGCATTCAACCACGCGTCTGGCTTGTGTCTATACGAAATCACGATTCCCGGCGACTTTGCCCACGGATGCAGACTGGAAACAGTGACTTCCTCCGCTTCCTCCCCACACCGACCAGGTCCACTCCTCCAGCACCTGCTCGGCATACCCGCACGTCACGAGCGTGTCACCCATGTGGAGCATGTTCCAGCACGTCAGGCGGGTCAAGTGGGATGGCCCAAATGGGCGCCCGAACTCCTGGTTACGCGCTTGGCGAACCGGGGCGTGGCGGGGCTGTGGCAACACCAGTACGAGGCCGCTGACCTGGCCTATTGTGGCCGAAACGTGATCATTTCTACGGGGACGGCTTCCGGCAAGTCGCTGGCCTACCTCACCCCGGCGGTCACCGCCTGTCTCGACGGCGGCACCGTGTTGTACCTCACACCCACCAAGGCCCTCGCCGCCGACCAGCTTCGCGGCATCCATGACCTGCGCATCACCCAGGTGCGGGCCGCCTGCTTCGACGGCGACACCCCGTTCGAGGAGCGCACCTGGGTGCGCAAGCACGCCAACTACGTGCTCACCAACCCCGACATGCTGCACCGGAGCATCCTGCCCAGGCACGCCCAGTGGTCGCTGTTCTTCCGCCGGCTGCGGCTGGTGGTCGTGGACGAGTGTCACGGCTACCGGGGCGTGTTCGGGTCGCACGTGGCGCAGATCCTGCGCCGCCTGCGCCGCGTCTGCGCCAGGTACGGGTCCTCGCCGGCCTTCCTGCTGGCCTCGGCCACGGCGAGCGAGCCCGGCGAGTTCGCCAAGCGGCTGACCGGGCTCGACGTGGACGAGGTGACGGCGGACGCCTCCCCCAAGGGCTCGACCACCATCGCGCTGTGGGAGCCGCCGCTGACGGAGCTCAGGGGCGAGAAGGGGGCCCCGGTGCGCCGGACGGCCACGGCGGAGGCCGCCGACCTGCTGGCGGACCTGGTGCTGGCCGACGTCCGCACGCTCGCGTTCGTCCGCAGCCGTCGCGGCGCCGAGACCGTGGCGCTCCAGGCCCGCGCCAAACTCTCCGACGTCGCCTTCTCCCTCTCCGCCCACGGCCCCCACCCCTCCCCCCTCGGACCCACCCACCCAACACCCCCTCCATCGACACCCCCATCGTCGGAACCCTCTCCAGCCGGGCCCTCTCCGGCGACCCCCTCATCGACAGAGCCGTCTCCAGTGGAGCCCTGTACGGCAGAGCGCTCTACAGCCAAACCCTCACCCGCCGGACCCTCACCATCAGCCCCCTCATCGACAGAGCCGTCCCCAGCGGAACCCCGTCCGGCAGAACCCTCCACGGCGAAACCCACACCAGCCGGACCCTCACCATCGACCCCCTCATCGACAGAGCCGTCCCCAGCGGAACTCTGTTCAGTGGAACCCTCTACAGCGGAGCACTCTCCGACGAGGGCGGACCCTCCCCTTCTGAGGGCCAGCCCGATGCCGTCCTTTCGTGAGGGCACCGGCAACCGGACCGGCCGGGAGGAGCCCCGGGATTCCGCGGCCGGGTCCGCGGCAGGGGGTGCCCGTGGGCCGTTGGCGTGGGCGTTGCCCGAGGACGAAGGGTTGGCGGAGCTGCCCGAGAAGGTTGCCGCCTACCGGGCGGGTTACCTGGCGGAGGACCGCAGGGTGCTGGAGAAGGCTCTGCGCTCCGGCGCGCTGATGGGCCTGGCCACCACCAACGCCCTGGAGCTCGGCGTCGACGTGTCCGGCCTGGACGCCGTGCTGATCGCCGGCTGGCCGGGCACCCGCGCCTCGCTCTGGCAGCAGGCCGGCCGCGCGGGGCGCGAGGGCCAGGACGCGCTGGCCGTGCTCATCGCCCGTGACGACCCGCTCGACACCTACATCGTGCACCACCCGGAGGCCCTGTTCGGCCGGCCCGTCGAGGCGATCGTCCTCGACCCGGACAACCCGTATGTGCTGGGCCCGCACCTGTGCGCCGCCGCGGCGGAGATCCCGCTGACCGAGCAGGACCTGACGGTCTTCGGCGACGCCGCGCGCGGCGTGCTCGACGACCTCGTCACTGAGGGCCTGCTGCGCCGCCGGCCGGCCGGCTGGTACTGGACCAGGCGGGAGCGCGCCACCGACCTGGCCGACATCCGCGGCGGCGGCGGCGCGCCGATCCACGTCGTCGAGTCCTCGACCGGCCGCCTGCTCGGGAGCGTGGACGAGCCCTCGTCGCACACGACCGTGCACACTGGAGCGGTCTACCTCCACCAGGGCGAGACGTTCCTCGTGGAGGAACTGGACTTGGAGGCCGGGGTGGCGCTGGTCACGAGTGCCGCTCCGGACTACTCCACGTTCGCCCGGGACATCACCGACATCTCTATCCTTTCCACCCTGCGCTCCCATCCTCTCGGGCCCGGCACCCTCCACTTCGGCGAGGTCGAGGTGACCAGGCAGGTCGTCTCGTACCTGAAGCGCCGGGCGCAGTCGGGCGAGAGCCTCGGCGACGAGCCGCTGGACCTGCCGCCGCGCACCCTCCGCACCCGCGCCGTCTGGTGGACGCTCCCGGCCGCCGAGGTCGCCACCCTGGCCGAGGAGGGCTTCGACCTGGGCGGCTCGGCCCACGCCGCCGAGCACGCCGCCATCGGCCTGCTCCCCCTCTTCGCTACCTGCGACCGCTGGGACATCGGCGGCGTGTCGACGGAGCTGCACGCGGACACCGGCCTGCTCACGGTGTTCGTCTACGACGGCCACGAGGGCGGCGCCGGCATCGCGGAACGCGGGTACGCGCGCGCCAGGGAATGGCTGACGGCCACGCGCCAGGCCATCGACTCCTGCGAGTGCGAGCGCGGCTGCCCTTCCTGCATCCAGTCGCCCAAGTGCGGCAACGGCAACGAGCCCCTGGACAAGCAGGGCGCACTCCGCCTCCTCGCGACCCTGCTGCGCCCCTGACCTCCTTCCGCCCCGCCGAGGGCAATCTCGGGACCGAGGGCAGTCTCCGGGCCGAGGGCAGTCTCCGGGCCGAGGATGCGAGCCGGGCGATTCCGGGCAGGGCTCCAGTGGTTCGGTATGACCGGCCGGAGCACCAGCTGACTCGCCAAGGGGGCAAGAGCCATGACCGATCAGTCGTTCGGCGTCCACTCGGAGGTGGGCACGCTGCGCAAGGTCATCGTGCACCGCCCGGAGCTGAGCCTCAGGCGGCTCACCCCGGCCAACCGTGACCGGCTGCTCTTCGACGACATCATCTGGGTGGAGCACGCGCAGCGAGAGCACGACGCGTTCGTCGCCGTGCTGCGCGAGCACGGCGTCGAGGTCTTCTACCACCAGGAACTGCTCGCGGAGGCGCTGGACGGAAGTTTCGAGGCCAAGCGGCACGCGGTGGAGCAGGCCGTCACCCACCTGACCGTCGGCCCGGCGCTCGTGGACGGCGTCCGGGAGACGCTGTCCGGCTGGAGTGGCGAGAAGCTGGCCACCCACCTCATCGGCGGGCTGACCAAACAGGAGTACGGGATCCCCGGCCTGGAGGCGAACTCCCTGGTCGCGGCCTCGGCCCGGATGGACGACTTCATGCTGCCGCCGCTGCCGAACTCCCTCTACCAGCGCGATCCGGTCGCCTGGCTCTACGGCGGGGTGTCGCTCAACCCGATGTACCATCACGCCCGCCGGCTGGAGACGTTGAACCAGAGCACGATCTACCACTTCCACCCCATGTTCGCCGGAGAGGAGTTCGCGTTCTGGTATCCGGAGCGCGGCGAGGAATCGCGGTTCGACGAGGAGGACTTCGGCGCCGCCGCCATGGAGGGCGGCGACATGATGCCCATCGGCAACCGCACGGTGGTGATCGGCCTGAGCGAGCGGACCAACCCGCGCACCGTGGAGCACCTCGCCCTGTCGCTGTTCGGCGGAGGCTCGGTCGACCGGGTGATCGCCGTCGAGATCCCCAAGCGGCGTACGTACATGCATCTGGACACCGTTTTCACCCTCCTGGACGTGAACAAGGCGGCCGTCTACCCGCCGTTCCTGGAGACGGCCACCACGTACGCGCTCCGCCCCGGCGACAAGCCGGGCACCCTCGACGTCCACATGGCCGCCGGCTTCGCGCACGCGGTGGCGGAGGCCCTGGAGATCGGCGAACTGGAGCTGATCCCCACCGGCGGCGACGACTATCAGCAGGCGCGCGAGCAATGGGACTCGGGCAACAACTTCTTCGCCCTCTCCCCCGGCGTGGTGATCGGCTACCACAAGAACCAGTTCACCAACCGGCAGCTGCGGAACAGGGGCGTGGAAGTGATCGAGATCGAGGGCTTCGAACTCGGCAAGGGCCGGGGCGGCGCCCGCTGCATGACCTGCCCCATCCAGCGGGCTCCCATCTAGCACCGCGCGCGGTAATCATCCTCATTGATCCCATATGTCGCGATTATTCTTGCGGGCCTCAAGCCGTCCCACTTGCGGCGAGATCCCGGAGAGGGGCGCAGTCGGGCGCTCACTACGGAACCGCTCTGCAGCCAGGTACTCACTACGGGGCCTCTCTTTTTCGGGAGATGCAGTCCACGCTCGTCTCATTCATCCCATTCGTCTCATTTCAGCGAGTAAGGGAACTTTGGGAACCCCCTCGGGCTGAGCGCCGTGATGCGTGCCTTCGGCCCGCTCAGCCCGCCGTAGCTTCAGAGGGGACGGACTGGCTGGGCCGGCGCGGGAGCGGCCGGTCAGGGTGCGGACGCCGAGGCCGGAGATCGAGATCGTCAGCGATGTCCTGACGTCCGCCACCGCGCCGCTGATCTCGCAGTTCGTCAGTTCGACCCCGTTCGCCTTCGCCAGGGTCGTCGCTCTCGCGCAGGCGCTTTCCGGGTCTACGAGGGCCAGTTCGGCGGCGGCCAGCGCGCTGAGGTCAGCGGCGTCGTACACGCGGTGGCGTGCGACGCGCGCCTCGCCGGCCAGGGCGAAGGCCATGGCCACGGCCATCAGCAAACCCATGAGCGCGACGCCCCAGAGCGTGGCCGAGCCTCGGTCGTTACGTGGCATCACAGATCTCCTCAGCGCGCGGCCGTGTGCCGGCACCGTTCTGGCTGCCGCACGAGCGGTCCGCACGTGACGTAAGGATTCGGTTCTCGCTGCCGCATGAGCGGTCTGCACGTGAGGCCAGGGGTTCTGGCTGCCGCACGGGCGGTCCTGAGGTCAGGATTCGGTGGGCGCGGTGGCGGACGCGGTCACGTGGATCGCGGGCAGGGCGGGGCCCCAGGGCGGGCGGACGGCGAGCGAGATGTGCACGGTCGTGTGTTCTGGGGTGCGGTTCACAGTTACCTCTGCTTCGGGGCGGGTGGCTGAGCGGGCGAGGTCTCGTACCTGATCGAGACGCTCGCCCCTGGCCGCGGCGCGAGCGGCGGAGCGGGCGGCGTCGACGCATTCGAGGTGGGCTCCGACGGCCTGGATGGCCCACAGCGCCGCCGCGAGGACGACCACGAGTGCGGGGAGCATCGCGGCCGTTTCGGCGGTCACGGAGCCTTTTGACGACCTCCGGCGCGCGTGGCCTGTCATCCCTTGGTGTTGAGCGCCCGGTCTATCAGCGAGGAGAGCATCTCCTGCACTTCGGGACTGCTGACCACCTTGAAGAGCAGAGCGGCGAAGGCGCAGGCGGCGATGGTGCCGACCGCGTACTCGGCGGTGGACATGCCCCTGTCGCGGGCGGCTCCCGCCAGGCGGGCCTGCCTGACGGACCACCAACGGCGGTGGCGGGTGCGGAGCGACAGGTTCTTGTGGTCCTGCATCGTGCCTCCAGGAAGATCGGGCCGGGGCGACGCCCCGGGGTGCGGGTCCAAGATTCGCTTGGACCGGCATGGGCCCAAGGGGCCGAGCGCCGTTCTGTGGATAAGCGAGTACGTGGCGCCGAGGCTGTGGAGGGAGCACCCGTGAACGGAGGCGGGATCGGGTGGACGCGACGTTGAGCGCACGCGACGTTGAGCGGACGCGACGTTGAGCGGACGCGACGTTGAGCGCACGCGCGGCCCGGTGGACCTGGTGGCATGGTCTCGTCAGCGGACGCGTGCTCGCTGGAACGAAGCGCTCTCGTCAGCGGACGCGAGCCCGGCTGACCCAGCGGTGCTGTCTAGACAGCGGACGCGAGCTTGCTGAAGCCGGTGGAGCACTCTCGTCAGCCGACGCGAGCCCGGTGGAACCGGCGGAGCGCTCTCGATCAGCCGACGCGGACTCGCTGGAACCGGCGGAGCGCTCTCGTCAAGGGAGGACGATCGTGGTGGCCAAGCCCGCTACCACGGGGACGATTCCCAAGAGGACGAACGCCGGGAGGAAGCAGAGGCCCAGGGGTGCCACCGCTTTGACGCCCACACTGCGGGCCGCGGCCACAGAGGCGGCCCTTGACGTTTCGCGGGCGTCGTCCGCCAGGCGGGTCAGGATGTCGGCCACGGGGGCGCCGCTCTGGGACGCTCGGATCATCGCTCGGGCGAGTTGGGCTGTGGCCGGGTCGCGGGACAGGTGGGTCCAGGTCGGCTCGGGGTCGGCGCCGAGTTTGAGCTGGGCGGCCACCCAGGTGAGTCTCAGCCCGAGGGGGCCGCCTATCGCCGTGGCGGCGGTCTCGGTGGCGGCGCTGGTGGGCTGGCCCGCGAGCAGGCAGGCGGACATGAGGTCGGCGGCGAACGGCAGGTCCGCGGTGATCCGGTTGCGGTCGCGTTCGAGCTCTGGCGGATCTCTGCGGTGAAGGGCTGCCGCGGTGACGGGGGTGGCGAGGAGGGCCGTGACGATGCCGGGGACGCCGCCTACCAGCAGGGCGACAACAACACCCAGGCAGAGCGACGGGACGAGGGTGCGGCTTGAGAGCCGGCGCCCGGTCTGCGCCCTGTCAGTGAGCCAGACGGGCGAAGGTGGGTCGGCGGGACGGGATCCGTTCTGCCGGGGTGAGGGCTCGGGGAGCAGGCGGGCGAGGCGTTGCGCGGGAGTGGTGGGCGAAGTCCAGAGGTAAGCCGCCAGGGCAGTGCAGAGGATGGAGGCGAGCGCGAGCATCGGGTGGTCCTAGCTGTGACGGAGGTCGGAACTTTCCGCAGCGGATGGGTTTATCGGGCGCGGTGGATCTTCGATGTGGCGGGGTGATCTCCACATGGCGGCCGGTCTTGGTGTAGCGGTCGGCTCCCACGTGGCGGCCGACGTGACGTGGCGGTCGGTTTTTGCATGGCCGGGGGTCTCCACGGGGCAGGTCGTCATGCGGCGGCGGGTCTTCTGTGGGTGGGTCGTCATGGGGTGAGGCCGCGAGCATCCAGGTCGGTTGGCCGGTTCCGCTTGCTCAGCAGGACGCCTGGCCTTGTCAGGGCGGGTCAGGGGTTCACCGCTTTGGTCGCCATGCGGTGGGTCCACCAGAGGCCGCAGGCGTCCAGGGAGATGCCGGCGGCGAGGCAGAGGAGGCCTGGGAGGCCGCCCAGCAGGAAGGTGAGGGGACGCATGCCCAGGGCGGCGGCCATCAGGAGGCCCAGCGCGGGGAGGACGGCCAGCATCCTGGCTGTCGTGCGAGGGCCGGCCAGTTGGGCGGCGACGTCCTGCCGGTGGGCCTGGGATGCGCGCAGGGTCGCCGCCACGCGGTCCACGAGGGCGCTCAGGCCGGCGCCGACCGTCACGCTGACGTCCCAGCAGGCGGCGAGGCGGCGCAGGCCCTCGCCGCCCTCCTCCGGGGCGGCCCGGAGCAGGGCGGCGGAGACGTCACCGCCGTCTCTGGCCGCGGCCGACACGGGGCGGAGCCCGCCGGGGTCCGGCAGGTCGACGGCGTCGAGTGCTCTGGACAGGGCCTCGCCGGGGGTCCGGCCCGCTGACAGCTCGGCGGTCATCGCGTGGCACAGCTCGATCGACGCGCGGCGCCAGGCGTCGGCTCGGCGTGACCTGCTCGGGCGGGCGAACAGGGCCTTCAGGCTGGGCGGGCGCGGCTCGTCGTCGTGGTGGGTGAGCCTGGCCAGACGGAGGGTCGCGGCGTCGGGGCTGGTCCAGAGCCATACGGCGAGCGCGATGAGGAAGGCGGCGGCCACGACGGTCATGACGCGGACTCCTCGGGAGAGGGAGCCTGGCCGGTGGGGAGAGGGCGAGGGCTCTCGGACGGCGGGGCTTCTCGTGAGGGCGGAAGGGGCGGGGAGTCGCCGGTCAAGGTTGTGTAGGCGGGGCCTGGGTGTGCGTGGCCTTCGGGGGTGAAGGTCACGGCGGGGATGGCTCGTACGAGGTCGTCGTCGGTTCTGGTCAGGAGGCGGATCTCGGAGATGCGGCGTCTGCCGTCGGTGCGGCTGCGGGTGAGGTGGATGACGACGTCCAGGGCGGCCGCCAGTTGGCTGTGGACGGCTTGTCTGCTGAGGCCCGCGGCGCAGCCCAGGGCCTCCAGGCGGGGCGGGACGTCGGCGGCCGTGTTGGCGTGGAGGGTGCCGCAGCCGCCCTCGTGGCCCGTGTTGAGCGCCGCGAGGAGGTCGACCACTTCCGCGCCTCTGACCTCGCCGACCACCAGGCGGTCGGGGCGCATGCGCAGGGCCTGGCGGACGAGGTCGCGCAGGCCCACGCCGCCCGCGCCCTCGACGTTGGCGGGTCTGGACTCCAGGCGGACCACGTGCGGGTGGAGCGGGCGGAGCTCGGCGGAGTCCTCGACCAGGAGGAGGCGTTCGCCGGGGTCGGCCAGGGACAGGAGGGCGGAGAGGAGGGTCGTCTTCCCCGTGCCGGTGCCGCCCGAGATCAGGAAGGCTCTCCTGGTGGTGACCAAGGTGGTGAGGATCGGGACGGCGGCGGGGGTGATGGTCCCCGCCGCCACCAGGTCGGGCAGGGTGAAGGTGCGGCGGGGCGGCAGGCGCAGCGAGACGCAGGTGCCTCCCGAGGCGATCGGGGGGAGGATCGCGTGGAGGCGGACGCCTCCGGCGAGGCGGGCGTCCACGTACGGGGAGGCGTCGTCGAGGCGGCGGCCCGCCGCGGCGGCCAGGCGCTGGGCGAGCCTGCGGACCGCGGCGTCGTCGGTGAAGGTGACGGGGGTGAGGCGCAGGCCCCTGCCGTCGTCGACCCATACCTCGCGGGGGCCGTTGACCAGGACGTCCGTCACTTCGGGCGCGGCCAGGAGCGGCTCCAGCGGGCCCGCGCCGATGAGGTCGGCGCAGAGGGCCCGGGCGACGGCGAGGATCTCGGCGTCGCCGTAGACCGCCCTCTCGGCGCGGAGTGCCACGGCCACCTGGGCGGCCGTGGGTTCGGCTCCCGCTCTGGCGAGGCGTACGCGGACGGCTTCCACGAGCTCGGGGGTTACCTGCACGGTGGTCTCGATTCGGGTGGGATCGCGGGCGGTGGCCGAAGGGGTCACGCCGGGAGGAGATCGTGGAGGAGCGTCGTGCAGAGGGCGCCGAGGGTGGTGCGGGGGCCCAGTCTGGGGAGTTCGCCGCGGTTGAGCGTGGCCGTCAGGCGGGGGTGGTCGGGCAGGTGGGCGGCGGCGGGGATGGACAGGGAGGCCGCCGCCGCGTCGGCGTCGAGGACGCCGGGGCGGATGACGGCGCGGATGTCGGAGGTGTGCTCGGCCGCCTGCCGCAGGACCTGGGCGGCGGACAGGACCCCGCGGACGTCGGCCGTGACCACCAGGAGGGTGGTGGTGGCCCTGCCCAGGGCTTCGGCGGCGGCCGCGTCGAGGTGGCGGGGAAGGTCGACGATCACCAGGTCGAAGCCCCGGCGGCCGGCTTCGAGGACCGAGCGCATGGCCTCCCTGGGGATGGGGCGGACCTCGCCCCGGTGGAACGACAGGACCGCGAGGTCGCCGAAGCAGGGAAGGGCTCCTTGGAGGGCCGTGGAGCTGATGCGGCCCTGCCTGGCCACCAGGTCGGCCCAGCGGGCCCCCTGCGTCTCCTCCTGGCCCAGAAGGGCGTCCAGGCCGCCGCCCAGCGGGTCGGCGTCGACCAGCAGGGTGCGGAGGCGGTCGCCGGAGGCTCTGAGCGCCAGGCACGCCGACAGCACGCTGGCTCCCGCGCCGCCCCGGCCGCCGATGACGCAGAGGACCGCGCCGGACCGCGGGTGGGGCTCCATGGCGTCGGCGAACTCCTCGACCAGGCGCCGCTCCTCGTCGGGGAGGGGCACGACGGCCTGGGCGCCGACCGAGACGCAGCGGCGCCAGGTGTCGGGGTCGTCGGGGGCGCGGGTGACGAGGAGCACGCGGTCTCTGGCGGGAGGGGCGCAGGCGGCGACGGCGTCGGCGAGGTCGGCGCCGACGACCACCAGCGGGGCGAGGCTCCAGAACGGGCGGGCGTGGGCCGGCGCGTGGGCCACGTCGATCTGGGCGCCGGCCGCGGCGGCGACGCGGACCAGGTCGTCGAGCAGGTCGCGGTCCTCGGTGATGACCAGTGGGCGATTCATCGGACTCCCTCGGGGTCGGGGAGGTCCGACCATGCCCGGGACGAGGCCGGGCGCGGGGAGGCGAACGCGGTTCTGGGGATGACGCCGCAGGCCGTGCACAGGCTGTGGACGACGGCTACGGGCGAAGTCCGGAAATGGGGCGACCCCCGCCGGGGGGGAGAGCGGGGGTCGCCTGTTCGGTCCGGCTCCGGGGGGGTAGAGCCGGTCCCGTTTCAGAAGAAAGCTTTCATCACTTCACCGGAGCATGGCAAGGGACTTGGAAACCCAGCCCATGCGCAGTCACTCCAGTTTCTGGTGATACCACCGTATGCTGCCCGATCCACTCGAGTTTCGTCGAGGCGCAATCTGGTATTTCCGCCAAGTTTTTTCGTAATCGCATAACGATCACATAAAGCCGATCACGGACAGTGATCATCACGACTTGATAACCACGCCCCGTACCGCGACGCCGATCCGCCACACCGGACACGCGGCCAACCTCCGGTAAAGGTCTTGCTCCCGGGGGTTCCCATCAGGGCTGATCCGTCATAGAAAGGTGTCACGGACCAGTGGTCCGGGTGCATCAACCGGGTACCCACGCGCGACCAGCCGCGGGAGGCGCGTCGTGACGGGCTTGACCCGCTCCGACGAATTGAGGTGCACGCTTGGTAACCCGGCGTGATGCACCGGCGGACGGCGTCTCTTGACAGAGGCGCCGTCAGCTACGTTTCTCAGCCTCTTTGCATGGCTTCGCAGATGGCGACCGCTTCCCGCACCCCCAGGCTTACCGCAGAGGCACATTGCTGTATCCACTGGGCCACGCCCTCGGGTGTGCCGCTCAGATAGGCCCGCAAGCCCTCGGCGTACGGCAGCTCCAGATGCCCCACCTCGACGGCCACCAGCGACTTGGGGTCGAGCCCGTACTCCACCAGCGTGAGCCGCTCGGCGGCGCGCGCCACGACGCCGTCGGCCGTGCCGAAGGGCCGCAGCACCGCCAGCTCGGCGTGCACGACGGCGGCCAGCACCAGCGCCGGGGCGGCCTTGGTGGCGCCGTCCATCAGCAAGATCAGGCGCTCCATCCGGGCCGCGGTCTCCTCGGCGGACGGCGCCGCGCCCAGGCCGAGCGGGTCGGGAGCGTCGTCGGCGGTCCGGGGGCGGCCCAGCGCCTCCTGGCCGGTCAGTCCGGCCGCGGCGACGGTGTGCAGGCGGGCCAGCACCTGCCTGGGGGCCTTGCGCCAGGTCGGCCCGAGGCGGCCCAGCTCCGCGGAGGCGCGCAGCGCTCCCTGCACGACCGGGTCGTGCGCCTCGTCCCTGCGCAGCGCGTCGAGCGGGACGTCCGCGCCCTCGATCGCGGCGGACGCGCGGGCGCCGCGCAGCGACGACTCGGTGGACACGGCCGGGCTCGCCCGGCGCAGGACGCGGTGGCGGTAGAGCCGGTCGACGGCCTCCCGTGCGGCGTCGACCGCTTCGGACACACCGGGAAGCCGCGCGAGGGCGGCCAATGGGTCACTCACGGATATCGACCATACCCGCGGGTAGAGGATCACCCTCGCGGGGCCCATAAAGCCGCCTCCAATTGGCGCGCTCCAAGCAGGACATTTCAGGATGACAACGTTTCAATAGCTTTTGTCATTCAAATCGGCAAGCTGTCGACTTCCTGCGCCGAACGGTACAGACCTGTCTAGACCTCTTGTGTGGGTGTGCTGTGACCTGGTGAAGTGGGACATGACCTACCCGATCTGGCCCTAGAAGGAGCGCGAAGGTGGCCCCGGAGACCCCTGGCAAAGAGAACCAGGCCCTGTCCAACTTGCTACAGGAGAACCGCCGGTTCGCGCCACCGGCCGAGCTGGCGGCGGCCGCGAACGTCACCGCCGCCGCTTACGCCGAGGCGGACGCGGATCGCCTCGGCTTCTGGGAGCGTGTCGCCGAACGGCTGACCTGGGCCAAACGCTGGGACACCACGCTCGAGTGGAACGCGCCCTTCGCGAAGTGGTTCGTCGGCGGCGAACTGAACGTCGCCTACAACTGCGTCGACCGTCACGTCGAGGCCGGCCACGGCGACAAGGTCGCCTACTACTGGGAGGGTGAGCCCGAGGGCGACTCCCGGGTGATCACCTACGCCGAGCTGCAGGACGAGGTCTGCAAGGCCGCCAACGCCCTGCGCGAGCTGGGTGTGGGCAAGGGCGACCGGGTGGCCGTCTACCTGCCGATGATCCCCGAGCTGCCGATCACCATGCTGGCCTGCGCGCGCATCGGCGCCGTCCACTCGGTGGTCTTCGGCGGCTTCTCCTCGGCGGCGCTGAAGAGCCGCATCCACGACGCCGACGCCAAGCTGGTCGTCACCGCCGACGGCGGCTACCGCCGCGGCGCCCCGTCGGCGCTCAAGCCGACCGTGGACGAGGCCGTCGCCGAGAGCCCCCAGGTGGAGAAGGTCCTGGTGGTCCGGCGCACCGGGCAGGACGTCGCGTTCGGCGACAAGGACCTGTGGTGGCACGACGTCGTCGACCGCCAGAGCACCGAGCACACCGCCGAGCCGCACGGCGCCGAGGACCCCCTCTACATCCTCTACACCAGCGGCACCACCGGCAGGCCGAAGGGCATCCTGCACACCACCGGCGGCTACCTGGCCCAGACGGCCTGGACGCACGACGCGGTCTTCGACCTGAAGCCCGAGACCGACATCTACTGGTGCACCGCCGACATCGGCTGGGTGACCGGCCACTCCTACATCGTGTACGGCCCGCTGGCCAACGGCGCGACGAGCGTGATCTACGAGGGCACGCCCGACACCCCCCACCGCGGGCGGTTCTGGGAGATCGTGCAGAAGTACAAGATCTCGATTCTCTACACCGCGCCCACGGCCATCCGCACGTTCATGAAGTGGGGCGACGACATCCCCGCCAAGTTCGACATGTCGAGCCTGCGCGTCCTGGGCTCGGTGGGCGAGCCGATCAACCCCGAGGCGTACGTCTGGTACCGCGCGAACATCGGCGGCGACCGCTGCCCGGTGGTCGACACCTGGTGGCAGACCGAGACGGGCGCCATCATGATCAGCCCGCTGCCCGGCGTGACCCACGCCAAGCCGGGCGCGGCCATGCGCCCGCTGCCCGGCATCGTCGCCGACGTGGTCGACGACCAGGGCAACAGCGTGCCCGACGGCGGCGGCGGGTTCCTCGTCATCCGCGAGCCGTGGCCGGCCATGCTGCGCACGATCTGGGGCGACGACCAGCGCTACATCGACACGTACTGGTCGAGGTTCGACGGGATGTACTTCCCCGGCGACGGCGCCAAGAAGGACGAGGACGGCGACCTGTGGCTGCTGGGCCGGGTCGACGACGTCATGCTCGTCTCCGGCCACAACATCTCCACCACCGAGGTGGAGAGCGCGCTGGTCAGCCACCCGAAGGTGGCCGAGGCGGCGGTCGTGGGCGCCACCGACCCGGTGACCGGCCAGGCCATCGTGTCGTTCGTCATCCTGCGCGGCACGGTCGAGGAGAGCGACGACATCGCGGCCGAGCTGCGCGCGCACGTGGCCAAGACGCTGGGCCCGATCGCCAAGCCCCGCCAGATCCTGGTGGTGCCGGAGCTGCCCAAGACCCGGTCCGGCAAGATCATGCGGCGGCTGCTGCGCGACGTGGCGGAGAACCGGAGCATCGGTGACGTCACGACGCTGGCCGACAGCACGGTGATGAACCTGATCTCGGAGAAGCTCCCGTCGGCCAAGGCCGAAGACTAGAAGCCCTCGTACGCGACCCCCTGCCCTGGATCATCCGGGCGGGGGGTCGCTCGTGTGCCGGACCGGCTCGGCGCTATGTTCTCGGATCGGGTAGATCTGGGAGTGATTGCGGGGCGCGTGGTGGGCAGGTTCCTGGGATGTTCGGCCGGGGCGGCGAGGCAGTCAGGCGGGCTCCACGGGTGGGACGCGGCGGTGGGGCCGGGTCCCATACGGTATGCGGGCGTCGCATCCCGCTGACGATGATTGACACGGCCGTCAGGCCTCGATAGGAGACGTTCATGCCGCAGACTCCCGAGGAAGAATCGCTGGGCTCGCTCGTCGCCCAGGCGAGCGATCACATCTCGACTCTGGTCCGTTCGGAGATCGAGCTGGCCAAGGCCGAGTTCAGGTTCGACGCCAAGCGGGTCGGCACGGCCGGGGGCCTGTTCGCCGCCGCCGCCTTCATGGCCCACCTGTGCCTGATCCTCGCCTCCTTCGCGATCGCCTTCGTGCTCGCTCAGTGGATGCCGACGTGGGTGGCCTTCCTCGCCGTGACCGTCTTCTACCTGCTTGTCGCGGCTTTGCTGGTCTACGTCGGAGTCCGCAAGCTGAAAGGGCTGGCCGGGATGAAGCGGACCGCCCGGTCGCTGAAGGGACTCAAGGAGATCGCCCATCCGGATGAGGTCCCGGTGGCGGACGATCGACCGGTCCCGGTCAAGAGGCCGGTGACACCCGGTGGCGTCTGACGAGGCCGTCGTCCAGATCGAAGGCCCTTGGACGCACCGCACGGTGCACGCGGGGGGCACGCGGTTCCACGTCGTGGAGGCCGGCGACGGCCCGCTGGTGCTGCTGCTGCACGGCTTCCCGCAGTTCTGGTGGACGTGGCGGCACCAGCTCAGGTCGCTGCCCGAGGCGGGCTTCCGCGCGGTCGCGGTCGACCTGCGCGGCTACGGCGGCAGCGACAAGCCGCCGCGCGGCTACGACCTGCCGACGCTGGCCGCCGACGCGACCGGGCTGATCAAGGCGCTCGGCGAGACCGGCGCGATCGTGGTCGGCCACGACTGGGGCGGGCTGCTGGCCTGGACGATGGCGGTGCTCGACCCCAAATGCGTGCACCGGCTGGTGACCGTGTCCGCCCCGCATCCCCTGCGGCTGCGCAACGCGCTGCTGACCGACCCGTTCGGCCAGCTCAAGGCCAGCCGGCGGGCGTTCGGCTTCCAGCTTCCGCTGCTGCCCGAGCGCAGGCTGACCAGGCGCGGCGGTGCGCTGGTGGGCAGGCTGCTCGACGACTGGTCCGGGCCCGGGTGGCCGGACCAGGAGACCTCCCGTACGTATCGCGAGGCGTTCACGATCCCGGCCGTGTCCCACTGCGCGCTGGAGTATCACCGGTGGTTCGGCCGCTCGCAGCTCCGCCCCGACGGGCGGCGGTACGCCAGGGCCATGCGGACCGAGGTCGAGGCGCCGACGCTGCAGCTGCACGGGGCGCTCGACACCTGCACGCTGCCGCGCACCGCGCAGGGGTCTGGCCGCTACGTGGCCGCCCCGTACCGGTGGCGGCTGTTCGAGGGGGCGGGCCACTTCCCGCACGAGGAGATTCCCGACGTGTTCGACACCGAGCTGCTCGGCTGGCTCGACGACCCGGAGCCCGACCGATGAGAGACCGAGATCCGGAGGGCCGCCCGCGCAACGCCCGCCCGCGTGACGCGTTCGGCCGGCCGCTGCCGTACGGCTCGGAGGGCATGCCGAGGGTGCCCGACGACTACGCGCCCACCACCGGGCAGGCGCTCGCCGACGGCCGCCGGTTCCTGGAGGAGGGCCTGCCGTTCAGCGCGCACGAGGTGTTCGAGGGGCGCTGGAAGTGCGCCCCCGAGGAGGAGCGCGAGCTGTGGCAGGGCCTCGCGCAGATCTGCGTGGGCCTGACCCACCTGCAGCGCGGCAACGCGCGCGGCGCGCTGACGCTGTTCGCCCGCGGCGCGGCCCGGGTGCAGTCGTACGGCGACCCGTACGACGCGGTGGGCAGGGCGGCGTCCGGCCTGCACGACGACAGCGACGCCGCCGAGGCGGTCGCGCTGATCCTGGCCGAGCTGCCGGAGCCGGACGACCTGACCTAGTCGCACTGCTGGGTGTCGGCCGGGCTGGTGTCGTTCTTGCCCTGCTCGGCGTCCGGGCGGACCTCGTCGGCGGTCAGCGCGTAGCCGGTCTCCTCCTGGCTGACCGCGGCCGCGAAGATCACCCCGTACACCCGGCCGTCGACCGAGAGCAGCGGGCCGCCGGAGTTGCCGGGCAGCACCAGGCCGCGGATCGCGTACACCGAGCGGGTGACGTTGGTGTCGCGGTAGATGTCGGGGCTCTCGGCGTTGTTGATGCGGCTGCGGATGCGGGCCGGCTCGGCGGAGAAGCCCTGACCCTTCGGGAAGCCGGCGATGATCGCGTTGTCGCCCTTCTCGGCCTCGCCGTTGAAGGCCAGCGCCGGGAGGTCGAGCCCCGGGACGCGGAGGACGGCGATGTCGCGGCGCGGGTTGTAGCGGACCACCGTGGCGGCGTGGCGCCGGCCGCTGTGGTCGACGATCTGCAGGTCGCGGGTCACCCCGGCGACCACGTGGGCGTTGGTCATGATGCGGTCGCGGGCGTAGACGAAGCCGGTGCCCTCGATGTGCTTGTTGCAGCTCTCGGCGTTGCCCTGCACCTTGACGATGGCGCGGGTGGCCCGCTCCAGCTTGGCGCCCTTGAGGATGCTGCGGGGGGCCGGTTCGACGTCCACGAGCTGGCCCGCGCCGATCGCGTCGAACACCGGCGGGAACTCGGAGCGGTCGATGAACTTCTTGAACGGCTGCTGCCAGTTGCGCGCGGCCTGCGGGATCGCCTGGTCGACGGTGGTGAGCAGCAACGACCCTTTGACCTGGTCGACCAGCGGGGTGAACGAGGTCGAGACGATCAGCGACCCGATCAGCCACGCGATCACCAGCACCGACAGCGCGCTGGCGAACGTGCCCCCGACCGCGTCGGCCACCTTGGCGGGCTCCCACGTGACGTGCGAGCGCACCACGGCCCCGATCGTCGAGGAGGCGAACTGGCCGATCGTCGCGGCCAGGAAGACGATCACGATGGCGAGCAGCGCCTGCGGCGTGTCGCCGTCGACGACGGTGCGGGAGATCGGCGGCGCGATGAACACCCCCAGGACGGCCCCGCCCACGAACCCGACGAAGCTCATCACCCCGATGATGAAGCCCTGCCGGTATCCCGAGATCCCGAAAGCGATCACGAGGCCGATCAATATGAGGTCAAGCAGATCACCGCGCACGCTTCAAAGCTAACCAGGGTCTGGGTCAAGTGTGCATGTCTTCTGCCAGGACCGCCCGCGGCCCGTGGCTAACGTGATCCGCATGCCGCCGTTCGAGGGAACAGTTCGTGGTCTCATCGAGGCAGCTCTGCGCGACACCGACCCGGACGGGCCGGTGCGCTGGCAGGTGATCAGCCGGCTGCGGGAGCGCGGCGATCTGGAGTGCTTCATCGAGGCCCGGCGGCTGTGCGCCGCGGACGGGACCGCCGAGCGGCTGCTGGGCGTCGACATCCTGGGCCTGCTGGGGGCGTACGTGGACCGCGCGCTGCCGATCCTGCGCTATCTGGCGGCCAGCGAGGACGACGCGGTGGTGCTGTACTCGGTGCTGATCGCCTTCGGTCATCTCGGGGACCCGCGCTCGCTGCCGTCGGTGATCGACCTGGCCGCCCATCGCGACCCGCGGGTGAGGTACGGGGCGGCCTACGCGCTGCAGCACGTGCTGGGCGACCCACCCGACCGTACGGGGCTGGCCGCGTTGCGTTCGCTGACCCTGGACGCCGACGCCGACGTGGCCGGCTGGGCCTCGCTCGGCGTGGCGCTAGCCACGGGCCGCGAGCTGTAGCACCTCGGGCGGGATCTCCTCCACCCGGTCGCGGTCCCACGGCAGCTCCAGCGCGCCCTCGCGCAGCAGCCCGTCGAGCACCGCCGCGGTGAACCCCCACACGAGCATCCCGCGCACCCGGAAGGCCGGACCGGCGAGCCCGGCCCGGTGGCGCAGCATGAGGCGGTTGGCCGGGTCGGTCAGCTCGGTCACCGGCACCCGCTCGACGGAGTCGACCTCGTCGGGCGAGGCGGCGTGCACCGCGCACGGGTCGTGCCACCAGCCGAGCACGGGGGTGACCCGGTTGTCGCTGTGGGAGAGGTAGAGCTCGGGCATGGTGGCGAGGACGGTGACGCCGCGCGGGTCGAGGCCGGTCTCCTCCTCGGCCTCGCGCAGCGCCGCGCCGATCGGCCCGTCGTCCTCGGGGTCGACGCCGCCGCCGGGGAACGCCGGCTGGCCGGGGTGGCGCCGTCCGCGCGTGCTGCGCTGGATCAGCAGCACGTCGGGGCCGTAGGGGCCGTCGCCGAACAGCGCCAGCACCGCCGCCCTGCGTCCGCCCCGCACAGGCGGGCGCAGCCCCGGGGGGACACGGGTCTGTACGGCGTTCGCGGCGAGCTGGTCAAGCCAGTGGGGCACCTCGGTCACGACTTCTCCAACACCGCGGGGATCACCGAACTTCCCCGCTCAGGAGAAGGGACCGGAACGCACCAGTTTGCGCGCCTCCTCGACGGCGGTCGGGCCGGTGCCGTACGAGGGACAGAGCGCCGCCAGCGGGCAGACGCCGCACGCGGGCCTGCGGGCGTGGCAGATGCGGCGGCCGTGCCAGATGATCCGATGGGAGAAGACGGTCCACTCGCGCTTGGGGATGAGCTCGCCGACCACCTGCTCGATCTTGACCGGGTCGGCCTCCTCGGTCCAGCCGAAGCGGCGCACCAGCCGCTGGAAGTGGGTGTCGACGGTCAGCCCCGGCACCCCGAAGGCGTTGCCGAGCACCACGTTGGCGGTCTTGCGGCCGACGCCGGGCAACGAGACGAGATCGTCCATCTTGCGCGGCACCTCGCCGCCGAAGCGGTCGCGCAGCCCCTTGGCCAGCCCGATCAGCGAGCGGGTCTTCGCCCGGAAGAACCCGGTCGGCTTGATGATCGTTTCGAGGTCCTCGGGGTCGGCGGCGGCCATGTCGTCGGGCGTCGGGTACTTGGCGAACAGCGCGGGCGTGGTCAGGTTGACCCGCACGTCGGTGGTCTGCGCCGACAGCACGGTGGCGACCAGCAGCTCGAACGAGTTGGTGAAGTCGAGCTCGCAGTGAGCGTCGGGGTAGGTGTCCGCGAGGATCCGGTTCATCTTCCTGGCCCGCCGCACCAGCCCCAGCCGGGTCTCCGGCTTGCGTCCGCGGGCGCCCGCCACGTTCGTCGCCATGCCGCAAGGGTATGGCCACCCGCCGCTTCCCGGGACATGACGCTTTCTTTCCGCGTACGAGGGAGCCGGCCATGAGAAGGAAGATCATAAATCCCCTCTTCGGGGGATTGGGCCGTTTTTATCGGTGTATGTAACGGACTGGAGGGCTCTGAGCGGGGGATGAGTAAGCATGTTGACGGTTTTGTTCGTACACTTCGGCAGGAGGATCGCACGGCTCGTCGTGGGGGGAACCATTTCGAGCCCGGCACGCGGTTCATCCAGCCGCTGAGCGGCACCCCCGGGCGAGCCTGGCTCGCCAGGTGTGCCGCCCGGAGTGGTGTGCGTCACAATGGCAGCAGAGGAGGCAGAGTGAACACCGAAGACGTGCTGGGCAAGGCCCCCCTGTTCGCCGCGCTCGACCGGGAGAGCGCCGCGGCGCTCAGGACGAGCATCACGGAGGTCCAGCTGTCCAAAGGGCAGACGATCTTCCACGAGAACGAGACGGGCGACCGGCTCTACGTCGTGCTCGAAGGCAAGGTCAAGCTCTCCCGCACCTCCCCCGACGGCCGGGAGAACGTCCTCAGCGTGCTCGGCCCGAGCGAGATGTTCGGCGAGCTGTCGCTGTTCGACCCGCGTCCGCGCACGGCCACCGCGACCGCGCTGACCGAGGTGCGCCTGGCCGGGCTGGGCCACGACGACCTGCGCCCCTGGCTGACGGGCCGCCCGGAGGTGGCGCTCCACCTGCTGCGGGCGCTCGCCCAGCGGCTGCGCCGCACCAACGACGTGCTGGCCGACCTGGTGTTCACCGACGTGCCCGGCCGGGTGGCCAAGCAGCTGCTCGACCTGGCCGAGCGGTTCGGCACCAAAACCGACGACGGCATGCGCGTCCACCACGACCTCACCCAGGAGGAGCTGGCCCAGCTCGTCGGCGCCTCCCGCGAGACGGTCAACAAGGCCCTGGCCGACTTCGCGCACCGCGGCTGGCTGCGCATCGAGGCCAAGGCCGTGGTGATCCTCGACCACGACCGGCTCTACAACCGGTCCAGATAGTCGAGCTGGGCCCGCACCGACATCTCGGCCGCGGGCCAGAGCGACCTGTCGACGTCCGCGTACACGATCCGTACGATCTCCCGCGGCGTGCGCGCGCCCTGGCGCCGCGCCTCCCTGATCTGGTCGAGGCGCACCCGCCGGTGCGCGACGTAGCTGTCGAGCGCGCCGATCGGGTCGGGCAGCACGGGGCCGTGGCCGGGCAGCAGGGCCTGCGCCTCCAGGCTCTCCGCCGCCGCCCTGAGCCGGTCCAGGCTGCGCAGATAGTCGGCCAGGCCGCCGTCCCCCGCGATGATCGTGGTGCCCCGGCCGAGCACGGTGTCGCCGGTCAGCATGGCCCGGTCCTCCGGCAGCCAGAAGCAGAGCGAGTCCGCCGAGTGGCCGGGCGTGCCGTACACGTGGATCTCCAGCCCGTCCACGACGACCACGTCGCCGTCGGCGAGCCCTTCGTCGCCCAGCCGGTGGCGCGGGTCCAGGGCGCGCACCGGCGCTCCGACGAGCCCGGCGAACCGCCTGGCCCCGCCGCTGTGGTCGAAGTGCCCGTGGGTGAGCAGGATCTGGGTCACCCGGCGATCCCCCAGGTGGTCACGGACCCGGAGCAGGTGCGCCTCATCGTCCGGCCCCGGATCGACCACGATGACCTCCCGGCCGCCGATCACCCACGTGTTGGTGCCGTCGAGCGTCATGATCGACGGGTTGGGCGCGAGGAGGTTCTCCGCGTGCGCGGTGCGCGACCCGTCGGGCGTGTCGAGCGGGATGTGCAGGCCGCTCATGCCGACTCGAGCCGGAACTCGCCGTCGACCTCCACGACCCTGGGCAGCACGGTGACGATCTCCCGCCGCTCGCCCAGCACCGACTCCACGCCGTCGTGGCGGGCCAGGTCGCCGAGGGTGCGGTACGTGGGGGGCATCAGGAAGATCTCGCCCCGGTCAGCCATGGCGAGGGCCTCGGCCGGCCGGCGCCACTCGACCTGGTCGGCCTCGCCGCCCACGTCGCGGGTCCGCTGGCCCTCGGGCAGCACGGCGACGAAGAAGCGGGTGTCGAAACGCCGTGTCTCGGCCTCGGGCGTGATCCAGTGGGCCCACGGCTTGAGCAGGTCGGAGCGGAGCACCAGGCCGCGCTTGGCGAGGAAGTCGGCGAAGCCTAGGCTCCTGTCGATGAGGGCCAGCCGGTCGGCCTCCCAGTCGTCGCCCCGGGTGTCGGCGACCACGGATTCGGGGCCGGGCCCGGCGAGCAGCACCCCCGACTCCTCGAACGTCTCGCGTACGGCCGCGCACACCAGGCCCCTGGCCACCGCCTCGTCGGCGCGGAAGGCCCGCGCCCACTCGGCGGGCGACGGCCCCGCCCAGGCCACGGCCTGGTCGGTGTCGCGCGGGTCGACCGACCCGCCGGGGAAGACGTACGCGCCGGCGGCGAAGGCCATGGTCGCCTTGCGCCGCAGCAGGTAGACCTCGATGCCGCCCGCCCGGCCCGCGCGGAAGAGCGCCACGGTGGCGGCGTCCCGCGCGCGGACCGGGGCGACACGCCCGGACAGCACGTCTCTGATGTGTTCGGCGTGTTCCCGAGAGAACCGAAGACCAGCCACGATGACCTCCAACTAGAACATCACTCGGTCATAGTGACATATCCGGCGTTCAGGACACCTCGGCGATGAGCTCCACCTCGACCGGGACGTTCAGCGGCAGCGCCGCCACCCCGACCGCGCTACGCGCGTGCTTGCCGGCCTCGCCGAACACCTCGCCCAGCAGCTCGCTGGCCCCGTTGGCGACCTGCGGCTGCCCGGTGAAGTCGGGGGCGCTGGCCACGAACACCACGGCCTTGACGATCCGCTTGACCTCGGCCAGGTCACCGACCTCCGCCTTCAGCGCGGCCAGCGCGTTGAGCGCGCAGATCCTGGCCGCCTCCTGGCCGTCCTCGACGGTGACGTCGGCGCCGAGCTTGCCGGTGAACCGCACCTCGCCCTTCACCACCGGGACCTGGCCCGAGGTGTAGACCAGGTTGCCGGTCCGCACGGTCGGCACGTACGCGGCCAGCGGCGCGACCACCTCGGGCAGCTCCAGCCCGAGGTCGGCGATCTTCTGCTCCGGAGTCACTGCTTCTCCCGCTTGAAGTAGGCGACCAGCTGCTCGGGCGTGGCGCCCTGAAGGATCTGGACCAGCTCCCAGCCGTCGGAGCCGAAGTTGTCGAGGATCATCTTGGTGTTGTGGATCAGCACCGGAGCCGTGAGGTACTCCCATTTCTTCATGGCCATCAGCGTAGTGTGAGCAATCTCCGGGGCACTCGTGGGCTTGCGTCAAATGACCGTTCGGTAGCCTCGAATCGTGGACTCTCGGGACACGGATTGGGACGGTGTGCGACTGCACGTCGTCACCGGCAAGGGCGGCACCGGAAAGACGACGGTGGCCGCCGCTCTCGCGCTCGCCCTCGCCTCGGGCGGGCGCAAGGTGCTGCTCGTCGAGGTGGAGGGCAGGCAGGGCATCGCCCAGATCTTCGACCTGCCGCCGCTGCCGTACGAGGAGCGCCGCATCGCGGTGGCCCCCGACGGCGGCGACGTCTACGCGCTGGCCGTCGACCCCGAGGAGGCCATGCTCGAATACCTGGAGATGTTCTACGGCATGCGCAGGGCGGGCCGGGCGCTGACCAAGATGGGCGTGCTCGACTTCGCCACCACGATCGCCCCCGGCTTCCGCGACGTCCTGGTCACCGGCAAGACCAGCGAGGCGGTGCGCCGGCGTGGCAAGGACGGCAAGCGGGTCTACGACGCGGTGGTCCTCGACGCGCCGCCGACGGGCCGCATCACGCGCTTCCTGAACGTCACGGAGGAGGTCGCGGACCTGGCGAGGGTCGGCCCCATCAAGAACCATTCCGATCTCGTACGAGGCGTCGTGAAAAGCCCGGAAACAGCGGTGCATTTCGTGACTTTGTTGGAAGAAATGCCCGTCCAGGAAACGCTCGACGGCCTCGCCGATCTTCAGGCGGCCGGCCTGCCCCCCGGCGGCGTCTTCATCAACATGGTGCGCGAGCCGCTCCTCCCCCAGCCGGTCCTCGACAAGGCGGTCAAGGGCCGCGTCGACACCGCCGAGCTCGTCGCCGGTCTGGAGGCCGCCGGCCTGGCCACCGGCGGCGACGCCAAGGCCCTGGCCGAGGCGCTCGCCGAGGAGCTCGCCGAGCACGCCCGCCGCACCGAGATCGAACGCGACGAGCGCGACACCCTCACCGCCGCCGAACGGCCGAGCTACGAGCTGCCGCTGCTGGCCGACGGGGTCGACCTCGCGGGCCTGTACGAGCTGGCCGAGAGCATCCGCACCCAGGGAGCAGCGTGAGAAAGCCCGCCACCCTCGACATCGACGCCATCCTCGACGACAGCGGCACCCGCATCATCGTCTGCTGCGGCTCCGGCGGCGTCGGCAAGACCACCACCGCCGCGGCGCTCGGCCTGCGCGCCGCCGAGCGCGGCAGGTGCGCCGTGGTGCTCACCGTCGACCCCGCCAGGCGCCTGGCCCAGGCGATGGGGCTGAGCGAGCTCGACAACACCCCGCGCCGCATCGTCGAGTGCGAGAGCGGCGGCCAGCTCTTCGCGATGATGCTCGACATGAAGCGCACGTTCGACGAGATCATCGAGGCGCACGCCGACCCGGAGCGGGCCCGCCAGATCCTGTCGAACCCCTTCTACCAGTCGCTGTCGTCGAGCTTCGCCGGCACCCAGGAGTACATGGCCATGGAGAAGCTCGGCCAGCTCCGCCGCTCCGACGAGTGGGACCTGATCATCGTCGACACCCCGCCGTCGCGCTCCGCGCTCGACTTCCTCGACGCGCCCGAGCGGCTCGGGAGGTTTCTCGACGGGCGGTTCATCCGGCTGCTGACCGCCCCGGCCAAGGCCGGCGGGCGCAGCGCCTTCCGCATCTTCAACGCCGGGTTCGGGTTCGTCGCCGGCGCGCTGACCAAACTGCTCGGCGCCCAGGTGATCAAGGACCTGCAGACTTTCGTGTCAGCGCTCGACGCCGTCTTCGGCGGCTTCAGGCAGCGCGCCGAACTCACGTACAAGCTGCTGCAGGCGCCCGGCACGGCCTTCCTCGTGGTCGCCGCGCCGGAGCGCGACGCCATGCGCGAGGCTTCCTACTTCGTCGAGCGACTGGCCGAGGAGCGCATGCCCCTCGCCGGCCTGGTCGTCAACCGGGTGCACGAGTCACCGGCCGCGACGCTCTCAGGAGTGAGGAGCGCCGCGGCCGCCGAGGACCTGCAATCACGGGGCGAACACGAGTTGACCGCCGCTGTGCTGCGGCTGCACACCGGGAGGATGCAACTCGCCGCTCGCGAGCACCGGGAGCAGGACCGCTTCGTGACCGCGCACCCGACGGTGCCGGTCGCCCAGGTCGCCGCGATGTCCGAGGACGTGCACGACCTGGCCGGCCTGCGCCGCATCGGCGAGCTCATGGCGAAGGCATAAGAGTGCGGCCGGCGTCTTCGCCGGCCGCGCCTCGCCTGGACCGATCAGCCGGCGATCAGCTCGTTGGTCCGCTCGTACTCTTCCTTCGCGGACTCGAGCAGCTCACGCCACGAGTCCACGTCGGGTCGCCGCCGTAGCAGCGCACGCCGTTCGCGTTCGGTCATACCGCCCCACACCCCGAACTCGATGCGGTTGTCCAGCGCATCGGCGAGGCATTCGGTACGGACCGGGCATCCTCGGCAGATCAGCTTCGCCCTGTTCTGCGCAGCCCCTTGGACGAACAGCGCGTCCGGGTCCGCACCTCGACAGGCGGCACGGGAGGTCCAATCCGTGATCCACATTTTCGACCCCACTCCCCTTAGGTGGTCAGTCGTCATTTGGGGCCGACGGGCGCGGGCGCCGAGCCTCCGTATTCAGTTGCCGCAGGGAGAACGTACGCAACGAGACCTTCGGACCGACAGACCCCAGAGGACCAAATTCTCGCTGGACTCTTGACCGGGAATGACTAGTCACCCCTACCAGTCAAGGCGAAATGGTGTGGTGTTACCGTTAGCCTCACGCTTTCGACGTAGGCTTGGGACCGTGCAAGCTCAGGGCAAAGATCGTTTCGCGCCGATCCTGAACGTCATCAAACTGACGACGGCCGGCGTGGCCGCGGGCGTGCTCGCAGCCGCCGTCGCGCTGCCCGCCGTGGGCGGCGCGGGCGTCTCCGCCAAGTCGGCCGTGGGAGCGCTCGACCTCAAGCCCGAGGAGCTCGAAGAGCCACCGCTCTCCGAACGCACCAAGCTGGTCGACGCGAACGGCAAGCAGATCGCGCAGTTCTACTTCGAGAACCGCCAGTCGGTCAGCCTCGACAAGGTCGCCCCGATCATGCAGAAAGCCCTGATCGCGATCGAGGACTTCCGCTTCTACAAGCACGGGCCCATCGACATCGAGGGCACCGCCCGCGCTCTGATCAAAAACCTTACCACCGGCGGCGTCACGCAGGGCGGTTCTTCCATCACTCAGCAGTACGTCAAGCAAGTGCTGGTCAACGCCGCCGAGACCGACGAGGAGAGGGCCGCCGCCACCGCCACGACCGTCTCACGCAAGCTCAACGAGCTGCGCTACGCCATGGCGATCGAGCAGAAGTACACCAAGAACGAGATCCTCGAGCGCTACCTCAACATCGCCTACTTCGGCGCGGGCGCCCACGGCATCCAGGCCGCCGCCCGGCGCTTCTTCGACAAGCCCGCCTCCGAGCTCAGCCTCGCCGAGTCCGCCACCCTCGCCGGCGCGGTGCAGAACCCCGCCCGCACCGACCCCAACGTCGGCCCCAAGTCCAGGGCCCTGCTGCTGGAGCGGCGCAACGTCGTGCTCGACCGCATGGCCGAGGTCGGCGCGATCACCCGCCCGGAGGCCGACGAGGCCAAGAAGAAGAAGCTGGGCTGGAAGGACGTCGAGATGCCCGGCGGCTGCGAGGAGAGCTCATACCCGTACTTCTGCCTCTACGTGCAGAACGAGATCCTCCTCAACAAGGACTTCGGCAAGACCGCCGAGGAGCGGCTCAAGCTCCTCCAGCGCGGCGGCCTGACGATCAAGACCACGATCGACCCGAAGATGCAGAAGGCCGCCGAGAAGGCCATCAAGAAGTACGTGAGCCCCAAGGACAAGCCGGTGGCCGCCCAGGCGATGGTCGTGCCGGGCACCGGCGAGATCAAGGCCATGGCCGCCTCCCGCAAGTTCGGCAACTCCAAGAAGAAGAACGAGATGTCCTACAACCTGGTCGCCGACGCCGCGCACGGCGGCGGCCGGGGCTTCCAGCAGGGCTCCACCGCCAAGGTCTACACGCTGACCGCGGCGCTGGCGGAGGGCATGAAGTTCGCCGACGGCTTCCCCGCCCCCAACGGCTACCGCGCCACCGGCTACAGCTCGTTCAAGGACTGCAAGGGCAACGGCGTCGGCGACCCCTCCCACACCGTCAACAACTCCAGCGAGGGCGGCGGCGGCTTCAAGACGCTGGAGAGCGGCACCTGGGGCTCGGTCAACACGTTCTTCATGAAGCTGCAGCAGTCCGTCGGCCTCTGCGACACCGTCAAGACGGCCAAGAAGATGGGGCTCAAGCGGGCCGACGGCGGGAAGCTGGGCGAGTTCGAGACCTTCACCCTCGGCATCAACGAGGTCGACCCGGTGACGGTCGCCAACACCTACGCGACCCTCGGCGCCCGCGGCAAATACTGCGCCCCGCTGGCCATCACCGAGGTCAAGGACCGCGACGGCAAGGTCACCCGGTTCAAGCCCAAGTGCGAGCAGGTCCTGGACGAGGAGGTCGCCGACGCGGTCAGCGCCATCCTGTCCGGCGTGTTCACCAAGGGCACGATGAGCGGGGTCGGCGGCATCGGCCGCGACGCCGCAGGCAAGACCGGCACCACCGACAACTACACCGCCGCCTGGTTCGCCGGCTACACGCCCAACCTCTCGTCGGCCGTCAGCATCGGCGACCCGCGCGGCGCCTTCAGCCACAACCTGATCGGCGTGACCATCGGCGGCCGCTACTACCCGTACGTGTACGGCGCCTCGATCTCCGGCCCCATCTGGAAGGAATCGATGATCTCCGCGCTCAAGGGCGTGGAGCCGGCCAAGTTCCACTCGGCCGACCGGTCCCGCTTCGGCGGCTGCAGCGACAAGTGCGCGCCCAAGCCGAAGAAGAAGGAGCGCGACGACCGCGGCGACCGTGACTTCGACGACCTGCGCGACCTGTTCGACCGCGACAACGACCGCGGCGACCGGGGACGCGGCGGCGACAACAACCGCGGCTGGGGCGACTGGAACGAGACCGGCCTGGTGCCGGCCGACTGACTGACGGACGGGCCCTCGCCACCGGAGGCCCGTCCAGCCACGACGTCAGCCCGCCAGCCTGGCGCGCACGGCGGCGGCCACCCGGCCACCCTCCGCCCGCCCGGCGACCTTCGGGTTGACCGCCTTCATGACCTGACCCATCGCCTGCGGGCCCGAGGCGCCCGTCTCGGACACGGCCTCGTCGACCAGCCTGCCCAGCTCCTCGTCGGACAACTGGGCGGGCAGATACTCCTCCAGCACCGCTTCCTCGTCGCGCTCCGCCTGGGCCTGCTCGGCGCGGCCCGCGTTGCCGAACGCCTCCGCCGCCTCCCGGCGCTTCTTGGCCTCCCGGGTCAGCACCTTGATGATCTCCGCGTCGGTGAGCTCTCTCGCCGCCTTGCCGGAGACCTCCTCGACGTTCACCGCCGCCAGGGCCATCCGGATGGTCCGCAGCCGGAGCTCGTCCCGATTCTTCATCGAGGCCGTCAGGTCGGCCTTCAGCTTGTCTTTCAGTCCGCTCATGCGGTCCATCTTGCCGCGTGCGCGGACGGCCCGTGCCGGATGTCGGGCATCATGAAGAGGTGAGGAAAGCAGTCGCAGTGCCGCTGTCAGTGCTCGGGCTCGGCGTGGCCGGCGTGGCCTACGCGTCGATCGTGGAGCGCAACTCGTTCCGGTTGCGCCGGTTCGACGTGCCGGTCCTGGCGCGGGGCCAGCGCCCCGTACGGATCCTGCACCTGTCCGACCTGCACCTGACGCCCCGGCGCACCATGCTGATCAACTGGGTGCGCTCCCTCGGCGCGCTGGAGCCCGACCTGGTGGTCAACACCGGCGACTCGATCGCCCACCCCGACGCCGTCCCGTCGCTCCTGCACGCCCTGGAGCCCCTGCTGCGCCGCCCCGGCCTGTTCGTGTACGGCTCCAACGACCTGTACGCTCCGCAGCCCAAGAACCCCCTGCGCTACCTCTGGCGCACCTCGCGCAACGAACGCCGCCAGCACACCCCGTCGCTCCCCTGGGAGGAGCTGGGCGCCGGCATGGCCGCCGAGGGCTGGCTCGACATGAACAACACCACCGCCCGCGTCAAGGTCGGCGACCTCGACGTGGCAGTGGCCGGCATCCACGACTCCCACATCTCCCGCGACCGCTACGACCTCGTGGCCGGCCCCGCCCCCGCCGACGCCGACCTCCGCCTCGGCGTCATGCACTCACCCGAGCCGCGCAACATGACCCGCTTCGCCGACGACGGCTACCAGCTCCTCCTCGCCGGCCACACCCACGGCGGCCAGCTCTGCATCCCGTTCTACGGCGCCCTGGTCACCAACTGCGGCATCGACAGGAAGCGCGTCAAGGGCCTCAGCCGCCACGACTCCTCCTGGCTCCACGTGTCCGCCGGCCTCGGCACCAGCCCGTACGCCCCGGCCCGCTTCGCCTGTTTCCCGGAGGCGTCCCTGCTCACCCTCGTACCCCGGCGCTGAGGCGGGGCCGAGTGGTCACAAGCACCCGCGAAGTCGGCTAGACTTTCCACGCACATGCAAGACGGTGTGCACCGGGGTGTAGCGCAGCTTGGCAGCGCGCTTCGTTCGGGACGAAGAGGTCGTGGGTTCAAATCCCGCCACCCCGACAGAGTTGCCGCAGGTAGAAGGCCGCTTCCGAAGATCGGAAGCGGCCTCTCTTGTCTCCTGAGTGACTAACTGCGTGACTACCGCAGCGGTCTGTCACAGCTCAGGAAGCCCACGGCACAGAGTCGATGGAGAAAGCCCCATGCTTGAGTCGTGACAGGTGCCCACCCTGGTAATCGAGCAAGCGGAGAATCACGAGTTCCAGGTACCACATCGACAGGCGCCACGCCTCGGTCAACTCCGGCGACGACGGCCACTCAAGCTTGGCGGCCTTCTTCGCAGGATGCACAAGATCGTTGCGTACGGCGAAGATCAACTCTGGGCCCTTCGCCGTTCCACCGTGGTAAGCCCCGTTACGCTTCGCGAGTGCATCGAAGCCGGCAGGCAGTGCGACCGGAATGTCCATGCTGTACAGCAGCAGTCTGAGATTCGCGGCTACGTTGAGCTTGTTGACCGACTCCGCCGTAAGCCAGCCGCGCTGCTGAAGGACAGTCCACGCGAGAAGTTCCAGCCCGGAACATGCGACAGGAATCTTGACGTCAAGGACAACGCCACGGGCGTTGGCAGCCATCCAGTATCTGATCGCACGACTGACAATCTTCTGAGTGGCCACATCCTGCACCAGGCCGGTGAAGCCATGCGCCAGTATCGGCAGCACCGACTCCACCATCTCAGGTTCACACCAGCGCCAGCTTGCCTGACCGCTTCTAGGCACGCCCCAGTGAACCCAGACGATCTCGTCTGATTCACTCAGCCCCACGGTTGGATCAACGCCCGGTTCGGTGCCAGCGATCAAACCCAGAAGGTCGAAAAGCTGATCTCCTAGGACGTCGATCATTTCGCCTGTAGGCGAAGGGTGATCAGGCGTGGCCTCGACGATAGTGGCCGGTCCGGAGATAGGGGACGGTTCGATACGAGCCATACGCAGATGCCAGCCAGGAAGAGCGAACTCTAGCTGTCCCTGGACACCCTCGTCGGTATGGCAGTCTGGCAAAGGGAAGTGGGTGAGTTCACTGGCGACGTGAAAGACCAGCCTATGAACTGCAGTCGGGTCACCTGCGATCAGATGATTGATAGAGATGGAGTGCCACTCTTTTCCAAGCAGACCATTCGGTGCAACGTCCTTGACGGTGGGCACGGCGAGGCTGGCTCCGGGTGGCACTTTCACGCACGCGAACTCAGGCAGTGTGAGCATACGGAGCCTAGTCTTGCGATCCACGTAGACGCTGGCGTCGAACCGTGCTCTAGTACTCCAGTGACACTTCGCGATCTTGAGACGTTGGGGTCACATGGCAACGGCCACCGCGTGATCATTCGAGTTTGTGAGGACTACAAAAGATCGTGCGGTGGCCGCGAGCCACAGCGTAAACCCTGATGGCTGGATGGTCATCTTCAACGAGCTGATGGCCCGGATCGCCTCTCGGTTCGGCCGGGTCGAACCACGTCGCGCCGCTGGGGCTTATGTGCGCGGGCTGCTGGGTGACATCGACCGCAAGAACTGCTGGAACCTGGCCGAACATGCCGC
>NZ_JAHKRN010000108.1 GCF_019396385.1 Nonomuraea harbinensis | reverse complement strand
CTCCGCGAGGTTCGCCCCGGCTCAGACGGCCGGGGCGAACCTCGCGGCGTGGTCGCGGGCGAAGTCGGCGACGTCGCGCGGCGGGCGGCCGAGCAGGCCGGCGACCGCGTCGGTGGTGAAGTCGCCCCAGCCGGAGACGTACGCCCGCGCGTACTCCTCCAGCATGTCGGCGATCCATTCAGGGACACCGTGGCCGAGCAGCGTCTTGTGCTTGGCCTCGTCGCTGACCGGCAGATAGGCGACCGGCCTGCCGAGGACACGGCCCAGCTCGGCCGCCACCTCGTCGAAGGTCAGCGAGCGCGGGCCGGTGAGCGTGTACGTCCGGCCGTGGTGACGGTCGGGGGCGTCGAGGAGCACGCGGGCGGCGCATTCGGCGATGTCGCGCACGTCGATCATGCCGACCCTGGACGAGGCGACGTTCAGCGAGAACGTGCCGGTGGCCGCGATGTCGCCCGTCTCGTTCAGCAGGTTCTGCATGAACCAGTGCGGGCGCAGGATCGTCCAGCGCAGGCCGGACCGTTCGAGCTCCTGGTCCGACAGCGCGTGCAGCCTGCCGCTGCGGTTCGGCGCGTCGTGCGCCGCGCCGATCACGGACAGGCGCACGACGCGCTCCACGCCGGCCTGGCGTGCCGCCCACACGGCGTTCATGCTGTTCTCCGGAGCGCGCGGGCTGTTCGGGGTGAGCAGCCACAGGTCCTGCACGCCCTCGAAGGCGGGCGCCAGCGACCGGGGGTCGCCGAGGTCGCCGACGACGACCTCGGCCCTGTCCCTCAGCCCGTCCGCCCTGGACGCGTCGCGGACGAGGGCGCGCAGGCGGACGTCGGCCCCTTCCAGCGCGTCGATCAGCGCGGTGGACACGGTTCCGGTGGCTCCGGTGATCAGTACGGTGCGTGACATGTTCGTTCTCCTTGTGACTAGTTGGCAGACCCGGCGGTCGCCGGGTGGGCGGCGGGCCGCGGGGGTTTCCCGGCGGCCCGGCCGGTGGTGAGGCGCTCCAGGACCCAGAGCACGACGGTCCCGGCGGACAGGACGGCGCCCAGGACGCACACGGCGGTCCAGCCGCCGTGCACCCAGACCACCGAGGTCAGCGCGGAGCCCACCGCGCCGCCGACGAAGAAGGAGGTCATGAAGGCGGAGTTGATCCGGTTGCGGGCCTCGGGCCGCAGCGCGTAGATGACGTTCTGGCTGCTGTTGAGCACCGCCTGGTGCGCCAGGTCCAGCACGACCACGCCGGCGAGCAGCCAGATCAGGGAGCGTGTCCCGGCGGCGAGCGCCAGCCAGGACGCCGCCAGCAGGACCGTCCCCGCGCCGGTCACGATCTGCACGAGGCCGCGGTCGGCCAGCCGTCCCGCGACCGTGGCGGTCAGCGCGCCCACGACGCCGACCAGGCCGAACAGGCCGATGCCCGACTCCGACCACTCGTACGGCGCCCCGGCCAGCAGGAAGGTCAGCGCCGTCCACAGCACGCTGAACGAGGCCAGGCTGAGTGCGCCGATGGCCGCCCGCCACCGCAGCAGCGGCTCGTACCGGAACATCGCCATCGTGGAGCGCAACAGCTTCGGGTACGACAGGCGCCCGCCGTCGCCGCCGAGCCGGGGCAGGAAGACCCGCAGCAGCACGGCCGTCAGCGCCATCAGGGCGGCGTTCACCCAGTAGACCGTCCGCCAGCCGCCCAGCTCCGACAGCGTGCCGGAGGCGGTGCGCGCCAGCAGCAGGCCGAGCATCAGCCCGGTCATCACCGTGCCGACCACGCGGCCGCGTTCGGCGGGGGCCGCCAGCGTCGCCGCGAACGGCACCACGACCTGCGCGCCGACCGAGGCCAGGCCGGTCAGTGCCGTGCTGACCAGGAGCACCGTGCCGTCGGCCGCGGTGGCCGACACCAGCAGGAACACCGCGGTCGCCGCGTAGAGCGACACGGCGAGCCGCCGCCGCTCCACCAGGTCGCCGAGCGGCACCAGCAGGATCAGCCCGAGCGCGTACCCGGCCTGCGCGGCCGTCACCGTGAGCGCCGCCATCGAGGGTCCGAGGCCGAGTTCCCTGCCGATCAGGTCGAGCAGCGGCTGCGCGAAGTAGTTGCCCGCGACCGCCAGCCCGGTCGCCACCGACATGAGCAGGAGCAGCCCGTGCGACAGGCCGCCCTCAGGATGGGGTCTTGGCGTCATGCGTCCCAGCCTGAGGCATGAGCGATCAATGAGTCCAACGCATGTTTGTCATCTCAACGATCGTGAATCACGATTGATCCATGGAGCTTCAGCAGATGCGCTACGTCGTCGCCGTCGCGGAGACGGCCAACTTCACCCGCGCCGCCGAGCAGTGCCTGGTCGTCCAGTCGGCGCTGAGCCACCAGATCGCGCGGCTGGAGCGCGAGCTGGGCGCCAAGCTGTTCGACCGCACCAGCCGCAGCGTCCGGCTGACCCCGGCGGGCGAGGCGTTCCTCCCCGCCGCCCGCCAGGCTCTCGACGCCGCCGAGCGGGCCAGGGCCGAGGTGGCGGCCGCCGGCGGCGAGATCCGCGGCCGGCTCGCCATCGGCGCCATCCCCACCGTCACGGCGGTCGATCTGCCGGTCGCGCTACGACGCTTCCATCTGCGCCACCGGGAGGTACGCATCAGCCTGCGCTCCGGCGCGAGCGAGGAGTTCGTCGAACGGGTGCGGCAGGGCACGCTCGACGTCGCCTTCCTGGGGCTTCCCCTGGGCGTCCGGCCCAAGGGCGTCCGCGGCCGTGAGCTGGCGCGCGGCGACCTCGTCGCCGTGGTCGCGCCCGGCCACCCGCTGGCCGACAAGGAGCACGTGAAGCTGGACCGGCTGGCGGACGAGCGGTTCGTCGACTTCCCCGCGGGCAGCGCCGGGCGGATCCAGTCCGACGAGGCCTTCGCGGCGGCCGGGGTGCGGCGCGAGGTCGCCTTCGAAGTGTCGACCCCCGATTTCATGGCTCGCCTGATCCGGCAGGGCCTGGGCGTCGGGATGCTGCCGGCGGCCTTCGTGTCCCAGCTCCCCGACCTGCCCGTGGTCCGGCTCAGCGACGCTCCGGCCCGCGTGGAGCATCTCATCTGGAGCCGGCACCGGCCCTCCCCCGCCGCCGCCGCGTTCCTGTCGGCGCTGGGCGTCCCGGCGTCGTCCGAGGAGGCCGAATCCGGCGCGTGAGAGGCGCCGGGCGGCTCACCCCGCGGGCCGGTCGTTCCCGTGGAGCGCCTTGCGGAGCAGGGTGGCCAGCTGGTCCTGCTCGCGGGCGCTCAGGTTGGAGACGGCGGAGCGGGCGAACGCGAACGACTCCTCGAAGGCGGCGTAGAGGCCGGCGCCCTCGGGGGTGCGGACGATCTGCCGGGAGCGGCGGTCGTCAGGATGGGGCTGACGGCGGACGAGGTCGCGCGCCTCCAGCCTGCGGATGATCTGGGTGATGTTGGAGGCGTCGCATCCGAGCTCGTCGGCCAGCTCGCCCATGCCGCGCTCCCGGGTCAGCCGCCCCAGCACGCAGGCCTGCGCCACGCTCAGCCCGTGTCGCAGGGCGGCGGTCTCGAAGGCGCGGTCGTAGGCGTCGACGAAGTCGAACATCGCGCGTTCGGCGTCTGTCGACGCGGTGACGGGCCCTGTGGGTAGCGCCATGGCACCACTCTACCAAGAACTTGACTCACTCAAATATGTGTGCCAGGTTGAATGCTTGATTGACTCAAGCATCTACGAGAGGCAGACCGATGACGGTTACCAGCAAGGGACGGGCCCGGGAGTGGCACCTGGCCCGACGGCCGCGAGCACAGGCGTCGGCCGACGACTTCACGCTGGTCGAAGCCCCGATTCCCGACCTGCGGCCCGGTGAGGTCCTGGTCGCCAACACCCACCTGTCGGTCGACCCGTACATGCGTGGCCGGATGGACGACCGTCCGTCCTACATCCCGCCGTTCCCGCTGAACGCGCCGCTGGAGGGAGGAGCGGTCGGCGTGGTCGTCGAGTCCCGCGCCGACGGTGTCAAGCCGGGCCAGGTGGTCGAGCACTTCCTGGGGCTGCGCGAGGCCGCCGTGGTCGACGCGGCCGGGGTCTCCCCGATCGACACCGGCGATCTGCCCGCCGAGAGCTATCTCGGCGTGCTCGGCACGACAGGCCTGAGCGCGTGGCTGGGCATCACCCGGATGGCGGAGGTACGTCCCGGCGACACGGTGTTCGTCACCGGAGCGGCGGGGGCGGTCGGGAGCGTCGCCGGTCAGATCGCCAGGCTGCGGGGAGCCGGGCGGGTGATCGGCAGCGCGGGATCGCCGGCCAAGGTGCGCCATCTGGTGGACGACCTCGGTTTCGACGCCGCCTTCGACTATCACGACGGCGCGGCCGACGAGCTCCTCGCGCAGGCCGCGCCGGACGGCGTCGACGTGGTCTTCGACAACGTCGGCGGCGTCCAGCTGGAGGCCGCGATCGGCCGCCTGCGGGTCGGCGCCCGCCTGGCCCTGTGCGGGATGGCCAGCCAGTACGACGGCCGCGAGCCGCACGGCGTGCGCAACCTGTACGAGCTGGTCACCAAGCGAGCGACCGCACGTGGCTTCCTGGTCGCCGACCACCTGGACCAGATGCCCGCCTTCCGGGCCGAGGTGGGTTCCTGGGTGCGCTCGGGCCAGATCGTGCACCGGCAGACGGTGCTCGACGGCATCGAGCGGGTGCCCGAAGCCCTGCTGGGCCTGCTGCACGGCGGAACGTCCACGATCGGCAAGGCCGTCGTCCGGCTCGGGGAGCGGGCATGACACTCCCTGTGTCAACCTCAGGCAGCAACGAACTCGTTGAGCGCCGCTGCGGCGCCGTGTTTGGCGGGGTCGTAGGGGACACCGTCGAGCCAGCAGCGCCAGATCACGCGGATCCAG
>NZ_JAHKRN010000107.1 GCF_019396385.1 Nonomuraea harbinensis | reverse complement strand
TACTGTGACTGCCACGGCCACCGCCGATCATCTGGATTCCACACACCCACATGATCATGGCGGTGGCCGTCTCATGTCCCAGCCTCGATCAAACCGAGATCCGAGATCTCGAAGTGCGGCTGGAGTACTAGGTCCGCCACACAGGCGTCATAGGGTCTACCATCACCGCACAGTGTCACAACGCGGAGGACCCATCCATGGAAGAAGTCTCTGTACTAGCGGATCTAGTGAGTCGTCAGGCGCCTGCTGGCGAGGTGATCTCGTGTCTTCTCGACCTGCAGCCGCAGGTATCTGGTATCCAACTTCTGCGGTTGAAGGTCTCGCCTTCGCCAAATTTGGTCGGGGAAGACCGCGCCGCAGTAACTGCTCTGTCTCCACCTGCTTTGCAGCTTCGGAGCGAGTATGGAATACCTTTCTGGACCGCGCTCATGCTTACTGCCGCACATTCTGGCGACCCACTTCCTGAGGGAGTTCTTCGCGCGGCATTGTTTCATCAAGATACGACATCCGCATCCTCGGCAGAGGATCTAACAACTGAAGGATTTTCTTCGCAGGCGCTAGAAAGGCGCACAGATATGCTTGACGATAGCAGCGTACTAGCGCTCGCATCTCGGGTTCTGCTACATGACGGAAGCCAGGCGCACCTGCCTATGCTGGACTTCAGACTACGACCTGATCCCGCGAATCTCACTAGCGCTGTAAGAGTCGTCGAGCAACTGGGCTTGAGTGGAGTTATCCTAGACTCAGGAAATTCGTACCATTTCTATGGACTGGGTCTGCTTACCCAGGCGGAGCTGCAAGTGTTCCTTGCCAAGGCCCTATTGTTTGCCCCACTTGTAGACCATCGATGGGTTGCCCATCAACTCATTGAGAACTCGTGCCTGCTTCGTATTTCGCGTGGCGTGAAGGGACAGGAGGCGCCACGCGCAGTTGCGTATGCTACTTCATAGATTCTTCGCCACGATTTAATAGCCAGCTAATTGCTTGCCGGTAATCGTAGGGCTGGTCTCGCTGGCGAAGCCATACTCGCTCTGACGCCTCGTTGAAGGAAGGGTTGATCCGCCGGGCGAGCACAAGGATGCCAGGCACTAGCGCGCCATGATTTTGTAGCGCTGATGCTGCACTTTGTGCGTGGGCGCCAGTAGTAAAGACATCGTCAACAAGCAAAATTCGCTGCCCTTCAAAAGATCCTCGCACCACGTAGGCGTGGTCACTAGTAATGCGGTGCCCCAACTCGCCATGGCCTCTCTCAAGAGGTTCTATGAGGGGCGCCCGAATGGCATCTGAATTTGTGACCAGTTCAGCGAGTGGATGGGGAGGGATACGACTAGACGAAGGCACTACCGAGACACGGCCCCAACCGCCGAGAAGCCGGAACAGTGTCTCCCCGTTCTCGGCCATGAATCTCCATAGAAGGGCTTCAAGTACGGCAGCGAAGGAGGGATCATACTCCTTCGCACCTGGCTTGTAGTACTTCAGCCAATCACGCATTATCGAAGGCTTGCTGTAGAGAGTGAGCGGGATGACCACTGGGGTCGGACGCGTCAACTCAGCGAAAATCTGCATACAGTTTGAGCACTTCGGATATCTGCTGTGCCGCCAGCTTCGGCATACAGGACATACGTCTGATGCATCATGCGGCACTGGTACTAGGTTGTTGAGCGCCTCCTCAGAAAGTCGCATCCGGTCGCTGACTATTTTGGGACATGTAGCCATGAGTTGCTGCCTTTGTTATCGTAAGAATATCGTCCACCCGTGAGACCATATGCACTCCTGGGTTTGCGGCGAACTCTACGGCCCATGGTTCCTGGCCAAGGCATGGCTCCCACATGAGCACAGGACGGCCCTGTTTGAGAGAATGCTCAGCCTCGGTCCGCGTGCCGCTACGCTCGCCCGCCTCGATGAGGAGGCTACAGGAAGCTAGCCCACTGATGACTGCATTGCGCATCAAAAACGAGCTTTTTGTGACTGGAGATCCTGGCCTGAATTGTGATATGACTGCACCGCTGCTACTGATCTTTGCGGCAAGCCCGGCGTGCTCAGGTGGATAGATCTTTTGGTCGATACCGCCTGCAATGACAGCGAGTGTGCGTCCACCCGCCCGCAACGCTCCGTGGTGTGCGGCGGCGTCGATTCCCCTAGCAAGCCCGGACACCACTGTGATACCGGAATCAGCGGCAGCCTCTGCCACATGGGTGGCTGTGTTCAAGCCAGGTGTCGTCGCGTGGCGGCTGCCGACGATCGCAAGGGCAGTCCTATCAGCTGTGAAAAGGTCACCGTCGACAAATATGAAGGGAGGCCTATCATAGCAGGCATGTAGATTAACTGGGTAATTCTGATCCGTTACAACAATCAGCGATACCTGTGGACGTAGGGAAGCAAGGCAATCCAACTGCTTACGCCAACGATCGATACGGCTCCTGTCCACTCCTTCGCGGAGGTAAGCGAGAAGATCTATATCTCTATCACCACCAAGTGGTGCGGCAGTCAAGAGGATCTCTGGGTCACCGACTCGGACAAGGGCGTCGGACAAGTCGCGCCAATCAGCAGGCAGAATCTCTGTTGCAGCAAGCAGGAAGGCCCCTATACGGGAGGAAGCACTCATGCTGCCACCTTAGATGCGACGACCGACAAGTTCCTATGATCATCGGTCACCGAGGTACATGGCGCGGCTGGCTAGCCGGACGGCAGCGGCCGTCGCGATGTGAACGTTGTGGTGGTTGAGCAGTGTCCAGTCCCGTGACCCGCCATCGGCGAAGCCGAGTGTCTCGGGTGTTGTGCTAGTCCAGACATCGAGTGCGGTGCCTCCGGACCGTGCCACGGGCACGATAGGCATGCCTTGCTCGATGGCAGTAAACACCTCATCACGTGTCGTCTCTCCACCACCAACCACGAGTAGTGCTCTCGATTCTGCCATCACTGCCGATCGGAGTTCCTCCTTTGGGAGCGCCGTGTAGACGGCGGTGCCGATCCTCTCCCCCAACTGTGGCGTCGGCTGCTGTGGCCTCGGTCGGAAGTAGAACCTGACTCGGTCAGGGTCGTATCGCTCTTCTGCGATGAGCGATCCGCCAAAGGCAAAGGAAATCTCCAGGGCAGTAGTACCGGCTAGGGAAACCAAGCTTACGGGCTCGTGCGCGAGTTCGTATCCTAAGGTTCGACAGAGCTCCAGGTAGTCAGCCTGACCTGAGTCACTACCCGAGAGGAAGAGCCGACGGGCTCTAGTTCGCCGAACCAACCGATTGATCATAGGTGTGAGCTCGTCGAAGTCGAGGACCTCACAAACCCCAATCCCGCTGTCCTCCAGATCTCGGACACGTAGATCATGTAAGCGAGCGTTCTCCGGGTCAGAGGGCCTACGCAGGACAGTGAAGTGCTCCGGGGTGCCGATACTTCGAAGGGCACGTGACAGCCGTAGCAGCACTTCGACGTTCGGATCCGTAAAACTGAACCCCAAGAAGAGAAAAGACCTGGTGAGAAAGGTTGCTTGCAAGAGCGACCACATCCGAGGGTGGAGCGCCTCGTACTCTTCATAATCCCGACGAGTGATCACAGGGGCCGAAAGCCAGCCTGGCTGGAGCTCTCGCGACAAGCTGCCATGCATTTTCATCACACGACGATGTCCAGCCATCTGCCGATCACTCAGGTCAGCCTCATCAGCAACAACGGTTGCGTCAGGGATAGCCTCCTCGATAAGGCAGTCGTAATTTGTGGTCCAGATGTCGTCGACGGGTAGACGGGCTAGTAGGCGATGCCCTTCCGTTGCACGAACCTCTACGCCTGAAAGCGTCGACAAGATATGACTTTCTAGCGCCTCACGCCCACCAGGTGTCTCCTGCACGAAGTACTGTGCGGCCAAGGGAAGATCCTCAACGGCCTTTGGGATAGCGGCTCGCGATCGTGGTCCCTCAAGCAGTTGCGGCCATCCGGGGTGTCCGGCAGCCTGTGAGAGTCCAGCGCCCACGAACAGGGCGGCGTTCCCAGCCATCACCGCGTCACCGTACAGGCGAAGCATGTCCCGTTCAGTGATTGTCACGCCGCCAGAGTAACGGTACGCCCGATTGGTCCAAGCTTGAAGCCTTCGATTCGAGGCGTGGCTGATCGCTCTGACGCGGTCCGACTAGATGCGGTTGAGGCAGTAGCTGCGCGTGCCCACCGCATTGGCAATACCAAGGCCACTGGCAACAGGGTCTGAGCGGACGCATCGCCGTAGCACTACGCGTGCAATCTCGATCATGGTCAACCACCAGCGACCGTCAACGGGAACAGGAACGGGCGGGACTCCATGAATCTGGAGGCCCGCCCGTTCGTAGGATGTTCGCCCTGGTCAGCAACCAAACTCGCCGATCAAGATCGTTTGCCCCTGGAGTGTGCTGGTTCAGGACATAGGAAACCCATGTCGCGAGACATAGGAGACTTCAACAGAGTGTGTCTCGGGACATAGGCAACCACCGCGATCAACAGCGTGGGCGGTGTGTCCAAGGCCAGAGTTGTCATCACCGCCGTTGTCGTCGAGGGACGGTCCCAGGCGGAGGTCGCCCGCGCCTACGGGGTGTCCAAGGGCTGGGTGTCCAAGCTCGTCGCGCGCTACCGGGCCGAGGGCGAGGCGGCGTTCGAGCCCCGGTCGCGACGCCCGCACACTCGCCGAACGCGATCGACGCCGGCACCGTCGAGCTGATCGTCCGGCTGCGCAAGGAACTGGCCGAGCAGGGACTGGACGCCGGCCCGGACACGATCGCCTGGCACCTCGCTCACCATCATGGGCGGACGGTGTCGCGGGCCACGATCAGCCGCTACCTCACTCGCCGCGGCCTGGTGGTGCCCGAGCCGAACAAGCGTCCCCGCTCGTCCTACATCCGCTTCCAAGCCCAGCTGCCGAATGAGACCTGGCAGGCCGACTTCACGCACTACCGGCTCGCCGACGGCAGTGACGCCGAGATCCTGTCCTGGTTGGACGACCACTCCCGCTACGCCCTGTCGGTGACGGCGCACGCCCGGGTCACCGGCCTGATCGTGCGCGACACCTTCCGCCACGCGGTCAAGGTTCACGGCGTTCCTGCCTCCACACTGACCGACAACGGGATGGTCTTCACCACCCGGCTGGCCGGCGGCCGCGGCGGCCGCAACGCCTTCGAACACGAACTACGCCGCCTG
>NZ_JAHKRN010000106.1 GCF_019396385.1 Nonomuraea harbinensis | reverse complement strand
ATCCTGCCCCGTCATGGCGGCCTGGTCGGCGAGGGTCATCGTCACTGTCTCGATCGTCCTGTCTCGCCCTGCTTTACATCAAAAGGACTCATCTGTCCCATGTACCACAGCAGTCTGACAGAGAGGGGCACGAGCCGGCCGCCAACGAGGGCAGCGACGGACGCGCCGGTATCTACACGAGTGTCACCGTGGGCCGCCCTGGAGCTTTGGGAGGCAGCGCGGACACCGCCGGGGGCTTCACCAAGTCGCATGTCGCACTGCCGTTCTACCTGCTGGCCCGGCTCCGGGACAGAGTGTCGATCGAAGGCTGGTTCAAGACCTCGCAGAACGGCATCATCTTCTCCGCCGCCGAGTTCGGATACGAATTCGGGGCCACGAAGCCCGTCTTGTATGTCGGTACCGATGGACGGCTGCGCGGCCAGCTGGGCGACATCAGAAACAGCAGCGGGTCGTGGGTGTACACGCCGATCACCAGCTCCAACCCGGTCAATGACGATCAGTGGCACCATGTCGTGCTGAACGTCAATGGCTCACACCAGCAGCTTTTTCTGGACGGCCAGCCGGTGGGCGAGCTCAACGGGGCTCTCTACCCTGAGTATCGTTCGTATGCCTACATCGGCAGTGGTGACCGCGCCAGCCGGTGGTCCATTGATGTGCCCGGGGGGCCCAACACCAGTGGCCGCGGGTGATGATCTCGCGCGGCCCGTGGGGACAGTCGAAGCTGACCACCGGCTAGATCGTTGATGTGAAATTCGATCAGTGGTCGTAGGCGATCAGAGATCGCTTCACAGGTGCGCCGATGGTCCAGTTGTGCCAGATGACGGCGTTGAGGGCGAGGATGCGCTGGCTGATGCGTGCCCACAGGCCGTCGGTGTGGCGGGCGTTGTGGCGTTCGAGGCCGAGCTGGTTCTTCAGCGTCCAGATGATCGCTTCGATGCGCTGGTGTAACCAGCAGGGAAAGGGCAGGGCGGGTCCGGGCTCGTCCTCGCGGGCCGGCCGGATCAGCCGGTGGCCCAGATCAGCGACGGCTTTCTCGATGCCGGCGCCGGCGAACCCCTTGTCACACACGATCGGGCACGGCCCGGGCGCGATCGGCGTGACGTGCAGCAGATGCAGGGCCTGCTTGCGTTCGTCGAGCTCCTTGGGGCAGGCCAGGCTGAAGGCGGTCACCGCGCCGTCGGCGGTGGTGATCAGCATCAGCTTGGCGCCCCAGGAGAAGGCGTGGTGGGACTTGTCCATGCCGTATCCGGCGATCTCGCCCAGGCTTGACCGGTTGACCGTCACCCGCGAGGCGCCGCACCGGATGGGGGTGCCGTCATCAGCCGCAGCGGTTCGTGCCAGGTCGGGACCTGGCGGGCCAGCCACAGGGTCGCCGCCGACATCTGCGGGCCCAGCTTGCGCAGCTGCCGGTTGTAGACGGCCTGGGAGGGCAGCCGCGGGAACAGATGACCGATCCGGGCCGCCGCCGTCCGCAGCCAGTAACGCTCCTGATCGCAGCGCAACAGCACCTGCGCCACCGCCAGGACCACTGCCTCTGCCGAGGTCAGCACTGGAGGGCGGCCTCGTTTGCGGGGCTGTGCCGGCGAAGGCATCACGTGATCGTCCAGATAGACATAGAGTGCCGTCAGAAGGGCGTCCAGCTCAGTCTTCACAAACCGATCTTGGACACCCTTCGCTGTGCCCGCAGACGATCAGCGAATTTCACATCAACGATCTAGCGGCTCTGGGGCTGGTCTTCAACGCGGTCGCGCTGTGGAACTCGAAGCACCTGTCGGCCGCGGTCGACCAGTTGCCTGCCGACGGCATCCCGGTCAAGGGCCAGGATGCTGCCCGGTTATCCCGCTCAGCCACGCCCATCTCAACGTCCTGGGCCGCTACTCCATCTCCTCCTCCACGCCGGCCGAAGGACTGCGGCAGCTCGGTGAGGTCCCCGACCTGCCCGACTTCCCCGACCGTAGCGACCCGGAGGAGGACGGGGCGTAGACCTCCGGGGCCCGCAGGGGGCCGGCCGGCCCCCTGCAGGTGTGGCTTGTACCGAGGGGTGTTGTCACCATGTGCCGGTGCCATGAGGCTCAGCGGATTCGGAGGATGCGCCTATCGAAATGAGCGGCGGATGGCTGGCTTCATGCCCAGCGGCCGGGGAGAGGGCTAGCCTGGGCCGAGGGTCATGCTGAACATGAGGGGGTTGGACGCCGGGTGGGGCGGTTCGATTCTCCTGGTGGCGGTCAGCCGGTGAGGTCGTAGGTAAGCAGCAGGGCGCCGGAGGTGAAGTGATGGCTGCCGGTGAGCTTTAGGTCCGCCTCGGAGTAGGCGCCGTCGAACAGTCTGGTGCCGCCGCCGAGCAGCGCGGGGTTCACGACCAGACGCACCTGGTCCAGGATGCCGAGGCGGATGGCCGAGACGGCGGCCTGGCCGCCCGCGAACAGGGCGATGTCCCGCCCATCCTGGCGCTTCAGTTCGCTCAGAGCCTTGGCGGGGTCGTCGCCGAGCCAGTGGGAGTTGTGCCACTCGACGCCGGCGGGTTCGTGGGACAGCAGGTACTTGGGCAGCTCGTGCATCCTGCGCCGCTGAGTGGCGGAGACCTCGTCCCCGGCCGTGGGCCAGTATCCGGCGAGTTGCTCGAAGGCGGTGCGGCCGAAGACCATCCCGTCGATCGACTCCAGCAGGGCGTCGATGTGGTCCTGGAACTCCTGGTCGGCGAAGCGCCAGTCAATGTCCCCGGACGGGGTGGCGATGTAGCCGTCGAGCGAGACGTTGATGTGCAGGAACAGGCGTCGCATGGGATCTCCAGGCATACTTGTTGATTGCTCGTTCAAGAAGTAACGCACCGCACATTACACTTCTTGAACGAGGTGTCAAGAAGTCATATGATGGGTCCATGCCACGGACCGGCCGCCCACGCTCCTTCGACGACGACCAGGTCGTCGGCCGCGCGCTGGAGCTCTTCTGGCGGCGGGGATATGCCGCGACCTCGCTGCGGGATCTCAAGGAGGAGCTCGACGTGCTGCCGGGCAGCCTCTATGCCGCCTACGGGGACAAACATGGACTGTTCCTGCGCGCGCTGGACCGCTATGTGGGCGGGGCGCGCGAGCAGGCGGCGGAGCTGGACGCTGCCGGAGGGCCTGTGCTGCCTCGCGTTCGTGAGCTGCTGATGAGCGTTTTGGAGGCGGCGCGCGTGACGCCTGGGCGCGGATGCATGCTGGGCAACACCTCGGCCGAGTTGCTTCCGGCGGACGAGGCGGCCGGGCGGCTGGTGCACGAGGGGTTCGGTGCGCTGGAGGCTGGTCTGGAGCGGGCGCTCGACGCCGCGCGACGAGCCGGGGAAGTTCGTGCCGACGTCGACTGCGGGGCTCAGGCGCGGTTGCTGCTCGGTCTCATGCAGGGGCTGCACGTGCTGGCTCGGGCCGAGGCCGATCCTGGGCGGCTCGCCGACGCCGTCGATGCCGCGCTGGCTCCTTTGGCTGCCCAGTCCCGCTAGGCCGGCCTTCCTGCGGCTATCGGCTGGTCAGCTGTTGCGGCGATCAGCGCCTCCTCCACCGGCTTCGACCGTTCCACAGAAGGAGCCGCAGAACGGGTAGCTGTCAAGGCGACACCCTCGTCGTTGAGCCTGGACCGCTACAGCGGCTCGCTGGCCGATCTCATCACCATGGTCGGCGAGCTGCGCAAACGCGAGATCGGCTCTACCTCACTGCACGAGAACCTCGACACCACCACCCCGGGCGGCCGCCTCATCTTCCACGTCTTCGCCGCCCTGGCGGAGTTCATCCGCGAACTCATCGTCGCCGGCACCCGCGACGGCCTGGCCGCCGCCAGGGTGCGCGGCCGTACCGGCGGCCGCCCCACCGTCGTCACCCCCGCACTGCTGCGCGCCGCCCAGGACATGCTGCCCAACCCCGAGAACTTGATCACCTCGATCGCCGAACTGCTCGGCGTATCGCCGGGCACGCTGTACAACCACATCCCCCACCCGCAACAGCTCCGCACCGGGCAGATCACCAGTGCCCTCGAACCCGCCGCCCCGCAGGCAGCACCCTGATTCACCTGGCTGGGCCCGCCCGCCGCACCTGCACCACATCGAGACCCAGGACTGCGCCCGCTCAACGTCGGCATGCTGGAAGGGTGCTCCCCGCGCACGCGGGGATGGTCCCAGAGCGGTCACGTCCCACGGAGTGGGACGTGACCGCATGCGCGGGGGAACTGGCCTGATTTCGATCGTCAACTGCACGGCATCGCCCCTGGTTCCCACGGGCTCGTAGCGACGGAACCGCACTGGCTTGCTTCTGCGCCGCCGCGGAGGTCATCCAGCTCGGCCATGCACACCGGCCCAGGGCCTAAAGTCCTTGTCGGTGCTTGTTGTCAGATGCGGGCGCTGTCGTGATGCGGAAGACGGGTATGGCGGGTGCGACCCGTTCGAACTCCTGCAGCGGAGCGTGCCGGTTCACCGGCAGGTGTGGTCGCGCGCCCGGCGCGAGTGCCAGGTAGCGGCGCAGGATGGGGGCGCGGGCCGCGGGCTCGACCTCCACCAGCCGGACATCGGTGCGCTGCCCGTGGCACAGCACCGCTCGCCCACCGGCGGCGCGCACGTTGAGCACCCAGTTGGTCCGCGGGCCGAGCATCGCCACCAGATACCGCTCACCTTGATAGTGGGTGGCCACGAGAGGGAAGGCGATGACGCGGCCGGTGCGCCGTCCGGGCACCTCCAGGGTCACCAGGCGTTTGATCAGCCCCGTCGAGTGCAGTGCCCGCCATGCCCGGTTCAAGGCACGGGCCAGCCGGTTGGGCCGTCCGCCACGGTAGAGCCGGCGGTGCCAGCGCTCGAAGCCACCGGTCGTTCCCATGATCGCCCCTCCGTACGGTCAGCTCGCCCAGGCCCGCAGCTCGTACGGGCGTCCCATGGCGCGCATCCGCGCCAGCGATTCCTTCTCCAGCGCCCGGACCCACTGCGGGGTCAGCCCCAGCTGGTCCGCGACCTGGCGGGGGGTGTGCCGGTCGTGCCCGTCCAGCCCGAACCGCAGCCGCATGATCAGCGCCTGCCGTGGCGCCAGGCGGTCCACCAGGGTGGTCAGCACCGCCTGCAGCGCCTTGCGCTCGACGACCTGCTCGGCCGTCAGGGTGCGATCGTCTTCCACCAGGTCGCCGATCGTGCCCTGTTGCCCGCTGTCTCCCGCGTCCAGGTCGAGGCTGACGCACGTCCACGGCACCTGCCGCAGGGCCGCGAGCTTGTCCGGCTCCAGCCCTGCGGCCTCGGCCAGCTCCTGCGCGGCCGGAGCGCGCCCGAGCCGCTGGGCGGCCTGGGCCTGTGCCCGGCTGATCGCGACGAGCTGGTCCTGGACGCCGATCGGCAGCCGGACCGTGTGCGCGTGTTCCAGGCCTCGCTGGATCGCCTTGCGGATCCACCAGGTGGCAAGGGTGGAGAACCGGGTGCCCCGCCTGTGGTCGAACCGCTCGACGGCCTCGATCAGCCCGAGGTTGCCGTCCTGGATCACATCCGCCAGGGACATGCCGCGCTGCGCGTACCGTCTGGCGATCGACACCACCAGCCGCAGGTTGGCTTCGATCATGTGCCGGCGGGCGGCCAGGCCGTCGGCGGCCGTCGCGGCCAGCCCCGGGGCGGCGGCTCCTTCGGCGATGAGGCGGGCGGCGCGGGTTCCCGCTTCCATCCGCTTGGCGAGCGCGATCTCCTCCTGCGCGGTCAGCAGCGCGATGGCGCCGATGCGGGTCAGATAGTCGTCCAGGTGGTGCCGGGTTCGCGGGCCGTTCACCCTCACGGGCATCATGGTTCCTCCTTCACACGGGCCGATCGGGGCCGAAGGGAGCCCGCCTCCCCCGGAGGTGAGGCGGGCGCGAGGGCGCCGGTGCTAGCGGAGCCAGGGGGTGCGCTGGAGGAGGGGCAGGTTGCCGAGCCCTAAGGTGCGCCCGGCACCGGCCAGGGCCAGGCCGATGAGCACGATCGCGTAGATG
>NZ_JAHKRN010000105.1 GCF_019396385.1 Nonomuraea harbinensis | reverse complement strand
CAGCCCCGCCACGTGCGCCGTCGGCGGCGCGAGATCGACGAGCAGCCCAGCCCCGAACCCGAGCACCGCCCCGGCGGCGGGCCCGCGCGCCAGGGCGGCCCCCACGACCGCCAGCAGCACCAGGTCGGGCGCTCCCCCGGCCGGCAGGCGCAGCCGGTTCACCAGGACGAACTGCACCAGCAGCGCCACCACCACGGCCACGACAGCCGTCATCGCGTCCCCTCCCTCCGCGGCAGCACCGCGTCTCTCGGGTCGCGCGCGGGCGGCTGCACCACCACGCCGACCACGTCCAGCGCGGTCATGTCCGCGTACGGGCGCGCGTACGCGGTCCTCGTCAGCTCGCCCGACGCCGGCTCCACCCGCTCGACCACCCCGATCGGCACCCCGGGCACGTACGGCGCGCCCCGGTGGGAGCCGAAGCTGACCAGGCGCGAGCCCCGCAGCACGGGCGCCGTCGCGTCGAGAAGCTGGAAGCGCAGCAGCCGGCCGTGCTCTCCCACGCCGTGCACCACGCCGATCTCCCGGCCCTGCTCCAGGCGGGCGCCGGCCGCCGAGGCGGGATCACTCAGCAGCACCACGCTCGACGTGCGCGGGCTCGCGTGCACGACCCGGCCGACCAGCCCGTCACCGTTGATCACGGTCATGTCGGCACGGACGCCGTCGTCGGTGCCGGCGTCGAGCTCGACCGCCTCCTCGAACCCCGGCTGGCCGCGCCTGGCGATCACGTTGGCCGGCACCACCTTGTAGCCGCCGAGCGAGGCCAGCCCGAGCATCCGTTTCAGCTCCGCGGACCGCATGGTGTCGACCTTGCCGGCGGCCAGGTCTGCACGGAGCCGCGCGTTCTCGCGGCGGAGCCTGGCGATGCTCTCCTGGGCGGCGGGAGCCCCGGCGAGGGCCTCGACGAATCCGGTGACCGGCCCGAACACCGACGCCCCCGCCTGCTCGGCCGTACCGAACACCCACGAGCCGGCCGCGCGCAGCGGCTCCAGCGGCGAGCTCTCCCCCGTCCTGTGGTCGACGGTCAGGATGACCAGGGCCGCCGCCAGAAGAGTTCCCAGGATCAGCCGTGCCTGGCGCGAGTCCCTCATCAGCGCCGCGACTCCGGAACCAGGACCTGCTGCAGCGCCTCGAAGTCCTCCACGCACCGGCCGGTGCCCAGCGCGACCGAGTCGAGGGCGTTCTCCACCAGGTGTACGGGCATGCCCGTTTCCTGCCTGAGCCGTTCGTCCAGTCCCTTGAGCAGCGCGCCGCCGCCGGTCAGGGCCAGCCCTCGGTCCATCAGGTCGCCGGACAGCTCCGGCGGGCACAGGTCGAGAGTCGACCTGACCGCGTCGGCGATGGCGTTGACCGGCTCCTCGATGGCCTTGCGGATCTCCTCGGCCGACACGATGATCGTCTTCGGCATGCCGCTGACCAGGTCACGGCCGCGCACCTCGGCGTGCGCCTCCTCGCCGTCGGCCCAGGCCGAGCCGATCGTCATCTTGATCTCCTCGGCGGTGCGCTCGCCGAGCATGAGCGAGAACTCCTTCTTGACGTACGTGATCACCGCCTGGTCCAGCTCGTCGCCGCCGACTCTGATGGACTTGCTGGTGACCACGCCGCCCATGGAGATGATCGCCACCTCGGTGGTGCCGCCGCCGATGTCGACGACCATGTTGCCGGTGGGCTCGTGCACCGGCAGCCCGGCCCCGATCGCCGCCGCCATCGGCTCCTCGACGATGTAGACCTTGCGCGCCCCGGCCTGGTAGCCCGCCTCCTTGACGGCCCGCTGCTCGACGCCGGTGATGCCGCTGGGCACCGCGATGATGATGCGCGGTTTGGAGAGATGGCGGCGTTTATGCGCGCGTTGGAGGAAATATCGCAACATCCGCTCGGTGACCTCGAAGTCCGCGATCACCCCGTCCTTGAGCGGGCGGACCGCCACGATGTTGCCGGGCGTACGGCCGATCATGCGTTTGGCCTCGATGCCCACGGCGACGATCTTCTCCGTGGCGGTGTTGATGGCGACGACCGACGGCTCGCTGAGCACGATGCCGCGGCCGCGCACGTACACCAGCGTGTTGGCGGTGCCGAGGTCGACCGCCATGTCACGGCCGAGAAAGGCGAGCTTGCTACCCATGGGGAACGGAGCCTTCCCGTGACGTTCGCAAAGGACTAAGGACTCACGACCGAATCCAATGCCGCTATGACTACGGACTGAATTCGAATCGTAACGTGACGTACCCACCTGCCCGCACACTGAGCCCGTGCGCCCCACAAAAATCTCAAGTCCCTGCGCGCACCGCGATTTTGCCCGGATTGCGCGCTACCAGCCGCGTCCTCGGGTAGGCCCCGTAAACGACGAATGCCCGCGAGGCTTCAGAGCCTGCGGGCACTCGGGCGAACCGTGGACCTCAGAACCGGTCGGGGAAGAAGATCTTGATCTCCCGCGCGGCCGACTCGGGCGAGTCGGAGCCGTGGACGACGTTCTCGCCGATCTCCAGGGCGTGGTCGCCGCGGATCGTGCCGGGAGGCGACTTCACCGGGTCGGTGAGCCCCGCCAGCGAACGGAACGCCTCGACGGCGCGGTGACCCTCGGCCACCAGCGCCACCAGCGGCCCGGAGGTGATGAACTCGACGAGCTCGCCGAAGAACGGCCTCTCGGAGTGCTCGGCGTAGTGGGCCTTGGCGGTCTCGACGTCGAGGGTGCGCAGGTCCATCGCCACGACCTTGAGGCCCTTGCGCTCCATGCGGGCGATCACGTCACCGATCAGGCCGCGCTTCACCCCATCGGGCTTGATCAGGACAAGAGTGCGCTCGGACACTTCGGGTTCTCCTTCGAACTGGGTCGCGGATGCGGGCTACGAGCACGGCCTGGCCCGGGATGCTCCGCCGCACAGGCCATCGCGAAGCTGCGGCACAGCTTACCGCCCCACGCCGGTCACCTCGTTTCCCGGCGGCTCAGGCCCCGCCCTCGGGCGACTGCGCGGGCGGCGGCACCGGCGGCATCTCGCCGCCCGCCTGCCCGTCCTCCGGCGTCGTCGTACGGATCGTCGCGCCGGTCCCGCCTTCCGCCGCCGGCGCCCGGCGCGACATGACGGACACCAGGACGATCACGGCCACGGCCAGGAACCCTCCGACCAGCGCCCAGAGATGCAGGACACCGACGTAGCTGTCGACGAACTCCTGCCTCGAACTCTGGTCGAGCAGCGTCTTCTGCATCCCGGTGCCCAGAAGGTAGCCGGCCAGCACGCCGGGGAAGCAGAGCGCCAGGCCGAACATGGCCGCCCCCGCCCCCACGTCGGCGAGCGCCGCCGTCAGCGCCACGGACGCGCCGACCGCGAGCAGCGTGAACGGCACGACCAGCACCAGCCCTTCCGCCGAGGGCACCAGCACGCGCACCGAGCACAGCCCGGCGACCATGGCGAGCAGGCCGAGCTGCGTGAGCCACTGGCTGGACGCGGCCGACACGCGCACCGCGACCGCCGCAACCACCCCCAGGACGCCCGCGACGCAGAACGGGACCCACAGCCCCTTCAGCCCTGGCCCGCCCATGCCGCCCATCTCCACATACGTCACCTGGGCGACGCTGGGCAGCAGCACGACGCCGACCGCCACCATGGTGTACGCGAGCGTACGGCTCTCCCGGGCGCCGATGGAGGCCAGGGCGAGCAGTCCCACCATGGCGAGCGCCGCCAGTGTGATCATCAGCCCGCCGTGCCAGTCCTGGCTCGCGGCGCCGATGGCCACGGCCGCCACCCCGGCGGCGGGCACGATCGCGAGCAGGACGCGGCTGCGATCCTCGGGCCGCGGGCCCGGCGTGGACGGCCGCCCGCGCAGCAACCAGAGCATGAGATACACGGCGGCGAGCGCCAGCGCGATGCCGCTGAGCAGCGGATAGGGCTGCAGCGTGATCCGCCACTCCGTCGCTCCGGCGAGCGGCCAGAGCGCGAGCGCCTGGGCACCCAGCAGGCTCAGCGCCAGCGTGCCGGCCCACAGGCCGCGCAGCCACCGCGGCCGGTCCCACACGGCGACCAGCGTGGCGGGAACGAGCAGCCCGGCGCCGACACCGTGGGCGACCCGCAGCACGCCGGCCACGAAGGCCGAGTCCGCGTAGCCGCCGGCCGCGTCGGCGACGGCCAGCAGCGCCAGCCCCGCGACGAGCAGGTGGGCGGCCTTGACCCGGCGCAACGCCATGGCCGCGAGCGGCACGGCCAGCATCATCGCCGGCAGGGCGAGCCCGTGGGCGCGCATGAGCCCGACCCGGTCGATGCCGGCGGGCAGCAGCTCGGCGACGACGGACACGGTATTGGGGACGGCGACGATCGCCAGCGGCAGCGCGGCCACGATGAGCAGACCGAGCACGGCGTCAAGCACAGGCGCCGGACCTGCGTGCGGCTCGGCCTCTGGGGACCGATGAATCGGGGGGACGGCCATGACGCCCGACTTTAGCGGGAAGTCACGCCCTCGACACGGCGAGCGACGATAATCGCGGTGACCCAGAGCGCGGCGAAGATCGTCCCGAGGAAGAACATCGCCGGCACGAGGAACCCCATGGCGATCGCCAGCACCTGCGCCACGCTGCCGAGAACGTAACCGATGGGCCGCTTGAGCAGCCCGGTGGCGATGACGCAGAACACGGCCAGGCCGATGCCGGTGGTCACCGCCAGCGCGGGCGTGATCCCGCCGATGGTGATCATCACCGGCGTGGCGAGGCCGACCACGATCGCCTCCATGCCGAGCACACTCGCGCCCAGCCGCCGCATGCCAGGAGTCACCTGGAAGCCGAGCAAGCCCATCACGCACCCTCCGCCTTCAGCAGGACCCGCGCGTCACCCACCGTGACCACCGACCCGGTGATCAGCACGCCGGTGCCGGCGAACTCGCCATCCGCGTCGGCGATGCCGATGGCCTGGTCGATGGCGTCGTCGAGACGCTCGGTGACGTGCACGCGCTCCTCGCCGAAGACGGACTCCGCCAGCGCCCCGAGCTCGGCGGCCGGCATCGAGCGCGGCGACGAGTTACGGGTGACGACGACCTCGGCGACCATCGGCTCCAGCAGCTCCAGCAGCCCTTCGACGTCCTTGTCTGCCATGACCGCCACGACGCCGACGACCTTGGGGAAGTCGAACGCCTCGTGCATCGCGTCGAGCGTCGCCTGCATGCCGCCCGGGTTGTGCGCGGCGTCCAGCACCACCGTGGGGTTGCGCCGCACCACCTCCAGCCTTCCCGGCGAGGACGCCTGCGCGAACGCCGCACGCACCAGCTCGACGTCGAGCGGGTCGTCGCCGCCGGTCAGCGCCTCGACCGCGGCCAGCGCGCAGGCGGCGTTGCTCGCCTGGTAGGCGCCGTAGAGCGGCAGGTAGACCTCGTCGTACACGCCCTTGAGCCCGCGGAAGGTGATCAGCTGCCCGCCGATGGCGACCTCGCGGCCGAGCACCCCGAACTCCAGGCCCTCGCGCGCCACCACCGCCCCCACGTCGGCGGCCCGCCGCATCAGCACCTCGGCCGCGGCCAGCTCCTGCTGCGCGAACACGGCGGTGGCGCCCGGCTTGATGATGCCGGCCTTCTCCTGGGAGATGCTCGGGATGTCGGGGCCGAGCCTGTCGGTGTGGTCGAGCGAGATCGGCGTCACGACCGCAACGGTGCCGTCGGCGACGTTCGTCGCGTCCCAGGAGCCGCCCATGCCCGCCTCGACCACGGCCACGTCGACCGGCGTGTCGGCGAACGCCGCGAACGCCATGGCGGTCAGCAACTCGAAGAACTGGATGCGCCGACCGCCCTGCGCGTCGGTCAGCTCTACGAAGGGCTCGATCTCCTCATAGACCTGGGCGAAGCGCTCCTCGCTGAGCGGCTCGCCGTCGACGGTGATCCGCTCGCGCATCGATGACAGGTGCGGGCTCGTGAAACGGCCCACCCGGAGGTTGCGCTCCCGCAGCAGGCTCTCGATCAACCTCGCCGTGCTGGTCTTGCCGTTCGTGCCGGCGATGTGTATGACCTGGTAGGCCCGCTGAGGCGAGCCGAGCAGGTCCAGAAGGGCCGCGATCCTGTCGAGCGTCGGCTCGAAATCCCACTCGACGCCGCGCTCCAAGATCGCGCGTTCAACCGCACGAAAGTCCACCCCTCAACCCTACTGACCACCGCGACCCCTTTACTCACAACCCCCCGACGGTCGATCGGACCGAAACGCTCGATGTCGCCTCATTCCGCCTCCTTGACAGGCTGTCATCGACAAACACAAAGGGCCTCGGCAAGCACGCCGAGGCCCCAGAAAACGAGAAAAGCCCCGAAGCCGAAGCCTCGGGGCTCATCATAAGAAAAACCCCCGAGACCGAAGCCTCAGGGCCCACCCACGAAAAAGGCCCCGACAGAAACTGTCGGGGCCTTTCCCATATGAAAATTGTCCGGCGGTGACCTACTCTCCCACACCCTCCCGAGTGCAGTACCATCGGCGCAGAGAAGCTTAACTTCCGG
>NZ_JAHKRN010000104.1 GCF_019396385.1 Nonomuraea harbinensis | reverse complement strand
CACGAGCAAGATCAAGAGATTACGTGGCCATCGACCAGGATTTCCGATGTCCGTCTACCGGGACCCTTCTGGCCATCTACCTGGAGTCACCTGTCCGCCGACCTGGAGTTTTAGATGGCCGCATACACGCGGGTCAGCCCCCTGCTCGCGCGTCTACGAGAACGGATCGATGTACGGGCGGTCTCTCACCCGGTCATAGATGCGGCGCAACCACGGCTGCTGAACCGCCGTCAGCCGCTCCAGCGTGCGGAGGAACACTCGCCCATCGGGACAGAAAAGAGTGTGTGGCAGCAGCGGGGGCGGATCATCACGGCGAACGACGGCTGGCATCCCGTACGCCGCCGGCATGAGCCGCCGGTCATCGTTGAAGGCCAGGTACGTCCACACGTCCGCAGCCAGCGGCACCACCGTTCCTGCGTCACACGGCCATATCTCACCGGTCTGCGGATGCTTCGGCGCCAGTGCGATGTCCGTGATCGCGGCGGACAGCCCGGGCCCGGCCAGGACGAGGTGTCGTTCCGGTGACCCCGGAGGGAGAAGACTGTCGATCGCCCGGCGAAACGCCTCTGCGACAGGCCCATCAGGGAGAGACACCCGCCTACCACCCGAAACCACCAGCAGGTGCGCCAGTGCCACCGCGACCGCGGCCTCCCACACCGGGCTCCAGAAACCACGCGAATCAACGGGCGGGGTGCTCGGCAGTTCCGTCCAGTCCATCACCCGCTGGACGGGGCCATCGACGGCGACAGGACATACGGCGTCCGGCTCCAGCCACACCACCTGCCAGAACCCGCAGTCGTCGACGCGCGTCGCCACCGGACAGCCGCACTCCGCGCACGCCAGGTTGGGACCGTACTGGCCGTCCCAGCCACAACAGCAGCCGCCTAACCGCTCCGGGATGAAGACGGTTCCGCGGACGTCGCCCGGCGCGATCCCGATCCTGTTCGGGGGCCCCGTAATGCCGTACATCTGGAGTCGGACGCCATGCTCTTCCAACTCGGGCTTCCTTGGTTCCCAAGGCCGGTCGTCTCCAGGGTCCACCGCGTACGTTCCTGGCTCCAGAAGACCGGGGAGCAGGTCATGGCTGTACTTCTGACCAGAGTGGTCGGGAAGCGCCACCCGCGCCACCCTCGCGGTCATCACAGCGCCGCACCCCGCACAGGAGAAAACGACCAAGCAGCCTCCTTCGTCGTAACGAGGCGATCATGGTGGCACAACATCCCGCCTCGCGTGGAAGCGTTCAGAATCACTGCGTCTCAAGGCCGCCCGAGGATGAAAAGGCTTCAGTTATCGCGAAGTATCGGTCGAGGACTGAGATGAGCAGGTCGGCCAACTCTGGGGTGGTGACCGCCGCCCATTGCTGGGCGAGGCCGAGGAACCCGGAGAAGTGCTGTTGGGCTGTAGCGAGCAGGCCAGAGAGCTCGCCGCGAGTGATCTCGATGGACAGAGAGTCTTCATCGTCCTGCCGGAGCTGGATGACGTGACCCACGTGTGTGATGTGTGGCGTGGGGTCGTGCCCGAGCCAAGATTCTTGCCCGCGAGCCACGTCCCACCAGTCCCGCCAGTTCTCCAAGCCGAAACAGCAACCGGGCGAGACGGTGACGTTGGTGGTGGTGTCGCGGAAGCGCAGACCGCCCGGAGCGCTCAGGCCTTCCGCTTCAGCGAGATGTCGTTGCAGATGCGCCTCGGTCAGGTCGGCGGCGTGCGTGACGGGGATGTTGTTGTAGCTGAAGATGACGGCCATGGCCGTCCCGACGTCGGCGAGAGACATCCGCTCGGACAGGGCGAGAAGGCGGTCACTCAACGGCTCCGCGATCGGCCAAGCCGTGAAGTCCACCGCGTCGTAGGTCTCCAGGACGACTTCAACGATGACCATGGCTGGCAGTATCCAGGCATAGCGCGTACGTGTCGTTGCTGGAGGTACGAGGAGGGCCGGTACCTGTCAAGAACTTTGAGACAGTTTCCTGCTATTTGGACGCTATGAGCGCTTGTGGGGTCGGTGGGTTGATCCAGGCAGCGGTCGGGAGGGGTGGCGGGCTGGGCGGACGGCCGAACCGGGTGGGATTGGCGGCGTAGGCTGCGGCTAGGACCTTGGCCCGCTCCCGCTGAATCTGTTCGGCCTGACCGAAGTAGACCGAGGCCGGCGTGTGCAGGCCGAGCCCCGAATGGCGATGTTCGTGCCGGTAGTAGTCGAAGAAGTTCTCGCAGAAGGCCCGGGCGTGCTCGATGGAGTCGAAGTGCCCGGGGAAGTCGAAGCGGTACTTGAGGGTCTTGAACTGCGCCTCCGAGTAAGGGTTGTCGTTGGAGACGCGGGGTCGTGAGTGGGAGCGTTGCACGCCGAGGTCCACCAGTAACTGGGCGACGTTCTTGGACGTCATCGCAGGTCCGCGGTCGGCGTGGATCGCTTTGGGCCGCCCGTGCAGGGCGATCAGGTCGGCCATCCACTGCTCGGCGATCGCGGCGTCCTCGGCCGGCTCCAGCCGCCAGCCCACCGGGTAGCGGCTGAAAATGTCGAGCATCACATACAGCTGGTACCAGATGCCGCGCGCCGGTCCGGGCAGGCGGGTGATGTCCCAGCTCCACACGTCGCCTGGCTGGGTGGCCACCAGTTCGGGCTTGACCTTGGCCGGATGAGCGGCCAGCCGGCGGCGTTCGCGGATGAGGTTCTCCTGGCGCAGAATCCGGTACAGCGTCGACTGCGAGGCCAGGTAGATGCCCTCGTCGAGGAGCTCGGCCCAGATTTGGGCCACCGCCTTGTCGGCGAAGCGCACGTCGGTCAGGATCGCCAGCACCTGCTCGCGTTCGGCCGCCGACAGCGCGTTGGCCGGCGCACCGGCCGGGCCGGGCTTGCGCTGTGGACCGGCCGGCCGGACGCGTTCGCGATAGAGGGTGGCGCGTGACTTTCCCAGCAGCCGGCATGCCGCGCTCGTCGAGGTCAACGCCTCCACCTGGTCGAAGACCTGGCCTATCGCCGCTTCGACGGCGGCTTTGTGTCCGCGCTCTCGGAGAGCGTCTCCAAGAGCGCATGTGCTTTTCCCGCCAGGTCCAGCGCGGCGTCCTTGCGGGCCAGTTCGGCCTCCAGCGCCTCGACTTTGCGCCGCAGCCGTTCCAGTTCGGCCCGCTCGCCGCTCTTACGGGTCCGCGAGGTGTTCTTGGCCAGCCCGTCCAGCGCTCCGGCCTCGGACGCGCGCCGCCATTCGGCGATGTGCGAGGAGTACAGGCCTTCGCGCCGCAGCAGCGCGCCTCGCGCGCCGGGCTCGGTCAGCGCGTCGTACTCGGCCAGGATCGCCTGCTTGTACTCAGGCGTGAACGTCCGCCGCCGCGGCCGGTCCGCGCGTGTTCCCTCGTTCTGGTTGGCCGAGCCCACCGTTCCATCATGGACGATCTGCTGCGGTGTGCGGGTGGCCGGTGTCGTGCTCACGGTTCGTTGAGATCCTTACTCACCCTTGTTGCTCAGATGAACTCTAGTCTCGTCTGTCTCAACAAACCTTGGCAGAGAGGGCACGGCCCTGCACGTAGATGGGGTGGCTGGGGACTGATCACCTCGCACACCATCGACTCAGGCAAGCCCAGCAGACCGGCTCCTCCGTATCAAGCCCGGCTCTGACCGCAGGACAACGCATGATCGAGGAACGGCGACCGGTGAGCGTACACGCGAAGCCGAGCTTGACACTCCGTCCCCGGCCCGCTGCCGCTACGCGGTGAGTCGACGGCGTACGAGGTGATCAGCTTGGCATTGCGCGCGACATGTAGCACGCAATCAAAGCCAAGTCTTCTTGATCTTTAGGTCGATTTAGCTTCTGTTTCCAACGGCATACATCTTGAAGCGAAGCATATTTGATGCCATCGATGACGTCGGCGCGTTCAATGAGCGAATCTACTGTCCAGATCTCGGGAAACCAGCCGTTAAGAATCTCTATCTCTCCCCCTTGGAGGAGGATCCTCTTGACTCCTTCACCGAAAGGGGCTGGGCTGGATTCAGCGAGCGCCTGGGCTTTGGACCATGCTTTGCCGCGGGCGACAACATCTAGGTCTCCAATATCGCTTCTGATGCCATGCGCGAGCAAGGGTCCGCTTCCTGCAATTACGAAGTCGTCAGCAGGTAGTGCGAGCGCTAGTAGCGCTCGCACTAGCGGATGATCTATAGCTTTCACGGACGAGCTCCTATGTTGTGAATCCTGTACATGCTAGGTAATCAAAACTCGCACCCACCAGCCGATTCCCACTGCCACGGCGAGGCTAGACATGGTACCGATGAGGAAGTACTCGATAAATCGTTTCTTATCCTCTTTCACCTCTGGAAACCTAGCAAGCGCTTTCACTGCTACAACGACTGCTGCGCCCTCTGGCTTCCCAGCCGCTACGAAGCTAAAGATCAGCCCACGTTCGAGCCAGCCTATCAACGCGCCTGCGCCTTTTAGGGCCTTGATGTTGCTGTCCTCCTCGCTTCCTAAGGCTTCTGTGAAAGGCCGGAGGAGGTGAGTGACGATCTCGCCACCGATGAAGGTCGCAAATATTGCTCCAGAGATAACGACGGCGGCTTTATCATTGAGTAGCGCTGTATGTATTCCCGCGAGCGATTTCCCTGCATCTGCTACAAGTGCTGTCAAAGTCAGGCCTGCAGCCAAGAATAGAGCAGGGATTACGACTAGCTTTATGTTCGAAGCAGAGCCTGTTGTGGGCGCCTGGGTGTTCTTGTCCCTCTGCGCCAATCTTGCGAGGTATATAGAGGCGACGGTTGATGACCCTACCAACAATGCCGCCTTCCAGGTCCATATGATGGGAGTCACCGTGTATAAGCCATACAGAAGACTCGCGAGTAAGGCGCGCCACCACTTCTTCCGGGCCCAGGGTAGGCTGTAGGCAATCAGTATCGAAACGGTCATTCCGGACAAGAGTCGCGCTAGTTCCACATGTCCTCCTACTAGGCCTATACCTTCGAGAAGATACGTCACTTCCCATGCAAGACTCTACGTAATCCTGCACATCCGGATCTCTTCTTCTGCTGTTGGCCATGGTTCGTTGCTGTGAGCGCAGCAGGCCAACTTCGAGTTCGTCGGCGGCAGGGGCAGGCGACGGACGTCGGCTGGTCAGCCTGCGGAGAGGGTGGGCGAGAGTCAGCGAAAAGTCAGCGGATCCGCTGGCACGGGAGGGCAGCCGAGATCAACAGACGTCATCACTGCAGCATTTGACGGCACCGAATGGCATCTGACGACCAGGGGTGAGACGCCCCACCGAGGTTCGCATCGAAGGGGTCAGGGTTCGAATCCCCTCATTTCCACCAGACACAACAAGGCCCGTCCGGGTGATCGGACGGGCCTTCGTGCTGTTCAGAGGGGCTTGCTGGGCTACCCGGGGGGTGCTGGTCTCGACGCCCCATCCGGCTGCTGACCGGCGCCACTTCGGGGGTTTGTAGTACGCCGACGACTGGGTTGAACTTCCCCTCACCGGTAGCCCGCTCTCGATCCGTTCCAGCGCATGCCGTTGGAGACGTTCCTGGGTGAGGACGAGGTGCGTCACGCCGTATCGGGCCCAGCCCATCGTCTTGTGACGTCCGGGGTCTGTCGGTTCCGGCTGGCAGCATGACGACATGACCATGCAGCCCCCCGATATCTCTTGGCTCTGCGGCGAATACGCCGAGGAGTTGTACAGCTTCATCTACGTCCGTGCCACGCCCGAACAGGTGATCGCCCGCCTCGGCGGCCGATGGGAGGACTTCACGCCGGGTCCCTTCCCCGACGACCCGGATTACTACTCGCACGCTGGACCTCTCGGCGTCGCCTCCATCGGTGATTGGACGTTCGTTTTCGACCCCGACTGGCTCGGCACCCGCGAAGACGTGATCACCAGACTCTCCGAGGGCACTCGCCTTATCTCTCAAGCCGCACTCGCCATCAAGTGCCTGGACTACTTCTACTGGTGTGAGGACGGCGAGATCCGATGCGCCTGGGGTGGCGATGAGGGATATCTGACGGAGATCCCGGCCGAACTGGTCGGCACGATGGCGGAGATCGACAGGCTGTACCCATCGGGTCCCCGCCTCTACAAAGGGCCGGCCTTCCTGCTCGTCGAGCACCTGACCGGGATCAGGGTGACGGAGCAGCTGCTCAAGAGCTCCACGTTCATGTGGGGTGTCGTTCCGGAACCGGCCACGTCGTGACGTTGATCGATGGTGAGTCTTTCCTCCTGAAGCCGTATCACCGGCGGGCCGCCGAGTCCAAGCAGCTCCACATCAGGCGGACGCATAGACCAAGGACCTGGACCCGTGAGATGGGCTTCGCCATCCGGTTCGGGGCCTTTCCCACGTCATCAAGCCGCTCCGTCCCCGGCCCGCTGCCGCTACGCGGTGAGTGCGACATCCGTTGAAGATCTCCACGGCGACACGAGTTTGATGGAACACTGGCTGCCCTCTGATCATCTTTGTGGGAAGTATGCCATGTCGCGATGGCGCTATCTTCGATGGTGGCTGGCCGCATTTGTGGTCAGTCTGCTGAGCTTTCTGTCCTTATGGCTGCCCGCGCTCTTCGAGGGTGATGGAGCGGTGGGTTGTGCGGGTTATGGCCCTCTTCCATCGGGTCTGACGAGGTTGTGGTCGGTCTTGGAAGTCATGTGGCTCGATGTCAGGCAGGAGATCGCGGGTACGCACGGGCGGTATCTGGTTCTGAACGGTGTGAGGGGCTCCGAATTTTCCGGACTCGACCCAAATGAAACTATATCATGCCGCGACTCGGTTATCGAACCATTCCTCTAGTACTTCCGATGGCGGGCGATATCCCAATCCAGAGTGAAGTCTTCGCC
>NZ_JAHKRN010000103.1 GCF_019396385.1 Nonomuraea harbinensis | reverse complement strand
GCGCGGCGCCTGCCGGGCAGGCGCCGCGCCGTCCGGGCTCACTTGCGGAAGCGGGCCAGGAACTCCTGGATGCCGGGCTGCGTCGCCGAGTAGGCCTGCGCCCACGACTCGAACTCCAGCGTGGCCTCGAATCCCTCCGTCGCCGCGATCCGCACCGCGCTCTTGATGTGCCGCGCCAGCCGTGGATCCATCCGCGCGTACGTACGGCCCAGCGCGGTCGCGGCGGCCACCGGATCGTCCTCCAGGGACAGGGCCAGACCCGCCTCCACCGCCTCGGCGCCCGTGAGCGTGCCGCCGTCGAGGAGGAGCTTCAGCGCGCGCTGCGAGCCGAGGGCCTGGACCAGGAACCAGGTGCAGCCGCCGCCGGGGTGCAGGCCGATCTGGGAGAAGGTCGCGCCGAACTTGGCGCCGGGGCCGGCGATGCGCAGGTCGCAGGCCATGGCGAGGTTCAGCCCGGCCCCGATCGCGGGCCCCTGGACGGCGGCGATGGTGGGGATGGACAGCGAGCGGAGGATCAGGAAGCTCTCGTACACCTTCTGCAGGTCCTCGCGCAGGGTGCCGAGGTCGCGGGTGGTGTCGCCGAAGAGTGCGGGCAGGTCGGCGCCGCCGCAGAACGCCGAGCCCGCCCCGGTGACCACCAGAGCGGTGGCGTCCGGGTCGGAGCGGATCGCGGTCACGGCCCGTACCAGCTCGGCACGCATCGTGTCGTCAATGATGTTCCGTTTGTCCGGGTGGTTGAGCGTCAGGACGCGCAGCCCGCCGTCCGGCTCCACGATGACCTTGTCCATCAGGTGCTCCTTACTCGGTGATCCATTGCCACAGCCGGTCCGGTCCGCGTTCGGCGAACGTCCGGCCGAGTCGCCCGGCCCACCAGCGGGCGGTGCCGAACTCGTCGCGCCAGGACCAGAGCCGCCGGGTGGCGAGGTGCAGGGGGTGCTCGCGGGTGATGCCCATGGCCGCGTGCAACTGGTGGGCGATGCGCGCGCCTTCCGTCGCGGCGCGTCCGGTGATGACGCGTGCGGCGGCGACCCTGGTCCAGGCGTCGGGGTGGCCCTCGGCCAGCGCCTGGGTGGCGCGGCGCACGGCGACGCGGGCGGATTCGAGCTCCGAGGCCATGCGAGCGACGAGCTGCGCCACGGCCTGGAACTTGACGAGCGGCCTGCCGAACTGTTCGCGGACCGTCACGTGCGTGACCGTCTGGTCGAGGGCGGCGGCCAGGGCTCCGGTCAGGGCTGCGGCTCTGAGCAGCGCGGCCTCGGCGAGGACGTCCCCCGGTCCGTCGAGCGGGGTGGCCGGCGTCCCGTCCAGGCGCAGGGTGTCGCGGGGCTCGCCCGCGAGGTTGGCGCCCGGGGTCCGGTGAAGCCCCGCCGCGCCGGTGCGCACCTCGGCGAACGCCTCCTGGCCGGAGTCGAGGGTGGCGAGCACCACCACGTGTCCGGCGTGCCTGCCCCAGGGCACCTTCGAGACGGTCCCGTGCAACCGGCCGTCGGCGGTGAGCCGGACCTTCTCCCCGCGCTGGGGCACGGCCACGGTGGCGACCTCGCCGGCGACGTCCCGGCCCGCCTCGGCCAGGGCGCGCCGCGCCAGGATGGTCTCGGCGACCGGGACGGACACCTGGTGGCGGCCGAGACCTTCGACGATCGTCACCACGTCGTGCGGGTCGCCGCCCTCGCCGCCGCGCGTCTCCGCGACGCCGACGCCCGTCCAGCCGAGGTCCCGCACCGTGTGCCAGATCTCGGGCAGGTCGTCGCCGGGCTCGCCGCCGTGGCCGGCGAGGACCTGGTCGGCCACCGCGCCGAGCCCGGTGTCGTCCGCGGGCCGGCTCCCCCGGGCGCTGACGGCGCCGCGGGAGATGACCGTACGCAGGACCTCGGTCGTGCCGCCGCGGATGGTGAATCCCGGTGCGGCCAGGATGCCCTGGGCCAGCAGGCCTTCGGCGCCCGGGGCGCCGGGGTCGACCGGGGTGTCCAGCAGGGTCCGGGCCAGTTCGTTGACCTCCCGCTCCAGCGTGGTGCCGAGGTCCTTCAGCATGGCGGCCTCGTGGACCGGCGCCCGGCCCGCGTCCATCTCGGCGGCCACGTCGAACGCCATCGCGCGCAGCGTCGCCAGCCTGGCCAGCACCTCTCCGGTCCGTTCCGCCTCGCCGTCGCCGAGCTCGCCGGCGGCCCCGAGCGCCGCGGCCAGCAGCGGGTAGGTGCTCAGCACCCGCTCGACGCCGCCGCGTTCCAGCGCGAGCTGCTCGGTGACCTGCGTCCATCCGCCGCCGACCGCGCCGAGCACGTGGTCGTCGGGGACGAGGACGGAGTCGAAGGTGACCTCGTTGAAGTGGTGCTCGCCGGCCAGGTCGTGGATCGGCCGCACGTCGACGCCGGGGGCGGCCATGTCCACGATGAACTCGGTGAGCCCTTCGTGCTTCTTCTCCCCCTTGCCGGTACGGGCGAGCACGTAGGCGTGTGTCGACCGGTGCGCGTGGCTGGTCCAGATCTTCCTGCCGGTGACGAGCCAGCCGCCCTCCGCCCGGGTGGCCGTGGTGCGCACCGAGGCCAGGTCCGAGCCCGAGTCCGGTTCGCTCATGCCGAGACAGAAGGTGACCTCGCCGGAGGCGATCGCGGGCAGGAACTCCGCCTTGGCCGCGTCGCTGCCGTGCCGCACGATGGACGGCCCGATCTGGCGGTCCGCGATCCAGTGGGCGGCGACCGGCGCGCCGGCCCTCAGGAGCTCCTCGGTCACGACGAGCCGGGTGAGCGCCGATCCGCCACCGCCGCCGTACTCGACCGGCCAGGAGATCCCGATCAGGCCGCGTTCGGCCATGGCCCTGGTGAAGTCCAGGTCGTAGCTGCGCAGCCAGGCGTCGCAGACCGGCGAGAACTTGCCGGCCCGGAGCCATTCGCCGACGAGCTCACGAGTGGTTTGCCGTACTTCGTCGAGTTTTGTGGTGTCCATACTGATTCCTCTACGTTTCTGCGAGCGCTCGTCTGGCCACCCGGTAGCCGCGTTCCGCCGCCGCGCGCAGCACCAGCCGCGCGGCGGCGTTCTCGGCCGCCGAGGCGGCCGGCCTGGGCGTGACGGGCGCGTCGGTCCGTACGCCCAGCGCCGCGAGATGGCGGACGAAGGCGTCGGCTCCCGGGATGTCGGCCAGTTCCTCCAGGACGGGTGTGTCACCGAGTCGCGCCACGCCCCACCGGGTGTGCAGGCGGACGAGCGCGCCGGGCCCCGGCGCGGCGGTCACGTGCTCCACCTGCCGCTGGACGCGCCGCAGGTCGTCGCCGCCGGACAGCCAGACGAGCTCCCGGGCCCGCGCCGCGATGTCGGGCGCCCCGCCCCCGCCGGGCAGGCGGACCCGCGGGGCGTCACCCGGCCCGATCAGGGAGGAGTTCACCCGGCCGCGTACGTCGACGTTGCCCGCGTCGAGGACGACCCGGTCGAAGCGCCGGGCCATCGCCAGCAGGACGTCGGCCGTGGTGCCGGTGAAGCCGAGCGCGTCCGCGTACGCCGGGTAGTCCGTGGTGCTCGTGGGCACCGACGCGGCGGCGCCGTGCACGCCGGCGCCCGCCTCGAAGACCTGGGTGAACGGCTCTCCCTCCAGCTCGTACGCGAGCTGACCGGCGAGCACCGGCCAGTGGAAGCCGGTGAACACCCACCCGCCGCGCCGGAACTCGCGGGCGGTGCGGATCAGGAAACCGATCACATCGGCGTCGTCAGGCATCGCGTCCTCCTGTCACATGCTCCGACAACCACGCCGCGAACCCCTCCGGAGTCGAGGTGCCGGCGACGTAGCGCTCATAGGCGGCGACGTCGCGCTCGTAGCGGCCGATCGTGCCGTCGGGGGCGACCGCGCCGGGGTGGTGCACGACGGCGGTGGTCAGCACCCCGGGGATGACGATGCCCGCCCGGCGGGCCGCCTCCGTGCCGACGACCTCCTCGGCGACCAGGACGAGTGCGCGCGCCGCCTGCGCGGCGACCAGCGCCTCTCCCAGCGGGCCGCGGATGACGCCGTTGCCGTCGGCGTCGGCCTGGTCGACGTGGACGAACGCGACGTCCGGAGTGATCGCCGCGACGATGTCGGCGGCGCCGAAGGCGGTGTCCACCCGGGACAGCCGGCCGTTGGGCCAGTCCTCGTCCGTGTAGCCGGTGCCGGGGAGACCGGGCACCGGCATGAACGGCACGCCCCAGGCGCCCGCCGTCAGCGCCGCGGTCATCAGCCCGAGGCTCAACTCGTACAGCGTCACCGCCCTGTCGCCGCTCTCGGCGGCGCGCCGGAAATTCCACGTGGGGCCGGGACCGACGGGACTCCAGCAGTGACCGAAGGTGGCCGAGGCCAGCGCTCCCGCCCCCAGCAGCTGGTCCAGCAGGATCCCGCCGGAGCCGATGACCACGTGCAGGCCGGTGCGGCCCTGCCGGATGATCTCGTGGCCGACGGCGAAGAGCTGGGCGCCGAAATTGCCCAGGTACACGGTGCGGCCCGGCTGAACGTGGGCGGTCACGGCCTCGGGCAGGCCGATCAGCTTGTCACCGGTCATGCGTACGCCTCCGGAAGCATGTGCAGCCCAGGGCCGAGGTGCGCGCCGCCGTCGATCTGGATCAGCTGGCCCGTCATCATCGCACCCGCCGGTCCGGCCAGGAAGGCGACGAGCTCCGCCACCTCCTCGGGGGCGGTGGCGCGCCGCATCGGCGTGCCCCTGGCGACCAGGTTGTCGTGCACGTGACGGCCGGCCTCGCCGCTCAGCGCGCTGGTCAGCACGGTGCCGGGGCCGACGCAGTTGAGCCGGACTCCGTCCTTGGCCCATTCCAGCGCGAGTGTCCTGGTCAGCCCGAGGATGCCGGAGCGCGCGGCCACGGAGTGCGCCATGCCCATGCCGCCCCGCTCGACGCCGGACAGGGAGATGTTGACGACGCTGCCGCCCGCCTCGGCCAGGAAGGGGTACGCGGCCATGGTCACGGTGAAGGCGGCCGTGAGATTGAGGTCGATCACCGCCCGCCAGCCGCCCGCGGAGATGCCGGTGGCCGGGGCGAAGAACTGGCCGCCGGCGTTGTTCACCAGCAGGCCGAGGCCGTGGCGGGCGCCGGTCCTGCCGACGGCGGCGACCACCGCCTCGGTGTCGCGGACGTCGCACACCTCGTAGTCGTAGCGTTCCCGGTCGGCGGCGAGCGACCCGGTCTCGGCCAGCGTCTCCGCGCGGCGGCCGAGACCCGTGACCCGGGCGCCGAGCTCGACGAGGCGCAGCGTGATCGCCCGCCCGATGCCGCTGCCGGCCCCGGTGACCAGTGCGGAGAGGCCGGCGCACGCGGTGCCGGCGAGCACGGAGGGCCGGGCCGTCATGCCCGCCTCGTCCCCGCGCTGACCTGGCGGCGCATGAGCTGGGTGGGCCGGTAACGGGAGTCGCCGATCTCGGCGAGCAGCGAGCGCAGCCTGGACGCCACGGTGACCGGCCCGGCCCGGCGGACGTACGCGAACGGGCCCTCGGGGTGGTTCATCGCCAGGCGTAGCGCGAGATCGACGTCCTCGGGCCGGGCGGTGCCCTCCTCCACGACGGCGTACGCCTCGTTGGCCAGGCAGTCGGCCAGCCTGTCGGCGACCAGGCCGGGCAGCGCGAGCACCCGGACACCGGCCGCTCCCAGCAGGTCCAGCAGCGCGTACGTGTCGTCCGGGACGGCGACGCCGGCCTCCGGGTCCTCCACCACCTCGGCGAAGACCTCCTCCCGCCACGCGTGCAGCCGCACCCAGCCCGTGTCCGCGGGCAGCAGGTCGCGCCAGGCCGCGTCGGAGCCGTCCACGACCACCCGCGCGCGGCGGCCGAGCTCGCGGACCTGCTCCACGTCCTCGGGCGTGGGGGCGCGGTGGCAGCTGAAGACCACGAGCGGGGCGTCGTCGGCGAGATGCCGGGCGACGGCGGGATGCCCGCGCAGCGCGGCGGCGTGCGGGCCGGTCACGTGCAGGCTGACGCCCTCCGGCGCGGGCCCGGCCGCCCTGGTGACCCGGCCGCGCCCGTCGCGTGGCGGCTCCACCGCGTAGTCGTAGAAGCCCCGGCCGGCGGCCCGGCCTGTCATCCCGTTGCGCACCAGCCCGCGGACCAGGGGGATGGGGCGGTATCGGGGGTCGCCGAACTCCCGATGCGCCGTCTCCGATGACGCCAGGTGCGTGTGCAGCCCGGTGAAGTCGAGCAGTTCCAGCGGGCCCATGCGGTGGCCGAGCGCGCCGCGCGCCACGGCGTCGACCACGGCCGGTTCCAGCCCTTGCATGACCAGGAGCTGCGCTTCGTAGTACAGCGGCCGGCATACCCGGTTGACCACGAAGTTCGGCGAGTCCGCGCAGGTGACGGGCGTCTTGCCGAGCTCACGGACGATGCCGAGGGCGTTCTCGTGGACCTCGTCGGCGGTGGCCGCCGCCTTGATCACCTCGACCAGCCGCATCTTCGTCGGCGGGTTGAAGAAGTGCAGCCCGATGACCCTCGACGGGTCGCCGAAGGCCTTGCCCATCTCACCGACGCTCAGCGAGGAGGTGTTGGAGGCGACGACGAGGTCGTCCCGTCCGTGTGCGCGCACCTCGGCCAGCAGCGCGGCCTTGGCCTCCATGTTCTCGACGACGGCCTCGACGAACAGGGTCGCCTCGCGCAGGGCGGATCGCAGGGTGCCCGCTTCGACGGTGGCCTTCTCGCCGTCGGCCTCGGCCTCCCGCCGGATCAGCGTCAGCCCCGCCTCGGTCGCCTCCGGCGACACGTCGCAGACGACGACCCGCGCTCCGGCCCGGTCGAACACCCGGGCGATGCCGCGCCCCATCGGCCCGAGTCCCGCGACGGCGACGGTCATGCCCGCCACCCGGGTCACTAGGGCACCCTCTTTCTCGCAGGCACCACTACGGTGCTTGGTGAAGGGACTCGGCGGGAGCCGGGGTGACGGTCTGGTTCGGTCGCCGCTCGACGGCCTGTATGACACCACCGCCCCCG
>NZ_JAHKRN010000102.1 GCF_019396385.1 Nonomuraea harbinensis | reverse complement strand
CCGACGGCAGCATCACCGCGGTCGGCGCGAACAAGTGCCTGGACGTCAGCGGCGCCGGCACCGCCAACGGCACCAGGACGCAGATCTGGACCTGCCACGGCGGCGCCAACCAGAAGTGGACCCGCGCCTGACGGTCCGCGAAGGCGCCACCGCCGGGGCGAGTCACCGCCCCCGCTCACCTCCACCGACCGCATCATCGACGCCCGTACCCACCACATCTCCGCCGGCGGGTACGTCCTGCAGAGCTCTACCTGGGCCACACCCAGGAGCGTGTCGGCTCCTGGGTGTGGCCCAGGAGCGGACACCTTCGTCCCGCTCCTGTTCGGCAAGTCCGGGCGAGTGGAGGCTGCGTTCCGGACGGTGCCCCGGCCAGGTCAGGACGCATGGGCCGGAGCCGACGCGGAGTCCGGTGCCGGCTGTGATCCGCACCATGTCCTGCTCACCAGGTGACCGGGAGTTCGTGAACGCCGTAGACGACGGCGTCGCTCTTGAACGGCAGGTCCTCGGCCGGTGTGGCGAGCCGCAGGGCGGGGACGCGGCGGAACAGCGTGTCGAAGACGATCTGCAGTTCCATCCGGGCCAGGTTCTGGCCGAGGCACTGGTGCGGGCCGAAGCCGAAGGCGAGGTGGTGGCGGGCCCCGCGTTCGACGTCCAGTTCGGCCGGGTCCTTGAACGCCGCCGGGTCCCAGTTGGCCGACAGGGCCGAGACGATGACGCCCTCGCCGGCCTTGATACGCGCCCCGCCGATCTCCACGTCTTCGGTGGCCACCCGGGAGGTGACTCCGTCGGCGATGGTGAAGTAGCGCAGCAGTTCCTCCACGGCCATGGGCGTCTTGTCCGGATTGGCGGTGATCAGGGAGAGTTGCTGCGGGTGGGTGAGCAGTGCGACCACGCCGAGCGAGATCATGTTCGCTGTGGTCTCGTGTCCGGCGGTCAGCAGCAGGAAGGCCAGGCTCACCAGGCCCGCGTGGTCAAGGGCGCCTTGCCGGCGTTGCCGGGCGATCTGCCGGCTGAACAGGTCGTCGCCGGGTTCGGACTCCTTGCGGGTGACCAGGTCGTCGATGTAGGCGCGCAGTTCGGCGAAGGCTCGCTGCCGGTCCTCCAGGGAGGTCCGGCTCACCATCATGGTGGTGCGGCTTTGGAAGAAGCCGTGGTCGCTGTAGGGGACGCCGAGCAGTTCGCAGATCACCAGGGAGGGCACCGGCAGGGACAGCGCCTGTACCAGGTCGGCCGGCTGCTGGTCGGTGGCGAGCAGGTCGTCGATGAAGCGGTCGACGATGTCCTGGATCCGTGGGCGCAGCGCGGCCAGCCGCCTGACGGTGAATTCGCCGATCACCGGGCGGCGGGCCGCGGCGTGTTCCGCGCCGTCCATGCCGAGCATCAACGGCGGCTGGCTGCGGAGCTGCCGCAAGGTCGCCGCATCGAGGGTGAAGAGCGGAAAGCCCTCCTTACGCTTGTCGCAGGAGAAGCGGGGGTCGGCGAGGACGGCACGGCCTTCCTCGTGCCCGGACACCCACCACGCCTCGCCGCCGCTGGTCAGGCGGACCCTGCTGATCGGTGCCCGCTCGCGCAGCCGTTCGTAGGCGGCGGGCGGGGCGAAGGGGCAGCCACGCTCGACAGGCACTTCCAGGTCGGCGCGTTCGCCGGCGACGCTGTTCGTCATGAAGAACCTCCTGGTGAAAAGTCCGGGATGAAGCCGGAGGCGGTGTGGGCTGTTCCGCCGATGTTCATCGCAGGGTGAGTGGGGTCTCGGATGCGATGCGGGTCAGCTTGTCGGGGTTGCGGACGTAGTAGAGGCCGGTGATGCGGGCGTCCTCGACCCGGGCTGCTATGACGCCGTCGATCTCGCCGTCCACGCGCAGGAGGAGCGCCGGGTTGCCGTTGACCACGGTGGGCTCGCTGGTGAGCGTGACCTGGGCTTTGCCGAGGCCGCTGACGATCATGCGGGCCACCTTGCCCGCGCCGATGATCGGCTGCGGCGCGGCCTGCTTGACGCCGCCGCCGTCGCTCACCAGAACGACCTCAGGGGCGAGCACGTCGAGCAGGCCCTGCAGGTCCCTGGTCTCCAACGCGCGCCGGAACGACTCCAGAGCCGCCCGGGCCTGGCCCGGGGAGACCACCTCGCGAGGACGCCGGGCGTCGACGTGCCGACGGGCCCGGTGCGCGATCTGGCGTACGGTCCCCGGCGTCTTGCCGACGGCGGCCGCGATCTCCTCGTAACCGATGGCGAAGACCTCGCGCAGCACGAAGACGGCCCGCTCGGTCGGCGACAGCGTCTCCAGGACGAGCATCAGCGCCATCGACACGCTCTCGGCCAGCTCGACGTCCTCGGCCACGTCCGGCGCGGTGAGCAGCGGCTCGGGCAACCAGGAGCCGACGTAGTCCTCCTTGAGACGCCTCATGGTGCGCAGCCGATCCAGCGAGCGCCGGGTGGCGATCCGTATCAGGTAGGCGCGCTGGTCGGACACCTGCCCCAGGTCGACCTTGACCCACCGAAGCCAGGTCTCCTGCAGGGCGTCTTCGGCGTCGGCCGCCGAGCCGAGCATCTCGTAGGCGACGGTGAACAGCAGGTTGCGATGGGCGAGGAACACCTCGGTGGCCGGGCCCATCCGACCGCCACCGGCCATCGGCTCGGCTGCGCCCGTCGTCGCGTCCCCGCGTTCCCGCATACCTGGCTCCTGCCCGCTCATTCGCGACTGCTGCTCCATGCATAAGGCGCCTGCGCCTGCCGATGTGTGACACCCGTGATGGGTGACACACCTCACGTCACCGCACTGTCACAAAGTCCGGGGCGCGAACGCCGCATGGTCGTCAGGGTGCCGACTCCCTGAGCGATCACCTTGGCCCCGCCGCGGGGTGACCGCGCAACCGCCATCTCACCAGGAACGGAAAGACATCATGAGCAAGGTCTGGTTCGTCACCGGTTCGTCTCGCGGCCTGGGCCGCCACTTCGTCGAGGCCGCCCTGTCGCGCGGCGACAAAGTGGCCGCGACCGCCCGTACCGCCGCAAGCCTTGACGAGCTGGTCGCCGGCTACGGCGACGCGGTGCTTCCGCTGGAGCTGGACGTGACCGGCAAAGCCGTCGTCTTCGACGGTGTGAAGCGGGCCGCCGAGCACTTCGGCCGTCTCGACGTCATCATCAACAACGCCGGATACGCCCAGGTCGGCGCGGTCGAGGAGATCACCGAACAGCAGTTGCGCGACCAGATGGAGACCAACCTGTTCGGCGCGGTGTGGGTGATCCAGGCCGCACTGCCCTACCTGCGCGAGCAGGGCTCGGGACACATCATCCAGCTGTCCTCGGCCGCCGGGCTCATGGCCATGCCGCTCAGCGCCGCCTACAGCGCCTCCAAGTGGGCCTTGGAAGCCGTGAACGAATCCCTCGCCCAGGAGGTCGCCGACTTCGGTATCAAGGTGACCGTCATCGAGCCCGGCGGCTTCGCCACCAGGGGCGGCAAGAACCCCGATCCCCTCGACAACGGCCACCTGGCCGAGCCCGACCCGATCTACGACGGCCTTCGCCGGCGCATCGCCGCGTTCGCGGGAAAGCAGCCCGCCGGCGACCCGGCCGCCGCGGCCCAGGCCCTCCTCAAGATCGTCGACTCCGACGACCCGCCCCTGCGGGTGCTCTTCGGGCAGGGCTTCTACCCGATCCTCCAGCAGGTCTACGCCGACCGGCTCAAGACCTGGGCCGACTGGCAGGACCTTTCGGCGCAGGCTCACGGCAACCTCGATCAAGAAGATCGGTGACCCGGCCGAGTCCACTCATCGCAAGCAAGCGAACCGACAGGAGCACCACATGAAGCACCGCATCGTCGTCCTCGGCGCCGGCTACGCCGGGGCCTACGGGGCCGGGATCCTGGCCCGTCGGTTGTCCCCGGCGGACTTCGAGATCACCGTGGTCAACGCCGAGCCGGAATTCGTCCAGCGCATGCGGCTGCCCCAGTTGGCGGCCGGTCAGGAGATCGACACTCCGAACCTCGCCGACGTCTTCGCCGGCACGGGGATACGGCTGCGCCTGGCCCGTGTCACCGCCGTCGACCCCGAGCGCCGGGTCGTCACCCTGGCCGACGCCGGCGGCGAACTCGGCTACGACACGCTTGTCTACGCGCTCGGCAGCCACGGTGACGTCGAAGGCGCCCCGGGCGTGGCCGAGCACGCCTTCGACGTCGCCGCCCGGCCCTCGGCGCTGCGCCTGCGCGAACGCCTGGACAGCCTGGTCACGCGGGGCGGAGGCGGGAACGTGGTGGTCGTCGGCGACGGGCTGACCGGCATCGAGACCGCCACCGAGCTCGCCGAATCCCGGCCCGGCCTGTCCGTGACGCTCATCGCCCGCGGACAGCTGGGCGCCCGGCTTTCGGCCGGAGCCCGCGGCCACCTGCGGCAGGCCTGCGACCGGCTGGGCATCACCGTCCTGGAGCACACCAGCGTCGAAGCCGTCGAAGCGGAGCGGGTGCTGTGCACGGACGGCACCGCCCTGGCCTCCGACGCGACCGTGTGGACGGCCGGGTTCGCGGTCGGCCCCATCGCCGCCGCCGCCGGGCTGAAGGTCACCGGGACCGGTCAGATCGTCGTCGACCGCACCATGCGGTCGGTCTCGCACCCCGACGTCTACGCCATCGGCGACAGCGCCTGCGCCGTCGGCGACAACGGCCGGCCGCTGCCGATGTCCTGCGCCTCGGCCGGCTACACCAGCCGGCAGGCCATCGAGGCGATCGTGGGACGCCTGACCGGCCGCAAGATCCCACACACCAAGCTGGTCTACACGTACAACCAGATCAGCCTCGGGCGGCGGGACGGGATCCGGCAGGCGGTCGACGACGAAGGGCGAGCGAGGGCGAAGTACCAGGGCGGCCGGAAGTCCGCACAGATCAAGTCGGTCATTCTCAGGATGGCGCTGTGGGCCACCTCGCACCCGACCTTCGGCATGCCCAGGCGCAAGCACCGCCTGGCCGCCGCACCGGACGCGACAGCCGCGAAGGCGGCCGTGTAGCCGCCTCATAGGGTGGGGTCCACGTGGACGACACCGCCGCTGATCGACCCCAGCCGGTTCGAGGCCGGAGACGCCGGCCGGCCGCAGGAGCTGTCGCCGTCCGGCTCTGACGGCCTGGGGTGACGCTCGCTTCGACGGCGACGATCGGGGCGTCGTGCACGCAGGCGATCTGAGTTGCGGCGCCGGCCCGGCGGCCAACATCCTGTTCGTGCTCCAGACCTGACGAAGTAGGATCTGGGCCCCTCGGCTGTTCCCCCTGGAGGTGTCGTTGGCCGGTCACCAGATCCTCGCGGTCGATGACGACCCGGCGATCCTGCGGGCGCTGCGGCGCGGGCTGCGGCTGGAAGGGTTCGGCGTCGACACCGCCGGCTCCGGGCAGCGGGCGCTGGAGCTCGTCGCCGTCCGCAGGCCGGACGCGGTCGTGCTCGACGTGTCCATGCCCGGCCTGTCCGGCATCGACGTGTGCGCCCGCCTGCGGTCCGGCGGGGCCGACGTGCCGGTGCTCATGCTGTCCGCCATGGACGACGTGGCCGACCGGGTCGCCGGGCTCGCCGCGGGCGCCGACGACTACGTGGTCAAGCCGTTCGACCTCGGCGAGCTGGTGCTGCGGCTGCGCGCGCTGCTGCGCCGGGCCGGCCGCGCCCCCGGCGCCGCGGTACGGGTGGGGCCGCTGGTCGTCGAGCCGGCCGCGCGCAGGGTGACGATGCACGGGCGCGAGGTCGAGGTGACCCGGCGCGAGTTCGACCTGCTGGAGGTGCTGGCGCTCAACGCCGGCCTGGTGCTGTCCCGCGAGGTGCTGCTGGAGCGGGTCTGGGGCTACGACTTCGACGTCACCGAGAACGCCGTCGACACCTTCGTCGGCTACCTCCGGCGCAAGCTGGGTGAGCCCCGCATGGTGCACACCGTCCGCGGTGTCGGCTTCGTCCTGCGGGCGCCGGCGGCGTGAAGCTGTCCACCCGCTTCGCGCTCTGCCTGGCCGTGCTCGTCCCGCTCATGGTGTCGCTGGCCGGGCTGCTGGTGCTGGCCCTGGTCTCCGCCGATCTGCGCGCCGAGCGCGACGAACGGCTGCTGGCGCGGCTGAACGCGCTCCGGCCGATGGCCACCTCGTACGCCTGGCGGGCCCGCGTCGCGCCCGCCGTGCCGCCGGACTTCATGGAGCGGCGGCTGGCCGCCGCGGTCGGTACGGGCGCGTACGTGCACGTCCACGGCGCGGAACCGCTGACGATCGGCGACGTGCCCGCGCGCCCGCCCGCCGGCGACGGCCCCGCCGACCACGCCGAAGGGGCGGGCGAGTGGCGGTACGTGGCCACCGACCTGGGGCGGCGGGGCAGCCGGTTATGGCTGTTCGAGCCGCGGGAACGGCTCGACGCCCAGCTCGCGCTGCTGCGCCGGCGGGTGTGGACGGTCACGCTGGCCGGCGCCGCGGCGGGCGCGGCGGCCGGGCTGGCGCTCGGGCGGTACGCGGTACGACCGCTCGTCCGGCTCGGCCGGCAGGCCGCGGCCCTCGACACCCCGCCGGAGCCGTCCGCCCGCACGGGGATCCGGCTGGACACCGGGTCCCGCGTCGGTGAGATCGACCACCTGGCCGGGGTGCTCAACGACCTGCTGGACCGGCGCGACGCGGCGGTGACCCGCACCGCCGAGGCGCTCGACACCGCCCGCGCCTTCGCCGCCACCGCCGCGCACGAGCTGCGCACCCCGCTCACCAGCATGGGCGCCAACCTCGCCCAGTTCGACCACCCCGGCCTCACCCCCGCCGACCGCGACGAACTCGTCGCCGACCTGACCGCCGAGCACGCCCGTGTCCAGCGGCTCATCACCGTGCTCCGCCAGCTCGCCGCCGGAGAGCTGCTCGACCCCGCGACCTCCGCCCCCGCCGACCTGAGCGGCATCGTGCGCGAAGCCGCGGCCTCGGCCCGCCGCCGCCACCCCGGCACGACGATCACCGAGTCCGTGGCGGACGGCGTGACCGTGCGCGGCTGGGCCGAGGGGCTCCGGCTGATCGCCGGCAACCTGCTCGACAACGCCGCCAGGCACGGCGAGCCCCCGATCACCGTGGAACTCGCCCTTGACGGGGCGACCGCGGTCCTCACCGTCGCCGACGGCGGCCCCGGCGTCCCCGCCGGGGAGCGTGAAGCCGTGTTCGCCCGGTTCCGCCGCCGTCCGGGCAGTCCCGGCTCCGGCCTCGGCCTGACGCTCGTCCGTCAGCAGGCCGAGCTGCACGGCGGCGCCGCCACCGTGACCGGCTCCCGCTTCGAGATCCGGCTGCCCACGGCAGGCGGGACCGGCCGGGCCCGCTCGTGGCTGGAGTGACTGCCAGAGATTTGCCAAGGACGCCCGCCATCATCGCCTCTGTCCCATCACCCACTCCAGGAGGCGACGTGCGCAGCATCCTCATCGCGCTCACCCTGGCCGCTCCCGCGGCCCCGTCCGCCGACGTCATCCGGCCGTCGGCCGACCCGGTCAAGCTGGTCGACGCCAACCGGCCGCTCTCGGCCACGTACACCTACCAGGGCGAGCGGCGCACCCTCGACGACTTCCTCACCCGTACGAAGACCAACGGATTCCTCGTCCTGCGCGGTCAGAAGATCGTCCACGAGCGGTACACCGACGCGAACCGGAACACCCGCTTCCAGTCGTGGTCGATGGCCAAGTCCTTCACCTCGGCGGCACTCGGCATCGCGCTGCGGGAGGGGCACATCCGGTCGCTCGACGAGCCCGTCACCAAGTACCTGCCCGAACTGCGCAAGTCCGGCTACAACAACGTGTCCATCCGGCACCTGCTGTGGATGTCGTCCGGCACCGACTGGGACGAGCGCGAGGACGTCCCCCGGATGCAGATCGCCGCGAACCAGGGCCAGTCGCTCACCCGGATGGCCGCCCGCCAGCAGCCCGACTGGACCCCCGGAAGCCAGTTCGAGTACAACAGCATGAACTCGTACGTCCTGGCCCGCGTGATCACCGAGGCGACCGGCACCCCCTACCACCGCTACGTCGAGAAGAAGATCTGGCAACCCGCGGGCATGGCGGGCGCGGCCCAGATCTCCAGTGACGGCAAGGGCGAGAGCCTCGGCTACTGCTGCTTCCAGGCCACCGACCGCGACTACGCCCGCTTCGGCCTGCTCTACCTGCGCCAGGGCAAGGCCCACGGCAAGCAGGTGGTCCCGGCGTCGTGGGTGAAGTCGTCCACCACCCCGTCCGAGGTCAACCCGAAGTACGGGCTGCACTGGTGGCTGGGCGGCGAGCGGGACTTCATGGCGGCGGGGTTCGGCGGACAGTACATCTACGTCTCGCCGGAGCACGACGTGGTGATCGTCAAGTCGACCACGTCGACCGGCGCGCACGACCAGGAGGAGGTGCTCGCCGCCTTCCGCGCCGTCGCCGCCAAGGTCTCCTGAGCGCGCCGTACGACACCCGGGTCACCTCGCACGGTCACCGCCGGGCGACGGCCTGCGGCGAGCCGGCGTCACGGGCTACTGAGGCTCGTCCCGGTACCGCCACCCCGACCAGCGGGTGACCCGGACGGTGATCACCGGCCCGGCGGGGCGGCGCTCGCGGTACTGCTCGGACTCACGCACGAGCGCGTCCAGCACGGCGGCCCGGTCCCGGCCGTCCACCGCCACCACCGCACTCCCGTCAGCCCGCACCCACCACAGCCGGGCCGCGGCTTCCCCTGCGCGCCCACCGTGGCCAGCCGGGAGACCCGCGCGCCCGCGAACATCCGCCGCGCCGTCTCCGCGTCCATGCCCTCCGCATGCCTCCTGCGCCGACCAGGAGACCGTCACCGTCGCATGTCGGGTGTGAACGGGCGAGTACGTGCGCGGGCTGCTGGAACCTGGCCGAACACGCCGGGCTGCTCGGTCCGCGGTCGCGCGGCCGGGGACCGAGACGATGTCGGGCTCGTCGTCCTGGCCGATGCCGGCGGTGTGGGTGCAGGGCGAACCTACGGCTCGACCCGCCCAGGACTCGTGCACGCCCGGGCCCGTCGCAGCGGGGCCCGCGGCGCTGACCGCTAGTACTCCAGTGACACTTTGCGATCATGGATCGGATCCGCGCTGGTAGTGGCAGTGTCGGGCTGTTGCTTGGTGGCGGCGGCGCCAGTCTGACCAGCGCAGAACGTGCGTGGTAGAGGGGTGCCAGGTCAGGATGAGTGCGGCCAGGAGCCGGCGGATCTCGGGC
>NZ_JAHKRN010000101.1 GCF_019396385.1 Nonomuraea harbinensis | reverse complement strand
GGTTTACGCTGTGGCTCGCGGCCACCGCACGATCTTTTGTAGTCCTCACAAACTCGAATGATCACGCGGTGGCCGTTGCCATGTGACCCCAACGTCTCAAGATCGCGAAGTGTCACTGGAGTACTAGGCGGCCTGCCGCCCGAAGGATTCGATCCCCGGCGGCCCACGGCAATGGTCGCGACCAACGGCCGTGGCCTGAAGGGCTTCGGCCCCTACGCCAGGCGCCGCGGGAAGGGTGTCATGGCAGAGGAGAGCGAAGGAGGATCATGATGCGGATCACGGTGAACGACGTCATGACCAAGCAGGTGGTCGCGGTCGGGCCGGACCTGCCGTTCAAGGAGGTCGCCCGGGTGCTGGTGAGGCATGGCGTCAGTGCCGTGCCGGTGGTGGAGGCCGGCGGCCGGGTCGTCGGCGTGGTCTCCGAGGGAGACTTGATGCGCAAGGAGGAAGGTCGCGAGCAGTACCCGGGAGACAGCTACCGGCCCTCGTTGCGGGCGCGGCTGCGGCGGAGGCTGACGATGCCAGGCGGGGGCGGCGGCGCGAAGGCGGCGGCGGGCACCGCCGCGGCTTTGATGACGGCGCCCGCGGTGACGGTCGCCGCGCACGCCTCAACGGTCCGGGCGGCGCGCCTGATGGACGAGCACGGTGTCAAGCGGCTGATCGTCGTCGACGAGGACGGCCGGCTGGAAGGCGTGGTCAGCAGACGCGACCTGCTCGGGGTGTACCTGCGCGACGATGAGGAGACCCGGCGGCTCGTGGTCGCGGGCATCCCCGCGCAGGACCGGTGGAACGACCGCGACGGAGTCCTGGTGCAGGTGCATCACGGCATCGTCACTCTGTCCGGATACACCGACCGGCGCAGTCAGGCCCATGCCGCCGTGCGCGCCGCCGAGAGCCTCGGCGGGGTGGTGGACGTCCGCGAGGACCTCGTCTGGCGGCGCGACGACATTCTTGAGCTGCCCTACTCCTGGGATCGGCCTTGAAGGTGAGCAGACCGCCCGGTCGCCGGTGCGGGGGGTTGGGTAGCGTCGGAGCATGATTCGCGTGTTCCTCCTCGACGATCATGAAGTGGTGCGGCGGGGTGTGGCCGCGCTGCTGGACTCCGAGGACGACATCGAGGTGATCGGCGAGGCGGGCACCGCGGAGTCGGCCCTGGCGCGCATCCCGGCGCTGATGCCGGATGTCGCGGTGCTGGACGTGCGGCTGCCCGACGGCAACGGCGTGGACGTGTGCCGCCAGGTGCGTTCCACGCTGCCGAACCTGGCGTGCCTGATGCTGACCTCGTTCGCCGACGACGAGGCGCTGTTCGACGCGGTGATGGCCGGCGCCGCCGGTTACGTGCTCAAGCAGATTCACGGCTCTGATCTGGTGGGCGCGGTGCGCACGGTCGCTGCCGGCCAGTCGCTGCTCGATCCCCAGACCACCGCGGCCATGCTGCAACGGCTGCGCGACCAGGCCGCCAGGAAGGACCCGCTGGCCGCGCTCGCCGATCAGGAGCGGCAGATTCTCGACCTGATCGGCGAGGGGCTGACCAATCGGCAGATCGGCGAGCGCATGTTCCTGGCCGAGAAGACCGTGAAGAACTATGTGTCGAACCTGCTGTCCAAGCTCGACATGCTGCGCCGTACCCAGGCTGCCGCGCTGGCCGCGCGCTTGCGCGCCCAGCGCCGGGAATGACCCGGCGCTCGCCGCCCGTCTGGCGCTGACCGGTGTGTGGGAAGACGTGCAGGGCTTGCGGGCCCGCCGGTGACGGCCACTTCAACGACGGCGGAGCATCGCGGTGAGCCCCGACTCGAGGTGGTGGCGTCGGCGAGCAGCTTGTCGCCGTTGCAGGCCATGAGGGCCGGGACGGGGCGGGCCCGACCGGCACCGGGCAGCGGGTCATCCCCCGCGAGGATGCCCCACCCATTGTGGCCTGCCCTGCGTCGACGCTGATGAACGGCTGACGCTCCTCCTCTGGGTGACCTTGGTCCCCTCGGGCGGTGCCCTTCGACCGCCGTGATCGCGGCACAGATCAGCGAGGGTGAAAGCGGACATCCAACACGAAGGGGGAACCATGACGGCGATCGCGTTCGAGGCCTGGCGCGGCTTTCAGGGCACGGCATGGCGGGACCAAGTGGATGTCCGTGCCTTCATCCAGGCCAACTACACCCCCTACGCCGGCGACGCGGGCTTCCTGTCCGGTCCCACCGAGCGCACCCGGGCCGTGTGGGCGAAGGTGAGTGCTCTGTTCCCGCAGGAGCGGCGGCGCGGTGTCCACGACGTGGACCCGGTGACCCCGTCGTCCATCACCGCGCACGCTCCCGGCTACATCGACCGGGACCGCGAGCTGATCGTCGGGTTGCAGACCGACGCGCCGCTCAAACGCGCGATCATGCCGGCGGGCGGGCTGCGCATGGTGGAGCACGGCCTGGCCGCCTATGGCTACCAGCTCGACCCGGCCGTCAAGGAGATCTTCACCAAGTACCGCAAGACTCACAACGACGGCGTGTTCGACGCCTACACCCCCGAGATCCTGGCCGCCCGCCGCTCCGGGGTCATCACCGGCTTGCCCGACGCCTACGGCCGCGGCCGCATCATCGGCGACTACCGCCGCGTCGCCCTCTACGGCGTGGACCGGCTCATCGAGGCCAAACGCGCCGAGTTGCGCGCTCTGGACGACGCCGAGGCCACCGACGCCGTCATCCGCGACCGGGAGGAGCTGTCGGAGCAGCTGCGGGCGCTGGACGAGCTGAAGGAGATGGCCGCCTCCTACGGTCACGACATCTCCCGCCCGGCCGCCACCGCCCGCGAGGCGCTCCAGTGGCTGTACTTCGCCTACCTGGCGGCGATCAAGGAGCAGAACGGCGCGGCCATGTCGCTGGGCCGCACCTCCACCTTCCTGGACATCTACCTGGAGCGCGACCTCGCCGAGGGCCGCATCACGCAAGAGCGGGCGCAGGAGCTCGTCGACGACTTCGTGATCAAGCTGCGCCTCGTCCGCTTCCTGCGCACCCCCGAATACGACCAGCTCTTTTCCGGCGACCCCACCTGGGTGACCGAGTCCATCGGCGGCCTCGGGCAAGACGGCCGCCCTCTGGTCACCCGCACGAGCTTCCGCTACCTGCAGACGCTGCGCAACCTGGGCCCCGCGCCGGAGCCCAACCTGACCGTCTTGTGGTCGCCGCGCGTGCCCGAGCCGTTCAAACGCTTCTGCGCCGCCCTGTCCATCGACACCAGCGCCCTGCAGTACGAGAGCGACGAGCTGATGCGGCCGCGCACCGGCGACGACACCGCCATCGCCTGCTGCGTCTCCGCCGCGCCGGTCGGCCGCCAGATGCAGTTCTTCGGCGCCCGCGTCAATTTGGCCAAGACGCTCCTGTATGCCATCAACGGCGGCCGGGACGAGGTCACCGGCGCCCAGGTCGGCCCGGCCCACCCGCCGCTGACCGGCGACGTGCTCGACTACGAGGAGGTGACCAAGGCGCTGGAGCGGATGATGGACTGGCTGGCCCGCACCTACGTCAACGCGCTCAACATCATCCACTACATGCACGACAAGTACGCCTACGAGCGTCTTGAGATGGCCCTGCACGACCACCCCGTCAAGCGCACCCTGGCCTGCGGCATCGCCGGCCTGTCGGTCGCCGCCGACAGCCTGTCGGCGATCCGGCACGCCCGCGTCAGGGTGATCCGCGACCAGAGCGGACTGGCGGTCGACTACGTCGTCGAAGGCGACTACCCCGCCTACGGCAACAACGACGACAGGGCCGACGCCATCGCCGTCGAGCTGGTCCGCTCGTTCCTGGCCAAGATCCGGGAGCATCGCAGCTACCGCGACGCCGAGCACACCCAGTCCGTCCTGACGATCACCTCCAACGTGGTCTACGGCAAGCACACCGGCAACACCCCCGACGGCCGCCGCGCCGGCGAGCCGTTCGCCCCGGGCGCCAACCCGATGAACGGCCGCGACCGCCACGGCATGATCGTCTCTGCCCTGTCGGTCGCCAAGCTCCCCTACGACCAGGCGCTCGACGGCATCTCCCTGACCAACACCGTCACCCCCGACGGCCTCGGCCGTACCTGCGAAGAGCGCATCGCGAACCTGGTCGGCGTGCTGGACGGCTACTTCGACGCCGGCGGCTTCCACATGAACGTCAACGTGCTCACCCGCGCCGTCCTGCTGGACGCCATGGAGCACCCCGACCGTTACCCGCAGCTGACCGTCCGCGTCTCCGGCTACGCGGTCAACTTCGTCCGCCTCACCCCCGACCAGCAGCGCGACGTCGTCAACCGCACCTTCCACGGCTCGATATGAACGGCCGCGTCAGCTCCTGGGACCTGTCAGTCGGCGTGGACGGGCCCGGCACCCGCTTCGTCGTCTTCACCGCCGGCTGCCCGCTGCGCTGCCAGTACTGCCAGAACCCGGAGACCTGGCGGATGCGTGACGGCCGCCAGGTCACCACCGGTGAGATCATGGCCGAGATCGGCAAGTACCGCCGCTTCATCTCCGTGGCGGGCGGCGGAGTGACGCTCAGCGGCGGCGAGCCGCTGCTGCAGCCGCGCTTCACCGCCGACCTGCTGCGCCGCTGCCACGACAGCGGCCTGCACACCGCCCTGGACACCTCCGGCCTGCTCGGCGGCCGCGCCCCTGACGCGCTGCTCGCCGACACCGACCTGGTCCTGCTGGACATCAAGTCCTACGACCCGGCCACCTACCGCCGGCTCACCGGCGGGCCCGTCCAGCCCACCCTGCGCTTCGCCCGGCGCCTCGCCGAGCTGGGCCGGCCCACCTGGGTGCGGTTCGTGCTGGTCCCCGGGCTCACCGACGCGCCGGACAACGTGGATGCCCTGGCCCGCTTCGTGGCGGGCCTGGGCAACGTCGAACGGGTCGACGTGCTGCCCTTCCACCGCATGGCCACCGGCAAGTACGAACGGCTCGGGCTGCGTTTTCCTCTCACCGGCGTCGCCCCACCCAACCAGGAGCTGCTGGATCGCGTGCACGCCCAGTTCCGCGCCCACGGCGTCACCAGCGTTTGAGGTTTGCCGCCTTGCTGAAGCCGGAGGTCACTGCGGTCACCGGACGCGCAAGCTTGGAGGAGATCAGCACGGATGACGGTCCGCCCGTCGGCGAGGAGGTGGTTCACCGGGCGGACGGCGACAACGCGTGGCGGGTGCACACGACGTTCGTGCTCAGAGTCTTCGGCGGCAGTCGGTGGCATCGTCGCGCGACGCATGTGGGGACGCTGTCCTTGCTTGCACATTTCGCGAACCACGTTGTGTAATGGATCTACTACTGATAGGAAGGAAGGGCAGGGAGATACGGAGGGGGTCTCCTGCACCGGTGCTGTCTGATCCTGCCGGGCTTCGACTCCTCAGGGATCAGACGGCACCACACCTGCGTCCTACCCGCACCCGTGCGCGGGCTGCATTGCACGATCATGAATGCGTGATCCAGCCCCGCCAGACCGAGAACACGAAGAAGCTTGCCGTTCACGTGCGCCAGTTTCCATGCTGCCGCCCCTGCTTGAGGCCGTGCGCTGCACGTCCAGCAGTGCTTCCAGCCCCAGCGAGTCGCACAACGTCACGCCGCCCACATCCAGGACCAGACGGGGCGACTTCACGGGCAGGGCGGCGCTCACCGCCGCCAGCAAGCCGGGAGCTGCGAGGAAATCCAGCTCGCCCGCCAGCCGTCAGACAATCGTCATGCTGGGCCATCAGCGTAGACAAAGCCATAGCCACTCACCCGATCCGATACGCGGCCTCTGGCCCTCACCATATGTGTTCACCTGCGATGATGCCCACTTCGACGGCTGCTGCATCCCTCTGCGGACAGGCCCGGCTCATGGTCGGGCAGGCACGGTCGTCCGCTACCTTTCGGACCGGCCGCACCCGAGACGGCTGAGCACCTGCAGCTCGGCATACCGACAGCCGGCGCCCCGGCCGTCGACCAGAACGCTTCACGGTGCCAGCCCGAGTAGCGGGTCTTGTGTCGGCGCCTCGGGCAACCTGAAAGGCACGGGGGCAAGGCCAGGGTGGACCCCGGCGCGCCCAGGCAGGCGCTCATGGGCCGGCGAACACGATCGCCGGCCACCACGACCAGCGTGATCTGTGTGCTCGCCCTCAGCAGACCGCCATCTGCATGCCGCACCTGCAGGCGAAGGCCTTCTGGCCCGTTCCGCCCATACCTTCGCCCCTGCCTGAAGACAGGCAGCGGCCATAGCGTGGCAACGGATCAACCGGCTTCGTGAAGCACCGGAGGTTCGAGATGCACACGCATGCGCCGTCACGCCGTCCGGCAGTCGCCCGTCGCACCGGCTACACCATCGCCGCAGTCGTCAACGCGACCCTGCTGTACGGGGTCAACGCTCACCCCGGCTGGCAAGCGGTGCCCTTCCTCACACCGGAGACGGTGCGGGTGCTGCCGCTGGTCAACCTCTCGCTGATCGTCGCGCTCCTCACCAACATGATCCTGCTGGTTCGCGACCCGCGCTGGGCCAGGCCGGCCGGCGACCTCGTAGTCACGCTGATCGGCCTGGCCGCGCTGGCCCGTTTCCTGGCGGTCTTCCCGGTCGCTTTCGACCACCCGGCCGTCGACTGGGCGACCGTCGTGCGCACGGTGGCGATCGTGGCCATCGCCCTCACCGCCATCGCGGCGATCGCACATCTGGCCAGCCTGGTCAGGTACGCGGCCGGACGACGCTAGGCGACGGCGCCGCCTTGCGGCGGTGACGCGGACGGAGGCGTGACGGCACCACGCGCGCAAGCAGGAAACCGACCCTGCGCATGATCCTCTGGACAGTTCCCCTCACGCACCCCTGGGGCAGGAATCACAACCGCACCTCAGGCACTACCGCACCACACCTGAGAAGGGAAACACGCTCATGACCGCAGTTTCGGATGAACAGGTCCGCCAAGCCGTCGAGGAGGACCTGCTCCGAAGGCTGGCCTCTCCCGGGGCCGAGGAGGTCGACCAACTGGACGCCTGGTGGCAGGCCAACAACTATCTCACCGTCGGGCAGATCTACCTGCAGGGCAATCCGCTGTTAAGAGAGCCGCTGGCGCCGCGGCACATCAAGCCGCGACTGCTGGGCCACTGGGGCACCAGCCCCGGCCTGTCGCTGATCTACGCCCACCTGTCCCGGCTCATCCGCCACACCGGACAGCAGGCGATCTACCTCGCCGGGCCCGGGCACGGCGGGCCCGCGCTGGTGGCCGCCGGATACCTGGAGGGCACCTACAGCGAGATCTACCCGCACGTCAGCCGGGACGAGGCCGGCATGCTGCGGCTGTTCCGGCAGTTCTCCAGCCCGGGCGGCATCCCCAGTCACGTCTCGGTGACCACGCCGGGCTCGATCCACGAGGGCGGCGAGCTCGGGTACGTGCTGGTGCACGCCTTCGGCGCGGTGATGGACAACCCCGACCTACTGGCGGTCGCGGTGGTGGGCGACGGCGAGGCCGAGACGGGGCCGCTGGAGGGATCGTGGAAGGGCGTGTCGTTCCTCAACCCTGAGCGCGACGGCGCCGTCCTGCCGGTCCTGCACCTCAACGGCGCCAAGATCGCCGGCCCGACGGTGCTGTCCCGCAAGGATCCCGACGAGGTGCGCCGGCTGCTGGAGGGCCACGGCTACCAGGTACTGGAAGTGGAGGGCTCGGACCTGCCGGGCATGCACCAGCGCTTCGCGGCGACGCTGGCCGAGGCGTGGGCCCGCATCCGCGCCATCCAGCATCTGGCCCGCACGGGCGGATGGGACGGCACCCGGCCGCGGTGGCCGCTGATCGTGCTGCGCTCGCCGAAGGGCTGGACCGGCCCGGAGCAGGTGGACGGCGTGCAGATGGTGGGCACCTGGCGCTCGCACCAGGTGCCGCTGTCGGGCGTGCGCGACAACCCCGAGCACCTGGCGATCCTGGAGAGCTGGCTGCGCTCGTACCGGCCGCAGGAGCTGTTCGACTCCACCGGCGCGCCCACCGAAGCGGTGCGCGCTGTGGTGCCGGAGGGCGATCTGCGGATGAGCGCCAGCCCGCACGCCAACGGCGGCCTGCTGACGCGTGACCTCGCCCTGCCCGACTTTCGCGACTACGCCGTCGAGGTGCCGCGCCCGGCACAGTCGCGTGCCGAGTCGACCCGGCGGCTCGGCGAGCTGCTGCGGGACGTCTACCGCGACAATCCCGGCACCTTTCGCCTGTTCTGCCCGGACGAGACCAACAGCAACCGGCTCGGCGCCGTGTTCGAGGTCTCCGACCGCGCCTTCGCCGAACGCGTCACCGGCGACGACGTGGCGATCAGCCGCGACGGGCGGGTCATGGAGGTGCTCTCGGAGCACAACTGCCACGGCTGGCTGGAGGGTTACACGCTGACCGGACGGCACGGCATGTTCGCCACCTACGAGGCGTTCGCGATGGTCAGCGCCTCCCAGACGGTGCAGCACGGCAAATGGCTGCAAGAGGCCGGCCGGCTGCCCTGGCGGGCCAAGGTGCCCAGCCTGAACGTGCTGCTGACCTCGACCGCCTGGCGCAACGACCACAACGGCTTCTCCCACCAGGGGCCCGGCCTCATCCAGGTCTTGCTGACCCAGCGCGGCGACATCGCCCGCGTCTACCTGCCGCCGGACGCCAACTGCCTGCTGTCGGTGGCCGACCACTGCCTGCGCTCGCGCTCGTACATCAACCTCATCGTCATCGACAAGCAGCCGCAGCTGCAGTGGCTCGGCATCGATGAGGCCATCGAGCACTGCGCCCGCGGCGCCGGCATCTGGGAGTGGGCCGGCACCGACGACGGCGCCAGCGACCCCGACATCGTGCTGGCCTGCGCCGGCGACGTGGTGACCATGGAGACGGTGGCGGCGGCGCAGATCCTCAAAGAGCGGCTGCCCGGCTTCAAGGTCCGGGTGGTCAACGTCGTCGACCTGATGACGCTGATGCGGCCCAAGGACCACCCGCACGGCATGAGCGCCACCCTGTTCACCGAGCTGTTCACCGACACCGTCGACGTCGTGTTCGCCTTCCACGGCTATCCCGGCGCCATCCACCAGCTCGTGCACGGCCGCCCGGACGCCGACCGGTTCAGGGTCCGCGGCTTCATCGAGGAGGGGACCACCACCACCCCCTTCGACATGACCGTGCGCAACCGCGCCTCCCGCTACCACCTCGTCATGGACGCCATCAACAACGCCGGGCGGCTGCCGCGCGGCGCCAGCGACCTGATGGCCTGGTGCGAGCGCAAACTCGCCGAACATCAGGCGTACGTGGTCGAACACCTGGAAGACATGCCCGAGGTGCGTGACTGGTCGCTGGGCGACTGGGCGCAGAAGGGCTGACCGGCGGCGGGCGGCGATCCGGCGGCGGTGCCTGCATGCCGCCACCGGATCGTCCCCGCCCGGCGGGCGGGACCAAGGTCCCCAGCCATCGGGTCCTCCAGCACTGAGCACCCGCCGCCGTAACCGATGTGATGGAGGTGCGACAACAGCACACGACACCACGGAAAGGGAGGCCCGCCATGGCCACCATCAACAGGCCGGTGACGTACACCAGCGCGGGCGAGGCCACGCGCAAGATCCCGGTCGACTACGTGTGGGCGATCGCCCGGATCTCGATCGGCTGGGTGTTCCTGTGGGCCTTCCTGGACAAGACCTTCGGCTGGGGTTTCGCCACCCCCGCCGAACGGGCGTGGATCAACGGCGGCAGCC
>NZ_JAHKRN010000100.1 GCF_019396385.1 Nonomuraea harbinensis | reverse complement strand
CGTTGAGCCGCCACTTCTGGTTGTTCTGGCCGTTGCAGTCCCAGATGATCACCGCGCTGCCGTCGGACGTCCCGGCCCCGTTCACGTCCAGGCACTTGCCGCCGTACACCCGCAGCTCACCGGCACTGGTGACGGTCCACTGCTGGTTCGCCTGGCCGTTGCAGTCCCAGATGAGCACCTGCGCGCCGTTGGCCTGGGAAGCGCCGTTGACGTCCAGGCAGCGGTTCGACCCGACTCCCCTGAACGCGCCCGTGTCCCCCGAGGGCTGCCCCCCGGGCCCGGCGGACGCGATCACGGCCTGGGCGCCGGCCGGCCAGGCGCCGTTGGTCACGGTGACGTTGTTGTTCACCACGTTGCCGCGGTCGCCGTTGGTGATGTTGGTGCTGCCGTTGGTCGACCAGTTGCCGGTGACGGTGAAGTCGCCCATGTTCTCGCCGTACCAGTAGTTGGCGGTGGCCCAGGTGCCGGTGTTCGCCAGCACGTTGTTCCTGACGGTGTAGTACCGCGAGCCCTCGTCGAAGTAGATGCCGAACCAGCCGTTGGTGCGCAGGCAGTGGTTGTCGCTGATCACCGCGCCCGGGTTCCACGACAGCGTGTAGATGCAGCCGCCGTCGGTCATCTGCTGCATGACGTCGTGCACGTAGTTGCCGACGAGCCGGTTGCCGGAGGCGGTGGTGGGCGTGGTGTAGCGCGGCTGGAAGTCGTACAGGCCGCGGCCGGCGTAGTGGGTGCTGCCGCCCGGCTCGTTGGCGCCCCAGCCGTACCCGATCGACATGCCGGTGTACGGCATGTTGTAGACCTCGTTGTGGGACACGTCGGTGCCGGTGACGTAGGTGGTCAGGACCGAGACGACGCCCCGGTGGTCCAGGCCGAGGTCGTGGATGCGGTTGTGGCTGACGGTGATGTCCCGGTTGACCATCCGCTGGTCACTCGGGTGGTGGGCGTCCGCGCGCACGCCGCCGACCACGATGCCGCCGGCCGCGCTGTGGGCGATCTCCGACCGGGTGACCGTGATGCCGGCGGCGCCCAGGCCGACACCGCCGGCGTGCGCGTTGGCGTCGTTGCCGATGCCGATGGCCGTCTGTCCCAGGTTGACGAAGCGCGAGTCGGTGAAGGTGACGGTGTTCGCCGCGGAGACCTGCACGGCGGCCGGCATCTGGTACCAGTTCGGCCGGGTCGCCTCGAACTGCCGGCAGCCCTGGTGGCAGGAGGTGAAGGCGGGCCAGCTCCAGTTGCCCGCTATGTAGGCGCCGGTCTGCTGGTCCGCGTAGCCCTGGTTGACGCCGGGGCCGAGCCAGCTCGTGCCGGTGAAGGTGATCCCGCTGAAGGTGATGTGGTGCGCCGGCGCGTCGTAGGTTCCCCCCACGTGCACCAGCGACTGGAGCACCGGCAGCTCCACGCTGACCTGGCTCATGTTCTGCCCGGGGAGCGGGATGTAGGACAGGGCGCCGGTCGCGGGGGCGAGGTACCACTCCCCCGGCGAGTCGAGGAACTCGTAGGCGTTGGTCAGGTGGAGCGGCCCCGCCCGGTGCGGACTGGTGAAGGTGTCGTACCCGAAGTTGTTGTTGTTCCAGGCAGGCTGCCGCATCGTGATGAGGTTGCCGCTGATGCTCTGCACCGGCGCGTACCGGTCGGTGAAGGAGCCGACGCTCTCCATCTCCACCCGGCCCTGGTCGGCGAGGTTGTTCAGGTAGCTCAGCGCGCTGCTGGTGAACCTCATCCCGGTGCTGCTCGCGGTGAAGTCGGACCGGTTGACGGCGGTGCGCGCCCGGGTGGCGAGCGCGCCGTCGACGTACAACTGCCGGGTGTCGATCCCCGCCCCGACGTTGGCGCGCCAGATGTTCCTCGCCGAGTCGGCCAGGGTCCATCCGGTGACCGCCCTGGCTCCGCTGATGACCGGGACGGCCCCCGCCGCGGCCTGCCATCTGACGACGTAGCCGTTGTCGCCGGAGTCGGCGGCGGTCAGCCGGAGCGGCGAGGACAGCCGATACACCCCGCCGGCCAGCTCCACGACGATGTCACCGGACATCCCGGCGTTCAGCGAACGGACCGCCGTCTGCGCCGCGGCCAGCGAGCACGGCTGGCTGGAGGTGCAGCCGGTGCCGGTGCCGGCGGGTGACGCGTACAGGGTCGTGGTGGCCGCGCGGGCCGGGGTGGCGGGGGCGACGAGGGCGAACGCCGCGGCCAGCACGGCGGTGACGACGCCGATCAGGACCGGTCTGAGCATCGTGACGGGTGGCGGTAAGTGCACAGTCGTTCCTTCGGGGGGTAGGCGTTTGGCCAGGTCACGCCCTGTTCGTCAGGCAGGTGACGCCGTTGCGGGGCCGAGCGGGCGTGGACCGCCGGTCTCGCTCCTAATTACCTTTGGAGTAGGGATACCCGTCAACCCCTTAAGCCTTCTTATTCCCCGATGCGCGCACCGAGAGTGCGACCACGGGGCGCCGCTTTACGCTTTCACCAGTGGTAACACCAGTGACCACGCTTGTCTGCGCCCGCGACTCTCGGATGAACCGTTCATATGTGTCGTACTTATTGGGCGGCGCCGGAGGCGTGGAGGGTCGGCTCTTCCGTCATACTCTTCAGGGAACGCCGAGGAGGAAGCACGGTGACTGAGGCCCCGCGCGAGAGCGGATACCGGCCGGGCTACGAGGTAGCCGCCGAGCAGGTGCTGGAACTGATCGTCAGGCTCGGCCTGCGTCCGGGTGACCGCATGCCGACCGAGAACGAGCTGGCCCGGCAACTGGGCACCAGCCGCACCGTGGTGCGCGAGGCGGTGAAGATCCTCTCCGCGCTCGGCCGCGTACGCGCCCAGAAGGGCCGCGGCCTGTACGTGGCCGACGACGAGGGGATGTTCGGCACCGGGCGCTGGGGGGCCTTCTTCCTCCCGACCGACCTCGACCACGTCTACATGCTGTTCGAGTTCCGCCGGACGCAGGAGATGGAGACCAGCCGGCTGGCCGCCCGGCGCGCCACCCCCGCCGAGCTGAGGGCCATCGAAGAAGCGGCCGGACTGTGCCGCCGCGGCTACGAGACCGGACGCGAGGAGCTGTTCAACGAGGGCGACGACGCCTTCCACACCGCTGTCGCCGCCGCCTCGCACAACATGTTCCTCCAGGTCGGCGTGCGGGAGGCCCGCAGGCTGCAGGCGCAGTCGAGCCTCATCGGCCTGCGCGGCTCGGTGGGCGGGCACGCCGCCAAGGCCGTGGAGGAGCACGACGCCATCTACCAGGCCATCCGCGCCGGCGACCCCGAAGCGGCCGCCCAGTCCGCGGCCCTGCACATCGACAACACGCTCGACGACTACCGCAAGGAGATCCAGCAGCGTCTCTTCTCGTCCCCCTGATCCGGGCGGGCGCCCGGCTCCGGCTCATCCCGGAGACCGCGTCGCGGGTGAGGAGTCGTCGACCGCCAGCAGCCGCCGCCCGGCGTGCTCCGGCCGGATGTGGGGGCCCTCGGCCGCCCTGGCGTCCGGACGGCGGGCGAACGCGTTGATCGCCTGCTCATCGACCGTGATGCCCAGACCCGGAGAGTCGCCGAGGACGAACGCGCCGTCCTCGACGTACAGGTCGAGCGACAGCCCGAACGGCGGGTGCAGATCCTGCAGCTCGCTGGCCAGATGGTTCGGCACCGACGTCGCGGCGTGCAGCAGCGCGACGGGCGTGGCGCCGATCGGGCTGACCGGCAGGTCGTGGGCGTGCGCCAGCGCGGACACCCGGAGAAAGTGGGACACCCCCCAGACGACGGCCGTCTGGACGATGTCCACGGCGCCCGCGGCCAGCAGCGGGCGGAACTGCTCAAGGCCGGTGAGGTTCTCCCCCGTGGCGACGGAGGCGCGGATCCCGCGGCCGACCGCGGCCAGGCCGTCGGCGTCCCACCGCCGCACCGGCTCCTCGATCCACGTGAGATCCAGCGTGCGTTCGAGCTCGCAGACGTGCCGGACCGCCTGCTTGCGGTTCCAGGCCTCGTTCACGTCGAGCATCAGGCCCGGCCGCGCTCCGCGCCCCGCCTCGGTCAGGACCTCCCCTACCAGCGTGAGGCGGTGCCGGTCGCGTTCGATGTCGAGGCCGCCCTTGATCTTGGCCGCGCGCAGACCGTGCCCGGCGTAGACCTGGTAGACCGAGACGAGTTCGTCGTCGGACAGGCCGATGTCGAGGCCGGAGGCGTAGGCGGGCACTCCCCGGTCGCGCCCGCCGAGCAGGCGCCAGAGCGGCTCACCGGCCGCCCGCGCCTTGATGTCCCACAGGGCGGTGTCGAGCGCGCCGATCGTGCCGAACATGGCCCCGGCGTGGCCCGCTTTGAAGGTCCGCCGCAGCATGCGGTCGTAGAGCGCCGTCACGCCGCGCGGATCCTCTCCCTCGATCGCGGCGAAGACCGTGTCGATCTCCACGTGCGGCCCGAGGCCGACGCCGGTGATCCCCTCGTCGGTGTCCACCATGACGAGCGGCACCGGGACGACTCCGTCGGCGAAGACACCGTTGACGTCACCGACGGGACGACCCCATTCCTGGACCGTCGTCATGGTGCGATAGCCAGTGATCCGCATGTCAGCCTTTCGTGGAGCCGGCGGTGATCCCGTCGGTGATCTGGCGCTGGAGGAACAGGTAGATCATCAGCACGGGCACCGCGGCGATCAGGACACCCGAGGCGAAGACGGGGATGTCGCCGGAATACTGCCCGCGCAGGGCGTTGACCCCGATCATGAGGGTGCGGTTCTCCGGCGACGGCATCATGAGCAGGGCGATGAGCACGTCGTTCCAGCAGAACAGGGCGTCGAGAATGCCGACCGACAGCAGCGCGGGGGCGCCCAGCGGGAGCATGATCCGAAGGTACACGCCGTACACCGTGTTGCCGTCGATCCTGGCCGCGTCGACGATCTCCGCCGGAATGGTCCTGTAGTGACTCGTCATCAGGAAGACGGTGAACGGGAGGAACTGGGCGACGTAGGCCAGGATCAGCCCCGGATAGGTGTCGATGAGCCCGCTGTCGGCCATGACCCTGGTGAGCGGGACCATGATCACCTGGAACGGGACGAACAGTCCCGCGAGACAACCCAGGAAGATCATCGAGGAACCGCGGAACCGGAGCCGAGCCAGCGCGAAGCCCGCCATCGACCCCAACAGCAGCAGCAGGGCCACGGCGCACGCCACGACGATGAACGAGTTGACGAAGTACCCCGCCATTCCGGCGCCGGCCCACGCCTCGGCGAGGTTGTCCCACCGCGGGGAACCCGCCGGGGAGAACCGGTCGAGGACGTACTCCCGGCGGGTCTTCATCGCGACGTTGGCGGTGAACACGAGAGGATAGATCGTCGCCAGCGCGAGAGCGGCCATCGGAACGGCGGCCACCCACCTGGCCGGACGCGTCCTGGGCATCAGTCCTGCCTCCCGGCGCGACGGAGCAGGGTGATCTGCAGGAGCCCCACCACGAGCATGACGACGAAGAGAACCGTCGAGGCGGCCGAGGCGAGCGCCGGCCGGTTCATCTGTCCCTGCTGGTGCCAGATGTAATACTCCGGCAGGTAGGTGGACCCCTCCGGGCCCCCGCTGGTCATGACGAAGAGCAGGCCGAACATGGACGTCAGCATTCCGATCATCGTCGTCACGAAGACGAACTGAATGGTGCGGGTCAGGCTCGGGATGATCACGTGCCAGATGGTCCGGCGGAGTGAGGCGCCGTCCACGCGGGCGGCGTCCAGCAGCGAGGCGTCCAGGGTGCTGAATCCCGCGAGGAACACCACCAGGGCCATCCCGAACGTCGCCCAGATGTGCACGCCGACCACCGTGAACATGGCGATGCCCGGATCGCCCAGCCAGTCGACGGGGCCGGCGCCGATCGCCGCGAGGGCGGAGTTCAACGGGCCCTCGTACCCGAGCATCAGGTTGAAGATCGCACCGACGATCACCGGTGAGAGCACGGCCGGGAAGAAGTAGACGCTGCGGTAGACCCGGTGACCCGGCACCCGCAGATAGATGAAGGTCGCGAGCAGACCCGGAATCGCCACCGCCAGGGGAAGCAGCAGCACCAGCAGCCCGACGTTGCGCAGCGAGAGGTGGAACAGCGGGTCGCCGGCCAGCTCCAGGTAGTTGCCCGGCCCGACGAAGGTTCCGTTGAACTCGCCATCGCCCGTGAAGGAGAAGTTGACTCCCAGGGCCAGCGGCCACAGCCGCAGCGCCACGATGATCAGTACGGCCGGGGCCACCAGGACGTAGGGCGCGAGGCGCTCGGCGCGCACCGTGCCGGCTGCCGTACGGGCTCGTCGCTTCACGGCCGCTCCGCCGGCCGGCCGGGCCGGCGGCGACGGGCCTCCGATCGGCACGCGGTCAGCCCGTCCGGTCGGAGGCGGCCAGCTGCTCCACCGCCTCGTCCACGGTGGCCGACCCGCTCAGGAGCTGCTGGGACAGCCGTCCCATCAGGTCCAGGGTCTTGGACGACAGCGCCACGTGCAGGGCGGGCCTGCCGGTCCTGATCTCAGAGGCGATCGCGGTGGCGGCCGGGCCGGCCCGCGAGACGTCGATCGTGGTGTCGGACGTGATCGCGCCGGCCTCGGCGTAGAACGCCGTCAAGGCGTCGGTCGAGGTCAGGGCTCGCACCAGATCGGCGGCCAGTGCGGGGTCCTTCGTCCCCTTCGCGACCGCGTAGCCGATGCCGCCGTCATACGGAAGGCTCGGGGTGGCTCCGTCGGTGACGACCGGGGCCCGCATGACGCCGATCTTCTCGGGCGGCAGGAACTCTCCGAAGTCCTTCCAGTGCCCGATGTCCGACATCAGGCCGATGATGTGAGCGGCCTTTCCGGTCTCGAAGACTGTGAAGATGTCGGTGAACATCGCGGTGGAGTTGGCGCCGCGGTTGTTCAGCCCCTTGTCGCCGGCGTCCTTCCACAGCTCGAAGATCCGCCGTACGTGGGGAGAGGTCCAGTCGCGCTTTCCGGCGATCCAGTCGTCGTACTCCCGGGGCGTGAGGATCCCGGATCCGAGGCCCGACAGGAAGAACTGGATGCCGAAGCCTTCCTTGTTCCCGAGCGCGAAGCAGGCGGCCCCGGTCGTCTTCTTGATGGCGGCGCAGCCGCTGACGAACTCGTTCCAGGTTTTGGGCGGGTCAGCCGGGTCGAGGCCGGCCGCTTCGTAGAGCGTCTTGTTGTAGTAGATCGGGTGCCCTTGCAGGGTCACCGGTGCGGCGTAGACCTTGCCGTCCTCGCTGAACGCTTCCCAGCCCGCCAGCCGGCTCCTGTCCTCGGCCACGTACCGGTCCAGCGGAAGGAGCGTGCCGGCCCGGTCACGGATCTGCCCACCCCCGTTGAAGAGCATGACGTCGGGCGCCTTGTCCGACTGGCTCGCCGTGCCGAGCAGGGTGTAGTACTGGTCGTACGGCTGGGCGACGAACTCGACGGTGACCCCTGGATGCCGCTGGGCGAAGTCCGCCTTCGCCTTCTCGACGTAGGCCGCGGCGGCCGGCTCACCGGACTTCCAGTCCCAGACCACGAGCTTCCGCTGCGAGTCTCCGGACGGGGAGCCCGTCCGGGTCGCGCTTCCACAGCCGGCCACGGCCAGGGCCGCGACCATCAGGGCCGACCATAACGCTCGGTGCTTCATCGCTGCCCGCTTTCCGGGAGCGGCCGCCGGATCAGGCCGTCTGCGGTCAAACGTAATTCGTATGACGTCTCACGGCAAGGGATCGTGCGTATACTGACCGCGGTGACGCTGTCACCTGCCAGGCCACCGGAGGCGACATGACGGCATCGCGGGAAACGGCCGGCAGTGACCCGGCGCCACCGGCCTGGGTACGCCGCCCGGCGAGTCTCGCCAGAGCGGTTACCGCCGAGCTGGTGGAGCGCATCGTGCGCGGTGTGCACCCGCCGGGGACACCGTTGCCCCCCGAGCCCGCGCTGTGCGAGACCTTCTCCGTGAGCCGCACCGTCGTGCGGGAGGCGGTGAAGATCCTGCAGGAGAAAGGGCTGGTGCAGGTCCGCCAGGGCTCCGGCACCATGGTCACTCCCCCGGCGACCTGGGACATGCTCGACGAGCTCGTCCTCACCGCGACCATCGCCGAGGACGAGAGCCTGGCGATCCTCGACGACCTCGTCGTCACCCGGCGCGTGCTGGAGTCCGACATGGCCAACGTCGCCGCCCGCCTGGCCGGGCCGGACACCGTAGATCAGCTACGAGCGCTGGTGGATCACATGGACGAGCTCGTGGACGACCCGGTCACGTACGCCGAGAGCGACCGCGCCTTCCACGACACCATCATGCGGGCCTCGGGCAACCGCATCGCTCGTGGCGTCGTACGGTCACTCGAAGGCCAGGTCGTCAACACCGCCCGCTACCTGGGCAGGACCGAGCGGGCCCTGTGCGTGGCGTCGAACCTCGGCCACCGCCGCATCTACGAACGCATCGCCGCGCACGATCCCGACGGCGCCGCCGAGGCGATGTTCCGCCACATCACCGACGCCTGGATCGTCCGCCGCAGCGGGACGGCCGATCCCGTACGGCTGCAGCGCTAGCACGGACATCCCGCTCGGGCATCCGGACGATCTGAAAGTTTCATCGCGGCAGATCAGGGGTGGCCGCGGCGGCTTGTCCTGGTCAGGCGGAGGAGCGGCGGGATCTCCCCGGGCGAGGGCCCTCGACGTCGGGCGGGCCGGGCCTTGACAGGTCTTGTCACGGTCATATTTGCTCCGCTGCACCATCGCCATCAGCCGCCAGAAAGAAAGGGGGGACCGATTACGGCGCTATTGCGTTAGCGCTAACACCTGAAATTACCGACCAGCCGACCGATGCGCGCCGGTCGGCGGGTTTCGATCGGCGGAACGTGGCGGCGTCGACCCTGATATCACCGGCGCCCGCAAGGCGAGGCACATACTTCCCATTCACGTGTGGCACCACCACAACGGCAAAGGAAATCGCGTGATGTCGAGGCTCAGGCTCCTCCTCACCGCCATCGCGTCGGCGGCACTGCTCGTCGTTCCGACCACGGGGCAGACGGCGCTGGGCGACAGCGCGACCCCGTCGCGCACGCAACAGAGCGCCCTCGCGCCCACCGCGGGATGCGGCAAGACCCCGACTCTCAGAAGCGGCGCCCAATCGATTACCACGAACGGCAGAAATCGAAGCTTCGTCCTGAGAATTCCAGACGGCTACAACAACACGACCCCCTACCGGTTGATTTTCGGATTCCACTGGAACGGCGGCACCGCCAACGACGTCGACTCGGGCGGAACCAGTGGTTATCCGTGGTCCTATTACGGGCTCAGGGCGCTGTCGAACGGCACCGCGATCTTCGTCGCGCCTCAGGGACTCAACAACGGCTGGGCCAACTCGGGCGGCGAGGACGTCACCTTCGTCGACGACATGATCCGGAGGATCGAGGCGGACCTCTGCGTGGACACCGCACAGCGCTTCGCCCTGGGCTTCAGCTACGGCGGCGGCATGAGCTACGCGCTCGCGTGCGCCCGGGCGACGGTCTTCCGCGCGGTGGCGGTCTACGCCGGCGCGCAGCTCAGCGGCTGCAGCGGCGGCACGGAGCCCGTCGCGTACATCGGACTGCACGGCCTCAGGGATTCGGTGCTCAACATCTCCGCGGGCCGGTCGCTACGTGACAGGTTCGTCAGGAACAACGGCTGCACACCCCAGAACCCGCAGGAGCCCGCCCAGGGCAGCCTGACGCACATCGTCACCTACTACTCGGGATGCCGGACCGGGTATCCGGTGGCGTGGGCGGCGTTCGACGCGGGCCACACCCCCGGTCCCGTGGACGGGAGGCCTGGCGACTTCGAACCCGGCGAGAACTCCTGGACCAGGCCCGTGGTCTGGAACTTCTTCACGCAACTGGGAGGCGGCGACCCGAATCCGCCCGACACGAGCGCGCTGCGGGGTGTGGGGTCGAACCGCTGCCTGGACGTCAACGGCGCTTCCCAGGCGAACGGCGCGCAGGTGCTGATCTGGGACTGCAACGGCCAGGCCAATCAGCAGTGGACCGTCACCAGTGCCGGTGAGCTGCGGGTGTACGGCGGCAAGTGCCTGGACGTGAACGGGGCCGGGACGGCCGACGGCAGCGCGGTGATCATCTGGGACTGCAACGGCCAGAACAACCAGAAGTGGCGCCTCAACA
>NZ_JAHKRN010000010.1 GCF_019396385.1 Nonomuraea harbinensis | reverse complement strand
AGACGACGTCGTCGATGCTGCGCCACTCCAGTCAATTGATCACTTCAGATATCTACACATCAGTGCTCCCAGAGATAGCGCACGCGGCCGCGGAGGCCAGCGCGGCTCTGGTGCCACGCAGAGCGGTGGCAGAGGGAGTGTCCGCGACTGGCGGTCTCCCCTCGGTCTCCCAACCGCCGCTTCCCCCGCCCGCGGAAGCGGGATAGGGTGCTCCGTACCTGGTGAAGTGGGTAGGGCGGGTGGGACTTGAACCCACGACCCACGGATTATGAGTCCGATGCTCTGACCGGCTGAGCTACCGCCCCTGGATTGAGTTGTGCGCATCGACAAGGTTAAAGCATGGTGAGCGCCCCCAGCCCCGCCTGATGCCTCGCACATCATTCCACGCCGAGCCCTCTCGGGGGAGACTAGGACGATCATTCTTCCGAGAGCGGACGGGGTGGCGCGCTTGCCGGTAAAGCTGATCTACGAGACCCACGCCACCACAGTGGACAACGAGGCGGGCGTCGCCACCGGCCATCTCCCCGGCGAGTTGTCCGCCGCAGGGCGGGAACAAGCGCGTGAGCTGGGGGAGCGGCGCAAGGACGTGGACGTGGTCTACGCCTCGGACCTGCGCCGCGCCGTACAGACCGCGCAGATCGCCTTCGGCCGGCGGCGGGAGATCATGCTCGACCGGCGGTTGCGTGAGTGCGACTACGGGATCTACAACGGGCGGCCGGTGGCTGAGCTGGCGCCGCTGCGCGTCCGGTACGTGGACGAGCCGTGGCCGGGCGGGCAGAGCTACCGGCAGGTGGTGGTCGCGATGGGCGCTTTTCTGGAGGATGTCGCCGGACGGTGGCAGGGCCGCACCGTGCTGGTCGTCGCGCATGCGGCCAACCGGTGGGCCCTGCGGGTGCTGTTCGACGGGACGCCGCTGGAGGAGCTGGTTGAAGCTCCGTTCCAGTGGCGTCCCGGGTGGGAGTACGTTACGGGCGGTTGAAGCCCAGGGTGTACGAGCCGGAGCCGCTGTAGGCGTGCACGCGGTAGCGGTAGTAGCCGGCGCTGCCGTTGTAGGTGACGGTCTCGTCGGCGCCGGGCGTGATGCCCTGGGCCACGGTGCTCCAGGAGAAACCGTTCCACCTCTGGAGGTAGAGGTCGAAGTCGGTGCCGTCAGGGGCGTCCAGGCAGGCGGCGTGGGTGCCCGACGTCGTCGTCTGGTAGTAGGAGCCGTTCGGCTGGTAGGCGTTCTGGCCGGACGACAGCGAGCCGGTGTGGGTCGACTGGTAGCCCTGGCAGCCGGTGGGCGGGTCGGGGTCGCCGCCGCCGTCGCTGGTCACCAGGGTCAGGCCGCCGACGGAGATGATCTCACCGATGGGCTGGAAGTACGTGGTGCCGCCGATGCTGCAGTTGCCGGAGCCGCCGGAGGTCATGCCCTGGGCCTGGTCGCCGGAGATGAACGCGCCGCCGGAGTCGCCGGGCTCGGCGCAGACGGAGGTGCGGGTGAGTCCGGAGACGGTGCCCTGCGGGTAGTTCACGGTGCTGTTGAGCGCCTGTACGGTGCCGCAGTGCCACTGGGTGGTGGAGCCGGAGCGGCACACGGAGCCGCCGGGCTGGGTGACGGACGCGCCGCGCACCGGCAGGATGCCGGCCGAGTAGCCGTTGACCACGCCGGGGGCGGTCCAGTTGGCGTTCGTCGCGACCCAGGCGTAGTCGTTGCCGGGGAACGAGGAGATCTGGAAGGTGCCCTGCGCCACGCGGTTGTAGCCGGTCGTGGACTGGCCGTTGGAGCCGCAGTGGCCGGCGGTGGTGAAGCCGACCTGGGTGCCGCGCCGCGCGGCGAACCCGACGGAGCAGCGCGAGGACGAGATGTAGTACGCGTCGCCGCCGCGGATGTCGTACAGGAGCTTCGGCCGGTCCGCCGAGTCGGCGAACTTGACCGCGCCGGTGTCGACGCCGGCGCTCTTCGCCCAGGCCAGGGCCGCGTCCTGGTCGGCGGCCTGCACGACGACCGCGTTGTCGGCGGGTGAGACCGACCAGCTGTGCACGGTGTCGGGCGGCGCGGCCTTGTCCAGGCCGTCCTTGACGGCGGTGAGCTGGGCCAGCGTGCGGGTCACGATGCGGGCGTCGGCGCCGGAGCTCTTGATCGCGGCGGCGTCCGACTGCTTGACGCTGGCCGCGACCAGCTTGCTCTCCGGCCCTTCGAACCAGGCGCCGGCGTAGCGGTCGCCGAGCTGCTTGGCCAGGGCGGGCGCGGCCTGGTTGCCGCGGGCCTCGTTGGCCATCCGGGCGACGGCCTGCCTCTCGCTGATGCCGAGGTCGCGCTCGATGGCGTCGATCACGCCCTTGGGGGGCTCGGCCGTGGCGGTGGTCGTGGCGGTGGTCGTGGTGGTGGTCGTGGTGGTGGTCGTGGTGGTGGTGGGGGTGGCGACGGCGGGGGTGGCCGTCATGACTAAGGCGCCGATCGAGATGGCGATCAGCGCTGGGGTCCGCAGCATGGGTGTCTCCTCGCTGTGGCTGGGGGGTGCCGTCAACGTACGCGGGTGGCCGAGATCCGAGGAGTACCAGTTCGGCCCTATCACGGTGTTATGGCGCGGTGCCGAATCCGGGGTTGCGGCCCAGCCAGTCGTGGTAGGCGCGGCTGCGCCGTACCGCTTCCCGGTGTGTCTGCTTGGCCTGGAGGAGCACCCACGCGGCGTCCGGCGCGGCCGGGTGGCGGCCGAGGAGCTGACGCCAGCGCAGCGGCGCGTTCTTCAGCGGCACCACCACCATGCCGGGGGCGGGCTGGTGGGTGGCCTGGCAGAGCACCACCGCGCGGCCCACCTGCGCCAGGTGCACGCAGGTGGCCACGTCGGTCTCGTAGATGGTGCCCGGCGTGAACCCGGCCCGCGCGCACGCCATCGCGAAGCAGTCGTTGAAGCAGCCGTCCCCCGGCGTGACCGCCCACTGCTCGTCCGCCAGGTCGGCGAGCTCCACCTCCTTCTCCACGGCCAGCGGGTGGTCCACGGAGAGCAGGGTGAAGACCGGGTCGAGGCTGATCGTCTCCCACGCCAGGGTGCCCGCCGGGGTGCCGTTGTCGCCGCACGCCCCGGTCAGCACGTAGTCGAGCCGGCCCAGCTCGACCATGGTGGTCAGCTCGTGCGCCGACCAGCTGGTGTAGGTGGTTACCTGGCGTTCCGCGGCCAGGCGGTGCACCAGGCCGCCGAGTATCGGGCCGTTGGTGGCGCCTATCCGGTAGCCGGAGGTGGGGGCGTGTGCGAACCGTACGGCCTCCTCCTGCAGCTCCTTGGCGGCGGGCAGGAGTACCCGGGCGCGGGCGAGCACCAGCTCGCCCAGCCGGGTGGGGCGGGCGCCGTGACGGTCGCGCTCGAAGAGCGCGCCGCCGAGCATCCGCTCGATGCGCTTGAGCTGGGCGGTGAGGGCGGGCTGGGCCAACCCGAGCATGGAAGCGGCCTTGCTGACACTTCCGGCGTCCGCGACGGCGCGGACGATCTTGAGGTGCCTGAGCTCGAGGTCCATAACGGGAAGGTAAGGCGGTCTAATCTCCCGAACAATGCCTATGTGTCAGGAAATGTGACAGATATTGTCGAGCGCCATCTGGGGTAGAGGGAGCCCATGACGACGATGGGAATCGACCCGGCCCAGCTGAGCGACGAGGACCTGCTGCGCGAGCTGCGGCAACTGCACACCACCCGCACCGACACCTTCCTGCACGGCTCCGACGACGCGCTCGCCCGTCACACCTCACGGACGAACGAGATGGAGTCCGAATATCTGCGCCGCTATCCGGAGCGCGAGATCGACCCGAACCGGCTGCGCGAGGGAGCGAGGGCACGCTGATGGATCCGCGACACGACGTGCAGGCGCTGTCCGACGTCGACATCCACGTCTACGAGGCCGTCGCGGGCCCGGCCGTCGAGCACGGCTGGGTCGGCCTGGACGAGCTGGTGCACATCACCGGCCTGCCCGGCGAGGAGGTACGGGAGAGCCTGGAGCGGCTGATCAGCCAGGGGTACGTGCTGCCGACCCCCGACGGGTACGGGCTCGGGCCGCACACCTTCGGCGTCTGGCGCTGATCCGGCGACTCGGGCGTACGCTCGAGGAGTGGACGTCGCAGACCTGACCCCCGCGCAGGCGCGCGAGCGCTTCCGCGGCGGGGAGCGCACGCCGACGGCCGGCTGGTGCAAGGGCTGGACCCAGGCCAATCTGATCGCCGTGCCCCAGGAGCTGGCCTACGACCTGCTGCTGTTCGCGCACCGCAACGCGCGGGCCTGCCCGCTCCTCGACGTGGGCGAGCCCGGCGCGGTGCGCACCCGCCTGTTCCCCGGCGACCTGCGCACCGACCTGCCCGGCTACCGCGTCTACCAGGACGGACGCGCCGTCGCCGACACCGGTGAGGTGGTGGCGGAGTGGCGGGCGGACCTGGTGCCGTTCCTGTTCGGCTGCAGCTTCACCTTCGAGCGGGCGCTGCTGGCCGCGGGCGTGCCGGTCCGGCACCTGGAGCAGGGCGTGAACGTGCCGATGTACCGGACGAACGTGCCGTGCGAGCCGTCGGGGCCGCTGGCCGGGCCGCTCGTGGTGTCGATGCGGCCGGTGCCGGAGGCGCTGGTGGCCACCGCGATCGAGGTCAGCGGGCGCTACCCGATGGTGCACGGCGCGCCGGTCCACATTGGCGACCCGGCCGTGATCGGCATCGGCGACCTGGGCAGGCCCGACTTCGGCGACCCGGTGGAGGTGCGGGAGGGGGAGACGCCGCTGTTCTGGGCGTGCGGGGTGACGCCGCAGGCGGCGGTGATGGCCAGCGGTGTGGAGTTCGCGATCGGGCACCTGCCGGGGCACATGGCGATCATCGACGCGCGGGACGAGGACTATCGAGAGACTTAGCCAGATATTTCGCGGTATGGGTGGAGGCTTCGGCCAGCGCCGCCGGGGTGCCCTCGAACACCACCCGCCCGCCGTGCCGTCCCGCCTCCGGCCCCAGGTCGATCACCCAGTCGGCGTGCTTGACCACGTCGAGGTCGTGCTCCACCACGATCACCGCGTTGCCGCCGTCGACGAGCCGGTCGAGCAGCGCCAGCAGCCGGTCGACGTCGGCCGGGTGCAGGCCCCTGGTCGGCTCGTCGAACACGTACACCTGACCAGACTCGTGCAGCCGGTGCGCCAGCTTGAGCCGCTGCCGCTCGCCGCCCGACAGCGTGGCCAGCGAACGCCCCAGGGTCAGGTGGCCCAGCCCCAGCTCGCCCAGCCGGTCGAGGCCCGGCAGGTCGTAGTCGCGCACGGCCTCGCCTGCGGTCAGCGCCAGCACGCCGGCGATGTCGCGCCCGGCCAGGCGGTACGACAGGGCCTCGCGGTTGTAGCGGGTGCCGCCGCAGGCGTCGCAGACGCGGGTCACCGGGTCCATGAACGCCAGGTCGGTCCTGATCTCGCCGCGCCCGCCGCACTCCGGGCAGGCGCCCGCCGAGTTGGCGCTGAACAACTTGGCCGGCACCCCGTGCGCGTCCGCGAACAGCTTGCGCAGCCCGTCCATCGCCCCCAGGTAGGTGGCGAGCGTCGAACGGGGCGAGGCGTGCACGGCCGACTGGTCGACCAGCACCGTGCCGGGATGGCGGGCGGGCAGCTCGCGGGTCATCAGCGTGCTCTTGCCCGACCCGGCCACGCCGGTCACCGCCGTCAGCACGCCCAGCGGCACCCGGACCGTCACGTCGGCCAGGTTGTGGGTCCGGGCGCCGCCGATCGTCAGCCACCCGGACGGTTCGCGTACCCGCTCCTTGAGCCCGCGCGCCCGCCGCAGCGCGCGGCCGGTCGGCGTGTCGCCGAGCCCGGCCACCGGACCCTGGTAGACCACCCGCCCGCCGTCGGCGCCCGCGCCCGGGCCCAGGTCGACCACCTGGTCGGCGAGCGCGATCACGTCGCGGTCGTGCTCGACCACGAGCACAGTATTGCCCTTGTCGCGCAGCTGCTGCAGCAGCCCGCCGAGCAGGTGCACGTCGCGCGGATGCAGGCCGGCGCTGGGCTCGTCGAAGACGTACGTGAGACCGGTGAGGCCGCTGCCCAGGTGGCGCACGGTCTTGAGGCGCTGGGCCTCGCCGCCCGACAGGGTCGGCGTCTCCCGGTCGAGGCTGAGGTAGCCGAGCCCGATGGCCTCGACGCGGCGCAACGCCTCCACCGCCGCGCGGGCGACCGGGTCGGCCGTCTCCGCCAGCACGCCGATCAGGTCGGTGATCTCCATCGCGCAGTGGTCGGCCAGGTTGCGGCCGTCGATGCGGGAGGCCAGCGCCGCCGGGTTGAGCCGCCGTCCGCCGCACGCGGGGCAGGCGCGCTCGCGCACCACCTCCCGCGCCGCCTGGTCGAGTGACTCCACGTCGCGGTGGAGGTGGACGCGGTCAAACCGGGTGATCACGCCCTCGTAGTCGTGGGCGCGGCCGTCGCGCTCGACCTTGAACCCGCTCCCGTGCAGCAGCAGGCCGAGCTCCCGCTCGGTGTAGTCGCGCAGCGGCTTGGCCGGGTCGAACAGTCCCGACTTCGCGTAGAGGCTCCACACGTAGCCGCCGACCGCGTACGGCCGCAGCGCTCCCTGGGCCAGTGACAGGTCGAAGTCGACCAGCCGGCCGACGTCGACCTCCGTCTTCCGTCCGAGGCCGGCGCACTCCGGGCACATGCCCGCCGGGTCGTTGAACGAGTAGGCCGTCGACGGGCCCGCCGAGGGCTCGCCGCGCCGCGAGAACAGCACCCGCAGCATGGGGTGGATCTCGGTCATCGTGCCGACCGTGGAGCGGGCGTTGCCGCCCACCGGCCGCTGGTCGACGACCACCGCGGCGGTCAGCCCCTCCAGCCGCCCGGCGCGCGGGCGCTCGTGCTTGGGCAGCCGGTTCCTGACGAACGCGCTGTAGGTCTCGTTGAGCTGGCGCTGCGACTCGGCCGCGATGGTCTCGAACACCACCGACGACTTGCCGGAGCCGGACACGCCGGTGAACACGATGAGCCGCTCCTTGGGCAGCCGCAGGGAGACGTCGCGCAGGTTGTTCTGCCGGAGACCGGTGAGCACGATCTCGCGGGACATGGCTCTCCTCCATAGCTTCAGCTAATACCTATAGCCTAAGCTACATGCCATGGCTGACATTCCCGATCGGAGGGCCCGCCGGCGGGCGGAGACGCTGGAGGAGATCCTGGCCATCGCCCTGGAGGTGATGGCCGAGGACGGCGTGGCCGGGCTGAGCCTGTCGGCCGTGGCCAGGCGGCTCGGCATCCGGCCGCCGTCGCTGTACAAGTACTTCCCGTCCCGGCACGCCGTCTACGACGCGCTCTTCGAACGCGGCCAGCGGGCCTACCTGGAGGCGGTGCTGCGGGGCGCCGCGGGCGCGGAGCCGGGCCTGGCCGCGATGGCCGCCTCGCTGGAGGCCGGCGCGCGGTGGGTGATGGCCAACCAGGCGCTGGCCCAGCTGCTGTTCTGGCGGCCGGTGCCCGGCTTCGAGCCCTCCGAGCGGGCGTACGCGCCGGCCCTGGCCGTCCACGACCACTTCACCGCGCTGACGTCGGCCGCCATCGAGCGCGGCGAACTGCATCCGGACGCCGCCAGCGAGGAGGGGCAGGCCCTGGGCTCCAGCCTGATCGCCGGCCTGCTGTCGCAGCAGCTCGCCAACGAGCCGGGCGCCGCGTTCGAGGAAGGGCGGTTCACCCGGTGGGTGGCCCGCCTGCCCGGGGTGCTCGCGGCGATATACCCGCCGCGGTGAGCTGCGCCCCCAGCGGGGGCGCGCCGCGCCGGTTGTCGATCTCCAGGTGCGGCACCGCGGGCGGCTCGTCCACCCTGATCCTGGCGAGGTACGCGTCGAACGCCGCCAGCTTGCCCGCGTCCCTCGGCAGGCCCCTGGCCTCCAGGCGCTCGCGCAGCGTCGAGGCGTCGGAGCGCACCCACACCAGCCGCACCGGCGGGCCGCCCAGCTCCGCCACCCAGCGCCGCCAGCGCGCCGCGTCGTGCACCTGGCCGGTGAAAGGACCGTCGAGCATGACCGGGCACCCGTGCTCGCGGATCCGCCGGGCGGTCGCGGTCATGCCGGCGTACTCGTGCCTTTTGACGTGCTCGTCGTACCAGGAACCCTCTCGTTCCCCATGAGGCCTGCCGTAGCCGGCCAGCACCTCGGCGACGAGGCCCCCGTACATCGTGTCCTTGTCGAGCAGGGCGGGCACCGGCGACAGGCGGGCGAGCAGCGCGGCGGCCACCGTGGACTTGCCCGCCCCCGGCGGGCCGCTGACGACCCAGATCACGGTCTCAGTCTGGCAGGCCCCAGGAGATGACCTTCGCCGGCTTGACGCGGATGACCGCGTCGGACATGCCGGGCCTGGGCGGGCGCACGCCGGTGAGCGCCTCGGCGGTGCCGCGGATCTCCACCCCGCGCACGATCCACGGGCTGACCGAGGCCAGCTCGTCCACCACCAGCGAGACCGTGCTGCCGGCCCGTACGTTGCGGAACTTCTTGGTGGCGGCCAGGTCGAGGCCGCCGATGTCGATCGTGCCGGCCTCGGCGTCGACGAAGAAGCCGACGGGGTTGTTCTGCACCTGGCCGCCGGGTGCGACCGTGGCCAGGCGGCCCAGCCGCTGGGTGGACAGGAAAGCCAGCTCGGATTCGGTGAGTCTCATGACGTCAGCATGAGACCTCGACTCAGCTTGAGGTCAACCCGTCCGTCAGCCAGCGCAGCGGGTTGTCGTGGGTGATCGCGCTCAGCGTCTCCGCCTCGACGCCGGCCTCGCGCAGCCTGGGCAGCACCGCGGCGGACAGGTGCCCGTAGCCGGGGCCGCCGTACTTGCCGAGCTGCGCGACCCGGCTCACGCCGCTGCTGAGCAGCAGCCGGCCGGCGTGGCCCTCGCGGATGAGGTCCAGGGCGACGGCTGCCGCCCGCTCGGCGCCCACGCCGATCGAGCCCAGGCTCACGTACGCGCCGGACTCGGCGATCTTGCGGGCCGCGGCCGGGTCGGCGCCCGAGCAGCCCACGGACACCCGGGAGGCGGGCAGGCCCTCGATCATCAGCAGTTCCAGCATGGCCAGGCCGTCCTGGCCGTAGGTGGCCACCGACAGCCGGGAGGAGAGCGCGGCGCGGGCGGCGGCCCGCAGGGCGCGCTCCTCGGCCGGGGTGGGGTGCGCGCCCCAGCAACCGACCTCGCCGATCACGCCGGGGAACACGCCGCTGTCGTCCATCCCGTCGAGGATGTCGGCCATCAGCAGGCCGGTGAGCGTGTCGGCGTCGGCGTCGGCGGCGCCGGAGAACGGCCCGGTGGAAAGGCCCGTGGCGGCGACCACCGGCACACGGCTGCCGGCGGCGATCCTGGCCAGGGCGGCCGCGTCGCGGCCCATGCCGATGGAGGTGAGCTCCACGACCAGGCCGAGCGGGTCGTCGCCGGTGCGCAGCGCGCGGAACTCGGCGATGACGGCCTGCTCCTCGTCCAGCCAGCGGTACGGATCGGAGTCGATGCCCACTGCCCAGCGCATGTCGGCGCGGAGGTGTTCGTGGGGGAGTACGGCACCGGTCACCGCGGCCGCGCGGACGGGGCCGGTAACAGTGCGAAGCATAACCTCAGGCATGCTCTACAGTAGCTGAGAAAAGCCCGATATATCCTGGTTTAGCGCCAGATTTTACCGTTCAGCGGGTTTGACGGACGTTCCGGGTGTAGTCCACATTTGGCCACTCGTGCCTGTGGGCCTACCCGTATCCTGGTGACCACACCGACTGTCCGGGGGGACCGTGCCGACGCAGAAATCCGAGACGGGGGACGCCGACCTCATGAAGGACGAGGCCGCGCGTCACTCCAGCATTCCTCGCCGTCGCGGGCTCAAGGGCTGGCTCGACGGCGTCAGGGCCACGCGCACCGGCGCGCTCACCCTCAAGGTCGTGATCGGCGTGATCGGCACCGTCATGGTGGTCGGCGGCCTGATCATGGTGCCGTTCCCCGGCCCCGGCTGGCTGGTCGTGTTCGGCGGCCTGGCGGTGCTGGCGACCGAGTTTCACTGGGCGCACCGGTTGCTGGAGTTCGGCAAGCGGATGCTGCACGCCTGGACCGAGTGGTACAAGCGGCGGGGCTGGACCGTGCGGATCATCGTGGCGTTCGTGACGCTCTGCGCCATGGGCCTGATCATCTACCTCAGCCTGCTCACGTTCGGCGTGGACGTCATCCAGGTGGCCAGGCAGTTCGTCCTCTCCTGAGGCGGGGGCCTCAGAGATAGAGACCCGTGCCGTGGTCGGTCTCCTGCGTGGCCACCGCGTGCAGGTCGCGCTCGCGCATCACGAGATAGGTCTGCGCGTGCAGCTCCACCTCGAACTGGTCTTCAGGATTGAGCAGCACCTTGTCGCCGACCCGGACCGAGCGCACGTTGGCGCCGACCCCGCAGACCTCGCCCCAGGCGAGCCGGTTGGCCATCTTCACCGTCGCCGGGATGACGATGCCCGATCCGCTGCGTCGCTCCTCGGTGTCGCGCTCCAGCCGGATCATCACCCGATCGTGCAGCATCTGAATCTCGAACTTCGGCTCTTCCACGTGCCAAGTTTACGTTCCGCCGGGTAAGGATCACTCCACGCCCGTACGGCGGACTTCAGGGAAGGGTGAGAACGGCGGAGACCGGGTGGTGGTCGGTGCCCTTGAGCGTGTGCACGCCGAAAGAGCGGACGCCGATGCGGGAGTCCGCCAGGACGTGGTCGATGGCGACTCCCGGGAGCGGGCCCCAGCCGCCCTGCGGCCAGGTGGTGCGCAGGCCGTGGCCGGTGACGTCGGCGGCGTCCCGGTAGCCGCTCGCGAGGAGCTCGCGCATGGGCAGGTGGTCGAGCGTGGCGTTGAAGTCGCCGGCCAGGACCCGCAGCGGGCCGCCGGCGCGGGGGAGCGCCTCCAGCCCGGCCCGCCAGCAGGGCTGCCGACCGTACCTCTTGGGCGCGCACGGGTGCACGGAGACCAGCTCCACCCGTGCCCCGCCCGGGTGCGCGAGCACCGCGCGGACCTGGCCGAAGCGGCCGTGCTCGATCGCCTCGCCGGGGGTGAGCGGGTGCCGCGCGTACAGGGCCGAGCCGCCGGCTCCCTGCCTGGGCCGGGTCACGGCGTACGGGAACGTCTCGGGCAACCCGGCTTCCTCCAGCCGCTCCATGGCGTCAGGCGTCAGCTCCTGCAGCGCCAGCACGTCGGGCCGGAGCCGGGCCACCAGCGCCATCAGCTCGCCGGTATCGGCCACGCCGACCATGAGGTTGGCCGCCAGCACCCGCAGCGGCGCCCCGGCCGGCTCCGTGCCGCCGTCGGCCAGGCTCCTCGGCACCACGGCGAAGCCCAGGGCCACCGTGGCTGCCAGGGCCAGCGCGGCCGCCGCCCGTTTCCTGAGCGCCGCCGCCAGCACCAGCCCGGCCCCCGCGGCCGCCGCGACGTGCGGGGTGACCGCCACCGCGGGCACCCACGGCCAGTCCGGCTCGAACCCCGACAGCCGCAGCGCCGCCCACACCGCCGCCGCGCCCGTCACACCCCACGCCACCAGACTCGCCACGATCTTCACGCCTGAGTATCGCCACAACTCCCGGTACGAGTTCACGGGATTTCCTGGCATTCCCGTCATGAGCCGTCATGAGAAGGTGTGCGCATGCGCGACGTGGAACTCAGGGTGCTGGACGCCATCGACGACTCCGAGGCCGTGAACCTGCTGGCCGAGACCGTCGGCGTGCCCAGCGTCACCGGCACCGACGCCGAGTCGGAGCTGCAGCATCACTTCGCCGGCCTGCTGACCGAGGCCGGCATGGACGTGGACGTGTGGAAGCTCGACCTCGACGACCTGCGCGAGCGGGACGGGTTCCCCGGCACCGAGGCGCCGAGGACCGAGGGGTACGGGGTCGTCGGGGTGGTGGGCGGCGACGGCGTCCCCGCGCTGGCGCTGCAGGGGCATGTGGACGTGGTGCCCGTCGGAGACCTGGCCAGATGGGAGGGGAACGACCCGTTCGCCGCCCGGATCAGCGGCGACGTCCTGCACGGCAGGGGTGCCTGCGACATGAAGGCGGGCCTGGTGGCCAACCTGGCCGTGGTGCGGGCCGTCCAGCGGGCCGGGATCAGGCTCACCCGCCCGCTGGCCGTGCACTGCGTCGTCAGCGAGGAGGACGGCGGGCTGGGCGCGTTCGGCACCCTGGCCAGGGGGCACACCGCCGAGGCGGCCGTGATCACCGAGCCGACCAGCGGCCAGGTGATCACCGCCAACGCGGGCGCGCTCACGTTCCGGCTGGAGATCGCCGGCCGGGCCGCGCATGGCGCCGCCCGGCTGGAGGGGGTCAACGCCATCGAGGTGTTCTGGCCGGTGTTCGAGGCGATCAGGCGGCTGGAGGCCGGGCGGAACAGGGACGTCCCCGCCGTGTTCGGCGGCAACCCGCTGCCGTACCCGATCGAGATCGGCACCGTCCACGCCGGCGACTGGGCGAGCACGGTGCCGGACCTGCTGGTCGCCGAGGGCCGGCTGGGCGTGCGGCTGGACGAGGACCCGGCGGCGGCGCGGGCCGCGTTCGAGGAGGCGGTGCGGTCGGCCGCGCACCCGTGGCTGCGGGCGAACCCGCCGGCGGTGACCTGGCCAGGCGGCCAGTTCGCCAGCGGCCGGCTGCCCGCCGGTCACCCGCTGCTCAGCGAGGTCAGGCGGGCCGTCGCCGACACCGGCGGGGCCACGCTCACCGAAGCCGCCGCCCCGTACGGGAGCGACCTGCGGCTGTACGCGGGCAGCGGGATCCCGACGCTGCACTACGGCCCCGGCGATGTGCGCTTCGCGCACGCGCCCCGCGAGCAGGTGGCGGTGCCGGAGTTCCTGGAGGTGATCCGCGCCCTGGCCGTCCTGGCGGTCCGCCGCTGCGCGCCCTGACTGGGCTAGCGCGGGCCTCAGGCCGGGGACGTGACCCGGCGGCGGGACTCGGGGACGATCAGCGGGGTGCCCGACTGGGGGTCCTGGATGATCTCGCAACGCAGCTCGAACACCTGCTCGACCAGCTCCGGGGTGACGATCTCGGCGGGGTCGCCCTCGGCCAGCACGCTGCCCTCCCGCATGACGATGAGGTGGGTGGCGTAGCGGCAGGCCTGGTTCAGGTCGTGCAGCACGGCCACCATCGTCCGGCCTGCCTCGTGCAGGTCGGCGCAGAGGTCGAGCACCTCGATCTGGTGCGAGATGTCGAGGAACGTGGTCGGCTCGTCCAGCAGCAGGATCGGCGTCTCCTGGGCCAGCGCCATGGCCAGCCACACCCGCTGCCGCTGACCGCCCGACAGCTCGTCGACGATCCGGTCGGCCAGCCCGGTCACGTCCGTGGCCCGCATCGCCTCGGTCACGGCCGCCTCGTCGGCCTTCGACCACTGCCGCATCAGCCGCTGGTGCGGGTAGCGGCCGCGCGCCACCAGGTCGGCCACGGTGATCCCGTCAGGGACGATCGAGCTCTGCGGCAGCAGCCCGAGCCGCCGCGCGACCTCCTTCGACGGCAGCGTGGTGATGACGCTGCCGTCGAGGTGCACGGCGCCCTGCTTCGGCTTGAGCATCCTGGCCAGGGCGCGCAGCAGGGTGGACTTGCCGCACGCGTTCGGGCCGATGATCACGGTGAAGGACCGGTCGGGGATGGCCACGGACAGCTGACTGGCCACGACCCGCTGGTCGTAGGCGAGGGTGAGGTCGGTTCCCGAAAGGCGGGTGGTCATCAGTAGCGGTCCTTTCGCAGCAGGAAGGCCAGGTACGCGCCGCCGATGGCGGCCGTCACCACGCCGACGGGCAGCTGGACGGGGGCCAGCAGGCGCTGGGCGATCAGGTCGGAGGCGGTCAGCAGCACGGCGCCCATGAGCGCCGAGGAGGCGAGCGTGACGCCGGGTGAGCGGGTCAGCCGGCGGGCGAGCTGCGGCGAGGCCAGCGCGACGAACATCACCGGCCCGGCGGCGGCCGTCGCCACCCCGCACAGCAGCACGCCCGCCACGATCGCGACCGCGCGCACCGGCTCGACCCTGATGCCCATGGCGCGGGCGGCGTCGTCGCCCATCTCGATCATGCGCAGCGGCCTGGCCACGTACGCGCAGAGCGGCAGCAGCAGCGCCAGCGCGACGGCGACCGGGATCGCGTGGTCCCAGCCGCGCCCGCTCAGGCTGCCGGTCAGCCAGGCGGCGGCGGTGGCGGCGTCGTAGATGTTGGACCGCGTCAGCAGATAGGAGTTGGCCGCCAGGAGCAGCGCGTTCGCCCCGATGCCGACCAGGACGAGCCGGTAGCCCTGCACGCCGCGCCGGTACGACAGCGCGTAGACCAGCACGGCGGTGATCACGCATCCGGCCAGCGCGCCGCCGGCGATGACCGCGGCCGAGCCGCCCGCGACCACGGCCAGGATGCCGCCGGTCGAGGCGCCGGCGGTGAAGCCGATGAAGTCGGGGCTGCCGAGCGCGTTCCTGGTGAGGCTCTGGAAGATGGCGCCGCTGAGCCCGAACGCGGCCCCCACCAGCAGCCCGGTGGCCACCCGGGGAGCGCGCAGCTTGTTCACGATCAGCTCGGCGACCGGCGTGCCCTCACCCGCCAGCGCCGCCAGGATGTCCGGCACCGGCACGGTGAACTCGCCCGTCGAGATCGCCGCCACCGCCACCGCGCACGCGATGAGCAGCAGCAGCGCGGTGACGGCCAGGGAACGCGGGGCCAGCCGCATCGACCAGGGGCCCAGGCGGACGTTCATAGTGCGGCGAGCCTCCTGCGCCGGGCCAACAGGATGAAGATCGGCGCGCCGATCGCCGCGCACATGATGCCGACCTGCACCTCGCCCGGCCGGGCGATGAGCCGCCCCACGATGTCGGCGCCGAGCAGCAGCACCGGCGCCACCACCGCCGAGTACGGCAGCACCCACCGCTGGTCCTGGCCCACGACGGCGCGCACCGCGTGCGGCACCGCCAGCCCGATGAACCACAGCGGCCCGGCCGCCGCCGTCGCCGCCCCGCACAGCAGCGTCACCGCCACCGCCGTCAGCGCGCGGGTGCGGCCGACCGCCACGCCCAGGGCGCGGCCGGCGTCGTCGCCCAGCGACAGCATGTTGAGCGGTCTGCCCAGGCACAGCCCCAGCGCCAGCCCGGCCACCAGGAAAGGCGCCAGCCGCAGCGCCGTGTCGGCCGTCTGCCCCGCCAGCGAGCCGGTCAGCCAGAACCGCATCCGGTCATAGGTCTGGGAGTCGATGCGCAGGATGGCCGACGACATGGCGGTGAAGACCATGCCCACCGCGATGCCCGCCAGCGCGAGCCGTACCGGACCTCCTCCGGTGCGGCCCGCCGCGCCGAGCGAGTAGACCACCAGCGAGGCCCCGGCCGCGCCCGCGAACGCGAACCACACGTAGACGGTCGGGTCCGTGAGCCCGAACAGCCCGAGCGCGAGCGTGACCCCCAGCGCGGCGCCCTCGTTGATGCCGAGGATGCCCGGGTCGGCCAGCGGGTTGCGGGTCAGGCTCTGCATGAGCGCCCCGGCCAGCCCGAGCGCCGCGCCGACGCCGATGCCGAGCAGCGTGCGCGGCACCCGGAGCTCCCTGATGACCGTGTGGTCGCTGGAGCCGTCGGGGGCGAGGAACGCGTCGAAGGCGGCCGTCAGCGGCATCGCCCGCGCGCCCAGCGCCACGCCGGCGAGGCTCACGAGGACTAACAGCCCGAGCGCCACCAGCAGCCCCGCGGCGAGCGTGACCTGCCGGCCGCGCCGCGGCGGCGGGTCCCCGCCCGCCTCGGTGGCAGGTTCGGTGTGCTCGGCCGGGCGCACCCGCCCCCCTCTCCTTACGGTCTGGCTTAGGTGAGGCTAATCTAAAGCCTCAGTACGAAGGCAAGCCTAACCTTAGGGAGTTCTCATGTCGGGACCGGTCATGGCTCGGCGAGGTTTCCTCGCCGCGGCGGCGGGTCTGGCCGCCGCCGTCACGCTCGCCGCGTGCGGCGGCGCGGGCGGTACCGCGGCCGCACCGGAGGCGTCCTCGGCCCCGGCCGCCCAGCCGTGGACGTTCACCGACGACCGCGGCAAGAAGGTCGACCTCGACAAGACCCCCTCCAAGGTGGTGGCCCAGGTCGGCGCCGCCGCCGCGCTGTGGGACTTCGGCGTGCGCCCGGTCGGCGTGTTCGGCCCGCACAAGCTCCAGGACGGCAGCAAGGACCCGCAGGTCGGCAACGTCGACATCACCAAGGTCACCGGCCTGGGCAACGTGTGGGACAAGTTCAACGTCGAGCAGTACATCGCCCTGCAGCCCGACCTGCTGGTCAGCAGCATGTACGAGAACGGCACGCTCTGGTACGTGCCCGAGAAGTCCAAGGACACCATCGAGCAGGTCGCCCCCACGGTCGGCGTCATGCTCACCGGCAAGACCGCCACCGAGGTGATCGGCACGTACGAGAAGCTGGCCGCGTCGCTCGGCGCCGACATGGCGGGCGTGCCCGAGGCCAAGGCCCGCATGGAGGCCGCCACCAAGGAGCTGGCGGCGCTCAAGGACCTCAAGATCCTCATGATGTCGGGCGGCGCCGACCAGATGTGGGTGGTCAACCCGCCCGAGTACGCCGACATCCGCCACCTCATGGACAACGGCCTCGACATCGTGGTGCCCGGCAAGGTGGACGAGGGCGGCTTCTTCCAGACCCTCAGCTGGGAGAACGCCGACACCTACGACGCGGACGTGATCCTCTACGACACCCGCACGCAGGCGCTGAAGCCCGAGGAGATGATGAAGAAGCCGACCTTCGCCGAGCTCCCCGCGGTCAAGGCCGGCCAGCTCTACCCGTGGCGTGCCGAGGCCCCCTTCAGCTACCAGGGCTACGCCGACTTCCTGGAGGAGCTCGTGGCCAACCTGAAGAAGGCTAATAAGCTCCCTTGACCTCGACGATCTCGGCGAGGGGGAACTCCAGGTAGTCGCCCGCCTCCTCGCACCAGGCGTCGAGCGCCCCGTTGCGCAGCTCGCCGTGGCTGATGGTGGCGGTCAGGCCGTCGGTCAGCGTGATGCCCGCCCGCACGCCCCGGTCGACCACGAAGCCGAGCAGCGACTGCTGCGCCGTCGGCAGCCTGGTCGCCATCCGGCCGATCACCGCCCAGGTGCGGCCGTGGCGCTCGCCCGCCTCACGGCTCTCGGCGATGAGGCGGCGGGCGTGCTCGTGCGGGTCGGGCACCGGCTCGGCGATCATCGGCTCGTCGGACGGCTGGGCGTCGGACAGCTCGGCCACCTGACCGCCCGGCAGCAGGATGAGCCTGCCGTTGCGGGGCTCCTCGGCGCGGGTGCGGCGGATGGCGATCTCGCCGGTGTCGGCCACGGGCACCGGCGCGTACCCCGCCTCGCGCAGCACCCCGAGCGTGCGCTCGGCGTCGGCGGAGGCGACCAGCACGGTCGGCGCGAGCAGCCGCAGCCCCAGCCGCGACAGCCGCCGGTGGGCGGCGATCTCGGCCAGCAGCGCGGGATCGGAGGCCTGCACCACGCAGCCGACCGTGGTCACCGTCACCTCGCCGTGGCGGCGGGCCACGTCGTGCACGAGGTACTCCAGCGGCTGCGGGACGGCGCCCACCCCCGACAGCTCGTCCAGCAGCTCGTCGGCGTCGTAGCCGCGGTCGAGGGCGCGGCGCACGCTCTCGGTGGTGAACCGCCACACCGAGGCCGCGCCCCGGGACTCGCGTTCGGCCACCCTGTCGAGCAGCTCGGCCAGCTCCGCCGACGGCGGCCCGGTCACCACCGCGGTCAGGTCGGGCCCGAACAGGGCGCTCCTGCGCACGCTGGCCAGCGCCCGGGTGGACGCCTCCACCAGCGCGGGGTCGTGTTCGACCAGCGGGGCCGCGTCGTCGCTCTCGCCGCCCGCCTTGGCCGCCAGCCCGGCCAGCGCCCGGCCGAGGTCGGTGAGCGCGTGGTTGGCCACCAGGCCGAGCAGCCGCGACTCGTCGATCACCGCGGAGGCGCACCGGTCGAGCAGCTCGCGGTCGACCAGCGGCGCGTGCCAGCGCACGTTGGCCACCAGGCTGTCGCGGTCGGCGAAGGCCGTGGCGGACGGCAGCCGCAGGAGCGCCGACAGCACGGCGTGACGGATGCGGGCCATCGCGGCGCCGCTCTGGTCGTCGCCCAGGACCGTGCCGTACCGTCCGTCGATCTTGCGGAGGGACGAGCGCTCCATGCGCCACCAGGCCGACAGCAGCACCCGCAGCCGGGCGGCGCCCTCGTCGAGCCGCCAGCGGTCGAACCGCTCGGTCGGCACCAGGCCGCCGGACTTCTCGTCCCACGCGAGCAGCCGCGCCACCGCGCAGATCTCCAGCAGCAGCCGGGTCTCGTCCTCGTCGCAGCCGGTCTCCTTGGCGACCCTGCGTACCTCGCGCACGCCCACGCCGCCGGTCTTGAGCAGCGGCAACGGCGCCTTGGACGTGTTGTCGAGCAGGGCCGCGCAGCGCTCCACGACGTGCGGCGCGGCCAGCGTCATCAGGTGGTCGACCTCCTCGGGGTCGACCGGGATCGTGGCCACCTCGGGCGCCCGCGGCGTGAACGGCGGATGGTAGCCGGGGCCGCGCCGGCCGAGCGCCACCTCGCGGGGCATCTCGGCGACGTTCCAGCTCGGCCGGTAGAGCAGGCCGTGGTCGGCCGCCCACTTCTCGGGCGTGCCGGGGGTGACGAACCTGCCGCCGTCGACCTCGCGTACGGGGCCGTGCCAGGCGAACTCGTCGAGCAGCGCGGCGGCGCCGACGGGGGCGTGGCGCAGCAGCGCGGCCATGTGGCCGTCGTCGGCCAGCGCCTCGCCCACCCGCGCGACCGTGCGGCGCTTGCCGCCGTGGGAGGGCAGGCCCAGGTTGCCGGCCAGGGCGCGGAGCGTGTCGCCGCTGATCGTCCACGAGTTCAGGTAGTGGTCGAGCGGCTCGCCGAGGCCGAGCGGCGCGCTCCAGTAGCGGGTCACGGCCTCGGCCAGATGGATCTCGCCGTCGGCCGAGGGACAGGCCAGCGCGTGGTCGTAGAGGTGGTCGAGCCACCGGTCCACCTCGGCGCGCGGCGCCCCGAGGAACCCGGCGAGCCGCTCGGCGGTCGGCCGGGTCAGGACCAGGCAGGCCTCGGCGAGCTGCAGGCAGGGGAGCGGCAGGACGCGCAGCGCCTCCATGACGGCGAAGCCGTTGCTCAGCCGCTGGGCCAGCGTGTCGAGCCGCCGCGGCCACGGCGCGGCGAGGGCGTCAGGCCGGTGCGTCAGGACGCGGGCGAGCCTGTCTTCGTCGAGGGTTCGTAGCCAGCCGAGCAGGTGATCGTCCATCGGTCAGCACTCTCATGGGGTCGCGCGTGGAACTCACCGTGAGCCATGACCATCCACGGTAGTGCAGATCACTCTCGGTCAGGAGAGGACCGCCCACACGATCTTCCCGTGGGGCGAGAGCGCGGACCAGCCCCAGCGAAGGCTCAGTGAGTCGACGATGTGGAGACCCAGGCCGCCGGTATCCAGGAGCCCAGAGTATCTCAGCGCGGGCACCGAGGACCCGGGATCGGCGAAGGCGCTGGCCACCAGGCGGCCGCGGCGCACCAGCGACATGTGCACGGGACCGAGCCCGCAGGGGTCGTCCGCGCGCAGGCCGTGCCGCAGCGCGTTCGTGGCCAGCTCGGAGACCACCAGCTCCATGTTCTCGGCCGGCTCGCTCAGGCCCCACGCGGCCAGCACCCCGGCGGCGTAGCTGCGCGCGCAGTGCACGGACGAGGCGGTGGGAGGGAGCACGAAGGTGGCGCTCGCGGACGGACCAGGCTCGAGGAGGTCGCGCGCCGCCTCCGGCCACCAGCCGACAGGGGGCCACCAGTCGAACGTGGTCCACTGGCCGGCTGCCGTGGTGGATTGCACGTTGATCATTGTGCGGCAAACTCTCGTGCACTTGCAAGAGCGAATGCACGTGCAGACACGGTGTGCAAGCGCTACGGTTTCCCTTCAAAGGGTCAATCAGTGGGAAAGGGGATCTTGTCCGCGGCCCATGATCTTTCGGCCGTGAAGTGACAGACTGTGTGACAAGGAAACGACCAAGGAGCACCACGTGTCCATCGATCCGCCCGGTTCAGTTTCGACCGTTCGGCGCATCATGCTCGGTGCGAGCCTGCGGCGCCTGCGCGAGAAGCGCGGGCTCACGCGCGATCAGGCCGGATTCCACATCCGTGCCTCCGAGTCCAAGATCAGCCGTATGGAGCTCGGGCGCGTCGGTTTCAAGACACGTGATGTGGAGGACCTGCTCACGCTGTACGGCGTCATCGACAACGCCGAACGCCGTGCCCTTCTGGAGATGGTCCGAGAGGCCAACACCCCCGGCTGGTGGCAGAACTATTCGCAGGAGCTGCCGAACTGGTTCACCACCTACGTGGGGCTGGAAGAGGCCGCGAGCATGATCCGTACGTACGAGGTGCAGTTCGTGCCCGGCCTGTTGCAGACGGCCGCGTACGCACGATCAGTGATCCAGCTCGGAAATCCCGACATGTCAGCCGATCGGATAGAACGCCGTGTGCATCTGCGCATGCAACGGCAGGAGCGTTTCACCAAGAACGACGGGCCGCGCCTGTGGGCGGTCATCGACGAGGCGACGCTCAAGCGGATCATCGGCGGCCGGAAGGTCATGGCCGAGCAACTCCGGCATCTGCTGGAGGTGGCGGCCCTGCCCAACATCACCCTTCAGGTGATGCCCTTCCGATACGGCATGCACGCCGCCGAGGGGGGCGCGTTCAGCATCTTGCGGTTTCCCGAGTCCGACCTGTCGGACGTCGTCTACGTCGAACAGCTCTGGGGTGCCCTGTACCTGGACAAGCGCGAGGACATCGATCCGTACCTCACGGCCATGGAGCAGCTGTGCGTGGAGAGCACCACGCCGGGGGGCACCGTCGAGCTCATCGGCGGCCTTCTCAGAAAGATGTAGATGAATCAGACCTATAACGGCATGCCCGCCGGCGATCTGTCCGGCGTGGCGTGGCGCAAGAGCCGCTACAGCAACTCGCAGGGCAACTGCGTGGAGCTCGCGAAGCTCCCCGACGGTGGGATAGCGGTGCGCAACTCCCGCTTCCCCGACGGCCCCGCGCTGATCTACACCCGCGACGAGATCCGGGCTCTGGTGCTCGGAGTGAAGGACGGAGAATTCGACGGCCTGCTGGTGTAACGCGCTGTTAACCTCCGGCGGGCCCGCTTAACCGGGCCGCGCCGGAGGCGTAACGGCCCCACCGACTCCTCCGGGCAGGATCGGGTCATGCTCGACCAGACGACGCTCTACCCGATCGCCGACGACGTGCTGTTCGCGCCCGGCGGCAAGGTCGTGATCCGCACCTACGGCGTGGCGCCCGCGGCCTCCGGCGGCTCGGTCTCGTACCGGACCTGGGTGACCGGCATCAGGGACCATCCGCGCTACTGGCGCTGGGGCCACTTCGAGGACGCCACCCGCGGGCACCGCAGTGTCCTGGAGTGGCTGACCGGGCGCGGCCCGCAGCCTGGCCAGGCGCAAGCCTGAGCCGGTGCTGGTCAGACCCCGCCGACCGGCGCGTTCCAGGTCCTGATCACCGGTTCGCCGTGCTCGAAGGCCAGCCGCGAGTACGTGCCGGTGTCCAGCTTGAACAGCCGGCCGTCCGCCGGGGGCAGGCGCAGCCAGCGCGCGGTGAGCACCCGCAGCAGATGACCGTGCGCGACCACCGCCACCCGCCCGTGGACCCGCCGGCACCGCTCGATCACCCGGTCGGCGCGGGCGCCCACCTCGGCGGCGCTCTCGCCCGGGGTGCCGCCCGGTGGGACGCCGTCGCGCCACAGGTACCAGCTGGGCCGGTCCTTCCTGATGTCGGGGGTGGTGATGCCCTCGTAGCCGCCGTAGTCCCACTCCCACAGATCCGGATCGACCTCGTACGAGCTGAGGCCGGCCAGGTCGGCGGTGCGGGTGGCGCGCCGCGCGGGCGAGACCACGACCAGCTCGGACGGGCTCTCCCCGAGCACCGGGATGAGCGCCTTGGCCTGCTCCTCGCCGCGCGGGGTCAGCGGCACGTCGGTCCGGCCGGTGTGCCTGCCCGTCCTGCTCCACTCCGTCTCGCCGTGGCGGAGCAACACCATCTCGTCCATGGGTCCATCATCCGCCACCCCGGTTTCAGGTGGCCGGGGCGCCCTGATCGGCGTCGGCGGGAGGCTCGGACCGGCTCGCCCTGAGGAGCGGGACCGCCGCCGCCAGCACCCCCGCGGTGGCCGGCACGGCGAGCCACGACCGGCCGGCGCCGGCCAGGGCGAGCAGGGTCTCGAGGACGGACCCGACGGTCGCCGCCAGGGCGACGAGCATGACCAGCGTGCCGCCCGAGCGGCCGAGCAGCCGGGGCGGCGTGATCGCCTGCCGGTGGCTGAGCAGCGCGATCGCCGCCGTCGCCGCGCCGGCCAGCGGCAGCGCGTGGCCGAGCACGTATCCGGCGGCCCCGGACGGGAACGCGAGCAGGAGCGCGAACGGCTGGGTCGCGAGGACGGCGAACCACGCCAGCCGGAGCGCGCCCACGCGGCGGTGCAGCATGACCGCGGCCGGCGCGCCCACCAGGGGCGGCGCGAGCATGGTGACGAGGTCCCACCCGTCCGCCAGCCCGTCCGGCCGCGGGGCGTCGATCAGCTGCCCCAGGGCCGCCAGCGCGACGAGATAGCCGGCGATCGCGGCGAGCACCGGATGCCGGAGCGTGAACCGCACCCCGGCCACCGCCTCCGGCCACACCCCCTCCCTCGGCGGCGCCGGATCCTCGGGCACGTCCACGTACCGGAACAGCAGCGCCGAGACCGCGAACCCCACCGCCGGCACCACGAGCACGACCACGACGGCCGCCGTGGACGGCAGCCCCGTGGTGACGGCGAAGCCGAACGTCCCCACCGACGCGATCCCGTACAGCCACGCGTTGACCGGGACGAACCGGTGCCGCCCGGTCACCGCCGGCAGGTAGGCCTCCAGCGCCAGCGCGCCCGTGACGGCCACCAGGGTGACGGCCCCGATCGCCAGCGTGACGTGAGCCGTCGTGACGGCGCCGGCCAGGGCGGCGACCGCGAGCGAGCCGAGCGCGACCGCCCCCGCCACCCCCGACCAGACCAGCGCCGACCGGCGTGCCGCCCGGTCCACGAGCACCCCCATCGGCACCGGCAGCAGGAACGCCAGCAGCCCGGCCGGCAGGATCACCAGCCCCAGGGATTGGAAGCCTCCCTCGCCCAGGAACATGAGGGTGACACCGACCAGGCTCGCGTCGGCCCACAAGGCCATCTGGAGGACCGTGCCGCCCGCGACATAGCGGGCGAGCGGCCGGCTGGAGGTGATCATCAAGGCATCCTTCCACCGCGGCCCTTCGAGTAGGGTCACGAATCGACTCATGATCGTGCGAAAGGGGATCGCGATGGAGCCGGTGGCGGTCGGTCTGGTCGGGGCGGGCCCGTGGGCGGAGATGGCGCACGCGCCGATGCTGGCCGCGGGCCCGCACACCAGGCTCGCCGGGGTCTGGGCGCGCAGGCCCGAGGCGGCGGCGCGGCTCGGCGCACCCGTGTTCGAGCGGGTGGAAGAGCTGTTCGACGCATGCGAGGCGGTCGCGTTCTGCGTGCCGCCCGCGGTCCAGGCCGAGCTGGCGGTACGTGCCGCGCGGGCGGGCAAGGCGCTGCTGCTGGAGAAGCCGCTCGGCGACTCCCTGGAGAGCGCGCGGCGGGTCGCCGACGCGGTCGCCGAGTCGGGCGTGCCGAGCCAGATGGTGCTCACCCTGCGGTACGCGGCCGGCACCCGGACCTTCCTGGACCGGTGCCGGGAGATCGAGCCGTTCGGCGGGCACGCCGCCAACATCTCCGGCTCCCTCGTCGGCGACCACCCGTTCGCCACCCCGTGGCGGCTGGAACGCGGGGCGCTGCTCGACGCGGGGCCGCACATGGTGGACCTGATGGACGCCGCGCTCGGCCGGATCACCGGGGTGCGCGCGCACGGCGACCCGCTGCGCTGGGCGGGGCTGCTGCTGGAGCACGAGGGCGGCGCGGTCAGCGAGGTGTCGCTGAGCCAGGCCGCCGTCGGCGACCTGCCGCCCGCGAGCGTGGCCGTGTACGGCGGGAAGGGCGTCGCGGTGCTGGGGTCCGGCGGCGGCGACGCGTTGCCCCGGGTGGCCGAGGAGTTCGCCAGGACGGTGCGGCAGGGCGGCGGCCACCCGCTCGACGCCGCCCGCGGCCTCCGCGTCCAGGAGGTGCTCGAAGAAGCGGAATCACAGCTCCGTACCCCTTGACGCGGGCGCCTCCAGGAGGATTGATAGCGTTTGTCCGACGCGCAGTGCTGCAGCGAAGTCCGGTGCGAGTCCGGCGCTGTCCCGCAACTGTCATAGCCAGGTCGCCTGCCTCTGCGTGACGTCATCAACCCTCGTGGAAAAGGGTGATCCGTCGCTCATCGCGGGTCTCTCGGTTCCGACAGTGTGAAAGGACTACTCGTGAGGCCCGTACGCAAGGCGCTCGCGGGCGCGCTGCTGGGAACGCTCGTCCTGACCGCATGCGGCCAGACCGGCACGACAGCCACCTCCGCCCCCGCCACCAGCCAGCCCTCCTCCAGTCAGGCCGGCGCCGGCTTCCCCGTGACGGTGGAGGCCGCCAACGGCGAGATCACCATCGAGAAGAAGCCGGAGCGGATCGTCTCCCTGTCGGCCGCCCACACCGAGACGCTGTTCGCCATCGGCGCCGGCCCCCAGGTGATCGCCGTCGACGACCAGTCGAACTACCCGCCCGAGGCCCCGAGGACCGACCTGTCGGGCTTCAAGCCGAACGTCGAGGCCATCGTCGCCCAGAAGCCCGACCTGGTCGTGGTCTCCGACGACATGGACCAGGTGATCGCCGGGCTGGCCAAGCTGAACGTCCCCGTGCTGTGGGAGCCGTCCGCCAAGACCCTCGACGAGGCGTACGACGAGATCACCGACCTCGGCGCGGCCACCGGCAACCTGGAGAAGGCCGAGGAGGTGGTCACCACCATGCGGACCACCCTGGACCAGCTCGCCGCCGACGCCCCCAAGGGCAAGGGCCTGACCTACTACCACGAGCTCGACCAGACCCCGTACGCGGCCACGTCCACGACCTTCATCGGCCAGATCTACGCCCTCTTCGGCCTCACCAACATCGCCGACAAGGCCCCGGACGCGGCGGGCGGCTACCCCAAGCTGTCCACCGAGTTCATCGCCCAGGCCGACCCCGACCTGATCTTCCTGGCGGACGTGAAGTGCTGCCAGCAGAACAAGGAGGCGCTCGCCAAGCGGCCCGGCTGGAAGAACCTGTCCGCCGTCAAGAACGACCTGGTGATCGAGCTCGACGACGACATCGCCTCCCGCTGGGGGCCGCGCGTCGCCGACCTGGCGCGGACCGTCGGCGACGCGGTCGCGAAGGCGGCCTCCGAATAGTGCTCGCCGAGCAGGCCACCGGGCGGACCGAAGGGCGGGACCCGGTGGCGCACGTCAAGCCCGCCAGAGCCCGGCCGGTGTGGCTGGCCGGGGCGCTGGCGCTGCTGGCCGTCGTCATGATCGCCGGTCTGCTGGGCGGCGCCGCCGACATCGCGCCCTGGCAGGTCGTCCTCCAGGTGGCCGACTGGCTGCCGTTCGTGTCGGCCGACGCCGGGCTGACGCCCGTCGAGCAGGGGCTGCTGTACGAACTGCGGCTGCCCAGGGTGCTGCTGGCGGCCGTGGTCGGCGGGCTGCTGGCCATGGCCGGGGCCGGCTACCAGGGCGTCTTCCGCAACCCGCTGGCCGACCCGTACCTGCTGGGCGCCGCGGCCGGAGCCGGGCTGACCACGACCGTGGCCGTCGTGCTGCTGCCGGGGTCCGCGCTCACCACCCCCGTCGCGGCGTTCGCGGGCGCGGTCGGCGGCGTGTTCCTCGCCTACGGGCTGGGCAGCGCCGCCGGCCGGACCGGTGGCACGGCCACGCTGGTGCTGGCCGGGGTGGCCGTCACCTCGTTCCTCACCGCGATCCAGACGTTCGTGCAGCAGCTCGGGGTGGAGGAGCTGCGGCGGGTCTACTCCTGGATCCTGGGCGACGTCGGCGGCGGCTGGGAGCAGGTGCGGCTCGTGCTGCCGTACGCGGTCGTCGCCGCGGCGGTGCTGCTGGCGCACGGGCGGATGCTCGACGTGCTGGCCGTCGGCGACGAGGAGGCCGGGGCGCTCGGCGTGCGGGCCACCCGGGTCCGGTTCGTGGTGCTGCTGGCCGCCTCCCTGGCCACGGCCGCGGCGGTGGCGGTGAGCGGGCTGATCGGGTTCGTCGGCATCGTCGTGCCGCACGCGGTGCGCCGGCTGGCCGGCGGCTCCTACCGCAGCGTGCTGCCGCTGTCGCTGATCGGCGGCGCCGCGTTCCTGGTCCTCGCCGACCTGCTCGCGCGCACCGTCATCGCCCCCGCCGAGCTGCCGATCGGAGTCGTCACCATGTTCGTGGGCGCGCCGTTCTTCGTGGCCGTGCTGCGCATGACGCGGGGGACCGCCACATGATCCGGGTCAAGGAACTGTCGGTACGGCTCGGCGGGCGCGAGGTGCTCGACGGGGTGGACGTCGACGTGTCGCGGGGCGAGTGGCTCGCGGTCGTCGGGCCCAACGGCGCCGGCAAGTCCACGCTGCTGAAGGCCGTCATGGGCGTGCTCGCCCACCGGGGCGAGGTGGTCCTCGACGACCGGCGGGGGAGCGGGCTCAAGCCGCGCGAGCGGGCCCGGCTGGTCGCCTACGCGCCGCAGACCCCCGCGCTGCCGCCCGACATGACGGTCTTCGACTACGCGCTGCTCGGCCGTACCCCGTACATCCCGTACTTCGGGCGGGAGAGCCGCAGGGACCGGGAGATCATCGCGGGCGTGCTGGCGCGGCTGGGACTGACCGGGTTCGCCGCCCGCAGGGTCGGCGAGCTGTCCGGCGGTGAGCGGCAGCGGGTGGTGCTCGCCCGGGCGCTCGCCCAGCAGGCGCCGGTGCTGCTGCTCGACGAGCCCACCACCGCGCTCGACCTCGGGCACCAGCAGCAGGTGCTGGAGCTGGTGGACCGGCTGAGGACCGCCGACGGCCTCACCGTGATCACGACGCTGCACGACCTGACCCTGGCCGGCCAGTACGCTGACACGCTCCTGCTGCTGGCCGGCGGCCGGTCCGTGGCGCGGGGCAGGCCGGCCGAGGTGCTCACCGGTGCCCTGGTCGGCGAGCACTTCGACGCCCGTGTCATGATCGAGCCGGGCCCCGGCGGGCGGCCCGTCGTGCACCTGGTCAGGGGAGAGACGTGAAGCTCGGCTACCGCGTCGAGGACGGCGACCGGCTCGGTTCGCTGCTGTGGGAGTTCGGGCCGGGCTGGCGGATGATCTCCTCGGCGATGCTCGGCGGCGGCATCGGGCCGCGCACATGGGTGCTGAACGCCCAGGTCGTGGCCGGCTACGCGCGCATGGACCCGGTCGACCACCTGGCCGAGCTGGGGCCGGGCGGCGACGGCGTCGGCATGATGACGGCGGCCTCCGTCGACCGCTGCACCAGCGCCGCCGACGGCGGGGCCGAGGCGGTGGCCACGGTCGGGTTACGCGTCCCGACCTGGGCGGCGGCCCCCGAAGGCGCGGCCGACCCGGAGCTGGCCCCGATGGTCGGCACCGTCAACATCGTCGCCACGTTGCCGGTGGCGATGACGGACGCCGCCCTGGTCAACGCCGTCATGACGATGACCGAGGCCAAGACGCAGGCCCTGCTGGAGGCGGGCTACCCGTGCACCGGCACCGCCTCGGACGCGGTCTGCCTCGCCGTGCCGGACTCCGGCCCGCAGGAGTTGTTCTGCGGGCCCCGCTCCGAGTGGGGCGCCCGGCTGGCCCGCGCCGTCCACGCCGCCGTCAGGCAGGGCGCGGTGTCGTGGCGTCCCGGCTACCGGAAGCCGGGGGCCGAGCTGAGTTGATCTTGAACAAGGTGTAACGCCGCACGGCTGTCGCGCGATAGGGCCACGTGAGGGGTTCATACGTCGGGGGAAGTACTGCAACCGCTTCTTCATACGCGGATCTATTGACTTACGACAGGTGATTGGGACCCTGGTTCTAACCCTTCGTGCGGGAGCGGTGATGGCACGTCTCACAGTGCTGGCGGGCGGTGTCGTGGTGACGGTCGCCCTGCTCGCCATACCCGCGACGGCCCACGAGCATCCCAGCGGCATCACCGATCTGGTGACCCCCGCCGTGGTGCGCGTCGAGGCGGTCTCCCACGTCGAGATCACGCTTCTCGACCACGTCAGCCAGCTGCGTCACGTGGAGCGTTCCTACGATTTCCCCATCGGCCAGGGCACCGGCATCGTCGTCAACCCCGACGGCGCGATCGTCACGCTCACCAGCGTGGTCAAGACCGACGACGAGGACGTCGCCGTAAGGGCGGCCAACAAGGTCTTCGCCGAGCACCACGACGTGAAGGTCCCGCAGGACGACAAGCGCCACTCGGTGGACGACGACCCGATACTCGACCGCCACCTCAAGGACTGCTACCCGCCGAAGAGGTCCACCGCGACCTGCATCATCGACGTCACCACCGACATCACGATCTTCCCGAACGTCTCGCCCGCCGACACCGACGGCTTCAAGGCCGAGCTGGTGCGGGCCGGTTCCGGCCCCGACGCCCCGGCCGTGCTGATGCCCGTCGCCCGCGCCGTCGGCAGCGTCGGCATGCCCACCGCTCCGCTCGCCGAGCAGGTGCCCGACCAGCAGGGCGCGCCCACCAGCGTGGCCGGCTTCCTCGGCCGGCCCGGCCCCGACGTGCAGACCACCGTCGAGATCGCCCACCTGGGCAAGGGCGGCGGCGCCGGCGAGAAGGGCCGGCCGTTCGGCGACCCGGACAAGAAGGTCGACGAGCCCGCCAAGCTGGGCGGCCTGGCCGACCGCGGCCTGGCCGGCGCCCCCGTCATCGGCGACAAGGACGGCCACGTCGTCGGGCTGCTCATCGGCGGCGGCAAAGAAGCCAAGATGATCGGCGTACGGGAGATCACCTCGACCCTGTCGAAGGCCGGCATCGCGGCGCGCAGGGGCGCGATCGACGCCGCCTTCGAGGCGGCGCTGACCCGCTACCACACCAAGTACTACACCGAGGCCGCGCCGGGCTTCCAGCGCGTCCTGGAGCTCTACCCGGGCAACGTGGTGGCCGCCGACCTGCTCAAGGTCGCGCTCGCCAAGCGGGGCGGCCCGGAGGACGAGGGCACCAAGCGGACGGTCGCGCCGGCCTCCTCCGGCCTGCCGCTGTGGCCGTTCATCGTCGCGGCGAGCGTGCTGTTCCTCGCCGCGGCCGTGGGCGCGTTCCTGCTGTGGCGGCGCCACCGGGCCGGAGACCGGGCCGACGACCGGGCCGACGACCGGGCCGACGACCACGGGCAGGCCCCGCCGCTCGTCCCCCCGCAGCAGGCATACGACGAGGGCGCCGACCAGACGGTGATGGTGCGCAGATCGCCGCAGTTCACGGCGGTCCCGCAGCAGCAGCAGGTGCTGACCGCGCAGGAGTCCTCGGTCAAGTTCTGCACGGCCTGCGGCATGCGGCTCGGCCAGGCGCACCGGTTCTGCGGCTACTGTGGCCAGCCCATCGAGACGTCGTGATGCACGTGAACGACAGGGCGCTCATCGGTCAGGAGGTGGCCGGCTACTACGTCGAGGACATCATCGGCAAGGGCGGCATGGCCGTCGTCTACCTGGCGCTGGACCCGAGGTTGAGCCGCCGCGTCGCCCTGAAGATCCTCAACCCGGTGCTGAGCGTCGACGACCGGTTCCGCCAGCGGTTCATCCTGGAGTCCCGCACGGTCGCCAGCATCGAGCACCCCAACATCATCCCCATCTACGAGGCCAACGCCGACGCCGACGGCGTCCTCTACATCGCGATGCGCTACGTCGACGGGCTCGACCTGCGCCGGCTCATCTACGACCGGGGTCCGCTGCCGCTCGACCAGGGCACCAGGATCTTCGCCCAGGTGGCCGCCGCCCTCGACACCGCGCACGCGCACGACCTGATCCACCGCGACGTGAAACCGGCCAACATCCTGCTGGCCGCCGACCACGTCTACCTCACCGACTTCGGCATCACCAAGCACCGCACGTCGATCTCCGGGCTGACGCAGACCGACCAGTTCATCGGCACGCCCCGCTACATGTCGCCCGAGCAGATCAACAAGGAGCACATCGACGGCCGGGCCGACCAGTACGCGCTGGCGTGCGTGGTGTACGAGGGGCTGTCGGGGCGCCTGCCGTTCCAGCGCGACAACGACATCGCGCTGCTGTGGGCGCACCTGGCCGAGCAGCCGGTGCCGCTGACGCAGCTGCGGCCTGAGCTGCCGCTGGAGGTCGACGGGGTGATGATGCGGGCCCTGGCCAAGGCGCCCGAGCAGCGCTTCCCGTCCTGCGCGGCGTTCATCGTGGCGCTGCGCGAGGCGATCACCGGCTCGCCCGCCGACTCGGGCGCCTTCACCGGCCCCCGCACCGGTCCTGGCACCGGCTACGGCTCCGGTCCCCACTCGGGTCCCCACTCCGGCCCGCACTCGGGTCCGCATTCGGGTCCCCACTCCGGCCCGCACTCGGGCGCGCGGCCTGTCGGCGTCGGCCCCGGTCCGGGCGCGCACTACGGTCCCGGTCCTGGTTCCGGCCCGCACTCCGGTCCCGGCACGGGTCCCGGTTCCGGCCCGCACTCCGGTCCCCATCCCGGCTCTCCGTACGGTTACGGGGAAGGGCCGCACACCGGACCCGGCAGCAGCGGGCCGGCGACGGGCCCGGGGACCGGCGTGTCCGCGCGCCCCGCACGCCGCCCCGGCAGGCTGCCCATCGTCGCGGCCACCCTCACCGCGGCGGTCGCCGCGCTGGCGCTGGTCGTGATGATCGTCTTCATGCAGCGCGGCGAGTCGTGGACGCGTTTCCAGGACACCGCCGCCGCCCCGGTCACGTTCGAGTACCCGGCCGGCTGGACCGCCCGCACGCACGCCGACCTGTTCGCGATCGCCTCCCCGCGGGCCGCCGAGTTCGAGTCGATGTTCGTCTCCGGCGCCAGCGCCGACTGGTCGCAGGTGAACAAGGTCATCACCGGCGATCCCGAGAACGCCGTGGGCGTGTACGTCCAGGTGTCCGACACGCTCGACCCGGGCGCCTCCCGTGAAGAGATGAAGGCCATGATGGAGGGCCTGCTGCCGGGCGAGGTCCAGGTGACGGCGCCGGTGCCCGACCGGGCGGGCAACAGCGACGCGACCCGCTACGACGGCACCCTGCGCGACCGCAACAGCGGCAACCAGCTGGGCTTCGTCAGCTACGTCATCGCCCACCGCCCCAAGCCGGTCCTGGTCCTGTACTTCTGCGCGCAGCACCGCTGCGACGACGAGACGCAGGTGCGGGTGCGTCAGAGCGTGCAGGTCTCCTGACCATCCGCTTGCACCTGACTTGCGTACGGCTTGACCTGCCTGTTCGGCGGCTGTTCACGAGCTCCCGCGACCTTTACCCTTCGGAAGCTGTGGGCATCAAAATCGTGATCGTGGACGACCAGGCGATGGTCAGGGCAGGGCTGCGCATGGTCGTGGAGAGCGACCCGGGCATGGAGGTCGTCGGCGAGGCCGCCGACGGCCGCGAGGCCATCGCCGTGGCCCGGCGCGTCAGGCCGGACATCGTGCTGATGGACATCTCCATGCCGCGCCTCGACGGGCTGAGCGCGACCAGGGAACTGCTCGAAACCCCGTCGCCGCCGAAGGTCATCACGCTGACGACGTTCGACACCGACGAGAACCTGTGGGCGGCGCTGCGCGCCGGCACCAGCGGGTTCCTGCTGAAGGTGTCGCCGCCGGAGCAGCTCATCGAGGCCATCCGCATCGTGCACGCCGGTGACGCGCTGCTCGACCCGGCCGTCACCAGCCGGGTGATCGCCTCGTTCGCGGGCCGGTCGGAGCCGACGCCGTCGCCCAGGCTGTCGGAGCTGACGCCGCGCGAGCTGGAGGTGCTGCGCCTGCTCGCCCGCGGGCTCACCAACGCCGAGATCGCCGGGCAGCTGTACGTGGGCGAGGCCACGGTCAAGACGCACGTGGCGCGGGTGCTCATGAAGCTGGCCCTGCGCGACCGGGCCCAGGCGGTCGTGTTCGCGTACGAGTCGGGCGTGGTGCGGCCCGGCACCGCGGCCTGATCTCAGCATGCGAGAGGGTTTGGCGGGGGATTCGGGTCGTATGTGTATATTTTTCGTCATAAGGCGGTAGCGACAGGAGATATTTCATGCACGCGTTCCCCAGGGTGCTGTTCGACGAGGCCCACAGCGAGTCGTGGACCATCCGGCGCGAGGTCGCCGAGGCCGTGAACCCCGCACACCCCGACGACTCCAGCTACGCCCGCGCCGCCGAGCTGCTGCGCCACCTCGGGCACACGGTGACCGCCCACGCCGAGGGCCCGCTCGACCCTGGAACGCTCCGCGACCACGACGTGCTGGTCATCGCCCACCCGGCGGGCGAGCGCTGGGAGCGCACCACCGGCGGGGGCGGCCCGCTGCTCTCCCCGCAGGAGCTGGACGCCGTGCGTGACTTCGTCGCCGAGGGCGGCGGGCTCGTCGTGCTGGCCGAGGAGGAGCAGGACAAGTACGGCAACAACCTGGCCGAGCTGCTCGCCCGCTTCGGCGTGACCGTCCAGCACACCACCGTGCGCGACCCGCGCCACGCCCACCGCGGCGTCGCCTCCTGGGTCGTCGCCCCGCCCGCCACCGGCGACGGGCTGCTCGCCGGGGTCAAGGCCGCCTGCTTCTACCGCTCCGGCGTGCTCACCACCCAAGACGCCACCGCCGAGGACGCCACCGTCCTGTTCGCCACCTCCCCTGACGCGGACCCGGCGGGCGCGCCGCTGGCCGTGGCGCTCCCGTACGGGCAGGGCAGGGTCGTGGTGTTCGCCGACTCCGACCTGTTCGGCGACGACTCCATCGACGACTACGACCACCGCACGCTGTGGGGCAACGTCATCACCTGGGCCGCCCGCGTGCCGGCCGACGCGCCGGCCGCCGCGGCCGGGTCCGGTCCCAAGGCCGCGCTGTTCGGCGAGCTCAAGGCCCTGGTCGAGGAGCTGCGGCCGCTCCAGGTCAAGGACGGGTCGGTGCCGGAGGACAAGGGCCGGGCCAAGGAGCTGGTCGCCGCCGTCGCCGCCAAGGTGGGCGAGCTGGCGCCGCACTTCCCGCACGACGCCGCGTACCTCGAAGCCGTCCAGGACGACCTCGCCCGGTGGGCCGGACAGGACCTCGGCGTGCCCGACTTCCTCGCCTCGCTCGACCGCTTCCACCCCGACACCCAGCGCGTCGACGGCCTCGAACACCTCGTCGTGTTCCCCATGTACACCCAGAACGGCAACCCCGACCGCAACCTGGAAGCCGTCTGGATCCGTACGATCTGGCCGGACTGGCTGGCCGAGCTGGAGGCCGGCGGCTACGACAACCCCATGTTCGTGCCGATCGCGTTCGAGGACTTCACCTCCGGCTACGACACCCACTCGGCCGTGCTCTTCCCCGAGACGGTCGCGGTCCGGCAGGCGCCCGCCCGCTTCACCTGGGGCGGCATCTTCGCCGACCGCGAGTCCGCCCGGTTCCGCCGGGTGTCCAGGGCCGCCGTCGACACGCTCAAGCTCGACCTGCCGCCGGACGCCGCCCGCCTGCTCGCCTCGCAACGGCTCGCCCAGGACACGTTCGTGCTGTGGGACCTCGTGCACGACCGCACCCACAGCCACGGCGACCTGCCGTTCGACCCGTTCATGATCAAGCAGCGGATGCCGTACTGGCTGTACGCGCTGGAGGAGCTGCGCTGCGACCTGACCGCGTTCGGCGAGGCCGTCAAGCTGGAGCGGCGGGGCGTGCCGCACGCCCGGTACGTCCAGCACGCGATCCTGTTCGACCGGCTGTTCCGGTTCCCGATCACCGGCCCCCGGGTGCGCAACTACGACGGGCTCGGCGGCCAGCTGCTCTTCGCCTACCTGCACCGCAACGACATCGTGCGGTGGACCGACAACCGCCTGTCCATCGACTGGGACCGGGTCGCCGGCGGCGTCGCCGACCTGCGCGGCGAGGTGGAGAAGCTCTACCGCGACAGCATCGACCGCTCCAAGGTCGCCCACTGGCTGGCCGCGCACGAGCTGGTGAGCGCCTACGTCGCGCCCGACCCGTCCTCCCTCTGGGCCAGGGGCGTCGACGCGCTGCCCGCCGAGCAGAAGGCGAAGGTGGACGCGGTGCTCCCCGACGAGTTCCCCCTGAGCATGTTCTACGAGGCGCTGCGCCGTAAGCTGGCCGATGTGGTCGAGTCGACGAGGGGGATCAGGGCATGATCATTCTGGTCACGGGGGCCGCCGGCCCCACCGGCGCCGCCGTCCGCGAACACTTCGCCAAGCAGGGCCACACCGTGATCGGCGTCGACAAGCACGACGTCGACCTGCTCGACCGGGCCGCCGTCGAGGCCCTCGCCGCCCGCGTCGAGGCCGAGCACGGCCACGTCGACGGCGTCGTCCACCTCGTCGGCGGCTGGCGCGGCGCGTCCACCTTCGGCGAGATCGACCTCGCCGACTGGGACACGCTGCACGACCTGCTCGTCCGCACCCTCCAGCACGTCTCGCTGGCCTTCGAGCCGCTCCTGCGCAAGAGCGCGAACGGCCGGTTCGTGATCGTCTCCGCGAAGGCCGCCCAGCGTCCCACCGCCGGCGGCGCCCCCTACGCCGCGGCCAAGGCCGCCGCCGAGGCGTGGACCCTCTCGCTCGCCGACGCGCTGCGCGACACCTCGTCCGCGGCCGTCATCCTCGTCGTCAAGGCCCTGGTCAACGACGCCATGCGGGCGGCCAAGCCGAAGGCGGCGTTCGCCGGGTTCACCGACGTGCGCGACCTCGCCGAGGCGATCGGCCGCCTCTACGACCAGCCCGCCACCCAGCTCAACGGCACCAGATTGGACCTCACCACGTGACCGTCCGGCACGACCCCCGGCTCAAGGGCTTCGCCAGCGACAACTACGCCGGAGTGCACCCGGAGATCCTCCAGGCCATCGCCGACGCCAACGGGGGCCACCAGACCTCCTACGGCGACGACGTCTACACCGAGGCGCTGCAGGAGGTCTTCCGGCGACACTTCGGCGACACGGCGCGGGCCTGGCCGGTCTTCAACGGCACCGCCGCCAACGTCGTCTCACTGCGCGCGATGACCGCCCACTGGGAGGCGGTCGTCTGCGCCGAGACCGCCCACATCAACACCGACGAGGGCGGCGCCCCCGAGGTCGCCGGCGGCATCAAGCTGCTGACCGTCCCCACGCCCGACGGCAAGCTCACCCCCGAGCTGATCGACCGGCAGGCGTGGGGGTTCGGCGACGTGCACCGCGCCCAGCCCAAGGTGGTGTCCATCTCCAACACCACGGAGCTCGGCACCGTCTACACCCCCGGCGAGATCGCCGCGATCTGCGCGCACGCGCACGACCTCGGCCTGCTCGTCCACCTCGACGGCTCCCGCCTCACCAACGCCGCCGCCGCGCTCGACGTGCCGCTGCGGGCGCTCACCACCGACGCCGGCGTCGACGTGCTCTCCTTCGGCGGCACGAAGATCGGGCTGCTGTACGGGGAAGCGGTCGTGGTGCTCAACCCCGGGGCGGCCACCGGCGTCGACTACATCCGCAAGACGTTCATGCAGCTGTCGTCCAAGATGCGGTTCGTCTCGGCGCAGTTCGAGGCGCTGCTCACGGACGACCTGTGGCTGCGCAACGCGCGCCGGGCCAACGCCATGGGACGGCGGCTCGCCGAGGCCGTCAGGCACCTGCCCGGCGTCGAGGTGCCGCGCCCGGTCGAGGCCAACGCGGTCTTCGCGATCCTGCCGAAGGACGTCACCGCCCGGCTGCAGAAGCGCTTCCGCTTCTACACCTGGGACGAGTCCACCGGCGAGGTGCGCTGGATGTGCGCCTGGGACACCACCGAGGACGACGTCGACGCCTTCGCCGCCGCACTCGCGGAGGAACTCGGCGCCTGAGCCCGGGGACGGGACGTCAGCGGAGCGCGAGGCGGGCGGCCTGCCAGCCGCCCACCCCGTGCACGCCGGGCCCCGGCGGGGTCGAGGCCGAGCAGAGGAACACCCCCCGCAGCGGGGTGCGCCAGGGCGCGGGCGACCACACCGGCCGCTTCAGGAACTGCCCCAGGCTCGCCAGCCCGCCGCCGATGTCGCCGCCGACCAGGTTGGGGTTGGCCGCCTCCAGCTCGGCCGGCCCCATCGCGTGACGGGCCAGCACCCGCTCGCGGAAGCCCGGCGCGTACCGCTCGATCTGCGCCTCGATCGGGCCTGTCATGTCCACGGTCGAGCCGTTGGGGACATGACAGTAGGCCCACAGCGTGTGCCCGCCCCGCGTCGGATCCGCCGCGTACGGCTGCACCAGCAGCACGTACGGCCTGGGGGAGTGGCGGCCGGCGGCCGTCTCCGCCTCGCTCAGCGCGATCTCCTCCATCGTGCCGCCCAGATGGACGGTGCCCGCCGCCGCCACCGCCGGGTCGCGCCACGGCACCGGCCCGTCCAGCGCCCAGTCCAGCTTGAACACCCCCGGCCCGTGGCGGAACCGGGCCAGCCGGTCACGGTAAGCAGGCGGCAGGTCGGCCATCTTGAGGAACTGGCGCGGCGACACGTCGAGCACCACCGTCTCCGCGTCGAGCTCGGCCAGCCGCCGCACCCGGTGGCCGGTCACCGCCTCGCCGCCCAGCTCGCGCAGCCGCGCCACCAGGGCGTCGGCCAGCCGCTGCGAGCCGCCCCGCACCACCGGCCAGCCGACCAGGTGGGCCGTGGCCGCGAGCATGAGCCCGTAGCCGCTCGTGATCGGCGCCCGCAGGTCGAGCAGGGAGTGCGCGGCCATGCCCGCCAGCACCGCGCGCCCTTCCACGGTGCGGAACGCCAGCCGCCCCAGCGTCGTCGCGGGCAGCGCCGCCGCCGCGCCGAACCGGGCCGCCGCGGCCAGCGCGGACGGCCGCGCCAGCCCCGCCGGCCACGGCCCGAGCGGTCGCAGCAGCAGGTCCACCAGCGGGAACCCGGCTCTCGCCGCCGCTCCCGCCGTCGCCCGCCACGCCGCCGCGTCGCGTCCCAGCCCCGCCGCGGTACGGCCGGCGTCACGGTGCACGAGCACGGCGGGACGGTCGTCCAGCGGGTGGGCGGCGGGCAGCGGCGGGTGGGCGTACTCGACGCCCTTCAGCTTCAGGTCGCGCAGGGCGGGGGAGGCCAGCGCCATCGCCATCACGGTCGCGCCCACGTCGTGGACCAGGCCCGGCAGCGTCAGCTCCGCCGACCGCAGCCCGCCGCCGAACGCGTCGGCCGCCTCCAGCAGCAGCACCCGCCGCCCGGCCTCGGCCAGCTTGACCGCCGCGACCAGCCCGTTCGGCCCCGACCCCACCACGACCGCGTCAACGCTCACCCGCCCGCCTCCCGCTCATCGGACCCGAGTCCCCTGCCGTGTTCAGGTACCCCGAAGCGGGGCCCGCGAGAGGTCAGTCGAGGATCGAGGGGAACGGCTGCGCGTCGCGGTGGCGGAGCATGTCGGTCATCAGCTTGATCTCGCCCTGCTGCCCGGTGACGATCTTGCGGGCCATGCCGGTCACCTCGTCCCGGCCGGACAGCCGGAGCACGCCTTCGGCCATCTCCACCCCGCCCTCGTGATGGCGGATCATCAGCTGCAGGAACAGCACCTCGGCCTCGGTGCCCTCCAGCTCGCGGAGCTTGGCCAGCTCCTCGGCGGACGCCATGCCGGGCATCGGATCTCCGGGCCGCGCCGAGGAGGCGTGGGCGTGGCCGCTCATCCACGCCATCGACCGCATGTCGGTCGCCTGCGTCAGGCCCCACTGCTGCAGCCAGCCCAGGAACATGCCGCGCTGGTTGGCCTGGGTGTTGATGATGTCGAACGCCAGGGACCTGATCTCCCGGGACTGGCTCTTGTCCCTGATGGTGAACGACATGTCGACGGCCTGGGCGTGATGGGTCGCCATGTCGCGGGCGAAACCGGCCTCGGCGGAGTTGTCGCCGGGGGTGCCCCGGCCGCCGAAGAGGAGCAGCGCCGCCGCCGCGACGAGCACCAGCACGGCGACGACGGCGAACATTGAGTTACGAGCGGGCTTTTCCATGGCGTTGTCCAGCGTACCCATCGCCACGCGCGGGTCGTGATCGGACGCTTACAACGCTCTTATTCTCCGCATACGCCCGGAGGGCATAAAGTGACCCCTGTTGGTTCGCCGATGGAGGAACGATGACAAAGGAGAAGGCGCAGGCGCGGCGGGAGCATCTGCAGAGGATGCGCGCCGAGCAGCAGCGCAAAGAACGCCGCACCGCATTCCTGATGTGGGGGACAGGCGGTCTGGTCATCGTCCTGCTCGTCGGCGTGGTGGGCTTCTACCTGGTGAAGCAGGCGCGCGAGACGTCGCTCGACGCCGTGGTGAGCGTCAAGTACGACGGTGGCCAGCATGTCTGGAACAAGGTCGCGTACAAGGAGACCCCGCCCGTGGGCGGTGAGCACAACAACTACTGGCAGCAGTGCGACATCTACGACAAGCCCATCCACAGCGAGCACGCCGTCCACTCGCTGGAGCACGGCGCGGTCTGGATCACCTACCGTCCCGACCTGCCCGCCGACCAGATCGCGAAGCTGAAGGACGTGGCCACCAGCACCGGTCAGCAGGACTACATGCTGATGAGCCCGTTCGAGGGACTCCCGGCGCCGATCGTGGCCAGCACCTGGAACCACCAGCACAAGTTCGACAACCCTGACGACCCGAAGCTGGGCGCGTTCATCAAGCGCTACCAGAACGGCGCGGACACGCCCGAGCCGGGCGCGACCTGCGGCGGCCCCGACGCCATCGTCACCACCGCCGACCAGGCCCCCCTCCCGCCGGAGCCCACGGGCCAGAGCCAGACCCCGATGGACACGGCCTCTCCGCAGCCGTCGCAGTCCCAGCAGTAACCCGATCCTCCCGAAAGGCCCGGCCTCGACCGCCGGGCCTTTCGCGTTGCAGGATGGGCGGGTGATCCGGTTCGACGTGGTGACGCTGATCCGGGCGGCTCCCCGCCGGGTGTTCGAGGAGTCGCTGTCCGTGGAGGCCCACATGGCGTCCATGGCGGGCTCGGGGGAGCGGGCCGTGGGCGGGGTGACGTCGGGGCGGATGGGCCCCGGCGACCAGGTCACGTGGCGGGCCAGGCACTTCGGGGTCGCGTGGCGGATGACCTCGGTGATCAGCGCCTACGACGCTCCCGTGTTCTTCGTGGACGAGCAGGTCGCCGGGCCGTTCCGGAGGTGGCGGCACGAGCACCGCTTCGCGGACGACGGCGGCGGGGGCACGGTCATGCGTGACGCGGTGGAGTTCGCGGCGCCGCTGGGCGTCCTCGGGCGGGTGGCCGAGGCGGTGGTGCTGGGGCGCTACATGGAGGCGCTGATCGTGCGGCGCAACGCGCATCTGAAGGCGCTGCTGGAGGCTAGCTGAGCACCTCCTGCGGGGGCGTCCACTCCAGGCGGTGCGCCTGCGCGACCGGGCGGCTGGTCAGGTGGCCCTCGTGGGTGCTCAGGCCGAGCGCCAGCGCCGGGTCCCCGCGCAGCGCCGCGGCCCAGCCGAGGTCCGCGATCGCGAGCGCGTACGGGAGCGTCACGTTCGTCAGCGCGAACGTCGAGGTGTGCGGCACCGCGCCCGGCATGTTGGCCACGCAGTAGAAGACGGAGTCGTGCACCCGGTAGGTCGGGTCGGCGTGCGTGGTGGGACGCGAGCCCTCGAAGCAGCCGCCCTGGTCGATGGAGATGTCGACCAGCACCGAGCCCGGTTTCATCCGCGCGACCAGCTCGTCCGGCACCAGCTTCGGCGCCCTGGCCCCGGGCACCAGCACGGCGCCGATGACGAGGTCGGCCTCCAGCACCGCCCGCTCGATCTCCAGCGTGTTCGACGCCACCGTCTGGCAGTGGCCCTGGTAGATCAGGTCGGCCTGGCGGAGCTTGTCGACGTTCTTGTCCAGCAGCAGCACCTCGGCCTGCATGCCGAGGGCGATCGCGGCCGCGTTCATGCCCGACACGCCCGCGCCGATGACCACCACGTGCGCGGCCCGCACGCCGGACACGCCGCCCATGAGCACGCCCCTGCCGCCCCGCGAGCGCATCAGATGGTACGCGCCCACCTGCGGGGCGAGCCTGCCCGCCACCTCCGACATCGGGGCGAGCAGCGGCAGCCCGCCGCCGGGCGTCTGCACCGTCTCGTACGCGATGCCGGTGACGCCCGCGTCGAGCATCGCCTTCGTGCACGCCGGCGAGGCCGCGAGGTGCAGGTACGTGAACAGCACCTGGCCCTTGCGCATCCGGTGGTACTCCTCCCGGACCGGCTCCTTGACCTTGAGTATCAGCTCGCACCCGGCCCACAGCTCGTCGGCGTCCGGCAGGATGGCCGCGCCCACCGCCTCGAAGTCCTCGTCGGGGAGCGACGAGCCGGCGCCCGCGCCCCGCTCGACGAACACCTGGTGGCCGTGGCGCACGAGCTCGTGGGCGCCCGCGGGGGTGAGGGCCACGCGGTACTCGCCGTCCTTGACCTCGCGGGGAACACCGACCTTCATGAGGACACTCCCTTTCCCGGGCAGGCGCGCGGTTGCCGTAATTCTTTCTCCATCCCCGGCTTCTGAACACGAACTCGAGAAATGTTCGGCTGATTACCCGGCACCGACCGGTCCTCGATAAGCTCACCGCAGCCCGTAGTCAGGATGGGGACGTCGACGATGGACAAGGCGGAAGAGCCGCCCAAGGCAGCGGATCCGGGGCCGCCGAGGGCCAGCAAGGTCACCACCGTCATATTGATCGTCTCGCTCGTCCTGATCGTGCTCATCGCCGGCGTGCTCGGCACCGTCGCCGTCCTGATGACCCGGACGCCCGACGCCCCGCTCCTCGGCGGCGCCCCGCCGCAGCGGCTGTCCACGCCGATCCACTTCGCCCCCGTGCGCGAGACCAAGGCCGCGCCGTGCCCCGGCGAGGAGGCGGCGCTCGACGACACGCAGACCACCTGTTACCTGCTGGAGGACGGCGTCACGGTCAACGCCGTGCAGGCCGTCGAGGCGGTCCGCGGTCGTGACGGCACCTACTCGGTGCGCATCGCGGTCGCTCCCGCGTACAAGCAGAAGCTCGTCGACCTCATCGACGAGCAGGTGTCCGACCAGCGGCAGATCGCCGTCGTGCTGGTGCCGCGCACGGTCCTGGCCGCGCCCATCGTGACCCAGGGCATGGACGGCGACAGCCTGAGCATCGCGGGGATGACCCAGCAGGAGGCCGAGGCGCTGGCCACCCGCGTGCTCGGCGACGCGGCCCCGCCCTCCTCGCCGCCCGCCTCCACCGATCCGGCCGGTACGGGTGACCCCGCCGGCACGGGTGACCCCGCCGGCACGGGCGATCCGACCGGCACCGGCGACCCGGCCGGGACCGGCCAGACGACGGGCACCGGGACCCGGACCCCCGACCAGCGGTTCGCGAGCTGCCAGGAGGCCACGGCCGCCGGCTTCGGCCCCTACACCAAGGGCACGCACGAGGAGTACGCGTGGTACGCCGACGTCGACGGCAACGGCGTCGCCTGCAACTCCGGCGACCTGCGCTAACTGAAGAACCCGCCCACCCAGTCGATCGCGAAGTAGGCCGCGAACACCAGCGACACCACCCACAGCAGCCACGGGATCTCGCCGAACTTCCCCCGCGCCGCCTTGATCAGCGTGTAGACGATCACCCCGGCGCCCACCCCGTTGGTGATCGAGTACGTGAACGGCATCAGCGCGATCGTCAGGAAGGCCGGCAGCGCCAGATCCGGATCGTCCCACGGCACGTTCTTGCTCTGCATCATCATCAGCGCCCCGACCAGCACCAGCGCGGGCGCGGCCGCCGCCGCGGGCACCACCGCGGCCAGCGGGGTGAACAACAGCGCCAGCGCCATCACCGCCCCGGTGACCAGGCTCGCCAGGCCGGTCCGCGCGCCCTCGCCGACGCCCGCCGCCGACTCCACGAACACCGTGTTCGCCGAGGAGCTCGACACCCCGCCCATCATGGCGGCCACGCCGTCCACGGTGAGGATCCGGCCCAGCCGCGGCACCCGCCCCCGCTCGTCCACGAGCCCGGCCTCGTCGCTGACGCCGATGATCGTGCCCATCGCGTCGAAGAACCCCGACAGCACCAGCGTGAACAGCACCACGGTCGCGGTCAGCGCGCCCGCCGTGACGAACCCGCCGAACACGTCGACCTGCCCGACCAGCCCGAAGTCCGGCGCCGACACCACCGACTCGGGCACCCGCGGCGCCACCACCCCCCAGTCGGCCTGGTCGATCGTGGCCACCGAGTTCACCACGATCGCCACGATCGCCGTCACCACGATGCTGATCAGGATCGCCGCCGGCGTGCGCCGCGCGTACAGGGCGATCATCAGCAGCAGCCCGAAGCAGAACACCGCCACCGGCCATCCGGTCAGGTGGCCGGTCGCGCCGAGCTGCACCGGCGTGCCCGAGCCGCGCGTCACGAAACCGGAGTCCACCAGCCCGATCAGCGCGATGAACAGCCCGATCCCGACGCTGATGGCGTGCTTGAGCGCCAGCGGGATCGAGTTCATGATCAGCGCGCGCAGGCCGCTCACGGCCAGCACGATGATGACCGCGCCTTCCAGCACGACCAGGCCCATCGCCTGGGGCCAGGTCATGTGCGGGGCGGCCTGGTAGGCGACCACCGCGTTCAGCCCCAGGCCCGCGGCCAGCGCCAGCGGCGCGTTGCCGACCAGGCCCATGAGCAGCGTCGAGATCGCCGCGGTCAGCGCGGTCGACGTGGTGAGCTGCGCGATGGTCAGCTTGGCGCCGGTGACGTCATGGGCGCCCGCGAGGATGATCGGGTTGAGCAGGATGATGTACGCCATGGCCATGAACGTGGTGACACCACCGCGCACCTCACGGCCGACGGTGCTCCCCCGCCGGGACAGCTCGAAGAACCTGTCGAGCACCGGCATCCCCCTTCAGCGACGCGGGGGATCGCCCGGTGCCCTACCCGGCGGGGGAACCGATCATGCCTTCTCGTGCCTGCCGCCGCCGACCAGCGCGGCGAACTCGTCCAGCCCGATCCGGCCGTCGCCGTCGCGGTCGGCGGCCTCGATGAACGCCTCGATCTCCGCCTCCGAGGCGCCCAGGCCGCCCATGGCCTCGTTGGCCTTCCTGATCTCGGCGGTCGTCAGCAGACCGTCGCCGTCGGCGTCGAACCGCTCGAACTCCGCCTTGGCCGCCTCGCGTGCGTCAGCCATAAGGGTCCTCCCCGTGGTCGTTCAGCCCCCGATGTGGGCCAAGGCGATATCTTCGGGTCTTATCGGAACGCGCGTCAACCGCAGGCCGGTCGCCGCGCGCACCGCGGCCGCGATCGCGGGGGTGGAGGAGAGTGTCGGGGGCTCGCCGGCGCCACGCAATCCGTACGGGGCAGCCGGGTCTGGATTTTCCAGGATTTTCATCGTCATGGGCGGCATGTCGAGAATGGTGGGGATCAGGTAGTCGGTGAAGGACGGGTTCAGCACCCTGCCGTCCCTGACCTGGATCTCCTCCATCAGGGCCAGCCCGAGGCCCTGCGCCGACCCGCCGTGGATCTGGCCCTCCAGCGCCTGCGGGTTCAGGATCCGGCCGACGTCCTGCACGGCCGCCAGCTCGACCACCTTGACCAGGCCCAGCTCCACGTCCACGTCCACCACCGCCCGGTGCACGCAGAGCGCGAGCTGGGTGTGCGAGTCGCCCTGCCCGGTGAGCGGGTCCAGCGGGAACGTCGGCCGGTGCCGGAACTCCCGCGTCTCCTCGACGGGCCCGAACTTCTCCAGCGCCTCCCGCACGGGCAGCCCGCCGAACCGCTCGCGCACCGCCTCGCAGGCCGCCTTCACCGCGCCGCCCGTCACGTACGACTGGCGCGAGGCCGACGACGAGCCGGCCGACCCGACCGAGGTGTCGGCGGTCGCCACCGTCACGTGCTCCACGCCCAGCTCGGTGCGGGCGATCTGGGCCTGGATCGTCACCAGCCCCTGGCCCACCTCGGCCGCCGCGGTGTGCACGGTGACGTGCGGCTCGCCGTTGACCAGCTCGGCCCGCACCCGGGCCGTGGAGTAGTCGTCGAACCCCTCCGAGAAGCAGATGTTCTTGATCCCGACCCCGTACCCGACGCCGCGCCGCACCGACTCGCCGTGCGTGGTCTGCGACACGCCGCCCGGCAGCCCGCGCAGGTCGTCGCCGGCGGGCGGCGGCAGCGGGAACGACTCCAGCTCGCGCAGCATGTCGGCGAGCGGCGCCGGCGAGTCGATCACCTGCCCGGTGATCAGCGCCGAGCCCTGCGACACCGCGTTGCGCCGCCGGATCTCCACCGGCGACAGACCGCACGCCTCGGCCAGGCGGTCCATCTGCGACTCGTACGCGTAACACGCCTGCACCGCGCCGAACCCGCGCATCGCGCCGCACGGCGGGTTGTTGGTGTAGACGCCGGTGGCCTCCACCAGCACGTTCGGCACCTCGTACGGGCCCACGCCGAGCGAGGCGGCGTTGCCCACCACGGCGGGGGAGGAGGAGCAGTAGGCGCCGCCGTCCAGCAGGATGGCGGCCTTGACGTAGACGAGCCGGCCGTCGCGGGTGGCGCCGTGCTCGTACCGCATCCGCGCAGGATGGCGGTGCACGTGGCCGAAGAACGACTCCTCGCGCCCGTACACGATCTTGACGGGACGGTTCAGCCGGAGCGCCAGCATGCACGCGTGCACCTGCATCGACAGGTCCTCGCGGGCGCCGAACGCGCCCCCGACCCCGGCCAGCGTCAGCCGCACCTTCTCCGGCGGCAGCCCCAGGCAGGGGGCGAGCTGGTCGCGGTCCACGTGCAGCCACTGGGTGGCGATGTAGAGGTCGACGCCCCCGTCCTCGGCAGGCACCGCCAGCCCCGACTCCGGGCCGAGGAACGCCTGGTCCTGCATGCCGACCTCGTACTCGCCGCTGACCACGACCTGTGCCTCGGACGCGGCCTCGAACACCTCGCCCGTACGCACCGGCTGGTGGCGCACCAGCTCCGTCGCCAGGCGCGGGTCCGTCACGGCCTCGCGCACCTCGTAGTCCACCACGATCGCGTCCGCCGCCCGCCGCGCGGTCTCCGGATGGTCGGCGGCCACCAGCGCCACCGGCTCGCCCTGGTAGCGGACCTGGTCGACGGCGAGCACCGGCTGGTCCTTGCACTCCAGCCCGTAGAACTTCTCGCCCGGCACGTCCTCGTGCGTCATGACCGCGCGCACGCCAGGGACGGCCAGCGCCGGCCCCACGTCGATGGACCTGATCCACGCCGACGGGTGCGGGCTGCGCAGCGTCGCCCCCCACACCATGCCTTCGAGCCACAGGTCAGAGGCGTAGGCGAACTCGCCCGTCACCTTGAGCACCGCGTCCGGCCGCCGCGCGCTCTCGCCGACGCCCAGCCGCAGCGAACTCGCCGTCTCCGTCATCCTTCGAGTAGAGCACCGGCCCGGTGCGGGCGGTATGCGCGCCAGGTGAAATCGGGGTAAGCGCCGCCACCGGCGGGCTTGTATATTCCTCCAAATGCGGATACGTGACCTGCTGGCCGTCGGCGAGCCGCGTCTCCGGCTGCTCACCGGCGACCCGGACCGCGCGTTCACCTCGGTCCACATCACCGACCTGCCGGAGCCGGGGCGCTACCTGTCGGGCGGCGAGCTCGTGCTGACCGGCCTGATGTGGCGCCAGGGGCCGGAGGACTCGGCCCGGTTCGTGGCCGCGCTGGTCGAGGCGGGGGTGGCCGGGCTCGGCGCGGGGCAGGCGTGGCTCGGCCACATCCCCGCCGACCTCGTGACGGCATGCGAGCGGGCCGGGCTGCCGCTGCTGGAGGTGCCCACCGAGGTGTCCTTCCGCACCCTGGCCGAGCAGGCCGGGCACCGCCTGACGGGCGACGCGCGCGAGGCGCTCGGCCGCCACCGCAGGCTCGTCGCCGCCGTGGCCGAGGGCGCCGACCTGCCCGAGCTGTTCGCGCTGACCGCCGCCGAGCTGGGCGTCACCGGCGCGGTCGTGTCCGCCGCGGGCGAGGTCATCGTCGGCGCGCCGGACGACCCCGCCGGCCTGGCACGCGCCTACCTGACCGCGACCCGGCTGCCGTGCCTGGCCGGCGGCCACACGCTGTTCGGCGTCGGGCGCGGCCACCGGGCGGGCGGCTGGATGCTCGCCTGCGACGGCGACCTGCTCGACCGGGCCGACCTGGGCTACGAGCTGGCGGCCTGCGTGGCGCTGGAACGCAGCCGCATGGAGGAAGGACGGCGCGTGGAACGCCGGCTCGCCGGCGAACTCCTGGCCGCCGCCCTCGCCGGCGCCGACGCCGCGGAGCTGAACGCCCGCTTCCGCACCTCCGGCCTGGACACCGCCGAGCCGTACGCGATCGTCAACGCCACCGTCACCCACCCCGGCCCAGCCCACCCCGGTCCTGGGGTGCTCGGGGGGCAGGTGCTGGAGGAGTTGCTGGGCCGGGAGATCGTCGCACCGCCCGGCGCCGACGGGGCGGTGGCGGTGGTGCCGCTGCGCGGCGGGGACGTCGCCGATCTGGCCGCCCGCCTGCGCGCCGGGGCCGCGATCCTGTCGGCGCTGCCGGACGCCCGCGTCTGTCTCGGCCTGAGCGGCGCACTCACCGGCGCGGCCGCGCTCCGAGGCGGCGTCGAGGAGGCCGGTCACGCCAGACGACTGGCCGAGGCCCGCGACGGCGGGGTGGTGACGTCCGACGAGATCTACACGCACGCGCTGCTGCTGGCCACCGTCCCCGGCGACGTGCGCAGGTCGTTCGCCGGGCGGCTGCTCGCCCCGCTGCTCGACTACGACGCCGGCCACCAGTCGGAGCTGGTGCGCACGCTCGCCACCTTCCTCGACTGCGCCGGCTCATGGAACGCGTGCGCCGAGCGGATGCACGTGCACGTCAACACCGTGCGCTACCGGATCAAGCGGGTGGAGGAGCTGACCGGCAGGGACCTGTCGACGATGGCCGACCGGGTCGACCTCTTCCTCGCGCTCAGGGCGAGATGACCGGCCGTCACACGCGCACGGTGGGGACGCCGACCAGCTCGTGCACGATCCGCTGCTCGTTCTCCGTCTCGATCCGCCACTTGGCGTTCTCCAGCTCCGCCGCCAGCGGCATCGCCTCGGCGATGTGCGGCAGGGCCGCGTGTGCGTCGCCCAGCTCCCGGCGCGCCCGGGACAGCAGGACGAGGCACTCCAGCTCGCCGAGCCGGTTGCGATGGGCCCGGCTCGCCGCCAGCGCCCGCTCCAGGTGGTCCGCGGCCTCGCCCGGCTTGCCCTCGTCGAGGCAGAGCTCACCGAGTATCCGGCGCATGTTCATCTCGTGACCGGTGTCGCCGATGCTCTCGGCGGCGGCGAGCGCCTCTTCCAAAGGCCCGCGCGCCTCGGCCGGGCGGCCGAGCTTCTGACAGGCCAGCCCTCTCATCATCAGCGCGTAACGCACCCCCACGTCCGCGCCGATCCGCCGCGCCAGCGCGAGCTGCCGGCCGGCGTAGCCGAGCGCCTGCTCGTGCAGCCCCCGCTCGACCGACAGGTTGGCCAGGTTGCCCAGCGTGCGCTGCTCGCTGAACCGGTCGCCCAGCTCCCTGGCCAGGATGAGCTGCGCCTCCAGATGGCCCATGGCCTCCGCCTTGCCCTGCAGGGCCAGGCCGCAGGCGACGTGCCCGTGCGCGTGATAGGCGCCGAGCCGGTCGCCCAGCCGCTCGCAGACGTCCAGCGCCCGCCGGTTCAGCGCGATCAGAGGTACGGGCTCGTGCGCGTACTGCTGATACCAGAACAGCGAGAAGCACAGCGCCACCCCCAGCGCGGCCAGCTCGGAGTCAGGGCCGGCCATGGCCTGCCCGGCCGCCGCCACCAGGTTGGTCTCCTCGCCGGCCAGCCAGGCGATCGCCTCGTCCGGTCCGCCGACGGCGTGCGGCACGGCGTCGACCTCGGGGCCCTCGGCCTGCACCCGGTGCGGGTCCATGGTGGTGACGGCCAGCCGCGCGGAGGCGATGTAGAAGCTCAGCGCCCGGGCGAGCGGCCCGGCGGCGTCGCCCGGCGCCATCTCGGCCGCGAACAGCCGGACCAGGTCGTGGAGCTGGTAGCGGCCCGGGCCCGCGAGGTGTTCCAGCAGGTGGGCGTCCACCAGCCGTTCCAGCGCCCGCTCGGCCTCGTCGGCGCCGGTGCCGAGCAGCGCCGCCGCCACCTCCGCCGTCACGTCGTGCAGGTGCAGCAGGCCGAGCAGGCCCAGAGCGCGGGCGGCGACCCGGTCGATCGGCCTGGCGCTGCCGGCCAGGGCGCTCCAGCTCGACGCCAGGCTCGCCCGTACCGCCAGCTCGCCCGCCTCCAGCTCGTGCAGCCTGCGGCGCTCGTCGCGCAGCCGGCCGGTCAGCGCCGACACGCTCCAGGCGGGGCGGTCGGCCAGGCGCGCGCCCGCGATGCGCAGCGCGAGCGGCAGGCCGTCGCAGAGCCGCACCAGACCGGCCGTCTCCTCGGGGTCCGCCGCCATCCGCTCGGCCCCGGCCAGCTTGGCCAGCACCGTGACAGACTCCGGGAGCGACAGGCGAGGCAGGTGGAGCTGGACGCAGTCGTCGCCGGCGGCGAGCGTCTCGCGGCTGGTCACCACGATGGCGGTGCCGCGCGGAGCCGGTAACAGCGGCAGGATCTGCCCGAGCCCGGCGGCGTCGTCCAGCAGGATCAGCGTCCGCCTGCCGGACAGCGTGCTGCGCCACAGCGCCGCGGCCTCGTCCACGTCGCCGGGGATGGCGTCGCCGTCGATGCCGAACGCGCGCAGGAACCGGCCCAGCACGTCCAGCGGGTCGAGGCCCGGCAGCCCGACCGTGGCCCCGCGCAGGTTCACGTAGAGCTGGCCGTCGGGGTAGCGGTCCTTGACGAGGTTGCCGATCCGCACCGCCAGCGCCGACTTGCCCACGCCCGGCGGCCCGGAGATGACCACGAGAGGGTTCGGCTCGGTGTCGTCCCACGGCGCCAGCAGCCCTTTGAGCCGGATGACCTCCTGGGTCCTGCCCACGAACCCGGCCAGGTCGCGGGGCAACTGGCGGGGCAGCGGGGGCGGTCCGTCACCGGGCCGCTCGCGGGGACCGGCCGCCAGCGCCAGCCGGTGGGAACGGCGCAGCGCCTCTCCCGGGTCCACGCCCAGCTCCTCGCGGAGCAGCCGCCGGCTCTCCTCGTAGACCACCAGGGCCTCGGCGCGCCTGCCGCACCGCACCAGGGCGAGCATCAGCAGCTCGCGCGGCCGTTCGCGGAGGGGATGGCGGTAGGTCATGGCCCGCAGCGGGGCCAGCGCGTCCTGCGGCCTATCGAGCCCGAGCAACGCCTCGGCGCGGTATTCCTGCGCGGCGAGCCGCGCCTCGGTCAGCCGGGCGCGCTCGCTCTCGGCGAAGGGCCCGGGAACCCCCGGCAGCGCTTCGCCGTGCCACAGGGCGAGGGCCTCTTCGAGGTCGGGCAGGGCGCCCGCGTGGTCGCCGCGCAGGACGGCGCGGCGCGCGTGGTCGAGCCGCTCGGTGAAGGCGATGGCGTCCACCCGGGAGCCGTCGAGGCGGAGCCGGTAGCCCCCGGCGGCGCCGACGACCAGCTTCGAGGGCTCGCGCCGCCCCCGGGACGGCTCCAGCGCGTTCCTGAGCCCGGCCACGTAGGTGTAGACGCTCTGCTCGGCCGTCTTGGGCGGCTCGTCGCCCCAGATGCCGTCGATGATGCGCGGAATCGGCACCACGCGCCCCGGCCACGCGGCGAGGATCGCCGTCAGCGCCTGCCGGCGGGGTGGACCGAGATCGATCTCCTTGCCGTCGCGCGCGGCGGTGACCGGCCCCAGGAGCCGGACGATGACGCCCTCGGCCAACGGACTCTCCCACCCGTGGAGCGGACCACGGCGGCGCAGACCGGATCACGGTGAGGGAGCAGGGCCGATCGGGCCGACGTGGCGACGTCTAGAGGAAATGTAGATGCCCCGCCTAGGCTGCTCGCCTACGGGGAATGCGCGGAGACTTCTACGGGTGATGCGCGGAGAAGCGGAGAGAACGAGGGCAGCGGCGACGGGGGTGTGACACGCAGGAGATGGCTCTCACCTGACATGGCGGCCCCGCCGCCGGTCTCACCCGCGTGCTCAGCAACAATAGGCGTCGCCGAGGACGGCGAGAGAGACGGCGGAGACTGCTGCGGGGGCAGACGTTTCCGCATTCGCGACCGTACTATTGCCTGCAACGGCCACCACGGCCCCGAGCAAGGCAACAAGTGCGGACATCGTGAGGCGCGTGCGCATGAGGATCTCCCTCGCGGATCTACGGGACTTGCTTGGAACTTATCATTTCAGGGAGCGACGACCGTGACCACATCTGACCTAGTCGGACTCCGTATCAAGACGGTGCGGCGGCAGCGCGGCCTCTCACAGGCACAGCTCGCGCACCCCGAGTTGTCTGACAGTTACGTCTCCTTGATCGAGAGTGGCAAGCGTACTCCCACGCCGGCGGTCCTGGAGCTGCTGGCCCAGAAACTGGACTGCTCGCTCTCCTATCTGATCAACGGTGTGACGGCCGAGCAGATGGAGGACATCGAACTCTCGCTCGGCTATGCCCGGATCGCGCTGGAGAACGGCGAGGTCGCCGAGGCCCGCAACCGCTTCACCGAGCTGCTCGCGGACAACAACCTGACAGGTCTGACCGAGCTTCGTCAAGACACCGAATTCGGGCTGGCCCTCGCCACGGAGGCGTGCGGCGACAGCGACGAGGCGATCGCCATCCTGCAGCGGCTGCAGGGCGAGGACGTCCCCGCCGAGCGCCGGATCGAGATCGCCATCGCCCTGTGCCGCGTCTACCGGCAGAGCAACCGGCTCGTGGAGGCCGTCGAGATCGGCGAGCGCATCCTGGGCGGCGCCAACCGGCCCGCGTGGTCCGACCTGCTGGTGGAGCTGGGCGCCACCCTGCTGGCGGCCTACTTCGTGCGCGGCGACCACCTGCGCGCCCGGCAGTTCGCCGCCGAGCTGCTCAACGCCGCCGACGCGCTCGGCTCCCCGCGCGCCATGGCCGCGGCCAACTGGAACGCCGCCTTCGCGGCCGACTACACCGGCCACCGGGAGGAGGCGCTCGTCTTTGCCGAGCGGGCCCTGGCGCTGGTGGCCGAGTCCGGTCACCCGCGCCTGCTCGCCATGATGCGGGTCGCGTACGTCCAGCTGCGGCGCCGCGTGCAGCCCGAGGAGGCGGCCTCGCTCCTGGAGCACGTCAACCGCGCCATCAGGGACCAGGAGCAGAGCTCCACCAGCGTGACCGACCGGGCGCGGGCGCTGACCGAGCTGGCCCACGTCGAGTTCATGACCGGCGGCCTCGACCGGGCCCTGGAGCACGCCCACACCGCCGGCGGCCTGCTGTCCGGCGCCGCCGTCGCCCAGGTGCCGCAGACGCACCTGCTGCTGGGGCGGGCGCACAGCGTGCGCGGCGAGGCCGCCGAGGCCGACAGGCACCTGCGGACGATCCGCGACGCCCTCGACTCGGTCCCGCCGTCCTTCCTCTCGGCCGGCGCGTGGTACGCCACGGCGGAGACGCTCTACGAGATCGGCGACGCCGAGGCCAGCGTCGAGGCCTACCAGCGGGCGCTCGCCTGCGCGGGTCTCTGATCGGGGTACGAACCGGGCGGGGTGCTCGGTAGCCTTGAAGGCGCCATGAAGAGTTCCCCGCTCGCGGCCCTCACCGCGATCCTCGCCACGCTGCTCGTCCTCGTCACCGCCGGGCCGGCTCTGGCTCACGACGCGCTCAAGAGCAGCGACCCCGCCAAGGACGCCACGGTCGAGTCCGTGGACGAGATCACGCTGGAGTTCACCGGCAAGATCCGCATGCCCTTCGTGAGCGTACGCGGGCCGGGTGACACCCAGCACCAGGCCGGCGACCCGGAGCTCGACGGGGTGAAGGTGAAGCAGGCGCTGAAGGGCGAGCTGCCCGACGGCGACTACACCATCGCCTACCGGGTCGTCTCGTCCGACGGCCACCCGATCGAGGGCGAGATCCCGTTCACCGTCAAGGGCGCGAGCCCGTCGCCGACGGCGACTCCCACGGAGACGGAGAGCGCGTCCGCGGCGCCGACGGCCGAGGCGACCAGCGCGGAGCCGGCCCCCACCGCCACCGAGCCGGCCGAGGCCCAGCCCGCCGAGGAGGTGTCCGCCGAGAGCGACGCCGCCACCTTCCCGGTCTGGCTCCTGATCGTGGTCGGCGCGCTCGTCGGCATCGGCATCGGGTTCCTCCTGAGCGCCAGGAAGAAGAAGCAGCCGTGACCAGAGCCGCGCGTCTCGCGCTGGCGGCGGCCGGGGCGGCGATCGCCGCCCTCGTGATCGCCATGATCGCCGGAGGCGCGGCGTTCCCCAGGATCATCCTCGGCGTGCCCTCGTCAGGCGTCGTGACCCGCTGGGGGCTGCCGGTCTCCAAGCTGGCCATGGACGTCGCGGGCGTCGCCACGGTCGGCCTGCTGCTGGCCGCCGCCCTGCTGCTGCCCAACGACAAGGGCGTGCTCGGCAAGACCGCGCAGGGCTACCTGCGGGCCGCCTCCTGGGCGGGGCTCGCCTGGGCGGGTGCGGCCTTCCTCACCATGGTCTTCAGCGTCTCCGACGTGTGGGCGCGCTCGGTCCCCGAGATCCTCAACCGCAACTTCCTGGTCGGCTTCGCCACCCAGGAGAGCCCCGGCATCGCGCTCACCCTCGTGGTGCTGTTCGGGCTGTCGATCGCGCTGTTCTCCCGCGGCGTCATCACCGCCGGGGCTGCGGCCGGGCTGCTGGTGCTCGCGCTGGTCACGCTGATGCCGCCGGCGCTCACCGGCCACTCCGCCTCCTCGCCCAACCACGGCCTGGCCATCACCTCGGTCACCCTCCACCTGCTGACGCTGGCTCTGTGGGTGGGCGGGCTGGCCGTGCTGGCCCTGCACGCCGCGCTGAAGCGGCCGCAGCTCGACGTGGCGGCCTCCCGCTTCTCGCGGATGGCGCTGTGGGTCTACATCGGCGTGGGGATGTCGGGCGTGTTCAGTACGCTCGCGCGGCTCACGTCGCTGTCCGACCTGTGGACGTCCAGCTACGGCGTGCTCATCGTGGCCAAGACCGTGGCGTTCGTGCTGCTCGGCTACGTCGGCTGGTGGCACCGCCAGCGCACGCTCGCCGACCTCGGCGCGGGCCGCCCGCGCGCGTTCGCCCGGCTCGCGGCCGGCGAGCTCATGCTCATGCTGGCGACGATCGGGCTGGCGGTGGCGCTGTCGCGCACCCCGCCCCCGCCGGTCAGCCTGCCCGCCGACCGCGCCTTCGACCTCCTCGGCCACCCGGTCCCGCCGCCGATCTCGGCCGCGAACATCCTCTCGCTGTGGTGGTTCGACCTGTTCTTCGCGCTGCTGGCCGCGATCCTGGCCGGGCTGTACGGCGCGGGCGTCGTACGGATGCGGCGGCGCGGCGACGCCTGGCCGTGGGGCCGCACCGCGTCGTGGTTCGCCGGCGTGGCCATCCTGGTGTTCACCACCCAGAGCGGCGTGGCGCGGTACGCCAAGGTCATGTTCGACGTGCACATGATCGAGCACATGACGCTGGCCATGATCGTCCCGATCTTCCTGGTGCTCGGCGCCCCCGTCACGCTCGCGCTGCGCGCGCTCAAGCCCGCCGCCCGGCGCGGCGACCGGGGGCCGCGCGAGTGGCTGATGGCGATCCTGCACAGTGGTTACGCGCGCGTCGTCACCCATCCGGGCATCGCCACCGCGATCTTCATCGCGTCCACCTACGCGCTCTACTTCACGCCGCTGTTCGAGGCCGCCATGGAGGAGCACCTCGGCCACATCCTCATGATCCTCCACTTCCTGGTCAGCGGGTGCCTGTTCTTCTGGGTGGTCATCGGGGTCGACCCCGGCCCTCACCAGCTCCCGTACGTGGGCAGGCTGCTGCTGCTGTTCGTCACCATGCCGTTCCACGCGTTCTTCGGCATCGCGCTGATGATGACCGGCACGCTCATCGCGCCCGGCTGGTACGAACAGCTCGACCGGTCCTGGGGCGGGCCGCTGCTGCAGGAGCAGCAGAACGGCGGCGCGATCGCGTGGGGGTTCGGGGAGATCCCGACCCTCATGGTGCTGCTGGCCATCGCGGTGCAGTGGTACCGCAGCGAGGACCGCAAGGCCCGGCGCGACGACCGGTCCGCGGCGCGTTCCGGCGATCCGGAGCTCACCTCGTACAACGACTATCTGGCCAGGCTCAACGAGCTCGACAAACGCGAGTAGCCGTTCAGGCAGGGCCTGCTATCTTCGCCCGGTGTGACGGCGGCACGGCGGGTAGCCTTTCCCGATAGGGGGTGGCGCGAGCCTGCCGTGGGGGGTGGCGCTCCGCGCTTTCGGCGCCGGCGGTGGAGCCGGCGCGCTCGGGCCTCAGGAAGGCGTGGAGCGGTGATGGAAGTGACGCGCATGCGCGGGGGTGAAAGCCTGGCCGAAGCCCTTGAGGGCAACCTGGCCGAATGGTCACGGCGTACGGGGATCGCGGTGGAGGTGTGGGCGCTGCCCGCGGCCGACGTGCGGCCGCGGGTCGCCAAGGGGGTTCTGGAGGCGCTGGCCGAGGCGCTCGACAACGTGCACAAGCACAGCGAGGCCACGACGGTGTCGATCGCCGTCACGGTGGGCCGCGGCGGTCTGCGGATGACGGTCAGCGACCACGGCAGGGGCTTCGATCTCTCGCGGGCGGGCCGCGGGATCGCCCGCATGCGGGCGGCGCTGGGCGAGGCCGGCGGGTCGCTGTCGGTCAACAGCGTGCCCGGCGAGGGCACCACCGTGACGGGGGTCGTGCCTAAGGCGCGGTGAGGATCTCGCTGCCGGTGGCGGTGACCACGATCGTGTGCTCGAACTGTGCCGTGCGCTTGCGGTCCTTGGTCACCGCGGTCCACTTGTCGGGCCAGATGTCGTAGTCGATCGTGCCCAGCGTCAGCATCGGCTCGATGGTGAACGTCATGCCCTGCACCAGCTCGACCCGGAGCGACGGGTCGTCGTAGTGGGGCACCATCAGGCCGGAGTGGAAGCTGGTGCCGATGCCGTGGCCGGTGAAGTCACGCACCACGCCGTAGCCGAACCGCTTGGCGTACGCCTCGATCACCCGGCCGACCACGTTGAGCTGGCGGCCCGGCGCGACGGCCTTGATGGCGCGCATCATCGCCTCGCGGGTGCGCTCGACCAGCAGCCGCGACTCCTCGTCTACCTCGCCGACCAGGAAGGTGGCGTCGGTGTCGCCGTGGACGCCGCCGATGTAGGCGGTGATGTCGACGTTGACGATGTCGCCGTCGCGCAGCACGGTGTCGTCGGGGATGCCGTGGCAGATCACCTCGTTGATCGAGGTGCACAGCGACTTGGGGTAGCCCTTGTAGCCGAGCGTGCTCGGGTAGGCGCCGTGGTCGACGAGGAACTCGTGGCCGATGCGGTCGAGCTCGTCGGTGGTGACGCCCGGCCGCACGTTCCGGCCGACCTCTTCGAGCGCCTGGGCGGCGATGCGGCCCGCGACCCGCATGCGCTCGATGATCTCGGGGGTCTTCACGTCGGACTCGCCGGTCTTGGGGCGCTTCTTGCCGACGTACTCCGGCCGCTCGATGTGGGCGGGAACCTTTCGCATGGGCGAAATTCGGCCGGGCTGGAGCAGTGTCGTCATGAAACCTGAGTCTACGGGGCAGAATCGACCTCATGACCGATGGCCAGTGGTGGTTCTGCCTCAAGCACATGCGGGTCGAGCCCGACGTGGGCTGCCCCAACAAGGACCGGATGGGCCCGTACGCGACCGAGCAGGAGGCTGCCGGGGCGCTGCAGCGCGCGGCCGAGCGCAACAAGGCGTGGGACGAGGCCGACCAGGACGACGACTGACGGGAGTGCCACGGGTTCCGGCCCGTGGCCTCCGGCTCTCAAGCTGCGATAACGTTCCCTCATGGCCTCATCCGCTCAGCCTCCGACGATCCACGACGTGGCAAGGCTGGCCAAGGTGTCCACCTCCACCGCGAGCCGCGTGCTGGGCAACTACGGCCGGTTCAGCGAGGCGACGCGGAAGCGCGTCCTCGACGCGATCGAGACCCTGGGCTACCGGCCCAACAGCGTGGCCAGGAGCATGGTGACCCGGCGCACCGACACCCTGGGCGTGGTGTGCGCCGACATCAGCAGCCCGTTCTTCTCCGGCGTGGTGCGCGGCATCACCGACGAGGCCAGGAAGTCGGGCTACAGCATCCTGCTGACCAACACCGACGAGGACGTCCGCAGCGAGCGGGAGGCCGTCAACCTGCTGATCGACAAGCAGGTCGACGGCCTGATCGTCGCCACCGCCGACGTCGGCGACGTCGAGCACCTGCGGGCGGTCCGGTCGCACGGCAAGCACGTGGTGCTCTTCGACCGGCCGAGCAGCGCCGTCGGGGCCGACGCGGTCACCGTCGACGACGTCGCGGCCATGCGGGAGGCCGTGACCTACCTCCTGAGCCACGGCCACCGCCGCATCGGCATCCTGACCGAGCTGCGCATCGAGCGCGAGGCCGACTGGGCCACGCTGCTCCGTCCAGGGCTCGACCGCCTGCGCGGGGAGATCAACGCCAGCGCCGCCCGGCTGCTCGGCTACCTGCGCGCCCACCGCGACGCCGGGGTGGAGGTGGACCCGTCGCTGGTCGGCCGGACGGGCGGCTACGACGTCGAGGGCGCGGCCGAGGCCACCCGGCGCCTGCTGGCCTCGCCGGCCCGGCCGACGGCCCTGGTCACCACCGACAACATGATGACGCTCGGCGCCTACCAGGCCGTGCGCGAGCTCGACATCGAGATGCCGCGTGACCTGTCGTTCGTGGGCTTCGACAACCTCGACTGGACCACGCTGGTCCGGCCCGCCCTCACCGTCATCGAGCAGCCGGTGCACGAGATCGGGGCCAGGGCGGCCCGCAAGCTCATCGACCGGCTCAACGGCGACGAGGGCCCGCCCGAGCTCATCGAGCTGCCCACGTCGTTCCTGGTCCGCGAGTCGGTGGCGGCCGTCTGAGAACGTGCGGGGGCCCGGCGGAGATCTCCGCCGGGCCCCGGGCGCGGTCAGGCGTGCTCGCCGCCCGCCGCCCAGCTGTCGAAGCCGGGCTTGTTGGCCAGCAGTCCGAGCTCGATCCGCAGGCCGAGGTCGTTGAGCAGGTAGCGGAACCGGACGCTGTCGTCAGGCTCCAGCCCGTCGGCCTCGACGCGGTACCTGCCGGTCGCCAGGAGCCCGGCCGTGGCCTCCTCGATGTCCGGCACCCAGTAGGTGAGGTGGTGCAGCTGCTGCACCCCGCCGGTGGGGGCCCAGACGCTGCCCTCGGCCGACTCGATCATCTTGACGTGGGCGGGCCCGCTCGCGGCGGTGACGAACCGTACCGGACGCTGCTCGCGCGAGCCGTCGGGGAAGCGGACCACGGTGTCCCACTCCAGGATGTCGCTCCACCCGCCGGCCACGGGCGTGGTGGCCGCGACGGCCTCCTCCAGGTCGTCGACCACGATCCCGACGTGCGCCACGCCCAGGAACCCGGCCGCCATGTCAGCGCGTCCTCTCGTAGGCGGCCGCGCCCGCCGCGGTGATCCGGCCGTCCCTGAGGTCGGCCTCGACCAGCTCGGCCGGGCGCTCGGCCGGGTCGCCGTAACCGCCGCCGCCGCCCGCGCGCAGGCTGACGATCTCACCCGGCAGGGCCGAGCCCTGGCCCTTGGAGGGGAGCGCGGTCTCGGTGCCGTCCTCGTGGATCAGCGCCAGCGACGCGGGCATCCCCGGCCGGCCGCCGGTCAGCCCCTGCGGCGCGAACTCCGGCCGGGTCTGCTCGGCCTCCGACAGGAAGCCCAGCGGCTCGCTGGAGATGTTGCGGTAGTCGGCCCGGATGCCGAGCCCGCCCCGGTGACGGCCGGCGCCCCCCGAGTCGGGGATGAGCGCGTACCGCTCCACCCGCAGCTCGTAGGAGGACTCGATCACCTCGGCCGGGATCAGCTGGCAGTTGGCCATGTGCACGTCGAGGGCGTCGGCGCCGTCGTGGTCCACGCAGGCGCCCGCGCCGCCGGCGACGTTGGCCAGCAGGACCACGCCGTCTCCCGACTTGGGGGAGCGGGACTCGCAGATGAGCACCGGCCAGCCCACGAACCACTCCGCGGACGCGCGGTGCGGCGCCGCCGCGGCCAGCGCCCGGGTGACGATGGACGCCAGGCGCTGCGAGGCCAGGTGCCGGTCCCCGACCGCGGCGGGGAACTCGGGGTTGACCGCAGTGCCGCGGGGCGCGTGGAAGGAGACCGGATCCAGCGAGCCCTCGTTGAACGGCACGTCGGAGGGCATCAGGCACTTCACCGCATAGTGCACCACGGAGCGCAGGGTCGAGTCGGGGATGTTCATCCCGCCGCGCATCTGCGGGTCGGAGCCGGTGAAGTCGAAGTGGATCTCCTCGCCCGAGATCACCGCCTTGACGACCATCCTCACCGGGGCGTCGAGGTCGAGCCCGTCGTTGTCCAGGCAGCCCTCCGCCGTGTAGTCGCCGTCCGGAAGCTTGGCGATCTCCGCGCGGGTCCGCCGCACGGTGTAGGCGAACAGCTCCTCGAACGTGTCGAGCAGCAGGCCGGTGCCGAACTTCCCGGCCAGGCCCGCGAACCGGCCGGCGCCGGAGCGGGCCGCCGCGATCTGCGCCCGCAGGTCGCCGTGGTTCTGGGCCGGGTGACGGGTGTTGGCGGTGATGATGTCCAGCAGGCCCCGCTCGGGAACCCCCTTGACCTCCACCTTCAGCGCCGGGAGGAGCACGCCCTCCTCGTACGCCGACTCCGACCGGGCCGCGGCCGTGCCGGGGGTGCGCCCGCCCCAGTCGGCGTGGTGGGCGATGACGCCGGTGAACCCGACGAGCGTCGCGGCGGCGTCGAAGACCGGGACGAAGATGTTGATGTCGTTGGTCTGGCAGGCGCCCAGGTAGGGATGGTTGTTGATGAAGACGTCCCCGGGATGGATGTCCTCACCCCACTTGTCCAGGCAGGCGCGCAGTGCCGGTGCCATGGACGCGAGCAGGCTCGGGATGTCGAGCGCGGCGGCGAGCATCCGCCCCCGGGCGTCGAACAGCGCGCAGGAGTAGTCGCGCATGTCCTTGACCACCACGCTGAGCGCGGTGCGGCGCAGCGCGGTGCCCATCTCCTCGGCGATGGTCTCCAGCGCATGCCGGACGACCTCGGTGGTGATCGGGTCGGCGCCGTTCTCGCGCGGCGTCATCATGCCTCCTCGCCGGGCTTGTCGTAGGTGATGACCAGGTTGAGGTCGTCGTCGACCCGGAGCGTGGTGCCGGGGACGACCACCGTGGTGGCCTCCCGCTCCTCGACGATCGCCGGGCCGCGCAGCACGGTGCCCGGCGCCAGCGCGCCGCGCTCGTACACCGGGGTCCGCATCCGGCCGGGGCCCTTGAAGTAGACCTCGCGGTGGCGGGCGGGCTCGCCGCCCGCCTCGTCCGTACGGGCCGGGACGCCGGGGCCGTGGTCCAGGATCCCGTACGCCTCCAGGCCGACGGCCACCAGCTCCACCCGCTCCTCGGGGTTGCTGTGACCGAACTCGAACCGGTGCTGCTCGTGGAAGCGCTTGACCGCGTCCGCCAGCGCGCCGGCGTCGAGTTCCGGGGCGTCGATGAGCACCTCGACGTCGTTGTCCTGCCAGGCGTAGCGGAACCGGGCCAGCCGCACGTGGTCCACGCGCTTGACGCCGGTGCCGGCGAACCGCTCGGCGGCCGTCTCGACCATGCCCTGGTACAGGGCCTCGACGTCCTCCGCCGGCACGTCGCCGACGCCGGCGTCGACCACCCGGGCGAACGTGTACTTGATGTCGGAGCCGGCCAGGCCGACCGCCGAGAACGTGCCGGGGCTCGGCGGGATCAGCACGCCGCCGACGTCCACCAGGGCGCCGACGCTGAGCGCGTGCATCGGCCCGGCGCCGCCGAACGGCAGCAGGTAGAAGTCGCGCGGGTCGTGGCCGCGGTTGACGCTGACCACGCGGACGCCCCGGGCCATGATCGCGTCGGCCACGTCGAGGATGCCGATGGCCGCGGTGTCGACGTCCACGCCGAGCGGGTCGGCCACGTGCGTCTTCACCGCCCGCCTGGCCGCCTCCACGTCCAGGGGCATCTCGCCGCCGAGGAACGCCGCCGGGTCGATCCGGCCCAGCACCAGGTGCGCGTCCGTGGTGGTGGGACGCGTCCCGCCCCGGCCGTAGCAGGCGGGGCCGGGCATCGCGCCGGCGCTCTCGGGCCCGACGCGCAGCCCGCCGGCCTCGTCGACGCTCGCCAGGGAGCCGCCGCCCGAGCCGATGGTGTGGATGTCGAACTGGGGCACCAGCATGGGCCGCCCCTCGAACACGCTCTCCCGCTCGACCCTGGCCCGGCCCTCGTGGATCAGGCAGATGTCGGTGGAGGTGCCGCCCATGTCGAACGTGATCTGGTTCGGGTACGCCGACTGCCTGGCCACCTGGGTGGCGGCCAGGACCCCGGCGGCGGGCCCCGAGAGCACCATGCGGTGCGCGTTCGCGGCGGCCTCCTCCGCCTTCATCACGCCGCCGTTCGACTGCATGATGAAGGTCGGACAGGTGACCCCGGCCGGCTCCAGACCGCTCAGGATGCCGGACATGTAACGGGCGACCAGGGGCCGCAGCGCGGCGCTCACCACGGTCGTGCAGGCGCGCGGATACTCCTTGATCTCCGGCGCGACCTCGCAGCCGACCGCCACGGAGAGCTCCGGCATCGCTTCCCTGAGCGCCGCGGCGAGCCGCCGCTCGTGCTCCTCGTTGCGGAACCCGAACAGGAAGGTGATGGCGCACGCCTCGACGTCCGCGGCCCGTACCTCCTCGACCAGGCGCGCGATCTCGGCGCCGGTCAGCGGTGTCACCACCTCGCCCAGCCGGTCCACGCGCTCGGTGGCCTCGAAGACGAGGGACCGGGGCACGTACGGGCGGGGCTTGGCGACCCGCAGGTCGAACAGGTCGCCGCGGAGCTGGGTGCCGATCTCCAGCACGTCGCGGAAGCCGCGGGTGACCACCAGCGCGGTGCGGGGCAGCTTGGACTCCAGCAGGGCGTTGGTCGCCACCGTGGAGCCGTGGCTGAAGGTGTCCAGCGCCGCGACGTCCACGCCGCGGGTGCGGCGGATCTGGGCGATGCCGTCGAGGATGCCGATCGAGGCGTCATGCGGCGTGCTCGGCACCTTCTCGACGACCCGGCGGCCGTCCTCGTGCAGGACGACGACGTCGGTGAAGGTGCCGCCGACGTCGATTCCCAGCCTGGCCATCGCTCACTTCCCTTCCGGCTTGACGTACAGGTACTGGCTGATCTCGGGGGTGTCGAGGTTGTCCTTCGTCGCCACGACGAAGTCGTAGAGCTTCTCGCCCTGCGGGCGGGTGCCGTCCTTGGTGTACGCGGTCAGCGCCTCGACCGCGTCCTTGCCCATGTCGTACGGCTTCTGCACGACCAGCGCGTCGACCAGGCCCTGGCGCAGCAGGTCGACCTGGTCGGGGGAGGCGTCCACGCCGACGACCTTGATGTCGCCGGTCTTGCCCGCCTGCTGCACCGCCTTGGCCGCGCCGATGGCGGCGTTGGTCCAGGAGGCGAAGACGGCCTTCAGGTCGGGCACCCTGGAGATCAGGGCCGAGGTCTTGGCGACGTTCTCGGAGATGTCGGCGCCGGCGTACTCCTCGCCGCTGTTCTCCAGGCCGGCGTGCTTCTTCAGCTGCTCCTGCCAGCCCTTGAGCCGGATGTCCACGCTCTGGATGCCCGGGATGTAGCCGACGTAGCCCACCTTCCCGGTGCCCGCGAGCAGCTCGTTCGCGGTGTCGGCGGCCATCTCGCCGCTGACGACGCCGTCGGACTTGAAGGTCGCCAGCCGGGCGTCCTGGTCCTCCACGTCGGCGTCGACGGTGACGATCGGGATGCCCTGCTCGTTCACCTGCCGCATCGGGGCCGACATCGCCTTGGCGTCGAGGGCCGACATGATGATGCCGTCCGGCTTGGTGGCCGCGATCGACTGCAGCAACTGGGTCTGGGCGGCCACGTCGAGCGTGGTCGGAGCCTGCCAGGAGAATTCGACGCCGAGCTCCGCCGCCTTCTCCTCGGCGCCCTTGGCCAGCGTCAGGTAGTAGGGGTCGAACTGGTCGTTGAGCAGCATGACGACCCGCGGCTTGGCGCCCGCGCCGTCCGTGCCGCCCGCCTTCGCGGCGGTCTCCGGCGCCTCGGTGGCGCACGCGGCCAGGGTCAGGCCGGCCAGTGCCAGTACGGCGACCTTCTTGATATTCCGCAACATGATGGAGTTCCTCTCATTCGCCGGCTCTGGGCCAGGCAGGGGGGTTGAGCCGGGTGTTCAGGTGACGTTCATCGCCCGTCTGCGGTACTGGTCGACGAAGACGGCGAAGATGAGGACGCAGCCGACCGCGACGTTCTGCCAGAACGGCTGCAGGTTCATGATCACGAACCCGCTGGTGAGGGTCGCGGGGATGAAGGCGCCGACGACCGTGCCGGACATCTTGCCGCGGCCGCCCCACAGTGAGGTGCCGCCGATGATGACCGCGGTGATGCTCTGCAGCGCGATGTTCGCGTACCCGGAGACCGAGGCGGTGGAGAAGCGGGAGATGTCGATCATCCCGACCAGCCCGGCCAGCAGGCCGACCATGCAGTAGATCGCCAGCAGGTGCCGGTCGACGTTGATGCCGGCCCTGCGGGCCGCCTCGGGGTTGGCGCCGATCGCGTACGTGCGCAGGCCGAACCGGGTACGGGCGAGCACGACCCACAGCAGGCCGGTGACCGCGGCGGCGGTCACGACCGGCCACGGGACGCCGAGCAGCGTGCCCATGCCGAAGGCGTCGGTGAGCGCCTGCGGCACCCCGCTGACGTTCATGCCGCCGGTCCAGACCTGGGCCAGGCCGAGGATGATCGTGCTGGTCGCCAGCGTCACGATGAAGGACGGGATCTTCGATTTCACCACCAGCATGCCGTTGACCAGGCCCCAGGCCGCGCCGGTGACGACACCCGCCCCGACGCCGGCCAGGATCGGCAGCCACAGCTCCGCGCCGCCCTGGGCGGTGCCGGCCAGGCCCGAGGTCAGGCCCAGCATCAGCTTGGCGGCCAGAACCGAGGAGAAGACCACCACCGCGCCGACCGACAGATCGAGCCCGGCCGCGATGAGCAGGAAGGTGACGCCGGCCGAGAGGATCAGCAACTGGGACCCGGCCAGCGCGATGCTGGTCAGGTTGTAGTTCGAGAAGAACGTCCCGGACGGGGTGACCACCGTGAAGAACACGATGATCGCGACCAGCAGTCCGAAGATCGTCAGGTTGGAGAAGCGCTGGCTGGCCAGCAGCCGCGCGGTGAGCGAAGGCCCCGCTTTGACGCCGGGGCGCGTGATCGTGCTCATGTCGTCGGTCCACCCGCTGGAATTCCCGCGCCGGTCATGGCGGCGATGAGGTCGTTGGTCGACAGGGCCGAGATCTCCTCGGTCAGCACGGTCTGGCCCAGGCGCAGCACCGTGACCCGGTCGGCGACCCTGAAGACGTCCGGCATGCTGTGCGAGATGAGCAGCACCGACAGGCCCCGCTCGTCGCGCAGCTGCTCGACCAGCTTGAGCACGAACTCGGTCTGGGAGACGCCGAGCGCCGCGGTGGGCTCGTCGAGCATGATGAGGGCGCTGCCCCACAGCGAGGCGCGGGCCACCGCGACCGCCTGCTTCTGGCCGCCGGACAGCGAGCCGACCTCCGAGGCCAGCGACTGCAGCTTGGCGCCCAGCGTCGACAGCTGCCGCTCGGCCGACCGGTTCATGGCGGCGCGGTCGACGAAGCCCAGCCGGCCCAGCAGCCCCGGCTTGAGCACCTCGCGGCCCAGGTACAGGTTCTCGCCGGCGGTCAGCGTGGGCGCGAGCGCCAGGTCCTGGTAGACCGTCTCGATCCCGGCCGCCTGCGCGTCGGCGGGCCTGGCGAAGGTCACCGGGCGGCCGTCGACCGCGATGGTGCCGGAGTCGGGCGACACCGCGCCGGCGATGATCTTCATGAGGGTGGACTTGCCGGCGCCGTTGTCGCCCACCAGGGCGTGCACCTCGCGGGGCCGAACCTGGAGATCGACGCCGCGCAGCGCCTGCACGTGGCCGTAGCTCTTGGTGACGCCGGCCACGTCCAGGACAGGTGGGGGTGCGGTCATCTGGCCGCCTCCTTCCGGGAGTCGCTGATGGCGGTGGGATGGCCGAAAGCACCGAAGTGCTCGCAGACCGCGGCGGCGTACGCGGCCGCCCGCGCGGTCGCGTCCGGCAGGGCGAGCCCGTCGGACAGGCCGCACATGAGCGCGGCGAAGTAGGCGTCGCCCGCGCCCAGCGTGTCGACCGCACGGGCCGGCACGGCGGGCTGGACGACCAGCTCGCCCCGCCGCCAGACGATCGACCCGCGGGTGCCGCGGGTCACCACGACCGTGTCCGGCCCCAGGCCGCGGACCTCCTCGACGAGGCCGAGACACTCGGCTTCGGTGTCGTCGGCCCGGGAGAACATCGCCGCCGTCACGAACGGCAGGATCGGGGCCGCGACGTCGAGGCCCTGGTACGAGAAGTCGTAGGCGACGGCGGTGACCGCGTGCATCTTCGGCACCTCGGAGACCGTGAAGCTGCTGTGCCCGGTGTGGACCCAGTCGCAGCCGGACAGGTAGGCGAGATCCCGGTCGTCGAGCTCGATGCGGGTCACCGGCGGTTGGAACGTTCCGAAGAAGCGGTTGCCCTCGTCGTCGAGTGTGACGTCGGCGAAGGAGTTGGGCTCCGCCCGGTGCCGCACCCGCGCGACGTCGACGTCCTCGGCCAGCAGCGCCTTGAGCACGTGCGCCGCCGCCTCGTCGTCACCGAGGACGCCGAGGTAGCCGGCGGTCGCGCCCAGGCGCCGGGAGTGCACCGCCACGTTGGCCGCGCTGCCTCCCGGATACATCAGACCGGCGTGGAGATAACGGTCGACGACGTTGTCCCCCACGCCGCACATGCGTGTCGTCATCGGGCTCAGTACTCGACCTTGTGCATGTATCGGCGGATGTCGAGATCGTGACCGGTCAGCGGCTCGAAGTGGTACGCGATGCGGGAGGCCACCGACGCCATGGCGATGTGGGCCACCTTGCCGCGGACCGCCGGGTCGATCCCGGGGAGGGTCAGCTTCGCCGGGTCCACGACGTAGTGCTCGCGGCCGTACCGGGAGAGGAAGGCGTTGACCCGCTCCGAGATCGGCCGCGTCTCGTCCTCGCTCATGAGGTGGATGACCCGCGTGCTGCGCGGGTCCACGATCTCGAACGGGCCGTGGAAGAAGTCGGCGCTGTTGAGGTGGGTGGACTTCTGCCGCTGCATCTCGACCAGGTAGCAGACCGACAGCATGTACGCCAGGCCCAGCAGCCGGCCGGTGCCCAGCACGAAGATGTTGTCGGCGTCGTAGAGCCGCGCCACGGCTTCGGCGGTGGCCCGCTCGGTCTCGTCCACGGCCGCGGCGGTGGCGTCGGGGATGAGGTCGAGGGCCGCCCGCAGCTCGTCCACCCCGTCCTTGAGGCCGTGGGCCTCCAGCAGGGAGCAGGACATCTCTTCCAGGAGCTCGTACTTGCCGCCGGTGGCGGTGCTCTCGCTGCCGTAGACGAGGCTGAACTCGGCGGCCTGCGCCAGCTCGTTGTCGGCGTCCCTGGCCACGCTCACGACCAGCGCGCCGGCCTTGGCGGCGGCCTGGGCCGCGGCGACGGTCTCGGGTGTGCCGCCCGAGTGCGAGGAGGCGATCACCAGCGTGCGCCGCCCGGTGCGGCCGAGGTGGGTGAGCGGGAACTCGCCGGCGTTGACGTTCTGCACGCCGAACCCGGTGGCCTTGGCGCCGAGCGACATGGTGGCGGCGACCGACGACGCCCATGACCCGCCGACTCCGGCGAAGAGCACGGTGTCGACGTCACGGCGCACCGCCTCGGCGGCGATCTCCTGAGTGAGTGCGCGCTGGCCCACGGTGGTGCGCAGAGTCGACGCGATGTCCGACGCGATGGGGCGCAGGGGCAGGGCAGGGGAAGGCATACCTATCCTTGAGCTGGTTGTTTTGTCCTAGTTCGACCTTGCGAGAACGTTCCCGCGTTGACGTCAACGCTGCCACCCCCAGGTCAGCGTCGGCCAGAGAAATTCAATAACGTTTGGGTAACCGTCTTGACGTGAGCGGTGTCACTCGTTCAAGGCGGGAGCGGAATCGCCCGTACCGTCAGCGCGTGCCGACCGGGCCGGCCTCATCAGCTTGACCAGTGCGACCACGCCGATGGAGGCCCACACCAGGTTCAGCCCCGCCGAGGGCCAGGCGTCGTTGTAGGCGCTGTTGACCATGAGGCCGACCGCGCCGCCCAGGTTGATGAGCTGATAGAGGAGCCCGTCGCCGTGCACCCGGGCGGACGAGACCAGGGCGTAACCGGTCAGGAGCAGGGCGGCGCCGAGCCAGCCGATGGCCTCAAGGAGAAGATCCATCAGGACATTCTGCGGATCCGCCGAGCTGAAGGGCAATCAACGGAAATTGAAGACACGCGTAAGGTCGGCTTCATGGACATCGACCCCCGGCGGTTACGCGTGCTCCGCGAGGTCCACCTGCGCGGCGGCGTCATGCGGGCCGCGGAGGCGCTGCATCTGACCCCCTCGGCGGTCTCCCAGCAGCTCGTGCAGCTGGAGCGGGAGGTCGGGCTGGCGCTCGTCGACCGCTCGCAGCGCCGCGTCTCGCTCACCCCCGCCGGGCGGGTCCTCGCCGGATACGCGGAGCGGGTCGAGGAGGAGCTGGCCGAGGCCAGGCGGGAGCTGACCCGCTTCACCGAGCGGCTGGCCGGGCCGGTGCGCATCGCCGCGTTCCCCACGGTGATCCAGCACATCCTGGTGCCGGCCCTGCGCGACCTCGCCGCCCGCCACCCGAGGATCGAGCCCGCCATCCACGAGGTCTTCGGGCCGCCAGCGCTGCAGGAGCTGCGGCTGGGGGAGGCGGACGTGCTCATCACCGAGCAGGACATGAGCCGGCCCGTGCTCGCCCAGCCCTCACTGGCCACGCGCGCCCTGTTCGTCGACGAGTACCGCGTCGTGGTGCCGCCTGACTGGCCGGAGCCGCCCCGGCACGTCTCCGAGCTGGCGGACGTGCCGTGGGTGGCGAGCGAGCCGCACCTCGCGTGCGGGCAGGCGCTCGACCGGCTGGCCGGGCTGCACGGGTTCGAGCCGCGCAAGCTGCACGTCATCACCGATTTCGCGCCGACCCTGGCGCTGGTGGCCGCCGGGCGCGGGGTGGCGATCGTGCCCACGCTGGCGCTGCTGGACGTACGGGAGGGCGAGGTGCTGGTCAGCGACATCCGCGACGTGGGCGCCCGCCGGATCGACGCCGTCACGCGGGTGAGCCGGACCCGTTCGGGCGAACCCGACCCGGTGCAGGCCGTGGTCATCGCCGCCATCGAGCGCGCCACCGCCGAGCTGGAATCCTCGCTCAGCGCCCACCTCGGCCAGCCCCGCGACGAGGTCCCCGGCTGACCACCGCGGAGCGTGCCCGGCTGGACAGCGGGGCGGCCGGGCAGCAGGCCGGCGTCGTGCGCGCCTTGCCGCGGAACGACTACGGAGTCCGCGCCGAGCGGCGAGATGCCGCCCGCTGTCAGTCGGAGACGCGGGGGCCGCTCATCTTGTCGAGCAGGCGGGCCAGCCGCTCGCGTAGCCCGGGCCGTTGCGGGATCTCGCCCGCGGCGATGCTCACCAGGTGCTGGGCGCCGTCGAAGCTGACCGGCGCGTGCTCGGGGACGGCGATCGCGTCGTGCGCCAGCCCGGCCAGCTCCGCGTCGCCGCTCTCCAGGGCCAGGATGGTGGCGCCGACGCGGCGGGCGTCGTCGACCCGCTCCAGGAGCGGGGCCGGCGCCTGCTGCCCGGCCACCACGAACAGCGTCTCGCCGCGCGCCGTACGCTCGATCCGCTCCAGCCCCACCCGGAGGTGGGCGGGGGCGCCGGCGGGCGGTGACCAGCGGACCAGGGTGGGCGCGAGCTGCGGCAGGCCGGACAGGCGGGCCTCGTCGGTGAGGTGCGCGGTCAGGTGCCAGGGCTCGTCGCCGGGCGTGCCCACCAGCAGCAGCCCACCGGGGGAGCGGGTGGTGCGCAGCGCCCGGCCCAGCTCGCGGGTGCGCTCAACCCAGCCCGTCTCCGCGAGGACTTCCCGCAGGTGTGCGACCGCCCCTGAATCCATGGCTCCATCGTGCCTGACCGGTGCGTCCGGGGTGAGAGGTTTCGCGGTGACCTTCGTGCACCCCCGACGTGTCAGTCCTTGACAGCTGGTGGCGTCCGCCGCGCCGGGGGCGTGTGTGGGCGCTGATGGCGTGCTGGCATGATGCGTCGTATGACTGACGTGAGCGGGCTGAGCATCGGCATTCTGGGCGGCACCGGTGACCAGGGGAAGGGGCTGGCGCGGCGGTTCGCGCTGGCCGGGCTCAAGGTGGTGATCGGGTCGCGGCGCGCCGAGCGGGCGCGGGAGGCGGCCGAGTCCATCGGGGCCGGGGCCACCGGGGCGGAGAACGCCGTGGTGGCCGCCGAGTGCGACCTCGTGATCGTGGCGGTGCCGTACGACGGGCACAAGGCGCTGCTGGAGTCGCTGGCCACGCAGCTCGCCGGGAAGATCGTGGTCGACTGCGTGAACCCGCTGGGCTTCGACAAGCAGGGCGCCTACGCGCTGCCCGTCGAGGAGGGCAGCGCGGCCCAGCAGGCGGCGGCGGTGCTTCCCGAGAGCCGGGTGGTGGCGGCGTTCCACCACGTCTCGGCCGTCGTGCTGATGGACCCGGCGGTGGAGAAGGTGGACCTCGACGTGCTGGTGCTGGGCGACGACCGGGAGGCGACCGACACCGTGCAGGCGCTGGCCGATCTGATCCCCGGCGTGCGCGGCGTCTACGGCGGGCGGCTGCGCAACGCCTTCCAGGTGGAGGCGCTGACCGCGAACATCATCTCGGTCAACCGCCGCTACAAGGCCCACGCCGGCATCCGCGTCACCGACATCTGACGGCCTCCTCCGTACGACCGCGCCTCGGCTCGCGACCGTGAGCCGAGGCAACCGGTATCCGCCCTGAGGGGACGCGCACGTCGTCGCGGACGTGGACAGATCCGGCAGCGCCGGACAGAGCGGCCGTCCAGGAGCTCACGAAGCGGAGGCACAGGTGACGCGCGCCGACCGGTCCTCGCTCAGTGACCTCGCCGGGAGGCACGGGGTGAAGTGCGCCGACCGGCCCTGGCTCTGCGACCTCGCCGGGAGGCGCAGGTGATGCGCGCTGACCGGCTCCGGCCCAGCGACCTCGTCCGGAGGTGCAGGTGACGCGCGCTGACCGGCTTCGGCCCAGTGACCTTGCCCGGGAGCACGGGCTGTCCGCGCAGGCCGTGCGCAACTACGAGGATGACGGGATCCTGCCCCCGGCCCCGCGCGGTGAACAGGGGTACCGCCGCTACACGCCGGTCCACGCCCAGGCTCTGCGCGCCTTTCTGGCGCTCCGGCCGGGGTTCGGGCACCAGGGCGCGGCCGCGATTCTGCGGGCCGCCAACGCGGGCGACGAGGAGGCCGTCTTCCGCCTCCTCGACCAGGGCCACGCCGAGATCCTGCGCGACCGGGCCACGCTGGACGAGGTGACCGCCGCTCTCACCGAGCTCGCTCCGGCGGGCGACGAGCCGGTACGCGGGGCGCCGTCCGTCGGCGCCCTCGCGCGTCGGCTCGGCATCCACCCGGCCACGCTCCGCAAGTGGGAGAAGGTCGGGATCCTCCACGCCGAACGCGACCCGGTGACCGGCTACCGCCGCTACCCGCCCGCCGCGGTACGCGACGCGCACCTGGCCCGCCAGCTCCGGCGCGGCGGCTACCCGCTGCGTCAGATCGCCGGGGCGATCGCGAACGTCCGGGAAGCCGGCGGGATCGGCCCGCTGGAGGAAGCGCTGAGCACCTGGCGCTCCCGCCTCCGGCGGCGCGGCCGGGCGATGCTCGACGGCACGGCCGAACTCGCCGCCTACCTCCGCCTGCGCGGCCTCTGACCCGGCTGGACGGGTCCTTTCGCAGCCGGTTCCGCATGAGACGCGGCCAATTTCCTGAATCCTCGGCCTATTTCATTCGGCCGGCGTTCACGGAAATGCGACACGGCGCCGGCAACGTGGTGCGCGCTTTGCGGCGGACTATATGCTCGGCGATCGTGAAACGACCTGCAACTGGTATTCGGAGGCGGTAGTGGGATCTCTGCAGAGAAATCTGATTCGGCTCGCCATGGTCGTGGCAATGACCGCTTCCGGCATGATGACGGCCGGATCCGGTATGTCGGCGACCGACCCGGAACCCCAGGCGCCTTCTGAGCTGTCGCGCCTGCTGGGCGCCGACCTGGGCACGGTGTTGCACATGGTCCCCGGCGTCTTCTGCGGCAACCGGCTGGTCAACTACAACTCGCCTTCCTCTAATTCTCCCACGAAATGCGTCAACGGCGCAGAAAACAGCGGTAACTCCACCAACAGTGGGAATTATTACAGCGAGGGGGATCCCATCAACAGCGGCAACTTCTCGAACGTGAACGGCTCCACAGCGAGCAACAACGCGACCAACAGCGGGAACACGGCCAACGGATCCCAGTCTCTCGTGCGGTGACCCGGCGACGGTAAGAGCGGGAACATTGGAGTGTGAATGCATATGACTGGTCTTGCCATCGCCGGTATCGGACTGGCGTTGCTCGCGGCGGGGACGCCCGCCTCTCCCGCCGAGCCGGCGCTCCGGCAGAATCCTGCGACGTCCAGCGTGGCAGAGGCGAGCCATCCGTTGGACAGGGGTAATTCCCGGAACCGGGGCAACTACTGGAACAGAGGAAAGTCCGTCAACAGCGGAAACTTCACCAACGTGATCCGTTCCTACAAGTCCAACAACACCCATGCCGGCAGCGGCAACAACGTCAACGGTTCGCAGCACCTCATCGTGAGATCCAGCAAGTGGTAGAGGATCGCGATCAGAGCCAGCCGGCGTCTTCCGCGATGCGAATGGCGTCGATCTTGTTGCGGGCGCCCGTCTTGGTGATCGCGCCCGTGAGGTAGTTGCGCACCGTGCCGGGCGACAGGTGCAGGCGGGAGGCGATCTCCTCCGCCGAGGCGCCCCGGGCGGCCTCCCTGAGCACGGTCGACTCGCGCGGCGTCAGCGGGCTCTCGCCGTACTCCATCGCCGCCGACACCAGCTCGGGATCGAGCACCCGCAGCCCCGCCGCGGTGCGCCGGATGGCGTCGGCGAGCCGGTGGCCGGGCGCGTCCTTGACCAGGAACGCCCCGATCCCGGCCGCCAGCGCGCGGCGCACCTGGCCTGGCTGCCCGAGCGCGGTCAGCACGAGGATCCGGCACTCCGGGAGCCGCTCGCGCAGCTCGGCGGCGGCGGTGATGCCGTCGACGACCGGCAGGTCGATGTCCACGATCGCCACGTCGGGGCGGTGTTCCAGGGCGGCGGGCACGATCTCGTCGCCGCGCGTCACCTCGGCGACCACGTCGATGTCGGACTCCAGGCGCAGCAGCGCGGTGAGCGCGGCCCGGATCATGTGCATGTCCTCGGCCAGCATCACCCTGATGGCCGTCATGCCGGGACCTCCATCGCCAGCAGGAAGCCGCCCGTCTCGCCGCGCGCCGCGGTGAGGGTGCCGCCCGCCTGGGTGGCCCGCTCGGCCAGCCCGGTCAGCCCGCCCCCGAGGACGACAGGAGCGTCCGGGACGCCGTCGTCGGCCACCTCCAGGCGCACCCGCCCGTCACGGGCCGACGTGGTGATCGTGCAGGTGGTGGCGTGGCTGTGGCGCAGGATGTTGGTGACCGCCTCCCGCACGGCCCAGGCCAGCGCCTCGTCCGACCGCTTCGGCGGCGTCACGTCCGCCAGGTGGGCCTGGCAGCGCACCCCCGACGACTCCAGCAGCGCCACCGCCCGGTCCGTCTCGCCCGCCAGCGACAGCTCCCGGTAGCCGCGCGCCACCTGCCGCACGTCCTGCGCCGCCTCCCTGGCCACCTGGACCAGCTCCGTCACCTCGCCCCGCGCCGACGCGGGGTCGCGGTCGAGCAGCCGGGAGGCCAGGTCGCCCTTGAGCGCGATGGCGGTGAGGCTGCGGCCCAGCCCGTCGTGCAGGTCGCGGGAGATGCGCAGCCGCTCCTTCAGGACCGCCGCCTCGGCCAGCTCCGCCCTGGCCTCCTCCAGGTCGGCGGCGAGCCTGGCCAGCCGCACCAGCGTGTAGATCATGGCCCCGGTGATGGGCACGGCGAGGGTGAAGAAGAAGGACACGATGGCGAACGGCAGGCCGCCCCAGGTCGCGTTCGCCCCGTACAGCGTCATCACCGCGACGAGCGGCCCGCCCCAGCGCAGCGGCAGGAGCACCAGCACACTTCCCGCCAGCATCGGCGCCGCCACCGACGAGTAGCCGGACGGCAGCAGGAAGTCGGGCACGTAGGTGACCAGCGCCTGCAGCACCAGCGTGAGCGGGAACAGGGCAGGCCGCCCGCCACGCAGCCCCGCCCGCATGTTCACGTAGTGCAGGGCCACGACCGTCAGCATCATCGCCGTCGCCATAAGGCCGAGCAGCGCGCCGAACTGGTAGTAGAGCAGCCCGAGCAGCGTGTAGGCGATGGCGACGCCGGTCAGCAGGCCGCTCGCCATGCGCCGGGCGGAGGTGGAGGTCACGACGTCAGATTATGAGCGCCTCGGCTCCCACCGGAACCAGAGCCTCAGGCTCACGACCCCGATCACGGTCCACGCGGCCAGGTTCAGCGCGGGCGCCAGCACCTCGCCGTGGCGCACCGCGGCGACCACGGCGGCGGTCGGCAGCAGGTCGAGCGCCGTCTGGACGAGGGACGGCAGCGGGATCGGCCCCATCGCCCCCGCGCCCACCCCGGCCAGCAGGAACACCGGCATGGCGAACGCGGCCGACAGCTCGGCCCGCGGGATCGCGGCCGTGTACGCGGCGGCCAGCAGCGCCATCACCGCCGAACCCGCCACGACGGCCGCCGCGAACAGCAGCGGCTCGCCCGGCAGCGGCACGCCCGCCAGGACCCGCACCGCCACCGCCGACAGCGCGACGATGACCACGGTCTGGGTCACGACGCTGGCGATCTGCCCGCCCAGGATCTGCCCGTCGGTCAGCTCGGTCGTACGCAGCCGCTTGAGCACGAGCTGGTCACGGCGCATGGTGAGGGCGACGACCATGGTCATGAACGTGGTGGTCGCCAGGACGATCGCGATCATGCCGTGGAAGAGATGGGCGACGTCGGCTGCGCCCGCGCTGGTGACGTTCCGCATCAGGACCGGCAGCCCGATGGCCAGGCCCACGGGCGTGACGACCGAGCCGAAGAGCATGCCCCGGTCCTTCCAGAACAGGCGGGTGCCGAGCCGGTAGGTCGCGGCGAGACTCATCGTGCGCTCCTGGGCAGGTCGAGGAAGAGATCTTCGAGGGTGGCGGTGCGGACCTCCAGGCCCGCCAGCCGCAGGCCGCGCCCGGCGGCCCAGGTCAGCAGCGTCTGGGCGGCCAGGTCGGGGTCGTCGGCGCGGCACACGGCCAGCTCGCCGTCGAGCGAGACCGGCAGCGGCAGGTCATCGGGCCGCACACCGGCGGGCAGCCGGAACGCCACCCGGCCGCGCAGCCCGGCCAGCGTCTCGGCCATGCCGCCCGCGGCCACGACCGCGCCCTCGTCCATGATCGCCATGGCGGCGGCCAGCCGCTGCGCCTCCTCCAGGTAGTGGGTGGTCAGCAGGACCGTGGTGCCCTGCCGGGCCAGCTCGCGCACCACCTCCCAGGTGTCCACGCGCGCCCGCGGGTCCATGCCGGCGGTCGGCTCGTCGAGGAACAGCACGTCGGGCCGGCCCAGCAGGGCCAGCGCCAGATCGAGCCGCCGCTTCTCCCCGCCGGACAGCTGGCGCACCCTGGTCGCCGCCTTCTCCTTCAGCCCGGCCAGCTCCAGCGCCTCCTCGCGGGGACGCGGCGCGGAGGTGAAGTCGCGCCAGGTGTCGACGGTCTGCGCCACGGTCAGGTCGGGGAAGAACCCCGCCTCCTGCACCATGACGCCGGTACGCTGCCGTACCGCCGCCCGGTCGGCCACCGGGTCGAGGCCGAGCACCCGCACCGAGCCGCCGTCAGGCCGCTGGAACCCGGCCAGCACCTCCACGGTCGTGGTCTTGCCCGCGCCGTTCCTGCCGAGCAGGGCGAAGATCTGCCCGGCGGGCACCTCGAACGAGACGCCCTTCACCGCCTCGAAGGCGCCGTAGCGCTTGACGAGTTCGTTCACCAGGATCGCTGTCATGCCTGCGACTCTTCCCGGCCGGGGCGCGCGGCGGCAGTGAGGAATTCACGACCTGCGGGAGAGCTTGAGCAGCGCGCCGGTCACCGCCTCCGGGTCGACGACCGGGTGGAGGTGGCGGCCGGGGACGCGCAGCACGGGCCAGCCGCGCCGCCGCGCCTGTTCCGCCACCGTGTCGTACGGCGGCCCGAACCACAGGAAGGAGCAGCGCACGGCGTCCCACCCGGCGGGCACAGGCACCGGGTCGGTGTAGAAGCCGAGCGGCAGCCGCGGCTGCTCGGCGACCACCCGGTCGCGCACGGCCGGGTCCGCAGGGAACATGGGCGCCACGTCCTCCTCGCTCCACCAGTCGGTCCAGCGCGGCAGCACGCCGTCATCCCCGGCCAGCTCGCGCAGGAACGGCAGGAAGTCGTCCTGCCCCGGCCTGACCAGCCCGCGCTCGGGCGGCAGATGGGCGTCGGCGAACACGCACGCCACCACCCGGTCGCCCAGCCCTTCCTTGATCACCGGCACGAACAGCCCGGCGTTGCTGTGGGCCGCCAGCACGATCCGGCCCCCGGCGGGCGTCGCGGCGCGCACCGCCTCCACGATCCGCGGCCAGTGCGGCGGGCCGCCCCCGGTGACTCCGGTCAGATCGGGCACCACCGCCTGATGGCCCCGGCGCTCCAGCGCCTGGGCCACCGGCGCCCACGTGGACGGGCCCACGCTGGGGCTGTGTACGAGCACGAAGGTCATGCTCCACACCTTGCCGTACGCTCGCGCCCGCCCGCCGCGGTGTCAGCTCCTGGCGGATCCGCTCTCGGCCGGTGTCAGACGACGAGGGTCGGCCGTGACGGCAGGCGCTCGGTGGGGTCGTAGGCGTGCCAGGCCGCGGCGAGGGCCCGCACCGCAGCCGACAGCTCCGCCTCGGGGAACAGGAAGTGCAGCCGCATCCGGTCCGCGAGGCCGCCGAGCGGGTCGAAGGAGCGGCCGGGCGGCACCGCCACCCCGTGCCTGAGCGCGACCTGGGCGAAGGAGTCGGCGTCGCCGCGCGGCAGCCGGACCCAGATCGTCTGGCCGCCCCGTGCCGGTTCGAACGACCAGGACGGCAGGTGCGCGCGCAGCTCGGCGCACAGGTGGTCGTGGCGGGCGCGCAGGACCCGTACGCGGTCGCGCCTGATGTCGTCGAGGCGGTGCAGCAGCGCGGCGGCGGCGAGCTGGCCGACCACGTCGCCGCCGAGGTCGTGCACGGCGCGGAGCCGGGCGAGCCGGGCGGCCAGCGGCGCCGGCGCCCTGACCCAGCCGACCCGCAGGCCGCCCCAGACGACCTTGCTCAGCGAAGCGATCGTGACCACCTGCTCGCCGGTGGTGTAGGCGGTGAGCGGGGCCGGCGTGTCGCCGTCGAAGCAGAGCTCCGCGGAGACCTCGTCGTCGATCACCGGCAGGTCGTGCTCGGCGGCCAGCGCGGCCAGCCGGCGGCGCGCCGGCCCGTCCATGACCGACCCCGTGGGATTGCTCGCGGTCGGCACCGTGTAGAGCAGCGCGGGCCGCTCCCGCACGGCCCGGACGAGGTCGACCGGCGCGGGACGGCGGGCGGGCGGTCCTCCGGGGGAGAGGGTTTCCCGGGGGTCGAGGGTGACCGGGCGGATCGCGGCCGCGGCGTGGCGGAAGACCTCCAGGGCCCCGGGGTACGTCGGGGACTCGGTCAGGACCCGGTCGCCGGGCGACACCAGCAGGCCGGTCAGCAGGGTGAGCGCCTGCTGGGCGCCGTTGGTCACGATGATCTCCGCCGCGCTCGTGGGCACGCCGCGCCGCCGGTAGTAGGCGGCCACCGCCTCCCGCAGATCCGGCTGGCCGGCGGGCTGGTAACCCAGGTCGCGCATGCCCGCGAGCCGCCCGGCCGCCTCCTCGTACGCCTCCGCCAGCTCCGGCGGCGGCTCGTCCGGGGCGGCGCAGGTCAGCAGCGTCACCCCGTCGGGCGGGTGCAGGATGTGCAGCAGCAGCGGGTTCGCCGTCACCCCGTCGCCGGTGCGGGTGGCCGGCAGGTCGAGTTCGGCGACGCGGGTGCCGCTGCCCTGCCGCCGCATCACCCGCCCTTCCCGCTGGAGCAGCTCGTACGCGGCCACCACGGTGCCGCGGCCGACCGCCAGCCGTCTGGCCAGCACCCGGTCCGGCGGCAGCAGCTCTCCGGGCGGCAGCACGCCGTCGTCGACGAGCGCCCTCAGCCGGGCCGCGAGCAGCAGGTAGAGCGGCCCGCGCCCGGACGCCCAGCGGCCCAGCAGATCGACGAGATGGTCGACATTGGCCCCATTCATAGACCAATCTTGTGGGATTGGCTCTGATCTCGTGCGACTTTTCCGGACATCCTTACGTACATGACCGAATACCGTCCTGAAACCCGCGCGGTCCACGTGCCCCACCCCGTGGTCGAGGGCAGCCGCCCGATCACCGTGCCCATCTACCAGACCTCCGGGTTCACCTTCGACGACCCGGCGGTCATGGCCGACGGCATGGGCAGGCCCGACGGCCCGTACGTCTACGGCCGCTACAGCAACCCCACCGTCCGCGCCCTGGAGGAGGCCGTCTCCGGTCTGGAGGGCGGCGTCGCCGCCATCGCCACCGGCTCCGGCATGGCCGCCATCAACACCGTGCTGCTCGGCCTGCTCAAGCCGGGCGACCACCTGATCGCCCAGCGGGCCCTGTACGGCGGCACCGCGGGCATGATCAACGAGCTGGTGTCGCGGTTCGGCGTCGAGGTCAGCTACGTGCCCGAGCACGACCCCGCCGCGCTCCGCGCCGCCGTCGGGCCGCGGACGAAGCTGGTCTACCTGGAGACCATCGCCAACCCGATGTGCCAGGTCGCCGACCTGCCCGCGATGTGCGCGGCGGCCCGCGAGCTGGGCCTGGTCAGCGTGGTCGACAACACCTTCGCCACCCCTCTGCTGTGCCGCCCGATCGAGCACGGCGCCGACGTCGTCGTCCACTCCACCACCAAGTACCTGTCCGGGCACACGGACGTGGTCGGCGGCATGGCGGTGTTCGCCGACGACGCGCTCTACCGTGACGTCTGGCACTTCGCGATCGAGCTGGGGCCGTCGCCCGACCCGTTCGCCGCCTGGCTCAGCCTGCGCGGGATGCAGACGCTGGGGCTGCGCATGGAGCGCCACTGCGCCAACACCCGCCTGCTCGCGACCCGCCTGGCCGAGCACCCGTCGGTGGCGGCCGTGCACTGGCCGGGCCTGCCCTCGCACCCGTCGCACGAGGTGGCGGCCAAGCTGCTGCCCGACTTCGGCGGCCTCTTCTCGTTCGACCTGACGGGCGGGCGCGCGGCGGGGGAGAGGTTCATGCGGTCGGTACGGCTGGCGCTGGTCGCGCCGTCGCTGGGCGGCGTCGAGACGCTCATCCTGCACCCGGCCACCACCTCGCACCGCTCGCTCACCGCCGCCGAGCTGGCCAGGCACGGCATCGGTGAGGGCACGGTACGGGTCGCCGTCGGCATCGAGCACCCCGAGGATCTCTGGGCGGACTTCGAGCAGGCGTTGACTTAGTCCTTAGGCATTGAGGAAAATGCCTAAGTGCTGTCCGAGCTCCGCGCCGTGGCCAGCGAGCCGCGCCTGCTGATCCTCCACTGGCTCAAGGACCCGGTCGCGCACTTCCCGCCCCAGGTCGACGGCGACCTGGTGGCCGACGGGGTGTGCGGCCGGTCCATCGCCGGCAAGCTCGGCATGACCCAGCCCAGCGCCACCGGCCACCTCAAGATCCTGGAGCGCGCCGGCCTCATCCGCGGCAAGCGGATCAGGCAGTGGGTGTTCTACCGGCGCGACGAGGAGCGGATAGCACGGCTCAAACGGATGATCGAGGGGGAGCTGTGACGGTGACGTACGAGGACGTGGTGGCGGCGGCCGGGCGGATCGGGGCGCACGTGCTGCGCACGCCGGTCCTGGAGGTCGCGCCGGGGCTCGTGCTCAAGCTGGAGCTGCTGCAGCACTCCGGGTCGTTCAAGGTGCGCGGGGCGTTCAACCGGATGCTGGCGGCGGGCGAGCTGCCGCCGGGCGGGGTGATCGCGGCCAGTGGCGGCAACCACGGGCTGGCGGTCGCGTACGCGGCGCGGGCTCTGGGGGCGCGGGCCGAGATCTTCGTGCCGGAGGTGACCAGCCCGGTCAAGATGGCCGGGCTGCGGGCGCTCGGCGCCCGGATCAACCAGGTCGGGGCGATCTACTCCGAGGCGGCGGAGGCGGCCGCCAAGCGCGCCGCCGAGACGGGCGCGCTGAAGGTGCACGCCTACGACCAGGCCGAGGTGGTGGCCGGGCAGGGCACCACCGGGCTGGAGCTGATGGAGCAGACGGGCGGCGTCGACACCATCCTGGTCGCCGTCGGCGGCGGCGGCTTCGCCGCGGGCATCGCCCTCGGCTCCGCAGTCCCGCCTTCCTCCCAGGAGCCGCCGCTGTCCGGCTCGGAGGCGTCGCCCACGTTCGCTTCGGGTCAGGGCTTCCGCCGGGGACGGCCCAGGATCGTGGCGGTGGAGCCGGAGCGGATCCCCACCTTCCACGAGGCGCTCAAGGCGGGCCGGCCGGTGCCCGTGGAGGTGGGCGGGGTGGCGGCCGACTCGCTGGGCGCCACCGCGCTGGGCGACATCGCGTACGAGATCCTCGCCTCGTCCGGCGCGCGCAGCGTGCTGGTCGCCGAGGACGCCATCGTGGCCGCCCGCCGCACCCTCTGGGAGAGGCACCGCCTGGTCACCGAGCACGGCGGCGCGACCGCGTACGCCGCGCTGCTGTCGGGCGCCTACACCCCCGCGCCCGGCGAGCGGGTGGCGGTGGGGGTCTGCGGCTCCAACACCGACCCCGCCACACTCGCCGCCGAGTGACCGTCCACGGGAACCGGGCGGCGGGTGGAAGTGCGCGGGGCTGTCGGAGGAGGACGCCCACCGGCCGGTGCTGCCCACCTCGCCGCTCATGACCGTGGCGGGCGTGATATCGCATCTTCGCTGGACCGAGCACTGCTGGTTCGAGGTGCTCTTCCTGGGCGGCTCCACCGACGGCAACCCGCAGTTCGACCGGAGCGTGGAGGACGCCGACATGCGGATCGACGGCGTCCCCCTGGCGAAGCTCCTCGACGAGTACGAGCGTCAGTGCCGGATCTCGAACGAGATCGTCGCCGCCCACTCGCTGGACGACGTGGGCAAGCACCCCGACTACCGCTCGGGCGCGGCGAGCCTGCGCTGGATGCTGATCCACATGGTCGAGGAGACCGCCAGGCACGCCGGCCACCTGGACACCATCAGGGAACTGGTCGACGGCGAGAAGGGCTACTACTGACCCCCCGGGCTCAGCTGTACGTGTGTTCGGGGCCGGGGAAGGAGCCGCCGACGACCTCGTCGGCGAACGCCCGCGCGGCCCTGTCGAGCTCGGCGCCCAGGTCGGCGTAGCGCTTGACGAATCGGGCCGGGCTCGGGGTCAGCCCCATCATGTCCTGCCAGACGAGCACCTGGGCGTCGGTGGCGGAGCCCGCGCCGATGCCGATCGTGGGGATCGACAGCGAGGCCGTCACCCGTTCCGCGAGGTCGGCGGGCACGCATTCGAGCACGACCGAGAACGCGCCGGCCCGCTCCAGGTCCTTGGCGTCGGCCATCAGCTCGTCGCCCGCCTCCCCGCGCCCCTGGACGCGGTAGCCGCCGAGCGCGTTGACCGACTGGGGGGTCAGGCCGAGGTGGGCCATGACCGGCACGCCCGCCGAGACGAGCGCCTCCACCTGGGGCACCACCCGCCGGCCGCCCTCCAGCTTGACCGCATGCGCGCCGGCCTCCTTCATGAACCGGGCCGCCGACTCCAGCGCCTGCCCCGGTGACGTCTGGTAGGAGCCGAACGGCAGGTCGGCGACCACGAGCGCGCGAGAGGAGCCGCGCACCACGGCCGCGGTCAGCGACAGCAGGTCGTCGACGGTGACCGGCAGGGTGGAGTCGTAGCCGTACACCACCATGGCGGCCGAGTCACCCACGAGCAGGACGGGAATGCCCGCCGCGTCGAACACCCGGGCCGTCATCGCGTCGTAGGCGGTGATCATCGGCCACCGCTCCCCGCGCTCCTTGGCCGCGGCGAGGTCGCGCACGGTGACCCGGCGGCCGGAAACGCCGCCGTACAGGGTGGTTGAGGACATCAGGTCAACCTCCGAAAGCGTCTCGAGGCGCCCTGGTGGCGTCCCCGGACTCCCTCCGATGATGCCAGGCGCGGCCCCGGCAGGAAAACCCGTGGCGGAAGTGTCGGTGGGGGCTGGAACAATGGGCCTGGAGGTAAGCAATCTAGATGGCAATCGAGCCTTACCGGCGTCTTTTCCGGCTGCCGGGTGTGGGCGTGCTGCTGCTGGTGGGACTGGCCGCCCGGGTCCCCACCACGGCCATGAGCATGGCGCTGACGCTGCATGTCGTGGAGACGCTCAAGCTGGACTACGTCATGGCCGGGACCGTCACGGCGGCGATCACGCTCGGCATGGCCGTGGGCTCCCCGCTGGCCGGGAGGTTGGTCGACCGTTACGGGCTGCGCCCGGTGCTGATCGTCACCACGGCCGCGCAGGCGTTGTTCTGGTCGTCGGCCTGGAAGCTGCCGTTCCCGGTGCTGACGGGCGCCGCGCTGGTGGCCGGGCTGCTCGCGCTGCCGGTGTTCTCGGTGGTCCGCCAGTGCCTGGCCGCCATGGTGCCGCTGGAGCAGCGCCGCACGGCGTTCTCGTTCGACTCGATGTTCGTCGAGGTGTCCTACATGACCGGGCCCGCGCTGGCGGTGGCGGGCATCACCGTGCTCGGCAGCGGGCCGACGATGACCGCCATCGCGGTCGGCACCGCCGGCGCCGGGATCGGGCTCCTGCTGCTCAACCCGCCGACCAGGTCGGCGGCCGAGCTGGCGGAGCCGGAGGTCAGGATTCCCCGGCGGGCGTGGCTCACCCCGCGCATGGTCGCGCTGCTGGGCACCGCCGCCGCCGCGACGTTCGTGCTCACCGCGACCGAGCTGGCCGTGGTCGGCACCATGAAGGACTCCGGCCATACCCAGTGGATCGGCCTGGCCGTCGGCATCTGGTGCTTCTACTCGCTGCTGGGCGGGTTCCTCTACGGGATGCTGTCGCGCGGGTTCTCGCCGCTCGTGCTCATCGGCCTGATAGGGCTGCTCACGATGCCGGTGGCGCTGGTCTCCGGCGGCTGGTGGTGGCTGGTGCTGGCGCTGCTGCCGTCGGGCCTGCTCTGCGCGCCCTCGCTGTCGTCCACCGTCGAGACGCTCAGCCGCTGGGTGCCGGCGGGCGCCAGAGGAGAGGCCATGGGCCTCAACGGCACCGCGCTGCTGATCGGCGGCGCGGCCTCCGCGCCGATCGCGGGCAAGGTCATCGACCTGTACGGCGCTTCGTGGGCGTTCGTGGTCGCCGGTGCGGCAGGCGTGGTCATGGTGCTGGTGGCGCTGCCGTTCTGGCGGCGCGGCAGGGAGATCGCGCCGGTCGCCGCCGATCCCGCGAAGGTGCCGGAGGAGCTTCCCGCCTGACCTGATACGAAACGATACGGTTGCGTATCGGAACGCCCTGCGATACGGTCACGTTGCGAAACTTGACCGTATCGAAATTTGGGTGTGCTCATGGACGAGAACGCGGGACATCCGCGCCGGTGGGCGATCCTCGGCGTGCTGGTGTTCAGCCTGCTGGCGGTCGTGCTCGACAACACGATCCTGAACGTGGCGATGAAGACCATCGCCGACCCGGTGGCCGGGCTGGGCGCGACCCAGAGCGAGCTGGAGTGGGCGATCAACTCCTACACGCTCGTCTTCGCCGGCCTGCTCTTCACCTTCGGCGTGATCGGCGACCGCACCGGACGCAAGCGCATGCTGTTCGTCGGCATGGTGCTGTTCGGCCTGTCGTCGCTGGCCAGCGCCTACGCCCAGGACCCCACCCAGCTGATCCTGGCGCGGGCGGCGATGGGCATCGGCGGCGCGGCGATCATGCCGGCCACGCTGGCCATCATCTCCAACGTCTTCCCGGCACGGGAGCGCGGGAAGGCGATCGGCGTGTGGGCGGCCGGCGTCGGGCTGGCCGTCGCCATCGGCCCGATCACCGGCGGGCTGCTCCTTGAGCGCTTCTGGTGGGGCTCGGTCTTCCTGATCAACGTGCCGATCGTGCTCATCAGCATGGCGCTGATCGGCCCGGTCGTGCCCGAGTCGCGCGACCCCAGGCCGTCGCGGCTCGACCCGGTGGGCGTGCTGCTGTCGATCATCGGCCTGGTCGCCGTGGTCTACGGCATCATCCGCGGCGGCGAGCTGGCCACCGTCACCTCGCCCGAGGTGTTCGTGCCGGTGCTGGCCGGCGTCGCGGTGCTGGCCGCGTTCGTCTGGTGGGAGCGGCGCATCGACAACCCGGCCTTCGACGTGCGCTACTTCGGCGACGTCCGGTTCACCTCGGCCATCGCCACGATCGGCATCGTCTTCTTCGCGATGATGGGCGGGATGTTCTTCCTCACCTTCTACCTGCAGGTGGCGCTGGGGTTCAGCCCCGTGCAGGCGGGGGCGCTCATGCTGCCGTTCGCGGTCGCGCAGCTCATCTTCGCGCCGCTCAGCCAGCGGGTGAACGAGAAGTTCGGGGCCAAGCTGTCGGCCACCGTCAGCCTCCTGGTGCTGACCGCGATCCTGCTCGGCTACACCTTCTTCGACCTGCACACGCCGGTCCCCGTGCTGCTGGCCGTGTTCTTCGTGCAGGGCGTCGCGATGGCCAACATCATGCCGCCCGCCACGACCGCCATCATGGAGGCGCTGCCCCGGGAGAAGGCCGGGGTCGGCTCGGCCATGAGCAACACCGTCCGCCAGGTCGCCGGCGCGCTCGGCGTGGCCGTGCTGGGCTCGGTGCTCTCCTCCTCCTATCGCGGCGAGATCGCGCCCGCCCTGGCGGACCTGCCTGCGGACGTCCAGCACGCGGGCGGCGAGTCCGTCATGGCGACGGCCGCGCTGGCGCACTCGCTCGGCGAGCGCGGCGAGCCGCTGCTGGGTCTGGCCAACGAGGCGTTCGTGCACAGCATGCACGTCACCTCCCTGGCCTCGGCGGGGATCGCCCTGGCCGGCGCCGCGGTGGTGGCCCGGTGGATGCCCGGCAAGCCACGCCCGGTCTCCCAGCCGGAGCAGCAGGAACCAGCGGTAGTCTGAGATCGACATGACCACCCAGCACCAGGCCCGGGCGGGCCGCCCGCGCAGCGAGAAGGCCGAGAAGGCGATCATCGAGGCCACCCTCGACCTGATCGCCGAGGGCATGGGCGTCGCCGAGCTGTCGATCGAGGCGATCGCGTCCCGCGCGGGCGTGGGCAAGACCACGATCTACCGGCGCTGGGCCAACAAGGAGGACCTGGTCGTCGACGCGCTGGCGACGCTCCGCGAGCCGCTCCCGCCGCTGGCGGGCGAGTCGGTGCGCGACGACCTCATCGCCCTGCTCGACGTCGTCCGCCGCGAGGCCGGTCAGCGGCGGGCCCGCTGTGTGATGAACGTCGCGATGGGCGAGACCGACCGGTCCAAGCGCGTCAGCGAGCGGTTCTTCAAGCTGGCGCTGGAGCCGAGGCGGGTGGCCATGAGGCGGGTGCTCGGCCGCGGCGTCGCCAACGGTGAGCTCCGCCCCGACCTGGACGTGGAGCTGGGCATGGCGCTGCTGTCGGGCGCCATGATCTGGTTCAGCAAGTGGGGCCCCGAGGGCGACCTGCCCGAAGACCTGGCCGAGCGCGTCGTCGACCACGCTCTGGAAGGGCTCGTCTCACGCCGCTAGGGGTAGGCACAAGGTGAGCCTTGCTCTACTCTCGCGATCATGCGTCCCTTACGCAGGATCACGGTGCTCGCCGCGCTCGCCCTGGCCCTGCTGGCGCCCGCCGGCGCGGCGCTGGCGCACGAGGAACGGCCGGTCACGTTCCCCGACGGGTCCGGCAGCGTCCCCGTGCTGCGCACCGAGGATCCCGACCTGCTGGTCTGCAAGACCGACCGGGCCGACTTCGAGCGGCGCGTCGCGGGCTTCCCCGCGGACCTGAGGGAACGCAACCTCCGCCTGTTCGCCGACTGCCAGGAGAACGGGGTCAGGCATCTCCAGGAGGCGGTCGACCGGGTCGACGAGCCGGGCATGACGATCGCGATCCTGCCCGGCCTCTACCGCGAGGAGCCGAGCCAGGCCCCGCCCACCGGCGAGTGCGCCCGGCTCCCCGCCCGCTGGTCGGACTGGGGCTACCAGATCCTCTCCTACGAGCAGCAGGTCCTGTGCCCGCACAACCAGAACCTGGTCGCCATCCTCGGCAAGGAGAACCTGCAGATCGAGGGCACCGGCGCCGGCCCCCTCGACGTGATCGTCGACGCCGAGTACCGCAAGCTGAACGCCATCAGGGCCGACCGCACGAACGGGATCTACTTCCGCAACCTCACCGCCCAGCGCACCACCTTCAACTCCCTGTACGTGCTCGAAACCGACGGATTCGTCATCGACCGCGTCCTCACCCGCTGGAACGACGAGTACGGGTTCCTCACCTTCGCCAGCGACCACGGCCTCTACACCGACTGCGAGTCGTACGGCAACGGCGACGGCGGCCTCTACCCCGGCAGCGCCTCGAACATCAACGACGGCCGCGGCCACGACGTCCCCCGCTACGCCATCGAGATCCGCCGCTGCAAGAGCCACGACAACGCCCTCGGCTACTCCGGCACCGCGGGCGACTCCGTATGGGCGCACGACAACGAGTTCTACGACAACATGGTCGGCGCCACGATGGACAGCCTCTGGCCCGACCACCCCGGCCTGCCGCAGAACCACGCGCTGTTCGAGAACAACAAGATCTACGACAACAACCGCGACTACTACCGCTTCACCCGCGACGGCACCTGCTCCCGCCCGCCCGCCGAACGCGGCTACGAGCAGGGCGTCGTCTGCCCCCAGGTGGGCGTACCGCCCGGCACCGGCATCATCGTCGCGGGCGGCAACCACAACGTGTTCAGGAACAACCACCTGTGGAACAACCGCGGCGCCGCCTTCCAGCTCTTCGGCGTCCCCGCGTTCATCCGCGGCGAGGGCGACCTGGCCAAACAGGCCGACACCTCCAACCACAACCGGTTCGAGGCCAACGTGCTCGGCGTCGCGCCCACCGGCGAGCGGCGGCCCAACGGCAGGGACGTGTGGTGGGACGGTCAGGGCACCGGCAACTGCTGGCAGCCCGGCGTCGCGCTGACCACCCCCGCCGCGCTGCCCCGCTGCGGCGCACGGGCGCCCGAGCTGTCGGGCGGCTCCGACCGGCTCCTCGCCGAACCCGTCAAGATCGCCAAACTGTTCCTCTGCTCCGACTTCAACGCCGCCCAGGCCCGCCTGCCGGCCGGCTGCGACTGGTTCGGCGCCTCCGGACTCGGCCGGGTGGAGACCCAGCTCGCCCTGGGCGGCTCGCTCGTCCTCGGGCTGGTCGCGGTCCTGTTCTGGGTACGGGCGCACCGCGCGGCCAGGCGCCGCCGCGGCACCCCCGGAGGGAACGGGGTGCCGCCGGGCGTGGGCGAGGCGGGGGAGCGGCGGCTGCGCCTCGTCTCCGCCGGGTCGGTCGTGGGGCTGACCGGGCTGGCGCTGGACGTGGTCGCGGCCGCCATGGACGACCCGTACCTGACGGGGGTGGCGCTGCTGCTCGTGGCCGGGTGGTCGATCTGCCTGGGCGCGGCGCTGCGGCCGGGGGCGTTCGCCTGGTTCACGATCGTGCTCGGGCTGCTGACCGTGGCGGACGCCTACGACCGGATGGTCGGGCTCATCCCCCTCATCCCGCTCGGACCGGGCTGGATCCGCGGCTTGCTGACGGGCGTCTGGGTCCTCTGGGCCGTGGTCCACCTCGCCCCGCGCCGCACCCGTACGGAGGAGAAGACCCCCGGAGACACGGAGGCCGTCGCGTGAGGGGTCGCGGCGTCTGCGCGGTCCTGATCGCCGTGGTCGCGACGGCGGGATGCGGGCCGCTCTCGGACACCCATCACAGGCCGGGGAACAGTCACGAGGTCGCCACCGCCGCGCCCGTGCCGGGGGAGGCGCACGCCGAGATCACCGTCGAGGCGGGCCGCGTCCGGCCCCCGTCCGGCTGGCTGGAGGCGGCCCGCGGCCAGACCGTCAGCATCACCGTCACCAGCGACGTCCCCGACGAGCTGCACGTGCACGGCTACGACGTCGAAGCGGCCCTGCGACCCGGCGAACCGGCCACCGTGCGGTTCGTGGCGGACATGACCGGGGTGTTCGAGGTGGAGACCCACAACAGCCACCTGGTCCTCGTCCAGGTGGCGGTCCGATGACGGCGCTCCCGCACGGGACAGCGCCTTGGGGGGCGGGGTATCTGGATGTCGCCCGGCGAGGGGAAGTCCTGATCGCGCACGGCGTCGGCGACCGCGCCGACCTGCCGATCCCGCTCTTCTACGCCTACGCCGGGGCGCTCGCCGCCCTCGTCGTGTCCTTCCTGGCGCTCGGCCTGCTCTGGGCCGACTCCCGCTTCCGCGGCGACCGCGCCGGCGTGACTTTGAACCTCCGCCTCCCCGCCCGACCGCTCCGCGTCCTCACCCTGGTCGCCGCCGCCTACACCGTCGGCTGGCTGCTGCTCGGCCCCGAAGCCGGGAACGCCGGCGCGTACCTGGTCTATGTGCTCTTCTGGGTCGGCCTGATCCCCGCGTCGCTGCTGTTCGGCCCGGTGTGGCGGCTGCTCAACCCGTTCCGCCTGCTGCCCGACCGCCCCCGCCGCCCGCTCCCGCCGCGCCTCGGCTACTGGCCCGCCGCCCTCGGCCTGCTCGCCTTCACCTGGATGGAGCTCGTCGCCCCCGAACCCGCCGCCCCGCCCACCCTCCTCGCCTTCCTCACCCTGTACGCGGCCGCGCAGACGACCGGAACCCTCGTGTACGGGCACGGATGGCTGGAACGCGGCGACCCGTTCGAGGTGTACTCCACCCTGGCCGGCCAGCTCGCCCCCATCGGCCGCCGCGCCGACGGCACCCTCGTGCTGCGCGGCCCCTTCGACGGCCTCGACGCCATCCGGCCCGCCCCCGGCCTGGTCGCCACCGTGTGCGTGCTCCTCGGCAGCACCGGCTACGACGGCTTCTCCACCACCCCCGCCTGGGTGGACGCCCTCCAGTCAGGCCCGCTCGGCCGCGCCGGCCTCGGCACCGCCGGACTGCTCGCCGCCATCGCCGCCGTCGCCCTCCTGTACGGAGCCTGCCTGTGGCTGGCCGGCCGGATCGGCGGCGCCCGCGACCTGGCCCCCCGCTTCGCCCACTCCCTGGTCCCGATCGCCATCGGCTACCTGATCGCGCACTACTTCTCGCTCCTGGTCATCGAGGGCCAGCGCGCGGTCATCCTGTCACTGGGGCTGGACGCGGAGGTGAACCCGGACCTGGTGTCGCCCCCGGTGATCGCCACCGTGCAGGTGCTGGCCATCATCGCCGGTCACGTGGCGGGCGTGGTCGCGGCCCACGACCGCTCGGTCCGGCTGCTTCCCCCGGCCAAGGCGGTGGCGGGCCAGATCCCGCTGTTCGTCCTCATGCTCTGCTACACCCTCGGCGGCCTCACCCTCCTCCTGGCCTGACGGCCGGGAGGACATGTGTCAACCGTCACATCGGGGGCGACACGCGGGCGGCAACCGTGAGTCAGTGCCATCCTGACAACTTCCCGACGGAAGATCGAAAGGATATTCGTGCGCACACGTAAGCTGGCGACCCTCCTGGCCGGCACGGCCCTGGCCGCGACGACCACGCTGGTGGCGGGCGCGGCCCCGGCCGGCGCCGCCGGACCCTGCGGCAGCAGCTACTCCCGGGTCGGCGTCTACGCGGTCTCCAAGAACGGCACCCGCACGGGCACGCTGGAGGTGTACTACAGCTCCAGCACCGGAAAGAACTGCGCCCTGACCTACGGCTACGGTCAGTACGACGGCACCACCAGCTGGAAGCACGTCACGATCTCAAGAGGTGACGGCAGCGGGGCGGACACCGACGCGGGTAACTACAAGTACTACGCCGGCCCGGTGTACGTCTCGGCGCCCGGCCAGTGCATCGACGTCAGCGCGACCGTCCCCGCCTGGACGATCCTCGAGCTCAACAACGTGCACTGCGGCTGATCCCCTGATGGAAAGGCCCGCCGCGCGGCGGGCCTTTCCGCAGGGGAAAAGGCCTACGTGGTCTCGCGCCAGCGGTTGGTGATGGGGAGACGCCGGTCGCGGCCGAAGTTCTTCGGGGTGATCTTGGGACCCGGCGGATACTGGCGGCGCTTGTACTCGGCCAGGTCCACCAGCCGGATGACGCGGGCGACCAGCGCCGGATCGTGCCCGGCGGCGATGAGCTCCCGGGAGCCCATGTCCTTCTCGACGTAGTCGTCCAGCAGCTTGTCCAGGACCTCGTACGGGGGAAGGGAGTCGGTGTCGCGCTGGTCGGGGCGGAGCTCGGCGCTGGGCTCCTTGGTGATGGAGTTCGGCGGGATCGGCTCGTCCACCTGGAGCCGGAACGACGGGTCGCCACCGGCGTTGCGCCACCTGGACAGCTCCCACACCATGAGCTTCGGCACGTCCTTGATCGGCGCGAACCCGCCCGCCGAGTCGCCGTAGAGCGTGGAGTAGCCGGTGGCCAGCTCGCTCTTGTTCCCGGTGGTGAGCACCAGGTGGCCGTGCTGGTTCGACAGGCCCATGAGGATCATGCCGCGCACCCGGGCCTGGAGGTTCTCGGAGGCCAGGCCGGACAGCTCGATCTCCTTCTCGAACGAGGTCACGATCTCCGCGATGGGCACCACCTGCGCCCGCAGGCCCTGCCGCCGTACCAGGTCCTGGGCGTCCGACAGCGAGTGCTCGGAGGAGTAGCGGGAGGGCATGAGCACCACGTGCACCCGCGACGGGCCGATGGCGTCGGCGGCGATGGTGGCCGTCAGGGCGGAGTCGATGCCGCCCGACAGCCCGAGGATGACCGACTCGAACCCGTTCTTGGCCACGTAGTCGCGCACCGACAGCACCAGCGCCTCGTAGACCTCGGCGACCGTGTCCAGCGGCTCGGCCACGCTCGGGGGCTCCGGCTCGTACGCGGGAAGCGGGTCGTCCGACAGCACCAGCCGGTCCACGGTGATGGTGGTGCCGTCGCCGGCGTCGTACGGGAAGGAACCGGTCCCGGCGGACGAGACCGGCAGGTCGAGGTCGCAGACCAGCAGTTCCTCACGGAACTGGGCGGCCCGCGCGACCAGCTCGCCGCGGGCGTCCACCACCAGCGAGTCGCCGTCGAAGACCAGCTCGTCCTGCCCGCCGACCTGGTTGACGTAGACCAGCGCGCTGCCGGCCTCGCGCGCCCTGCGCGCGCACAGCTCCAGGCGGATGTCGTCCTTCTCCTTCTCGTACGGGGAGGCGTTCGGCACCACGAGCAGGCCCGCTCCCGCCTGGCCGACCACGGCGACCGGGCCGCCGTCCTGCCAGAGGTCCTCGCAGACCGCCACGGCGACGTCGACCCCGTGCAGCCGGAAGATCGGCAGCCGGTCGCCGCGGACGAAGTAGCGGTACTCGTCGAACACCCCGTAGTTCGGCAGGTGGTGCTTGGCGGTGCGGGCCACCACCCGGCCGCGGTGGAGCAGGGCGGCGGCGTCGAGCGGGGCGCCCTTGGGCTGGCCGACCCGGGGGGCCAGGCCGGCCCGGTCGACGTAGCCGACCACCACCGGCAGGTCGCCGAGGCCCTCGCGGTCGAGCCGGAGCGCCACCTCCTCGATCGCGGCGATGCTGGCGTCCACGAAGGAGGTGCGCAGCACGAGGTCCTCGACGGGGTAGCCGGTGAGGAACATCTCGGTGAACACGGCCAGGTGTGCGCCGCGGTCGGCGGCCCGGCGGGTCCACGCCACGAGCTTGTCGGCGTTGCCGTCCAGGTCGCCTACGGTCGGGTTCGTCTGGGCCAGGGCGATACGCAGTTGTGCCACGGCCCCAGCCTAGTACGGGGTTATTTTTAGCCTCAAAATGACGATAAATCGGCCTACTTCGCTGCGATGCTTCCCGGGGTCACCAGGCCGGACTCGTAGGCCGCGACCACGAGCTGCGCCCGCTCGAACAACCCCAGGTTGTCGAGCAGCGTCCGCACCGTCCCCTGCACCTCCGGCTCCGGCATGGCCAGCGTCTGGCCGATCTGCCGGTTCGTGAGCCCGCGCGCCACCAGCTTCAGCACGTCGAGCTGGGCGTCGGTGAGCCCGGCCAGCGCGGGCGGCGAGGCCGGGTCGGTGTGCCCGGCGAAGGCGGAGATGAGCCGGGTGGTGACCGCCGGGTCGATGAGCGCGTCACCTGCGGCGGCGGCCCGGATGGCGGCGACGAGCTGCTCGGGCGGCGAGGTCTTGAGCATGAACCCGCTGACGCCCGCGCGCAGCGCCGCGTAGAGGTTCTCGTCGCTGCCGAAGGTGGTCATCATGATCACTTTGGGCGGATCGGCGGCGGTGAGGATGCGGCGGGCGGCGGCCAGGCCGTCCAGGTTCGGCATCTGGATGTCGAGCAGCACGACGTCGGGGCGCAGGGCGCGGGCGGCGGCGATGGCCTCCTCGCCGTCCCCGGCCTCCCCGGCCGCCTCCAGCCCCGCCTCCGCGGCCAGCACGACCTTGAGCCCGGCGCGTACCAGCGCCTGGTCGTCGGCGACGAGCACCCGCAGGGGCGGGCCGCCGGGGGAGGCCGCGGGCTCCGCGTCGGCGGCGGGCCGGTCCGCCACGGGGGTCTGGGGGATGTCCGGCAGGGTCTGGGCAAGCATGTCGTGCTCCAGCCGCTGCAACCCCGCCGTGAGGTCCAGGCCCAGCTCGTCCCGCCAGACCGCGCGGGCGCGGCGCAGCGCGGCGAGCGCGTCGCCCTGCCGGCCGGTGCGGTAGAGGGCCAGCGCCAGCAGACGCCAGGCCTCCTCGCGCAGCGGATGCGCGGCGGCGTGCGCCTCCAGGTCCGCGACCAGCGCCGTCGGGCTCCCGAGCGCCAGCCCGGCCGCGCCCCGCCGCTCGATCGCGACGAGCCGCAACTCCTCCAGCCTGGCCGCCTCGGTCGCCGCCCACGTCAGGTCGGCGAACTCGGCCAGCGCGGGCCCGCGCCACAGCGCCAGCGCGCCGTCCATGGCCGCCCACACCTCGCCGGGCGGCCCGTCGGACTTGGCCAGGCGCTCGAACCGCCAGGTGTCCACCTGCTCTGGACGGGCCCGCAGCGCGTAGCCGGGCGGGGCCGACACCAGGACGGACGCCTCCTCGCGGGGCGCCCGGCCCGGTTCGAGCACGCGGCGCAGGCGGGAGACGTACCCCTGGATGGTCGAGAGCGCCTGCGCGGGCGGATCGCCGGGCCAGAGCTCGTCGATGAGCGTGTTCACGGGAACGGCCCGGCCCCCGGCCACGATCAGCCGGGCGAGCACCGCCCGCTGTCGCTGACCGCCGAGGTCGAGGGGGACGCCGTCCGCCCAGGCCTGGAACGGTCCGAGCGCAGTGAAAGTCAACATTGTGGGCATAAGCCTACGGCCATCCAGATGTGCCGGTAAATGGGAACTCATGGCGTGGGCAGATCCGCGCTCACCACGGTTCCGCCGTTCTCGGCGGCCCGGACCACGCAGGCGCCGCCCAGCTCGGCGGCGCGCTCGCGCATGGACCCCAGCCCGACGCCCGCGCGGGCGTCCGGCGGCAGGCCGATCCCGTCGTCGGCCACCGTGACGCGCAGCACCCGGTTGTCGCGCTCCAGCCGGACCGTCACGCGGGAGGCGGCGGCGTGCTTGCGCGCGTTCGTGAGCGCCTCCTGGACGATCCGGTACGCCGCCACCTCCACCGCCGCGGGCAGGCCGTCCAGGTCGCCGTCGGTCTCCACCGAGGTCGCCGGCTCCTCGGGCGTGCGGGCCAGCTCCCCGATCGCGCCGGCCAGGCCGAGCTCGTCGATCGCCGGCGGGCGCAGCCCGTACACGAGCTGCCTGATGTCGCCGCTGATCGCGTCCATGCCCGCGCGCAGGTCGGCCAGCAGCCGTTCGGCCTGCTCGGGGGAGCGGCGCAGGGAGATGCGGGCCGCGTTGATCACCATCGCCATCCCGGTGAGCGACTGGCCCAGCCCGTCGTGCAGGTCGCGGCGCAGGCGCCGCCGCTCCTCCTCGCGCGCGGTCAGGATCCGCTCGCGCGACCGCCGCACGGCCGCGGTCATGCGCACCGCGTGCGCGGCGTCGGCGAGGTACGGGAGGAGCGTGGCGATCACCCGCTCGTCGTGCGCGGCGGGGAAGCGGCGCCGGCCCGCCGGGCCGATGAGCAGCAGCCCGACCGGCTCGCCGTGCCAGACCAGCGGGACGGTACGGGCGATCGGACCGGGCGAGCCGGTCACCGTGGTCGCGCCGTCCACCTCGACCGCCGCCCCGGTCACCGACAGCCCTTCGCGCAGCACCTCCAGCGCGGCCAGCAGCCCGTGGCCCGGGTCGACGCGCTGCAGCCGGTGCTTGAGCCGCTCGGCCAGCTCGGCGGGCACGCCGACGCCGCCGTAGAGCAGGCGGTCCACGCCGCGCTGCAGCGCGTGCCGCATCGGCTGGAAGAACACCCCGGCGAACAGCGCGGCCGCCAGCCCGGCGACCGGGTCCACCTCGGCCAGGAACAGGCTGGAGGCGGCGCCCACCGCCAGGTAGACGGCGGTGATGACCAGGGCGAGCCCGGTGCCGACCATGGCACGGCTGATCAGCGTGTCGATGCCGAACAGCCGGTAGCACAGCACCGCCACCGCGATCGCCGCCGGGATGAGCGGGATGCCGAGCGTGGCCAGCCACCAGAACGGCCCGCCGAGCATCCACGGGATCAGCAGCCCCGGCAGGGTGACGAGCACCCACAGGATCTGCCGCCGCTCGACCGGGTCCCCCCGGGTGAACCGCACGGCCAGCGAGGCGAAGGCCAGCGCCATGCCCGCGGCGACGAGCACGTGGGCGGCGTCCCTCAGCTCCCTTTCCATGATCACGATCGCGGTCCAGTCGAGCAGGTGACCCGCCACCGCCGGCAGGAGCGCCCACCGCCAGCGCGGCGACGGCATCCGGCCCGCCGGGTAGAGCAGGGGCAGCAGCACGCCGAGCGAGAGCTGGCAGGCCTGCCAGGTGGCCTGCACCACGATCCAGCCCCACCCCGGTTCCCCGTACAGGGCGATGAGGTTGGCGGACAGGATGTTGGCGGCGGCGCTCACGCCGCCCGCGCACAGCAGCCACCCGATGGCCAGCCGCGGCCTGCGCACCACCAGGATGGCGCCGAACACCGGGAACGCGGTGCCGGCCACGTCCTCCGGCGCGAACGGGAGCGGCGTGTAGGGGGCGGGCGGCAGCTGGGCGGTCACCCAGGCGTTGGCGAGCTCCAAGGCGATCGCGAGCGTGGCGAGCCCGATCGCCGCGCCACGCGCCGCCCCTGCGTGGCGCATGTAATCCGTCCTCCCAGCCCTCTGGCTGCGAGGAAATTATCGGGCCTGGGCCAACGACGGATCAAAATCCGTTCAACGGCGCCTGATCGCGGGGCCGATCGCGAGCATCCCCGCCGCGGAGACGAGACCGATCCCGCCCGTCGTGAACCAGAGCGCCGGCTGCCCGCCGACCTCCAGCAGGGCGCTGCCCATCAGCGGCGTCAGCATCCCGGCCGCCGACCAGGCGAACCCGAACAGTCCCGCGTACCGGCCGCGCAGGTGGGCCGGGGCGAGCCTGGCCAGGATGGTCCCGGCGATGCCCGCGGTGACGATCTCGCCGGCGGTCCACACGGCGATGGTGACCGCCAGCATGGCCGTGCTGGTGACGAAGGCCGTCAGCGTGAACCCCACCCCCATCACCGCCAGCCCCGCCGCCAGCGTCCTGGGCGCGTCCCTGCGGCCCAGCCAGCCGGACACGAGCGGCTGCACGATCACGATGAGCACCCCGTTCAGCGCCATCGCCGCGCCGAACTGGGCGGTCGTCAGCCCGGCCAGCTTCGTCATCGCCACCGGCAGCATCGTGTACGTCTGCGCGTACATCAGCGCGTTCCCGAGCGTCACCAGCGTGAACGCGACCATCAGCCGGTCGCGCAGCACCATCCCGAACCCGCCGGGCCCGGACTCGCCCGTGGGCCGGGTCTCCGGCACCGCCCGCCACACCAGCGCCGCGAAGACCAGGCAGCTCGCCGCGTTCAGCCAGAACAGCAGGAGGAAGCCCTGCTGCGCCAGCCACCCGCCCGCCGTCATGCCGACCGAGTAGCCCAGGTTGATCGCCCAGAACAGCAGCCCGAACGCCCGCGGCCGGTGCTCCGGCGAGACCAGGTCGGCGACCAGCGCGTTCGAGGCCGGCCGGTAGGCGTCCACGACCAGGCCGAGCGCCAGCATCGAGGCCAGGATCGCGGGCAGCGTCGTGCTGTAGCCGAGCGCCATCAGCGCCGCCGCGGTGGCCACCATGCCGCCGGCCAGCGTGGCCCGGCGCCCGATCCGGTCGGCCAGTGTCCCGGCCAGCAGCTGCGACAGCAGCGACCCCGCCCCGAAGACGGCCATGACCAGACCGGCGGCGGCCACGGACAGGCCGCGCGCCTGGGTGAGGAACACGCCGGTGAACGGCAGCACCATGGCGCCCAGGCGGTTCACCAGGGTGCCGCCCCACAGGGCCCAGAAGGGGCGGGGCAGCCCGCCGAACGCGGCGCGCAGGAAGGGCGGTTTTTCGGGAGCGGTGGTCGTCACCCCGCCAGGTTCCGGCCCTCGGATCGCCGGGTCGAACGATTTAGGGCACACTAAAAGCATGCCGGTGACGTGGGAGCTGAAGCCTGAGGACGTGGCCCGGATCCGGTTCGCCTTCTCCCCGCTGTGGGAGCTGGTCGCGAGCCTGCGCACCCTCCAGGACCCGGCCAGGCAGGCCCTGCATCTGCCGTGGCTCACCTGCGTGCGGTCCCGCCTGGCCGGGCTCGACCTGGCCGAGCTGCTCGCGCTCGTGCCCCCGAGCGGCTATCTCGCCGACTTCCTCACCCCGCCGCCCGACACGCCCATGCCCGACTTCGCCGCCGAGCTGGAGCGCGTCAGGCGCACCTCGCCGGAGCGGGCGCTGCACGAGGCGCGGGAGGTGCGCTCCGCCGATCCGGCCGCGCTCGGCCGGTTCGTCGCCGACCCGGCGGGCGGGATCCAGCGGGTCGCCGACGCCCTTGAGGCGTACTGGCGGACGTGTCTCGCCGAGTTCTGGCCGCGCGTCCACGCGCTGCTCGAACGCGACGTGCTGCGCCGCTCGCGGCAGCTCGCCAGGGGCGGCGCCCGCGAGCTGTTCGACGGGCTCGACCCGGCCGTCACCTGGACCGGTGGCCGGCTCCTCGTCGACCGGCCCTGGTGCAACGACGACCCGGCGCTGCACGGCGACGGCCTGGTGCTGGTGCCGAGCGCGTTCTACTGGCCGTCGGTCGCCGTCATGTCCGCCCCGTACCAGTCCATGCTCGTCTATCCGGTGCTCGGCGTCGGCACGCTGTGGGAGCAGGGCCCGCCGCCCGCGCCCGGCGCGCTCGCCGCGCTCATCGGCCGCAGCCGCGCCCGCATCCTGCTCGCGCTGGCCGAGCCGGCCACCACCACGGCGCTGGCCGGCCGCATGGCGCTGACGCCCGGCGCGGTCAGCCAGCACCTGACCGTGCTCAGCGGCAGCGGCCTGACCGTCGGCATGCGGGTCGGCAAGCAGGTCGTCTACCGCCGCACCGCCACCGGCGACGCGCTCGCCGCCGCCCCTCACGCGTAGCGGGACGACTCCAGCAGCCAGTCGAGGTGGGCCCGCGGCGCCGCGAGGTAGGCGCACGCCACCTTGCTCACGTCCCTGGCGGTGCCCGGCGCGAGATCGTCCAGCGGCAGCCGACGCGCGGCCCCGCTCATGTCGCGGCACCGCTCGGCGATCCGGTCGAGCACCCAGCCGACCGCCTCCCGCTCGCCCAGGCCCAGCTCGCGCATCGCGATCACGACGAGGTTGTGGCCGTCGCCGCGTTCCTTGGGCCGCGAGGCCACGTCGTTGCACCAGGCGGTGATGTCGCTGCAGGAGTTCACCAGCTCCTGCCACGGCTCCGACCGGTGCACCCAGGCCGGCACCTCAACCCGCAGGCACGGCTCCACCAGGTCGTACAGATAGGGGCCGACCGTGCCCCTGCGCAGCATCGGGTAGTCGGCCAGCGTCGGCGCCTGGCCCGCCGCCCTGTTGTCGGCCTCGGTGCGGCAGGCGTAGTGCTGGCGCTGCAGGTTGACCGCGAACCGGCGGCGCCACTGGTCGCTCATCCGCGCGCTCGTCACCCGCCACAGGTCGGCGAAGGCCGCCTCCAGCGGATGGCCGCCGGCGCCCTCCAGCATCCCCTGGAACACCTCCAGCGGGCACGGCCCCTCGTCCAGCTCGTCGTCCAGGTGGAACAGCCACGTCAGCCACTGCGCGAACAGCGCCGCCGCGGCCGCGTCGAACTCGGCGAACGCCCGCCCCGCCATCCGGTGGAAGCCGACCCCCGGGTCGGCGCGCAGGCCCGTACGGCGCGCCCAGTCGATGACGGCCGCCTCGATCGCGTACACGGCGGGATGCATCCGGCACGGCGCCGCCATCCCGGGCACCCGCTCGACCAGCGGCAGCAGCGCGGCGGCGGCCCTGCTGCCCCGGCGGGGCAGCGGCAGCAGGGGCTTCCAGTGCAGGACGGATCGGAGCGCGGACCGTACGGAAGCCATCACGGTCGTGCTCACCGCGGTGTTCACAGGGGCCCGAAGAGCCAGTTGCCGGGCGCCTCGGGGTCCTCGCCCGTGTAGAAGTCGCGGGCGGCGCGCACCAGCTCGTCCACCGTCAGCACGCCCCGGCCCGTGGTGTCGAGCCGGTCGAACGCCGCGTCGGCGTCGTCGTGGCCGGTGCCGAAGGCGGCCAGCAGCGTGCGGAACTCCTCCGGCCCCGCGTAGCCGTCGCCGCCGCGGTCGCACAGCCCGGCCACCGCCGCGGCCGCCGGGCCGAAGACCGGGTCGTACCTGTCGCCCTTGACGAACGCGGCGGTCATGCCGAGCGCGAAGTCCTCGCGGGACATGTCGACGTCCTCGTCGCGGCCGAGCGCGGCCGACAGCTCCGCCCAGACGCGGTCGAAGCCGTCGACGAGGGCGCTGCCGGTCACGGACGTGGGGGACTCCCCGAAACCGACCAGGATCCGGGCGCCCAGGCCCAGCAGGTCCTCGCGGTCCACGACGCCCCTGCCGGCCGCGTCGATGTGGTCGAAGGCCCGATCGAGCTTGAGATTGAGCAGGTCGATAGCCACCAATGCCTCCCCCGAGACTGACTGCGTGATCACATTAAGACCGGGCACGCCCTTTGTCAGTGAGGCTCGCACCGGCACCCCTCGTAACCTGTGCGAAACACGGACACGGCATGCTGATAAGTGACCTGTACTCCATCTGCACGAGGGGATGCCGTGGACCGCCAGCAGGAGTTCGTGCTCCGCACGCTCGAGGAACGCGACATCCGGTTCATCCGGCTCTGGTTCACCGACGTGCTCGGCTTCCTCAAGTCCGTCGCGATAGCGCCGGCCGAGCTGGAAGGCGCGTTCGCCGAGGGCATCGGCTTCGACGGCTCCGCCATCGAGGGGTTCGCCCGGGTCTACGAGTCCGACATGCTCGCCAAGCCCGACCCGTCGACGTTCCAGATCCTGCCCTGGCGCAGCGAGACGCCCGGCGCCGGGCGCATCTTCTGCGACATCCTCATGCCCGACGGCTCCCCGTCCCACGCCGACCCGCGCTGGGTGCTCAAGCGCACGCTCGCCAAATGCGCCGACATGGGGTTCACCTTCTACACCCACCCGGAGATCGAGTTCTTCCTGCTGAAGAACCGGCCGGGCGAGAGCCTGCGGCCCGAGCCGATCGACTCCGGCAGCTACTTCGACCACACGCCCCACAGCTCCGGCCACGACTTCCGCCGCCAGGCGATCATGATGCTGGAGTCGATGGGCATCTCGGTGGAGTACAGCCACCACGAGGGCGCCCCCGGCCAGCAGGAGATCGACCTGCGCTACGCCGACGCGCTCACCACGGCCGACAACATCATGACCTTCCGCCTGGTCATGAAGGAGGTCGCGCTGGAGCAGGGCGTCTGGGCCTCGTTCATGCCCAAGCCGTTCACCGAGCACCCCGGGTCCGGCATGCACACCCACATGTCGCTGTTCGAGGGCGACCGCAACGCCTTCCACGAGCCCGGCGCCGACTACCAGCTGTCCAAGGTGGGCCGCTCGTTCATCGCCGGCCTGCTCAGGCATGCCGCCGAGATCACCGCCATCACCAACCAGTGGGTCAACTCCTACAAGCGGCTGTGGGGCGGCGCCGAGGCCATCGCCGGGCAGGGCGGCGAGGCCCCCTCCTACATCTGCTGGGGCCACAACAACCGCTCGGCCCTGGTGCGGGTGCCCATGTACAAGCCGCACAAGGGCGGCTCGACCCGCATCGAGTTCCGGTCGCTCGACTCGGCCTGCAACCCGTACCTCGCCTTCGCGCTCGTCCTGGCCGCCGGGCTCAAGGGCATCGAGGAGAGCTACGAGCTGCCGCCGGCGGCCGAGGACAACGTGTGGACCCTCACCAGCGCCGAACGGCGTGCCCTGGGCATCCAGCCGCTGCCGCAGTCGCTCGACGAGGCCATAAGCGTCATGGAGCGCAGCGAGCTGGTGGCCGAGACGCTCGGCGAGCACGTGTTCGACTTCTTCCTGCGCAACAAGCGGGCGGAGTGGCGTGACTACCGGCGCACGGTCACCGAGTTCGAGCTCGGGCGTTACCTGCCCGTCCTCTGACGCCTATACGCCGATTTGGGTCCTAGTTTGGGCGCTTTGTCGCGTTCTCGGGTAGGCCGTGCACTGGAAGGGCCACTTCCTCGGCGCATCAGCCGTTCCCGACGGGCGGGGAGGAGCGCGGACATGACCGATGACGTGCCGGAGGCCGCCGGCGAGCATCCGGACCTGCTCTACTCCGAACCGGAGCGGAGGCCGTCCGGCTCCGCCGACCCGGATGTCCTGCTGGACGTCCCGACGGTCAAGGTCGACAAGATCAGCCTCGATGTGGAGGACCTGCGGGCGCGGGTCTCCCTCCAGGCCGACGTGCTCGACCTGCTCAACCTGCACGTCGGCGTGGACGTCGTGCTCGGCAAGGTGAACCTGGAGATCGACGGCGTGGACGCGCAGGCGATGCTCAAGGTACGGCTCGACAACGTCGCGTTGATCGTCGGTGACGTCCTGCGGACGATCGACCGCAACCCCGAGATCGTCACCGGCGCCGTCGACAGCGTGGCGACCGCCGTCCGGGACGTGGGCGACGCGCTGCCGGAGGTCGAGCGGCCGATCGCGGACCTGGGCCGCGACGCCGAACTCCTCGGCGAACACGAGGAGCCGTACGCACCCGGCGACGCGACACTCGAAGAGCCGGAGCCGGAGCCCGAACCCGAACCCGAACCTGGGTCCCAGCCGGAACCTGAACCCGAGGACAAGTCCGAACCCGAACCTGAGCCCGAGCCGACGCCCAAGTCCACTCGGCCCGAGTCCGGGACCGGGGAGGAAGGGCCGCATCTGGGGGACTCGCTGCGGGATCTCGGCAGGGCCGTGGGGCGGGTGGGCGCGCGCCAGCTTCTGGAACTGTCCAAACGGGTCCGCCGCTAGACCCTGGAGCCGTGATGAACGACGACCGTCCCAGCCGCCGGCTCATCGAGGACGCCGACATCGTGTTCACCGCCACGGTGCGCGCGGACCGCCTGCGGTTCGCGGAGGTGCCCGAGACGTCGGTGCGGTTCGCCGGCGAACCGGGGGAGGAGTCCGCCTCCGGCAGCCGCCGGGACCGGTTGCCCGACCGGGTCCGCGAGGGCGAGGAGTACCGGGACGTCCGGATCGAGTACGTGATCGCGTCCAGGATCGCCCTCCCCGGCGCCGAGGACGGCCGGGAGGAGCCGGACCGGCGAACGTGAGCAACATCACTTCCACCCGGAAGTCACCTGCTCGCAACATCGGCACCGTATCTTTTACTGATTCCGGAGGTTCCCTCCTGGAGATCTCGGGCAGCGGCAGGGCTCCGCGATGGGCGGGACATCACCTGGTGTGGGCCCGAGTATGGGCTGATCAGCAGGTCCAGTAGTATCGGCCCATCTCAAACGACGTATCAGGACTTCGCCGATTTATGGCGATATTGGAGGGTGTTGCATGACGACGGCTGCCCTGCAGACCGTACTGACCGTTCCCGACCGCTTCCGGGGGCCCGCGCGATCCGCCAACGGCGGCTGGCTGGCCGGCACCCTCGCGGGCGTGCTGAACGGCGGGCGATCGGCGGTCGAGGTCACGCTGCGCGCCCCGACACCGCTCGGCACCGAGTTGAAGCTGGAGCATCTGGCCAACTCCGTCTCCCTCTACGACGGCGGGAAACCGCTGGTCGAGGCCATCCCGGTGGCCGAGGACGTGCAGGCGCCGCCGTTCGTGTCCTTCACCGAGGCCGCGCGGGCGGAGGCCGGGTTCGCCGGTCGCCGCGCGCACGCCTTCCCCGAGTGTTTCGCGTGCGGGTTCCGCGAGCCGGGTGACGGCCTGCGCATCTTCCCGGGCCCGGTCGAGGGCAGTGACGACCTGGTCGCGGCCGGGTGGCGGGTGCCGTTCACGGTGGCCGACGAGGACGGCGTGCCGCCCGCGGTCGTGGGCGCCGCGCTCGACTGCGTCACCGGCTGGGCCCACTTCAGGCCGGGCCAGTCGGCGCTGCTCGGACGGCTCGCGGTGCAGTTCCACCGCAAGGTGACCGCCGGCGGGGTCTACTCCGTGGTGGCCCGCGAGACCGGCCGCGAGGGCCGCAAGATGTTCGGCCAGAGCGCGATCTACGAGGTGGACGGCACGCTGGTGGCCGCCGCGAACGCCACGTGGATCGCTCCTCGCTGACCCACGGCGCCGGACGGCCCCCTGTGCGGGGCCGTCCGCCGTGTCAGGAGGTGAGTCGCTCGACGATGGTCGCCACGCACCGATCGTCGAACAGGATCGTGTAGTGGTTGCAGTCCGGCACCACCTCGTCCCTCAGCTCCGGCAGCCGGACCAGCCAGGGAGCGGTCAGGTCGTCCGGGAACATGCCGACGTCCTGGTTCAGCAGCCCGCGCGGAGCGCGCAGCAGGTGCAGCGGCGCCTCGATGTTCTGGAGCGCGTCGCCGATCCTCGCCCCTTCGCGCAGCAGCCAGTGCCCGTCCTCGGCCACGGCCTCCGGCACCGCCCGCGAGCGCAGCGCGCCCTCCGGCCCGGTCAGGTCGTAGCGCACGTACTCCTCCACCTCGGCGCTCCAGAACCCGTCGAAGGCGGGATGCGCCCGGAAGAACTCCAGGTACGCCTCCGCCGAGGGGAACGTCTGGCGCAGCCGGGCCAGCGCCGGGCCGAGCGTGGCGACCATGGCCTCGTCCGCGTCCATGCCCGGCGGCAGCGGCAGCGGCAGGCCGCCGTCGATCAGCACCACCCGCGCGAACTCCCGCCGCGCCGCCGCCAGCGCCGCCACGTACCCGCCCATCGAGTGGCCGGTCAGCACCGCGTCCGGCCCGGCGCCCACGCGGTCCGCCACCCGCAGCACGTCCTCGGCGTGCCTGTCCAGCCCGTACGGACCGGGCAGGCCGGCGCTGTGGCCGCGGCCGCGCAGGTCCATGGCGACCATCGACCATCCGTCGGGGAGCCGCCGCCCGACCGCCTCCCAGGCCTTCGACGAGGCGGTGATCCCGTGCACCGCCACGATCACCCGCGGCCCGGCGCCGTACGTGGCGATCCGCAGGCCGTCGACATCCTCGATCCTCATGCTGGGAGTTTAGGGACAAAGCGGGCTTTACATTAGGTGCTATGCGCATCACGGTGATCGAGAACGAGGCCGACGCTCCGCTCGGCTACCTGGCCGGCTGGCTGGGGCTGCCCTGCGACGTCGTCCGGCCGTACCTCGGGGAGGAGATCCCCGAGCGGGCGGCGGACGGGCTGATCGTGCTCGGTGGCGAGGCCGCCGCGTGGGAGGACGAGCGCTGCCCCTGGCAGCCGGCCACCCGCGCGCTGCTGCGCCGGGCCGTCGAGGACGGCACGCCCACGCTGGCCGTCTGCCTCGGCGCCCAGCTGCTGACCATGGCCTGCGGCGGCACCGTGGAGCGGGGCGGCGACGGGCTGGAGGCCGGCGCGTGCGAGGTCGTCGCGCTGCCCGCCGCGGCCGCCGACCCGCTGCTGGCGGGCGTCGGGCGCGCGGTCGCCGTCCAGTATCACCGGGACGCCATGACGCGGCTGCCCGACGGCGCGGTGCCGCTGATGACCGGCGACCGCTACCCGAACCAGGCCTACCGGCTGGGCGAGGCCTGGGCGGTCCAGTTCCACCCCGAGGCCACGCCGGACATCTTCGCCTCGTGGACCGCGGGAACCGGCCTGGAACATCTCGACGACCAGGTGCGGGCCGCGGCGCCCGCCCTGGAGTCCACCTGGCGCCCGATGGCGCGGGCCTTCGCGGCCCGCGTCCGCGCCCACGCGGCCCCCCTCACGCCGCAGGGCGCCTGATCCTGCGGCGGGTGAGGACGTGGGCGAGGCCGTGGACGGCGGAGGCCAGCACAGGGAAGGCGGCGAGTGACGCCGAGGGTCCGGCGTCCACCGGCACGCCCGCCGCCTTGAGCCGCCGCCACGCCCACACCGAGAACGGGATCACCACCAGCGGCGAGGTCACCACCCCCGGCGTGTAACCGCGGGTGAGCGCCGCCTGCGCCAGATGGACGACGCCGTGCGCGCCGAAACCCGCCAGCGCCGCCTGGAACAGCGGGCTGCGCCCGCCGGTGCGGGCGCCCTCGGCCGACGCCGCCGCCATCACCGCGCCCATCAGCCCGATCGCCACGGTGACGTGCGCCTGCGAGACCTCCAGCCGCTCCCACGGCACCGAGGGGAACAGCCGCTCCAGCCGCGGCCGGGCCGAGCGTGACCATCGGGCCATGGTCGCCAGCTCCTCCGCGTCGTGCACCACCCACGCCGCGAACAGCCCCCACGTCACCGTCGCCGGCACCCTCTCCACCACGAAACCTCCCCAAACGCAACGCACCGTTGCGTTTTATCCTAGGCCGCCGCCCGGCGGGCCTGTCAAACTGGAGGGGTGCCCAGGATCGAGTCCACCGCCGCCCGCCTCGCCAGACTCGGATTCGCCGACGCCGCCACCGCCGCCCGCCTGGTGGAGCAGGCCGGGGTGGAGCTGGGCGACCTGCTCGACGCCCTCGCCGGCGTCGCCGACCCCGACCTCGCGCTGGCCTCGCTGACCAGGCTCGCCGAGCGCGAGCCCGCCGTCCTCGACCGGCTGCGCGCCGACGGCGCGCTCAGGGAACGGGTGCTCGCCGTGCTCGGCGTCAGCGCCGCTCTGGGAGAGCACCTGGTACGCCACCCCGCCCAGCTCGACACGCTGGCCCTGCCCGGACTCGGAGAGGCGAGGGCGGAGCTGCTGCGCGCCGTCGGCGCCGATCCTGGCGACCCCGAGCCGCGCGCCACCGGCTCCGGCGCCCTCGCCGGCCTCCGGATCGCCTATCGTGGCCGGCTCGCCCACCTGGCCGCCCGCGACCTCACCGGCCAGGCCGGTTTCCAGGAGGTCACCGCCGAGCTCTCGGACCTCGCGGGCGCCGCCCTGGAAGCCGCGCTGGCGATCGCCCGTACCGAGGTCGACACCGACGACGCGCGGCTCGCCGTGATCGGCATGGGCAAGTGCGGCGCCAGAGAGCTCAACTACATCAGCGACGTGGACGTCGTCTTCGTCGCCGAGCCGCGTGAGGGCGCCGACGAGACCAAGGCGCTGCGCACCGCCACCCGGCTCGCCCAGGCCATGATGCGCGCCTGCTCGGCCGCCACCGCCGAGGGGTCGCTGTGGGAGGTGGACGCCGGGCTGCGCCCCGAGGGCCGGTCGGGCCCGCTGGTGCGCACCCTCGCCAGCCACCTCGCCTACTACCGGCGCTGGGCCAAGACGTGGGAGTTCCAGGCGCTGCTCAAGGCCCGGCCCGTGGCCGGCGACCTGGAGCTGGGGCAGGAGTACGTCGGCGCGGTCAACGAGCTCGTCTGGTCGGCCGCCACCCGCGACAACTTCGTCGAGGACGTCCAGGCCATGCGCCGCCGCGTGGAGGCGCACGTGCTGGCCGAGGGGGAGCGGCAGATCAAGCTGGGCCCCGGCGGGCTGCGCGACATCGAGTTCGCGGTGCAGCTGCTGCAGCTCGTGCACGGCCGGCTCGACCCGCTGCTGCGCCGCCGCGCCACGCTGCCCGCGCTGGCCGCCCTGTCGCGGGGCGGGTACGTCGGGCGCGACGACTCGCGCGGCCTGGCCGAGGCGTACACGTTCCTGCGCCAGGTGGAGCACCTGCTCCAGCTCCACCGGCTGCGCCGCACCCACGTGCTGCCCGGGGACCCCGCCGACCTGCGCAGGCTCGGCCGGGCGCTGGGCATGCAGGCCGACCCGGTCGGCGAGTTCACCACCCGGTGGAGGCGGCACGCCAGCCAGGCCCGCCGCCTGCACGAGAAGCTGTTCTACCGGCCGCTGCTGCATGCCGTGGCCCGCCTGCCGGAGACCGAGGCGCGGCTGTCGACCTCCGCCGCCGAGGCCCGCCTCGGCGCGCTCGGCTACGTCGACCCGGAGGGCGCGCTGCGCCACATCGCCGCCCTGGCCGGCGGCGTGTCCCGGCGGGCGGCGATCCAGCGGACGCTGCTGCCGGTCATGCTCGGCTGGTTCGCCGACACGCCCGACCCCGACGCCGCGCTGCTCGGCTTCCGCCAGGTGAGCGACAAGCTGGGCGCCACGCCGTGGTACCTGCGGCTGCTGCGCGACGAGACCGCCGTCGCCCAGCGCCTGGCGCGCGTCCTCGGCACCAGCCGGTACGCCACCCAGCTGCTCACGCACGCCCCCGAGGCGGTCGCGCTGCTCGGCCGCGACGAGGACCTGGCCGTCCGCCCGCCCGAGGCGCTGCTCGGCGAGGCGTCCGCCGCCGTGTCCCGCTACACCGACGAGGCGGAGACCGCGGTGGCCGCCGTCCGGGCGCTGCGCCGCCGCGAGCTGTTCCGCACCGCCGTGGCCGACGTCGCCGGGCTGATCGACATCGAGCGGGTCGGCGTGGCGCTTTCCGCGCTGAACGACGTCACCCTCCAGTCCGCGCTCGACGCGGCCATCGGCAAGGTGTCGGCCGAGCGGCGCGGCGAGCTGCCCACCCAGTTCGCGATCATCGCCATGGGCCGGCTCGGCGGCATGGAGTCCTCCTACGCCAGCGACGCCGACGTGATGTTCGTCCACCGGCCGCTGGAGGGCGCCGCCGAGCGCGACGCCACCGACGCCGCCTTCGCCGTGGCCAACGAGGTGCGCCGGCTGCTCGCCCTGCCCGCGCCCGACCCGCCGCTGCTCATCGACCCCGACCTGCGCCCCGAGGGCAGGCAGGGGCCGCTGGTCCGCACCCTCGCCTCCTACCGCGCCTACTACGCCCGCTGGTCGTCGCCGTGGGAGTCGCAGGCGCTGCTGCGCGCCAGGTTCTCCGCCGGTGACGCCGGGCTCGGCGCCGCGTTCATCGCCATGGTCGACGAGCTGCGCTACCCGGCCGGCGGCATCACCGACGACGCCGTACGGCAGATCAGAAGGCTCAAGGCGCGGATGGAGGCGGAGCGGCTGCCGCGCGGCGCCGACCCCGCCCTGCACACCAAGCTGGGCCCCGGCGGCCTGTCCGACGTGGAGTGGGTGGCCCAGCTCCAGCAGCTCCGCCACGCCGGCGCGCTGCCCTCCCTGCGCACCACCCGCACGCTTGAGGCGCTGCGCGCCGCCGTGGCCGAAGGGCTGCTCGACGCGGCCGACGAGACGGTCCTGGCCGAGGCGTGGCGGTGCGCATCCGGCGTCAGGGACGCGATCATGCTGGTGAAGGGGCGGCCCGGCGACAGCGTCCCGGCGAGCGCCCGCGAGCGCCGCCACCTCGCCCGCGCCCTCGGCTACCCGGCCGACGGGTCGGAGGACTTCCTCGACGACTACCGCCGCGTCACCCGCCGCGCCCGCCAGGTCGTCGAGCGCGTCTTCTACGGAGACTGAGTCTTTCCGTTGCGGCCGCGCGGCGCAGGGTGTATCAAGGCGCGGGGTGATCGGCTTGTTATCCGCTTACATCGATCTGGCGCTCGGCCTCGTGCTGGCCTTCCTCCTGCTGTCGCTGCTCGTCAGCGGGCTGAACGAGGCCATCGTGCGGCTGCTGGCGATCCGCAGCAAGTTCCTCTGGGCCTACCTGCGCGACACGCTCGACGACGACGCGCCGAAGGGCCGCTCGTGGCTGCCGTCGGGCCTGCGCGAGGTGTTCGCGGCGCTGCCGTTCGCCCGCGACCCGCGGCCCGAGCACGAAAGCCGGCCCGCCCCGGCGGTGCCCGCCGCCGTGCCGGCCGGCGCGCCCGCCGGCGCGGACGGGTTCACTGGTCTGCTGTACGAGCGCGTACGGGAGATCGACCACCCCACCCGGGGCCGCACCAGCATCGCCGACCTGCCGCCGGGGCGGTTCTCGATGGCCATGATGGAGCTGGCCGCGAGCGAGCCGGGCGGCGTCGAAGGGCTCCTGGAGAAGCTCAGGGCCACGGGCAGCCCGCTCTACGGTCATCTCCAGGGTGTGTGGGAGTCCGCCCAGCGCGACCTCGACCGGTTCCGCCAGGGCGTCGAACGCTGGTTCGACAGCGAGATGCAGCGGCTGTCGATGCTCTACAAGCGGTACGTCAAGTGGGTGCTCGCCCTGCTCGCGCTGGTGGTGACGCTGCTGTTCACGGTCGACGGGCTGGAGTACGGCAAGACGCTGCTGCGCGACAACGCCTATCGCGCCACCGTCACGGCCGTCACCGAAGCGGGTCCTGACGCGTACAGCGAGTTGAAGGCGCAGTGCGAGCAGTCGGACCCGGTGCCGTGCGTCACCGAGACGCTCAGCCAGCCCGCGCTGGTCAAGGTCCTCGACAACGCGATCGTCAGCATGGCGGTCCCCGCCGAGGGCGAGCCGTCCTTCCACTGGAACGGCGGCGCCTGGTGGGACCGCCTCACCACCCCCAGCCACTGGCCCGGCTTCCTGCTGACGTACGTGGCGCTGCTGTTCGGCGCCCCCTTCTGGTGGGACGTCCTGCGCCGCATCACCGGCATCCGCTCCCGTCGCTAGGGTGTCGGGGATGGAGACCGAGCGGCTGATCATGCGCAGGTGGCGGGAGAGCGACCGGGAGCCGTTCGCGGCGCTCAACGCCGACCCGCGGGTGATGGAACACTTCCCCGCCCCGATGACCCGGGCCGAGAGCGACGCCCTCGTGGACCGGATCGAGCAGCGGTTCGACGAGCACGGGTACGGGTTGTGGGCGCTGGAGGTGCGGGAGACGGGGGAGTTCATCGGGTTCGCCGGGCTGGCCCTGCAGACGTTCGAGGCGCCGTTCACGCCCGCCGTCGAGGTGGGCTGGCGGCTGGCCCGCTCGGCGTGGGGACACGGCTACGCCACCGAGGCCGGCCGGCGGGCGCTCGCTCACGGGTTCGGCGAGGCCGGGCTGGAGGAGATCGTGTCGATCACGGCCGTCCTGAACGTGCGCTCCCAGGCGGTGATGCGGCGGCTCGGCATGACCCGCGACCCGGCCGACGACTTCGACCACATCATGATCCCGGAAGGCCACCCGCTCCGCCCGCACGTCCTCTACCGGATCAGCGCTGCTGGGGTCGTTCGTCCCACCCCTTGACCATAAGCATGATTCTGTGTCAGAAGTGGCACGACGGGCATGTGGGAGCTTTCCACCACTGTCCGGCAGTCGATTGCGGGCACCCGGCCGACCCACTTCCATAGGGCCATGACCGTGACCCGCAGGGAGATCGTCGCCGTGCTGACGCGCTATCTCGGCGCTCACCCCGGCCGCGCCGCCGACGCCGTCATGCTGGCGCAGGCGCTCGACCGCGAGCAGGACCTCGCCTCGCGCGAGACCCTGCCCCTGCACGTGATCACCAGCGCCGTCGCGATCGACGGCTCCGGCCGGGTGCTGATGATCCGCCACAGCGCGCAGGACCGCTGGCTCCTGCCCGGCGGCCACGTGGAGCCCTCGGACGACAGCCTGTGCGACGCCGCCCTGCGCGAGCTGGAAGCGGGGACGGGTGTTCCCCGGGCGGAGGTCGTCGTCCCGGCCGAGGCCGTCCCGGTGGACATCGAGGTCCACGAGATCCCCGCCGACCCCGCCAGGGGTGTGCCCTCGCACCAGCACGCCGACTTCCGCTTCGCCTTCCGGACGCTGCATGCCCGGATCACGCCGCAGGCCGGGTCCCTCGCCTGGCGCGATCCCGCCGGACTCCTCACCGACCGCCTCGTACGCGGCATCGCGGCGATCCTTTCTTCGACACCTCCGCGAGTCGCACAGGGCGAAAGCACGAATGAGTCATGAGCCGAGACGCGACAAGGCGTCGATCGCGCGCCGTGGCCGTCCAGCGCTATCGTCTCCGGCGTGACGGACGGGACGCTCACGTACAGGGATCAGATCGTCATCAACTTCAGCGCGTTCGACTTCGAGGACCACGCGTTCCGCTGGATCGACGTCAAGCGGTTCGGCCTGTCCCGCCGGGACGTCGCCGGCGGCCGTCTCCTGGCCGACCTGGTCGGGCATGAGCAGTACCGGGACGACTACGCCGGGGGAGGAGTCGAGGCCGCGGGGCTCCGGCACGGCCCCTACTGGCTGCGTAACCTGAGCGTGGCCGCGTACGAGCAGGTCGACGGGGCGGTCGCGCACGCCGTTCTGCGCGGCTGGGCGGACCAGTTCGGGCCGCTTCCGGCGGCTCTGTCCGCCCGGCTGGAGGACGAGGTCCACCCGCTGCTCGCGGACGCCACCGAGCGGTACCGGCTGAAGGACCTCGGCCGTGGGGCGTTCCACGACTGGGGCGGGGTCCAGATCGACTTCCACGAGCTGGTCCTCGTCGATCGGACCGCCGGGACCTTGTCACTCCTGGTCGCCGCCGACGACTGACATCCGGGCCATGCCGTCGGCGAGTTCCAGACGGGCACCCGTGAACCCGGCCCGCAGGCGCCGATCGTGCGTCACGACCACCAGCGCGCCGGGGAACGAGGCCAGCGCCTCCTCCATCTGCTCCACGAGCATCGGCGACAGATGGTTGGTCGGCTCGTCGAGCAGCAGCAGGTCCACGGGCTCGCTCACCAGGCGCGCCAGCTCGACCCGGCGCCGCTGCCCATAGGACAGCTCTCCCAGACGCAGCCCCAGGTCGGATGGCCCGAACAGCCCCAGAGCGAGCAGCGCGTCCGCGTGCTCGTCCAGACTCCCGGCCCGCCCGTACGCATAGGCCCGCAACACGGTCCACTCCGCCCTCACCGGCACATCCCGCCTGGCCCGCCGCGCGTCACCGTCGTCCGGAACGTCCCCGGGGAAGAACCCGGACCGTCCGCTCCGCCGTACGTCATCGTCGTCGGGAACGTCCTCGCGGAAGGACCCGGACCGTCCGCTCCGCCGCGCGTTGCCGTCGTGCGGAAAGTCCTCGGAGAAGGACCTGAACCGTTCGGTCCGCCGTACGTCGTCTGTGTCCGGGTCGTCCTGGCGGAAGAGTCCGGCGCGGCCGCTCCGCCGTACGTCGCCCGCGTCGGGCAGCAGTTCGCCGGCGAGCACCCGCATCAGGGTGGTCTTGCCCGCTCCGTTCGGGCCGGTGACGAGCAGCCGTTCACCGGCCCTGATGGTCAGGGAGTCGAGGCGGAGCCGTCCCGCCACCACCACGCCGTCGAGCGCGGCCACCTCCGCACCCTCGCGGGCACCCGCGGCGGCGAGGGTGGGGGTGAAGCGCAGCGGTTCGGGCGGCGGCGGCGCCGGGTGGTCGGTGAGCCGGCGCAGCCGCTGCTGGGACTGGCGGATGCGCCGGGAGGCCCCGTGGGTACGCGAGCGCGCACGCCACGTCCCGGTGCCCATGCCCGCCTTGGGCGTCTTGCGCGGGATCACGGCCAACCGGCCCGCGTTGGCCGCCACCAGACCGGCATGCCGGTCCAGCTCCGTCTTCCACTCCTCGTGGGCCCGCGCCTGCGCGGCGCGTTCGGCGGCCTTGGCCGCGAGGTATCCGGCGTACCCGTCGCCGTAGCGGCGCACCTGCCCGCCGGAGACCTCCAGGATGGCGGTGGTCACCCGCTCCAGGAACACCCGGTCGTGCGTGATCGCCACGACCGTGCCCCGGTGGGCGCGCAGGCGCTGTTCGAGCCAGGACACGGCCCGGTCGTCCAGGTCGTTGGTCGGCTCGTCGAGCAGCAGCAGCTCGGGGTCGGACGCCAGCGTGGCGGCCAGGGCCAGCCTGGCGCGTTCGCCGCCGGACAGCGTGCCCAGCGGGCGGCTCCGGTCCAGCCCGGGCAGCCCGAGTTCGTGCAGGGCGACATCCACCCGGACGTCGGCTTCGTAGCCGCCCCGGGTCTCGAACTCCGCCACCAGCTCCGCGTACACGTCCAGATCCGGAGAGGACTCCTCCCCGAGTGACCGCTCGGCCGCCCGCATGCGGGCTTCGAGCTCCCGAAGGTCGGCCAGCGCCAGGTCGACGGCTTCCGCGACGGTCACGTGCGGCGGCAGCGCGAGCGTCTGCGGCAGGTATCCGACGCCGCCGGGCGCGACGACCACCAGCTCACCGTTGGTCGGCTGTTCCTCCTCCGCCATGAGCCTGAGCAGCGTGGACTTGCCCGACCCGTTGTCGCCGATCACCCCGATCCGCTCGCCGGGCTTGACGGCGAACGACACGCGGTCCAGGACGACGCGGGTGTCGTATCGCTTCGTGATCTCGGCCAGTGACAGTTGGGCAGCGGTACGTATGAGGCCCACCTCCTCGCTTCCAGTGAGACGAGACGATCCGTCTCATGAGAGAGTAGCGTCACGTCCTCCAAGACGCAACGTCTCGTCTCAGGTCTATCCGAGGAGAAGGCGGCGGCGTAAGATCAACGCCGATTCCCGACCCTCCAGGGAGCGGCCATGCGGAAGGCAGTCGTCACCGGCAGCACCAAAGGGCTCGGGTTCGCTCTCGCCCGCGAACTGCTCCGGCGCGGGCACTCCGTGGTCGTGTCGGGCCGTACCAGGGCGGCGGTGGACGAGGCCGTGGCGCGACTGCGCCCGGAGGCGGCGGAAAGCGCGGCCGTGCACGGGTGCGCCGTCGACATGACCGACCCCGAGCAGGTCGAGAAGCTGTGGGCCACCGCGGTGGACGCCCTCGGCGGCGTGGATCTGTGGATCAACAACGCCGGCGTCGCCCACACCACCCGCCCCATCGTCGAGACCGCGCCCGGCGACGTCCGCGCGATGGTCACCACGAACATGCTCGGCACCGTCTACGGCTCCCAGGTCGCGGTACGCGGCATGCTCGCCCAGGGCGGCGGCCAGGTGTTCAACATCCTCGGCGGCGGCAGCGACGGCCGGATCCGTCCCGGCATGGGCGTCTACTCGGCCACCAAGCGCGGCCTCGACTCCTTCACCCGGGCGCTGGCCAAGGAGGTCGCGGGCACCGGCGTACGGGTCGGGCAGGTCAGCCCCGGCATGCTCATCACCGAGGGCTGGCTGCGCGAGGCCGCCGCCGCCCCCGAGCAGGTCGCCGAGCAGCGCAAGCTCCTCAACATCCTCTGCGACCACGTCGACGAGGTCGCGCCGTACCTGGTCGGCAGGATGCTGGCCGGCACGGGGAACGGCGACGTCATCGCCTGGCTCACCACCGGCCGGATGGCCCGCAAGTTCCTCACCGGCCGCAAGCGGGACGTGCTCGGCCGTTACGGCCTCTGAGCGGGGGATGCGGGTCCGAAGCCCGCCGGAAACACCGGTCCGAACGTCGCCAGCCCGCGTCGGGGGCCCGCGCCTAGCGTGTTCCGCGATGGAAACCCTCCGCTCGTCCGGAGGGCCCCTACGGCGAAGGAGCACCTATGGATCTGCACTTTTCCGGCCGCGTCGCGATCGTCACCGGCGCGTCCAAGGGCATCGGCCTGGCCGTGACCCGCACCCTGCTCGGCGAGGGGGCCAGTGTCGTGGCAGTCTCCCGCAAGACCAGCCCCGAGCTGGCGGAACTGGGCGGCGACCTGCTCCACGTGCCGGTGGACCTGATGGACCCCGAAGCGCCCGGCCAGGCCGTGGCGCGGGCCGTGGAGGAGTTCGGCGGGCTCGACATCCTGGTGAACAACGCCGGTGGCCCGCCGCCCGGGGTTGCCCTGCCGCGCTTCTCCTTCATGGCCCCCGCCGACGAGGACTGGCGGGTCATGTTCGAGTTCAACCTGTTCGCGGTGGTGCGCTTCGTCCGGGCCGCCATCCCGCCGATGCTGGCGCGCGGCGGCGGCTCGATCGTCAACGTCTCGTCGGGCTCCGCACGGCTCCCCGCCCCGATGAACGTCGACTACAGCGCGGCCAAGGCGGCACTGAACAACGTGACGAAGGCGCTGTCGGAGGAGTACGCCCCGCAGGGCATCCGCGTCAACACGGTCTCTCCTGGACCGGTGCGCACGGCGTGGTGGACCGAGGAGGGCGGCGCGGCCGACATCATCGCCGGACAGGCGGGCGCCGACCGTGACTCCGTGCTGGACCGGCTGGCGCCGGAGATGATGAACCTGTCGATCCCGAGGCTGGTCGACCCCCAGGAGGTCGCCGACGCGATCGCCCTGCTGGCCTCACCGCGCTCGGCCGCCACGACCGGCGCGGACCTCGCCGTGGACGCGGGCTTCCTCAAGCAGGTCTGACCTCGTACGGCCACCGGGACCGAACCGCTGCCGCCCTCGCCAGAAGGTTCACCGCCCGGGGCGGCACCCGTCGAAGATGATCCGCAAGGTGCGGTCCCGGAGGTCGGGTGTCCAACCGGTCAGCAGGGCCGCCTGCGTCGTGCCCGCCAGCAACGCCATCACCTCGTCGAGCCGCACGTCCTCGCGCACCGTCCCCGCTTGCTGAGCCCTTGTCAGCAGCGTCGCCAGCGGCTCCTCCAGGCGCCGGAGCGGCTTGCCGACCCGTACGTCCACCCCGCCGCCTGCCAGCAGCTCCGCCACCGTCCTGCGGGCCGCGGCCTCCTCCACCACCTGGGCGAAGAAGGTGAACAGCGCCGTCGCCGGATCTCCCTCGTCGGAGAGAACGGCGGCTTCCTCCGCGAGCCGGTCGAGCAGGCGCTTGAGGGTGGCGCCGAGCAGGTCGTTCTTCGTCGGGAAGTGGCGGAACACCGTCCCGATCGCCACCTCCGCCCGCGCGGCGACCTCCTCCGTGGACGCGGACGCCCCGTGTTCGGCGAAGACGGCCTCGGCGGCGGCGAGGATGCGTTCCCGATTGCGTCGCGCGTCCGCGCGCAGCTTGCCGGTCATCGAGCTCCCGTTGACAACATGAGTGGCGACTCATTATTTTTCCAATGTGAGTAGTCGCTCATATTAGTCCACGGAAGGGAGCGCGCCATGGGCGCACGTGAGGTGTTCGACGGGCTGCGGCGGCACATGACCGGCGAGGAGGTGGCAGATCTGTGGGCCGAGGACGTCGTCGTCGAGACCCCGTTCGCGCCGCCAGACCAGCCACGCCGGATCGAGGGCCGCGAGCGCTTCCTCGCCCACGCGCGGGCCGGCCGCGCCGCCCTGCCCGTCGCGCTGGAGATGGGCGAGGTCACCGTCCACGACACCGCCGACCCCGACATGATCGTGGTCGAGTACGAGCTGGGCTCTTTCCTGCCCGGCACCGGCGAACGGCTGTCGGTCCCGTTCATCGGCGTGCTCAAGGCCCGCGACGGGCGGATCGCACACTGGCGCGAGTATCAGGACGTGCCGGCGATGACCGCCGCCCTCGGCCGCGTCTCCGCCACCTGCTGAGAGACCGCCGGAGCACCGCGCGCCTCGCCCTCGCCCCTGCGGCGGAGGCCCAGGAGGGGCACCGCCGGGGCCCCGGCGGCGCTCGGACTCACCCGTGCGGGTCAGCGCCTCCCCGCCACCACAAGCACGCACCCAGCCGGGCGGAGCGCGCGGGAAAGCCGAAGCCGAGAACCGTCTCACCCACCACGGCGGCCAAGCGGCCCGCCGGCGTCTACGACGGCACCCGCACCACCCTCTACGAGGGCAGCACCACCATCGGCAAGCTGTACAAGCTGAATCCGCGCCCTATGGGTGAGCGACTTCGACGCGTCGACACGAGCCGCTCTCGATGCGGTGCTCGCCGCTCGGCCGGAACCGAGGCGGAACCAGACGGAAACCGCGCGGTGAGCATGCAGCTCACCGCGCGGTAACCGGTCACACGTCGTAGTAGAGCTCGAACTCGTGCGGGTGCGGGCGCAGCCGGATCGGGTCGACCTCGTTCTCGCGCTTGTAGGAGATCCACGTCTCGATCAGGTCGGGCGTGAAGACGCCGCCTTCGAGCAGGTAGTCGTGGTCCTCCTCCAGGGCGTTGAGCACGTCGGTGAGGGAGCCGGGCACCTGCGGGACCGAGCGGGCCTCCTCCGGCGGGAGCTCGTACAGGTCCTTGTCGACGGGCTCCGGCGGCTCGATCTTGTTGCGGATGCCGTCGAGCCCCGCCATCAGCATGGCGGCGAAGGCGAAGTACGGGTTGCAGGACGGGTCGGGCACGCGGAACTCGATGCGCTTGGCCTTCGGGTTGGAGCCCGTGATCGGGATCCGGACGCAGGCCGAGCGGTTGCGCTGCGAGTAGACCAGGTTGACCGGCGCCTCGTAGCCCGGCACCAGCCGGTGGTAGGAGTTGACCGTCGGGTTGGTGAAGGCCAGCAGCGACGGGGCGTGCTTGAGCAGGCCGCCGATGTAGTAGCGGGCGGTGTCGGACAGGCCCGCGTAGCCGACCTCGTCGTAGAAGAGCGGCGAGCCGTCCTTCCACAGCGACTGGTGGCAGTGCATGCCCGAGCCGTTGTCACCGAAGATCGGCTTGGGCATGAACGTGACGGTGTGGCCGTACTCCATGGCCGTGCTCTTGATGATGTACTTGTAGAGCATCAGGTTGTCGGCCGTCTTGAGCAGCGTGCCGAACTTGAAGTCGATCTCCGCCTGACCGGCCGTGCCCACCTCGTGGTGCTGCATCTCGACCTCGATGCCGCACTCGATGAGGTTGCGGACCATCTCCGAGCGCAGGTCGGTGAAGTGGTCCATCGGCGGCACCGGGAAGTAGCCGCCCTTGTAGCGCGGCTTGTAGCCCAGGTTGCCGCCCTCGGTGGCCTTGCCGGTGTTCCAGGCGCCCTCGATGGAGTCGATGTAGTAGTAGCCCGCGTTGGACTTCGTCTCGAAGCGGACGTCGTCGAAGATGTAGAACTCGGCCTCGGGCCCGAAGAAGACGGTGTCGGCGATGCCGGTGCCCTTGAGGTACTCCTCGGCCTTGCGGGCGACGTTGCGCGGGTCGCGGCTGTAGGCCTCGCCGGTCAGCGGGTCGTGCACGAAGAAGTTGATGTTGAGCGTCTTGTGCTGGCGGAACGGGTCGACCACGGCGGACGACGGGTCCGGCAGGAGCAGCATGTCGGACTCGTGGATCGCCTGGAAACCGCGGATCGACGAGCCGTCGAACATGAGGCCGTCAGAGAAGACGTTCGCGCCGAAGTTCTCGACCGGGAAGGTGAAGTGGTGAGTCGTCCCCGGCAGGTCGGTGAACCTGACATCGACGAACTGCACCCCTTCGTCCCTGATGAACTTCAGGACGTCGTCGGCGGAGTTGAACACTCTCGAACCTCCCTGGGGACGGGCTATCACCCGTGAAGGTACGGCGCGGCCGTTTCCGCATGGTGTCTCGATTGTTTCGCATGTGTTACGCGGCGTTCACGTCCCCAGAAGGGCCCGGAACGTGGGCGCGCAGGACCGGTGACGGCGACTCCGCGGCCGGCTCGGGGGCGGGGGAGAGCAGGTCGGGGCGGACGGCGACGATCAGCAGGGCCGCCACGACCACCGCCAGCACGGCCGCGAACGCGTACCAGACCCGTCCCACGCGCCGACGCCGGCGCGGGCGGGCGCCCTTGCTCGCCGCGGCGCTCAGCCTGCGCCGCTCCTCCTCGCTGAACTGCGCGACCAGTTCGTGGAAGCGCGCGTCCAAGTCGTCCCCGTACGGCATGGCCTCCATCATGCGCCGGACCACCCGCGTCACGGAAGCGCGGACGGGTCACGATCCCGACCGCCCCCACCGGCGGATACCTTTGACACATGAGCAGCAACGAGCCGCGGTGGACGCAGACCTGGCTGGGCGGGCTCCGGTCCGCCGGGGTCGATCTCGGTTATCCGGGGCAGCGCCTCGGGCTGCCGGAGGAGGGCAGCGGGTCCGTCTCCGGCTGGGGGCGCAGGATCGCCGCCCTGGTCATCGACTGGATGATCTGCACGTGGGCGATCACGCAGCTGCTGCTCGGGATCAGCACGGCCGAACAGCCGTGGGTGCCCGCGATCGTGTTCGCCGTGCAGTACGTGGTGCTGGTCGGGTTCCTCGGGCAGACGTTCGGCCACCGGCTGGCCGGCATCCGGGTGGCGGCGATGGACGGCGGCGACCCCCGCCTGTTCCCGGTGCTGGTGCGCACGGTGCTGCTCGTGCTGGCCCTGCCGGCGCTGATCTTCGACCGCGACCACCGCGGCCTGCACGACCGCGTGTCGAACACCGTGGTCGTCCGCATGTGAAAACCGTACCGGGTTTACTTTTGTACTGAGTACGTTTTACGCTGCCGTCATGATGATGGCGGGCTTGCGCGAGCGCAAGAAGGAAGAGACCCGGCGGCGCATCGCGGGCGTCGCGCTGGAGCTGTTCGCGGAGCGCGGGTACGACGCGGTGACGGTCAGCGAGATCGCCGACGCGGCCGGGGTCGCCAAGGTCACCCTGTTCAACTACTTCCCCAGCAAGGACTGCCTGGCTCTCGACGGCATCCACGACGACCTCGCCTCGATCGTGGCCCGGCGGCCGCCCGGCCAGACGCCCCTGGACGCGCTGCGCGCCCACTACGCCGCGCTGGCCGCCGACGGTCCCCGCGACGTCGCCCGGATGCTCGCCCAGGTCAGGGTCATCGCGTCCACGCCGGTGCTCATGGCGGGCGTCTATCAGGCGCACATGGGGCAGCGTCACGAGCTGGCCGCCGCGCTACGGGACACGGCCGGCTCCGAGACGGCCGCGCAGCTCATGGCCGCCCAGATCACCGCCGTCATCACCACGGTCGAGGAGGCGTTCTTCCAGCGGCTGGCGTCCGGGACGCCGCTGGAGGAGGCGGGCCGGATGCTCGCCTCCGACGTGGAGCTCGCCTTCGACCAACTCCAAGACGGTATCGGTAAGGACAAATCATGAAAAAGGGCATCAACTATGACACCGGCTTCCTGCCCGAGCCCGACCGCAGCCGCAAGGCCTTCGACCGGGACACCGTCCGGCGCGACCTCCAGGCGATCGCCCGCGAGCTGAGCTGCCGGGCCGTCCGCGTCTCCGGCGGCGACCCCGCCCGCCTCGCCGTCGCCGCCGAGGAGGCCGCCGCGGCCGGCTTGGAGGTCTGGTACGCGCCGTTCCCGGTGGACCTCACCCCCGAGGAGACCCTGCCGATGCTGGCGGAGTGCGCCACGAAGGCGGAGGAGCTGCGCGCGGGCGGCGCCGAGGTGGTGCTGGTGGCGGGCTGCGAGGCCAGCGCCTTCCTGTCCGGGTTCATGCCGGGGAAGACGTACGGCGAGCGCCTGGGGTCACTCACCGAGGCGTCCCCCGAATGGTGGAGCAGGGAGATCCCGGCGATCACCGAACGCCTGGACTCCTACCTGGCCGAGGTCGCCGCCACGGTCCGGCCGCTGTTCGGCGGCAGGATCACCTACGCCTCCGCGCCGTGGGAGTTCGTCGACTGGACCCCGTTCGACGTCGTCGGCCTCGACGCCTACCGCGCCGCCTACAACGCCGAGACCTTCCGCGACGAGCTGCGCGCCCGCTCCGGGCAGGGCAAGCCGGTGGCCGTGACCGAGTTCGGCACCTGCGCCTACCGCGGCGCCGGCGAGCGGGGCGGCTCGGCCTACCTGGTGCCCGAAGGCGCGGTGCCCGACGAGGACGAGCAGGTCCGCTACCTCGACGAGCTGCTCGACGTCTTCGAGCAGGAGGGCGTCGAGACCGCCCTGTGGTTCACCTTCGCCGGTTTCACCAGGATCGGCCGGGACAATCAGGCCGACCTCGGCTCGTACGGCGTCGTCAGGATGCTCGACGAGACGCGCTGGGAGCCGAAGGCGGCCTTCCACGCCATGGCCGCTAGATACGCGCGCAGCTGAAGATGGCGGTGCCGGGCAGGTGGCGGCCGCGCAACGGGCTCCAGCCGCCCCACACCCGGTCGTGCCCCTCGGGCCACTCGGGCTCCAGCAGCCCGGTGATGGCGAGCCCGGAGGCGGCCAGCAGGCCCACCCAGTCGCCCATGGTGCGGTGGTGCTCGGCGTACGTGAGGGCGCCGTGCTCGTCGCGTTCCTCGTACGGGCTGCGGTCGAAGTAGGAGCGGTCGGAGGTCAGCCCGCGCGGGCCCGGGTCGTCGGGGAACGCCCACCGGATCGGGTGGCTGACCGAGAACACGAACCGGCCGCCCGGCCGCAGCACCCGGCGCACCTCGCGCAGGACCGCCGCCGGGTCGGCCACGAACGGCAGCGCGCCGTACGCCGAGCAGGCCACGTCGAAGCTCTCCGCGGCGAACGGCAGCGACTCGGCGTCGGCCTGGACCGCCGGCACCCGCACACCGGTCTCCTCGTCGATGCGGCGCGAGTGGAGCAACTGGCCGCGCGACAGGTCGAAGGCGGCCACCCGCGCACCCCGCGTCACCAGCCAGCGGGCGCACTGCGCGGCACCGCAGCCGATCTCCAGCACGTCGCGCCCGGACACCTCGCCGAGCAGCCGGGCGTCGGCCTCGTCGACGCCCTCAGGGCACCACACGAAGCCGGCGTCGCGCAGGAACGCGCCGTGCTCCGCCTGGTAGTCGTCGGCGTTGCCGTCCCACCAGCCGCGGTTGGCCCGCGACGACAGGGACGGCACTAGCGCATCTTGGGGCCGCGCGGCATGCGGGCGCCCTTGGGCATCGGACCCTTGGGCATCGGCATGTTCTTCGGCAGGGACCGCAGGCGGTCCTTCACCTCGTTGACCGAGGGCTTCTTCAGGTTGCGCGGCAGCTTCATGATGTGGCGCTGCAGCTTGGCCAGCGGGACCTGGCCCTCGCCGTCACCGCACTGGACGTCGTAGATCTCCACGCCCAGCACCGCGCGGGCGATGCGCTTCTTCTCCGCCGCGAGCATGCGGGCCGTGCGGTTGCCCGGCCCCTCGGACACCAGGATGACGCCCGGATAGCCCACCACCATGTGGACCAGGTCCTGGTCGCGGTTGACCGCGATGGCCGGGGTGACCTGCCAGTTGCCGCGCATGCCCTGCAGCACGGCGGCGGCGGCGCCGGTCTGGCCGTGCAGCAGCGAATACTGCGCCCGCTGCGCGAGCTGCCCGAACACCACCAGGCCGACGGTGAACGCCAGCAGGATGCCCAAAAAGATCGAATACCACAGATAGTCCGTGACCAGACCGATCACGACCACCACAGCCAGCGTGCCGACCGCCGAGAGGAAGACGATCGGCATCCCCTTGGGATTGGACTGCTTGATGATCTGCGCGATCATGCGGAGCTGCTTGATGCGCCCCGGCTTCTCTGGGTCCTTGGACTTCGCCATGGAAGGAAGGATACAAACGAACCGGACAGGTCGGAGAACGCGGCCGCCAGGGAACCTCGCCGGGGCCGCGATCTTTTTGCCGAATCCTGGCCCTCAGACCTTGACCGTCGCCGACAGCCTCCGGTCGGCGTAGTGGCGGGCGGCCTCCAGCAGGTACTCCCCGGACGCGACCCGCCACCCCCGCCCGTCCCAGACCTCGAACGTACGGTCGGGCACGTCCACGACGGCGGTCACGCTCTGCCCCGGATCGGCCTCCACCACCGCGAACCCGGCCAGCCACCGGGCCGGGCGCTCCGGATCGGGTGTGACCAGCGCGGCGTAGACCTGCACGACCTCCCGGCCGCGCCGCCCTCCGGTGTTGGTCACGCGCACGGTCACCGACCCGCTCCCGCCGGAGATCGAGTCGTACGACCAGGTCGTGTAGCCGAGCCCGTGCCCGAACCAGAACGCCGGCGCGCGCCCGCTCCGCTCCCACGCCCGATACCCGATGAACAGCCCCTCCTCGTAGACCAGGACACCGCGGTCCGGAGTCACGTTCACCACCGGCGCGTCGGCCAGCCGGGCGGGCCAGGTCGTCGGCAGCCGCCCGCCCGGCTCGGCGTCGCCGAACAGCACGTCCGCCAGCGCCGCCCCCGCCTCCTGCCCCGGGAACCAGGTGAGCAGCACCGCCGCCACCGAGTCCAGCCACGGCATCTCCACCGGCGAGCCCGCGTTCACCACCACGACGGTGCGCGGGTTGGCGGCGGCGACCGCGGCGATCAGCTCGTCCTGCCGGCCCGGCAGCACCAGGTCCCCGCGGTCGAAGCCCTCGCTCTCCACCTCCGGCGTGGTGGCGGTCACCACCACGGCCACGTCGCTGCCGGCCGCCACCCGCACCGCCTCGGCGAACAGCTCGTCCTCGCCGGGCGACGGCTCGGCGTGGCCGAGCACGCACACGATGAACACCATCCCCCGGAACCCGGCCGTCCGGTGCAGGACCTCCAGCTCGTACGTGACGCCCGCGTCCAGATCGGCGGTCACCCGCCGCTCCGGCGGCGACAGCAGCGCGGCCGGGTCGTCACCGCCGGGGGTCAGCGTCTCGTCGAGCAGCACCCGGCCGTCCACCGACAGCGTGTACGCGCCCGCGCCGGCCACCGACAGCTCGTGCCGCCCTCCGGTCTCCGGCGTGTACGAGGCGCGCAGCCGGACCGCCGCGAGCCGGTCGGCGTCCACTCCGGGCGGGGTCTCGCCGATCCAGCGCCCCTCGGCCGCCGGCAGCGGATGCTCGGCCAGGACCCGGCCGTCGGCGTCCAGGAAGGCCGCGGTGGCCGGGACCGCCAGCGGGGACAGGCGGACACGCGGATCGGTGCCCCGCGCGTACCGGACCTCGACGCCGTCACGCCCGCGCAGGCCGTCCAGCGGGGAGACGACGCGGGCGGGGAACACCTGGGCGCTGCCGCCGCCCATCACCCTGGCCTCCCTGGCCGCCGACCCGATCAGCGCCACGGACCGCACGCCGGACAGCGGAAGCAGCGGCCCGTCGTTCTTCAGGAGGGTGAAGCTCCGCGCGGCCACCTCACGCGCCAGCGCCACCCCGTCGATGACCTCGCCGGCCGCGGCGGGCGGCGGCCCGCCCAGCGCGCCCGTGCGCTCGGCCAGGCGGAGCACGCGGCGCACCCGGTCGTCGATCAGCGACTCCGGCACCCGCCCCGCGCGCACCGCCTCCTCCAGCTTGTCGCCCCACGGCCCGTGCGGGCCCGGCATGGCCACGTCGGTGCCGCCCAGCGCGGCGGCCTCGGTGGTGCGCACCGCCGTCCAGTCGGACACCACGAGACCGTCGAAGCCCCACTCGTCCTTCAGCACCCCGTGCACCAGATCGGCGTGCTCGCTCATCGTGACGCCGCCGACCGCGTTGTAGGCCGTCATGACACCCCACGCGCCGGCCTGGACGACCCGCTCGAACGGCCGCAGGTACAGCTCGCGCAGCGCCCGCGCGGACACCTCGACGCTGACCGTGAACCGCTCGGTCTCGGAGTCGTTGGCCACGAAGTGCTTGGAGGTGGTCGCCACCCCGCCCTCCTGCACGCCTTCCACGTACGCGGCCGCCACCTCGCCCGTCAGGTGCGGATCCTCGGAGAAGCACTCGAAGTGCCGCCCGCCCAGCGGCGACCTGTGCAAGTTGACGGTCGGCGCGAGCAGCACGTGCACGCCCTTGCGCCGGGCCTCCTGGGCGAGCAGCCGCCCCACCCGCCGGATCAGCCCCACGTCCCAGGTGGCGGCCATGGCGGTGGGGCTCGGCAACGCGATCGACGGGCTGGCCGCGCTCCACCGCTCGCCGCGCACGCCGATCGGCCCGTCGCTCATCACCAGGCGGTCCAGGCCGATCTCCGGCACCGGGTGCAGCGCCCACATGGAGGCGCCGGTCAACATCCTGACCTTGGTACGCAGGTCCAGCCCGCTGATCACGTCATCGAAGTCCACGATCACAGTGTCGGCGACCCGGCGGCCGGGGTCACGCCACCACGAAGAACTCCAGCAGCTCGGGCAGCAGGGCCTCCGGGGCCACGGCGTGCGCCTGCCCCTCCAGCACCCGGTGGACGGCGCCGGGAACGCGCCCCGCCACGGCCCGCGCGGCCGCCGCCATCCACGCCGGGCCGGCGTCGCCGTTCATGACCAGCGCCGGCTGCGTGACCTCGGCGAGCCGGGCGGCTGGCAGCGCGTTGCCCGGCCCCATGACGGCCGCCTCGTACGCCAGCGTGTGCGCGACGGCCTCCACCTCCGGCCAGGACGGGTCGGCCCGCATCAGCGCCACGGCCTCCCGCGGCACCTCGGCCGCCGCCACCATGAACAGCTCGACCGCGTCCCCCCGCCGCCCCTCCCGGACCAGGGCGTCGAGCCGGGCGGCGAAGTCGTGCGGCAGTACGGGGGCGTCGGCGGTCACGTGGTAGGGCGGCTCCCACACCGCCAGCTTGGTGACCTCCGGCAGCCGGGCCGCCGCCTCCAGCGCCAGCGCGCCGCCCGACGACCCGCCGAACACCATCGCCGGCCCGCCCGCCGCCCCGACGACCGCGGCCAGATCCTCGATCTCGCGCTCCACCGCGTACGGGGAGGTGTCGCCGCTGCCTCCCCGCCCGCGCCGGTCGTAGTCGTACACGGTGAACCACGGCGCCAGCCCCGCCGCCACGCCCGCCAGCGTGGGGTGGCCCTTGCCGGTGAACGCGCCGTGCACCAGGACCACGGCCGGTCCCGAGCCGTGGCGGTCGTAGGCGATGGCGGTCCCGTCGGCCGAGACCGCCGTGCCCGTCAGCGTCACGGTGCTCATCCGGCCGGCTGCGCCAGGCAGAGCGCCTCCCAGTGGTGGCCGTCGAGGTCGGCGAAGGCCCGCTGGTAGCGGAAGTCGTCCTGCCGGGGCGGGCCCAGCGGGGTGGCGCCGGCGGCGACGGCCTTCTCGGTCAGCTCGTCGACCTGGGCCGGGTTCTCCAGGCCGATGACCAGGATCGCCTCGGTCGTCTTGGCCGGGTCGGCGAGCTCCCTGGCCGCGTAGCCGGCGAACAGCGGCTCCGTCAGCAGCATGACCTGCGCGCCGTCGTTGATCATCACGGACGCCATGTCGTCGGCCATGCCGAAGAAGGCGAAACCGAGCGCGGTGAAGAACTCCTTCGAGCGGTCGAGATCCTTGACCGCCAGGTTCACGAAGAGCTGCATGACCGGACTCCATCCTCGTCAGGGGGTTCCCGCGTTCTCGCGGGCATGGGACCAGTCTGCGGATCGCGGCGGCCCCGGTCTTGGACCTGCGCGCCACCCCCTTGACGATGCGCGCCTACCGCAGGCTCGCCCGCCGGTACTCGGCCGGCGGCACCCCGTACGCGCGCTTGAACAGGCGGCTGAAGTGGGCCGGGTCGGGCAGCCCGCAGCGGGCCGCCACCGCGCTGACCGGCACGCCCGCCAGCGCCGGATCGGCCAGGTCGCGGCGGCAGCGCTCCAGCCGCCGATGGCGGATCCAGCCCGCCACCGTCGTGTCGCGGGCCTCGAACACCCGGTGCAGCGAGCGCGGCGACACGTGACAGGCGGCGGCCACGGCGGCCGGGTCCAGGCCGGTATCGCCCAGATGGCGTTCGATGAAGGCGTGCACCCGCGCCGTCAGCGCCTCCTGCCGGGCACGCTCCGGCACCTCGTCCAGCCGGTCCACGCGCTCGGCCACGGCGGTGGCCACCAGATCCAGCACCACCGTGGACAGCCGCGCGGCGCTGGCCGGCCGGTAGGTCTCCAGGTCCAGCGCCACCCGGCGCAGCAGCGGCGCGGCCAGCGCGGCGGTGCCCTCGCCGGCCGGGATCGGCACGGCGGTGATCGAGGTGGCCGCGCCGGCGGGCAGCGACAGCAGCTCGCGCGGGAAGCTGAACACCGCCAGCCGCACCGCCGCGTCGTAGGCCAGCTCGTAGGGCCGGGTGAAGTCGTAGAGGGCGAACCCGCCCGGGGCCAGCCGGACCGAGCGGCCGTCCTGCGACAGGATCGGGCTGCCAGACACGGCCAGCACCAGCCGGTAGAGCTCGGGGCTGTCACGCCGGATCAGGCCCGCCGTGCGGTGCACGCTGTGGGGCGTGGAGGTCTCCACCTTGCCGACGCCGATCGGGCCGAGCTGCCCGGCCTCGATCTGCCCCCGCAGCGGGGTGCCGCGGGCGATGTGGAAGTCGAGCGGGCCGAGCGTGTCGCAGACCACGCTGCGCCAGGCGTCGAGCCGCTGCCCTGGCGGCACGTCCCCGGTCCGGATCAGAATGGCCACGTTTCGCCCCCTTCCGACGCTCACGGTAGCGCGGCGGCCGGATCGGGGAAACGCGAAAGCCCCGGGACCCCGCCCGGGGCTTCCGACACCACATGGACACCGCGAACGACGCCGCGATCACACCGCGAACGACGCCGCGAGAGACGCCGCGACCACGCCACGCTGGGCGGCGCGGTCAGGCCGTCTGGCGGGCGGTGATCGCCTGCTGGTAGAGCTTGCCCGCGCGGTACGACGAGCGGACCAGCGGGCCGGACAGGACGCCGGCGAAGCCGATCTCCTCGGCCTCCCGCTGCAGCTCCACGAACTCCTCCGGCTTGACCCAGCGCTCCACCGGGTGGTGGCGCGGGGTCGGCCGGAGATACTGCGTGATGGTGAGCAGGTCAGTGCCGGCGGAGTGGAGGTCGCGCATCGCCTCCAGCACCTCCTCGCGGGTCTCGCCCAGGCCGAGGATGAGGTTGGACTTGGTCACCAGCCCGGCCTCGCGGGCCGTCGTGATCACCTTCAGCGAGCGGTCGTAGCGGAACGCGGGCCGGATCCGCTTGAAGATGCGCGGCACGGTCTCGACGTTGTGCGCGAACACCTCCGGTTTGCTGGAGAAGACCTCCTCCAGCTGGCCGCGGTCGCCGTTGAAGTCGGGCACGAGCAGCTCGACGCCGCAGCCGGGCAGCAGCGCGTGGATCTGCCGCGCGGTCTCGGCGTAGAGCCAGGCCCCGCCGTCGGGCAGGTCGTCGCGGGCCACGCCGGTCACGGTGGCGTAGCGCAGGCCCATCTGCTGGACGGACTCGGCCACCCGGCGCGGCTCGTCGCGGTCGTACTCCTTGGGCTTGCCGGTGTCGATCTGGCAGAAGTCGCAGCGGCGGGTGCACTGGTCGCCGCCGATGAGGAACGTCGCCTCGCGATCTTCCCAGCACTCGTAGATGTTGGGGCAGCCTGCCTCTTCACAGACCGTGTGCAGGCCCTCGCGGCGCACGAGCGATTTCAGCTCGGTGTATTCGGGGCCCGTCTTCAGCTTGGTCTTGATCCACGGGGGCTTGCGCTCGATAGGGGTCTCGGCGTTGCGCACCTCCAGGCGGAGGAGCTTTCGGCCTTCAGGAGCAACGGTCACCCTGCCAGCTTACGTCTCCCGCCCGCATGGCCCTCGCCAGGGGCGTGGATCAGGCGATGAGCCCGAAACCGCGCACCGCGCGGGTGTAGTGGGCGAGTAACTCCTCGTCGATGCGTCCGGACTCCACCTCGCCCAGCAACGGGGAACGCGCGGGCCCCGGCCGGTCGGCGCGGGCCAGCGCGTCGCGCCTGATCGCGGGCACGGTCTCGCCGCGCAGCGCGGCCGCCTGCATCGGCGCGAGGTAGCCGCCGGCGGCGATCAGCTCCTCCAGCTCCGCCACCTCCTCGGGCGTGACCGCCTTCGCGGCCAGCGCCAGCCTGCGCTCGCGCGCCCGCCCGTCGCCCGAACGGGCCAGCCGGGTGAGCGCGTACTCCACCAGCAGCACCGGGGCGCCCAGCACCCGGCCGATCACCCGGCCGATCCACCCGGCCACCTCGTAGCTCGTGTCCGGCGTGTGGAGCGCGCCGAGCGTACCGGTGAACTTGTCGCGGGCCTCCTCGCGCGCCGTCAGCGGCGCGGAGCCCAGCAGCGCCTGCCGCCACTCGCCCAGCGTCGACAGCGCGCCGCCCACCACCAGGTCGTCGCCGGTCGCCTCGCCCGCGTAAGCCGTCGCCAGCAGGGTCACGCGCTGCCGCGGGCTCAGCGCCAGCCACACCGGCAGCCCCACCAGGAGCACCGGCGTGCGCCTGAGCCCCACTCTCCGGTAAGACGTCCCGGTCGCGAGATCCCTGACCGCCACCAGGTCCGGCGGCCTGACCCCCATCCGGGACGCGACCCGCCCGGCCGTCGCGTACAGCTCGGCGGCGTCCTCCCGGCCGAGCATCTCGGCGTCGGCGGGCACGCGCGCCAGGCGCGGACGCAGCAGCCACCCGATGCCGATCAGCAGCCCGCCGATCAGCCAGCCGAAGACGAACTCGGCGTTGACGACGATCGTGCGCGCGCCCAGCACGATGAAGGCGAGCGTCAGCGCGTGCACCAGAAAGGCGATGAGAAAGGCGGCGGCGCGTTTCACGCCCTGATCATAGGCACCGCCGCCCCGGCCGGGTAAGGGCCCGAGGGTTGATCCGCGGCGTCAGACCAGGGGAGGTCAGCGGCGCAGGAGATCCTCCTCGTGGAGGTCGTACGGCTCGCGGCCGAGGGCCTCCGCCAGGCGCTTCTCCGCGATCGGCATGACCTCCTCGGCCACGATGCGCCGGCCCGTCTCCGCCGACAGCGTCGAGACGCCCACGTCGGGCAGCCCGCACGGCACGATCCGGTTGAACCACCGGGGGTCGTTCGCGCAGTTGAGCGCGAACCCGTGCATCGACACCCCGCGCGAGACCCGGATGCCCACCGCGCCGAGCTGCCGGTCGGGCAGGCCCAGACTGGCGTCGCCGGCGGCCCACACCCCGGGACGCCCCTTGACCCGCCTGGCGGTGACGCCGAAGTCGGCGCACACCTGGATCATCGTCTCCTCCAGCCGGCACACGTAGTCGACGACGTCCGAGACCGCGACGATCGGATAGGCGACGAGCTGGCCGGGGCCGTGCCAGGTCACCCGGCCGCCCCGGTCGACGTCGATGACCGGCGTGCCGTCGGCCGGACGCTCGTGCGCGGCGGCCCGCTTGCCGGCCGTGTAGACCGGCGCGTGCTCAAGGACCAGCAGCGTGTCGCCGAGCTCTCCGGCGGCCCGCTTGCCGTGCACCCAGCGCTGCAGCGACCAGGCCTGCTCGTAGGGGACGTCGACGCCTAGACGGACGATGGCGAGACTGTGGGGATCGACCCCGTTGATGGGGCGCATGGGTCCATTGTGCCGTTCCCTCACCCTTGTAGGGTAATTCAGGATGTCAGCAGCCGAGGTTCGATCCTGAACTCCTTCACCCCGCCGGCGCCGTCATGCTCGACGCGGTACGCGTGACCCTCGGGCCGGCAGCTGACCGCCTGGATGAACTCGGTGCCGGCGTAGTGGAGCGCCACGCCCTCGTCGGCGGCGTAGCCGTCGGGCAGCTCACCGCTCGCCACCGACTCGTGCAGCAGCGGCCGCCGCTGCGGCTCGGAGTCGTAGTGGACGCCGCACGAGTAGGGCAGCAGGGCCAGCCCGTCGGACCACGCCCGCAGCTCGGGGCCGAAGGAGTCGGTGTTGCCGCCGACGTGCCAGCACAGCGCGCCCGCGCTCTGCCCCGACAGCACCACCCCGGTCCGCCACGCCTCCGCGAACGCCTCGTCGAGCACGTGCAGCCGCCACAGCGCCATCAGGTTGGCCACGCTGCCGCCGCTGACGTAGATCATGTCCTGTTCGAGCATCCAGGCGGCCGGGTCCTCGACGTTCGGCATCGGGAACACGGTCAGGTGGCTGACCTCGACGTCCCATCCGGTGAACGCGCCGTACATCTTCAGCAGCCAGGCGGCGTCGTCGCCGGTCGCGGTGGCGAGCAGGCCCAGCTTGGGACGGTCCTGACCGGTCAGGTCGAGGCCGTAGCGCAGCAGCGGGCTCGCCTCCATGAAACCGTAGCGGCCGGTCGGGCGGAACGAGCCGCCCCCGATCGCGAGGATGTGCGACTGGCCTGACCTGGTCATACGGAGTCTCCCGGAGCGAAGGTGGAACAGCTCACTACAGTACGGCGCGGAGCGCGTCGGCGAGGTCGCTATGGGTGAACTCGTACCCGCTGTCCAGCAGTTTCCCCGGCCGCAGGCGATGACTCGGCAGCAGCCCCGCCTTGGCGAACTCGCCGAGCCCCAGCGACAGCGCGAACCCCGGCACCGGCATCGGCATCGTCGGCCTGCGCAGGACCTGGCCGAGCGTCCGGGTGAAGACGGCGTTGGTGACCGGCGTGGGGGAGCCCATGTTGACCGGGCCCGCCACCTCGGGCGTCGCCAGGATGTGACGCACCGCGCCCACCCAGTCGGGCTCGCTGATCCACGACCAGTACTGCTTGCCCGAGCCGAGCGGCGCGCCGAGACCGGCCTTGAAGACGGGCAGCATCCTGACGAGCGCGCCGCCGCGCCCGCTCAGCGCCAGCCCGGTCCGCAGCCGCGCCACCCGCACCCCGAACTCCTCGGCGGCGGCCGCCTCCGCCTCCCACCGCTCGCACAGCTCCGGCAGGAACCCGCTGCCGCCAGGCGCGCCCTCGTCGACCACCCGGTCGCCGGTGTCGCCGTAGAAGTCGACCCCCGACGCCGAGACCAGCACGCCCGGAGGCCGCCCCGCCTCTCTCATCGCCCGCACCAGCAGCCTCGTGCTGTCGACACGGCTGCGCACCAGCTCCCGCTTGTACGCGGCGGTCCAGCGCCGCTCGGCGATCGGCGCCCCGGCCAGGTGCACCACCGCGCTCGCGCCGTCCAGGACGGCGGGGTCCAGCACCCCCTCAGCGGGCCGCCAGAGCGCCTCGTCGCCGCTCCTGGGCTCGCGCCGCACCAGAGTGACCACCCGCTCGCCCGCGCCCCGCAGCGCGGCGACCAGCGGCACGCCCAGCAACCCCGATGCCCCCGTCACGATGATCGCCATACGACCACCCTACGACGCCGCCTTCCCGCCGGCCGTCACCTCCCGCGCGATTCCCGACGACCCCATAACCGCGCCCGCCGCACTCACTGACCCGTGACCGTGCTCGCCGTGCTCACGGATCGACGGTCCGAGAGCGTCCGGCAGCCGCGCCGAAGCGGTCCCGGGGCACCTGCCGTCGGAGCTTTGTCCTGCGGTTGGTGCCGGGTGCCCGAAGTTCGTTCGGGAACGCGCGAAGGGGCCGGGCGCGACGGTGCGCGCCCGGCCCCTTCAGGTCCTCGTCAGGCGAGGCCGAGCTGGGCCTCGAAGCGGCCCTCCTCCAGGCGGCGCTTGATCGTCGTCAGGAAGCGGGCGGCGTCGGCGCCGTCGACCAGGCGGTGGTCGTAGGTGAGCGCCAGGTAGACCATCGACCGGACCGCGATGACCTCACCTTCGGGCGTGTCGACCACGACGGGCCGCTTGACCACGGCGCCGGTGCCGAGCATGCCGACCTGCGGCTGGTTCAGGATCGGCGTGTCGAACAGGGCGCCGCGGCTGCCGGTGTTGGTCAGCGTGAACGTGCCGCCGGTGATCTCGTCGGGGGTCACCTTGTTGGCGCGGGTCCGCTCGGCCAGGTCGGCCGTCTTGCGGGCGAGCCCGGCGAGGTTGAGGTCGCCGGCGTTCTTGATGACCGCCGCGATCAGGCCGCGCTCGGTGTCGACCGCGATGGCGAGGTGCTCGACGTCGAAGTACGTGACCTCCATGGTCTCGTTGTTGATCGTCGCGTTGAGCTTCGGGTGCTGCTTGAGCGCCTCGATCGCGGCCATCTCGAAGAACGGCATGAACGACAGCTTGACGCCCTCACGGCGGAAGAACTCATCCTTGGCCCGCGCCCGCAGCTGCGCCACCTTGGTGACGTCGACCTCCACGACCGTGGTGAGCTGGGCGGCCGTCTGGAGCGACTCCACCAGGCGCTTGGACATCGTCTGGCGCAGCCGCGTCATCTTCTCGGTGCGGCCGCGCAGCGTGTCGTCGACCTCCACCTGCTCGGGCGCGGCGGCCGGGGCCTGAGCCGCCGGGGCGGCGGCCTGCGGCGCGGCGGCCGGAGCGGCGGCGGCCGGGGCCTGCGCGGCGGCGGGGGCGGGGGCCTGCTCACGCTGCTGCTTGGCGGCCTCGAGCACGTCCTGCTTGCGGATGCGGCCGCCGACCCCGGTGCCGGTGACGGAGTCGAGGTCCACGCCGTGCTCGTTGGCCAGCTTGCGCACCAGCGGCGTCACGTACGGGCTCTCGCCCGAGGTGGGCAGCGGCGCGGGCGCCTGCGCCGCGGGCTGGGCCGCGGGCTGCGGAGCCGGCCGGGGCGCGGGCTGCGGGGCCGGCTGCGGAGCGGGGGCGGCCGGGGCGGGCTGCGGGATCGACGAGGCGGGCGCGGGCTGCGGCTCCGGCTCGGGCTCCGGCTCAGGCTCGGGAGCGGGGGCCGCCTCCTCGGCCGGGGCGGGGGCGCCGGCCTGGCCGCTCTCGTCGATGACGGCCAGCTCGGCGCCGACCTCCACCGTCTCGTCCTCCGCCACGACGATCTTCTGGAGCACACCGCCGGCGGGCGACGGGATCTCGGTGTCGACCTTGTCCGTCGACACTTCGAGGAGCGGCTCGTCAGCCTCGACGCGCTCGCCCTCCTTCTTCAGCCAACGGGTGACGGTGCCCTCGGTGACGCTCTCGCCGAGCTGGGGCATCTGTACGGAGACCGGCATCGTTATCTTCTCTCGCGTTCTGATCTCGAGGGCTTGACTAGTTGTGTACGTGCAGCGGCTTGCCGGCCAGGGCCAGCATGGCCTCCCCGACCGCTTCGGACTGCGTCGGGTGTGCGTGGACGAGCTGGGCGACCTCCGCGGGCAGCGCCTCCCAGTTGTAGATGAGCTGCCCCTCGGTGATGAGCTCGCCGATGCGGCGGCCCACCATGTGGACGCCGACGACCGGCCCGTCCTTGCGGGCGAGCACCTTGACCGCGCCCGCCGTGCCGAGGATCTGGCTCTTGGGGTTGCCCGCCAGGTCGTAGACCTGCTCGACGATCTCCATCCCGCGCTCCGCCGCCTGCGCGGACGTGATGCCGACCGAGGCGACCTCGGGGTCGGAGTAGGTGATCCGCGGCACCCCGGCGTAGTCGATGGGCGCCGGGCCGAGCCCGGCGATGTGCTCGGCGACCATGATGCCCTCGGCGAACCCGGCGTGGGCCAGCTGAGGGGTCGCGATCAGGTCGCCGACGGCGTAGACGCCGGGCGCGGAGGTGCGGCAGTGCTCGTCGACGGTGACGGTGCCGCGCTCGACGGCCACGCCGGCCTCCTCGAAGCCCAGACCCTCCGTGACCGCGCCGCGGCCCACCGCCACGAGCAGGATCTCGGCGTCGAGGGTCTTGCCGCTGGCCAGCGTGACGAGCACGCCGGTCTCGGTGGTCTTGGCGGCGTCGAAGCGCACGCCGAGCTCGTACTTGATGCCGCGCCGCCGGAAAGCGCGCTCCAGCAGCTTGGAGCTGGACTCCTCCTCGGCGGGCAGCAGACGGGGGAGGGCCTCGACGATGGTCACCTCGGCGCCGAACGAGCGGTAGACGCTGGCCAGCTCGACGCCGATGACGCCGCCGCCCAGCACCACCACCGAGGACGGCACCCGGTCCATCCTGAGCGAGTGGTCGCTGGTGATGACGCGCTCGCCGTCGATCTCCAGGCCGGGCAGCGACCTGGGCGCCGAACCGGTCGCCAGCACCAGGTGGCTCCCCTCGTACACCTCGGAGCCCACCTGGACGCGGCGCCCGCCCGCGAGCCGGCCCTCGCCCTCGACCAGGGTGACGCCGGCGGCCTTGAGCAGCCCCTGCACGCCCTTCCAGGCACGCGTGACGATCTTGTCCTTGAACGCGTGGACGCCGGGGACGTCGATGCCGTCGAAGCGAGCCTTCACGCCGAACGACTCGCTCTCCCTGGTCTCGTCGGCCACCTCGGCGACGTGCAGCAGGGCCTTGGTGGGGATGCACCCCCGGTGGAGGCAGGTGCCGCCGATCTTGTCCTTCTCGATCAGCGCGACGGACATGCCCAGCTCGGCCGCCCGCAACGCGCAGGCGTAACCGCCGCTGCCGCCACCTAGGACGACGATGTCGTAGGCCACAGGAAGGCTCCTTGTCGGGGTGGTCTTGTCGCCTTCATCTTTTCATTTGTTCGCCGTGCTCGCGTGCCGCTCGGCCAGTCCGATGAGCGTGCGCGTGACGGCGCCGGTGCCGCCCTTGGGGACGTAGCCGTACGGCTCGCCCTTGTTGAAGGCGGGACCGGCCATGTCGATGTGGGCCCAGCGCACGCCGTCGGGCACGAACTCCTTCAGGAAGATGCCGGCGGCGAGCATGCTGCCCCAGCGCTCCGGCTGAAGGTTGGCGATGTCGGCGATCGGGGAGTCGAGGCCCTTGCGCAGCTCCTCGGGCAGCGGCATCGGCCAGGCGCCCTCGCCGGCGGCGCCGGCCGCCTCGACGACCAGGTCGCGCAGCTCGTCGTCGTTGCCCATGATGCCGGCGGTGCGCCAGCCGAGCGCGACGATCTGGGCGCCGGTCAGCGTCGCCACGTCGATGATCGCGTCGGGGTTGTCCTCGGCGGCGCGGGCGATGCCGTCCATGAGGACCAGGCGGCCCTCGGCGTCGGTGTCGAGCACCTCGACGGTCTTGCCGCTGTAGCTGTGGATGACGTCGGAGGGGCGCTGCGCGGTGCCGCTGGGGAGGTTCTCCGCCAGGCAGAGGTAGCCGATCGCGTTGACCCGCAGGCCGAGCCGCGCGATGCCGACGAGCGCGCCGAACACCGCGCCCGCGCCGCCCATGTCTGACTTCATCCAGTCCATGGACGCGGACGGCTTGAGCGACAGGCCGCCGGAGTCGAACGTGATGCCCTTGCCGACGAAGGCCAGGGTCTTGTCGGCGTCGGGGTGCGTGTAGGACAGGCGGACCAGCCGCGGCGGGTTGGCCGAGCCCTGGCCGACGCCGATGAGGCCGCCGTAGCCGCCGTCCTTGAGCTGCTTGTCGTCGAGCACCTCGACGGACAGGCCCGCCTCGCCGCCGGTCTGCTCGGCGATCTCGGCGAACTTGGCCGGCCACAGGTCGGACGGCGGGGTGTTGACCAGGTCGCGCACCAGCGCGACGGACTCGGCCAGGACGGCGGCGCGTGCGGCGACCTCGCCGGGCGCGCCGGACAGCACGGTCAGCTCGGCGACGGGGTCCTTCTGGCCCTCGCCGGTGCGGTAGCGCGAGAACGCGTAGGCCCCCAGCAGCCCGCCCAGCGCCACGGCCTCGGCCTCGTCGGCCGACTCGGCCGGCAGGACCAGCGCGGCGCGCGCGGTGCCGGCCAGCGAGCGCACGGCGGCGCCGGCGGCGCGGCGCAGCCCTTCGAGGTCCGCCGACTCGCCCAGGCCGACCGCGACCAGCAGCGGCGCGGCGACGGAGCCGAAGGCCGGCAGCTTGGCGATCTCGCCGGGCTTGCCGGCGAACCCCAGGGAGGACAGCGTGGCGGCCAGCTTGCCGCCGAAGGCCGCTTCGAGGGGATCGGCGCCCGTCGCGGGGCGGGGACCTTCGGGGCCGGACCGGAAACCGACGATCAGCGCGTCGGTGTCGAACGATACGGGATCTGCTGAGTTCAGCCGCACAGTGGTCACGTAAACCGACTCTATCGAGGGTTTCTGAGTACTAACAAACAGGGGTTCATCCCATGAATCGTGAGTCGCCTTCATGAAGACATGGTGCTAGTGTCATTAGCATCATGTTGCTGACGTTGGACCTCAACGACGCTCGTCCCCTGCACGAGCAGGTGGCCGCGGCCATCCGCCGCGCCATCGGCGAGGGCCGCTACGCCCAGGGAGACCGGCTGCCGCCGGCCCGCGACCTGGCGGCGGCGCTGGGCATCAACCCCAACACCGTGCTGCGCGCCCTGCGCGAGCTGCGCGACGAAGGGCTGCTGGAGTTCCGGCGCGGGCGCGGCGTCAGCGTCGCCGCCCGCGCCGACGCGCGCACCCTGCTCCGCGAGCGGGCCCGCGAGCTGCTGGACGAGGCCCAGAGGTACGGATACGGCCGGGAGGATCTGATCGCCATACTCGAGGAGCTCGCATGAACCTGCGCACCATCGCCGTGCCGGCGGGCGCGGTCGTCGCCGTCGCGGTGGTGGGGCCGCCGCTGGCGCTGCGCGACCGGCTGCCCGACCCGATGGCCGTCCACTGGGGCCCCGGCATGGCCCCCGACAACGCCGTGTCCTTCCCCGTCCACCTGATCATGCAGGCGGCGCTGTGGGGCTTCCTGTGGCTGGGGCTGGTCGCCGCCGCGCGGCGGGCCAGGGACAGCAGGTCCGGCCGCGTGTCCTGGTGGGCGCTGTTCGCCGGCGGCGCGCTGTTCGCGATCAGCATCTCCGCCATGACGCTGCTGGCCAACCTCGACGTCCCCACCTGGACGGACGCGCGGCTCAGCCCGCTGGCGGCGGTCGCGGTGCTCGTCGTGCCGCTGGCCGCCGCGGCGCTCTCCGGCTACCTGGGCAGGGGCGAGCCCGACCCGCTGTCCGGCGACGGGGAGCCGCCCAGGCTCACGCTGCGCAGCGGCCAGCGGGCCGTCTGGGTCAGCCGGATCAGCAACCCGTGGCCGCTGCTCATCACCGCCGCCGGGGCCGCCGTGCTGTTCGCGCTCGGCACGCTGGACGTGACCGGGGTCGTCCGCCTGTCCAGCTTCGGCGCCGTGCTGCCCGCGCTGGTGATCGTGCTGGCGGTGGGGCTGTTCGCCTCCTCGCTCACGGCGCGGGTCAGCGAGGACGGGCTGGTGCTGGCCTTCGGGCCGTTCGGCTGGCCCGTCCGCCGCATCAGGCTCGACAAGATCGACCGGGCCTACACCGAGGATCGCCACCCGAGCCAGGTCGGCGGGTGGGGCGTGCGCGGCCTGCCCGGCAGGGCCACCATCATGCTGCGCGGCGGCGAGTGCCTGGTCCTGCGCTACCGCTCCGGCGGCCAGCTGGGCATCAGCATCGACGACGCCGAGCGCGGCGCCTCCCTGATCAACACCCTCATCGCGGAGAGGAGGACCGCGTGAAGCCGCTCCCCGTCTTCCTCGCCGTCGCCTTCGTCCTGTCCTGGCTCGTCGCGCTGCCCCTGTGGCTGGGCGGCGGTCTCGGCCACCCGCTGATGCCGGTCTTCGGCATGCTGATGATGTTCACGCCCTCGCTGGGGGTGCTGGCGGCGTGGCGGGCGTCGCGGGTGCCGTTCCGCGAATGGACGCGCGGGACCGGGCTCACCCTCGGCGAGCGCAAGGGCCGCACCCTGCTGCTCGTGCTCGCCGCGTGGCTCGGCGTGCCCGCGCTGGTGGCCCTCGCGGCGGCGCTCAGCGTGGCGGCCGGGCTGCTCACCCTCGACCTGGACGGGCTCAGCCTCTCCCGGGCGCAGCTGGAGGCGCAGAACGTGCCCGTGCCCGCCGGCCTGTCCACCGGCGTCGTCATCCAGCTCGTCGTCGGCGTGGTGGCGGGGCCGCTGCTCAACGCCATCCCCTCGCTGGGCGAGGAGTGGGGCTGGCGCGGCTATCTCGTGCCGAGGCTCACCGGCGCCCGCGGCGTCGTGGCCGGCCTGGTGCTGTCGGGCGCCATCTGGGGGCTGTGGCACGCGCCGCTGACCCTGCTCGGCTACAACTACCCCAACCTGGGCGCCGGGGCCGCGCTCTACTTCACCGGCTTCTGCGTGGTGGCCGGGGTGGTGCTCGGATGGCTGCGGCTCCGCACGGGCAGCGTGTGGCCGGCCGTCGTGGCGCACGGCTCGCTCAACGCGACCGCGGGCATCGTCCTGGTCCTCGGCGACGTCGCCGAGCCGCCCAACCTGGCGATCGCCGGGCTGACCGGCCTCGTGGGCTGGGTCCTGCTCGCGATCCTCGGCGCCGTCCTGCTCAGGATCTTCCCGGTACGGGCACCGTCCGCCGACTGGCTCGCCGGGCGTCAGACGACCAGCACGTAGACCACCAGGGTCGCCGCGGCGGCGGTCTCCACGAGGGCGCCGAGCACGTCGCCGGTGATCCCGCCGAGCCTGCGCCGGGCATGGGCGAGCAGGAGCATCGCCAGCCCCAGCCCGGCCAGCAGCGCGACGGGCGGCCCGAGGCCCCCCGGCCACGGCTCCCAGATCCCCGGTTCCAGCTGCTCCCGGTAGCGGAGCAGGTTCTGGAACGCCCCGGACGGTTCGGGCGCGGTCCACGACCTCACCAGCCCGGCGGCCGGGGCGAAGGCCGCCGTGACGACCAGGGCGGCGAGGGTCACCAGGAGGGCGGCGCCGGTCCGTACCGTGCCCGCGACCATCGCGCCCAGCCCGTCGGGGCGGGCGGCGGGCACGGCGGGGCGGCAGGCCCAGGCGAGCGTCAGGCGGCCCGCCACGCACGCCGTGACCAGCCCGGCGGCCCCGGCCTCCGTCAGGGCGGCCGCCTGGACGAGGACCGTGAACAGCACGGCCATCACCCCGAACGGCCCGATGTCCGACTTTTTCATGATGTCGAGCGCCTGGGCGGCGGGCTTCCCGCTGCCCAGCCCGTCCGCCAGATCCGCGAGCCCGTCCAGGTGCAGCCCCCGCGTCAGCACCGCCAGCAGCCCGAGCGCCAGCGCCGCGCCGAGCAACGGCGGGCCGGGCAGCAGCAGCGGCAGCCCGGCGACCGCGCCGAGCGCCAACCCCACGGCCGGGGCCAGCGCCATCGCCCGGCCCGCCGCCCCGCGGTCCACCCGCGTCACCCGTACCGGGAACACGGTGAGCGTGCCGAGCGCGAGCCGCAGCCCGGCGGCGCTCAAAGCAGCTCTGCCAGCAGCCGGTAGTAGGAGAGCCTGGCCTCGTCGACCTCGGCGGGCCCGTACGCGGCCAGGAGGTCGGCGGCGGCCCGCCCGTCCAGCTCGCGCAGCGCGACGGCCAGGTCCACGTGGCGGTCGGCCACGCCGAGCTCGCCGACGTCGACCAGGATCGCCTCGCCCGAGTCGGAGGCGAGGACGTTGGCGGGGGTGAAGTCGCCGTGCGTGACCACCAGGTCCTCGCCGGCCGGCCGCTCGGCCAGCAGCCTGTCGTACACCTGCTCGGGGGTGAGGCCGGCGTGGTCGCCGTGGAAGCGGGCGGGGTCGACCAGCCCGGCGCGCACGTGACCGGCCGCCCTGGCCAGCTTGACGTCCAGCCGCTCGTCGAAGGGGCACTCCGCCACCGGGATCTCGTGCAGCTCGCGCAGCGCCCTGCCCATGATCGTGCCGGCGTCCGGCGGCGGCCTGTGGTCGAGGCTCCGCCAGCCCGCCTCGGCCAGCACCAGCACGTCGCCCTCGAACGCCACCACGTCCGGCACGCTCGCCCACCGCTTGAGCCACCGCAGCCGCTCGTGCTCGGCCACCGCCACCGGGCCCTGCTTGATGAAGAACTCGCCGTGCGGTCCCGTCACCCGCAGCGTCTCGGCACTCAGGTCCGCGTGGTCGTCCGACCAGATCGCGTCTTCGCCGCCGACCAGATCGAAGACGTTCTCAGGGAAGCGCATGAGGACCGATCCTACGGGTGGCGGCGATCGCGGCGGCCTGTCACCCGGTGTCCCATAGGCTTGCCGGATGCACGTGGTTGAACTCGAAGGCGTAGGCGTCCGGGTCGTCGGCAAGACCCTGCTGGACGCGGTCGACTGGCACGTGGCCTACGGCGACCACTGGGTGGTCCTGGGCCCCAACGGCGCGGGCAAGACGACGCTGCTGTCGCTCGCGGCGGCCGTGCGCCACCCGACCGTGGGCGCCGTGACCGTGCTCGGCCACCGGCTCGGCCGCGTCGACCTGCGCGAGCTGCGCCGCCACATCGGCCTGGTCTCCTCCAGCCAGCACCTGATCGACGAGAGCCTGATGGAGGAGGAGGGCGCGACCGCCCACACCGTGGTCCTCACCGGCCACACCGGCACCAGCGCCCCGCTCTGGGACCGCTACGGCGACGCCGAGCACGACCGGGCCAGGCGGCTGCTCGCCGACCTCGGCTGCAAGGACCTCGCCGACCGGCGGTTCCGGGTGTGCTCGCAAGGGGAGCAGGCCCGGATCCGGGTGGCCAGGGCGCTCATGGCCGACCCGGCGGTGCTGCTCCTCGACGAGCCGTTCGCCGGGCTCGACCTGCCGGCCCGCGAGGACCTCATCGACGCCGTCGAGGGCCTGGCGGAGACCCGGCCGGTGCTCACCACCGTCACGGTCACCCACCACCTGGAGGAGGTGCCGTCGACGACCACCCACGCCCTGCTGCTGCGCGAAGGGCGGGTGCTGGCGGCGGGTCCGGTGGCCGACGTGCTCACCCCGGCCAACCTGTCCGACTGCTTCGGCCTCCCGCTCCACGTCGACCGGCTGCACGGCCGCTGGTACGCCCGCTCCGTCCGCTGACGTCAGAAGCCGACGTCAGAGGGGGAGCGGCCGGCCCGCCACGACCAGGGTGACGTCCTCCGACTCGGCCGCCAGCCGCTCGTTCAGCCGGCCGAGCGCGTCACGGAAGGCGCGGCCGCTCGCCGTGGCCGGTACCACGCCCATGCCGGCCTCGTCCGACACCGCCACGACGCGCCCTGGCGCCCGCCGCCAGGCGCTCACCAGCTCGTCGCACCGCTCGTCCACCGGCGTGCGGTCGCCGTCCCACGCGCCGTGCTCGTCGAAGACCGCCGCCAGCCACGTGCCCAGGCCGTCGACCAGGAGCGGGGCCGTGGCCGCCCTTATCGCCCCGGCCAGGTCCGTGGTCTCCTCGGTGTCCCAGTGCGCGGGCCGCCGCGCCCGATGGGCGCGCACCCGGGCCGCCCACTCCGCGTCGCCCTCCGCCGAAGGGCCGGTCGCGACATACGTGACGTACGGCTCCGCCGCCAGCCGCAGCTCGGCCTCGGCCGACTTGCCGGAACGCGACCCGCCCAGGATCAGCGCCCGTCGCGCCGGGGGCACGGCCTCCCCCTCGACGCCGCCCGGCTGTCCGGGGTGGCGTGCGGTTCCGTCCGGGGGTCGTCCGGTCGTGAGCGCGGTCGCCTCCGGAGGCGGCCCGCCGGCGTGGAGGACGGTCCCGTCCGGCACGGTGACGGCGCCCCACAGGAGCAGCCGCCGGCGCAGCTCGGCCTCGGACCGGACGCGGTGGTCCAGGCCGACGGCGACGACCTGGGTCTCGCCGGTGACCGCGCCGGACCGCCGCAGCGCCCCGAGCCTCTCGGGGCGGTCCAGGAGGTCGATCAGGACGACGTCGTACGGGACCGCCGCGTCGAGCGGCGCCTCCCGATCGGCGGGCACGCACAACACCCGCCGCCCGTCCGGCCCCGCGAGTCCGAGCCCGGCCGCCAGCACCTCGTACCCGCGCGGCGCCGCCGCCCACGGGAACGCCACCACGTCGTCGACGACCAGGCCGAACGGCCGTCGGCCTGGCCGGTCGGCCGTAGCACAGGACGCGCACGGGCACCCCGGCTCCGGCCAGCCTCCCGCCCCCGCGGTGCCGGTGAGAAGAAGCCTCATCGCGCCGAGCGTACAAACCCGGGGGAGGAGGCCGCGCGGCGGGGGCCGATCATGGAGGGGAGCGGGCGCGCGGGATCGATCACGTGCCGCGGCCGGAGTAGGGTTCCAATGCCGCCGGGGGGTGTGCCGGCGGGCCGGCGGAGAAGGAGCGAATGGCATGACATGGCGTTGGCGTTACGAGGACGCGCACGGCGGTGAGGTGACGGACCGTCCCTTGCCCCGTGAGGTCTTTCCCAGCCAGGCCGACGCCGAGTCGTGGCTCGGCGAGAACTGGCGTGAGCTGCTCGACTCGGGGGTCGAACAGGTGGCGCTCCTCGAAGAGGAACGGGTCGAGTACCGAGGGCTGTCGCTGCGCCAGGAGTGACGTCCCCGTGAACGGGACGACCCCTTGAGCCCGGGGCTCAAGGGGTCGCCGCTCGTCAGGGACGCTTCGGCGGGCTCGCCGTCTTGCCGGGGTCGCGCTCGACCAGCGAGCCGAGCACGTCGTCGATGCGCTTCATCACCTCGGCCTCGAGCTTGACGCCCGCGGCCTTGACGTTGTCGCGCACCTGGTCGGGGCGGCTGGCGCCGACGATGGCGCTGGACACGTTCGGGTTCTGCAGCACCCACGCCACGGCCAGCTGTGCCATCGACAGCCCCAGGTCGGCGGCGATCGGCTTGAGCTCCTGCACCTTCGCCAGCACGTCGTCCTTCATGAACCGGGCGATCATGCCGGCGCCGCCCGCCTGGTCGGTGGCCCGGGAGCCCTCGGGCGGGGCCTGGCCGGGCAGATACTTGCCGGTGAGCACGCCCTGCGCGATAGGCGACCAGACGATCTGGCCGACGCCCTCGCGCTCGCACAGCGGCACGATCTCGCCCTCGATGACCCGCCAGAGCATCGAGTACTGAGGCTGGTTGGAGACGATGCGGTCGAAGCCCATCTGATCGGCGATCTTCAGCGCCTCGGCGATCTGGGGCGCCGACCACTCGCTGACGCCCACGTACAGGACCTTGCCCTGCCGTACGAGGTCGTCGAAGGTCTTGAGCGTCTCCTCCAGCGGGGTCTCATAGTCGAAGCGGTGCGCCTGGTAGAGGTCCACGTAGTCGGTCTGCAGGCGGCGCAGCGAGGCGTGGATGGACTCGGTGATGTGCTTGCGCGACAGGCCCCGGTCGTTGCGGCCCTTGCCGGTGGGCCAGTAGACCTTGGTGAAGATCTCCAGCGACTCCCTGCGGACGCCCTTCAGCGCCCTGCCGAGCACCTCCTCGGCCTTGGTGCCCGCGTAGACGTCCGCGGTGTCGAACGTGGTGATGCCCTCGTCGAGCGCCGCCTGCACGCACAGCTTGGCGGCGTCCTCCTCGACCTGGGAGCCGTGGGTGAGCCAGTTGCCGTAGCTGATCTCGCTGACCATGAGACCGCTGCGGCCGAGGTGACGGAATTCCATGGATCAGACCTTATGGCTTCATGCCGGAAGATCCGCCCGTGGTCCGGCGGAGGCGTGCTGCGGTGGGGTTCCGCGCGCGGGTCTACTTCTTCGGCGGCACCGGCTTGCCGCCCGGCAGCAGCGTGGGCGGGGGGAAGCGCAGCCTGCGGATCTGCAGGGCGCGCATCGCGGCGTAGAAGCCCACCCCGCGCAGCGACTCGTCCGGCAGCTTCGCCGCCACCTCGCGCTTGACCTTCCAAGACACGTAGACGGACGTGAAGACCACGCCCACCATCATCACCGGCCAGCCCACCACGATCACCGCGTTGAGCACCTGGACGCGGATGGCCGGCGGCCACGGCACCCAGGTCGCCAGCAGGATCAGCAGCGAGAACGGCAGGAAGTACTGGCTGGGCAGCCGGCGGGAGTCGACCCAGTCGCGCGCGAACTTGCGCGCCGGGCCCTTGTCGCGCGCGGGGAGGTAGCGCTCGTCGCCCGCGAGCATGCCCCTGCGGGCCCGCTCACGCTCGGCGGTCTGCTTGGCCCGCATCTGCCGATAGGCCTCTTTGCGGTCCTTCGGCGCGCTCACCGGCTGGCGTCGTCTGCTCTCGGCGTCCCGGCGCTTGGGAGTGGGACGGCCCTTGCCCTGGGGCTTAGGATCGTCAGAGGGGACGGGGGAGTCGTCCACGGAGGTTTGGGAACGGCGTCGCAACACGTCTCAACCCTACCTGGACTGCAACTTAGTGACGCCCTCGTGCGTTATGCGTAGGGTAATCCCAAGGCGGCTGCGCTGCACTGGGTGACCACAGCACGACCGAAGAAGGGGACGGCCGACGCGCATGAGCGTGATGAAGAGACTTTCAATGATCTTCAAGTCCAAGGCCAACAAGGCCTTGGACAAGATGGAGGATCCACGCGAGACCCTCGACTACTCCTATCAGCGGCAGCTGGAGCTGCTGCAGAAGGTGCGTCGCGGGGTGGCGGACGTCGCCACTTCTCGCAAGCGTGTGGAGCTGCAGATCAATGGCCTTGAGCAGCAGAGCAAGCGTCTTGAGGAGCAGGGCCGCAAGGCGTTGTCCGTGGGGCGCGAGGACCTCGCCAGGGAGGCGCTGCAGCGGCGCTCCAACCTCCAGGCACAGATCGGTGACCTCAGGGTCCAGCACGACAACCTGCAGGGTGAGGAGGAGAAGCTGACCACCGCCTCGCAGCGGCTGCAGGCCAAGGTCGACTCCTTCCGCACCAAGAAGGAGACCATCAAGGCGACCTACACCGCCGCCGAGGCGCAGACGCGCATCAATGAGGCTTTCTCCGGCATCTCCGAGGAGATGGGCGACGTCGGCCTCGCGATCCAGCGCGCCGAGGACAAGACCGCCCAGATGCAGGCACGCGCCGGCGCCATCGACGAGCTGCTCGCCAGCGGCGCGCTCGACGACTACAGCGGCAGCCGCGGCGACGACATCCAGGCCGAGCTCGACCGCATGGGCGGCGGCATGGACGTCGAGCTGGAGCTGGCCAGGATGAAGTCCGAGCTCGGCCAGGGCCCCGCTCCGCAGTCCGCCATCGAGCAGGGCCAGCAGCCGCCGCAGCAGCAGGCTCAGCCTCAGCAGCAGGCTCAGCCCCAGCAGACCCAGCAGCTTCGTCAGCCTGGGGAGGGCGCATGATCGTCAGGATTATGGGCGAGGGTCAGATCGAGATCTCGCCCGAGGACATCGCGGTGCTCAACGACCTCGACAGCGAGCTCGAGGCGGCCATCGACGCGGGCGACGAGAAGGCGTTCCGCGTCAAGCTGCACGCGCTGCTCGACAAGGTGCGCCATGTAGGCAAGAGCCTGCCGGACGACTCCCTGGAGCCTTCTGAGCTGATCCTTCCCCCCGCGGACGCCTCTATCGAGGAGGTCCGGGAGATGCTGGGAGACCAGGGCCTGATTCCGGGCTGAGCCGATGAAGACCAGGTTCGCGCCCGACAGCGGCCTCACCCGCCGGATGGTCGCGACGATGTTCCTTCTCGGCCTGCTCTACGTGGTGTTCGTCGGCGTCCTCATCGCCTTGGGGGCGCAGGCGGTCACCGTGCTGGTGATCGCGGGGGTCCTGCTGTTCGTGCAGTACTTCCTGTCCGACCGCATCGCGTTGTTCGCGATGCACGGCCGGGAGGTCTCGCCCCAGGAGGCCCCCGAGCTCCACGGCATGATCGATCGGCTGTGCGCGATGGCCGACATGCCCAAGCCCCGGGTGGCGATCGCGCAGTCAGACGTCCCCAACGCGTTCGCCACCGGGCGCAACCGCAAGAAGGCCGTCGTCTGCGTGACGACCGGCATCCTGCGCAGACTGGAGCCGCGCGAGCTCGAAGGGGTGCTGGCCCACGAGCTGTCGCACGTCGCCCACCGCGACGTGGTGGTGATGACGATCGCGTCGTTCCTGGGCATCGTGGCCGGGCTGATGACCCGCGTCGCACTCTATACCGGGCTCGGCAACCGCCGCGGCAACGGCCAGGGCGGCCTGCCCATCGGGCTGATCGTCATGGTCGTCTCGATCGTGGTGTACGCGGTCAGCTTCCTGCTGACGCGAGCCCTGTCGCGCTACCGCGAACTGTCGGCCGACCGGGCGGCCGCGCTGCTCACCCAGCAGCCGTCGGCCCTGTCGAGCGCGCTGGTCAAGATCTCCGGGGACATGGCCAGGATCCCCACCCGCGATCTGCGCGACGCGGAGCCGTTCAACGCGTTCTACTTCGCGCCCGCCCGGGCCAAGGGGGAGACGCTGGCCAACCTGTTCTCCACCCACCCGCCGCTGGAGCGACGGCTGGACCAGCTCGCGAAGATCTCCAACCAACTCGGAAGGGGCTGAGCGCGATGGGTTGGCTCGATGCCATCCTGGGCCGGACGAAGCCGGTCAAACCCGATCTCGACGCGTTGTTCGCACTGCCGTCGGCGGCCGTGACCCTCCAGGCGGCGACCGGCATGGTGCCGACCGGCACCGGCTCGGTGTCGTTCCGCGCGGCCGAGGGCGGCGCCTTCGCCACCCTGGAGCGCGACGTCAAGGAGCTGCTCGGCGGCCGGGTGGAGGAGTTCACCGACAGCTACGGCTACACCTGGCTGCTGGTGCGCCGGACGCCCGACGCGGTCGGCGACCTGGTCACCGAGCTGCACGCGGTCAACTCCTCGCTGGAGGACGCCGGGTTCGGCCCGTCGCTGCTGTGCTCGCTGGTGTCGTTCGCCGACCCCGACGGCAGGCGGCTGGCCGTCGTCTACCTCTACAAGCGCGGCACCTTCTACCCGTTCGCGCCGCTGTCGGGACAGCGCCGCGACAACGCCCTGGAGCTGCAGGCGCGCGGGGTGCTCGACGGCGAGCTGCCGCTGGAGGAGGACCTCAGCCGCTGGTTCCCGGTCTGGGGCGCTCCCGGGCTCTGACGCTTCCCGGCCCCGGTCGCCCACGGTGATGTAATCATCACGTGGAGCGAAGGTTGTGCGTGCTGGCCGCGTCCGCGTTCATCGGGGCCGCGCTGCTGTCCAGCGCGTGGGTCACCGGCCAGCTGACGACGCCGCGGGTCGACAGGGCCCACGGCTACGTCGGCGAGCTCGCGGCCCGCGACCAGGAGTGGACGCGCCTGTTCAGGGTCAGCGACGTGCTGGCCGGGCTGGCCTGCCTGGCCGGCGTGGCGCTCGCGCCCCGGGTGCGCCAGGAGTGGCAGGGCTGGCTCGCGCTGGCCTCGGCCGGCCTGCTGACCGCGCTCGCCGGCCTGTTCCCGATGGACTGCGCCGTGCTCAGCGACCCGGCCTGCGTCCCCGCCACGCTCTCCCACCGCGCGCACGTCGCCGCCGCCGTGCTCGCCGCGGTCGCCGTGCCGGTCTCCATGGCGGTGCTCAGCGCCCGCTGGCGCGCCACCGGGGCGTGGCTGCTCACCGGGCTGACCGCCGTCGCCGGCGTGCTCACCCTGGTGACGGCCGCCTCCGGCCAGCTCGCCGGGCTCGCCCAGCGGGGGCTGGTCACGCTGGTCGCCGTCTGGCTGGTGTACGTGGCCGTACGGCTGCTCGAATCGGACGCCACCGTCCTGATGCCCGGCCCCCTGCATGTCGTCCGTGAGGGCTCGGGCCCGGCCGTGCTGATCGCCTGCGGTCCGGGCGGCGCCTGGTGCCACTGGGACGCGATCGCCGCCGACCTGGCGCGTGACCGCCTCGTCATCCGGTTCGACCGCCCGGGGCTCGGGCTGAGCCCCGCGTCCCCCGTACCTCCGACCCTGCACGGCGAGGCGGCGCGGCTGGCCGCGCTCGCCCCTGAGCACCCCGAACGGGTCACGGTGGTCGCGCACGCCGTCGCCGCCTGGCACGCCGAGGCGTTCGCCCGGCTGCACCCGCTGCGTGTGGCCCGGCTCGTGCTCGTGGACCCGGCCTGCCCGCCTCCGCCGGGGCGCGGCACCTCCTCGATCGGGCGGGCGCTCGGCGCGTGGCTGCCCGCGCTGGGCGGCACGTGGGGCGCGGCCGCGCTGGCCCGCCTGGCCGGGCCGGTGGCGCACCGGCTGATCGCGGGCTGCGCCGACACCCACCGGCTCTACCGGGGCGGGCGGGTGGCCGCCGCGATCGCGGGGGAGTGGCTGGCCCGCCGCGACATGGCCGTCGAGCTGCGCGAGATCAGGGCCGAGCATCGCCTGCCCGCCGTGCCCGTGACCGTGATCCGCACGCGGCGGAGGTCCGCGGGCTGCCCGGAACGGCTGGCCGCGCAGCTGAACGCGCGCCTCGTGCACCTGCCCGCCCATCGGTCCGCACCGGGGCTGCGGCTGCGTCCGCACGCGTTGCGCGCCATCGCCGACGCGGTCTGACGGCGTGAAAAGGTGACGCGGACCGCCGCGAGCCGCGACAATGTCCAGAAGTCATGACGTAGGCCACATGTGGGGAATATCGTGCCGGACCTCGCGCCTCTGCGCCCAGGGGACCCTGCCTCGGTGGGGGCGTACACGCTGGCCGGACGGATCGGTGAAGGCGGGCAGGGCCTCGTCTTCCTCGCGACCGCCCCCGACGGAGCCAGGGTGGCGGTCAAACTGCTCCGCACCGACCTGGCCGGGGACGAGGAGGCGTCGGTACGGTTCGTCCGCGAGGTCGAGCTGGCCCGGCGGGTGTCGCCGTTCTGCACCGCCCAGATGATCGAGACGGGGCTGGTCAACGGGCGCCCGTACATCGTCAGCGAGTACATCGACGGCCCCACGCTGGCCGACGTGGTGCGGACCGAGGGGCCGCGGTCCGGCACCTCGCTGCACCGGCTCGCCATCGGCACCGTCACCGCGCTGGTGGCCATCCACCAGGCCGGGATCGTGCACCGGGACTTCAAGCCGTCCAACGTGGTGCTGGCCTCCGACGGGCCCCGGGTGATCGACTTCGGCATCGCGAAGGCGCTCGACCTGACCTCCACGCTCACGGCCAGCGCGATCGGGACGCCGTCGTTCATGGCGCCGGAGCAGTTCAGCGCCGGGAGCCCGGGAGCGGCGGCGGACATGTTCGCCTGGGCCTGCACGCTGCTGTACGCGGCCTCCGGGCAGGCGCCGTTCGGCCAGGACAGCGTCCCCGCGGTGGTGAACCGGATCATGAACACCGATGCGGACGTCGGCGTCATCGCCGACCCGGCGCTGCGTTCGCTGGCGGCCGACTGCCTGGCCAAGGACCCGTCCAGGCGGCCCACCGCCCAGCAGGCGCTGATGCGCCTCCTGGGGCAGTCGCAGGACGCCCCGTGGGCGAACCCCGCGGGTCCGGGGACGCCTGCCGGGTCCTTCCCGGGTGGCGCGGGTGTCATGGGCGGCTTCTCCGCTCCGGGAGCGGCCGGGGGTTCGGGCCCGTACCCGGGTGGTCCCGGCATGCCCGCCGGCTCCTTACCGGGCGGCGCCGGTGTGCCCGGCGGGTTCTCCGGGAGCGGCGCTCCAGGTCCGTATCAGGGCGGGTACGGGGCGGACGCGGCGGGGCTGCTGTGGCAGGGGAGCGCCGCCGCGGCCGGGCCCGGCCACGCGCCGCGCCCCACCGGCCCCGGCCAGGCGCCGTACGGGCCGCACGGGCCGCACGGGCCGTACGGGCACGGGCCGTATCCTCCCCCCATGCGCCCGGGCAAGGGGCGCGGGACCGGATGGATCGTGGCGGGCGCCGCCGTGGCCACGGTCGTGCTCGTGGCCGCCGGCGCCTTCGTGGTGAGCAGGCTGGCCCTGCCCGACGCGAGGCCCACGCCGTCCCCCACGCAGGCCGCCACCAGCGCGGCGCCCACCCCCAAGCCCACGCCGACCCCCACGCCGGAGGCCAGGACGATCCGGCTCGCCGAGACCTCCGTCGAGCTGGAGGAGCGCTCCTCCGACCCCATCAAGCTGGCCTCGTACACCACGGAGAGCGGCAAGAAGCTCTACGTCAGGCAGCCCGGCACCGACCGGTTCGGCCGCGACTCGCGCTACTTCGAGTACGTGCTCAACCACGACGGCAGCCGGGCGCTCGGCACCGACGTCGACTACAGCACCGGCCGCAAGGCGCTGCTGTCGGTCATCGACCACCGCACCGGGGACAGGCGCGCCATCGAGGTCAGCGACGCCCCGATCTTCCCCACCACCCCGCGCTGGTCGCCCGACGGGAAGCTCGCCCTGGTCACCCTGTACCGGGCCACCGACTCCGAGAGCGTCGAGTACGGGTACGGCATCGTCGACGTGGACGCCGGCACCGCGCGCACGTACGAGATCAAGCAGAAGGGCGCGGGCGAGTGGCGGTTCTTCTGGAACTCCGGCGGTGACGAGGTCGGCACCTGGGTGAACGGCCGGATGACGTTCTACGACCTGAACGGCGGGAAGCTGCGCACCCTGCCGAAGGCGGGCGAGCCGGTGTGGGTGGAAGGCGACGACGTGTCGCCCGGCGGCGACCGGTTCCTCGCCCACTGCGCGCCCGCCTCCGCCACCATCTGCGCGCACCCCACCGGCGGCGACGGCGAGGCCGACCGGGTGCCGTTCACCAGCGAGAGGCTGATCGGCTGGTGGGACGACGAGCACCTGGCCGTGTGGCGGGCCAAGGGCGCCGGGTTCGAGGCCGTGGTGATCGACCTGTCGGGGAAGGTACAGAGGGTGCTCGCGACCGCCCCGAAGCGGGCGGAGTTCGACAAAATGGCATTCCGATTCAGCAGGGGAACACCCTAGAGGCCGGAGGGCCCTCGTGGACATCACCGCGGACATCACCGTGATCGGAGAGGGCGCGGCCGACGCCGTGCCGGACGTGATGCGCCTGCACACGGGCGTCGAGGTGCGCAGGCAGTCGGCTGCTGAGGCGTTCGCGGGGGCCAGGGCCGCCGCGGCCCGGCTGGCCGAGGCGCTTCGCGGGGCCGGTGTCGCGGCCCACGACCTGCGCACCACCGAGCTGTCGCTCGGCCCCGAGTACGAGGCGTACCCCAAGGTGTCGGCCTACCGGGCGGCGCAGGGCGTGGAGGCGGTGGTCCGCGACCTGGCGCGGGCCGACCATGTCATCGACACGGTGGCCGGCGTGGGGGAGGAGGCCAGGCTGAACGGGATCGCGTTCGAGGTGTCCGACCCGGACGCCGCGCTGGCGACGGCCAGGGACGAGGCGTTCCGGCAGGCCGCGGCCAAGGCCGGGCAGTACGCCGGGCTGGCCGGGCGGCCGCTCGGCCGGGTGGTGTCGGTCAGCGAGGAGTCCGGCGCGCCGCCGAGGCCCATGGCGCGCACGATGGCGGCCGAGGCGCAGGATTCGGTGAGCCCCGGACGGCAGGCGGTGCACGTCACCGTCCGGGTCGGCTACGACTTCGGCGACTAGGCCAGGGCGAGCATCCGGTCCAGGGCGACCCGCGCCCAGTGGGCGGTGTCCTCGTCGACGGTGATCTGGTTGACCACGTCGCCGAGCGCCAGCGACTCCAGCGCCCAGACCAGGTGCGGCAGGTCGATCCGGTTCATGGTCGAGCAGTAGCAGACCGTACGGTCCAGGAACGACACGCTCTTGTCCGGGAACATCTGGGCCAGCCGCTTGACCAGGTTGAGCTCGGTGCCGATGGCCCAGGCCGACCCGGCGGGCGCCTCGCGCAGCGTCTTGATGATGTGCTCGGTGGAGCCCACGTGGTCGGCCTTGAGCACCACCTCGTGCCGGCACTCCGGGTGCACCAGCACGTTCACGCCGGGGATGCGCTCGCGCACGTCGTCCACCGACTCGGCCGTGAAGCGGCCGTGCACCGAGCAGTGGCCGCGCCACAGGATCATGCGCGCCCGCTCCAGCTGCTCGGTGGTCAGCCCGCCGTTGGGGCGGTGCGGGTTCCACACCACGCAGTCGTCGAGCGACAGGCCCATCTCCAGCACGGCCGTGTTGCGGCCGAGGTGCTGGTCAGGCAGGAACAGCACCTTCTCGCCCTGCTCGAACGCCCACGTCAGGGCGCGGCGCGCGTTGGACGAGGTGCACACCACGCCGCCGTTGCGCCCGCAGAACGCCTTGATGTCGGCGCTGGAGTTCATGTACGTGACCGGGACCACGCTGCCGGCCAGCCCGGCGTCCTCCAGCGCCTCCCAGGCCTCCTCGACCTGGTCGAAGGTGGCCATGTCGGCCATCGAGCAGCCCGCGGCCAGGTCCGGCAGCACCACCTTCTGCGAGCCGGTGGTCAGGATGTCGGCCGACTCGGCCATGAAGTGCACGCCGCAGAACACGATGTACTCGGCCTGCGGCCGGGCGGCGGCCTGCTGCGCCAGCTTGAACGAGTCGCCGGTGACGTCGGCGAACTGGATGACCTCGTCGCGCTGGTAGTGGTGGCCCAGCACGAACAGGCGGTCGCCGAGCGCCTCCTTGGCCTTGCGGGCCCGTTCGACCAGCTGGGGGTCTGAGGCCGGTGGCAGCTCGCCGGGGCAGTCGACCCCTTTCTCGCTGTGCGGATCGGCGCTCCGTCCGAGCACGAAGAGCGGAAGTCCCGTCTGGGTGGTCATCGCCCTGCCCCCTTATCGTCTAAGTGACGCATACATCATGTCATACCCGTACGACCGATTTGTCCCGGGGGGAGCGAGGTGGGAATGTGTGGCATCCCCCCGGTGTTGGTAGCGTCATTAGTAGGACGTCGGAAACAGACCCGGTTAGGGAGTCAGCAGATGACGGTTGAGAGCAGCGAGACCACGGCACAGGGCCTGGTCCTGACCGAGGCGGCCGCGACCAAGGTCAAGTCCCTGCTGGAGCAGCAGGGCGAAGAAGGTCTGCAGCTGCGCGTTGCCGTGCAGCCGGGTGGTTGCTCCGGGCTGCGTTACCAGCTCTTCTTCGATGACCGTTCGATGGACGGCGATGTCGTGACCGACTTCGACGGAGTGGGCGTGGTCACCGACCGGATGAGCGCTCCCTACCTGATGGGCGCCACCATCGACTTCGTCGACACCATCGAGAAGCAGGGCTTCACCATCGACAACCCGAACGCCACCGGCTCCTGTGCCTGTGGCGACTCGTTCAACTAGTCGATCAGCCCGCCCGATCGGGCACCGGGGGCCCCGATCCGTCTTTGTGCGGGCGGGGCCTTCGCGTATCCTCGTGGGGCTCAACTGGCTTGCTGACAACGAGGAAGAAGAATCCCGTGCGCATCGCCGTCACCGGCTCCATCGCGACTGACCACCTGATGACCTTTCCCGGCAGCTTCGGCGATCAGCTCATCGCCGAGCAGCTCGACCGGGTGTCGCTGTCGTTCCTGGTCGACGACCTGCAGATCCGGCGTGGCGGCTGTGCGGCCAACATCGCCTTCGGCATGGCCTGCCTGGGTCTGCGGCCCTTCCTGGTCGGCGCGGTCGGCAACGACTTCGCCGACTACCGCTCCTGGCTGGAGCGCCACGGCGTCGACTGCGAGTCGGTGCACGTCTCCGAGACGCAGCACACGGCGCGGTTCCTGTGCACCACCGACGACAACCACAACCAGATCGCGTCCTTCTACACCGGCGCGATGGCCGAGGCGCGGCTGATCGAGCTGCAGCCCGTCGCCAGCCGGGTGGGCGGCCTGGACCTGGTGCTCATCGGCCCCAACGACCCCGACGGCATGCTCCGCCACACCGACGAGTGCCGCCACCGCGGCATCCCGTTCGCCGCCGACATCTCCCAGCAGCTCGCCCGCATGGCCGACGAGCAGATCCGCCAGCTCGTCGACGGCGCCGCCTACCTCTTCTCCAACGACTACGAGAAGGGCCTGATCGAGCAGAAGACGGGCTGGTCCGACGAGGAGGTGCTGAGCAGGGTCGGCGTCCGCGTCACCACGCTCGGCCCCAAGGGCGCGGTCATCGACCGCGAGGGCGAGCCCTCCATCCACGTCGCCCCCGCCCCCGAGCGGGGCAAGGTCGACCCGACGGGCGTCGGCGACGCCTTCCGCGCGGGGTTCCTGGCGGGTCTGGCCTGGGGGCTGCCGCTGGAGAGGTGCGGCCAGATCGGCAACCTGACGGCCACCCACGTGCTGGAGCGCGTCGGCGGCCAGGAGTACGAACTCGGCCAGAAGGTCTTCCTGGACCGTTTCACCGAGGCCTACGGCACCGACGCCGCCGCCGAGATCGCCCCGCACATCCGCTGCTACCACCCCTGACACGGGCGCGCCCCCGCCGCGGGCGGCGGGGGCGCGGTGTCCTTCCGTACGGTCAGGTCCCCGCGTAGACCCGGTGGACGAACTCGGCGAGCTGGTCGTCGGGCAGGTGGCGGGCCAGGTCGGCTTCGCTGATCATGCCGACCATGCGGTGGTCGCGCATCACCGGGAGCCGCCTGATCTGGTGCTCCTCCATGCGCGCCAGAGCCTCCTCGACCGTCGCGTCGGCCGGCACCCACACCAGCCCGGTCGCCAGGTCCCCGGCCCGCACGCGGGACGGGTCGTGGCCGGTGGCCACGCACTCCACCACGATGTCGCGGTCGGTGATGATGCCGGTCACCCGATCGTCCAGGCATACCGGCAGCGCGCCCACCCCGAGCTCGCGCATGAGCTGCGCGGCCCGGTCGAGCGTCTCGTGTGACTGGATGCACTCGACCCCTTGGCTCATCAGGTCGCCGGCGGTGCCGCTCATGTCTCTCCCCCTCGAAGAAGTGCTGCTTCCTCTCCAAGGGGCCGCTACCCCGTACAGGGCGGCTCAGTAGTTGCGCCGCACGTGGATCGCCCAGCCCCCCTGGGGCAGCTCGTAAGAGCCCACATGGCGGTGGGACTTGAGCCGGCACCAGGCCGGCACGTCGGTGAAGGCGGCCGGGTCGTCGGCCAGCACGGCCACCACGGCGTTGAGCGGGACGTAGTTGATCTGCTCGGCGAGCATGATGATCGGGATGGGGCACTTCTTCCCCAGTGCGTCGATCGTCAATGCCGGCTGAGTGGCCTCGGTCATGCGACTCCTGCGTCCTGGCGGATCCGGTGCACCAGCTCGGGCAGCACGGTGAGGAACCTGTCGACCTCGGCCGCGGAAGCGCCCCTGGGCAGTGACACCCGGACATTCCCATGCGTGAGCACGCCCATCGCTTCCAGGACGTGCGATGGACGAAGCGTACTAGCCGTGCAGGAACTCCCGGACGAGACCGCGAATCCGGCCTTGTCGAGCTCGGTGAGCAGCGCCTCGCCGTCGACGTACAGACAGGAGAACGTGACGATGTGCGGGGCCCGGTCGTCCGGGTCGCCGATCACCTCCACGTCCGGCACCACCTTCGGCACCGTCTCCCTGATCTTGCCGACCAGCGCGGACAGCCTGGAGCGTTCCCGGGCGGCGTCGGCCGTCATCGCGCGCAGCGCGGCGGCCGCCGCCACGATGCCCGGCACGTTCTCGAACCCCGGCACGCGCCTGCGCTCGCGCTCGTCCTCCGGCAGGAACGAGCGGAACCGGGTGCCCTTCCTGACCGCCAGCACGCCGACGCCGGGCGGGCCGCCCCACTTGTGTGCGCTGGCCGTCAGCACCGACCAGCCCTCGGGCAGCGGCATCCGGCCGGCCGTCTGCGCCGCGTCCACCAGCAGCGGCACCCCGTGGCGCCGGCAGGCCGCGGCGGCCTCGGCCACCGGCTGGACCGTGCCGACCTCGTGGTTGGCCGTCTGCAGGCAGGCCAGGGCCGTGTCGGGGCGCGCCACCGCCTCGGTGAAGGCCGAAAGGTCGACCCGCCCCAGCCGGTCGACGCCGACGAGCTCGGCGCTGCCGCCGTCGCGTTCGTGCAGGCGGGCCGCGTGCAGCACGCTGGAATGCTCGACGGCGGAGGTCACCAGATGGCGGCCCGCCCGCCGCCTGCCCTGTAGGGTGCCGAGCAGACCGAGATGCACGGCCTGCGTGCCGGAGGAGGTGAACGTCACCTCGTCGGGCCGCGCGCCCAGCGCCTCGGCCACCTCCGTGCGGGCCTGCTCCAGCAGCAGGTGGGCACGGCGGGCCTGGTTGTAGAGCCGCGCGGGATCGGCCCAGCCGACGTCGATGGCCGCCAGCAGCGCTTCACGTGCCTGGGGATGCAGCGGCTCGGTGGAGGCCGCGTCGAAGTACGCCACGCTTCTATGATCCCACTCATGGCACGCCATCGAGGGGGCGCGCGGAAGGGCGGGGCACTTGCGCGCTAATGTGTCTGCAATCAGCTGTGCATCAGGAAATACGAGCGCCCGGGAGAGACTCCTGGGCTTCATCTGTGGGGTAGGCGATCCGTGAGTCCGACCCGCCGTTCGACGCGGCGTTCGTTGGCCCGGCGTAGAGTGCCGCGCGCCGCCGCTTTGGCGTTGCTACTGGCCTCCGCTACGGCGTGTGCAAATGACGTTCCCGAGGCAAAGTGGTCCAACGGGCTGCTGCCGGACGCCATCACCCAGCAGGGTGAGACCGTCACGGCCCTGTGGAACGGAGCGTGGATCGCCGCGCTCGCCACCGGCGGAGTGGTCATCGGCCTCATCGTCTGGGCCTGTCTTTTCCACACCAGGCGCAGGGCCAAGGCTGATCTCCCGCCGCAGGTTCGCTACAACCTGCCGATCGAGATGCTCTACACCCTGGTGCCGCTCGTCATGGTGTCGGTGTTCTTCTTCTTCACCGCCCGTGACAGCGAGGAGCTGAGCCGGGTGACGGGCGACGCCGACGTGAAGGTCAAGGTGGAGGCGTTCCAGTGGAGCTGGCGTTTCACCACCACGACGGCCGACGGCAAGACGACCGAGCCGGTGAGCGGCATGCCGGTGAGCGACTACCAGCAGGGTCCGCAGCTCGTGCTGCCCGTGGACAAGAAGGTGGAGTTCGACCTCTTCACCGATGATGTGATCCACTCCTTCTGGGTGCCCGACTTCTTGTTCAAGCGGGACATCATCCCCGGCATCCCCGATGACAACCCCGGGCGCAAGTTCGAGGTGACCACCCTCAGCAAGCCCGGCGTCTACGCCGGCCGGTGCGCCGAGCTGTGCGGCGTCGACCACAGCCGCATGCTCTTCTCGATCAAGCTCGTGACGCAGCAGGAGTTCGACCAGTACGTCGCGTCCAACCAGGCGGGGAGTGCCCAGTGACCGCCATCCAAGAGCCGATCACCACCCCGGCCCCGCCGGTGCGCCGGCCCACCTCCAAGGGCCGGATCATCGCCAAGTGGCTGTCCTCCACGGACCACAAGGTGATCGGCAACCTCTATCTGATCACCTCGTTCATGTTCTTCCTGGTCGGCGGCATCATGGCGCTGGTCATGAGGGCCGAGCTGGCCCAGCCGGGGCTGCAGTTCACCAGCAACGAGCAGTTCAACCAGCTGTTCACCATGCACGGCACGATCATGCTGCTGATGTTCGCGACGCCGCTGTTCGCGGCCTTCGCGAACGCGGTCATGCCGCTGCAGATCGGCGCCCCCGACGTGGCGTTCCCGCGGCTCAACATGGTGAGCTACTGGCTCTACCTGTTCGGCAGCCTCATCGCGGTCTCGGGCTTCCTCACCCCGGGCGGCGCGGCGTCCTTCGGCTGGTTCGGGTACGCGCCGCTGTCCAACGCGGTCTACTCGCCCGGCATCGGCGGCGACCTGTGGATCATGGGCCTGACGATGTCGGGTCTGGCGACGATCCTCGGCGCGGTCAACTTCATCACCACGATCATCTGCATGCGCGCGCCCGGCATGACCATGTTCCGGATGCCGATCTTCACCTGGAACATCCTGCTGACCAGCATGCTCGTGCTGATGGCCTTCCCGGTGCTGGCCGCCGCGCTGCTCGCGCTGGAGTCCGACCGCAAGTTCGGCACGCACATCTTCAGCTCCGAGGTCGGCGGGCCGATGCTGTGGCAGCACCTCTTCTGGTTCTTCGGCCATCCAGAGGTCTACATCATCGCGCTGCCGTTCTTCGGCATCATCACCGAGATCCTGCCGGTCTTCAGCCGTAAGCCGATCTTCGGATACATCAGCCTCGTGGGCGCGACGATCTCCATCGCCGGCCTGTCGATGACCGTGTGGGCGCACCACATGTTCCCGACCGGTCAAGTGCTGTTGCCGTTCTTCTCGTTCATGACGTTCCTCATCGCGGTGCCCACCGGTGTGAAGTTCTTCAACTGGGTCGGCACGATGTGGCGCGGTCACCTGAGCTTCGAGTCGCCGATGCTCTACTCGATCGGCTTCCTGGTGACGTTCCTGCTCGGTGGTCTGACCGGTGTCATCCTGGCCTCGCCGCCGCTCGACTTCCACATCAGCGACACCTACTTCGTCGTCGCCCACTTCCACTACGTGGTCTTCGGCACCGTGGTGTTCGCGATGTTCGCCGGGTTCTTCTTCTGGTGGCCCAAGCTCACCGGCAAGATGCTCGACGACAGGCTCGGCAAGGTGCAGTTCTGGCTGCTGTTCATCGGCTTCCACGCGACGTTCCTGGTGCAGCACTGGCTGGGCATGCTCGGCTTCCCGCGCCGCTACGCCGACTACGGGGCCGCCGACGGCTTCACCGACCTCAACATGATCTCGTCCGTGGGCGCGTTCGTGCTCGGGGCCTCCACGCTGCCGTTCTTCTACAACGTCTGGAAGACCTGGCGCACCGCGCCCAAGGTCACCGTCGACGACCCGTGGGGTTACGGCGGCTCGCTCGAGTGGGCGACCTCCTGCCCGCCGCCGCGGCACAACTTCACCAAGCTGCCTCCCATCCGGTCCGAGCGTCCCGCGTTCGACCTCAAGTACCCGCACCTGTCCGCCAAGCCCGCGCCGGAGGTGGAGGCCCGATGAAGGTCCAAGGTTGGCTGTTCCTGCTGTGCGGCGTGTTCTTCGCCGGCGTGACCGTCGCCTACTGGTTCTGGACCAAGGCGGCGACGGGGGTCGGTGAGCCGGTCGGCACCACCGCCATGGCCGTCTCGGTCGGCTTCGCGTTCATGATCGGCTACTACCTGATGTTCACCGCGCGGCGCATCGGCGCCCAGCCGGAGGACAACAAGCAGGCCGACATCAGCGACGGCGCCGGTGAGATCGGCTTCTTCAGCCCCAGCAGCTGGTGGCCGCTGTTCGTCTGCCTGGCCGCCGCCTTCACCTTCGCCGGGTTCGTCATCGGCCTGTGGATGTTCATCATGGGCGTGTTCCTGGTGATCATGGCCATGATCGGGTTCGTGTTCCAGTACTACCGGGGCCACTTCTCGCACTGACCCCTCGTCCACGAGCGGGCGTCCTTCTTCAGAGGGGACGCCCGCTTTTTGGTGTTCTTTACTGGACTGCGGATGTGGCCAAACGATCACCGAGGGTAATAACAGAGATGAATCTGCTCGACTCGGACGGGGGGAGTGCTGATGGGGCGCGTAGCGGGTCGATCGATGAGCCTGGGCCTGGGCATGGCCGTGCTGCTGACGGCGTGCTCGGCGAGCATCGCCGCCGACGAGGAGCGCAAGGCGGCGCCTGACGCCACTGTGGCGATCCAACCGGCCGACCGGGCGGCCAATGTGCCGACGGACCAGACGGTCGTCGTGGCGGCCCATGGAGGCACGCTCAGGAGCGTCACCGTACGCAGCGAGGACGGTGCCCTGCCGGGCGTGCTGAGCGCCGACGGGACCCGCTGGCGCAGCACCGCCACCGCCCGCCCCGGCACCACCTACACGATCCGCTCGGTCGCCGCCAACAGCGACGGCAAGCAGACCGAGAAGAGCAGCACGTTCTCCACCGTCAAGGCGGCCACGTCCTTCGACATCGAGAGCATCTCGCCCAGCAAGAACACCACCGGCCTGACCGTCGGCGTCGGCATGCCCATCATGATCGCCTTCGACCAGCCGATCGCCGACCGGGTCGCCGTCGAGCGCAACCTGCTCGTCCGTACCTCCAAGCCCGTCGAGGGGGCCTGGCACTGGTTCGACGACAAGCGGGTCGACTTCCGGCCGCGCGAGTACTGGCCCGCCCACACCGACGTGCGCGTCGAGGCCAACCTGGCGGGCGTGCAAGGCGGCAAGGGCATGTTCGGCAAGCGCGACCTGGCGATCGACTTCAAGATCGGCCGCTCGCAGATCACCAAGGGCAGCGTCGACGAGCACGTGCTGGTCGTGCGGCGGAACGGCAAGAAGATCCGCGAGATGCCGATGAGCGCCGGCAAGGGCGGTGTGATGAAATATCACACCACCTCAGGCATTCACCTGGCCATGTCCCGCGAACCGGTCACCATCATGACCTCGCCCGGCATCGGCCCCGGCCAGGCCGGCTACTACCAGATGACCGTGTACAACACGGTGCGCATCTCCAACAGCGGCGAGTACGTGCACAGCGCCCCCTGGTCGGTGGGCTCCCAGGGGTACGCCAACGTCAGTCACGGCTGCGTGAACGTCAGCCCGGACAACGCGGCCTGGTTCATCAAGAACACCCTGATCGGCGATCCCATCATCATCACGGGCTCCCCGCGCCCGCTGGAGCCGACGAACGGGTGGGGGCACTGGCAGGAGAACTGGAAGCAGTGGCTCAGGTGGAGCTCCATCAAGGACGGGCCCACCCTGCCGTTCTCCTGACCTCGTACGGGCCTGACCGCGGCGGGGCCGCGGTCAGGAGGAGACGGAAGCGCTGGTCTTGATCCAGCCGTCGAGGGTGGCCGAGGCGCGGCCGGAGTCGACGGCCTGGGTGGCGCGGGCGTAGGCGTCGATCATGGCCGAGTCGAGGTCGTCGCCGGGGCCGTCGAGCGCGACCAGGGCGGCGGCGGCGTTCAGCAGGACGGCGTCGCGCACCGGCCCGGTCTTGCCGCCGAGCAGGTCGTGCACCGCCTGGGCGTTGAAGGCCACGTCGCCGCCGCGCAGGGCGCCCGCCTCGGCGCGCGGGATGCCGAGCACCGCCGGGTCGAAGGTGGTCTGCGTGGCGCTGCCGTCGGCGACCATCCACACCGTGGAGGTGGTGGCGATGGTCAGCTCGTCGAGCCCGTCGTCGCCGCGGAAGACCAGCGCGGAGACGCCCCGCTCGGCGAAGACCCCGGCCAGCACCGGGAGCATGCGCGGGTCGTAGACGCCGATGGCCTGGGCGGCCGGGCGGGCCGGGTTGGTGAGCGGGCCGAGGAAGTTGAAGACGGTGGGGACGCCGATCTCCTTGCGGGTCGGCCCGGCGAAGCGCAGCGCGGGGTGGTAGACCGGCGCGAAGCAGAAGGCGATGCCGGCCTCGGTCGCCACCCGGGCGGTCTGCTCGGGGGTCAGGTCGAGCCGGATGCCGAGGTGCTCCAGCACGTCGGCGGCGCCGCACGAGGAGGAGGCGGCGCGGTTGCCGTGCTTGACGACGCGGGCGCCCGCGGCGGCGGCCACGATGGCGGCCATGGTGGACACGTTCACGGTGTGGGCGCGGTCGCCGCCGGTGCCGACGACGTCCACGACCGGGCCCTCGACGTGCAGCGGCGTGGCGAGGTCGAGCATCGTCCGGGCCAGGCCGGTCACCTCGGCCACGGTCTCGCCCTTGGCGCGCAGCGCGACCACGAAGGCGGAGATCTGGGCGGGTGTGGCGGTGCCGGACATGATCTCCCGCATCGCCCAGGCCGTCTCGTCGGCCGTGAGGTGCTCCCCGGACAGGAGCGCGGAAAGGATGGCCGGCCAGGTCGTCCGCGAGTCCACGTCAGGCACCTACTTGGCGTTGAGTCGGGTGGAGGAGCGACGGCGCATGAGGTCGGCGACGGTGTCGGCCAGCACCATGGGCTCCAGGGGCTGGGACACGACGGCGTCGGCCCTGGACCAGTCGGCCAGCCAGCGGTCGTCGCGCCGGGCGATGATGAGGCAGATGGGCGGGCAGTCGTAGACCTCGTCCTTGGCCTGGCGGCTGATGCCCATGCCGCCCGCGGGCTGGGTCTCGCCGTCGAGCACGGCCACGTCGATCTCGCCGGAGCCGAGCCACTGGTGCACCTTGGGCTCGGTGGCGCACTCCACGACCTCCACGAAGGGCACGTCCATCGCCGGCCGCCGGCCGATCGCCTGCCTTACCGCCTGCCGGGTGGCGGCGTCGTCGCTGTAGACGAGGACCTTCATCGTGTCGGTGCTCATCGTGTCGGTGCTCACGGTCGCGCTCACTATCGGTCGTAGCGGTAGGGTCATCTGGGATCGTACCGTTGGCACGGCGTGCGGACCCAGGTTGGCGCCCCTGGCGGGCGATATGTCCCAATTATCCCAGGTTAGACGCCTGATTGTTCCCGCTAACGGGGGGGCGTGCGCCGGACCGACCACCAGAGCCGCAATAATGCTGCCCGTGGCGACAGCATCCGCAATTACTTCGACGACGACAGGTCAGCCGTACCGCAGACCCAACCTGGTCAGCGTGGGTACGATCGTCTGGCTGTCCTCTGAGCTCATGTTCTTCGCGGCGCTGTTCGCGATGTACTTCACCATCCGGTCGGTGAGCGTGGGCCAAGGCATCGACTGGGCACCCGCCTACATCCCGGCGGGCGCCTCGGCCGAGGGCCTGGCTCACCTGAACATCCCGTTCGCGACGGTCAACACGACCATCCTGGTTCTGTCCAGTGTGACGTGCCAGCTCGGCGTGTGGGCCGCGGAAAAGGGGCAAGTCAGCAAGCTCAGGTTCTGGTATCTCGTCAGCTTCCTGATGGGGTCGGTGTTCATCGCCGGCCAGCTGTACGAGTACATGGAGCTGGCGAGCGAGGGCGCGACCTTGTCCGCCAACCCCTACACGTCGGTGTTCTACCTCACGACGGGCTTCCACGGCCTGCACGTGACCGGTGGCCTGATCGCGTTCCTGTTCGTGCTGGGACGTACGTACGCCGCGAAGCGCTTCACGCATGAGCAGGCAACCAGCGCCATCGTCGTGTCCTACTACTGGCACTTCGTCGACGTCGTCTGGATTGGTCTTTTCGCGACCATCTACATCATTCAGTAAGGAACGGGACCTCTGTGACTAGGATCACCGCGTGGCGGCGGCATCCCCTCGCGAGATATGCCGTCCTGATTCTGGCGTTGGCGCTGGTCGGGACGGCATATGCCACCTTTGTGCAGGTGAGCAAGCCCGCTGACGCGGCGCTCGCGTCGGGCAAGGTGGACGACGTGGCGAACGGCAAGAGCCTCTTCCAGGCTCACTGCGCCAGCTGCCACGGGCTCAACGCCGAGGGCACGTCGACGGGCCCCACGCTCATCGGCGTCGGCGCCGCCTCTGTCGACTTCCAGATGAGCACCGGACGGATGCCCGCGTCCAACCCGGGTGCCCAGGTGCCGCGCAAGCCGCTGCCCGAGTGGGTCGACAGCGACAGCATCAGCGACATCGCGGCGTACGTGCAGTCGCTCGGCGGCGGTCCCACCGTGCCGTCCGGCGACCAGGTGGACCCGGCGCTGGGCGACGCCGCCAAGGGCGGTGAGCTCTTCCGCGCCAACTGCATCCAGTGCCACAACTGGGCGGGCGCCGGCGGCGCCCTGACGCGGGGCAAGTACGCCCCCAACCTGAACGAGTCTTCTCCCACCCAGATCTATGAGGCGATGGTCACCGGCCCGCAGGCGATGCCGGTCTTCAACGACACGACCATCACGCCCGAAGAGAAGCGCAACATGATCGCCTACATCGTCCAGGTGCGGGAGCAGACCGACCCCGGAGGTTTTGCCCTGGGTCGGATTGGCCCGGTAACCGAAGGCCTCGTAGCCTGGGTCGTGGGCATCCTTGCCCTCGTCCTCGCCGCAATCTGGATCACCGCGAAGAAGCGACAGAAGTCATGACTGACAACGAGCACGAGATCGAGCAGCCGGACGAGCGCGTCCCCAAGCGCGTGATCGGCACCCCGCCGCCGGGCACCCCGATGCTCGGCGAGGCGGAGGCGCGCGACGCCGGCGACGCCGGGGGCGAGACCCCCGGCATCACGCTGCAGGACGAGAAGAGGGCGAGCGGGGCCGAGAAGCTCGTCGCCCTCTGCTTCCTGCTCGCCTTCCTGGGAGGCGTCGCGTTCCTCGTCTCCTACGTGGTGTTCCAGGTGGGCAGCCCCGAGGCGACCGGAGTCTCCAACCTGGCTCTCGGCAGCTCCCTCACCGTGGCGGTGCTGGGCCTGGCCGTCGGCATCGTCGTCTGGGTCCGCCAGATCATGCCGAAGTACGCCCTGGTCCAGGAGCGCCACCTGATGGTCTCCGGCGAGGACGACCGCGAGGTCGTGGCCGACACCTTCGTCGAGGGCGCCAACGAGAGCGGCTTCGTCAAGCGCAAGATGATGCGCCGCACGCTGCTGCTGGCGGCCGCGCCGCTCGGCCTGATCCCCCTGATCCTGCTGCGCGACCTCGACAACACCAAGATGAAGGCCACCAGCTTCAACAAGCTGCTGCGCCACACCGTCTGGGGCGAGAAGACCGTGGAGGGCCAGCCGCGACGCCTCATCGTCGAGGGCACCGGCCAGCCGATCAGGGCGGCCGACTTCAACTCGCCCGGTGGCATCCTGTCCATCGTCCCCGAAGGCTACGAGCACGACCTGAACGTGCTCGCCAAGGCCACGCTGATCTTGATCAAGTTCCGGCCCGAGGAGCTGAAGTCGGGCGTCAACAAGAACTGGACGCACGACGGCATCGTGGCCTATTCGAAGATCTGCACGCACGTCGGCTGCCCCGCGGCCCTGTACGAGCAGACGACCCACCACATCCTGTGCCCGTGTCACCAGTCGACGTTCGACGCCGCCGACGGCGCCAAGGTCATCTTCGGTCCGGCGGCCCGGCCGCTGCCGCAGCTGCCGATCACCGTCGACAACGAGGGCTTCCTCGTCGCGGCCGGTGACTTCCCGGTGCCGGTCGGCCCCAGCTACTGGGAGCGCGGCGACGCCGAGGCGGAGGCCAGGGCCAAGGGAGGCCAGGCATGAGCGAGCTGACAACCGTGCCCAAGGCGGTCGGCGGACCGTCCAACTGGCTCGACGAGCGCCTCGGCGGAGCCAACTTCCTCAAGCGCAACCTGCGCAAGGTCTTCCCCGACCACTGGTCCTTCCTGCTGGGTGAGATCGCGCTCTACTCGTTCATCATCCTGCTGCTGACCGGTACGTTCCTGACGTTCTGGTTCAAGCCGAGCATGGAGCACGTCCTCTACGACGGCTCCTACGCGCCTCTGCAGGGCGTGGGGATGTCCGCGGCCTACGCGTCGTCGCTGGAGATCAGCTTCGACGTCCGCGGAGGTCTGCTCATGCGGCAGATGCACCACTGGGCGGCCCTGCTGTTCATCGCGGGCATGATGGTCCACATGCTCCGGGTGTTCTTCACCGGCGCCTACCGCAAGCCGCGTGAGATCAACTGGATCATCGGCATCCTGCTGCTGACCCTGGCCCTGGCCGAGGGCCTCACCGGTTACTCGCTGCCGGACGACCTGCTCTCCGGCGCGGGCGCGCGCATCACCCAGGGCGTGGCGATCTCGCTGCCGCTGGTCGGCACGTACGTCTCGTTCTTCCTGTTCGGCGGGGAGTACCCGGGCACGGATCTCATCTCCCGGTTCTACGCGCTGCACATCCTGCTCATCCCGGGCATCCTGCTGGCGCTGATCTCGGCCCACCTGGTGCTCATGTGGGTGCAGAAGCACACCCAGATGCCGGGCAAGGGGCGGGCCAACACGAACGTGGTGGGCGCGCCGTTCTACCCGGCGTTCATGGCCAAGGCGGGCGCCTACTTCCTGTTCACGCTCGCCGTGGTGGCAGGGCTGTCGACCTTCGCCCAGATCAACCCGATCTGGATCTACGGTCCCTACACGCCCGCCGACATCTCGGCCGGGTCCCAGCCAGACTGGTACATGGGCTTCCTCGAAGGATCCCTGCGCATCATGCCGGCGTGGGAGATCAACATGTTCGGCACGGCCCATGCCGGCACACTGCCACTGAGTGTGATCATCCCGGCGTTGTTGCCACTGGGGCTCGTCATGACGGGTCTGGCGCTCTATCCGTTCCTGGAACGCTGGATCACGGGCGACCACCGCGAGCACCACATGGCGGAGCGCCCGCGCAACAACCCGCACCGCACCTCGATCGGCATGGCCGGCATCTCGTTCTACGGGGTGCTCTGGCTGCTCGGCGCGAACGACGAGATCTCGGCGTTCTTCCACATCAACCTGAACTGGACCACGTACGCCGGCCGCGTGCTGGTGTTCGCCGCCCCGGTGCTGGCGTACATCATCACCTACCGGATCTGCCTGGGCCTTCAGCGTTCGGACGCCGAGGTCGTCTCGCACGGCGTGGAGTCGGGTGTCATCAAGCGGCTGCCGCACGGTGAGTTCATCGAGATCCACACGCCTCCGGCGGAGGACATCGAGGCCCACGTGCGGGGCAAGGAGCCGGTGGCCATGCTGCCGATGGCCGAGGACCCGTCCGGCATCCCGCACAAGGGCATGCGCGGGCCGATCGGCAAGCTCCGTGCCCGCATGTCCAAGGCCTACGGCGGGGAGAAGATCCCCCTCGTCGACGGCCACGGCCACGAGGAGGAAGAGCGCGCCGCGGTCGGTCCCGGCGAGGAGGACCATACGCTGACGCGATAGCTCATTCGCGAGGGGCTCGGGCGGTTCGCCCGGGCCCCTTTGCCTTTTCCGGCGGGGGTTCTTTTCTTTTACGGCACGGCCGAGGAAGGCCTACCCGCCGCACGCGGCCGGGGGCCTCCAGGAATACGGCCGCTGATCCCGCACGGGGCCGGGCGCCGTTACGCGCGCCTGCTGGGCCGTCTGAGCGGTAGTCGTGGACCGCTGTTTCTCGTTGACAGCCCGATAGGAGTCCCGCCCCTGCGGGAAGCGGAGGCCGGGGCTGGGAGGTGGTCAGTCGGCGTCGGGGAAGCCGATGGAGAAGGCGGCGTCCAGGTCGTGCTTGGAGTAGGCGCGGAAGGCTATGTGGGTCTCGGTGTTGAGCACGCCGGGCACCTTGTTGATGCGGCCGGGGATCACCTCGGCGACCTGCTCGTACTCGGCCACGCGGACCATGGCCAGCAGGTCGTAGGCGCCGGTGATGGAGTAGACCTCGCTGACGCCGTCGATCTCGGCGATCGTCTCGGCGACCTCCGGGATGCGGTCGACCTCGGCGTTGATGTGAACGATAGCCGTGACCATGGAACTACTGTATCGAATCACCGCAGAGGCCGCCCTTCGCGGTGGCGGACGCGGTCGATCCCCTGATAGGCCAGGTCGATGCGGGCCTTGTGGCGGGCGGCGCCGTGGGCCGGCAGGCTCCACTCGCCGTCGACCTCGACCAGCCGCACCCCGGGTGACTCCAGCCATCGCAGGATGCACTCGGTCTCCTCGGCGCTGGCCGCGTGGACCGGCCCAGGGCCGGGGATGACGGCCTCGGCCGTGGCGGTGAGCGACTCGACGAACGGGGTGGGGTGGGCGCCGCGCGGCATCACGCCGGCCGCGGCGAGGCGGCCGTAGCGGATGACGTGGATGTCCCATCCGCCGTCGAAGGCGGGGCTGGCCGCCACCAGGTGGGGGATGCGGGTGACGGCGGAGAGCCGCTGCATGCGGGCGGCGGTGCGGACGAACGCGGCCAGCCGGTCGCGGTCGACGGACGCCTCCTCGTAGCGCTGCTCGACCGACAGCCGCTCCATCCGGGCCGAGACGGCGGAGAAGACGGGGGAGGCGTCGAGCGTCATCGCCCGCCGCGCCGCCTCGGCGTGGGCCAGGTAGTCAGCCTGGCTCTGCTTGCCCTCGCAGGGGGCGCCGCAGCGGCCCATGTCGTGCAGGACGCAGGCCGAGCGGAGGGTGCGCAGGCTGATCGGCTGTGTGCACTGGCGCAGCGGCACCGCTTCGTGCAGCGCGGTGCGGGCGTCGTCGGCCAGACGCGTGCTGGAGAAGGGGCCGAGGTAGGCGGCGTCGTCGTCCTTGACCTCGCGCACGATCGACAGCCGCGGGAACGGCTCCTGGGTGAGCTTGAGCCAGAAGACCTTCTCGGGGAACCGGGACCTGCGGTTGTAGCGCGGCTTGGCGCCGCCGATCAGGCGCAGCTCGCGCACCTCGGCCTCCAGCGCCGTCGCGCACACGACGTGGCGGACCCGATCGGCGATGCCGATCATCTCGCGGATGCGGGGCCTGGTCTCGCTGGCGGTGAAATAGGAGCGCACCCGGTTGCGCAGGTTGGTGCTCTTGCCGATGTAGAGGATCTCGCCGCGCTCGTCCTCGAAGAAGTAGACGCCGGGCGCGTGCGGCACCGACTCGGCGAGGTGGCGCTTGCTCTGCTGCTCGGGCGTGGGGGCGCGGACGAACGACTTGAGCTCCTCCAGCGTGTGGACCTGGAAGGAGCCGGCCCGCTCGATGAGCCCGTGGAGCACGTCGACGGTGGCCCTGGCGTCGTGGAGCGCGCGGTGGCACGGCTCCGTCGAGGCGCGGAAGAAGCGGGCCAGCGTGGACAGCTTGGCGTTGGGCGTCTCGTCACGGGTCAGCACGCGCCGGGCCAGGTCGACCGTGTCGACGACCGGGTTGGCCGGCGGGGGATAGCCGTGGGCGGCGCAGGCGGCCTTGAGGAAGCGGGTGTCGAAGCCCGCGTTGTGGGCGACGAGCGTGGCCCCTCTGATGAACTCCAGGAAGCTCGGCAGCACGGCCTCCACGCGCGGCGCCGCCATGACCATCGCGTCGGTGATGCCCGTCAGCACCGAGATGAACGGCGGGATCGGGCCACCGGGATCGACCAGGGTGGAGAACTCGCCCAGCACCTCACCCGCCCGGACCTTCACCGCGCCGATCTCGGTGATCTTGTGCTCGGCCGGTGAACCGCCGGTGGTCTCGAGGTCGAACACCACGAAAGTGACTTCGCTCAGCGGGGTGCCGAGCTCGTCGAGAGTGCCTTGAACGGGATCCACGAACCAAGACCATAGAGAGGGCCACCGACAGTTGCGGAGCCGAACGAATAACTATTCGGCCTGTTCCTTCGTTACGCTTCCCCTTGTGTCCCAGGAACGACTCGCCCGCCGTTACCTCCTGCTGCGGCCGCTCGGCAGCGGCGGCATGGGCCGGGTCTGGCTGGCCAGGGACGAGATGCTCGACCGCGAGGTGGCCGTCAAGGAGCTGACGCTGCCCGAAGGGCTGCCCCCGCAGGAGCGCGCCGAGCTGATCGCCAGGGCCGCGCGCGAGGCGCAGGCCACGGCCCAGCTCCGTCACCCCGGCATCGTGGCGCTGCACGACGTGGTCGTCGAGCACGACCGCCCGTGGCTGGTCATGGAGCTGCTGCGCGGCCGCACCCTGGGCGACGCGGTGCGCGAGCACGGCCCCATGCCGCAGGAGTACGCCGCCAGGATCGGCGTCGAGATGCTCGACGCGCTGTCCGCGGCCCACGCCCGCGGCCTCCAGCACCGCGACGTCAAGCCCGGCAACGTGTTCCTGACCGACAGCGGCAGGGTGGTGCTCACCGACTTCGGCATCGCCCGCCAGGAGGGCCAGGCGACGCTCACCGAGCAGGGCCTGATGATCGGCTCCCCGGGCTTCATCGCGCCCGAGCGGCTGGAGGGCGACCCGGGCGGCCCCGCCAGCGACGTGTGGTCGCTCGGCGCGACCCTGTTCACCGCGGTGACCGGCGCCCCCGCCTACGGCGGCACGGCGGCCGAGCGCATCCGGGCGACGCTCACCCGGCCGGTGCCGCACGCTCCCGGCCCGCTCGGCCCGGTGATCGCCGCCATGATGGCGCCCCATCCGGCCGCCCGCCCGCCCGCGCCGCAGCTGATCCAGGCGTTACGCCAGGTCGCGGCCGGTCAGCAGGCGCAGCTGCCCGCCCACCACGAGGCCACGACGCCCGTGCGGGTCAGGAAACGCGGCAGGCCGCTGCTGTGGGTGGCCGTCGCCGCGGTCGCGGCGGTGGTGGTCGCCGCCGCCACGACCACCGTCCTGCTGATGCGCGACCGGGCCTCGGGCGGTGTCCCCGAGGCGTTCACCGCGCCGATGGACGTGTGCTCGCTGCTCGGCGAGGAGGAGGTCGGCCTCTTCCTGCGCACCCAGCAGCCGCCCAAGGCGACGCCCGGCTCCGACGAGGTCGGCCCCCGCTGTCAGTGGCCGATCCAGGGCAGCGGGGTGGAGCTCCAGGTGCAGAAGGACTCCGACACCCGGGACCCGTGGGCGATGACCCCCGAGACGGCCCGCACCCTCTTCGCCAACCAGCGGCGCTGGTGGGACACCCACGACAAGCTCGACTGGACGTGGCCCGAGATCGGGACCAAGGCCAGCGTCCCGGTGACCCGCACCCCCGTGCGGACGATCGCCGGCGTCGGCGAGGAGGCGTTCGCGTTCGAGCTGAAGGGCGGCACCGGCCGCATCCACACCGCCATCGTCCACTACCGCCTGTCCAACCTGGTGGTCTTCGTCGGCTACACGGCGCTGTCCGAGCGGCTCGGCGACGAGGACATCAAGCAGGCGGCGGTCAAGGCCGCGCAGGCGACCGAGCGGGCGTTGCGCCATGCCGGTTGACGCCTACCTGCTGGCCGGCCGCTACCGGCTCGTGGAGCGGCTCGGCGAGGGCGGCGCCGGCACGGTGTGGCGGGCCCGCGACGAGACGCTCAACCGCGAGGTCGCGGTCAAGCAGGTGCGGATCCCGCCCCGGCTGACCCCGGCGCAGCGGGCCGAGTTCGCCGACCGGGCGATCTACGAGGCGCGGGCCGCCGGGCGGCTGCGCGACCCGGCCATCGTCGTGATCCACGACGTGGTGCTGGAGGCCGACCAGCCCTGGATCATCATGGACCTGGTCACCGGCCGCTCACTCGACCAGGCGATCAAGGACTTCGGTCCGCTGCCGCCGCCGAGCGTGGCCCGCATCGGCCTGAGCGTGCTGTCGGCGCTGCAGGTCGCCCACTCGTACGGCATGGTCCACCAGGACGTCAAGCCGGCCAACATCCTCCTCGACGCCGACGGCTCGGCCATGCTCACCGACTTCGGGATCGCCGTCACCATGGGCGCCAAGGGCGACCGCTACGGCAGCGCCGGGTCGCCCGGCTACATGGCGCCGGAGCGGCTCAACGAGCAGCCGTCCGGCCCCGCCTCCGACCTGTGGTCCCTCGGCGCGAGCCTCTACACCGCTGTGGAGGGGCGGCCGCCCTTCGCGCGGCCCAACCCGGCCGCGATGGCCGCCGCCGTGCTGCTGCACGACCCCCCGTTCCCTGCCAGGGCGGGTCGCGAGCTCGGCGGGCTGCTGATGGCGATGCTCGCCAAGGACCCTGCCGCGCGCCCCACCGCCGGGCAGGTCCGTCAGGCGCTGGAGCACGCCGTCTCGCCGGGCCGTGCCCCCGCGCCGTCCGCGGGCCGGCGCCGTGCCTGGTGGCTGGTGCCGGTGCTGCTCGCCGCCGTCGCACTGCTCGGCACCGCGGGCTGGTACGGGTGGACTGTGCTCAACCGGGGCGAGCCGGGCCGTTACGCGGCCGCGCCCGACCCGTGCCGCCTGCTCACCGCCGCCCAGGCCGAGCAGGTGGTGGGAGGCGCGACGGGGGCGGAGAAGACCCGCGAGGGCGAGTGCCAGTGGCGTCTGCAGCAGGGCTCCCTGGTCACGCGCAGGGTGACCGTGCGCGTCTGGATCGAGCGGCCCGACGGCTCGCGCGGCGCCCCCGAGGTGGCTGCCCGCCGGTTCGACATGGAGCGCGCCAGCAGGCGGGCCGCCGAGGGCTCGGTGTTCCGCGAGCGGGTCGGCGAGGTGCGCGACGTGCCCGGTACGGGCGAGGCCGCGTTCGTGCAGTCCCGCTTCGAGCGCTACATCAACTCGCCCGGCTCCGGCCGGGCCGACACCGCCGTGCTGCTGCGCGACAGCAACCTGATAGCCGAGGTGGTCTGGCACCGGACGGACGTCGGCATCGACGATCCCGCCGACGAGAAGACCGCCGTCGACGCCGCCGGGATGGTCTCGGGTGCGTTGCGAGGATGAGGTCGTTCAAGTGGCTTGCAACCGGGCTGACTAGCATGTCTCCCCGCAAGTCATGGCTAACCCCAGGAGTCACTGGTGCATCCCGGTAGCGAGAACCAGCCGCCGAACCCCTACCCGGCACCTGGCGGACCCTTCCAGCCACCGGCGGGTCCCCCGGGGCCGCACCCGCCGCCGCACCCGCCGATGCAGGTGATGCGGCAGATGCCTCAGATGCCGCAGAGCCTGCCGGGCCCGCCGCCCGGCCCGCCGCCCGGGCCGCCGCGCCCGCCCAGGCGCCGCCCGTGGCTGCTGCCGCTGCTGGCCGCCGCCGCCGTCGTGCTGGTGGGCGGGGGCGCGAGCGGCTATCTGGTGTACGGGCAGCTCTCGCGGGCGAGCGACCCCGCGCCCACGCGGCAGCAGGCGGACCCCACCGCCTCCCAGGCGTCGGCCGGCGCGGCGGCGGTGGACGGCCCCGACGTCTGCGCGATGCTGCCCAAGGAGGAGGCCGACCGGCTGGTGCCCGGGGCGACCGTGGTCAAGGGCTCCCGGCAGCACCCGTCGGTCACCACGTTCACCTGTAACTGGGTGAACCAGCGCATCTCGTACGGCGAGTTCTGGCGCAACCGCGAGGTGGACGTCAAGATCGGGCAGCACCTGGGCGACGGCGCGAAGACCGGCCGGGCCATGGCGCAGAGCTCCTACGAGTTCGACTACGGCGGCGCGAAGTACCGCGAGACGGCCAGGCCGACCCCGAAGAAGGGCGAGAAGGAACGCATCTCCCCGGTCACGGACATCCCCGGCGTCGGCGACGGCGCCTACGCCCAGTACACCTGGCGCCGCTCCGGCCAGCTGCTGTGGTACTCGTTCGGCCAGGCCTACGCCCGCGTCCACGACATGACGATCGAGGTCAAGTACCAAGCGGGCCAGCAGCGCAAGGACGCGCAGATCCTCAGCAACCAGACCACCCAGTCGATCACCGAGGAGAACGCGATCCGCGAGGTGACCGGCCTGATCAAGCACTTCGCCAAGGGCGTCGCCGACTGGAAGGCCAAGCACCCGAACGTCGTCGCCCAGCCGTACCCGACCGTCACGAGCACGCCGCAGGCCGCCCCCACCCCGACGCCGACGGAGCTGAAGATCTTCCCCGCCGCCTGCGAGTCCATCACGCAGGCCGTCACCGCGCTGGTGCCGGAGCCGGAGACCCGGGCGCGCGGCACCGAGACGGGCAACGACACCCAGACCGAGTGCCGCTGGCTCAACCGGGACGCGCCGGGCGTGGCGGGCAAGACCCGCGTCCGCAGCGTCCTCATCACCGTGCACAGCTTCACCAACCGGGCCGGCGTGGCCGACAAGACCGCGGCCGGGTCCTACTACTCGACCCAGCGCGGCCAGGACAACAGCACCGAGAACTCGTCGTTCAGCGGCATCGTGTTCGGCGACGTCCGCGACGTCGAAGGGCTCGGCGAGGCCGCCTACGGCCGCTACGTCCAGACCCGGCGCGGCGACGTGCACGCCGGCAGCGGCAGCGTGACGGCGCGGCAGGGCTCGCTGGTCGTGGTGGTCGACTACGCGGGCGCCGACCGGCCCGAGGGCAAGCCCGCCGACGCGCCCGAGGCCGAGATGCTCCCGGAGAAGGAGGCCCGCGACGGCGCGCTCACGATGGCCAAGGCGTTCCTGGCCGCGCTGGCCCAGAAGCCGATCGGCAGCTAGGCGGGGGTGTCGCGCAGGCGTTCCACCCGTACGCCGCGCAGCAGCAGCTCGGAGACCAGCAGCGCGCACAGCAGCGTGGCCGCCAGCGCGGCGCCGGTGACGAGCGCCACGGGCGCCGCCGCGACCTCGTGCGGCAGCGGCGGCGTCACCACCGGCTCGGCGAACTGCGGGATGCGGCCCAGCGCCGCCTCGGCGGCGACCAGTCCGGCCACCAGCCCGGCCAGCGTGCCGGTCACGACCGTGATCGCCTGTTCGAGCAGCAGCGACAGCCGCAGAGCCGGCGCCTTCGCGCCGGCCGCCTCCAGCGCGGCCAGCTCGTAGCCGCGCCGCCGCGCCGCCGTGTGCAGGGCCAGCACGGTCCTGCCGAGCGCGAGCACGGCCGCGGCCAGCGCCGACACCAGCAGCAGCATGAGCGCCAGCCCCGGCCCCTCGGCGGCGTATCCGGCCTCCAGATCCGCGGCGCGCACCGTGGACACCACCGTCAGCCCTTCCCTGGCCAGCGCCGCCTCCAGCGCCGCGGTGCCGGACTGGCGGGTCCACACCTGGAACTGGGCCTTCTCGTCCACCCCGTACGCGATCCTGTCGGCCTGTTCGAGATCCATCAGGACGCCGGCGCCGGTGATGCCCGGCGCGGCCGCGGCGGTGACCGCGGGCCGGACGCGGTAGGCGAAGGCGTTGTCCAGCCCCGGCACCGCCTTCGCGCCCACCTCGCCGACCACGATCCCGGCGGGCTCCTGCTCGTAGGTGGCCGGCCGCAGCACCTGCATGCCCGTGTCGGAGACGCCGAAGCTGCCGTCCGTCCGGCTCGGGTCCTGGTCCACCCGCCAGGCGGGAGCCGGCACCGGCTGCCAGGCGCCGTCCCGCAGCACCTCCATGCTCTCCACCCGCACCTCGACGAAGGCCCCGCCCTCCACGCTCCCCAGGGCGTTCAGGTCGGCGTGGATCCTGCGCAGCTCGCAGGGCACCTGGCGGCAGGGCAGGGGCAGGTTCCACTCGTACGCGCCGCCGGCGCCGCGGAGCTCGCCCATGGTGATCGAGACCGGGCCCACCCTGCCGGTGATCCGGAAGGCGGCCTTGACCTGCGCCGCCCAGTTCTCGGTCAGCTCGCTGTGGGCCAGCCGCAGCCGGAACCGCTCGCCGCGCACCCACACCCGGGCGGCGTCGGGGCTCGGCAGCGCGGCCATCGCCCCGGCCAGGTCCTTGCCGCCCGCGAGCTCGGGATCCCAGTGCGCCACCCGTGCCAGCCGGTCGGGGTCGGAGACCACGAGCTGCGGCGTACCCGGCATCTTGATCACCGGCGCGGCGAGCGCGCCTCCGGGGTCGGCGGCCTCGACCGCGGCGGCCAGTTCGCCCGGCTCGACCGGCTGGACGGTGATGGCGGTGGGAGCGCCGTTGTGGAAGGCCGCCACCCGCGCGTAGTCGTCGCTCGTCGCCGTCCACGCCGCCACGGCGAAGGTGGCCAGCCCGAACGCGGTGCCCAGGACGATCACACTGCCCGCCGTCACGGGACCCCTGGCCACCTGGCGCAGCGCCAGGAAGGGCCCCAGCCCGCCGCGCCGCCGGGTGAGACCGAACAGCCATCCGCTCGCCACCGGCAGGACACGGCTGGCCAGCAGCGCGACGCCGAGCGCCATCAGCCCGGGCACGGCCATCGCGCCGGCGCTCTCCCCGGAGGCATCGGTGATCACACCGGCCGCCAGCAGTTCCGTCAGCCCCAGCGCCGTCACGGCCAGCACCACCGCGTCCAGCGCCCAGCCGCGGGCGCTCCTGCGCGGCGTGCGCCGCCACTCCTCGGTGACCGGCCGGGTGGCGACGCGCCAGGCCGACGCGGTCGCGGCCAGCACCCCGCCGAGCGTGGCCGCCAGCCCGGCCGCGACCGCCGCCGGAGGGAACGTGGTGGGGACGCCCGCGGGCAGGAGCGCGCCGATCATCAGGCTCGCCGCCGCGAAGCCCGCCGCGAGGCCCAGCGGCACCGCCAGCAGGAGCAGCAGCAACGGCTCGGCGAGCGCGAACCGCCACACCCGCACCCTGCCGTGGCCGCGGAGCCTGGCCAGCGCGATCTCCGGCCCCCGGGCGCGCACCAGGTCGCCGACCGTCTGGAACAGCAGCAGCCAGCCCAGCCCGACGAGTTGCGCCGCCACCAGCAGCGCGGGCACGCCCAGCGTGCCGGCGTTGGCGTCCATCGTCCGCAGCGTGTCGGCCATCCGGGAGAACACGATGGCGTCGGTGGTCCGGCCCGTGGCCTCGGCCAGCGCCTGCATCTCCGCCAGCAACGGCAGGTCCGTGCCGGTCAGCCGGTCCGGATTGACGCGGATCAGGGCGTAGTCGGTCCAGGCCTGCTCCCCGAGGCCCGAGCCGACGTAGTAGGTGACGGAGCGGGTCTCGCGTGCCGTGAACAGCGCGTCGGCCTTGTTCTGGCTGGGCTGCCCCTGCGGGTCGAACAGCGTCCTGCCGAACCAGAACGGGTCCGCGGGGTCGCCCGGCCGGTAGACGCCGACGACCTCCAGCGGGGCCGTCTCCAGCGTGGCCGAGCCCGGCCGCGCGGACCGGAGCGACCTCAGGCGCACGACGTCGCCGGTCTCCAGCCCGGACGCCTCGCTGGCCATCACCTCCCCGGCGGCGGCGGGGCAGCGCCCCCGGGCCGGTTCCAGGTGCTCGCACTGGCCGTCCTGCCACACCACCGTGTACGCGCGACGGTCGTCCTGGTCGGCGCTGCCGCTGGACACCTCCATGCCGAACACCGGCGGGTCGGTGAAGCCCGCGCCCGCCGTGAAGCCGGCCACCTTGGGCTCGATGGTGCCGCCGGACGTGGTGTAGCGCCAGCCGCGGCCCTCCACCGGCGCCTCGCGTATCGCGTCGCGGACGATCGTGGTCAGCGCGCCCGCCGAGTAGATCGGCGCCACGGCGGCCGAGGCGATCGGCACGACCGCGATCAGCAGCACCACCAGGGCGAGCGTGCGGCGTTCCCACAGGCCTCGCAGGATCACGGCTCCACCCTTCGCAGCACGACCCCGTCCTCCACCGCCTCGATCCTGGCCATGGAACCGGGGGGCAGCAGGTGGTGGTACTCGGGCGGCACCTGCACCGCGCCCTCCCTGCCGACCACCACGAAGTCCTCGCCGTGACGGCCCTCGGCGCCGACCCGGCCGTCCCTGATCGTCACCGTGCGGCCCAGCGCCTCGCTGACGCCCGGGTCGTGCGTCACCACCACCGCCGTGGTGCCCTCGGCCTCGGCGGACTCCTTGATCAGGTCGATCACCCGCTGCCCGGACCCGGCGTCGAGCTGGCTGGTGGGCTCGTCGGCCAGCAGCAGCCTGGGGGAGTTGGCCAGCGCCACAGCCAGCGCCAGCCGCTGCTGCTCGCCGCCCGACATCCCGCCCGCGGGCCGGTCGCCGACGTCTTCCAGCCCGACGCGGGCCAGCAGGTCACGGACCCGGCGCCGGTCGCGCTTCACCGCGCGCTGGGCGAACGCGACGTTCTGGGCGGCCGGGAGGTAGCCGATCAGGTTGCGCGACGGGTTCTGCAGGACCACGCCGATGCGCGACGCCCGCAACCGGTCGAGCCCGCGCTGGTCGAGCCGGCCCACGTCGGTCCCGTCGAGCCACAGCCGGCCGGCGCTGGGCCGCAGCAGCCCCGCGAGCAGCCACAACAGCGTCGACTTGCCCGCGCCCGAGGGACCCAGCAGCGCCACCGTCTCGCCGGGATCGATCACCAGGTCGACGTCGCGCAGCGCCACCACCTCGACGTCCTGCGCCCGGTAGATCTGCACGATCCCGTCGCAGCGCACCATGCTCATCGGTGGACCGCCGCGCGCAGCTCGACGACCCGATCGCAGCGTTCGGCCACCTCCGGGTCGTGGGTGGCGATCACCAGCGTGGTGCCGTCCGCGCCGACGGCGAGCAGCTCGTCCAGCACCACCTCGCGGTGGACCGCGTCCTGCTCGGCGGTCGGCTCGTCGGCCAGCAGCACCCTGGGGCGCAGCGCCAGCGCCCTGGCCACGGCCACCCGCTGCTGCTGCCCGCCGGACAGCTCCTCCACCAGGTGATCGGCGAACCTGGCCACCCGCAGCCGCTCCAGCGCCGCCGCCGCCAGCCGCATCGCCTCACGCGGCGGCCGGCCCGCCGCGCGCAGCGCCACCTCCACGTTCTCCGCCGCCGTCAGCAGGCTCAGCAGACCGTACGACTGGAAGACGAGGGCCAGGCCGGCCCGCAGCTCCGGCTGCTCGTCGAGCGGCACACCGCCCACCAGGACGCGCCCCTCGGCGGGCGGCGCCAGCCCGGCCAGCGTCGTCAGCAGCGTCGTCTTGCCCGAGCCGGACGGGCCCATGAGCGCGACCCGCTCGCCCTCGTCCAGTTCGAGTGTGAGGTCGTCGATGAGTTTCCTGCCCGCGACGACGCAGGAGAGCGCGCGACAGGAGATGGCAGGTGGGGGCACCACGCGCGGATCATCCTCCGGGGGGCGGCTTGACGTCAACCGTCAACAACCTCGCAAGTCCGCTGCAAGCACGCCGCATACCGTGGTGCCAGCAGGCGACACGTGAGCCGCGCGAGCAGAGCCGCCCAGCACAGGGGCCTGGGCGGGCAGGAGTGGGGGAGCCGCGCGGCTCACCGCCGTCTCCGTCCCACCCCTGAGCCGTGACCTACTTGTGATCTTGTGACCGTGGCCCCGGATCAGGAACGGTTCCAGCAGGCCGGGGGCCGCACGCGCCGCCAGCTCCAGAACCTCGCCGCGAGCCGCGCCCGGTGGCCAGTCCAGCCCTGTCAGCACGCGCGCCGGCACCGTCACCGCCGGCACCGCGACGGCCGGCGACTTGACAGCGATTTGACAGCGATTTGACAGCGGCCGCCCGCAGGTTGCCGCGAGGCAGCTCCTGCCACTCCTCCTCCGGCTCGGGCACGGCGGCCTCGCCCATGTCACATCCCTCCGTGCGCGCGGGCCCGGGGGTCATGTGGCGTCGCCCGGGGTGGACTGGGTCGCGGCTGTCAGGCGGGCGGCCAAGGAGGTGTGGGTCAGCCAGCCCCCGCGCGTGTAGACCGCCTCGCCGGTGACCTCCCAGCGCTGGACCCGGTAGTACGTGTGCGGTGCCACCAGAGCCACCGCCAGGCATCCCACCGCGAGTGCCGTCGCCGCCACGCCCAGCCACAACGGCCGGTCGGTCAGGAACCAGAACGCCGCGACCGCGCTCCCGCCGATCGGCAGCATGAACAGCAGCCACTGCACCGTCCACCAGGACACCGCCCGGGGATCCGCCTGATTGCGGGGCGGGCGCAGCGCGGTCTCGCGCGCATCGACAACCACGTCCATGGCCGTCAAGGGTGGCACGAGCCCCGCGGACCCGCGCGTCGGCCCGAGGTTTCGCGCGCCATCGACTTTGGTCGCTGTTCGATCGCCATCGGTAGCGCCTAACCTCGTGAGACGTGACCCCGACGAGCGAGCCGCACCAGGAGTACCGATGGGTGCTCCCGTCCGTGCTGCTCGGCGACGGCGGCGCGGGCGGGCCGGTGCGGCGCTCCACCCGCGACTGGATCGTCGACATCGCCATGTTCCTGCTGGCCTGCGGGCTCACTCTGATGACCGCGCTGGAGATCGACGGGCCGACGCCGCTGGTGGCCGCGGAACAGGTGGTGGGCGTGATCTCCTGCCTGTCGGTGTGGCTGCGCCGCCGCTGGCCGGTCGGCCTCGCGCTGGTCACCACCGTGGCCTCGGGCTACTTCGAGATGGTCGGCGGGGCGTCCGTGGTGGCGCTGTTCACGGTGGCGGTGCACCGGCCGTTCAAGATCTCCGGCACGATCGCCGGGCTCGGGCTGCTCGTGATCGTGCCGTTCTACTTCCTCCGCCCGGACGTGGATCTCGGCGGGCCGACGTACGCGATCCTCGCCCTCGCGATCGTGCTGACCACCTTCGCCTGGGGCATCGTCGTCCGGGCCAGGCGCCAGCTCATCTGGTCGCTCAGGCAGCGGGCCGACGGAGCCGCCGAGGAGGCCAAGCGGCTGGAGCGGGAGCGGATCGCCAGGGAGATGCACGACGTGCTCGCGCACCGGCTGTCCATGCTCAGCCTGCACGCGGGCGCGCTGGAGTTCCGGCCCGGCGCGCCCCCCGACGAGGTCGCCAGGGCCGCCGGGGCCATCAGGGCCAGCGCCCACCTCGCGCTGCAGGACCTGCGTGAGGTGATCGGCGTGCTGCGTCACCACGACGCGGACGCGGAGGTCCCCGACCGGCCCCAGCCCACGCTCGCCGACCTGCCCGCGCTGGTGGCGGAGTGCGAGCAGGCGGGCATGGACGTGAGCCTGCGTCTCAAGGCCGGCGAGGTGCCGGAGAAGCCGGGGCGCAACCTCTACCGCATCGTCCAGGAGGCGCTCACCAACGCGCGCAAACACGCGGCGGGCGCACCGGTCACCGTGACCGTGACCGGTGGGCCGGGTGAGGGGGTGTCGGCCGAGGTGCGCAACTGGCTGCCCGTGCGCCACGGCCCCCGCATCCCCGGCGTCCAGATCCCCGGCGCCGGGGCCGGGCTCATCGGCCTGACGGAGCGCGCCGCGCTGGCGGGCGGGCGGCTGGAGCACGGCCCGACCCCCGAGGGTGAGTACGTGGTCCGCGCCTGGCTACCCTGGCCGGCGCGGACATGACGGCGAGGGGCGGGGAAGGCGCTGGTGAAGGGCTGGTGGCAGGACGGATGACGACGCCAGGGGCGCGGCCGGTCAGGGTGCTGATCGTCGACGACGACGCGCTCGTCCGGGCGGGGCTGTCGATGATCCTCGGCGGCGCCGACGACATCGCGATCGTCGGTGAGGCGGGCGACGGCGCCGAGGTGCCGGCGATGGTCGCCCGCCATCGGCCGGACGTGGTGCTGATGGACATCCGGATGCCGGACGTCGACGGGCTGACCGCGACCGAGGCGCTGCGGGCCGCCCAGTCGCCGCCCGAGGTCCTCGTGCTGACTACGTTCCACGCCGACGCGCAGGTGCTGCGGGCGTTGCGCGCGGGCGCGGCCGGGTTCCTGCTCAAGGACATCCCGCCCGTCGAGCTGGTGGCCGCCATCAGGAAGGTGGCGGCGGGGGAGCCGATCCTGTCGCCCGCCGTGACCCGGCAGCTCATCGCCCACGTCTCCAACGGCGGCGCCGGTGGCCGCGCGGACCGGGCCAGGGCCCTGATCGGCCGGCTCAGCGAGCGCGAGCGGGAGGTGGCGCTGGCCGTGGGGCGGGGCAGGTCCAACGCGGAGATCGGGCGCGAGCTGTTCATGAGCGTCCCCACGGTCAAGGCGCACGTCTCGCGCATCCTGACGAAGCTCGAACTGAACAACAGGGTGCAGGTGGCCCTGCTGGTCTACGACGCCAGTCTCTGACGCACGTCCTGGAGTTCCAGGTTTTGCCCGGCCTTTCCTTGCGGGCCGGTCCCGTACGGGAGTGACTCCACGCAGGTACGGGCCACACACGCACCGTCGGAACCGCTCGCCTCGCACGGACGGCGCGAGAGGACGCGCCCGAGTTCCCGAGGAGACGCCTCGCAGGTCGGCGCTGGGGCAGGGGGGTGGAAACGGCCGCGGGACCGAGCGCTTAGCCGGAAAAGGATGCCCGTTACGGACAGGTACCCGGCAGCCGTACCCTTGTCTGAAAGAGCATGTCATGAAGGGACAGTGGGATGAGCTCAGCGGGTGAAGGCCTGTCTCGCCCGCTTCCCGAGCAGGTGCGACTCAACGTCGTCGACCTGGCCGCCCAGGTTCTCGGCTCGATGCCCGCCGCCACCGTCCCGCCGCCGCTGCGCGGCATCGCCAAGTTCGATCCGCGCAAGCGTGCCCGCCTGGGCGGCGCGCCCATCGCCGCCCAGCTGGAGAACGACAAGGACTTCCGCGTGGCCGTCGCGGAGCACGTGACGGCCGGGTGGCCGGAGCTCGTCTCGTCGCTGGCCGAGGGCAACGTCCCGCCCGCCGCCGATCCCGTGCTCGTCGCCGCGGCCGCCTACCTCACCCGCCCGCCGGGGTGGGAGGAGATGATCGAGGCCGCCAGGACCGACCTGGAGAGGAACGCCGCCGCCGCCGAGGGCGCGGAGCGCGAGGAGGTCGTGTCCCGGCTGCGCGAGCAGCTCGCCGCGCAGAAGTCGGCGGCCAAGGAGGAGGTCGACCGGCTGCGCGAGCAGCTCAAGGCCGCCCGGGGGGAGAACTCCGACCTGCGCCGCAAGCTCCACGACGCCCGGGAGCGGGCGAAGGCGGCCGTGCAGCGGGCCGAGGCGATGGAACAGACCGCCCAGGACGCCAGGGCCGCGGCCACGGCCGCCGGCAGCGCCGGTGAGACCGAGCTGCGCCGGCTGCGCGAGCGCCTGGCCGACGTGGAGAAACAGCTCGAAGCCTCGCGCAGGGCCGCCCGCGAGGGGCGCAGCATCGAGGACGCCCGCATACGGGTGCTGCTCGACGCGCTGCAGGACGCCTCCGCCGGGCTGCGCAGGGAGCTGGCGCTGCCCACCACCATCTCCAGGCCCGCCGACTCGGTGGCCGCCGTCGCCGGGGAGACGCCCGGCGTGCGGGGGGTGCCGGCCCGCGCACTGGCCGACGACGATCCGCAGCTGCTCGACCAGCTCCTCGCCCTGCCGCAGGTCCATCTGATCATAGACGGCTACAACGTGACCAAGACCGGTTACGGCACTCTCACGCTGGCCGACCAGCGCAACCGGCTGATGACCGGGCTCGGCGGCCTGGTCGCGCAGACCAGGGTCGAGGTGACCGTGGTGTTCGACGGGGCGGAGCTGAACGCGCCGGTGCAGGTCGTCGCGCCGCGCGGGGTGCGGGTGCTGTTCAGCGCGCCGGGGGAGATCGCCGACGACCTGATCCGCCAGCTGGTACGCGCCGAGCCGCCGGGCCGCGCCATGGCCGTGGTCTCCTCCGACCGCGAGGTGGCCGAATCCGTCCGGCGCATGGGAGCCAGACCCGTTCCGTCTGCTTTGCTGCTGCGCAGGCTCGGCCGCGCCTAGATTACAAATCAGTGTTTAGGTGAGACCTCACCTTCCACTTCTGTACTATTTCGCCCCAGATGTATTCCCCCTGGGAGGCGAGCTGTGAGGTTGGGCCGGGCGCCACTGGCCGCGGGTCTCGTGATCGGGCTGATCACTCTCCCCACGGGAGGAGTGGCCGCCGACCCGCAACCGACGATCAGTCAGGCCAAGGCCAAGCTCGAGAAGCTCAACGACAAGGCCGACAAGGTCGTCGATCGCTACAACACGGCGACGGAGAACTACAAGGCCGCCAAGAAGCGCTACGACAAGCTCAACGCCGGCTACAAGCGGAAGCTCGCCACCGTCGCCGAGCTGCGGCAGCAGGTCGTCACGATGGCCGTCGACGGCTACAAGATGGGCCGCGACCTGACCTCGATGCCGACCATGGTGACCGCCGAGAACCCGGGTGACCTGCTCTACCAGATGGCGCTGACGGAGCGGCTGACCGCCGATCGCGCCGGCAGGCTGGCCGCCTTCGACCGGGAGAACCGCGGGCTCAAGATCGAGCGTGACAAGGCCCAGGGGGCTCTGGGCGAGGCCGACGAGGAGCGCGACAAGGTCAAGAAGGAGCGCTCCGAGATCGAGAAGCTGATCGCCCAGCAGAAGAAGCTGCTCGACCGCCTCGGGGCCTACCGCGTCGGCGACCCGAACAGCACCGGCGTCAAGTACACCGGCCCCGCCTCGGGGAGCGCGGCGGCGGTGCTCAACTTCGCCTACGCCCAGATCGGCAAGCCCTACCAGTTCGGCGGCACCGGCCCCGGCGGCTGGGACTGCTCCGGCCTGACGCAGGCCTCGTGGCGCGCGGCCGGCGTCTCCCTGCCGCGTACGACGTGGCAGCAGTGGGCCTGGGGCGCGAGCCGGAGGGTGTCGCTGGACGCCCTGGAGCCCGGTGACCTCATCTTCAGCGAAGGGCTGGGCCACGTGAGCATCTATGCGGGAAACGGCAAGATCGTGCACGCGCCGCAGACCGGTGACGTGGTCAAGGTCGTCCCGCTCTCCGCGTACGGGCGCCGGCTCGTCGGCGCGGTACGCCCGTGAGCCGCTGAAACCCCTGTGACTGATGTGACAGAAGGGCTCTGACACATCGTCAGGGCGGCAAGTGTGAGTATGGTCACATCTGGGTAACGGGACTGGCTTGCCAGCAGGGATCCGCGGGTCTGACAGCGGGCTTGTCAGATCGTCATGTGCTGACCGTGCCTTTGCCAGCCCATGACTTCAGGCGTAGGTTCTGGCGTCGCGGCGGACACCCCATGCCCGCCGCCGGCCATCGCCGCCGCGCCGCCGGCGCCGCGACGTGGACGAACAAGAATCCGCCGGTCACCGCCACATCTCCGGGAACCTTCACCCGGGTGGTGGCCTGCCGAATCCGTGCAGCCAGGAGGCACGGAGCCGGGGAACCATAGATCCCGTCATTTCAGGGCGGGATCAGGGGTGAATCGGCGCGGCGACGCGCCGTAGGGCGACTTCCAGGCCCGAATCCGTCAGCTAACCCGGTAGGCGTTCGTGGAAGACTCAAGGAGCAATCCTGTCTACCTCCCCTAAGAACCCCCGTCTGTCTCGCCTTGCCGTCAGCGGCGTGGCGCTCAGCATGACCGTGACGGCCGGAGGGCTGGCCCTCCACGTCCCGGCGGCGCAGGCGGACACGGTGATCGCCCCGGCCGGAGCTTCGGTGACGACGGTCGAGGCCGTCAAGACCACTGCTTCCAAGAAGGCGACTTCGAAGAAGGTCCTGTCCAAGAAGCAGGCGAAGGCGGCCCGGCAGAAGGTGAAGGCCCACAAGGCCGTCGCGGTGGCCAAGAAGCAGATCGGTGACCCGTACCGCTACGGGGCCACCGGGCCGCACGCCTTCGACTGCTCAGGTCTCGTCCAGTTCGCCTGGCGGAAGGCCGGGGTGAAGATCCCGCGCGTGACGAACAGCCAGTTCGCGGGCATCAGGAAGAAGGTCTCCTACAAGAACCTGAAGCCGGGTGACCTGATGTTCTTCCGCGGGCTCGGCCACGTGGGCATGTACATCGGCAAGGGCAAGATGGTGCACTCGCCGAGCTCGGGCAAGACGGTGCGCGTCGAGAAGCTGAACGGATGGCGCAAGTCGTCGTTCGCCGGCGCGGTACGCCCCGGTCTGTGACCGATCGCGAAGGCCCCGCCCCTGACTGGGGGCGGGGCCTTCGTGATGCGTGGGACGGGCGTCCCGCCGCTAGCATCGGACAGCATGTCCGGGATCGTGGGCCGTCGAGCGGTGGTGGCGGGGCTGGTCCTCGCCGTGGCCGCGGCCGGCGGGGCGGCGCCGGAGTCGTGGTCCGCCGGGGTGCCCGACGAGCTGGCCGGGGTGCGGGAGCTGTGGCGGGGCGAGCTGGGCGTCGCGCGCGGCGAGCGGGCGCTGGTCGCCGGGCAGCGGGCCGATCCCGGGCTGCTGGCCGATCTGGCGCGGCGGGCCGACGCGGCGGGGCGACGGGTGTCGGGCGTGCTGGGCCGGCCCGTGCGCCCGCTGGTGCTGGTGCCCGCGTCAGGGGAGCAGGCCGCGCGGCTGGCCGGCGTCGCCGACGTGCGCGGGCTGGCGGCGGTGGCGGACGGGCAGCGGGTGATCGTGGTGCCCGAGGGTTTCGCGCGGCTCAACCCGACCGGCAGGGACGTGGTCCTCGCGCATGAGCTCACGCACGTCGCCGCGGGCACCGACGGGCTGCCCGGCTGGCTGTACGAGGGATTCGCCGACTACGTGGCCTATCGGGACGCGGGGCTGGCGGTCACCGTGGCGGCGGCCGAACTGGCGGCCGAGGTGCGGGCGGGGCGGCTGCCGGACGAGCTGCCCGGGGCCGGTGACTTCGGCTCCCGGGGGGACGCGCTGGCGCGTGCGTACCAGGAGGCGTGGCTGGCGTGTCGGTTCCTGGCCGAGAGCGCGGGCGAGGGGACTCTGGTGAGGCTCTACCGTGATGCCCAGAGTGTCGGCACCGACCGGGCACTCGCCGCGCGGGGGCTCACGCTCGGCGGCCTGACCCGGGGGTGGCGCGCGTACGTGCGGGACCAGCTGGGGTGAGAGGACGCGAAGTGGACGACGGCCACGACAGGAACGGCGCCACGGGCGACCAGGCCGGGACCCGATCCGGGACGCCGGGGCCGCAGGACGGTGGGGCGGGTCGGAGGGGGCGGCGGCAGGCTGGGGTGGCCGGGGTCGTGCTGGGGGCCGGGATCCTCGCGGTGGTGGGGCTGACGACGCCGTGGCAGGCGCTGCCGGGGGCGCCGGAGGTGGCCGCCGACCCGGCCGCGGACTTCACCGCCGGGCAGATCGCCCGCGCCCAGGCGTTCGACGCGGCCACCGGCGTGCCCGGCTACCTGTCGCTCGGGCTGACGCTGGTGTTCGCGGGACTGCTCGTCGCCACCCCGCTGGGCGCCAGAATCCTCGGGGTGCTGCGCGGGCCGTGGTGGGTGCGGGTCCTGCTGGGGGTGCTCGTGCTCACGGTCGTCGAGGAGGCGCTGCGCTGGCCGCTCGGCGTCTGGTTCGAGACCGTGCTGCGCGACTACGGCCTCTCCACGCAGGACTGGGCGTCCTGGACGGGCGACCGGCTCAAGAGCATCGCCATCAACACGGCTCTGCTGGGCGTGATGGTCGTGGCGGTGGTGGCGCTGGCCCGGCGGTTCAGGCGCTGGTGGATTCCCGCCGCGGCGGGGGCGTTCGCGCTCACCGTGGCCGCCTCGTTCGTCTACCCGGTGGTGTTCGAGCCGGTGTTCAACGACTTCAGGTCCATGCCGGAAGGCCCGCTGCGGACGAACCTGCTGGCGATGGCCGAGCGCGACGGGGTGCCGGTGGAGGACGTGCTGGTGGCCGACGCCTCCCGCCGCACCACCGCGCTGAACGCCTACGTGTCCGGCTTCGGCGCCACCCGCCGCATCGTGGTCTACGACAACCTGCTCAAGGCCCCGCAGCCCGAGGTCGAGCTGGTGGTAGCGCACGAGCTGGGCCACGCGGGGGAGAACGACGTGCTCTACGGCACGCTCGTCGGCGCGCTGGGCGCGGCGCTCGGCGCGATCCTGCTGTTCCTGGTCTTCGGGCCGGTACGCCGGCGCGCCGGGGTCACGTCGATCGCCGACTGGCGCGCGGCGGGCGCGATCCTGGGGTTGATGACGCTGGCGACGTTCCTGTCCGGCCCCGCGCAGAACTTCGTCAGCCGCCACATCGAGGCCAGGGCCGACGCCCACGCCCTGAACCTGACGCGGGATCCGGTCACGTTCGCCGCGATGCAAAAACGCCTGGCAACAGCCAATATTTCCGACTTGTCGCCCGATGCAGTGGAATATGTGCTCTATGCCTCCCATCCCACGGCACCGGAACGGATCGCGATGGCCCGCTCCTGGGCGAAGCTGAACGGCGTCCCCGGCCCGTGACCCGAGTCGTCTTCGTCACCAACGACTTCCCGCCCCGCCCGGGCGGCATCCAGTCGTTCGTGCACGGCCTGGCCCTGCGCACCCCGGGCGCGGTCGTCTACGCCCCCGCCTGGCGCGGGTGCGCCGAGTTCGACCGCCGTCAGCCGTACCCCGTCGTCCGTCACCCCGGGCGGCTCATGCTGCCCGTCCCGTCCGTCGCCCGTACGGCGGCCGAGCTGGTGGCCGGGCACGGCGCGGACACCGTCGTGTTCGGCGCGGCGGCGCCGCTCGGCCTGCTCGCGCCGCGCCTGCGCGCGGCGGGCGCGCGGCGCGTGGTGATGCTCACCCACGGCCACGAGGCGTCGTGGGCGAGCGCGCCCGGCTTCCGCGCGGTGCTGCGCCGCATCGGCGCGCACGCCGACGTGGTCACCTACCTGGGCGAGTACACGCGCGCGCGGCTGGCCCGCGCCATCCCGCAGGACAAGCTGGTACGGCTCGCGCCCGGCGTCGACACCGGCCTGTTCCACCCGGGGGCGGCCAAGGCGGAGCTGGGGCTGGCGGGCAGGCCGGTGGTCGCGTGCGTGTCCAGGCTGGTGCCGCGCAAGGGCCAGGACCGGCTCATCAGGGCCTGGCCGGAGGTGCTCGGCGCGGTGCCGGACGCCGTGCTGCTCCTGGTCGGCGGCGGGCCGCACCGGCGCGCGCTGGAGAAGCTGGCCGGCGGGCACCCGTCGATCGTCTTCACCGGCACCGTCCCGGCCGCCGACCTGCCCGGCTACTACGCCGCCGCCGACGTCTTCGCCATGCCGTGCCGTACCCGATGGGGCGGGATCGACGTGGAGGGGCTCGGCATCGTGTTCCTGGAGGCGGCCGCGACCGGCCTGCCGGTCGTGGCCGGCCGCTCGGGCGGCGCGCCCGAGGCCGTACGCGACGGCGAGACCGGCCTGGTCGTCGACGGCGCGGACCCGGCCCCCGCGGCCCGCGCCGTCGTCGAGCTGCTGACCCGTCCCGAGCAGGCGCGGAAGATGGGCGAGACCGGCCGCGACTGGGTCGTCGGCGAGTGGTCCTGGGACCGGGTCGCCGCCCGCTTCCACGCCCTGCTCTGATTCATCCCTTCGTCGAGCCGAGCGTCAGCCCGGCCACGAAATGCTTGTGCAGCAGCTGGAACACGATCAGCGTCGGCAGCGCCACCAGCACCGATCCGGCGGCCAGCAGGTTGTAGTCGGTGAAGAACTGGCCGCGCAGGTTGTTCAGCGCCGAGGTGACGGGCAGCTTGTCGCCCGACACCATGAGCACCAGCGCCCACAGGAAGTCGTTGTACATCCAGGTGAACTGCAGCGTGCCCAGCGCCGCCAGCACGGGCCTGCACAGCGGCAACGTCAGCGTCCAGTAGCGGCGCCACAGGCTCGCCCCGTCGACCAGCGCCGCCTCGGAGATCTCCTCGGGAATCGTGCGCATGAAGTTCGCGATGACGAACACGCAGAACCCGAACTGGAACGCCACGTGGATGAGGATCAGCCCCAGGTACGAGTCGTACAGGGACTGCGAGTCCGACAGCCACGCGGGCAGCGGGATCAGCGTGTAGAGCGAGTACAGCGGGGTGATGAGGACCTGCGGCGGCAGCAGGTTGCCCGCGGTGAACACGATGAGCAGCGTCTTGCGGCCGGGGATGCGCGCCCGCGCGATGGCGAACGCCACGAACGAGGCCAGGAACAGCGTCAGCACCAGCGCCGGGATCACGATGATCAGCGTGTTGAGGTAGTAGCGGGGCAGCTCGGCCTGGCTCCACGCCTGCCCGTAGTAGTCGAGCGTGAGCTGCTCGGGCAGCGAGAAGTAGCCCAGGCGGGCGGTCTCGTCGTACGGGCGCAGCGACGCGTACACGGCCAGCAGGAGCGGCATCAGCCAGCCCAGGGCCACCACCGCCAGGAAGGCGTGCAGCAGCCAGCGCAGCGGCCGGGCCCCGCGCCGGGGCGGCGGCGCCGCCTCGCGTTCCGGGCTGGTGCCGACGGGCGCGGTCAGCGTCATCGTTCCTCCCTGAACAGCTGCGACAGGTAGGTGACGATGAACCCGAGCGAGATCACCAGCAGGATCACCGCGATGGCCGAGCCGAACCCGATCCGGCTGGCCTCGCCCACGATGTTCTCGGTGACCAGCACCGACAGCAGTTCGAGCCCGTTCCTGCCCTTGTTGATGGCGTAGACGATGTCGAACGCGCGCAGCGCCTCGATCACCGTGATCACCAGCACGATCACGTTGACCGGCCGCAGCGTCGGGAACACCACCCGGAAGAACGCCTGCCTCTCGTTGGCCCCGTCGATGGCGGCGGCCTCCTTGAGCGCCGGGTCCACCGCCTTCAGCCCGGCCAGATAGATGATCATGACGTAACCGACGTGCCGCCAGGCCGCCGCCACCATGACCACCCAGATGTTGATCGACCGGTCGCCGAGCCAGTCGGCCGACAGCCCGGTGACGGCGTTCAGCACGCCGTAGTCGTGCGAGTAGACGAGCTGGGCGATGAACCCGACCACCGCCAGCGACAGCACGACCGGCATGTACAGGGCGCTCTGGTAGAAGCGCGAGCCGCGCAGCCGCCGGTCCAGCAGCACCGCGCAGAACAGCCCGAACGGGGTCGCGACCAGCCCGAGGAAGACCAGCCAGAGGATGTTGTTGCGGACGGCCGACCAGAACGGCGGATACTCGCCGGCCAGGTCGGAGTAGTTCCGCCCGCCGATCCACTCGATCGGCCCGAAGCCGTTCCAGTCGGTGGCGGACAGGGCGACGGAGGCCAGCGTGGGCCCCCAGATGAGGCCCACGTTGACGATGACGGCCACCCCCACCCCGATGACCAGCACGGTCACGTCACGGGCGGAGTAGCGACGGGTCTTGACGGTCATCAGCGGAAGATGTTGGCCTTCTGCTGTTCGATGCTCGTGAGTAAGGAGTCGATCTCGGCGGGCTTGTCGACGAACGACTGCAGCGACGGGATCATCACCGTGGAGGCGAAGTCCGGCCGCGTGTCACGGTCGAGGAACTGGGCGATGTGCGAGGCCTGCGACACCAGCTCGGCGCCGCGCTTCTGCAGCGCGCTGTAGCCGCTGGTGTCGGCCTTGGAGCTGGCCGCGAGGGTGCCGGGGTCCAGCTCGGTGGCGATGTCCTGCGACGACGCCTGGGCGAGGTGCTTGACGAGCGCCTTGGCCCCGTCGACGTTCTTGGCCTTGGCGGAGACCATGTAGCCGTCGATGGGGGCGTCGATGGAGTCGGTGCCGTGGGTGGGGTTGATCTCCGGGAAGGTGAAGAAGTCCAGGTCGGCCAGGTCCTCCTCGGGGAACTGCTGGGCCACGAACATGCCGAGCAGGTACATGCCGCTCTTCTTCTGCACCAGCGACTGCGCGGCCTCCTGCCAGGTGCGGCCCAGCGACGCCGGCTGGTGATACTCCATCAGCCCCCGCCAGGTGTCGAACACCTGCTTGACCCGCGGGTCCGTCCACGACTCCTTGCCCGCCATGAGCGAGATGTGGAAGTCGTAGCCGTTCATCCGCATGTTGATGATGTCGAACGTGCCCATGGCGGGCCAGCCGTCCTTGTCGGCGAACGCGATCGGGACGAGGTCGTCGCCCTGCATCTTCTTGGCCAGCGCGGTCAGCTCGTCGAGCGTCTTGGGCGGCTCGTAGCCCTTCTCCTCCCACACGCTCTTGCGGTAGAAGACCGCCCACGGGTAGTAGGTGAACGGGATGAAGTACTGCTTGCCGTCGACGCCGGTGGAGGCGTCCCTGAACGCCTGCGTGTAGTCGCCGCCGATCTCCTGCCACACGTCCGAGATGTCGGTGGCCAGGCCCTGCTCGGCGAAGAACTGCATCCGGTAGCCGGCGAACCAGGTGAACACGTCGTCGGGCGTGCCCCTGAGGTAGCGGTTGATGTTCTCCTGGAAGGTGTTGTGGTCGACGGTGTTGATCCGCACGCTCGCCTGGGTGAACTTCTCGATCACGGTGGCGAGCGACTTCTTCGGCACCTCGTCGGAGGCGTTGGATCCCAGGGTGACTGCGCCGAGGTTGCCGGAGGTGCTGCCGGGGCTCGGCTGTTCGGAGCCGCCGCATCCTGCCAGCACGGCGGGCACGCCGAAGGCGGCGGCCGTGCCGAGCAGCAGATTGCGGCGGGAGATCGGCGGACGGTGGTCCATGGTGGTTCCTCCTTGGCCGGACCCTCAGATTCCCCCGAGTTCGATCACCCTTCATCGAAAAGCCAACTTTTCAAACTGTCAACGGACATATGCCAAAAGGCCGCCAGGGCGTCCTGGCGGCCTTCCGGGTGTTCGTGAGTTGCAGGAGTGGCGGTTGTGGGGCTTGATCAGCCCTTCGGGGCGTACAGCGCCTCGATGTCGGCCTCGAAGTCGCGCATCACGACACCCCGCTTGACCTTGAGCGTCGGGGTCAGGTGACCGCTCTCCTCGGTGATGTCCGCGGCCAGCACGGTGAACTTCTTGATCTGCTCGGCCTTGGACACCATGCTGTTGGCCCGGTCGACCGCGCCCTGCACCTCGGCCAGCACGCGCGGGTCGGTGCGCAGCTCCGCGGCCGTGGCGGGGGCGTACGGCTCCAGCGCCTCGGGATCGAGGGTGACGAGCGCGCTGACGAACGGCCGCCCGTCGCCGATCACCATCGCCTGGGAGACGAGCGGGTGCGCGCGCAGCGCGTCCTCCAGCGGGCCGGGGGCGACGTTCTTGCCCGCGGCCGTCACCAGGATCTCCTTCTTTCGCCCGGTGATGCGCAGGTAGCCGTCGTCGTCCAGCTCGCCCACGTCGCCGGTGTGGAACCAGCCCTCGGCGTCGAGGACCTCGCCGGTGGCCCGATCGTCGTTCCAGTAGCCGGTGAAGACGTTGCGTCCCCTGGCCAGGATCTCGCCGTCGTCGGCGACGCGCAGGGTGACGCCGGGCAGCGGCCGGCCCACGGTGCCGATCTTGTTGCCGCCCGGCAGGTTGACCGAGCACGGGGCGGACGTCTCGGTCAGGCCGTAGCCCTCGAACACCTCGATGCCGACGCCGCGGAAGAAGTGGCCCAGCCGGTCGCCCAGCGCCGACCCGCCCGACACCGCCGCCGACAGCCGGCCGCCCGTGGCCTCGCGGAGCTTGGCGTACACCAGCTTGTCGAAGACGGCGTGCTGGAGCCGCAGCCCGAGCCCGGCGCCGCCGCCGGCGCGGGCCTTGCTCCAGGCGACCGCCACGTCGACGGCGCGGGCGAAGATCTTGCCCTTGCCGCCCGCGATGGCCTTCTGCTCGGCGGCGTTGTAGACCTTCTCGAACACGCGCGGCACGCCCAGCAGGAACGTCGGCCGGAACTCCTGGAGGTCGGGCGCGACGTTCTTCATGTTGGGGGTGTGCGCCATGACCGCGCCCGCCTCCAGCAGCACGACCTGGATCATCCGCGCGAAGATGTGCGCCAGCGGCAGGAACAGCAGCGCGGCGGGAGCGCCGGTGAACAGCGGCCGCAGCGGCCCGCGCAGCACGTTCAGCGCGGTGAACAGCAGGTTGTCGTGGGTGATGAGGCAGCCTTTGGGCCTGCCCGTGGTGCCGGAGGTGTAGACGATCGTCGCCAGGTCGGACCCGCTCACCCGGGACCTGAGCTCCTCCAGGGCGGCGTCGTCCACGTCGCCGGGGGCGAGCGAGCCGTCCAGCGCGGCCTCCACCCGCCAGACGTCCTTCAGCCCGGGCGCCGCCTCGCGCACCGTGCGCTCGTGCGTGTCGAGCTCGGTGAAGGCGGCCTTGGCCCCGCTGTCGGAGATGATCCACCTGACCTGTTCGGCCGAGGAGGTCTCGTAGATCGGCACGGTGACCGCGCCGATCGTCCAGAGCGCGTAGTCGACGAGCGTCCACTCGTAGCGGGTGCGCGACATCAGCGCCACCCGGTCGCCGTGCCCGACCCCCGCCGCGGTGAGCCCCTTGGCCAGGGCGGCCACCTGGTCGCGGAACTCTCCCGCGGTGACCTCGGGCCAGCCGTCGCCGGTCTTGCGTGCCATGATCACCCGGTCGGGCTCGTCCCGGCCCCGTTGGAACACGGTGTCGGCAAGCGAGGCAGAGGCGGGGACATCCACCAGTACGGGGACGCTGTACTCGCGCACGGATCAACTCCTCCGGGTGCACGCTTCGGGTCGACCCGGACGTTACCGCGATATGTTACCTAGCGGTAGGTTTCGTCATCCAGGCGTTATGTGGAACGAATCATCACGCTAGCAGGCGTAACTCGTAGGATTTCCCGCATGAGGGTCCATGTGGTCAGTGACGTACACGGCAGGGCCGACGCGCTGGCGACCGCGGGAGACGGCGCCGACGCGCTGATCTGTCTCGGTGATCTCATCCTGTTCATCGACTACGACGACCACGGCCAGGGCATCTTCGCCGACCTGTTCGGCGCCGAACGGGCCGGGGAGTTCATCGCCCTGCGCACCGCCAAGCGCTTCGACGAGGCCAGGGCGATGTCGGCCGAGCTGTGGGCGAGCCTCGACGGCGACCCCCGCGACCACATCGAGCGCCACGTGCGCGCCCAGTACGCCGAGCTGTTCGCCGCCATGCCCGCGCCGGCCTACCTGACCTACGGCAACGTGGACGTGCCCCGCCTGGGCGGCGACTACCTCAGGCCCGGCCACCGGGTGCTCGACGGGGAGACGGTGGAGATCGGCGGGCTGCGCTTCGGCTTCGTCGGCGGCGGGCTCAAGACCGACTACCGCACCCCCAACGAGATCAGCGACGAGGAGTTCGCCGCCAAGGTGGAGGCGGTCGGAGAGGTGGACGTGCTGTGCTGCCACATCCCGCCCGCCGTGCCCGAGCTGCTCTACGACGTGGTGGCCCGGCGCTTCGAGCGGGGCAGCGAGGCCACGCTGGAGCTGATCAGGCGCACCCAGCCGCGTTACGCCCTGTTCGGGCACGTCCACCAGCCGCTCCACCGCCGCACCCGCATCGGCCGCACCGAGTGCGTCAACGTCGGCCACTTCAGGGGCAGGGGCGTGCCGTACGTCCTCGAGTGGTGACCCGGGCCGCTCCGCCGCTGAGGCGGGTTTCTGCACTACTTTGGTCCCATGGCTGATCGCACCAGTTCGAGTATCACCGTCGACGCCGACCGCGCCCGCGTGATGGCGGTCATCGCGGACCTTCCCTCGTACCCCGAATGGGCAGGTCAGGTCAAGAGCGCCGAGGTCCTCAGCAGCGGCCCCGACGGCAGGCCGGAGACCGTGCGGTTCGTGCTCGACGCCGGCGTGATCAGCGACACCTACACCCTCGCCTACACCTGGAACGGCGACGAGAGCGTCACCTGGCAGGTGTCCGAGCCCGGCAAGATGGTCTCCGAGCTCGACGGGCGTTACCTCCTGGCGGACACGGGCAAGGGAGTCGAGGTGACGTACGAGCTCGCCGTCGGCCTCGCCGTCCCCATGATCGGCATGATCAAGCGGAAGGCGGAGAAGGTGATCGTCGACACGGCGCTCAAGGGTCTCAAGAAGCGTGTCGAAGGTCGTTGAGGTGACTCCGCGCGTTCTGCTCTTCACCGGCAAGGGCGGCGTCGGCAAGACCACCGCCGCGGCCGCCACCGCCACCCTCGCGGCCCGGCGCGGGCTCAAGACGCTCATCGTCTCCACCGACACCGCCCACTCCCTGGCCGACGCGCTCGACGCCGAGCCCGGCGAGATCGCCCCCGGCCTCCACCTGCACCAGGTCGACACCCAGCGCACGCTCGAACGCCACTGGGGAGAGCTGCGGGAGTACGCCCGCGGCGTGCTCGTCGAGCTGGGCCTCGACGAGATCACCTCCGAGGAGATCACCGTCCTGCCCGGCGCCGAGGAGATCATCGCCCTGCTGGAGCTGCGCGAGCACGCCCGCGAGGGCCGCTGGGACGTCATCGTCGTCGACTGCGCGCCCACCGCCGAGACGCTGCGCCTGCTCGCCCTGCCCGAGGCGCTCGACTGGCACGTCAACCGCCTGCTGCCGGTCGGCCGCAGGCTCATGCGGCTGGCCGCCCCGCTGGTGCGCGGCGTGGCCAGGGTCAGCACGCCGGGCGAGGAGGTGATGAGCGCCGGCGAGCGCTTCCACCGCGGGCTGCTGGAGGTGCGGGAGCTGCTCACCGGCGACCACGCCTCCGTGCGCCTCGTGCTCACGCCGGAGGCCGTGGTGCTCGCCGAGGCCAGGCGCACGCTCACCTCGCTCAACCTGTACGGGTACCGCGTCGACGCGGTCATCGCCAATCGGATCTTCCCCGGCGAGGACGCCGACGAGTGGCGCGCCCGCTGGGTGGCCGCCCAGTCGCGGCTGCTGGCCGAGGCGGAGGAGTCGTTCGCGCCGCTGCCCGTGCACACCGTGCCCTACCTGCCCGCCGAGCCCGTCGGCCGGCACGCGCTCGCGGCCGTCGGCGAGGCGCTGTACGGCGAGTGCGACCCGTTCGCGCCGCCCTCGGTGGAGCCCCCGCTGCGGCTGTCGGCCGACGAGCTCACCCTGGCCCTGCCCGGGGCCGAACGGGGCGAGGTCGACCTGGCGCGCAAGGGCGACGAACTGATCATCACCGCGGGCCCGTACCGGCGCATCCTGGCCTTGCCCATGGCGCTGGCGCGAAGGAAGATCAGTGGGGCCGTGCTCCGCGACGGCCTGCTCCGGGTACGGTTCACCTCGGAGGCGGAAACCGACGAAGCGCACGGCCGGGACGGCACGTGAGCGAAGAGGGCGGACGCCGTACCGACCGGGAGGGTCCCATGACCGAGAACACTCGCAACACAGAGAACGACAGAGATCCCATCGGCGCCGTCGCCGAGGAGGCGCGCAAGCTCTTCGACAGCTTGCAGGGCCGCGCCACCCGGCATGTCGGGAAGTCCGTCTTCCACTCGTTCACCGGTGGCGGCGGACGATCCGAGAAGGACGTGTGGAGCGAGGCCGTCGCCGAGCCCGACGACGAGTACATCTGCCGCGCCTGCCCGGTCTGCCGGGCCATCGCGGCGCAGCGCGAGTCGGGCGCCGGCCGCGCCCCCGAGGGCACCGCCGACGTCGCCACCCACCTCGTGGCGGCCGGCGGCGAGCTGTTCGCGGCCTTCCGCGGCGCGCTCGACGTGCTCGGCAGCCGCCCCGAGCCGCGTCAGCGGGACGACAGGGGGCGCGACGACCGCGACAATGTGGAACACATAGACCTGGACTAGCTGAGGGGATGCGTCATGCTCACGATCGGTGTGGACATCGGCGGCACCAAGGTGGCAGCGGGCGTGGTGGACGACGACGGCGTGATCGTCGAGCAGACCCTCAGGCCCACCGACGCCGAACACCCCGATCTGGTCGCCGAGACCGTCGCCGCCTGCGTCCGCGAGCTGGGCGCCGGGCGGGAGATCGAGGCGGTGGGCATCGGCGCGGCCGGGTTCGTCGACGAGTCCCGCTCGGTCGTGCGCTTCGCGCCCAACCTGGCCTGGCGGGAGGAGCCGCTGCAGAAGCGGATCAGCGGCCTGGTCGGGCTGCCCGTCGTGGTGGAGAACGACGCCAACGCCATGGCCTGGGGAGAGTTCAGGTACGGCGCGGGGCGCGGCCAGTCGCACATCGTCTGCCTGACCATCGGCACCGGCATCGGCGGCGGCATCGTCCTCGACGGCGCCCTCTACCGCGGCCGCTGGGGGATGGGCGCCGAGCTGGGCCACACGCAGATGGTGCCCGGCGGGCGGCTGTGCGGCTGCGGCCTGCACGGCTGCTGGGAGCAGTACGCGAGCGGCAACGCGCTGGTCGTCGAGGCCAGGGAGATCGCCGCCGCGCACCCGGAACGGGCCGAGATCCTGCTCGGGCTGGCCGGCGGCAAGATCGACGGCGAGGAGGTGACCGAGGCGGCGCGCCAGGGCGACGACGCCTCGCTGTCCGCCTTCGCGGTCCTCGCCGACGGGCTCGGCCAGGGCATGGCCGATCTGGCCGCCGTGCTCGACCCCGGCTGCTTCATCCTCGGCGGCGGCGTGTCCAGGGCGGCCGACCTGTTCGTCGACCGCGCCAGGAAGGCCTTCGAGGAACGGCTGACCGGCAGGGGCCACCGGCCGGTGGCCGAGGTGCGGCTGGCCGAACTCGGTCCCTCCGCCGGCCTGGTGGGCGCGGCCGACCTGGCCCGCCGGCGCTGAGCCGGTTGACCACCCTCAGGATCGGCACGTACAACCTGCGCGGCCTGCGGGACGACGTGCCCGCGCTGGTCCGCGTGATCAGCGTGATGGGCGCCGACCTGGTCTGCCTGCAGGAGGCTCCCCGGCTGGCCGGCTGGCGGGCCCGCTGCCGCGCGCTGGCGGCCCGTTGCGGCCTGCGCCTGGTCGCGGGCCAGGGCGTGGCCGGGGTGGCGGTGCTGGCCGCCCCCTGGGTGCGGCCGGTGCACGCGGAGAGCCGCCTGCTGCGGGTCTTCCTCGGCCTGGAGCCGCGCGGGCTGGCCATGGCCGTCGTGCGGGCGGGCCCGGCGCTCCTGGCCGTCGGCTCGGTCCACCTCGACCTCGACGGCCGGGCCAGGCTCCACCACGCCGCCGAGGCGGTGGCCCGCCTGCGCCGGATGGCGGCACCGTACGGCGCGCCCGTCGTGCTGGGCGGGGACGTGAACGAGAGCCCGCACCAGCCCGCCTGGCGCTACCTCGCCGGGCAACTGACCGACTGCTACGCCGCCGCGCCCCGGGGCGACGGGCTGACCTTCAGCTCCAGGCGGCCCCTGCACCGCATCGACGGGCTGTTCGCCGCGCCCGGGATCCAGGTGGTGTCCTGCGGCGGCGTGGACGCCTCCGGCGCCGATCTGGCCGGTGCCACCGACCATCTGCCCGTCGTCGCCGAGGTCCGACTTGGAGAGTGAAGGGTGATCGGCGTCGCGCAACCCGTAGCATTTCCCTCATGACCCGTCGCTCTCGGCGGCGTGCGCTCACCATGATCCTGGCGGCCGTCCTGGCCGTACCCGGCCTCCCGACCGCCGCGCATGCCGATCCACGTCCACGCCCCGCCGCCAACGACGCGTGGCAGCGGACCACGAGCGTGCAGCTGCCGGTCGACGGGTCGCTCTCCGACGTGCTCGCGCTGTCGCCCGGCGACGTGTGGGCCGTCGGCCAGCAGCAGATCTGGGACGTGTGGAAGAACCGCGGCACCATCCGCCACTGGAACGGCGAGCGGTGGAGCGAGATCGGCATCCGCGACGCCACCGGCGCCGGCAACCTGCGGTCGGTCTCGGCGGCCAAGACGGGCGAGGTGTGGGCGGTCGGCGACGGCCACGACGGGGTGCCCTACATCGCCCACGGCAACGTCGGCGGCTTCGACCGGATCAGGCCCCAGGGGCTGCGCAGCGGCGACTGGCTCGGCGGCGTCGAGGCGGGCGCCGACCGGGTCGTGGGCGTCGGCAGCCGCGGCAAGCACGCGCTCGTCGTCACCCGCGAAGACGGCGACTGGCTCGTCCGCGAGACCGGCGAGAAGGGCGCTCTCTACGCCGTCGACGGTGACTTCGCCGTCGGCGACACCGGCACCGGGCCGCTGATCATGAAGCGGTCGGGCAGCTCGTGGAAGCGGGTGAAGACGCCGGCCATCGCCGGCGGCTACCTGCGCGACGTGCACACCGACAGCGCCAAGCGGGCGCTCGCCGTCGGCGGCGTCTACCACGGCCCCGGCGAGGTCGAGCCGCTCGCGCTCTCGTGGAACGGCAAGCAGTGGCGGCGCCTGCCCGTCCCGACCGGCGCGGCCAGGCTCTACGGGGTGACCGGCGACGGCAAGGGCCACTACTGGATCTCCGGCTACGACCCCGGCCACGCCGCCGAGGCCTACATGCTGCGCTGCGGCAGGCGTTCCTGCGACGTCGTGCGGGGCAAGGCGGCCGACGGCAGGAGCAGCGTCCGCCTGCAGGCCGTCACCTACCTGGCGGGCAGCCAGGCGGTGTGGGCGGTCGGCCACGCCGTCGACGCCCAGGAGCGCTACACCGACGTGGTGGAGTCCTTCGGGCCGCGCGATCCGAAGAAGTCCTAGAGACGGGCCCCTACAGACGGGCGCCGTCGTCCCACCCGGAGTCGCCGCTGGGACCGTCGCCCATGCGCACCACCAGCGCCACGAACCCGCCGATGAACGCCGCCACCGCGGTGAACAGCGCCCAGCCCTCCATGTGCCAGTCGGCGATCGCGGCGATCAGGAGGTAGGCCGGGCCGCCGAACAGCGCCACCCAGGCGAGCTTGGCCGGCAGGTCGAGCTTCGGCAGCGGGGGAGGAGGCGGCGGCACGTAGTGGTCGTCGTCCTCGTGGGGCTTATCGTCATCATCGTCGTCGTCGGCGCCGTGCTCGTCGTCCTCGGCGAACTCCTCCGGCGGCCTGACCACCCGCCGCCCGGGCTCGACCGGGACGTTCTCGCTGTCCGGCCAGGGCTGATCGGCCGAGTCGCGCTCGGCGGTGTCGTTGAAGGACGCGACGATCTGCCGCCAGACCTCGTCCTCGTCACTCTGGGGCGTCACCTAGATGGGCCTCTCCACAGCGATCGCGACTTCCCCCTGGGTGCGATCAGTCCCTCTGCAAGGGTACCGAGGCATGGGTTCGGATGAAGTCGAGGCTCCCGGCAAAGATCCTGTCGGCATCGTTGTCCAGCGTCGCAACATGGTAACTATCGGCCAGCTCCTCGATCGTGGCCTGCGGGACCTTCTCACGGATGATGGCCACGGAGGCGGGTTTCACCACATGGTCGTCGGTGCTGTGGTAGACGAGCACCGGCTGCGTCAGCTTGTCCAGGTCGGCCTGTACCAGCGACCAGAGCTCGGGCAGCGACGCCGCCGCCTTCACCGGCGTGCGGCTGTAGCCCAGCTCGGTGACCCCCGGCTTCTTCACGTCGTTGGCCACGCCGGGCACCGACGGGACGAACCACTTGAGCAGCGGCGCCAGCTTCATCAGCCACACGTCGTTGGTGATCGACGGGTTGACCACCACCACGCCGCGCACGCCGTCGCCGTGCATCTCGGCCAGCCGCAGCGCCAGGCAGCCGCCCAGCGACAGCCCCGCGGTGAACACCTCGGCGCAGCGGCCCTGGAGGTCCTCGAACGCCTTCTCCACCTCGGCGTACCAGTCCTCCCAGCGGGTGCGGTTCATCTCCTGCCAGGTGGTGCCGTGACCGGGCTGCCGCGGCAGCGACACGGTGAGCCCGTGCGCGGCCAGATACTCGGCCCACGGGCGCAGCGACTGCGGCGTGCCGGTGAAGCCGTGGCACAGCAGCACGCCGATCGGACCTGCTCGGTGGTGATAGGGCTCGGCGCCTGGCATGAGCGGCATAACAGCTCCTCCATGCTTTTTCATCCCGGAACTGCCCGATCGTCGCACGATCCAGGGCATTTGTGCGAGAGCTGGTGTAGGAGCATCCACCGAGGGATGGGAAGATGACTACGCGTTGCCGACCGTCGCGTGAGGAAGAGGTGGCCGGGTGTTCTACTGGGTGGTCAAGGCCATCTTGGGGCCGATCCTCCACATCGTCTTCCGGCCGTGGGCCGAAGGCGTCGACAACGTGCCCAAGGAGGGGCCCGCGATCCTCGCCGGCAACCACCTCTCCTTCGCCGACCACTTCTTCGGCCCGCTCCACCTCCGCCGCAAGGTCATCAGCCTGGGCAAGTCCGACTACTTCACCGGGCGCGGCATCAAAGGCTTCTTCACCCGCATGTTCTTCAGCGGGGTCGGCACCGTCCCGATCGACCGCTCCGGCGGCAAGGCGAGCGAGGCGGCGCTCCGCACCGGTCTTCGCGTGCTGCGCGAGGGCCACCTGCTCGGCATCTACCCCGAGGGCACCCGCTCGCCCGACGGCCGCCTCTACAAGGGCAAGACCGGCGTGGCCAGGCTGGCGCTGGAGTCGCGGGCCCCGGTCATCCCGTGGGCCATGGTCAACACCTTCGAGATGATGCCGCCTGGCCGCCCGCTGCCGAAGTTCGGCATCCGGCCCGAGGTGCGGTTCGGCAAGCCGCTCGACTTCTCCCGCTACTACGGCATGGAGGACGACCGGCTGGTGCTCCGCGCGGTGACGGACGAGATCATGTACGCCCTGATGGAGCTGTCGGGGCAGGAGTACGTCGACAAGTACGCCGCCAGCGCCAGGGTCGAGATGGAGCGCGCGGCCAGGGCCGCGGCCAAGGGCGAGTGACCCCGGCTCCCGCCTGTCAGGGCAGGTGGGCGACGATCTGCCGGATGTGCTCTGGAGTCGTACGGCAGCAGCCGCCGATCAGTGAGGCCCCCGCCGCCTGCCACTCCTTGGCCGCCTGACCGTACTCGATCGGGTCGGCCAGGCCGCGCCAGCGGCGTTCGGCGGCGTCCCAGGTCTCGCCGGAGTTCGGGTAGACCACGATGGGCAGGCCGCCGCGGAGCGCGGCGATGAGGCCGGGGATGTGCCGCGGGGCGGTGCAGTTGGCGCCGACGGCCACCACCTGCGGGTTGCCGGCGAACAGGGCCGCGGCCTCGGTGATCGGGGTGCCGTCGCTGATGTGGGCGGCGTCGCGGCAGGAGAAGCTCACCCACACCTTGACCGACGGCGTCTCGGCCAGCAACCTGGCCAGCGCCCGCGCCTCCGCGAACGACGGGATGGTCTCGCAGGCGAGCATGTCGGCCTCCGAGGAGGCGAGGATCTCCCAGCGAGGGCGGTGCCAGGCCAGCAGGGCGTCTTCGTCGATGCCGTAGTCGCCGGTGTATTCGGCGCCGTTGGCGAGGTAGGCGCCGTAGGGGCCGATCGAGGCGGCGACGAGCCCGTGGCCCGCCTCGTCGCGGGCCTGCGCGGCCACCTCCACCGACGCGCGGATCAGGCGCTCGGCCTGGCCGCGGTCGAGGCCCCTGCGCACGAAGCCGGGGACGGACGCCTGGTAGCTGGCGGTCGTGGCCACGTCGGCGCCGGCCGCGAAGTAGGCGGCGTGCGCCTGGCGGATCAGGCCGGGGTCGTCGAGGAGAAGGCGCGCCGTCCAGAGCTCGTCGCCGAGGTCGGCGCCGAGCGCACTGAGCTGGGTGGAGAGCCCACCGTCCAGAACCATCGTGGTCACCCGTCCAGAATATGGTCCGGACGGGGCTGTCCGGCCCCTCAGGCATGCGTTTTCCCGGGACCGTCATCCGCTCGTTTGTCAGCCGTCCCCGAGGATACCCCGCCCTCGGGCGGGAGGAATCGGACCCTGCCGGACACCCTCGCCGCAGGGCGTACGAAGAGGCGAAAGACCTGCTGAAGCCGGTGTAATACTGCAGCAAGCGTTCTCCCGGCATCCAGGGTCTGGAGGATGTCAAGACTGTGAGAAATCACCCCAAACAAAGCCCTTCGGCGCGTCGCCAGACGACACTCGCGGCTCTCCGGCGGTGCGCGTCGTCCGACAGCTCCGGCCCGGCTGGGTTTTCGGCGCGGGCGGAGCGACGGCGGATTGGACGCGCCGGGCGGTGGCGTCAGGGGCGCTTCCAGAAGGGGCGGCGGGCGTCGCCGGGGTTTCCCGGGGGAGGGCCGCCGGTCAGGGCGGTGAGCACCTCGATGGCCCGCTGCCTGAGGGACTCGGGGTCGGTTCCGGGACGTTCGGCCGATTCCAGCTCGCGGGCCAGTGCCGACAGTTCGGCGTGCCCGCCGAGGTACGCCGACAGGGCGGCCAGGCGGGAGCCGAGGTCCGCCAGGTAGAGGGCGTTCGGCGCGTGCAGCGCCTTCAGCCGGTCCAGCTCGGCGACGAGCTGGACCCTGACGGTGTCCAGGCCCCGCGTCGCCCGCGGGGCGGGCGCGGGACGGGCGGACATGGGACCGCGAGGCATACCCGCGGGTCGGCCGGACATCGGGCCGCGCGGTCCCGCCGCGCCGCCGGCCAGGAAGTCGGGCACGTCCAGGTCGTCGAAACCGGCCGAGCTCATCCGAGCCACCGCCGGCGCGATCGCGCCGGGAGCCGGGCCCGCCATCGCGGTGAGCCCGAACGCCATCGGCGCGGCGGGCGCCTCCCACCCGCTCGGCAGCTCCACCGGCTGGATCACCCGGTGCTCGGGGCCGCCCTCGGCCGCCGGCCGGGAGTCGACCGCGACGTAGGCGGTGAACCGGCACAGCACGCCGTGCTCCAGCGAGACCCGGACGATCTCCCGCTCCAGCTCCCGCTCGCCCATCGCGTACCGGTCCTCCAGCTCGCGCAGGTGGGCCCGCGCCCAGACGGCGCGCAGCGCGGGGCTGTCGGCGACGGTGCCCGGCACCCGCTCCTCCCACGGCGCGCCGGACGCCAGCCCGCGCACGGTCACCGACGAGCCGCCCCGGCACCGCCCGTACACCCGCAGCGGCACGCCCGGGAAGATCGACCCCAGCCGGGTGACCGTGCCCGGCTCCACGTCCAGGTCCTTCAGCGACAGGTCCGTCACCATCGGCGCGCCGATCCGGCGGTGGATCTGCTCCATCGCCGCGTCCAGCCGGTCCTCCGACTCGACCAGCTCGCTGCGGCCCGCGCCGAGACCGGCCAGCCTGCCCAGGAAACCCGCGTTCACCGCCCGGTCGATGCCGACCGTGTGCACCCGCATCGCCGACAGCGCGCCGCCGGTCAGCTCCAGGATGTGGTCCTCGTTGCCCACCTGGCCGTCGGTGACCAGCACCAGGACGCGCTCCCTGCCCTGCTCGCCGTCCAGCAGGCCGATCGCCCGGCGCAGCGGCTCCAGCAGCTCGGTGCCGCCGCGCGCGTCCACCCTGGCCAGGTGCTCGACCGCGCGGTAGCGGTTGCGGTCGGACCCCTCGGCCAGGCCCTCGAACGCCTCCTCCACCACCGAGTCGAACGCCAGCACAGCGAACCGGTCGCGCGGCGTGAGCGTGTCCACGATCCGGGCCGCCGCCCTGCGGGCCGCGACCATCTTCCAGCCCGCCATGCTGCCCGAACGGTCCAGCAGCAGGACGAGGTCGCGCGGCTGCCTGTCGGCCTCCAGCTCGGGCGGGACCACGAACAGCGCGAACGTGCCCGCGCCGTCGAACTGCAGGGACGTGGACGCGGCGAACGACATCCGCAGGATGAAGTCCCGGTCCAGCCGTTCACCGGCGCGCAGTCGTACGATGTCGCCTTCTTCCTCGACCACGTGCAGGCTGGAGGCCAGCTCGCGCAACTCCAGCCCGGCGGCGTCGATCCTGGCCGACAGGGACAGGCGGACGGGGTTCGGGAAGCCGGGGAGCAGCACCGGGGGAGTGATGCGGGAGGCGTCCGGGACCGCGTCGGTGTCCGGCGCGGCGCCCGAGCCAGCCGGCTCGCCGTCGATCGGCTCGCCGGGGATGTAGCGGGGCGCCACCACCAGCGGGAAGCGGAACGTCGCCGCGCCGTCCTCGTACGGCAGCGGCTGGCTCAGCGTCAGCCGGACCGTCACCCGTTCGCCGGGCAGGATGTTGCCCACGCGGATGGTGAACACGTCCGGCCGGTCCTCCTCGGCGATCGCCGCCCGCCTGCCCTCGCGCAGCGCCCGGTCGTAGTCGGCGCGCGCCTGGCCGCGCTCCTTCAGCACGCCCTCGACGACGCGGTCGTCCGCCTCCATCCGGAACGCGGTGACGGCCGCCCTGTCGGGCAGCGGGAAGACGTACGTGGCCTCCAGCGTGACGTCGAACGGGTTGCGGAATCCCTGGGCCACCTCGACCCCGGCGACCAGGCCCGAGATCGTCGCGTGCACGTCGACGTTCTCCAGCGGCAGGTTGCCGCGCTCGGTCCGCAGCGCGCCGATCCCCGCGTCGGGCTCCGGCACGCATCGGGCGGGCTCGAGCGATGTGATCTTCATGTGAGTCCCCTCTCTTCGAGCACCGCGAGCAGCGGCGCCGCGGCCGCGAGTAGTGCCCGCACGTCGTCGTCTCCCGGCGCCGGGCCCGTCCCGTCGAGCACCAGCACCACCCCGGCCGCCAGTCGCACCCCGTGCACGGCACCCGGCACCTTCTCTTGTACGGGCCGGTCCGCCCCTTCCGCAGCCCGATCCGCCTCCTGCGCCGTCCGATCCGTCCAGAACCTGGCCCGTACCTCCGGCTTCCCGTCCCCTCGGTACGCACCCTCACCCCCGCCTTCAGGGAGACTCCCTGGCGGGATCACCCCATCAGAGGGAACCACCACGTCCCCCCGCCGACCCGTCCCCGACCCGGAAACCCGCGCCGCACCCACTCCCGTGGAGTACGGAGGAGCCGGCGCGGGGGCTTGCGTCGGGTCTGTCCCGGTGGGGTGTGGAGCGGCGGGCCGGGAGGTGTGTGCCGCACCCGCTCCCGTGGAGTGCGGCGGAGCCGGCGCGGGGGCTTGCGTCGGGTCTGTCCCGGTGGGGTGTGGAGCGGCGGGCCGGGAGGTTTGCGCCGCACCCGCTCCCGTGGAGTGCGGGGGAGCCGGTGCGGGGATCTGCGTCGGGTCCGGGCCCGCGAGATGCGGAGCGCCCGGTCCGGAGGTTTGCGCCGGGTCCGGTCCTGCGAAGTGCGGAGCGGCCGGCCCAGAAGTTTGCGCCGTGTCCGGGCCCGTGGGGTGCTGAGCTCTCGGTGGGGAGGGTTCCGTGGCGTGCGACTGGTCTGCCCTTGCGGCCTGCGGCGTGCTGGGGCCCGATGAGGGCTGGGTGGCCTGTGGGGGCGCCTTGGTGGGGGCCGGTTGGTGGGGGTCTGGGGTGGGGTGGCCGGGGTCCGGACCCGGGACGGGCCAATGGTGGGGGGCGGCCGGGAGGCGGGCGGTGGCTTCGAGGGTGGTGTCGGCGGCGCCGGCGAGGGCGATCTGGATGTCGGCGATCGACATGCCCTCCGCCTGCAGCCGCTTGACGGCCACGAGTTGCAGCAGGTGACGGCGCCCGTACCGGGCGATCCGGCCGCGCCGGGTCAGGGGCGGGTCGACCAGCCCGATCGTGGTGTACCACCTGATGAGCCGTTCGCCCGGCACCTCGCGGACCCGGCCGTTGAGCGGCCGCGCGTGCGCGCGCAGCGCGTCGGCCGCGCGCTCCGCCAGCTCGCCGATGGTCCAGGTGTCGCTCATGTCCTCACAGTGACACTGTCACAATTACAGTGTCAAGGGGAATTCGGATAAGACGAATGAAAGGGACATCTACGGGGAGGAGGTACACCATGGCTCCGATTACCAGCCCGCTTTCGGGCGAAGCTAAGACCACCACCGCGAAGTGCCTGCAGGGCGCCCTGATGGACCTGATCGACCTGTCCCTGGTCGGCAAGCAGCTGCACTGGAACGTCATCGGCCCGAACTTCCGTTCGGTCCACCTGCAGCTCGACGAGGTCGTCTCGCTGGCCCGCGCGCACACCGACATCGTCGCCGAGCGCCTGGTCGCGCTGGGCGCCAACGCCGACGGCAGGGCCGCCACGGTGTCCAAGTCCACCAAGCTGACGCAGCCGGAGTCCGGCTGGATCGAGTCGGGCAAGGTGGCGGCGACGATGACCGACATCCTCGACGGCGTCAGCAAGCGGATGCGCGAGCGCATCGACCTGACCGACGAGACGGACCAGGCGACGCAGGACATCATCATCGCGGTCACCCAGGAGATCGAGAAGCAGCGCTGGATGTTCCAGGCCATGAGCTGATGTGTGCGGTCACCAGCCCGGGAGCCGAGCGGCCCCGGGCTTCCGCATGTCCGGCGCGGGCAGTTCGCATTCTGTTCGATCCGGGAGTCCTCGCCATTCATGTCCGTGCGGTCCACTAGCGTGGCACCCAGAGGGAGGCCTCAAGATGTCCCGCAAGACTCTCCTCCGCACGGGCCCGCTCTCCCAGGGCGGCGCGGGCCCCTACGGACCTGTCGAGGAGCCCGTCGCCGGCGGGCTGACCCTGCCCGCGGGGTTCGGCGGCAGGGTGGTGGCCCGTTCCGGGAGCAAGGTGGCCGGGCTGACCTGGCACGCCGCGCCCGACGGGGGAGCCTGCTTCCCCGACGGCGACGGCTGGATCTACGTGTCCAACTCCGAGCTCTCGCTGCTCGGCGGTGCGGCGGCGATCCGCTTCCGGCCGGACGGCTCCGTCGGCGACGCCTACCGCATCCTGTCCGGCACCGAGCTCAACCGCGCCGGCGGCGCCACGCCCTGGAACACGTGGCTGTCGTGCGAGCTCGGCCACCGGGGCCGGGTGTTCGAGTGCGACCCGTACGGCGCCCGCGCGCCGCGGCCCCGGCTGGCCATGGGCCGGTTCAAGCACGAGGCGGCCGCCTGCGACCCCGACCGGCGGGTCGTCTACCTGACCGAGGGCGAGCCCGACGGCTGCTTCTACCGGTTCCGCCCGTACGACTGGGGCGACCTGACCGAGGGCGCGCTGGAGGTGCTGTGCGGCTCGGGCCGGTGGGAGCCGGTGCCGTGGCCGGCCGCGCTGCTCAAGGGCACCCGCCACCAGGTGCGCGGGGCGCGCCGGTTCGACCGCGCGGACGCCTGCCACTACGCCGGCGGCGTGTGCTTCTTCACCACCAGGGGCGACGGCGCGCTGTGGGCCTACGACGTCCAGACCTCGGCGGTGGAGCGGCTGTGTGACGGCGTGCGCGCCGTCACCGCGGCCCCGTCCGGCGACCTGTACGTGACCAGGCGGACCACGCGGATCGACGTGATCACCCCCGACCGCGAGATCGCCCCGTTCCTCACCCTCGCCGGTCACGCGGGCGCCGAGCTGACCGGGCTGGCGTTCGCGCCGGGCGGTGACCGGCTCTACTTCTCCGCCAGGCGGGGCTCGGATGAGGGTCACACGTTCGAGGTCACCGGCCCGTTCCGCAGGTAGGCCACCAGCGCCCGCTTGAGCTCGGCGACGAGCTCGGCCGCCCGCGCCGATCCGGCGGCGGAGACCAGCGGCATCACGGCCTTGACCATGGCCACCGCCATCGTGCCCATGAGCAGGGCGCGCGCCTCGTCCAGTCCGGGGGAGCGGCGCCGCTGTCTCCACTTTCGCGCTCAACCTGACCCTGGCGATGGGGCTCGGGCTGGGCATCGACTACAGCCTGTTCGTGATCGCCCGCTTCCGCGAGGAGGTGCGCGCCGGGCGCGACCGCGCCGCCGCCGTGGCCGGGGCGGTCGAGCACGCCGGGCGCACCGTGCTGTTCAGCGGGCTGACCGTCGCGGCCTCCCTCGCCGTCCTGTTCGCGCTGCCCTTCGACTTCCTGCGCTTGTTCGCGTACGCGGGCATCGCCGTGGTCGCCGGCGGCGTCGTGGCGGCGGTGGTCGTGCTGCCCGCCGTGCTCGCCGCGATCGGCGGCCGGATGCTGCCGCGACGGGAGCGGCCGGCCCGGCCCGGCGGGTTCTGGGCGGCGCTGGCGGTGCGGGTGATGCGGCGGCCCCTGGCGTACGGCGGCGCGGCGGCGGCGCTCCTGCTCCTGCTGGCCTCGCCGTTCCTGAGCCTGCGCTTCGGCGTCGCCGACGACCGCGTCCTGCCGCCCGACGCCGCGCCCCGGCAGACCCAGGACATCATCCGCCAGGGCTTCCCCGCCGAGGAGACGGACGCCGTCCAGATCGTCTCCGCCGGCGCGGCGGGCGGCGACGTGACCCGGTACGCCGCCGCGCTGTCCCAGGTGCCGGGCGTCGCCCAGGTCGACTCCGCCGCCGGGATCTTCGCGGGCGGGCAGCGGCTCATGCTCGGCGTGACGTTCGCCGTGCTGCTCGCCATGACCCGCAGCGTCCTGCTGCCCGTCAAGGCGACGCTGCTCAACGTGCTGAGCCTGGGTGTCATGTTCGGCGCCCTGGTCTGGGTCTTCCAGGAGGGCAACCTGTCGGGGGTGCTCGGGTTCACGCCGACCGGCTCGCTCGACCCGAGCATCCCCATCCTCATGCTCTGCGTGGCGTACGGGCTGTCGATGGACTACGAGGTGTTCCTCCTGTCGCGGATCAAGGAGGAATACGACAGGACCGGCGACACCGAGCGGGCGGTGGCGTCCGGGCTGCAGGGCGGCGTCCCTCTGATCACCGCCGCCGGCGGCATCCTGGCGCTCACGTTCGCCGCTTACGCCACGGCCTCGGTCTCGTTCGTGCAGATGCTGGGCGTCGGCATGGCGGTCGTGGTGCTGGTGGACGCGACCTTGATCAGGGCGGTGCTGGTGCCGAGCCTGATGCGGCTGGCGGGCCCGCTCAACTGGGGCCCGCTCAACTGGTGGCCGCGAGGTCGAGCGACCACATCTCCTCGTTGAGCTCGATCCCGTTCTCCATCCCCTTCTCCTGGGAGTCGAGCCGGAACCCGGCGGCCTCGTAGACGCGCCGCGCGCTGGTCAGGCAGTCGCGGGTCCACAGCACCAGCCGCTCGCACCCGTCGGCCCTGGCGTGCCGCACGCACTCGTCCACCAGCCGCCGGCCCAGGCCCAGGCCGCGCGCGGACGGCTCCACCAGCAGCAGCCTGAGCTGCCCCGTGGTGTCGTCCTTGCGCATGTAGAAGACGGAGCCGGCGGGCCGGCCGCCGACCTCGGCGATCCAGGCCGTGTCGCGCGACGGATCGAAGGCGGCGACGATCCGCGCCACCAACAGCTCGAAATCCCTGCCCCAGCCGTACTCCCTGGCGTAGAGCACGCCGTGCCGGTGGACCACCCAGCTCAGGTCGCCGTCGCGGAGCGGCCTGATCAGGCAGGACTCCGGCCCGGCGGGCGGGTCGAGCACGTCCCTGATCGCCCGCATGCCGGTGACCAGGCGTTCCCTGGCGTCCTCCGGCAATCCGGCGAGCAGGCGCTCGATGTCCTCGTTCGAGGCCTGGTCGAGCGTCTCGAACGCCTTCCGCCCCGCCGGGCTGAGCCGTACCACGTGCTTGCGCGCGTCGGCGGCCGAGCGCTCCCTGACGATCAGCCCGTCGCCGTCGAACCTGGCCAGGATCCGGCTCAGGTAGCCCGCGTCCAGGTCGAGCAGCGCCCGCAGCTCGCCGGTCCCGATCGAGTCCGCGTGCGCGACCTCGAACAGCACTCTGCCCTCGGTGAGCGAGTACGGCAGGTGGTGCATGCCGGCCTGCAGCACTCCGATGACCTTGGTGTAGAAGCGGTTGAAGGCCCGGACCTCAGAAACTCTTGCCTCTGTCAACGAATTCATTGCCTCAGTCAACCATGAGAGGATGGCCGTGTGAAGAGGCACCTTTACATAGGCGGCTACGGCCCCGGCATCATCGAGCCCGGAGGCGAGCTGACCCGCCTCGCCGCCCCCTCCTTCCTGGCGCGCCATCCCTCGCTTCCCGTGATCTACGCGGTGGGCGAGCTGGCCCAGGGGTGGATCACCGCCTTCGGCGCCGGAGGGCGCAGGCTGTCGCCGTGGGACGAGCGTTCCAGCGGGGGAGACAGCCCGTGCCACCTGGCCGTCCACCCGTCCGGGTCGCTCCTGGCGGTGGCCAACTACGGCGACGGCGCCGCCGCCCTCCACCGGCTCGACTCGCGCGGCGTGTTCGACGGCGACCCGATCGTGCTCCGCCACCACGGCTCCGGGCCCCACCCCGAGCGCCAGCGGGGCCCGCACGCCCACCAGGCCGTCTTCCACGAGGACCTGCTGTACGTCTCCGACCTCGGCACCGACGAGATCCGCCGCTACACCCTGGAGGGGGAGGCGCTGGAGCCGATCACGCTGCCGCCCGGCACCGGCCCCCGCCACTTCGCCTTCGCCGGCTCGACCCTCTACGTCGCGGGCGAGCTCGACGGCACCGTCACCCGCCTGGCCGCCGGCGAGGACGGCATCCGGGTGCGCGCCTCCACCACCGTGACGGACAACTCCCCGTCCCACCTGGAGCTCGCCGGCGAGCTGGTCTACGTGGCCAACCGCGGCCCCGACACGATCTCCGTCCTGCGGGCCGACGACCTGTCGCAGGTGGCGGAGGTGCCGTCGGGCGGCGCGTGGCCGCGCCACTTCGCGATCGACGGCGACCGCATGTACGTGGCCAACCAGCACTCGGGGAGCGTGGCGGAGTTCGCGCTCGCCGGCGGCGTCCCCGAGCCGACGGGCGAGGTGATCGAGGCCGAGGGCGCGTCCTGCGTGCTGCCCGCCTAGCCGGTCCCGCCTCTGATCACGAGCTCCGTCAGCATCCGCTTGAGCTGCTCCTCAGCGGCCTCCTTGGTCAGCCCGAGCCCGGCCAGCGCCTGCGCGGCCGGGTCCTCGTCCAGCGTGAGCAGGGCGAGCAGCAGGTGCTCTGTGCCGACGTAGTTGTGGCCGAGCCGCAGCGCCTCGCGCAGCGTCAGCTCCAGCGCCTTCCTGCCCTGCGCGGAGAACGGCGGCGTGGCCGGCGGGGCGTCGCCGCCCGGGCCGAGCGCGCTCTCCACCGCCTGCCTGACCTCGGCGAGCGGCGCGCCGAGCGTCACCATGGCCTTGGCCGCCAGCCCTTCGGGCTCGTGCAGCAGGCCGAGCACGAGGTGACCGGGGCCGATGTGGTCGTGCCCGAGGCGGCGCGCCTCCTCCTGTGACTTGACGATCACCACGCGGGCGCGGGCGGTGTAGCGCGCGTAGCTGCTCAGGTCCTCGGCGAGCGAGCCCTCCTTGGGCACGAACCGCTTCTGCGCCGCCTGCTTGGACACCCCCATGCTGCGGCCGATGTCGGTCCAGGACGCGCCGGAGTGGCGGGCCCTGTCGACGAAGTGGCCGATCAGATGGTCGGCCACTTCGCCCAGGTGCTCGCCCAGGGTGACCGCGTCGGACAGCTCGCCGAGCGGGTCGCCATCGGGGTAGCGGCTCTTGATGACCTCGATGAGGTCGTCGAGACGAACGGTGTGTTCCATGCGTCAACCATAGGTTGACGACAGGTGACCGTCAACCCTCGGTTGACGCCATGGCCAGCTCCACCGCCCTCCGCCAGCGGTCGTACAGGGCGTCGTCCCGCCCGCCCGGCTCGAAACGGCGGTCGAGCTGCCAGGTCTTGCGCAGCTCTTCCCGCGAGCCCCACACCCCGGCGCCCAGCCCGGCCAGGAACGCCGCGCCCAGCGCCGTCGTCTCCTGGATCACCGGCCGCTCCACCGGCGTGCCGAGTTGGTCGGCCTGGAACTGCATGAGCAGGTCGTTGCCGCTGGCCCCGCCGTCGGCCTTGAGCACCGGCGGCCGGCCCTCGGCCGACGCCTCCACCACGTCACGCACCTCGAACGCGATCGCCTCCAGCGTGGCCCGCACCAGGTGCGCCCGGGTGGTGCCGCGGGTGATGCCGGTGATGAGCCCGCGCGCCTCCGGATCCCAGTGCGGCGCGCCCAGCCCGGTCAGCGCGGGCACGAACACCACGCCGCCGCTGTCGGGCACCGTGCGCGCGATCGCCTCGGACTCCGGCGCGGTGCCGATCAGCCCGAGCCCGTCGCGCAGCCACTGGATGGCCGCCCCGGTCACGAACACCGACCCCTCCAGCGCGTAGGTCCGCTCTCCCGAGGGCGCCTGCCAGGCCACGGTGGTCAGCAGCCCCGACTCCGAGCGGACGATCTCCCCGCCGGTGTTGGTCAGGATGAACGAGCCCGTCCCGTAGGTGCACTTGACCTCGCCCACCGCGTAACAGGTCTGCCCGAACAGCGCCGCCTGCTGGTCGCCCGCCACCCCGCTGATCGGCAGCTCCAGCCCGAGGAACGCGCCCGGATCCGTACGCCCGAGCTCCCCGAAGTTGGGCACCACCTCGGGCAGCGCCGACTCGGGCACCCCGAACAGCTCGCACAGCTCCGGCTCCCACGCGCCGGACTCCAGCCCGTACAGCAGCGTGCGCGAGGCGTTGGACGGGTCGGTCACGTGCCGCGCGCCCGCAGTGAGCCGGGCGATCAGGTAGGCGTCCACGGTGCCCACGACCACCCGGCCCGAGGTGACGCCCTCCCACGCGGCCGGGTCGTTCTCGGCCAGCCAGGTGAGCTTGGAACCGGTGAAGTACGGGTCGAGGCGCAGCCCGGTCAGCTCGGCCACCCTCGGCTCGTGCCCGGCCGAGCGCAGCCGCTCGCAGATGCCGGCCGTGCGCCGGTCCTGCCACACGACGGCGCGGCGCGGCGCGGCCAGCGACCGGCGGTCCCACAGCACGGCCGTCTCACGCTGGTTGGTGATGCCGACGCAGGCCGGCGTCGTCGACGCCCCGGCCAGGGCGGCGGCGCAGGCGCTCAGCGTGGCCTGCCAGATGTCCTCGGGGTTGTGCTCCACCCAGCCCGGCCGCGGGAAGTGCTGGGCGAACTCCTCGTACCCCCTCGACTCGATCCGGCCGTCCTCGGTCACGACGAGTGCCGTGACACCCGTCGTTCCCGCGTCGATGGCCAACACACTCACGAAATCGCCTCCTGAACCGGGTTTGGGCCGCTACGCTCGCGTTTGGTCTAGACCAATGCCCGCTATGACGGGCACAATGCGATTCTGGTCGTGAACCACATCGGGAGGAACCCGCCATGCGTATAGGAGTGCTCACCGGGGGCGGAGACTGCCCCGGGCTGAACGCCGTGATCAGGGGCGTAGTCCGCAAGGGGGTGAGCGTCTACGGGCATGAGTTCGTCGGCTTCCGCGACGGCTGGCGCGGCCCCCTGGAGGGCGAGACCATGCCGCTCGACATCCAGGCCGTCCGGGGCATCCTGCCGCGCGGCGGCACGATACTCGGCTCCTCCAGGACCAACCCGCTCAAGATCGAGGGCGGCGTCGACCGGATCAAGGAGAACCTGGCGGCCACCGGGGTCGACGCGCTGATCGCCATCGGCGGCGAGGACACCCTCGGCGTCGCCAAGCAGCTCTTCGACCGCGACGTCAGGGTCGTCGGCGTGCCCAAGACGATCGACAACGACCTGTCGGGCACCGACTACACCTTCGGCTTCGACACCGCCGTCAACATCGCCACCGAGGCGATCGACCGGCTCCACACCACCGCCGAGTCCCACCACCGGGCGCTCATCTGCGAGGTCATGGGCCGCCACGCCGGGTGGATAGCGCTGCACGCCGGCATGGCCGGCGGCGCCAACGTCATCCTCATCCCGGAGAAGCCGTTCGACATCGACCGCGTCTGCGAGTACGTCGAGTCCCGCTTCCGCACCCGCTACTCGCCGATAATCGTGGTCGCCGAGGGCGCCCACCCGATCGAGGGGCAGATGCAGCTGCAGGCCGGCGAGCTGGACGCGTTCGGCCACGTCCGCCTGGGCGGCATCGGGGAGACGCTGGCCAAGGAGATCGAGAAGCGCACCGGCAAGGAGGCCCGCACGACCGTGCTCGGCCACATCCAGCGCGGCGGCACGCCCACCGCGTTCGACCGGGTGCTGGCCACGAGGTTCGGCCTGCAGGCGATCGACGCGGTGCACGACGGTGACTTCGGCAAGATGGTGGCGCTGCGCGGCACGGACATCGTCCGCATCGGGCTCGACGAGGCCACCGCCGAGCTCAAGACGGTCCCGGTCGAGCGTTACGCCGAGGCCGAGGTCTTCTTCGGCTGAGTGTCGCCGGGCTGTAAGTGACTTGCAAGCGGCCGGCCGTACCTTCTGGAGCAGCGGGGTTACCGCTACAACCCCCCTTCAGGGTACGGCTTGCGCCGCGGCGAGTCGGCGGCCCACCACGCGTCGCAAGCCGTACCTAGGAGATAGCTCAACCGCGGGGCGTGCCGAAGTAGTCCACATCCGGCGCGCCCTCGCCGTCGCGCGGGTGGGGGCCGGCCGCGCGGGTGAGGTACTCCTGCTCGTGGCGGAGCTCCCGCTCGCTGGGGGAGAGCATGACGGCCAGCAGCAGGCCCACCGTGACGACGGTGATGCCGACGAGCAGCGGCAGCAGGAAGTCGATGCCCGGCGTGCCCCCCACCGGCCCGGGTGTGTGGTGCGGCTCCACGGACATCCCCAGCATGCCGGTGTAGTGCATGCCCGACACCGCCACGCCCATGAGCAGGGCGGCGGCGCCGATCTTCAGCGCCCCGGTGACCCGACCGGCGAACCAGAGCGCCGCGGTGGCGGCGGCGATGGCGACGAGCACGGACAGGGCGACCGTGACCGGGGCGTAGGAGACGTGCGCGGACATCCGCATCGCGGCCATGCCCAGGTAGTGCATGCCGGCCACGCCGACGCCGGCCAGCACGCCGCCGCTCAGCAGGAACGCCGTCCGCTGCCTGCCGTGGTGGGCCAGGAACAGGCCGGCGCCGACGACCACGATGGCCAGCAGGGCGGACGCGGCGGTGAGCGGCACGTCGTACTGGATCACGGTGCCGGCGACCGAGAAGCCCATCATGGCGATGAAGTGCATGGTCCAGATGCCGGTGCCGCCGATGGCGACGGCCGCGCCGATCAGCCAGTAGGCGCTCTCGCGTCCTTCCGCGAGCCGCGCGCGGGAGCTGAGCAGCAGGCCGAGCATGCAGCCCAGGCTGGACATGGCGTAGGCGAGGACGGGCGTGAGCCCGCCGTGCGCGAAGTGGTCGATCGGCGACATATCCCGCCCCTTGGTTCGGTTGGCAGGAGTATGCGGGCGGGGTAGATGAAAGCGCAACTAACGATTTCGTGTCGGCCGAAAGGGTTCCCACCTGGGAGAGGGCCGGCAAAGGCGAGGCAAGCTCACGACGTTCGCGAGCGTCCCGCGCGGACTAAACTCGATGCCGCGAGGCGTTGTTTCTACCGCGCATCCCCTGTCTCCCCCGGAGGTTCCACCATGACGATGCCAGCCCTGGGCGAGCCGTGCGTTCTGCTCAAACTGGGCGAGATCGTCCTCAAGGGCAAGAACCGCGAGCTGTTCGAACGCCGACTCATCGGCAACATCCGCCAGGCGCTCAAGGAGTTCGACCTCAAGGTCGACGTGCGCAGGCGCCACGGCGTCATCGCGATCTTCCTGCCCGAAGGCACCACCGCCGAGCAGGCGCATGCCGTGGCCGAGCGGGTCGCCGACGTGCCCGGCCTGGTGTGGATCCACCCCGCCTGGCGGGTCGCCAAGGACCCCGAGACCGTGCTCAAGGCCGGGCTCGCGCTGTTCGCCGAACGCGAGGAGGTCAAGCGCAAGGCCAGCTTCGCGGTCCGCTCCCGCCGCCGCGACAAGCGCTTCCCGCTGCGCTCCAACGAGCTCGACCGGCTCGTCGGCGGCGCCATCAACGACGAGTACGGCCTGCCGGTCGACCTCAAGAACCCCGAGCTGACCCTCTTCGTCGAGGTCGACAGGGACGAGGTGTTCGTCTTCACCGGCGGCCTGCCCGGCCAGGGCGGGCTCCCGGTCGGCAGCAGCGGCCGGGCGCTGGTGCTCATGTCCGGAGGCATCGACTCGCCGGTGGCCGCCTACCGCATGATGCGGCGCGGGCTGCACGTCGACTTCCTCCACTTCTCCGGCATCCCGTTCACCACGTCCGAGTCCATCTACAAGGCCTACGCGCTGGTCAGGAAGCTCGACCGGTTCCAGGGCGGGGCGCGGCTCTGGGTGGTGCCGTTCGGCAAGGCCCAGCAGTCGATCCGCAACTCCGGCCAGGACCGGCTCGCCGTGATCGCCCAGCGGCGGCTGATGCTCAAGACGGCCGAGGAGGTCGCCCACCGCATCCGCGCCGGGGCCCTGATCACCGGCGACGCGCTCGGCCAGGTGTCCTCCCAGACGCTGGCCAACATCACCGCCCAGGACCACGCCGTCGACCTGCCGATCCTGCGTCCCCTGGTGGGCTGGGACAAGACCGAGATCATGGCCGAGGCCCGGCGCATCGGCACGCTGGAGATCTCCGAGCTGCCCGACGAGGACTGCTGCTCGCTCCTGGCCCCGCGCCGCGCCGAGACCCGCGCCAAGATCGAGGACCTCAAGCAGATCGAGAAGCGCCTCGACGCCGAGGAGCTGGCCGTCCAGCTCGCCGACTCCATCCAGGAATACAAGCTCTGACATCGGCGGGGCCCGTGACGGGCCCCGCCGGGGTCTCAGACCGTCAGCGCGGCGGCGGCCGTCTTGCCCAGCAGCGGCGGGAAGTCGCGCATCACCTGGGCCAGCTCGCCCAGGTCGGTGTCGACCAGCGCCTGCGGCCCGTCACACAGCGCCTGCTCCGGCCGCGGGTGCACGTCGATGATCACCCCGTCGGCGCCGGCCGCGATGGCCGCCCTGCTCAGCGGCAGCACCAGGTCCCGCCGGCCGCCCGAGTGGGACGGGTCCACGATCACCGGCAGGTGCGACAGGCGCTGCGCCACCGGCACCGCCGACACGTCCAGCGTGTTGCGGGTGGCGGTCTCGAAGGTCCTGATGCCCCGCTCGCACAGCACCACATCCAGGTTGCCGCGCTGCGCGATGTACTCGGCCGCCATCAGCCACTCCTCCATGGTGCTGCTCATGCCGCGCTTGAGCAGCACCGGCTTCCCGGCCGCGCCGACCGCCTGCAGCAGCCCGAAGTTCTGCGCGTTGCGGGTGCCGACCTGCAGCATGTCCACGTACGAGGCCACCAGCGGCACGTCCTGGGCCTCCACCACCTCGGTCACGATCGGCAGCCCGGTCCGCTCGCGCACGTCGGCCAGGATGCGCAGCCCCGCCTCACCCAGCCCCTGGAACGCGTAGGGCGAGGTGCGCGGCTTGTAGGCGCCGCCGCGCAGCAGCGTCGCCCCGGCGGCCTGGGCCATCCTGGCCGCGTCCAGCGTCTGCTCCGGCGTCTCCACCGCGCACGGCCCGGCGATCAGCGTCACCGTGCCCGGCCCGATCGGCACCCCGCTCACGTGGACCGTCGAGCGTTCGGGATGGTTCTCCCTGCTGACCAGCTTGTACGGGGTGGAGACGCGCATCACGTCGCGCACCCCGGCCATGCCGCGCAGGCTGGCGGCGTCGAGCTGGGTCACGTCGCCCACCAGGCCGACGATCGTGCGCTGCACCCCCTTGCTCACGAACGCCTCCACACCGGCCGACTGCACGACGCCGACGACGGTCGCCACGTTCGCGGAGGTGGCCTCCGGGCCCATCACGATGACCATGTGTACTCCTTCGGGAAACGCAGAAGGCCCCGGGTCCTGTCGGACCCGGGGC
>NZ_JAHKRN010000001.1 GCF_019396385.1 Nonomuraea harbinensis | reverse complement strand
TGGTCCCCGCCGAGGCCGCCGTCCGCTGACCGCCCGTGCCCTCAGCCGCCAAAAGCGCGGCTCCGGAAACCCGGAGCCGCGCTTTTGCGGTCGGTCGTCGTCAGGCGATCGTCTGCTGGGTCAGCCCCAGATCGACGCCCTTCGGTTCCTTGACCGCCGTGACGGCGGCCAGGGAGATCACGCACAGCACCATGATGTAGGCGCCGACGGAGAAGGCGGAGCCCGTGCTCTGCACCAGGGCCTGGGCGATGGTGGGAGCGAAGGCGCCGCCGAGGATGGCGCCGAGGGCGTAGCCGATGGCCACGCCGGAGTAGCGCACCGAGCCGGGGAACATCTCGGCGTACATGGCCGACATGGGCCCGTAGGACAGGCCCAGGCCGATGGTCAGGACGATGATCGCCACCGTGAAGAGCCAGATGCTGCGGGTCTCCATCAGCAGGAACAGCGGAATCATCCAGACGAAGATGAGCGCGTAGCCGATCTGGAAGGTGCGGACCCGGCCGATCCGGTCCGACAGCACCCCGCCGTACAGGGTGAAGACGAGCCAGCCGACGGACCCGGCGACGGTGGCGAGCAGGACGGAAGGCCTGGGCAGGCCGAGGGTGGTGGTGCCGTAGCTGATGAAGTAGGCGATGAGCAGGTAGCCGGCGGCGTTGTTGGCCACGAAGATCAGCGCGGTGAGGATCACGTTCTTGCTGTTGTGGCGGAACAGGTCGCGCAGCGGCGCGGAGGAGGTCTTGGCGCGCTGCTGCAGCTCCTTGAACACCGGGCTCTCCTCCACGGCCTGCCGCACCAGGTAGCCGATGACGATCAGGGCCAGGGAGAGCAGGAACGGCACCCGCCAGCCCCACGCCTGGAACTGCTCGGGCGTGGTGACCGTGCTCATGATCCACAAGACGCCCGTGGCCAGGATGAGGCCGATCGGCACGCCGATCTGAGGGAAGGAGCCCCACCAGCCGCGGCGCTCGCGCGGCGCGTGCTCCACCGACAGCAGGGCGGCGCCGCCCCATTCGCCGCCGGCGGAGAAGCCCTGCAGGATGCGCAGCAGGATGAGCGCGATGGGCGCCGCCACGCCGATCGTGTCGTAGGTGGGCAGCAGGCCGATGAGCATGGTGGCCGCGCCCATCAGGAGCAGGGTCAGCACGAGCATGCGCTTGCGTCCGAGCCGGTCGCCGTAGCGGCCAGCGACGATCGCGCCGAGCGGCCGGAACAGGAAGCTGATGCCGATGGTGGCCAGCGAGATGAGCGTCGCGAGACCGGGGGCCTGCTCGTTGACCGGGGCCAGGAAGAGCGGGCCGAAGACCAGACCGGCGGCCTGGGCGTAGATGAAGAAGTCGTACCACTCGATGGTGGTGCCGGCCAGGGTGCCGGCGAGGACCTTACGGTCGTCGCGGGTCATGGCGCGTGGTTCACTCGTCACGATGGGGCTCCGTTCCTTACTTTGGGGGGTCTGGTGACGCGTTCGAGTGCCACCAGGGCATGTTCGTACGGGTGCCCGCCGGCGTGCTGGAGGCCGAGCTCGCACGGGCGGTTGCCGCTCAGGTAGGCGTCGGCGGTGACGCCGGCGAGTTCGGCGGTCTCGGCGCGGGTGGCGTTCTCGGTCAGCTCGCGGTGCAGGAAGCCGCGGTCTCCGGCGAAACCGCAGCAGGTGGCGGTGACGGGTTCGACCACCTCCTCGGCGATCGCGGCCGCGACGGCGCGCAGGTCGCCGGAGGTGCCGAGGTGGCTCATCGCGCAGGTCGGGTGCACGACGGCGCGGGCCAGGCGGCGGGTCAGCGTGAGCTTCGGCAGCAGGTCGGTGCGCGCCCAGGTGAGCGCGTCCAGCACGGTGAGGGCGGCGTGCCGGGCGCGGTCGTCGTCCTCCAGGGCGGGCGGCACCTCCCGCAGAATGCCGAGCGTGCAGGAGGCGGCGTCCACCACGATGGGCAGCCTGCCAGCGTCGGACCATTGCCACAGGCGCCGCACGAGGTCGCGCGCGGCGTGGATGTGCGCGGACCGATGGCCTTTGCTGTGCCAGACGGTGCCGCAGCAGGCGCCGGCGAGGTCGGGGGGCGTCCACAGCGTGAGGCCCGCCCGGTCGGCGAGGGCGGGCAGGGCGGCCGTCACCGTGGTGGAGTCCGGCGTGCCAGGTGGCGCGCCGAAGATGCGGTTGACGCAGGACGGGATGTAGACGGCCGTCGCTGATGCCGGTCTGTCCCCTCGCTTGCTGATAGCCGGGGCGGGACCGGGGGTCGCGGGCAGCCACTCCGGTACGCGCTCCGCTCCGAGTACCCTTCTGGCCAGCAGGCTCACCGCCCGCACCGGCCGATCGCCGGCCAGGTCGGCGAGCATCCGGGCCAGCCGCAGCAGGACGCGCGCGAGGCGCTCGGCCGTGGCCCAGTGGCGTGCGAGGGTCAGCGTGAGGCGTCCGGCCGCGCTGCCGTGCCGGGCCTGCCGCAGTTGCTTCATCGCGTGGCCGGTGTCAATGCCGACCGGGCACGCCGTCGCGCAGGAGCCATCGGCAGCGCAGGTGTCGACAGCCGCGTAGCCGTACTCGCCTTCCAGCTCGGCGTCCGAGCCGCCGCGGCGGGCGATCTCGCGTTGCAGGACGATGCGCTGGCGCGGGGTGGTGGTCAAGTCACGGCTGGGGCATACCGGCTCGCAGAAGCCGCATTCGATGCACCCGTCGAGCAGCGGGTTCACGGTCGGCAGGGCCTTGAGGTGGCGCAGGTGGGCGCGGGGGTCGTCGGTGAACAGCACGCCGGGGCCGAGGATGGCGTGCGGGTCGAAGGCGCGTTTGACCCGGCGCATCAGCTCGGTCAGCCGGGGTCCCCACTCGCGTTTGAGAAAGGGTGCCATGTTGCGGCCGCTGCCGTGCTCGCCCTTCAGCGAGCCGTCGAAGCGGTCCACGATCAGCGCGACGATGTCCTCCACGCATCGGGCGTACCGTTCGACGTCGGCCGGGTCGGCCGGGTCGAACACCATGGTGAAGTGCAGGTTACCGGCCGAGGCGTGCCCGGCGACCGAGGCGTCGAACCGGTGGCAGGCGAGGATGTCGCGCAGCGCGACCGCCGCCTCGGCGACCCGTGCCGGTGGCACGCAGACGTCCTCGCCGAGCAGGATCGTGCCCGGGGGCCGGTTCGCGCCCAGGGCGGTGAGCAGTCCTTTGCGTACGGCCCAGAAGCCGCCCGCGGTCTTGGCGTCGCGGGTGAAATCGCCGTGCAGGACGACGCCGTCGAGGAGTTCGCGGGCCTGGTGCTCGAAGCGGTCCAGCTCGGCCCGGTCGCCGGAGCGGAACTCCACCAGCAGCCCGGCGTCGTCGTCGCCGATCTCATGCATCCAGGCGGGGGCGCCGCCGATGGTACGGGTGGCGCGCAGCGAGAGGTTGTCCAGCAGTTCAGCGGCCCGCGCGCCGAGGTCCATCATGGCGGGGACGACCGCCGCGGCGGCGGCCAGGTCGGCGAAGTGCAGGAAGGCCGTGCTCGCCTGCCTGGGACTGGGCACGGTGCGGAAGGTGATCTCTTCCAGGAATCCCAGCGTGCCCTGGGAGCCGACGAGGAGCCCGCGCACGATTTGCGCCGGGGTGTCGCCGTCGATGAAGGCGTCCAGCCGGTATCCGCTGGTGTTCTTGATGGCGAACTTGGCCCGGATGCGTGCGGTGAGCTGCGGGTCGGCGCGGATCTCATCGCGGATCGCGAGCAGCTGGGCGACCAGTTCGGGTTCGGCCTCGGTCAGGCGCTGGTCGGCGTCGTGGGCAGCGGTGTCGATCCGGGTCCCCGACGGCAGCACGATCCGCAGGGACTCCACCGTCTGGTAGGAGTTGGCGTGCACGCCGCAGGTCATGCCGCTGGCGTTGTTGGCCACCACGCCGCCGACGCAGGCCGCCGCGCTGCTGGCCGGGTCGGGGCCGAGCATGCGCCCGTAGCGGGCCAGGCGGGCGTTCGCCCGGGCCAGCACCATCCCGGGCGCGCTGCGCAGGATCGCGCCGTCCTCCTCCACCGTCGCGTGGTCGAAGTGGCGGCGGACGTCGAGCAGGATGTCGTCGCCCTGCGCCTGGCCGTTGAGGCTGGTTCCGGCGGCGCGCAGGACGACCCGCCGCCCGGTGCTGGAGGCGAACCGGAAGACGGCGGCGACGTCGTCGCCGGTGCGGGCCAGCACCACCACCCGGGGCACCTGGTGGTAGGGGCTCGCATCGGCGGAGTAACGGATCAGGTCGGTGGCCGACGTCAGCACGTTCTCCGCGCCGACCGCCGTGACCAGTTCGGCGACGTCGCCGCGATCCGATCGGGAAGTCAGCAGCACGAATCCCCCGCCACTGCCTCCGCCGCTGCTGCGGTCGTGCCCGCCGCGTCGGCCAGCCGGCCGCGCAGCATGGCCTCCATGACGGCCATGTAGGTGTCCATGCCCGCCTGGCCGAGCACGAACGGGTTGGCGCCGCGGGGCTGGGTACGCAGCTGTTGCATGCGTTCCAGGCCGTAGTCGACGAACGGGTGGGTGGACACCTCCACGTCCACGCCGGCGCGTCGCGTCCGGTTGCGGAAGGACAGCACCGAGGTCAGGTAGGTGCGCAAGGAGACGAGCGCCGCGGGCGGATTGGTACCTCCCCACGACATCGCCATATGGCGGGTGCCCTCCCACGTGACCGGGAAGATCGGCGATACCGTGCCGGGGGTGTGGCCGGGCGTGTAACACAACTGGATGGTGGTGGCGCCGAGCGTGAGCCGCTGGCCGTTCGTGATGTCCAGGTCACGGGCCGGTGCGCCGGGCACGCCGGCGATGAGATTCCAGTCCGCGGGCGCCATGAGCACCCGGGCCCCGTAGCGGCCGGCCAGGTACTGCGCGCCGCCGTAGTGGTCGCCATGACCGTGGGTGACCACGACGTACTTGATGGTCGCCGGGTCGGCTCCCAGCGAGGACAGGCCGCCGGCGATGACGCTCTCGGCCTCTGCAGCGGAGTTGAGGGCGTCGATCAGGACGATCCCGCCGCTGGTCAAGATCGCCAGGCAGGAGACCGAGCCTACGCTGAGCACGGCGAGGTCATCGAAGATCTTCTGCGGTGCGGGAGCCGCGGGCCGCGGGGGCGAGTATCCCTTGGTCAGCGCCGCGATCAGGGCCAGCAGGACAGGGTTGTCGCCGGCCAGCTCACGGGCTTGCGCGTAGTAGTCGGCAGCGGTCTGCGCCGTGGCCGGAGCGACCGTCGCGATCATGCCCGCGCCGGTGGCGAGGCCGAGGGCGGCGAACCGGCCGAATTGACGCCGGGTCATTCCGGCGGCGGGCACGGCAAGGCGAGGGGGCATCTGGCGATCCTCCTGGTGGGGGCGTCGGAGGGACAAAACCGGGTGGGACAACAGTGCGGGAAAGCCGCATGTGAAACAATGTCTGATCCGACCCGGAAATGGAGATCTTGGTGTCGGATTGCACACCTATCCTCGGGGGTGACCATGGCCACCATGACGCTGGCGACCCTGCTCGAGACGCTGCGCCCGGACCTCGTTCAGCTCGCGACCGGCGATGCGCAGCTCGCGGTGGCCGGCGTCGAACTTCTCGACGGCAGTGCCCTCGAACCGGCCGCGCCGCAATGCCTGCTCCTCGCACTCGGCCTCGACCTCTCCTCCGCCAAGGCCGTCGGCCAAGCGCTGCGACTGGCCGCAGAGACGAGCGGAGCACTGGCGGTCAAATGCGCGACCGGCCTGCCCACCGAGATCATCGAGCAGGCGCGCGCGGCGGGAACCACGGTCGTGGTGGTCAATCCGGAGATCCCCTGGAGCCGCTTGTACGGCCTCGTCTCCACGCTGCTGGCCACCCAGCCGACCACCGGCGAGCCCGCCACCGACCCCGCCGGTGGCGACCTGTTCTCCCTGGCCAACTCGGTCGCCTCGATCTGCGGCGGCGCAGTGGCAATCATGGACACCAACCAGACGATCGTCGCCTACTCCAATCTGCCCGGCCAGCCCATCGATGAGACCCGCCGGGTGGGCATCCTGTCAAGGCAGGTACCCGACCACGCGCTGCCCCACCACCTGACCGACGAGTTGTGGCGCAGCGACTCCGTCAAGCTCATCCGCCGCGACGGCTACCACCCGCGGCTGGCCGTCGTGATCCGCGCCGGCGACACGGCCCTCGGCTCGCTCTGGGCGACCTTCCCCGACGAGGACGCCATCACCGACAGCGAAGCCGTTCTCGCCACCGCGGCCAAGCTCGCCGCGCTGCACCTGCTCACCATCCGCCGGCACCTGGACGCCGACCAGGAAAGCCGCAACGCCGCCCTGCACACGGCGCTGCAGCACCCGGGCCACGCCGACCGCGCCCTGCCCCTGCCGGCAAGCCTGCTCTGCCTCGCCGAGACCGCGAACCCCGATCACCGGCCAGACCACCGGCCCGACCACCGGGCGGGCCTGCTGCGCGCCCTCGGTCTGCTCGAACTCGACGCCCGCTCCCTCGGCCACGAGCCGACCATCAGCATGGTCAAGGACCGGATGTACGTGCTGCTGGAGGCCGCACCACGCGGCTCGGTCACCGTCTCCACCCTGGCCACCCACTTCCACCAGCGGGCGAGTCGGCTGCTGCACACGAATCTGCTGATCGTCCGCAGTGAACCCATCAAGGACCCCGACGGGCTGCGCCAGGCACGCGACGACCTCGACCGGGCCATCAGTCACCTGCGGGACACCGGCGCCCGGCCGGACAGCTACGCGGCGCGGGACCTGCACGCCGAGATCGTCCAGCAACGGCTGTTCCATGCCGTGCGCAGCGATCCGATGCTGCGGACGGGCTTCGGCAACGTCATCAACGCCCACGACCTCACGCACGGCACCGCCTACCGGGCGACACTCCTGTCCTACCTGCGGAACTTCGGAGACGTCCGAGCCGCCGGCGCGGAGTTGACATTGCACGAGAACACCGTCCGCAAGCGCATCAGGCGCGCGCAGGAACTGTTCGGCATCACGCTGGACAAGCCGACGCACCGCTTGCTGCTGGAACTGGAACTCGGGGCCCTGGCGCCAGACGCCACCTACGGGGGCCATGAGGTGGCTGGGCAGTAAGAAGCCTCCCCGAGCACCGGATCGTACAACCAAGCCAGACACGGCACGGGCACATTCAGCGCCCTCTCTACGGCCTACTGGTTTCACAGCGGCAGCCGATCTACCTGCCTAACGTACCTGACAGGCCTTCGCGCAGCTGACCTGCTAATTCGCTTGACTACCCCAAATAACCATTGGGTGCGGCTCTTCCTCAGTGGGCGCCTGAGCTGGGCTTTTGTAGACATGACTGTTGGATCCGGGGACCGCCTTTTACTGTGAGTGCAGACCCGTGAGGCGGTGGTGACGATGAGCTCGTTGCTCGAGGAACTGGCACGGCGCGAGGCCGCGGCCCGCCGACGGATCGAGGAGATCCGTGAGCAGATCGCCGGGCTCACCTACAGATGCAGGACGAGCAGGACCGCTTGTCACGGCTGACGATCACACGGGAGACCGTCGAGGAAATCCTGGGCGAAGCGGCACAGCTGCTCGATGAGCCCACCGGACAGGCCGGGGCCACGCCGCCGGCACGGCCGCCGGTGCTGGGTGTGGTGACGGTGCCGCACTGGCAACCCGGCATGAAGGCGGCGGTGCTGCCGCGCGCGTACCGGCCGTGCACCGCCTGCACGGTGCTGGTGATCAGCGTGGACGGCAAGGGCATCGCGATGCGCCCCGAAGCGCTGCGGCCCGCGACCGCCAAGGCCGCCGCCCGCGCCCGGGCCACCTTCCGCACCCGGCTGGCGGCCGGGGAGAAACCGGCGCGCAAACGGATGGCGACGCTGGGGGTGGTCTACGACGCTGAACCGGCGCCTCGGCGGCCGCACGATGTGATCGCCGTCCCGGGCGGGCGATCCGGGCAGCGCCTGCCGCGCGCCCGGCCGAACGCGACGCGCAAGTGGCTGTGCGGCTCGATCATTACCGGCCCCGCCGCAGTGATCGCCAAGGTGTTCGATCATGCCGAGGCCCGTGATCCCGGCCATGTCCGTCCCTGGGTCGTGCTCGTCGACGGGGCCCGCCATCAGCTCGATCTGATCATCGCCGAGGCCGCCCGGCGCCGTATCCGCGTCCACATCGTGATCGATTTCGTGCACGTGCTGGAGAAGTTATGGGCTGCGGCGTGGAGTTTGCACCCGCCCGCAGCGCCGGCTGCGGAGGACTGGGTCGCCGGGCATGCCCTGGCCCTGCTGGCCGGGCATACCGGCCAGGTCATCACCACGCTGACCGCGCAGGCCGCCACAGCCGGCGCGCAGCACCGTGACGGTATCGACGCGTGCATCCGCTATCTGTCCAACAACCTCGAGTATCTGCGGTACGACCAGGCGCTGGAGGCGGGATGGCCGATCGCGACCGGGGTGATCGAGGGCGCATGCCGTCATCTGATCGCCGACAGGTTCGACCTGGCCGGGGCGCGGTGGGGCCTGGCCGGGGCCGAGGCGGTGCTGAAGCTCCGCGCGCTGGTCGCCAACGGTCATCTGGAGGAGTACTGGACTTTCCATCTCGCCCGGCAACACGAGCGCGTCCATTAGGTCGGCTACCAGGACGGATACGCCCTTACGGCTTGATCGCTTCAGTCACTCAGGAGGAGCCGCACCCTTCTAAACACTGGGGGCCTGCCCCAGTGTTGCAGTGTCCTTGAGGAGCAGCTCCGCCGGGCGGTGCTCGATGGGCAATGCTCGCAGACGACCTCGGTCCGCTCCGAGCTTGCGAGGATCGCGGTGGCCGTCAGCCCTGCCGAGTTCTACTCCTTCGGCGGGGTTGACACAATCCGCAGGCCGAAAGCCGCCTCGCCGAATCGTCGTTCACAGGCCATTCAGCAGCTCCGCAGATCAGGATCTGCCCTCGCTGACGTGGCGACCTATCGACGATTCCGGCGGGGGGAGAAGGGAAGTACTTTTCCCTGGTCCAACGCCTCGAAGGCCCTGTTCGACGAGGTCGGCCGTTGCTGGCTCGTCACGGAGATCGCCGTCATCGGCGCAGCCATGCCGCTTCATTTGGGGTACACGGTACTACCCGGTGCGCAGGCGCTGGGTGCTGGCGGCCACCCGGCGGCGCTCATCGCACAGACTCGGGATCACGCGCGTGACGCCACCTGGTGGCGCGACCAGCTCAAGGTGTGCGGCGACGACCACTCCCAGGCCGAGTGGGCCCTTGCCCTGTGGGCGATCGCGGCAGGTGAGACGATCGACGAGCTTTTCACCGAACTTGAGCAGCTTGTCGACCTGCTGCCGGTCAGGCGGCGGCGCGCCATACGCATCGTGGCTCTTCGCCTTGGCGATGCCGGGCTTTTGACGGAGCGACCGGTTACGTCTACACCATCCACCAGTGATTTGCTAGCTGAGATGCTGGCTGCCCGTACCGGCCATGCGCCTGCGGTATGCAGTCCAGAATGGGCAGTTCCGGCCGCCATTAATGATCGATGGCCACTCGCTGGTGTTGCCCGCACAGCGAAGTGGCTCAAGGTTGATCAAGCGCCACAGTACCGATAGGCAGACGGTCGCTGGCCCCCTTCCGCGGGATCGCCAGCGGCTGCACATCCGAACCGACTCCGGCGGATACGCATTCATCGCCACGTGGAACTCCTTGTCTCCGGATCTCCATCATCCGGTACTCCAGGCGTCCACATCTGGGGGAGCCCGGGGAGGCCCCCGCACTGCCAAATCGAGTACGGCACGGACCGATAGTCGTCCATGGTGACGGGTGTCGTCGATGAGCCTCCGGCGGTCGCGGATGTGGACGAGCCACCGGTCACCGGCGGCGAGGGCGACCTGCCCGGCGTAGCAGCAGCCCGTTCCGCACCTGCTGAGGTACTCCCACTGCCCCACGTCGGGGTCCGGACCGGCCTAGACCTCGGTGATCCGGTCCAGTCCGCGCCAGGCCGCCTGGCGGTGGCGGAGTTGCGGCACGAGGTCAGTGGTCATGGTGCTTCCTTTCGCAGTACGTAGTCCTGCGGCCGGTCGGCCGCTGGATGGGGTAGCTGGTGGTCGTCGACGAGGTCGGCGTCGACGACCTCGTGGTCCTGTTCGCCGGCGAGTTGCCGGTGCAGAATAGTGGCGAAGGCCTGCAGTTGATCGGGGGTGGCGCGTCGCATGGTGGTGCCGGTCCTTGCGTCGAAGGCGGCGTGCAGGTCCGTGGTGCCACCTGGCCACAGCTGGAGGATCTGGTGACGCAGCCACTCGGCATGAGCGGGTGAAGCGGGGTTCTGAACGGGTTCTGGGGACTCGCTGCTCTCAGCCGGGAGATGTTCCATGGAAGGTGCCTCGGGAGGCATGGCGTCTTCGGCAGGTTCCCGGTGGGTAGCGGAGGTCTGGTGATGGCGGGCGCTCAGTGCGGCGCTGAGGGTGTTGAGCACGGTCCGCAGCTCAGGGGTGAGGTGGCCGGCCTGGAGCGCCTGGTTCCAGATGGCGCGTACTCGTTCGGGAGTGGTCGCGGCTGAGGCCAGCGCGAGGTAGTCCGGCGTGGTCTGGCGGACCGGGTCGTTTCCACTGTCTGGGGCTCCGGGCGTATGGGTGGTGCGGCCGCGGGGCAGCTCGGGCACGTTGCGCTGGGCCAGCTCCGAGCGCGGAGGCACGGTGCCGGTCATCAGCTGGCGTGGGGAGATGCCCTCCACACGCAGCCGCGGCACCGGGAAAGTAACCGGCTTGCCATCCTTCAGTGTGCGGGCTTCGGCGACGAGCAGGATGGCGTCGATGTAGTCGCCGGCCCGCTCTATGAAGGCGGCCCGATCCGGCAGGTCCTCGGCGGCGTTGAGGCCGGCGCTGACCAACAGCCAGGTGCCCAGGCTGGGCACGTCCTGCAGCAGCACCGACAGCCGGGTCTTGACCGTGCACCGCAGCCGCCCCTCCGCCTTGCACAGGCACGGCCGCCCGGACTTCTGCTCGATGGTCTCGCCATCGCAGCGGCGTTCGCAGTACGGGCCGTCCCAGTACTCCATCCACTGCGTGACCGAGTGCGGCGGCAACAGCACGGGGATCTCGTCGGCGCCGGTGGTGACCTGCCATTTGTCCATGCCGCGGGTCATCTCGGTGACGGTGCCGCCGTACAGTTCGGCGGCGGCTTCGATCAGCGGGCGGGACGGGGAGGTGAAGCGGAAGGTCGACAGCTTGCGCGGGCGCACGCCGCGCTCGGTGGGGACGCTGTCGCCGATGCGGATGTGGCCGTCGGGCCAGTAGGCGCGCTGCTGGCGTTTCATCCGTTCGAACACGCGGGGGTGGATCGGCATCAGGCGTCCTTCCTGGTCGGGGGTTGGATGGGCTTGCGGCCGCGCAGGTCGGTGCGGTGCAGGTACGCCGCGACCGGCTGCAGGCCGCTGAAGCCGTAGCGGTCGGTGCGCAGGTTGAGCACCGCGGCGCCGGCGAAGTCCGGTACGGGGAACTCGTGGCTGGTGTCGTGGCCCTCGCTGGCCCCGTACCGGCAGTGCGGCGGGCACGCCAGCGCCACCGTCGCCTGGCGCAGCGCGGCCAGTTGCAGCGGGAAGTCGTCCCACACGGTGGAGGCGGGGTGCTTGAGGCTGGTCTTGATGTCGACCAGCCACAGTCCGGACGGGGTGGGCAGCGGATCGGCCGGGGCCGAGCGCGGCCGGAACCGGGGCACCAGGGGCGAGGCCGGGGATGGAAAACGCAGGTTGACCCACAGGTCGCTGGTGCCGGCGTAGCCGAGCCGGCGGTTGAGCATGGTGCATTCGGCGACGACCAGGTCGGAGGCCAGGTCGATGCCGAAGTCGGTCAGCCATTGCCGGTAGCTGTCGACGAACGGTTCGGCCTCGGGGTCGGGCGCGATCGGCGCTTGCAGGTTGAGGGCTTCGGCCTGGCGGTGGACGCGGCTGCCGAGCAGCATCCGCCGTTCCCACTCCTCGGCGTACGCGGCCTTGGCCCGTTGGACGAACGCCTCCAGATCGGCGGGGTCGGCGGCGGCGCGCAGGGCCTCGGGCAGGTGTTCGGCGAACCATTCGGCGGTGTATTTGGCGGCTGCCGGTGCCAGGGCGTGTTTGGCGAGCTGGCTGAGCACGTTGGTGACCGAGATGAGCATGGCGCCGGTGGCCGGGTCGGCGTAGTAGCGGCCGTGGGCGGTGGCGACGGCGCGTGTGCCGGGTCGTGACCGGCCTCGCGCGGCGCCCGCGTGTGGAGAGCCGCGCTCATCTACCTCTCCCCCACCGGGGGCGTGGTGTCGGCTGGTTGCGTGGGCGGCGGGCCGTGCAGCAGTTGCCCGTCGACGATGACGCGCAGCTGCCGGCCGGCGCGGGGGTCGCGGGTGTGCAGCTCGACCAGGATGCCGCCGTCCAGCGACTGGCGGACGTAGCCGGTGACCTGGTTGGCCTGGATTCGGGCGATCGGCCAGCCGGTGACGGCGTCTTCGATCATGTCGGTGGTGATGGTCTCGACGTCGACGATGCTGCGGCCGGTGGCGGCGATGATGGCGCTGATGTCGGACAGGGTGTCGGGCCCCCAGTTGCCGTAGGCGGCCAGGAGGGTGCGGTAGATGTCCTCGATCGCTTGGGCATCGGTGATGAGCGCGTGGGCGCGCGGCACCGGCAGCGGATACGGGCCGGGCAGATCAGACAGGCACACCACAGTGCCTCCAATCAGGGAAGTACGGGAGAAAGACCGCGACCCCCGGTCCGGGAGAGGAAGGCGGACCGGAGGCCGCGGGGTTCGAGGGGTCAAACGCCGGCGGCCAGGTGCAGCACGCGCAGCGCCTGGCCTTCCATCTCGTGTGCGGTGTCGGCGTCGGGCAGGGTCCGGGCGACGCTGGTGACGGCGTGCATGACGCCGCCGGCGCTCAGGTCGCCGCCCTGGATGAAATGGGACAAGATCTGCCGCTGCTGCTCTTCTGAGTAGGAGAGCTTCTTGGCCACCAGCTCGATCGTCGCGGCGGGGTCGGCGATGCGGGCGCCGGACAGGCGGGTCATCTGCTCCAGCTTGGCGCGGACATAGTCGAGGTCCAGGAAGGTGGTGATGGCGTCGCGGGTCTGGGCGGTGATCAGGGCCAGGTTCTTGTCGCGGGTGTCGGCGCTCCAGCGCACCACGCCCTCGTCCATGCGTCCGCCGAGGTGGACGTGCCGGGCGGCGTCGGCGTTGATGGTCATGCCGTTGTGGCAGACCTGGACCAGCAGGCGGGGCACGATGGTGAACGCGCCTTCGCCGACCTCGCTGTTGGTGATGACGAATCCGGCGAACACCACCGGGTTGTCAGCGCCGCTCTGGCCGGTGAACGGGCTGCGGTAGTCGCGCAGCAGGTCCGGGGCCAGGGCGCGGATCTGCTCGCAGACGACGCGGACGTACATGCGCCGCTCGGTCAGGTCGCAGCCGTCGATCTGGACCTGCGCCCCGCTCTGGCGTACCCCGTCCAGGGCGGCCAGCAGGACGTCGAGGTTGTCGATGATGCGGTAGCTGTCGGACAGGAACGCCCGGGCGATGCCGTGCTCGCCGCCCGCGCGCATGCCGCGCAGCAGGAACCGCCGGTCGGCGTCGGCGAGCCAGCCGTTGACGTTGGCGTCGTACAGGTCGGGCTTGCGCTCGCGCAGGCGGCGCAGGTACGGCAGCGGGATGCCGAGCTTGCTGGCCAGGCCCTGGTCGCACACGCCGGTCGGGGTGTAGAGGCCGGCGACGGTGGTGACGCCGCGTTCCGACAGCAGTGGCGGGCCACTGAGGCGCAGGCGGGTGTGTTCGGCGCGGATCTGGTCGCTGTGGACCACGACGTCGACCTTGTGATCCTGCTGATGGCGCAGCAAGTCGACGAGGTCTTCCAGGGCCGCGTTGCGGGTGGTCAACGCCAGAGCGGAGGCGGAACTCATCGGGACGACTCCCTAGAAACAAGGTGGCGGAAAGAGAAGGTCCCGGCCGCCTTACGGGCGGCCGGGACCGATGAGGTGAAAGGGCACGGGGTTACAGGGTGGTGAGGAATTCGTCGTCGCTCGGCAACTGGTCGAATCGCCACCCCGCGACCAGGGCCACCGGAAAGTGATCGTCGGGGTGAGGCTGGGTGACGAAGCGGCCGCGGTTGTGCGGGGCGGCCTGCTTGCCCCGGTACACCTCGAAGACTGTGGTGTCGAGGTCGATGAGGTAGCCCCACTCGCAGTCGGAGGCCTCGACGGGGTAGGAGGAGGCGTCCTCGATGACGCCCGCGCGCAGCATGGCGTCGGGGTCGCCCTGGGTTTGCCAGAGCAGTTCCATCCAGAACGTGACCCCGCGAGGTGAGGCGTGCGGGTCGGCGTGCTCGGCCAGCCGTTCGATGTCGTGCACGGTCGGTCGGCTGCCGGGGTCGACGACCCGCAGTGCGGTGACGCGCTCGCGCAGCGCCTGCGGGGTCTTCATGGTGATGCGCAGCCACGACAGGACGATCAGGCCGACTCCGGTCGGGCCGGAATCGTGGTGGTTGTAGGCGATCTTCTCGGTCCGGTCGACGACGAAACCGACGAATCCGCGACTAGCCATAATCACCGGCTCTCTGCGTGTGATGTCAGATCAGGTCTGGTCAGAGGGAACGAGAACGCGAGGCCGAGCCGTAGCTGCGACCGGCGGACGTTCGGCGGGATGAATGTCAGGCCGCCTGGGCGTCCTGCGTGAGGCCGTCCGCCTCCGAGGCGGCGTCGGCGTTCTCATCGCCGGCGACGTCGTTTTCCTGAGCGGAAGCGACCGGGTCAGCGTCGGCGGGGGTGTCACCGAGGTAGGGCGTGCCGTCGATCAGGGCCTGCTCGATCGGCGCCGGCGCGTACGCCTTGTCCCCCAGCTCCGGCCCCAGCTCGTTGACCAGGAACCGCAGCCAGACGGCGGCGTCCGCGGTCGAGCAGGGGCTGTAGCGGCCTTCGCGCCAGGCGTTCTTGCACTCGGCCGAGGCCACGCTCATCTGGTACTCCCACGCCACCGCGATCGGCAGCAGTTGCAGCATCGCCAACCGGCCGGAGGCGGCGGTGGCCAGCGCCGCGTCCAGGTCGGCGGGCCCGCCGAGCTTGCCGTACAGCGTGGACAGCGAGGCCGAGCCGAGCTTGTCGCGCACCGGCGCCGGCATGTCGTTGAGAATCCGGGTGACGAACCGGGCGACCGGCTTGGGCGCGCTCTTGCGGGCCAGGAATGTAGCCAGCCACTCCTGGCGAACCGTGGCGGCCGCCATCCATGCCCGGTTGCCCTCGATGACGATCTTGCGGGAGGGGCCGTCCTCCTGCGGCTTGGCGGGCCGCGGGAACGTGATGGTCGGCGGCGGGGTGTAGCCGTGCTGCTCGGGCACGCTGCAGTACAGCTCTGGCCGATCGGGGCGCAAGCTGGGGAAGAACGCCCCATGGCCGGGGCAGTCGGCGTGCTGGTCGGGGTCGAAACCCACCACGGTGGCTGACAGCCGGCTGAGCCGGACGGCGCCGGCCGGTTCGTCCTCGGTCACCGAGATGCCCGCGGCTTCCAGCTCGGCCCGCGCTTGGGCGTGCGCGGCCGCTTCCTGACGGTCGCGGCGTACCCGCTCGATGGCGTGTCGGCCGGTGTGCCCCCAGCGGGTGATGAGCGCATCGATCTGGGCCAGCGCCTCGGGGTCTGCGTCGAACTCCTGCAGCAGCGCGAGCTCGTCCAGCGTCCAGTCGTACTCCATGACCTGAGCCGTGCGGCGGGTCTGCTCTGACAGCTTGCCCGCGGCGATGGCCTGGGAGACCTCCTCGCGGGTGCGGCCGGTGCGCCGGCGGATCTCGGTACGGGAAGCGCCGAGCTGGTGGGCCTTGAACAGGGCGCGGGACTGCTCGAACGGGGTGAGCCCGATGCGGAAGTCGTCGTCGTTTTCCACGACTTGGTCCACGAGCAGGCTCGCCTGGTCGTCGCCCTTGGTCAGGTCGATCAGGCACAGCAGCTTCGGCAGCTTGATCGTGATGGCGCCTTCCAGGCGGCGGTTGCCCTTGACCACCCACCAGCGGTGCTCTTGTTCTCCTTCGCCGCGCTGGTAGTCGTCCGGGATGGGGATGACCGTCACCGGGACCTGCAGCTCGGCCTTGAGGGAGGCGCAGAACTCCTGGGTGATGTGGTAGTCCTCCCGCACGTTGTCGGGAAAGTGGCCGAGCTGGCGCACGGGGATCCGCGCCAGGCGGAAGTCCTTGGGCGCTTCGAGGTCCGCGTCGGGGTCGGTTGGTGGGTGGGCTTCCGATGTGATGGACATGAAAACGGTGGCTCCCATCGAGGCTGAGGTACGAGAAGGGGTCGGACGCCCCCGCTGTCCGGGCCTCGGTGCGAGGCATGAGAGTCACCGGGCCTGCGACGAAGATCCGTATCCGAGCGACCCTGAGCACGGTGTTGAGCGAGGCCGTGCGGCAGGAGGTCATCAGCGTGAACAATGCCAAAGCGATCAAGCTTGACCCGGCGAAGCGGCCCAAGGCCTTGGTCTGGACCGCGCAGCGCGTAGCCGTATTCAACGAGAAGTTCGGCACGAAGCTCGACGACGTTCGGACCCAGAAGGGCGGTAAGAAGGTCAGCGCCGTACGGATTTGGGAGGCGGCCGAGCTACGGCCACCACCAGTTATGGTGTGGACGCCAGTCCAGCTCGGGAAATTTCTCGATCATGCCTACCAGCACCGGCTGTACGCCCTCTTCCACTTGATCGCGTTCCGGGGCTTGCGCCGAGGTGAGGCATGCGGAGCCAAGTGGGAGTTCCTCGACGTCGCGGAGCGCACCCTCGCTGTGGAGAAGCAGCTCGTACAGATCGGATGGGACTTCGAGGAGGGCGACCCCAAGACCGAGGCCACCGACGGCGTGACGGCCCTGGATACGGGCACGGTGGCGGTGCTGGAGGAGCATCGGGCGCGACAGCACGCCGAGCGCCTGGAGTGGGGTGAGGCGTGGCAGGACACGGGCCGGATCTTCACCCACGAGGACGGCTCGGAGCTGCATCCGGCATGGGTCAGCGAACAGTTCTCGATCCTGGCGTACGAAGCGGGGGTGCCGCCGATCCGGTTGCACGACCTCCGCCACTGCGCCGCGACGTTGGCGTACGCGGCCGGCGCCGACACCAAAATGGTCTCCACGATGCTGCGGCACAGCTCGACCTCGATCACGGAAGACACCTACACGACAGTGCTGCCGGAGCTTGCGCACGAGATGGCCGAAGCACTCGTGGCGATCGTTCCCAGAGAAGCGTCCGGAACTGGCGGTCTCCCCTCGGTCTCCCAAGAGGGCTCAGGCGGCCCTGTGGATTCCAGAACGGAGGCAAAGGCCCAGGTCAGAAGGGGAAAAAGTGGTAGGGCGCCCGGGGCTCGAACCCGGAACCTACGGATTAAAAGTCCGCAGCTCTGCCAATTGAGCTAACGCCCCCTAGCAACAGCCAAGCGTACCGAGGTTACCGCCAACCCCGCGACGCCCTTTACCGGTATGCCGCCAGCCCCGTCAGCGCCTCGCCCAGCACCAGGGTGTGGATCTCCTGGGTCCCCTCGTACGTGAGCACACTCTCCAGGTTGTTCATGTGCCTGATCACAGGGTACTCCAGCGTGATCCCGTTGCCGCCGAGAATGGACCGGGCCTGCCGGGCGATGTCCAGGGCGGAGCGCACGTTGGCCATCTTGCCGAAGCTGATCTGCCGGGCTTCAAGCTCACCCGCGTCCTTCAGGGCGCCCAGGTGCAGCGCGGTCAGCCCTGCCTGGGCCAGCCCCACGTACATCCACGCCAGCTTCTCCTGGGTCAGCTGGAAGGCGCCGATCGGCTTGCCGAACTGGACGCGGGTCTGGGCGTACTCGACGGCCGCCTCGACGCAGGCCCGCGCGGCGCCCACCGCCCCCCACAGGATCCCGAAGCGCGCCTCGGACAGGCACGACAACGGCCCTTTCAGCCCGCCGACCCCGGGCAGCACGGCCGACTCGGGCAGGCGCACGTCGTCGAAGTAGAGCGATGACGTGACCGATGCCCTGAGGGACAGCTTCTTGTGGATCTCAGGGGCGGAGAAGCCCGGGGTGTCGGTGGGGACGACGAAGCCGCGGACGCCGTCGTCAGTCTGCGCCCACACCACCGCGACGTCCGCGACGGATCCGTTCGTGATCCACATCTTGGAGCCGTTGAGCACCCAGTCGGAGCCGTCGCGCTTGGCGTACGTGCGCATGCTCGCGGGGTCGGATCCGTGGTCGGGCTCGGTCAGTCCGAAGCACCCGATCGCCTCACCGGCGGACATCCGCGGCAGCCATTCCGATTTCTGCTCGTCCGACCCGTACCGCCAGATGGGGAACATGGCCAGCGAGCCCTGCACCGACACGAACGACCGCAGCCCCGAGTCGCCGGCCTCCAGCTCGCGGCAGGCCACCCCGTACGAGGTCGCGTCCGTGCCGGCGCAGCCGTAGCCCTGCAGGTGCATGCCGAGCAGGCCGAGCGAGCCGAGTTCGGGCGCGAGCTCGCGCGCCGGGAACGTGGCCTCCTCGAACCAGTCGCCGACGTGCGGCAGGACGCGGTCGGCGACGAAGGAGCGGACGGTGTCGCGGATCAGCCTCTGGTCACCGTCGAGGCGGTCGTCCAGGCGCAGCAGATCGTCCATGACGTGCTCCTCTCCTCGTTATAGGGGGCTACCAGGGTTCTACCAGGGGCAATCCTGATGTGCGAATGCCAGGGTTGAGGGCAGTCTTGAGTCATGAGCGAATATCACAGCAGCAAGCAGTTGCGCAGGACCCACAAGGGCCGGATCCTCGGCGGCGTCTGCTCCGGCGTCGGCGAGTACGTCGGCATCGACCCCAACATCATCCGCATCGGCCTGGCGATCGTCACGCTCTTCGGCGGCCTCGGCATCGGCGTCTACGCGATCGGCTGGCTGCTCCTGCCCGAGGAGGGCAAGGACACCTCGATCGTGCAGGACCTGCTGGCCAAGCAGCAGCAGAAGAGCAGCAGCACCGGCAGCCCCTGGACCGAGGACGACCACAAGCCGCGGCAGTGATCAGACAGTGGCCTGCGCGCGCATCCTGGCGCCGCGCGCGTCGGCCCAGATCACGGTCAGCACGACGGCGGCCGTGAGGCCGGTGATGCCCGACAGGGCGACCACCGGCTCGGGGCCGAGCCGTTCGGCGGCGTAACCGCCGATCAGGATGGCGATCCCCTGCACCGCCATCAGGCCGGAATGCACCAGGCCGAACGCCTGCCCGCGCTGGCCGTCGGGCACCCGCTGGACGAACGCCGCGTTCGCCGCGAGCTGGTAGGCACCCCCGACCCCGGATAGAAACCATGCCGCCAGCACCACCTCCAACGGCGGCCGCATCGCGGTCACGACGAGGGGCGCGCAGCTCAGCATGGCCAGCCACCCCATCAGCCGCAGCCTGCCCGGCGGCGAGACGAACCGGCTGAACAGGAACGCGCCCACCACGGTGCCGGCCGGCATCGCCGCCATCAGCAGACCGGTGATCACCGGGACGGGCATGACGCCGGTGTAGAGCGCGACCGCGTACGGCACCGCGATGCCTTCGGGCAGCACGTAGAAGCCGCACAGCCAGGCGAAGAGCACGAGCGTGCGCAGCTTGCGGTCACCGAAGACGAGTCTGGCTCCGGCTCTGGTCATCGCCCACATGGACGGCCTGGCTCCGGGACGGCCCGGAGCGGGCCGCCGCCGCACGCCGGTGACCAGGATCAGCGCCGACGCCAGGAAGGTGGCGGCGTTCAGGGCCAGGGCGCGGTACGGGCCCATGGCGGCGATCATCGCGCCGCCCGCGGCGAAGCCGAGCATCTGCACGGCCTGGTTCGTCATGTTCTGCAATGCCGAGCCGACCACGTACCGGTCGCCTGCGAGCACCTCGGGCAGCACGGCCGCGCGCGCGGCCGAGAACGGCGCGCTGAGCAGCACGACGAGGAACACCAGCGCGCACAGCACAGGGAAGGGCATGAACGGCAGCGCCATCACGCACACCAGCCCGGCCCGCAGCAGGTCGCAGACCAGCATCACGCCCCGGCGCGCGAACCGGTCGGCCAGCCCTGCGAGCAGCGGCCCGCCCAGGATCGACGGCAGGTAGGTGAGCGCGTAGACGGCGGCGGTGGCCAGCGCCGACTTGGTGCGGTCGTAGACGAGCACGGCCAGCGCCACCTGAGCGAGCTGGTCACCGAGCAGCGACAGGCCCTGTGCGTACCAGAGCGCTCTGAACTCTTTGACGGCGATGACCTCGCCATAGGTGGCCTGGCGCTCAGTGGATCGCCTGTGCCGCCCCGTCAGCCGTCGCGCCCGCATGGCCCCCACTGGACTCCGCTGTGCCTGACTCACAGTGTTGAATATGTCACCTAAGGTGCCCGATCAATCGGCAACGTGCAACCCAAAGCAGCGCGTCCTGTGCAAAGAGTTACCAGCCCAGCTCGTGCAGGCGGGCGTCGTCGATGCCGAAGTGGTGGCCGATCTCGTGAACCACCGTGATCCGTACTTCCTCGATCACTTGCTCTTCGGTGTCACAGATCTGACAGATCGGATTGCGGTAGATCTCGATCCGGTCGGGCAAAACGGCTGAGTACCAGTCGCCGCGCTCGGTGAGAGGAATGCCGGTGTACAGGCCTAGCAGGTGGGGTTCTGGTGGATCGTCGACGACGGTCACGACGACGTTGCTCATGACCCGGGTCAGGTCGGGCGGGATCGTGTCCAGCGCCTCGGACACGAGCTCATCGAACCTCTCCGGCGAAACCTCGATCACAATTGTCATTCTGCCTCTCGGCTCGGGTATCCAAGAAAGCGTATGAACTTCTCGGACGTGCTCAAAAAGGTCATCCAGTCGAGAGTGACCAAGGCTGCGGCGGTGCTCCTGGTGGCCGCGGCCGGCGCCTGGCTGGGCATTTTCCTGAGCGGCACCGTACGAGCGCAGATCGGCCCGGTCGAGACCGGCATGACCGTCCGGCCGTCGTGGACCGGCGAGACGATCGTGGACGCCAGCCCGCTGGGCACGCTCACGTTCCGCAGCCACGACGCGCCCCTGACGCTCCGCATCACCCTGGAGAACATCGACCAGGAGCGCGCCCGCCTCCTCCTGGAGGACCCCAGGCTGACCGACCGGCTGCCCGGCATCATCGAACGCGACCTGATGGACGGCGTGGGCGAGCTCGCGATCCGCTCACTGCTGTGCGCGGGCGCCGGCGCGCTGCTCGCGGTCCTGATGGTGTTCAGGCGCCCGCTGGTGGCCCTGGCGGGCCTGATCGCGGCGTCGGTGGCCCTGGCCGGCACGGGGATGTTCGCGGTCCGTACGTTCCAGCCGAGCTCGCTCGTCGAGCCCCGCTACTCCGGCCTGATCGCCGCCGCGCCCTCCCTGGTGGGCAGCGCGGAGGCCATCGTGACCAGGTTCGAGTCGTACCGCGCGCAGCTCACCAAGCTTGTGACGAATGTCTCAAAGCTGTACGAAGCCGTCTCGACCCTTCCTCTGTACGACGCCGACGACCGGTCCATCCGGGTCCTGCACGTCTCCGACATCCACATCAATCCGATCGCCTGGAACGTGATCCGCTCCCTGAAGGACCAGTTCTCCGTCGACCTGATCATCGACACCGGCGACATCTCCGACCACGGCACGCAGGCGGAGAACAAGTTCGTCGAGGAGATCGGCACCCTAGGTGTCCCCTACGTGTTCGTCCGCGGCAACCACGACTCCAAGGCCACCCAGCGCGCGGTCGCGAAACAGAAGAACGCCATCGTCCTCGACGACAAGATGCGCAACGTGGAGGGCCTGGACATCTACGGCCTCGGCGACCCCCGCTTCACCCCCGACAAGACCACCGCGGTCAACCCGGACCCCGCCTCGATGGAACAGTTCGGCCGCGACCACCGGGCCGCCGTCGAGGACGCCGACCTCGTGGCCGTGCACGACGACATCGTCGCCCGCGGCTTCTCCGGCACCACCCCGCTCGTCCTGTCCGGCCACGCCCACGTCCGCAAGACCACCATGCTGCCCACCGGCACCCGCGTCATCGTCCAGGGCTCCACGGGCGGCGCCGGCCTGCGCGCACTCGAACACGAGGAACCCACCCCCGTCCAGGCCTCCGTCCTGTACTTCGACAAGGAGACGAAACGCCTGCAGGCCTGGGACGACATCACCCTCGGCGGCCTCGGCGAGCAATCGGTGTACGTCCAACGTCACGTGGAACCCGACCCGGCACGTACAATCTCCCCAGAGCCAACGAGCGCCCCGTCGCCATCGGGAACGGTCGACGGCCCGACCACGCCGGCCAACGGAATGCCGCTTTGGCATGAGGGGCGATCGTCCCCTATGCTTCAGAGGTCTCCGACGGAAGGCGACAGGGAATCCTGAGCCCCCATCGTCTAGCGGCCTAGGACACCGCCCTTTCAAGGCGGCGGCACGGGTTCGAATCCCGTTGGGGGCACTGCGAGCGCGAAGCGCACCGCGAAACGGATGGTCTGAGGCCACCGGGGAGCTGGTAAGCTAAGCGAGCGCAAAACGAACGAAGCAAGGTCCTGTAGAGCAGTTTGGAGTGCTCGCCACCCTGTCAAGGTGGAGGTCGCGGGTTCAAGTCCCGTCAGGACCGCTCTAGGTCAGGTAGCTCAGTTGGCACGAGCGTCCGCCTGAAAAGCGGAAGGTCGGCGGTTCGACCCCGCCCCTGACCACCTCAACTGACCAGCCAAGATGCCCCGGACGGATCACCGTTCGGGGCTTTTTGATCTCTGGTGACAGCAACAGTGACAGCAACGTCAGTCACTGCACTCTGGGATCTCGGGCGTCGGCAGATGCGGCACAGGGACGATAGCATCGTCCGGAAGCCACCCATCAGACGGCGAGATCACGTCGTACCAACGGTTTTGCCCGGGCAGGTCCACATAGCAACGGACGTGGACCTCCCGGCCACCCGGTATGGGTGAGTACGCAAAGCGATCAAGGGACTCTCCCGGCCCGATGGCGGGGCGCCAAACACCTGTATCTGGGCCGGTCGCGATGAGTCGGAAGATTTCATCTTTGTTGGCGTCATCGAACCATTGTTGGTAAGCAACTGAGCCGAGCGGGATGAGCAGAGAACAACCTAGGGCTAGCCAGAGCGCGTTCACCTTCTGCCGCAGGGTTCGAGTGCTGACCGTGCGCGTGATGAGAGCGACGACTGCTGCAATGACGAAGCACAGCATGAACATCCAGAACGGTGGGATGTCGACCAGCCCTACGACGGCCATTACGCCAGCGGCAAGAACTCCGATGCCGAAGACGACACCATCCTTGTGAGTCCAGAGTGCTGACGAACGTCGTTGCGCTCGCTGAGCCGGTTGTGCTACTTGCTGTGCGCCTTGGGCGGGTTCCCCTGTCTCCGTCATCTCGTTGCGACTCCTCAAGGTGTCACAAGACGTGAGGATGCCCCGACAGCATCGCCGGGGCATCCGTAACGGTCAATAGGCTGCCGACTATTCGAGTGCATCCCCGAGTCTGCGTAGCGCAGCACGCTTGTCGTCCAGGGAGGCATGGGCGTAGATGGTCATGGTGACCTCGATGTCGCTGTGACCGACGATGTCCCGGACGACCTGGGGTGGTACGCCGAGGTTGAGCAGGAGCGTCACACAGGTGTGGCGAAGGTCGTGGAACCTCATCTCGCCGAGGTCGGCGGCCTTGCGGATGGCTCCCCAGCTTCGCCGTAGGTTGTCCGGCTCCAGTGGGGTGCCACAGCGCGAGGGGAAGACGAGACCGTGCTCCGTCCACTCCTCCCAGCGGTCCGAGCGTTCGGCGAACTGCTTCCTCCGGTGCTCCCGCAGGGCCTCTACGCAGATGGGCGGCAGCGGGACAGTCCGCTCCGAGTCGGAGGTCTTCGGGCGGACGAACTGGAGGCGGCCCGCGACCCGCTGGAGGCTCTGGACCACTTCCAGCTTGCCGGCCTCAAGGTCGACGTCCACCCAGCGGAGCCCGAGGAGCTCCCCACGGCGCAGGCCGAGGCAGAGCGCCAAAACATACAGCGCGTAGAGCCGGTGATCCCGAGCAGCCTTGAGAACGGCACGAGCCTGCGGGACAGTCAGGCCACGATTGACCTTGTACTTGGGCACCGGGACCTTGACGAGCTTGGCGACGTTGCGAGCGATGATTTCCTCTCGTACGGCGCACTCCAGGGCGTTCCGAAGGACTGCATGGATGGACTGAACCATGCGCGTGGACAAGCGGGAATCGCAGCACTGACCGCCCTTGAGCGCACAGCACACCGGCTTCTCGCGGGAAGCGTCCCAGCCGTTCCTGCAGCACTGGCACTCGGAGCGGACGCGGTTGATGAAGAGGCGGACGTCCTGGGCGTTGAGCTTGCCCAGGCGCTTCTTACCCAGGCCGGGAATGAGGTGGAGCCGGACGACGCCCTCGTACCCCTGGTAGGTCTTGGGGCGCCGCTCTTGGCTGACGATGTTCTTCAGCCAGTAGTTCAGGAAGTCGGCCAGCGTCCAGTTCTCCGAGGAGACGGGGATACCCTCGTCGGCCTGGCGGAGAAGTTCGGTCAGCTTCTTCCGGGCGTCCTCATGCGTCCGTGCCGAACCCTGAACACGCTTCACGGTTCCGGCGGTGGTCTGGACGAAGGCCGCGTACCCATAGCGGCCATCCTTGCGGGGCCAGATGCTTCCCTCACCGTTGGAGCGCTTGCGGATGCGGCGGCCGGTCCGACGCTTCGGCTCTTCCTCTGGGGTGCCGAGCATGGTCTTCGTCATCGCGCCACCTCCACGAGGGTCCTGATGCAGTCGGCCAGGGCGTCAGCCGGAACGAGGCGGCGACGGCCGATCTTGATGGTCTGGAGCTGGTTGGAGCGGATGAGGGTGTAGAGGGTCCACCGGCTGACCCGGAGGCGCTGGGCGGCCTCATCGACGGTGAGCACTAGGTCATCCATGAGGACCGGCCTCCAGGTCCGTCGACCCGGTAAGGCTCGTGCCAGTCAGGGCAGCGACGAGGAGTTGGTCTCCCAGGGAATGGCCCTTGCCCGCGTACTCCCATGTGCTGATCACCAGGACGGTGTCCTCCTCGAAGAGGGGCAGGCGGCCGGTGGTGATCTCGTTGTCGCGGGCGTGTTGTTCGCGGGCTGCTCGGAGTTCGCCGAGAGTGGTGGAGTAGCGGCGGGAGCGGGTGGAGAAGTGGCCGCGGAATCCGAGCATGTGCGCCCACTCGGTAAGCCGCAGCTCCGCCAGTTCGGGCACGGTGCCCAGGTGTAGGGCGGTGGTGATGAGGCGGCGGGCGTGGTCGCGCAGGTTGAAGGCGTCCAGAGTGTCGAGGGGGTTGATGCGGCGATCGAGGGTGCCGACGCATTCGGCGGCCTTGGTGGCGTACTTGGCGATGTAACCGGCAACAGCTTGTTCGGTGAGATCGCCGTTCAGGGTGATGGGCCGGATGTCGAGCTGGGTACCCCAGCGCAGGACGCGTTCGGGTTGGTCGTCGTGAGCGGGTGCGGTGGCTGAGACCGCACGGGCGGCGTGCTGGACGGCCGGGGTGAGGGCGTCGGCGGTGGCCCAGGCCGGTGGCGGTGTGGTGGGTCCGTCCGGGCCGTCGAGGCGGATGACTGCGTGGAAGTGGACGACGCCGCGCCGCTGGTATTCGGCGACCTTGGCGAAGGAGAGGGTCAGGTGGTGGCGTAGGTCCTTGAGGGCCAGGCCGCCGGCCTTGGCGAGGGCGCGGCGGAGGGAGTCGGCGAAGCGCTTCCACAGCAGCGGCGCCAGGGCGTTGAACAGCACCGAGCCGTCATAGTCGTAGCAGTCGGGGCACAGCGGTTCGCCGAGGCGCGGGTCATCTTTGCTGTGCCGCTCGGTGCAGGACATCACCCGCCCGTGCGGGCAGGTCTCGGCGTCGCGGCGGGCGTGGCAGGGCTGCACTTTGCCGCTGTGCTCTCGGCGGGCGTGGACGGTGCCGAAGGACGGGGCGGTCAGGGTGACGAACAGCGTCGGGTGGCTCTTGACGGTCTCGGGGACGCCCTTGCCGCCAATGAGGCCCGCGCGGATGAGTTGGTAGGTATCGGCGCGGTAGACCTCCGCGCAGGCCGGGCAGCGGGAGGCGCGGCGGGTCTTGCACGGAACTCGCAGGACGCCGTCAGGTTCGGTGCGGGTGGTGTAGCGGTGGAGCAGTGCTCCGGTGGCGCGGTCGTAGTGTTCGACCTTGCCACGGAGGTGGATGGGCTGGCGGCAGCCGCCGGTGTGGCGGATCTGGGATGCCCAGCGGTCGTAGTCGTCGCGGTTGAGGCGCTTGATCATGCCGGTGATGGCGTGCGCGTTGGCATGGGTTGCGGGCAAGATGGAGACCTCCTCTCACTCGTTCGGGTGATGGGGATGGCCCCCGACCTGGCGTGTGTCTTGGCGGATGTACGGCCAGGCCGGGGGCGCTGCGCTTATGCGCCGTGGTTGTCGATGCCGGTGCCGTCGCAGTCGGCGCACCGGTCGCCTTCGGAGTGCAGGCCGGTGCCGCCGCAGGTGCAGCAGCGGTAGCGGATCACCGTCAGGTCATCGGGCATGGTCACCTCCTTTCGCTCGGGCGGGTGGTGAGGTAGACGCGCCAGTGGTGCGGGTGGGCGCGGTCGGGGTAGGCGCGGGAGACGGCGTAGACGGTGAAGTGCAGGCGCAGGCGGAACAGGGCGTCGACGATTTCGGCTCGGGTGCCGTCGATGCGGATGCGCATGGCTGTGGGGTCCTTTCTGGTCAGGCGGTGCGCACGGTGCGCAGCAGGTCTGAGGCGAGCTGGTTGGACACGCCCAGGTGGGCGCGGAGCGCGTCGCGGGTGATCGGTCGGCCGTGCTTGGCGTGGTGATCGTCGGCGACGCGGCGGGCGAAGTCGACCAGGGCGGGGGCGAGACCGCCGTCCCGGTCGGGCTGGGCCTCGTCCTGGTCCGGGCCGTCGTGCGGGACGAGGCGCGGGAGCGGGGAGGGAGCCAGGACGGGCGCGGATGAGACCGCCGGGACGGCGGACGGCTCCGGCCGGGTGGCGCGGCGTTCCAGCATCGAGACGGCGATGAGGAAGGCGGCGGCCGGGGTGGCGGCGGTGATCCAGCCCCACACGGTCGGCTTGGCTTGGGCGAGGTTGGCCGCCAGGGACAAGATGATGCCGCCGGTCAGGACGAGGACGGGCCAGGTGACGCGGCCCCGCTGGCTGCTGCCGGTCTTCTTGTCGCGCTGGCGTTCGCGGGCGGCCATGACGCAGGTCAGGTCGATGCAGACGGCGACGGCCCAGGCCATCCAGCCGGTCTGGCCGTGCTCGGTGGCGGTGTCGCGGATGTGGGTGAACGATCCGGCACCCGCGATGGCGGCCAGGATGAGGACCGGGCCGGTGTCGAGCAGCCAGCAGGCCAAGCGTCGCATCGTTCCTCCCTTCATGAGTTCAGGCGGGCTTCAGGCGGTGATGGGTTCGGGCAGGTGGGCGGTGATCTCGTCCCAGGCCGGGGTGAGGTGGGCGTGGGTGTGGGCGGCGTGTTCGGCGGCCTGCTCGGTGACGTAGAAGGAGCGTGCGCGGTACCACTGGCCGTCTTGTGAGGCGACGATCGCGACGCCCGGCGTCTCGGAGGCGATGGCGCGGGCGGAGACGAGGGCGGCCGGGTCGAGGTCGCCGAGGGTCATGGTCGCGGTCTCTGGGTCGTTGACCCGGTGGCAGATCCGGCCGGAGCACTGCGCGCGGAGGGCGGTCACCCCAGGTCCGAGGTCGGAGCCGATCCGTTGGCCGCAGCAGAACAGGTAGAGGCCGAAGGCCCGCCCGAGCTGCGCAACCCTCAGGAGCGCGGTAGAGGTCTTGGCGATCTCGTCCTTCTCGCTCTTGTCAGCCATCAGGTACAGCTCGGCCAGCTCGTCGACCAGGACCACGACCGGGACGGGGCGGATAGCGGGCGGCAGTTGCCAGATGTTGCGGGCACCGGCCTGACGGCACAGCCCCATCCGGTCGATCATCAACCCGACCAGGTCACCCAGCAGGTCGACGGACTCGGCGCGGGAGGTGGCCAGGGCCGACAGGCGTGGAGCGTAGGGGGTGAACTCGACGCCGCCCTTGAGGTCGAAGCCGACCAGCGCCACTGGTTGCGGCGCGAGGCCGACGATGAGCGCGTTGGCGAGGTTCGACTTGCCGGACTGGGTCGCACCCGCGTTGAGCCAGTGCGGGACCGTACGGAAGTCGATCACCCACGGCTGTCCGGTCTCCAAGCGGCCCACGGTGACCTTCAGCAGTTGCGGGGAGGCCGGGAGGTCGTTGACCTTGACCAGCGGGTCGCGAATGGTCGCCATCAGCACCACGCGGCCGGGCCGGGGCGAGGACACCCGAACGGCATGCACGCCCCAGGAATGCGCCAGGCGTTCGGCGGCGTCGGCGTAGTCGCCGGGAGTCTGGCCTTCCAGGGTGTGCAAGGTGACGCGCCAGCCGTGCCGGGTCGGCTTGGGCAGCCACATGAACGGTTTGGTGTCGACGGCGACCCGCTGGAACCGGCGGCGGACCTTCACCAGTCCGGTGGAGGCGATCGCGCCGGGCACGGTGGTGAACCACCAGCGTTGCCGCTTCTTGGTCAGCCCACAGCCGAGCGCCACCCGCCGCCACGAGGCGCGGACGGACAGGGCGACGAGCGGGAAGCCAAGGGCGAGCCAGAAGGAGGGGTAGTGCAAGCGGCGCCAGGCCCAGAGCCCGGCCGCGACGGCGGCCAGGACTCCGAGTGCCCACCAGTGCTGGTCAGACATCGGCGGCCTCCCGCACGGGGAGCAGGGCGGTGGCGCGGTAGGCGATGCCCCACCGGCCGGCGATCTCCCAGACGTAGCCGAGCAGGCCGACCGCGTTGACCTGGTCGCCCACGCCGATGGGCGGTTCGCCGGTGATGCCGATCTTGACGAGTTCGATCCGGCCGAACTCGTCTTCGACGGAGACGGTGACTTCGTAGACGGTGTTGCCGTTCTTGTCGGTCTTGATCTCGCCGGTGTCGCGGTTGAGCACCCTCGGGCGGGGGGCTTTGACGCAGGTGATGGCGAGTTTGCTGACATCCACGGGGATCGGGACGGAACGCATGGGTGGTGACCTCCTCTTTCATCGTGAGCAACATAGTTGACCTAGTTGGCTCGGTTGTCAATGTTCCCTCGGTTGGCCAGGTCGAACATTCGTGGTGAGATAGAAGGGCGATGGTCAAAAACACCGGGCAGCCCGCCTACCTCCAGATCGCCGACGACCTGCGCGCGCAGATCCGCGGCGGGTCCCTTGCGCCCGGAACCCCGCTGCCGTCCACCACTCGCCTTGCCGAGCAGTACGGCGCGTCCCTGTCGGTGGTGAAGCTCGCCGTCGGGGTCTTGCGTACTGAGGGCCTGGTGATCGGCCAGCAGGGCAAGGGCGTGTTCGTCCGCGACGCCGATGAACTCCCACCGCCGGCGAAGGCCGGCGACGTCGCCGAGGTTTCTGAGGAGGTGGCCGAGCTGCGCGCCACCGTCCAGGACCTGTCGAAGCGGTTGGCGAAGGTCGAAGAGCAGTTGGCTACGTCCACGACACGCCGCCCCGGACGTAGCAGCCGGTAACCCGCCGCGCCAGCGCCGCCGAAGCCCCATCCGGGCTCTGCCGCAGGCTCAGCCGCTTGTCCTCACGGCGGATGCCGACCAGCACCGCCACGTACCCGACCAGCAGCGCGACGCCGATGACTCCGGCGATGATCAGCGGGATCATGGTCATGACCAGATCACCCCCGCCGAGGCCAGGCCACGCGGAGCGCGCGGGGGACGACGGGTCTCCTCGCGCCGGGCGGTATGCCGGGTGCGCTTGGCCGCCTGCTTCTTGATCCACCGCTCCCGTGCGTGGCACTTGCGGCACCGGCTCTGGCCCTCGTCCAGGTGTGCGCCGCAGGCGCAGATGGGCTCGGGATAGATCTCGTGACTCATTCCGATCGCCTCCTTCTCGGTTGTGGTTCTTGCTTGCGAACCGAGAATGCGACGGAGTGTCAGGACGAGATCACTACACGACGGGACATGTTCAAGACGTCCGGCCTACGATGGCCAGGTCCCCGGACGTCCCACGGAGCGGGAGAGATGGCGAACGAACGGCTACGCGCGGCCCTGCTACGGAAAGGCGTGTCCATCGCCGATCTGGCCCAGGCCATCGAGGTCGACCCCAAGACGGTCGAGCGGTGGGTGACCAAGGGGCGTGAGCCGTACCGTAAGCACCGCTTTGCCACGGCTTCGTACCTGGGGGTGGACGAGGCGTACCTGTGGCCGGAAGCGCTCAGCCCCGAGCAGGTGACGTCCGCGTCGCGGAGCGAGATTATCGCGATCTACCCGCACCGCTGGTCGGTGCCCCGGGACATCTGGGGACGACTGTTCGGAGCCGCGTCGCAGGACATCGGCGTCCTTGTCTACAGCGGGTTGTTCCTGGCCGACGACGGCGGCATGGTGCGACTGTTCGGCGACAAGGCCCGCGCGGGAGTACGGGTGCGCATCCTGCTCGGCGATCCCGACAGCGCCGAGGTCGCCCAGCGCGGCGCCGACGAGGAGAGCGGCGACGGACTGGCCGCGCAGATCCGTAACGCTCTGGTGCTGTACCGGCCGATCAGCGGACTGGACAACGTCGAGATCCGAATGCACCGCACGGTGCTCTACAACTCGATCTACCGCGCCGACGATGAATTTCTGATCAACACCCACGTGTACGGCAGCCGTGCCGGCAACGCCCCCGTGCTGCACCTGCGACGGGTGGCGGGTGGCGACATGGTGGCCACCTACGCCGACAGCTTCGACAAGGTATGGGACCAGGCCAAGCCGGTGGAGCCGTGATGGCACGACGCATCGACTTCTACGACGACCCCGACGCGCCCAAGCCCAACAGCCTCGTGCCGTCCGTGAACGTCATCGTCACCAACGAGGCCGGCGACGTGCTGATGATCCGCCGTACCGACAACGACAACTGGGCCGTCCCCGGCGGCGCGATCGACCTGGGCGAGTCCATTCCTCAGGCCGCCGTACGGGAGACGCTGGAGGAGACCGGCATCCTGTGTGAGATCACCGGTCTGGTCGGCACCTACAGCGACCCCCGCCACGTCATCCTCTACACCAGCAACGGCGAGGCCCGCCAAGAGTTCTCCCTCGTGCTGACCGGCCGTGCCGTCAGCGGCGAACCGACGCCGAGCAGTGAGTCGCGCGAGGTCCGCTGGGTTTCCCGCGACCAGGTGGCGGGACTGACGATGGATCGGTCGATGCGGATGCGGATCGAGCACTACCTAGCCGGTACCGGCCTGCCGCACATCGGTTAGCGCCGCCTCCACCGCCCGCACCGACGACACGATGCACGGCGTCGCATCGGTGATCGACCGGCTCACCACGTGCTCGGGACCGTACCGGGAGTGGATCTCCGCCAGCCGGTCCCGTACGTCCAGATGCCGCCCGTCCGGATCGGTGGTCATGTCGCAGTAGGTGAGCGCCCGCGCCAGGTCGGGCCGTTCCTGGTTGAACTCCTTGGCCAGGACGTCGAGCAGGTCGCGTTGGCGGGCCTCGTTGTCCGCGCAGGAGTGGTAGGCCACCAGACGGCACAGCCGCTCATCGGCCCCGGCCACGTTGCGCAGGTAGCGGGCGCCGTCGAGCTGGTGCATGCCGGTGTCGACCAGGTCCGGGGCGTAGCCGATGTCATGCAGCAGGCACGCGGCGATCAGGATGTTGGTGGCCGCGCCGAGGATCGGGGCCAGCCTCTCGGCCTGCTCGGCTACCCCTTGGGTGTGCGCCCAGCGCCGGGGCAGCTCCGCCTTCAGCAGGTCCTTGGCCAGGCCGTATGCCCACTCAACTTGTCCCACGTGGTTCACGATAGGCGGCAAGGCCGCCCTCGCATCCAGAGGGCGAGGCGAGACGTCCCCGGACGTCTCGCCAGCGGGTGTGTCAATCTCGGACGAAACGGCCCCGGCCATGCTCGGCCACGATCAGCCCCTCGTGCTCCAGGACGGCCAGGGCTTGCCGCACGGTGTTGCGCGAGGTGGCGAAGCGGCGGCGTAGCTCGGCCTCACTCGGCAACGCCGCACCGGGGGCGAGGTCGCCGGACTGGATCTGCTCGCGCAGGGTCGCGGCGATCTCCTGGTACCGGTACGAGGTGGCTCCGGGCTGCCCGGCGACCACGTGGCCCTTGGACGGGACGGTGACCACCAGCCCTTCCTTCTCCAGGAGGGCCAGGCCGCGCCGGACGGTGTTGCGGGCCACGCCGAACGTCCGGCACAGCTCCGCCTCAGAGGGCAGGACCGTGCCGGGCGGGAACTGGCCCGTGTGGATCTGGTCGCGGATGCGGCTGGCGATCTGGGGGTAGGCGCGCCCGCCGGTCAGCCATCGGCGCTCGGCCATCGTCTCAGCCGCGGTGGGCATCGAGGATGTGGTCCAGGTTGATGCTGAGTTCGCCCTGCTCGCCGTCGTGCCAGCCGTCGCGGGCGGCCTGCTCGATGCGGTCGACCGCGCCGGCCATCTGGAGGAAGGAGACCCGTTCGTCGTTCTGGTCGCCCCAGTAGAACCAGCAGAACGACAGGTGCACGAACACCCGCCGCATCCGGCCTCGGCTGTCGGTCACGTCCAGGGCGGGGCGGCCGTCGGCGGTGATGATGAGCACCGCCGTGACGTCCCGCGCGGACAGCTGCTCGCGGAGGGCGGCCAGCAGCCGTTGTGCGTAGGCGCGTTGCTGGTCCTTGATGGTCTTGCTGGTCTGCATGCCGAGTCTCCCTGACGTCGGTGCGGGTGCGGGTGCGTGTGCTGTGGGTCGAGGTTCGCCCCAGCAGGTGGGGCGGGAACACCGCAACTTGGGGACGTCTAGGGACGTCTGATGTTAACGTCGCAGCACAGGGTCACCTTCCGGAAGGAGCAGGCCGGTCGTGAACGACAACCTCCGCTACGCACTGGCCGCCGCCCGGCTCAACACCATCGACGTCGCTGCCGCCCTGGCTGTCGACCCCAAGACCGTCAGCCGATGGCTTCAAGGCCGCATTCCCTACCCGCGTCACCGCTGGGCCGTCGCCGACCTCCTCCACGTCGACGAGGCCGACCTATGGCCGGAGGTCGCGCCACGACACCACGCACTCGCCGCAGGCGTCGAGGCGATCTATCCGCACCGCTGGGCCGTCCCTCAAACGGTCTGGCGCAATCACTTCAGCGCTGCCCGACAGGACATCGGCATCCTGGCCTACAGCGCGTTGTTCCTGGCCGAGGACCGGGCGGTTCTCGACAGCCTCACGGCCCGCGCGAAGGCCGGCGTCAAGGTCTGCATCCTCCTGGGCGATCCCGAGGGGGAGGCCGTTGCCCAGCGCGGAGCCGACGAGGGCATCGGCGCCGAGGTGATGGCAGCCAGGGTTAAGAACGCGCTGGCGCTGTACCGGCCCCTGCTCCGAGTCCAAGGCGTCCAGATCCGCCTTCACCGCACCGTGCTCTATAACTCCATCTACCAGGCCGACAACGAACTGCTCGTCAACACCCACGCCTACGGCACGCCCGCAGCCAACGCCCCGGTCATGCACCTCACCGGTGGCGACGACGAAGGGCCAGCAGCGACTTACCTCACGAGCATGACCCGCATCTGGTCCATCGCTCAGCCCTGCCACCAGTAGCTCAAGCACCATCAGACACAGCTACGGGCAACCCAGAAAGCAACTTATCTGCTCGTCATCAAGGCCAGCCCGCCTGCGGCGGCCTGGCGCGCGTTGGGCGGTCGCTGGCCGCGCTGCGGCTCTCCGGCCGATCGCGGCCAGCACCGCCACGCGTTGGACTTCAACGAGTCCACTGGGCAGGCCTGCGCATAAGCCGTCAGGTGATCAAGATCTTGACAGTGAAGCCATGATTACATACAACAAGATCAGGTACGCGAGAGAAAGGAAAACATGCACAGATTACAGTGTTTCCGGCGATTACTGGTCCCGTTCATGGCTGCACTGACTGTGGGCGCGATTATCGCGCCGGTTTCGGCAGCTGAAACGGTCGGCGACGACCCGGAGTCGAAACTGTCCATCGAAGGAAAGCCCTTCAGTCACCTACCTCCAGGCACTCTGGATCTGATGAAGGAGCAGGAGCCGCGTAAACGGGCCGCGAACAAGATACAAGAAGCCCTGGTGCAGCTCGTCGGTGACGTCCGGAATCCGCAGGGGAGCGGCTTCGCCGGTATTCACATCAACAACGAAGGCGTGCAGGTCTGGTGGAAGGGCAAAGTGCCCTCTGACATCTCCGCCGCCATTGAAAGCGCACGAGTCGACGCCCCGGTGACCGTCACGCAGGCCCCATACTCCCGCGCCGAACTGCACGCCGAGGCGGACAAGCTCAAAGAGCAGATGTTCAAGGACCCCAAGGGGTCCATCCACCGGGTGGAGGTCAAGGGCGACGGCTCGGGCATAGTCGCCGTAACCGAGGTCACCACGGCACCGTCACAACTGCAGGCCAGTTACTCGGCCTTGGCCGACATACGCGTCCCCCTGACGATCAAGCAGGAACCCCGGGCTAGGACCGCTGGCCGTCTCAACGACACCAATCCCTTCTTCGCAGGCGCGAGAATCTGGGACGGCGGAAGCGCCTTCTGCACTGCGGGCTGGCCCGTGCAGGGGCGCACCAGCGGCTACTCGTATCTCGTGACGGCGAGCCACTGTGGCTACGAAGGCCAGTACTGGTGGAACAGTGCAGGATCGGCGAACATCGGCTACGCCACCAGTGAGAGGGTCAACTACGACCTCATGCTGATCGGGATGCCGGGCCCCGCATCCAAGTACATGTGGGACGGGGGCGTCCCTGGCGGCGCCAACACCAGCCCCGAGTACACCAAGTGGGTCGCCGGATGGAGTCACGTCACCCCGGGCGAATGGCTTTGCACCTCGGGATCGTACAGCGGCGCCGTGTGCCTGTGGCAGGTCAGGAACGACTTCCCGGTCGGATACTGCGACACCGACCTGTGGGGTACTTACGAGTGCTATGGCGACATGTTTCACGCCGACCAGGTCAACGGGGAGCGCGGATGCCGCGGCGGCGACAGTGGAGGCCCGGTATTCTCGCTCAGCGGCGATTACTCCTACGTCTTCGCTGAGGGCATCATCAGCGGCTGTAACCAGAACGGTGACGGCGACTACTTGGTGTTCCAGGACTTCTACACGGCCATACAGTCGCTTGACATAGTCCTCTAGCGAGGCGGCTTGCCGGGTATCGGCGCCACGTCCTCGTGGTGGACGACCGGAAGATGGCCGGCCTCGTCGAGCAACCCTCTGTTCCCCAGGGGGCTGCTCAATACGTAGGTGAACGGCCGAGCCCGGAAATCGGCGGTCGAGACGCACATCCTGTCCAGGGACGCCGGAGGCTTGGCCGTACTGACGATGACCACGTCCGAAGTTTCCATGATATGCACGGTCGGCCGCTCGTCCCCCTGTTCTCCGCAGCCGTGCCCCGAGTCCATCCATACGGTGATCTCGGGTTTCGTGCGGTCTGCGCTCACCCGCATGATCTTCGAGGACGAGGAGACCGACCCGAGGCGCCAGAATGCCTGAGGGGAAAGCGCCGGCCACGTCAACGATCCGCCGCCCGCGATCTGAAATCTCCAGGCCGGTAGTCGTATCAGGCCGCGATCGGAGAGGAATTCGTGAGTAACGTGTTCAGCGTTCAGAACGGTGCCCTCGCGTCCCGGTGCCGCACGTCGCTCCATATGTCGCCTCACTTCTTCATACGCCGCGATGGGGGAGATCTGCGGAAGGCTCGCGGTGCCGTCCGCCAACAGGACGTCGGCTGGTTTCGGAGCTTGTGAAGACAAATTCGCGCCAAGCCGCACTCGGGTGATGTAGCCGCCGGACTTGTTCACTTCCGGAAGGGCTCCGATCAGCACGACCGGCCGCGGCTGCCGGGATTCCGGGAATGCTGCCCACTGCTGCGCAAGTAACGCCGGGTCCCGCAACTCCGACCGGCCTTCTCCGGTGACTGCGAACGATGCGATGGCCAGGAGAAGCGCGGAGTACACCGCTCTTTTCATGGGGCGATTCCTTTCGTTTGGCAAATCTCCGGCCGTGGCGTACGCACACGGGCCTCACATCCCTTAAACGAAATTCCGTGCGGTGATGGCGGGTCGCGGCAATGTGATGTGCATCACATTATCGTCCTGGCGAGACGTTGCGATCTCGTCACGCCGCATGCCCCTGCTCTCGTCCTGACGTGGGCAGTTCGGGGCCTTCGCACCCCGTGAACAGGGCGGAAGCAGGTCGTTTCCTAGACAGTGGCTAGTACTACCAGCCCGACGACGGCGCAGCGCCAGCGCAGATCCATACTGAAGGCACACCTGCAGTGATCCCGACGGCGCATCCTGGGCCTCGCTCGCGCACTCGCGACCTGCTGGGCAAATTATACGGCCCAGGCATGAGCCGCTGCGAGCAAGCAAAGCGACCCGCTAACGACGATCGCGGACTTCGGTGCCCGTCGTACGGGCTGGGGCGATCGGTGGCAAGGCCCTCCTCCGTCGGGCCTTGCCACCGGGTGACCATGGATGAGGTGACAGCAGCACTGACAGCAACGTCCCCTCATGCCGACGCATCTGCGCCATCGTCCACACGCGCCTGACCACAACCTCGATCATCCGAGCAGGGTGATTGCTCCGCCTGAAAAGCGGAAGGTCGGCGGTTCGACCCCGCCCCTGACCACCTTAGATGACCAGCAAGAATGCCCCGTAGCGATCACCGCTCCGGGGCGTTTCTGTGTCTGCTGACGGCAACCCTGACGGCAACGTCCTCTACCTGTAGCGTCGCGAGCAGTTGAGAGATCCCCAGAGCTTCCCGCGCGACTTGCGGGACATGTGGGCATAATGTGATCCATGGGAGGGCGCGCGCGCCGCCGGAACCGGCGGCCCACACAGCCGCGGCCTGTCGATGCCCTCATACCGGGTCTGGCTGCGATGGGGGCCGCAGCCGCTGGCTTCGATGAAGCGCCCACGCCATCCCAAGTAGGGTTCATGCTCCTCTCCGGTGGCATGACCAGTTGGATCGCCTGGCGCGGGGCACGGTGGAGACACGACGATAAATCGTCGCCCAAGCGTGGTGTTGCCCTAAAAAGTCCTAACAAGCTAAGTCGCGCTAGCCTGCCCGAAAGCAGGAGGTTGACAGCTCTGGCGGCTTAAAGTCCCAGGTCACAGAGCTAAGGGGCCTTCCCGAGTGAGGGAAAACCCCTTAAGACTTCTATTGGAGTGAATCTCCGAGCCGTCGAAGTGCTTTTCGTTTCTCATCGAGAGAAGCGTGGGCACAGATCGTCATGGTGACCTCAATGTCGCTGTGGCCGATGATCTCCCGGACGATGTGCGGCGGGACGCCGAGGTCCAGGAGGAGGCTCACGCAGGTGTGCCTCATGTCGTGGAGGCGTATCTCGCCGAGGCCGGCGGCCTGACGGACGGCTCCCCAGCTTCGGTGGGGATTGTCGGGTTCCATCGGCGTTCCCCGCCGAGACGGGAAGACGAGTCCATGATCGTCCCAGTCAGGCCAGACGTCTGACCGCTCGACGAACCGCCGCCTGCGGTGCTCCGTGAGAGCATCGACACAGATCTCGGGCAGCGGGATCGTGCGCTCGGAGTTCTCCGTCTTGGGACGGACGAACCGGAGCTCGCCACCGACGCGCTGGAGAGTCTGGACCACCTCCAAAGTGCCCGAGTCGAGGTCGACGTCCTCCCAGCGAAGGCCGAGCAGTTCCCCGCGCCGGAGACCGAGGCAGAGGACGTACAGCGAGTGGAACCGATCCTCACGAGATACCCTCAGCACGCGTCGACGAGGGCACGGAGACCGTGACGAGCTTCGCGATGTTCCGCGGAATGATCTCCTCACGTACGGCCCGTTCGAGCGCGTTCCGAAGGACCGCGTGGATGGACTGGATCATCCGTGTGGACAGATACGACCCGCAGCATTTCGGAGCCTCAAGGGCGCAGCAGGTGGGCCGCTCACGGGAGGCGTCCCATCCGTGCTCGCAGCACTGGCATTCCTTCCGGACGCGGTTGATGAAGACCCGAACGTCTCGCTACCCGTCGGCGGAATCAGGCCGGGCGCTCAGGGCATCAAGCGGCCCGCCGACCGGTGATGGCGTCGACCGAGTCGTGCACCTGGGTGCGCAGGTCGTCCACGTCGACGCCGACGAGGCGCCCGGCCCACTTGCGGACGCGACCGGCGACCCAGACCGAGGTGATGTTGCCACGGTCGGCACCGAGCACGAGAGTCCCGACCGGGTCGTGCAGCGGCATGGTGTTGAGGTCCTCCGCGTCGACGACGATGAGATCCGCCTGCTTGCCGGGTGTGATGGTCCCGGTGGTGTCGTCGAGCCGGAGCGTTCGGGCGCCGGACAGCGTCGCGAAGTCCAGGACGTCACGTGTCGTGATGCGTACGGGCTCGTTGTCGGTGCCGTAGGCGGCGTGGACGGCGCGCATGCGTTGGACGGCGAGCAGGGTGCGCATCTGCGTGAACATGTCCGACGCGAGCGCGACCTCGACATCCACCGACAGACCGGGCCGGATGCCATATTCGAGCGCCTCGTCGACCGGTGGGACGGCGTCTTCGAGGCCGATCTGCATGTCGGAGGTCGGCGCGAGCGACACGGTGACGCCCGTGTCGCGCATCGCGGACCACGCGTCGCCGGACAGGGCCGTCGAGTGGATCGACTCGATGTGCGGTCCGAGCAGTCCTTCTCGCTCCCACCGCACGATCGCCTCGGACGCCGCCGCCCCGAACATGACGTCGAGGCTCACTCCGATGTCGAGGTCAGCCGCGACCCGGGCCAGGTCGTGGCCGTAGGCGAGGCGCGCCCCGGCGATATCAGGGGTGGCGAGAGCGGCGAGTCTCAGCGTGACCAGCTGGTCGTCGGTGGAGAAGTAGGTCGTCCGAAGTCGTGCCAGGTCGTGCGGCCACTGCTGGTCCCAGTCGCCGAAATGCGGGCTCATCGACGCGTGTACGCCGCGGATGCCGGATTCGAGCAACGCGTGGATCGCGGCGTCGGAGTGCTCGCCGGTTCGGGAGTTGTGGGAGAAGTCGAGCATCGTGGTGATCCCGCAGTCCAGCGCCGTGAGCGCCGCCAGGCGGGTTCCGACGTACATGTCGTGCGGCTGGTACAGCGGCGCGACCTGCATGAGCGTGGACTGGAGATAGCCCGCGAGGTCGTTGACGTCGGGAATGGTGCGCCGCATCTGGGCCTGCCAGGAGTGACGGTGCGTGTCGACGAACCCGGGGGCGACGATGGAACCCGACACGTCGATGACGATCGCGTTCGCCGCCGTCAGGCCGCGGCCGACCTCCGCGATCCGATCGCCGCGCAGGAGCACGTCGGCGTCTTCGAGCGTCCCCAGTACAGGGTCCACGGTCACCACGGTACCGCCGGTGAGCAGGACCAGACGGTCCGGATCACGCTCGGCAATGGTGAGCGTTTCGAGGGTGGGCAGGAGGTTCTCTGTCATCGGACGTCCTTACGGCGCATCGTGTAGCCGGCGTGGTGCAGGGTGTCCCCGTCGAATTGGCCGAAGGCCCAGAATCCGAGGTCGTCGAGATAGTCGATGCGGTCGCCGTCGATCCAGTAGCGGCCTTGGTACGCGTGCGCGCGTCCGCCGCGGGTCTCGTCGTAGCGGCCGTCGGCGGTCAGCTCCTGGTGCAGGAAGTCCTCGGTGTCGATCCAGACGCCGACCCGGTCCGGGTCGACGCGGCCCGCGACGCCTCCGTCGGCGTCCGTCGTCGCGGGGTGCCGCGACGACGGGGCGAGCACGGTCCCGCCCCATGCGATCGGCACGCCGTCACGCAGGACCGCGCGCAGCCGCCCCGGATCGGTCAGCGAGGTACGCAGCGCCGTGGGCAGGTCCGGCGCGTCGGCGTCGTCCAGGACGGCGAGGTGCGCCGGGACACCCGGGGTGAGCGTGCCCGGACCCGCTGTGCCCGGACCCTCTGGGTGCGGGGCGTACGCGAGCATGGCGCTGATGTCCAGGACGGCGGGGATGATCGTGGTACCCGTGGCACGGATCACCACGGCGTCGTCGTCTTCGGCGGCGGTGATGATGCCCGGGCCGACGCCGACGACGAGTCCCGCGCCGATCAGCACGTCGGCGTGCTCCATGGTCCCGATGACCGGGTTGAGGGTGTGCACGGTGGCATCGGTCAGCAGCAGTGGACGAGCGGCGCCCGTGAGGACGGCGTCAAGGTCAGCGGAAGTGAAGATTTCGGTCATGCGTTTGATTGTTGACAGGGCCTGGTCTGGGGAGAAGGCCGTGTTCGTCCTGGGTGCACTGGGACCAGGCTCCCGGCCGCGGGGAAAACTAGCCTGGTCGGCATGACAACCTCAAGACTGGGTGACTACCTACAGGCCCGGCGCGCGCAGGTGGCGCCGCCCGATGTCGGTCTGCCCGAGGACGGGCGGCGGCGCGTCCCCGGCCTGCGCCGCGAAGAGGTCGCGATGCTGGCCCGCATCAGCGTGGACTACTACCTGCGGCTGGAGCAGGGGCGTGAGCGGCGGCCATCGCCGCAGGTCCTGGACGCGCTGAGTGACGCGCTGCTGCTGGACGACGACGGCCGGCTGCACCTGTACCGGATCGGGGGGGTGATCCCGCCCCCACGCCGGCAGGGCAGCATCGAGCAGGCGGCCCCCCAGTTGCTGGCATTGGCCGAGCTGTGGGACCGCACGCCGGCCCTGCTCCTGGGACGGGCCTACGACGTCCTGGCCGCGAACACGCTGGGGCGCGCGGTCTTCGACCACCTCCAACCCGGCACGAACCTGCTGCTCACGATTTTCCTCGACCCGTCGGTTCGCTCGTTCTACATCGACTGGGAGAAGGCCGCGGCCAATGTGGTCGCGGGATTCCGTTTCCTCGAAGGCGCCTGGCCGCACGACCCGAGGATCCAGGAGGTGCTGCGGACTGCCATGGAGAACAGCCGCGAGTTCGCCGACCTCTGGCGGCGGCGGGACGCACGCGGCAAGAGTGACGCCGCGAAGGTCCTGCTGCATCCCGATGTCGGCGAGCTGACCCTGCAGCTACAGGCCTTCGACGTACGCTCCGCTCCAGGGCAGCAGTTGATCGTCTACCACGCTCAGGAGGGCACTCGGACCGCGAACGCGCTGCGTCTGCTCGGCTCGCTGACGGTGACTCGCTCCGGAGACCGGGACGATATGCGAGGGAGAACCTCGTGAAGACCCGCCTCGAAACCATGGTCGGCTGCATGGGCGTCGCCGTGTTCCTCGCCGGAGGTCTCGCCGCGTGCTCCGCGGGGCCGGACAGCGAAAGACTCGCAGGCCCTGACAACGCGGCGCAGCACGGCCGGCAGGAGACGCCGTCACCCGCCACGGCGACACCACGGACACGCCCGGACGAGAACGGAGAGGCGTCACCGCACCCGTACGTCGGAATGTGGGTGACGGCCGACGGGCACATCCGCCAGGAGCTGCTCGCGAACGGCCGCTACGACGAGGCCCGCGGAGAGCGGGAGAGCGCCTACACGGGTTCCTATGTGGTCTCCGGGACCCGGATCGAGTACGCCGACGACACCGGATTCAGCGCGGACGGGACGTTCGACGGAGACGTACTGCACCACGGGGGCTACCTCTTCTACCGAGAGGGCAGCGACGCGCACCGACGAGCCAAGGAGGAACAACGGTGACGAACGGGGCACGGGCGGCGTCGACGACGATCGGCACACCTGTCCTGCTCATCACCACACCCGACGGTTTTCAAAGAGCGTTCTTCGGTCCCGCCCGCGTACCCGTTCGGCCTCTCGTCAGGTCGAGGCGTCAGCCGGTCATGATGGCGATTCCCGGGAATGCGGAGGTCGCGTTGCTCCACGGCGCGTAGTACAGCCGCCAGGAGCAGACCCGGCCGGTGACGACGTAGCCGGTGCAGGGCACCTGAGCACTGGTGTCGATGAGGGAGATGACCCCTACCGCGTACTGCTGGATGATGCCGGACGGTTCCGGAGTCTCCACCGGGCCGCCGCTGTCGCCCTGGCCGGCCGCGTTCTTGTACGTCGGACTCTCGACGCGGACCAGGCCACGGAATGTGTCTCTGGGACCGAAGATCGTGACGTTGATCGCCTTCACCTGGCAGAGGCAGACGGTGCCCGAGTAGGCGCCGGAGGTGCAGAGCCACATGCCCACGTAGGAGGCCGAGGTGCCGACGACCGGGTTGCTGAACTCCTGGGGTGTGGCGGCGGGGTCGTTGTTGTAGACACGACCGGCGGTGTTCGCGCGGATCAGCATCACGTCGCGGCTGGTGTTGGCGTAGGCGATCGGGCCGATCACCTGGCCGGTCGGGTCGGTGGCCGTCTGCCCGACGCTACCGCAGTGGGCCGCGGACAGCATCCAGCTCACCCCGCCGAGAGTGACGGCGAAGCCCGTCGAGCAGCCGAGCCCGGTGCCGGCGTTGCGCCAGGCCGCGCCGCCCAGCCAGGGTGCGTCGTCGTTCCAGCGGCTGGCCGGGGCCGGCGTGACGCCGGCCTCCACGGTGACCGGCACCGCCGAGCCGGCGACCTTCGAGCGGGTCAGGCCGTGGTCGGCGCCCGAGACCGTCAGGCCCGAGCCGTCGACGTTCGGCGCGATCGAGGTGATCGCGCCGCCGGAGGCGCGGACCAGGCGGTTCATCTCGCTCTCCAGTTCCCGGGCCGAGTAGGCCGCGGGCAGGACACTGACCGGGACGTCCCGGCGCAGTCGGCCGACCAGGTCGTCGATGCGCTCGGGGGTGTCTCCCTTCCAGTAGACGCGCAGTTCACGGTTCTCCGGCGCCGCGACGATGCCGGCGAACCCGGTGTCGCCCCGCGTCTTGACGGCGGCGGTGACGCGGTCGGCGGCCTTGACCAGCTTCTCCTGGGTGGCCACCAGATCCTTCCAGGAGGCGAAACCGCCCGGGACCTCGGCGGTGTCGCCGGTGTCGGCGGCGTCCTTGACGGCGGCGGGGGCCGCGGTGGCCTGGACGGCGCCCACTGCGACCATGGCGAAGGCGACTCCCAGCGCCACTGCCAGGCGTGCGGTGATTGGGGGGATTTTCACCGGATGCTCCTCTGTGTCTTACTTGAGGGGATGCCTCCGATATTTCATGTGTTTACGGGGCAATCAATATCTTGACATCGGTTTATAGGGTGGTAAATCAATATAGTCAGACAGCTTTGTGATCCCGAGGAGTTCCCCACGGCGCAGGCCGAGGCGGAGCGCGGTGTCGACGCTTTAGCTGCGTGGGGGGAAGAGCGGTTCCTGCTGGGCGCGGCGGTATCGGACGTTCGGACTGCGATGGCTACCACCGACGGTCTCGATGACGTTCTCTTCACGTAGGACGCGAAGCCATCTGCGGACGATCTGGTCTCCGAGACCGGTGCGCGAGGACAGTTCGGCACGGGAGAGTGTTTCGTGGCCCAGAGCGTCGAGGATCGTCTGCCGGCGGTCGGCGCGCTGCGGGTGCGGTGTGGATCGATGCTCCGCCAGGTGATAGCGCGTCCACCGGCCGGTTCCTTCCGGAAGGATCAATTCGCGGGAGACCAGATCCCGGAGCTCGAGTGTCGCGACGCGTGAGTCGACGCCGGTGTGCTCGCGATAGGACCTATTGTCCATGGGCTCGTCTTCGCCTTGCCGTAGGAGGGCGAGGAAGAGCCCTTGGCTGGGCGGGATCCGCCAATCCCGTGGCCTTGAATCCGCGCCCTCTTCGAGGCCGAGGATGATCACTCCGCCGTTCCTGTTGGCGAACGCGGACAGTGTCTCCCGCAACGACTTCGGCAGCCCACCCTCCGCCTTCTTGACCTCGACGTCGCTGATGTCCGCACCCACCGCCCGCAGGTTCTGGACGATCTCCCCGAGATCGGCGGTCAGCACCATGAACTCCCGAGCTTGCTCGCCAACATGTTTGTAACCATGCTAACGAACAAGTTGTTCTGACGAACGGTTTCGCCGAGGTGACGGGTCGGGAAGCGGTGCTGGACAAGGGTGACCGGGCTTGTCTCGGATGATGAGGAGACGGCCCGCCGAACAACGCCGCACCCGCGATCGTGGCGATCGCTGTGGCTGAGTTGCTTGTCGGCGTGGAGATGGCCTCGATGTGGCCGACGGCCCAACGAGCAGGCTTTTGGGGACGCTTTTTCACTGAGGTTCGTCCGCGTCACCACGTAAGGGCTTCTCACGAAGGTGAACGAGGAGATTGTCAGAGCAACGCGGCGAGGTCCGCCGGTCGCGTGAACATCGGCCAGTGACCGGTCGGCAGCTCGACGAAGGTCCATTGGGGTGTGCCGAGCTCGGCGAACGCCGGATTCCCCGAGGCGATCAGCTCGCGAATCACCGCCGCCGGCATCGTCGAGGCGACCATGGTCTTCGGCGTCGCTGGGAGCCGCCCCGGCCGCTGAACCGACTGGGTGACCGCGCCCCACGGCTCCGCCGTCGCCTTCGCGCTGATCTGCGCCCAATACTCCTGGGTCAGTCCGGCGAACATCCGCTCTCCCTCTTCGAAGGCGGGCGCGTCGAGCGCACAGCCGTCCCCGACCTGAGCGCGCCAGGCCTTCTGCGTGGCCTCGTCATTGAAGTCGATCACCGCCACACCGGACGGCAGCGGCGCGGTGTCGACATAGACCACCCGGCTGAGCCGCTCGGGATGCCGGTCGGCGACCGCGGTCACCGGGACATTCGCCCCGCTGTGCCCGACCAGGACCACCTCCTCCCATCCGTCCATCGCCGCGAGGATGTCCAGGACATGGGTCTCCACGCCGACCTCCGGCGACAGCTCCCCGGCCCGCTCCGCCAACCCCGTCAGGGTGACCGCCCGCACCTGGTGTCCCGCGGTGCGCAGCTCTTGCGCCACCTCGTCCCAGGCCCAGGCGCCGAGCCAGAAGCCGGGAACCAGCACGTAGTTCGCCATCTCATCGTCCTTCCAGTGAGCCGACGTCGCTACGCTAAAGCTGATAGCGGACAGAATCCGCCCGGATTAAGAGGTGACCTGTGTCATATCCGGCGACCCGGATGCTGGCGATGCTCGAACTGCTTCAGGCACACCACGAGCTGGGCGGCCGCGACCTGGCGCAGCGCCTCGGTGTGGACGAGCGGACCGTCCGGCGCTACGCCGCCCGGCTCGCCGAACTGGGTATCCCGGTCACCGCCGAGCGCGGCCGCTACGGCGGCTACCACCTGATGCCCGGCTACAAGCTGCCCCCGCTGATGCTCACCGACGACGAGGCCACCGCCGTGGTTCTCGGCCTGCTCGCCGGACGCCGCCTCGGCCTCGCCGCCGAGGCCACCGAGGCCGCCCTGGCCAAGATCCGGCGGGTGCTGCCGATCACGCTACGGGAACAGGTCAGCGCGCTGGAGGAGACCTTGGGCTTCACCCTCGCCGAACGTGCGGCGCCGACACCCGCGAGCCGGGCCGTGCTGACCCTGGCCGCCGCGATCCGCGACCGCCGCCGGGTCACCCTGCGCTACCGCTCCTGGAAGGGCGACCAGACCGAACGCGAACTGGACGGCCACGGCCTGGTCTTCCACTCCGGCCGCTGGTACGTGACCGGTCACGACCACTGGTCCGGCGAGACCCGCACCTTTCGGCTCGACCGGATCTCCACCGTCGTGCCGGGGGCTGCCTCCTACGAGATTCCCGAGGAGTCCGACCCGGTGCGGCAGGTGACCGCGTCGCTGGCCCAGGTGCCGTACGCGCACGTCGTCGAGGTCGTCCTGCACGTTCCCCTCGCCGAGGCCGCCCGCCGCGTCCCGCCGTCGGTGGCCACCCTCACCGAGGCCCCGGACGGAGTCCTCCTGCGGATGCGGGCCGAGTCCCTGGACGGCATGGCCGCCATGCTCGCCGGGCTCGGCTTCCGGTTCACGATCGTGTCGCCGAGGGAACTGCGGACCGCCGTCCAGCGCCTGGCCGAGCGCCTGCTGACCTTCGGCGCCGACGGCGACCGTCAGCCGGCATGCCACTGAGGTGCGACCCGGGACGGAGCCGAGTCGCACCGCGCTGAACGGCACCGACCACCGCAGTCATGACGAGCGGAACACAGCGATCGGCGCCTACGTACGCCGGCGCAACGCCCAAGCCCAGCCCAGGACGAACAGCCGCTCGCCGTGGCTGGTCATCCGGTGACCATGGCTACGGTGACACAGCGCTGACAGCAACGTCCCCACACACCGACGCATCCGCGCCACCGTCCCCACGCGCCCTGCCCGCGGGCACGCAGTGCTGGTTGATCGATCGTGCCCCATGCTGGTCCGTCGGTCGTCGAGCCTGCGGGAACATTCGTCCAAGACTGATGGTCTAGCGTTTGTGCATAGTCCCATGCATGAGTAAGTACGAGTTCGAGCGCTCGCATCGGATGCACGTGGTCCACAACGGCCCGCGACAGGCGCCGCCACTGCTGCTCATCCACGGATCGGGGGCTTCGGGCGCCTCCTGGAGCCCGATGGTCCCGGAACTCGCCGGCCACCATCACCTCATCCGGGTCGACCTCCCAGGCTGCGGCCAGTCCCCGCCCGCGCCGTCGTACGAGGTGCCCGACCAAGCAGTCCGGGTGGCGGCCGTGCTCGACGGCCTCGGCCTTGGTCCCGTCGCCGCGGTGGGGCACTCCAGCGGCGGCTACGTCGCCACCGCGCTGGCAGAACAGCGCCCCGACCTGGTGAGGTCGCTCGTGCTGATCAGCACCGGCCCGAGTCCCGATGCGCTGCTTCCGCAGCCGTTCATCCTCCGGGTCCTGTTGGGCCCGCCTCTCGGCCCCTTGTTGTGGTCGAGGCGTTCGGACGCGATGATCCGCAGAGGGCTCAGCGCGACGGCCGCTCGCCCGGTGCAGATCCCGGACGACATGGTCGCCGAACTGCGCGGGACCTCCTACCGCGCGTTCAGGACGACGCTGCGCCGAAACAGCGCGTACATCGCTGAGCGAAGCGTGCCCGAGCGTCTGGCCGCCCTCCAGGTACCGGTTATGGTGATCTTCGGCGCCGCCGACCCCCGCTGGGAGCCGTCGTCGGCGCACCAGTACGACGCGGTGCCCAGCTCCCGGGTCGAACTGCTGCCCGGCGTCGGGCACCTACCCATGTTGGAAGCCCCTGAGACGACCAGCGAACTGCTGCTGGGCTTCACGGGAACATGCCACTGACACCAGGCCCGCGATCCCTGACGCCTAGAGTGGTCGTGTGCTGTCGACAGGGGCACCACCCGACTGGGCGCAGGTGGAGGTCGCCGTCCCGCGCTCATCCGGTCGGCTGCCGGGGATCAGCATGGCCGGGTTCTGTCACCGTTCCCCCGCACCCGTCGACATCGCCATGGTCGCGCACCCGTCTGTCACCTTGCTCGTCGATCTGAGCGACGGAGAAGGCATCGTCTACGACATCCACGGCCGACGCGAGCGCGGCAGTGTCGTCGTCGGGCTCCTCCCAGGCGATTTTCGAGCAACCGGCCGAGGGGTCGGACAGTGCCTCCAGATCCGGTTCGAGCCGGTGGCGGCGGCCGCGGTGTTCGGCGCATCGATCGAGCTCACCGGGACGCTGGCAGCCCTTGAGGATGTCTGGGGTCGCGACGCCGAGCAAGCCGAGGACAGGCTGCGCGCCGCTGCGTCATGGGACGAACGGTTCACGATCGTGGCGGATGTCCTCGGCCGGCGGCTGCGCGCCCGCCCGCCGGTTCATCCGGAAGTCGCCTACACCTGGCGGCGGACGCTCACCAGCCGGGGGCGGGTGCGAGTCGACGGCCTGGCGGACGAGGTCGGCTGGAGCCGCAAACGCCTGTGGTCCCGATTCCGGTCCCAGCTCGGCATCAGCCCCAAACGCGCCGCCCAACTGGTGCGCTTCGACCACGCCGCCCACCTTCTCGCAGCGGGTAACGCCGCCGCCGGCGTCGCCGCCGAGAGCGGCTATGTCGACCAATCCCACCTCCACCGTGAGGTCAAGACGTTCGCCGGGCTCACGCCCACGGCCGTGGCCACCGCGCCGTGGCTCGCGATCGACGACGTTGCGTGGCCGGCTTCATCGCCGAACCGGAGCCCTGCGAAGAATGGCGAACGCAGCCCCTACCTTCGTTGAACAGCCTGCCTACGAAGATGCGGCTTCCACGTGCTGCGTGGACGGCACTGAGGCGTCTCCCAGCTTGCCGAGAGCCTATTGGCTGAGGCGGAAGTTCGGCCTGGGATAAGCCGAGCTGGCAGGACAAACTGCGCAGGTCCGTGGGCCGGTCAAGATGCGGCTTCGAGCAGCTTCTTGACCGTCGCCACCCGGTCCGGCAGCGGGCCTGGAGCGATCGGCACGCACTCGTAGCCGAGTGAGGTGTAGGTGTCCTGGTGGATCTGCTCGAATCGCAGGGACTCCTCGAAGGTGATCGATCGCGCGTCGGTCGGCGTGACGAACCCGAGGCTCTGAACGAAGAACACCTTCTTGGCGTAGATCTGCTGAGCTTGGATGCGCTCCAATTCGTGGGACAGAGCCGGAGAGACAGGATGGCCGAGGTAAGTGGCCAGGGCGTAGGTGCAGACGGGCGATCGATCGTAGATCTGTACATCTCCGGGAAGGGCCGCGGCCTGTTCCTGCCGTCGGCACTGCAAGGCGGCGATCGCCCCCACGAAGGACGGCTTCGTCCACGGCTCGGGTTCACCCCGAGCCTGCTCCAGGGCGATGACGTCCGTCGCCGCCTCTTCGACGACGGTGTAGCCGTCACACTCCAGCCAACGCAGGATCGTCGTCTTCCCGGCTCCAGGGGTGCCGGTCAGGATGTAGCGCTTCATCGACCGCCTTCGTACGTCTCGGACATGGACGCGGCCCAGCCCGCTTTGTCAGATGGTGTGATCGGCGGTCATCCGGAGGAGGAGATCCCGAGTTCCGGCCCGCGACAGGAGCGAGGGCCTCAATGATCCGTACATGAGGACAAGCCTCTGGACCCTCTTGATCGCACTCTACGTGAAGATCGACCAGGAGATCGCAGGAAACCGGTCGGGTGGGTTGACCGCCACAGCTCAGCGACTCCCGACCGACTTCCGATACAGGCCCCGGGCAGCACCATGAACCACCGAGCTTGAGGGCGTCCGCGCATTAGCTGCCCGCCGTTCCACTTGCCCCGCATGACTTCCAACGGCGGATGAAACTTACATCATCGGGTGCGGAAACCGGCCCGTACGAACAATCGAAGACTGACTCCCCAGAGTGCCCTTGGCCATGCGTTTCGGAGAAGCATGCAGAAAGTCAGTTGGCTCCGCCGGCTCGGTCTCGTCTCAGCGGTGGTGGCGGTCGGCCTGGCGACCGCGCCCTTGGCCGCGCACGCCGATGGCTATGACACCCCCCGCAGCGCCACTGGTCGGGGGGCGGGCAACACCTACGCGGCCGGGTTAGCGGCGGCCGAACAGCGGGCTCGACAAGACGTCCTCGCGGTCGGCCACGACTGCACCCCTGGGACCTATAGCACGCTGTTGATCTATTCCTCTCCAGGTGGCGGCACATGGGTCTTCGAGTCCACCCATAACGCGATGTGCGTCGACTGATCACGTTGCCGCGGATCGGCGGTTCGGCCCCGCCCCTGACCACCTCGTCTGAACAGCAAGAATGCCCCGTAGCGATTGTCGCTCCCGGGGCGTTTGCCGGCAACAGGTGGTGGCATGTGCATCTGTGCGGCTGCCAGAATTCCCGGTGTGAGCCGGACCGATAACACCATGCCGTTACGCATTCAGGAGCAGGACGGCCGCCGCTTCAGGCATGACGTCGGCGGGTCCTATGAGGGCATCGGGAAAGACGCGAACATCGCTGAGCGGAAGGCCCGGCAGCGCGTGCGGCTGACCCTGCTGCGGGGCGAGGAGCCGGAGCCGACCAGGCACCGCCGAAATGAGAAGTGGCAGTACTGAAAAGCGCTCCAGGAGTGCTTTCGCTGTAAGGTCCGATCAACGGCAGCGGGCTGATCAGCTTGCGGCGCGCGTGACGGGGTCGCAGTGGACCAACTGCGACTGCTTCCGCCTGAGGCGGATCGGCGTCTCTTGCAGTCTGTGTCAGTGCTGAGGGCCCGTCGGGGATGCCTTGCGCTGCCGAAGCGCAAGGAGCGGATCTGATCAGCCGCCCTCGCCGGGGCGGACCAGCCCGGACTCGTAGCCGAGGACCACGGCGTGCACCCGGTCGCGCAGACCGAGTTTGGCGAGTATGCGGGTGATATGCGTCCGTACGGTCGTGGCGGAGATCACCAGCCGGTCGGCGACCTCCTGGTTGTCCAGGCCCCGAGCCATCAGCGTGAACACCTCGAGCTCGCGCGCCGTCAGCCGGGAGAACGCGGCCGGCGGGCGGCCCGGAGGCGGGGTGGCGAGGAACCGTTCGATGAGCCTGCGGGTGATGGCCGGCGCGAGCAGCGCCTCGTCACGGACGACGGTCCGGCAGGCATGGACGAGGTCGGGAGGGTCCACGTCCTTGAGGAGGAACCCGCTGGCGCCGGCGCGCAGCGCGTCGTGGACGAGGGCGTCGTCGTCGAAGGTGGTGAGTATCAGGACCTTGGCGCCCCGTGGCGTGCCGCATGACGTTCGTGAGGGACTCCTGAGCGATCCGGTAGGCGGCCAGGTTGACCGCCGGCGGCAGTCCGCCGACCGAGCCTGTGACCGTCAGCTCGACCAGCACGCCGGCGGCACGCATGTCGCCGAGCCGGGCCAGGGAAGGACGGGGCCCCGGCCGCGGGAACTCCATCGAGGCCCGGCAGGAACCGCAGCTCCGCGGTCCGCGAGCCAGGGCGCGAGCGTGATCAGCCCGGTGAACGCGAAGTCGACCACCGTCTGTGACGCGGCGAACGGGATGGCGCCCCGCACCAGGGCCAGAGCCGCGACCAGGCCGGCGAGCGCCTGTTCGTGCTGGAGACGGCCGCCGGGGCTCCTGTGCCACGCGGGCGTGATGCGGCCGGCCGTACTGGCCCTGATCAACCGGACGCGGCCGGCCGTACTGGCTCTGATCAACCGGACAGTGTGATCGGGATCCACACGCCGAACCACTGCTCGGCGTCGTACTCCTCGAACCGTGCCACCTCGGTGAACCCCAGCTTCGCCGCGAGGCGCATCGAGCGGTCGTTGGCGGTCTGGGTGGTGAGCACCACCGGCTCGCGGGGAAGCGCGTCGGCGACCCAGTCGAGTGCCGCCGCGCACGCCTCGGCGGCGTACCCGTGTCCCCACGCCTCCGGCAGGAACATGTAACCGAGCTCGACCTCACCGCCGTCCGGACGGACGCGACCCGGACGGTCGGCGTCGCGCCGTTTGATGTCGACGATGCCGATCATCGACTCGTCGAGATCAGCCACGAAAAGGCCGGGGCGGCGCCGGGGCACGGCAGGCAACGCGCGCTCGAACTCGTCACGCGGTCGAGGGCCACCGATGTAGGTGCCCACCTCGGGCGAGGTGAACAGCTCGATGATCGCTGTACGGTCCCGGGCCTCGGGCTCACGGAGGACGAGCCGCTCGGTCTTGATGGGGGCGGGCGGCCAGGCGACGGGTCCGAGTTCGGTCATGCGGTCAATTTAGTGGCGGCGTGACCGGTGAGGGGCGGGAGCGGGCCAGGGCCAGCCCGCCGAGGGCCGCGCCGGCCAGCCCCAGCGCCAGGGCCATGGCCGCCCCGAACACTCCGTTGCCGGTGCCGAGACCGCCGTCGGCGACGGCCAGTTTCACCGCGCCGTTGAGCCCGCCGACGAGCCCCATCACCAGGGCCGCGATGGCTCTCCTCCTCCCGCCGCTGCCTGCCCGGCGGACGGAGCGCCACGCCGGCCAGCCGATGACCACACCGCCCACCGCCACCAGTGCGGCCACGCTGGCCCAGACGCGTTCAGGGGTTCCGAGGAACGTATCGACACCCTGGTCCGCGCATTCCGCCGGTGTCGTACACACGGGCGAGGCCACCTGTGCGGCGAGGTCGAGTAGGACGGACATGAGGCGCTCCTCCGCTTCCCGCTTGGACGCCAAGAACTATGTCCGCTGGACCCGCCGCCGGTCATCCCGCTGACGGAGACATCTCTCCCTACCGCGGACGCCGCACGAACGGCGAATCTACTGCGTCCGCGGTAGGCGTGACCGCTCCGTACGGTGAGGATTGCAGACTGGTGCGGTGAGTGACGTGGCGGAACTGCTGGACCGGATCTGGCGGACGGACGCGGCCGGCATGCTCGGCGCGCTCAGCCGGCGGCTCGGCGACTTCGACCGGGCCGAAGAGGGGTTGTCGGACGCGCTGGCCGAGGCGCTCAGGCGCTGGCCCGACGAGGGTGTGCCGGACAGCCCCACCGGCTGGCTGGTCACCACGGGCTGGCGCAGGGCGCTGGACCGGCTGCGCCGTGACGCCGTCGGCCGGGAGAAGATGGCGCGGCTGGCGGCGGAAGCGCCGCCTGAACCGGGCGTGGACGATCGGCTGGCGATGGTGTTCGCGTGTTGCCATCCAGACCTCCCCGAGCCGGCCCGGGTCGCGCTGACGCTGTACGCCGCCGGTGGCCTGAGTACGGCCGAGATCGCGGCCGCGTTCCTGGTGCCGCTGCCGACGATGGCGCAGCGGCTCTCCCGGGCCAAGCGTCAGCTGCGGAAGCGCGGCATCCGGTTCGAGGTGCCCCAGCCGCATGAGTACGTCGACCGGCTGCCGACCGTGCTCGCGGTGATCTATCTCGTGTTCAACGAGGGCTATCTGCCCAGTGGCCGGTCCGCCCAGCGGCGCGAGCTGGCCCGCGAGGGGGTCGAGCTGGCGCGCCAGCTCGCCGGGCTGCTGCCCCGTGAGCCGGAGGCCGCGGGTCTGGCGGCGTTGCTGGAGCTGCACCAAGCCCGCGTCGACGCGCGGTTCGACTCGCGGGGCCGCATCGTGCTGCTCGGCCGGCAGGACCGGCGACTGTGGGACAGGGCGGCGATCGGACGGGCGGCGCTGCGGCTGCGGGCGGCGGTGCGCCAGGGCCGGCCCGGGCCGTACCAGGTGCAGGCGGGCATCGCCGCGCTCCACGCCCTGGCCGTCTCGTACGAGGCCACCGACTGGGCCGGCGTGCGGGGGTTGTACGACCGGCTGTACGCGTTGGACCCGTCTCCGGTGGTGCTGCTGAACCGGGCGGTGGCCACGCGGTTCGCGGTGGGCCCGGCTCCGGCGCTGGACGAGGTCGACGCGCTCGGGGCCCGGCTCGCCGGCTATCACCTGTGGCACGCCGCCCGGGCCGACCTGCTGGCCGCGCTCGACCGTACGGCCGAGGCGCTGACGGCGGCGGAGCGGGCTCTGGAGCTGGCGACGAACCCGGCCGAACGGGAGCTGATGTCGCGTCGAGTGGGTGAGCTGGGGCGCCGGCTGTGAGACCGGCGCCCAGCGTCAGAGCTGTTCGCGGCTCATCACCGGACGGACCTCCAGCGCGCTCATGCCGGCCGTGAGCGGCCAGGTGGCCGCGATCCGCGCGGCCTCGTCGACGTCGTCGCACTCCAGCATGACGACCGCGCCGATGACCTCCTTGAGTTCCAGGTACGGCCCGTCGCTGATCATCGGCTGACCGGTCCCGTCGGCGCGCACGGTCTTCGCCGTCTCCCGGGGCTGCAGCTCGGCGCCGCCGTCAGCGATCTTGCCGGTCGGCTGCCACCGCTCGTACCAGTCGTAGACCTGCTTCATCGCGTCCTGCTCCTCGGCCGGGGACAGCCCGCTCCACTCGCGGTCGTCGCCGAAGATCAGCATCGCGTACTTCATCGTCACTCCTCGTGGTCGACAGAACTGCGTCGTCCGGGTGACGAACGGGCGGCACCGATCCTCGACAGGTTCCGCGAGAATTCTCGCCGCAGAATCGGCGTCAGGGGTTCAGGTGCCGATGGCGCGTACGACGACGCCGACGAGCTGCTCCTGGGTGACCAGGCCGTAGTCCCGCGAGTCGCGGCTGGCGTCGGGGTTGTCTCCCAGGATCGCCATCCGGCCCGGTGGGATGCGTTCGTGCGCGGGCGACGGTACGTGATCCGGTACGGGGTCCCCCGGTACGGCGGCCAGCCGTTTGATCACGTACCCCGCGGGGTGGCGCGGGTCCGCCATCCGGGCGTCCGGCACGACCACCACGATGTCGCCCACGCTCAGGCGTGACAGGGGCGCGCGGCGTACGAGGAGACGGTCGCCGGGACGCAAGGTGGGCGCCATGCTGAAGCCCGCGACCGTGGCCAGCACGAACCTGCGCCGCAGCACCGCGGCGAGGGCCGCCACGCCGGCACCGGCCAGGAGCACTGCGATCACGACCTGCACGGAAGGCGCCTCACTCATCGGTGCGGGGTTCAGGGAGCGCTGACGCGGAAGCGGCCACCGGCTCCGGGCCGGCGGCCACTCGCGCCCTACGTGTCGGCTAGCAGCTGTACTTGGCCCCTCTTACGTTGCAGGGCCCGCAGGTCGTCTGGCTGCTGTCGCAACCGCGGTCGCACCACCGGGAGATGGAATAGACGCCGCTGCAGTAGCAGAATTCCTTCCAGGTCGTGCAGGCGGCTTGAGCGGTGACCTTGGGCACGAAAGCCGACAACATACGGTCGCCGAGGGTGTTGAAGAGTCGCAGCATGCTCTACTCCCTTGTGAGGTTCACGGGCCGTTTCCTTGACGCCGGTAGGCGTCGCCCGATCTTGACCCGTTTCGACCTACAGTAAAGATCCATTCAGGTCCGGGTCAATCCCGATATCCGGCGGCTTGGAGGGAGAACAGCTCGGCGTAGAGCCCTCCTGCCTCGACCAGCTCGTCGTGCCGTCCGGCTTGCGCCACGGTGCCGCCGTCGAGCACCAGGATCAGGTCCGCGTCCCGGATCGTGCCGAGCCGGTGCGACACCAGCAGGCTGGTGCCGCCGTCGCGCAACCGCCGGAAGCCCTGGTGGATCTCGTGTTCGGCCTCGGCGTCGAGGCGGGCGCTCGGCTCGTCGAGGATGAGCAGGTCACGGCCGCCGCGCAGGAAGCTGCGGGCGATGGCGACCCGTTGCCACTGCCCGCCGGAGAGCGTGGTGCCCGGGGTCGTCCCGTTGAGCTCGTCGCCGGCGAAGTAGATGCGGCTGAGCAGCGTGTCGTACCCGTGCGGGAGCCCGCTGAGGATGTCGTGCACCCCCGCGTCCCGCGCGGCGGCCTCGATGCGTGGCCGGTCCGTCAGGGCCTCCGCGTCACCGATGCCGATGTTCTCGGCGGCCGACAGCTCGTAGGAGACGAAGTCCTGGAAGACGCCCGCGATCCGGGCGCGCAGCTGCGCCGGGTCGAGGTCGCGCAGGTTGACGCCGTCCCAGAGGATCTCGCCGCGGTCCGGGTCGTAGAAGCGGCACAGGAGCTTGATGATCGTGCTCTTGCCGGCGCCGTTGTATCCGGCGAGGGCCACCGCCCGGCCCTTCGGGATCGTCACGGTGACGCCGCGCAGCACCCACGGGAGGTCCTCCCGGTAGCGGAACCAGACGTCCCGCAGCTCGATGCCGTGCCGCAACGGTTCCACCGGACGGGGACGGGCCGGCACCGGCAGGTCCTGCTCCGCTTCCACGACGGCGAGGTAGTGACCGAACATCAGCAGCTGGGTGTGCGCTCCGGCCAGGTCGCGCACGACGCCGAGCAGCGCCGCCTGCACCGCGGCCACCGCGGCGACCAGCATGGCCACGTCACCGACGGTGACCGTTCCGGCGGCCGCGGCGTTGACCACCCAGACCAGGCAGCCGCCCGCCACCCCGGTCGAGAGCATGGTCAGCAGCGCCTCCGTGCTCAGGGCCCGCCGGTCCATGGCCCGCTCCACCCGGTTCGCGGTACGGCGTTCGCCGAGCATCCGTCCCCGGAGGAAGGAGCCGACGCCGAACAGCCGCACCTCGGTGGCCGCCTCGACGTCGGACAGCAGCTGGCCGTAGAACAGCTCGCGCCGTTCGTGCGGCCCCACGGTGTTCATGGTCTCGGCCCGCCGGCGGGCGAGCGCGAACTCGGCGCCGACCGCGGGGAGCGCGCCGACCAGGACGACGACCGCCAGAACGGGGCTGACGGTGACCAGTGAGACGACGAACCCGGCGGTCACCAGGACTTGCTGCAGCAGGTTCAGGCTCACGGCCACGATCTCGGCCGGTCCTGAGCCGCCGGCGTGACGGGCGAAGCGCAACCGGTCCGCGAACTGCGGGTCCTCGAACCGTCCCAGACCGACCAGCCGGTTGACCGCCGCGTAGAGCTGGTCGAGGGCGGCGAGTGCGACGATCCGTCCCTGTTCGGCCCGCAGGTAGCGCAGCACCTGCGCCAGCAGGGCCGTCAGGATGCCCGCGGCGACCAGGCCGGCGATCGGCCCCGTCAGGTCCGCGGGCCCGCCGGGGGCGCTCAGCTGATCGAAGACGATCTTCGTCAGCCAGGCGACGGCGACCGGCGCACCCGCGCCCAGCACCGTGAGCACGAGCTGGGCGATGGTCGTACGCGCCGCGAACCGCCAGGCCAGCCGCCAGGCGGCGAGAGCCACCCGCCTGCCGGTCGTCACAGGGCCACGGAGTCGGGAAGGACGTCGACCTTGAAACCGGTCACCTGGAGGACGCCGTCCTGGCCCATGAGGCAGAAGGCCGGGTATCCGCGCAGGCCGAACGCCGCGGCCATGGCGCCGTCGACGTCCCCTTCGATGACGATCTGCGCGATCCCGCCCAGCTCCTCGCGCAGCCCGCCCAGTTCCTCGGGCGAGCCGAGGAGCACCGCGATCACCTGGTCGCGCCCGCCCGGCAGGCCGGACGCGTACCGGATGAAGGCGGGTTTCTGCTCCTCGCAGGTCGGGCAGCGCGGCGAGAAGAAGGCCACGAGCATCCCCGGCCGCAGATCGTCACGGGTCACCGTCCGGTCGTCGCCCGTGACGGCGCTGAACTCGCCGACGCGGGCGCCGGCGGGCAGGGTGATCTCTTCCTGTCCGGGGGGATGCCCGCCCCCTCGGTTGATCAGCTCGGTGTGCTCGCGCAGGCGCCGGATCACCGCGACGGTGAGCACCAGGTTGAGCAGGCAGATGATGAAGACGATCGCTAACGCGGCCCACAAGACTGACACGGCGTAATCCTCCGAGTTGATCGTTTTCGGAGCGGCCAGGATAGTACAGGTCTAGTCAGGCGAAGCGGTCCATGATTATCGACAGGGCATTCTCTGCGCATAACACGACATAGGGATCAAACCGGCTGTTATCTCGCCGTCGGCCTGAACAACGCGACGAGGTCCTCGAACGCCGTGATCAGGATGCCGGCGACCAGTCCGGCGACACCGGCGAGCAGGGCGTACGGCACCTCGAACGCGCCCGGCGCGGAGGCGCCGGCCAGCCCGAGGACGGCGACGCAGACGAGGATCAGGTTGCGCACGATGTGGATCGGGCCCAGGGGCGTGCTCGACGCTCCGAAGCACCGGCAGGGGGCGCGGTTGCCGCGCGACAGCGCCCGCCCGATCACCAGGGTGAAGGACAGCAGGAGGCAGCCTGCCAGGGCGAAGCCGATCCACCCCGCCACCCGCACGGGGACGAGCAGCAGCACGGCGACGACGATCTCGGTCGCGACCACGGCGAACGCCGCCGGCCGCAGGAGGGGGCCGGGCACCTGGTCCAGTTGGCGCAGCGAACCGACGAAGGCGGCCCAGCCGGCCTTCCCCGAGACCTTGGTCCAGGCCGCCGTGACGAAGACCGCCGCGAGCAGCAGCCGACAGGCCACGTCCAAATAGTGCACGGTGGGCCAACCTATCCACCGCGCCCAGCCACCACAACGGCGTAACCGGAGGGCGGGCGCCCGAGAACTGTCGGGGCCGGCCGCTAGCCTGCGGTGCGGCGGGCTGGTCGGCGAAAGGTGTGGGCCGGTGGGCGACAGCGAGAAGAAGTCCCTGTTGACATTCCTGGAGGCGCAGCGCGCCGCCGTGCTGGCGATCATCGACGGTCTCGGCGACGACGCCCTGACGACCGCCGTCCTGCCCTCGGGGTGGACGCCGCTGGGTCTCGTCGAGCATCTCGGTCACGCCGAGCGGCACTGGTTCCAGGAGGTCGCCCTGGGTTCGGCCGAGCCCCTGCCCTGGCCGGCCGACGACCACGAGCCGCTCACGACCCCGCGCTCACCGTCGACGGTGCTGGCCTTCTACCGCGACCAGTGCGAGCGGTCCGACGCCGTCCTCGCCGCCATGCCGCTGTCGATGCGGCCCCGTGGGCGCCATCCCCATCCGCCGGGAGATCGGATCACCGACTTGCGGCAGATCGCGCTGCACATGATCGAGGAGACCGCCCGTCATGCCGGACACCTCGACGTCGTGCGCGAGTTGATCGACGGGAAGACGGGGCTCGGGCCTCGCTAGCGCCCGGCCCTCTTCACTTTCATGGCCGAGCGGCCGGCGATAGGTGAAGGGCTGCACGCTCGTCGGCGTCGAAGAGTTCCCGGATGCAGCGTGAAAAGGGCGTCTTAAACGGGGCTTCAGAGGGCAGGCAACATAAAGTCGCTTTCGGGCAACATTATTGCGGAATCTGGATGTCGGCGACCCGAACTGCCACACTGAAAAAGCCGCACTTCGGATGATCCACCGCCGCCAAGGCGCTGTCGAACGCTTCACGACTGGTGGAAACTGCCTGACGGACGAGGTAGAAGCGCTAGTGTGGGGCGCCGGCCGTGTCGCGACCGGCGTTCAGGCGTTCCCACTCGGCAAAGGTGAAGTCTATGGTGGACCGGCTCTTGGGCGGCCTGACAGAGGCTGATCTGGCGAATGAGGAAAAAGTGCGCATCGTCGTCGCGCAGAAAGCCTTCATGGCCGACAGGAACCGCCTGTTGCTCGTCCGCAAATCGCCATCCGACCCCTACAACCCCGGTTTGTGGGAGGTTCCCGGCGGGCGAATGCGGGGCGCGGACGAAGGGCTCGACGAGCACATCGTGCGCGAGGTCCGCGAGGAGGCGGGCATCGAGATCGAGCCCGGCCCTCCCTTTCACATGTGGGACTGGGCCATGCCGGCCGACGACGGCGGTTGTGTCCGGGTCATCGCCGTGGCCCGGCAGTGCCGGGCGTTGTCGCACGAGGTGACCACCTCCGGCCAGATCTCCGGCGACCACATCGACGAGGTGCGGTGGGTGCGGCTCGACGCCGTCGCCCGCTATCCGCTCATCCCCGGGATCGATGGGGCGGTGGAGCGCTTCCTGCGGCTGCGCGGCGCGCATCCGTCCGAAGCCGTCTGCCGCCGCTGACCATGATTCCCGCCGACGGAGAGCGCCGGTTCAGTCTGGTCGCGATCGGTGAGATCCGGATCGACGTCCGCGTGCGGGTCGACTCCCTGCGCTTTCGCGAGGTGCGCGGCGACCAGTTCCATTACGCGCCGGTGCGCATCACTCCGGCGGGCGTCGCGCTGCAGATGGCCCGCCAGGCGATCGGCCTCTTCGCCACCGTCACGCTGGTGTCGAGGATCGGGGGTGACGAGTTCGCCGATCCGATACGGGCCCAGGTGACCGCCATGGGGGTGACGCCGCGGCTGACCGTGGTGGAAGGCGCCTCGACCGCGAGGGTGCTCGTCATACGTGACACCTCGGAGGGGCACGGGGTCCGCCTGATGGTCGCCGAACCGCTGTCGGACCTCCAGATGCTGGGCGTGTCGGACGTGCGGGCGGCGATCCGGGAGATCGCCGCGGCGGACGCCCTCTTCCTGACGGGATACGAGTTGCTGCACGCCCGGTCGGCCGAAGCCGTGCTGGAAGCCGCGGCCGTCGCCCGGTCGCACTCCACGGTGATCTGCCTCGACCTGGTGCCGCACGACATCCACCGCAGGATCCCCCCGGCACGGCTGCTGCCGCTCCTGGAGGCGGCGGACGTCGTGGTGGGCGAGCTGGAAACGCTGCGCGGCGTGGTGGGCGCCCCTGAGGGCGGCCCCGAGCTTCTGTTTCCCCTGCTCGACGCGGTGCACAAGGCCGCACCGGTGTGGATGATCCGCTCGGGGGCCGGTGGTGCGAGCCGGTCGACGATCTACCAGCAGGACCGCCTGCACGTCGACTACCCCACCGGCTACGAGCGCGTCTCCGATCCCATGGGCTTCGGCGACCTGCTCACCGCGCGTGAGCTGCGCTGGCTGCTGTCAACGGGGCTCGCCCCGGCCTCCGCGGACGGGAGCAGCTTCCGGAGCGTCGCCATGAACCGCTCGCGCGTCTCCGGCAGCCCGTAGATGTCCTGCCAGCGCCACCGCTCGCCGGGCGGCGCGGCGCACATCCTGAGGAACTGCGTGGGCAACGACCCCGGGCAGGGGTAGGTGGTCGTTCCCTCGGCGTCCTCCAGGTAGAGGTAGGAGACGCCGCTCCGGAACAGCTCCGCCGGGCCGGCGTCGGCGCCGGACAGGGCCTCGCGCTCGATCCCGGCGCGGACCGGACCGGCACCGGGCAGGAAGTGCAGGTGCGCGTGGTCGATGCAGGAGCCGGCGCCGTGCGGGCCGGCCGGGCCGTGTTCGAAGACCGTCACGGGACGGCCGTAGACCGCCTCCAGCCACCGGGTGACCTCCCGCTTCCGCCGGGCGACCTCCCGCGCCAGGCCGGGCGGGCACGCGCCGAAACACGGGAAGTGGCGGGTGGAGACCAGCAGGAGATGGCCCTCGGTGAGAGGAGCCAGATCCGGCGCGCACCACAGGAACTCGTCACCCCACAGCAGGGCGGCCGCACCGGGAACACCGGCGTCCTGGTTCATCCGAAATCGGAAACGACCGCAAAATACACAATCCTCCTCTTGGCCGGTTTTTGACACGTTTTCAGAAAGCATGACGGCGCCGTCTCGATTTTCGGGCGTGCCGTACCGTGGAATGAGGACTCCACCGGGCGGGAGAAGTTCGAAGGCTTCCGGCAGCAGATGACCGGCCGTCTCCATGTCGCAGTGAATGCGCCGGTAGAAACCCGCTGGATACGGCAGGGCGCCCGGGATCGGGCGGGTAACAATGCCCTCCTCCGCGGCCCAGGTCCCGGTGGCGGCGGTGAGATGGGCCAGGGAAGCCCGCCGGGGAAGGGATCGGGCCCACTCGGTCGTGCCGCCGAGCGCGAGGATATCGCCGTCCTCAATATGAAAGCCAGAAACCACCGATCTGCACCGTCCCGAATGAGGTATGGCGACCGGACACTTCGGCTATATCAAAGCGTGACGTTAGTTGCAATGGGGGGAACGGTACGCTCCGGGAAAAGCGGCGACGGGGGAACGGCCTTGTTGCACGAGATCGATCTGTCACAGTCCGAGAGCGCGTTGAACAAGTCGATGGACTTGTTGCGCCACATGTACAACGAAAGTCCCGCGGGTGGGGGCGGCTGGTACCACCTGCTCGACACCGTCCCGCCGGGGGCGACCGCGACCGCCGTGGCGTTGCTGACCTTCCACGTCGCCGGTGAGTCTCCGCCCCACCTGGAGGACGCGCTCAACTTCCTCAGGGTCCGCCAGATCAAGGACGAGGACCCGAAGGTCGACGGCGGCTGGTGGACCAACACCAGCAAGGACAAGCCGGTGGTCGAGGCGACCGCCTGGGTGGTGCGGTGCCTGGCCGCGCTGCGGTGCGACGACCAGCCGACGACTCCCGACCTCTCACGGGCGGTGTCCTGGTTGCGCAACAACCAGGACAGGTCCGGCGGCTGGGGCTCCTTCCACGGCTGCCCGCCCCGCGTCTGGCTGACGTGCCTGGCCCTGCGGGCCCTGCTGGAGGCGGCTCCCCAGGACCCGGCGGTCGACAAGGGGGTGGCGTGGCTGATCGAGCAGCAGCTGCCCTCCGGCGGCTGGGCCCCGGAGCCCCGCCAGAACCAGGCACGCGTCGCCCACACCGCGTCGGCGCTCACCACGCTGGTGAAGGCCGGCGTCGACCCGGCGTCCGAGAAGGTGGCCAAGGGCTTCGACTGGCTCCTCGCCAACCTGGACACCTCCTCCCTGGTGGAGATCGGCAACCGGGAGGAACGGTCCAACGTCCTCTTCCTGCGTACGGACAAGGGTGAGGAATACTGGCTCCCGCCGTCGCTGACGCACTACGCGCTGCCGGTGGCGACCACGGCGCTGATGCACCATCCGCGGTTCCAGAGCATCGACGTGGCGGGGAAGCTGGCGCAGTCCTTCGACACGATCGTCACCGAGCAGTGTCAGGACGGGTCCTGGCCCAACAGCATGAGCACGCACATCACTCTGTGGGGGGTGTGGCCGTGCGTGGAGGCTCTGGCGTCGCTCAGGAGCGTCAGGCTCGCTCGTGCCGGGGATCAGATCGTCTGGATGGAAGGCGCGATCGTGATCCGGCAGAAGGACGGGAAGAACCTGCCGGTCGAGAAGGTCCTGCGTCCTCTGCTGCCGCGGCGCCGGTGGGCCGGGTCCCTGCGGTGGTTGCGGCGGCACTGGGCCTGGGTGTCGCTGGCGCTCTTCGTGGCGGGAGGAGCCGTGGGGCTGGCGACGCGGCTGATCCAGCTGACGGAGTTCGCCTTCGGGCTGATCCTGCCGATCGTCCTCCTGGTGCTCCAGCGCTTCATCGATCGCAAACGCCAGTGACGCGGCCGGCCGGCCACTGACATGGCCGGCCGGGCGGTTCCTGTCTACCGGGGCCGGATGTTGTGGTTGCCGGTGAACAGGTTGCCGGGGTCGTACTGACGCTTGACCGCGGCGAGCCGCTCGTAGGTCGGCGCCGGGTAGACGGCGGCGACGTCCTCCTCGGTGGCGGTTGCGAGGAAGTTGGCGTAGGCGCCGCCGGCGTGCGGCGCGAGTTTCGCCCAGAGCGCTTCCAGGGCGGGACGCGCGGCCTCGACGACCGGCTCGGGGCCCGCGACGGTGGTCGTGAACATCAGCTCCGCCTGACGGTGCGCGTAGGCGGTGGCGTCGGGGGCCACGCGGGACACGGCGCCGCCGACGCTGCGGACGGCGATGAACGGCGGCCGTTCCGACGCCCCGGCCTCGGCCAGGACCTTGAGCGCGGCGGGCGCCGCGTCACCGCCGGTGAAGGCGCTCCGGGTGAACACGCGGAAACCCGGCGGCGGGGTGGCGCCGTCCACGAGCGTGTCCGCGAAGGGCCGCGGCGCGACGTCGTCGTCGATGACGGTGCCGAGGCGGCGGATCGGGCCGATGGCTCCGGCCGCGCGCTCCGGGTCGTCGCCGTCGAAGGCGACGCGGATCTCGACGGGTGCTTCGGGGCCGCCCGCGAAGGGGTTGGCGAACTCCGCGACGGAGGTGAGCTCTTCAGGGGCGGTGCGGAGGAGGTCCGCCCAGCCCTGGAGCACGGCCGCCGCCTCCCGCGCGGGGAAGGCGATCCGGCCGAAGAAGACGTCCGTCGTCGGGTGTGCCGCGAACGCGAAGGCGGTCACGATCCCGAAGTTGCCGCCGCCGCCGCGGATCGCCCAGAACAGCTCCGGGTTCTCCCGCGCGGAGGCCCGCACGGTCTCCCCATCGGCGGTGACCAGCTCCGCGGCGACCAGGTTGTCCAGGGCCAGGCCGTGCTTCCTGACCTTCCAGCCGATGCCCCCGCTCAAGGTCAGCCCGCCGACCCCGACACCCTTGGTGTCACCCGAGGAGATCGCCAGGCCGTGCGGGGCCAGCGCGGTCGCGACCTGGCCCCAGGTGGCGCCGCCGCCGATCCGTACGAGGTGACGCTCCTTGTCGGTGACCTCCACGCTCGCGAGCGCGCCGAGGTCGATCACCACGCCGCCGTCGTTGGTGCCGAAGCCCGCGAAGGCGTGGCCGCCTCCTCGTACGGACAGCCGGAGGCCGGCGCCGGCGGCGAATCTCACGCCCGCCCGCACGTCCCCGACGCTCCTGGGCCGCAGGACCCAGGCAGGACTGCCCGTCACCAGCACGGAACGACTGGCCGACGCGTACTCGGCCGATCCCGGTTCGACGATGTCGCCGCCGAAGTCGCGGCGCAGGGCTTCCAGTGCTGAACTCATGATGTTCCTTCCGTACGCGGTCTGACGAGCAAGAGATCCCGGCGGCGCGACGCTTGTGACAGCACGGCGGGTGTGACGTATGTCACCGAGTCCGGGTGTCACACGGCGGCGGCGGGCGGGATCGTATGCGTGGCACGGTCGGGAACGGACAGGCGAGGAGCAGTGATGGGCGAAGGCAGCGAGCATCCGGCGACCGAGGCGTTCCTCGCCCACCGCAACCTGCTGTTCACGGTCGCCTACGAGATGCTGAGCTCGGCCGCCGACGCGGAGGACGTCCTGCAGGAAACCTGGCTGCGGTGGGCGGGCGTCGATCTCGGTACGGTGCGGGATCAGCGTGCTTATCTGGTACGGATCGTCACGCGGCAGGCGCTGAAACGACTGCGCACGCTCGGCCGGCGCAAGGAGTCCTACGTCGGCCCGTGGCTGCCCGAGCCGCTGCTGACCGCGCCCGACGTGGCCGAGGACGTCGAGCTGGCCGAGAGCGTCTCGATGGCGATGCTGCTGGTGCTGGAGACGCTGACGCCGACCGAGCGGGCGGTGTTCGTGCTGCGTGAGGTGTTCGACCTGGCCTACGACGAGATCGCGGAAGCCGTCGGCAAGAGCGTGGCCGCGGTCCGCCAGATCGCCCACCGGGCGCGGTCCCACGTCGCCGCCCGCCGGCCGCGCGGGGCGGCCTCACCGGCCGAGACCCGCGACGTGCTGGAGGCGTTCCGGCGGGCGGTCGAGACGGGCGACCTGCGGCGGCTCCTCGACGTCCTCGCGCCCGACGTCGTCCTGCTGGCGGACGGCGGCGGGCTCGTGCCGGCCGCGCCCGCGCCCGTCGTGGGAGCCGGTCAGGTGGCCGCGCTGCTGAAAAGGGTCGCCCGCACGGCGTCGCCGCAGCCGGCGCTGGTCAACGGCTGCCCCGCGCTGGTCATCCGTGCCGATGGCGAGGTCGAGACCGTCATGACGGTGCGCGTCGAGGACGGCCTCATCACCGGGCTCTACGCCGTGCGCAATCCCGAGAAGCTGTCGCGCATGGAGCGGGAGACCGCGGTGAGCCGCTGAGCCGCCGTCAGCCGGGGCTGATCGTGGCGGCGACCGTGGCGCCGAGCTCCCAGCAGGCTTCGAGGTCGTCCTTGCCGGGGGCGCCCGTCACCGACGCCGGGTGCCGGACCCGCTCCCAGCCGAGTCCGGTGGCGATCGACTCCACCGCGCGGACGGCGCCGGTCGTGTCGTTGTTGCCGTGCACGTACAGGGCGTACGGCAGGCGGCGGGTCTCCTCCAGGCAGGGGTAGTAGATCGTGTCGAAGAAGTGCTTGAGCGCGCCGCTCATGTAGCCGATGTTGGCCGGGGTGCCCAGGATGAGGCCGTCGGCCGCGAACACGTCGACGGCGGTGGCGGCCAGCGCCGGGCGGGTGACGACCTCCACGCCCTCGACCTCGTCGGTGGTGGCGCCCTCCCGGACGGCCTCGAAGAGCTCGCGGAGCGTGGGCGAGGTGGTGTGGTGCACGATCAGCAGGCGCGTCACGCTGTCGATCCTTTCACGGCGAGGTTATCCGCGCCGCGAGCGGGGATGCCGCTCGTCATGGGTGAAACCATGATCTTCCTGCGGCGGGCGACCAACGTCGCCGTGCTCACTCTCCTCGTCCTCCCGATCACCGCCGTTCTCACTGCCCCGCCCGCGGCGGCCGAATCCCGCAAGCAGGCCGCCGCCCGGGCCCGGAGCATGCTGGCGCAGCTCAAGGTCGCCAGGCCGTTGTCCATCCGCGGTTACAGCCGCGAGAAGTTCCGCCCCCACTGGGCGGACCGCAAGGGGAGGTGCAGTACGCGGGAGCTCGTCCTGGCCCGCGACGGGCGGCGCGTCCGCCGGAACGCGGCCTGCCACCCGGTCAGGGGAGTCTGGTTCAGCCCGTACGACGGCAAGAAGCTGAAGAGCGAGAGGTACGTGGACGTCGACCACGTGGTGCCGCTCGCGTACGCCTGGCGATCGGGCGCCAAGCGGTGGAGCCCGGCCAAGCGGCGCGCGTTCGCCAACGACATCAGGCGGCCCGAACTGCTCACCGTGAGCCATTCCGCCAACATCGCCAAGGGGGCCAAGGGCCCGCAAAGCTGGCGTCCGCCGCGCCGCGCCCACTGGTGCCGGTACGCGACGTCGTGGATCACCGTGAAGCGTCACTACCGGCTCTTCGTCACCCGCAAGGAGAAGACGGCCCTGCTCAACATGCTGCGCACCTGTTGACATGCAGCCGTTTGGCTGCCTATCGTTCATAGGCAGCCAAACGGCTGCGCAATCGAGGTGGTAGCTGTGGACGACGTGTTCAAGGCGCTGGCCGACGCCAGCCGCCGCATGCTCCTGGACAGTCTCAACGCCCGTGACGGCCAGACCCTGAGCGAGCTCTGCGACGGGCTGGACATGGCCCGCCAGTCGGTCAGCAAGCACCTGGCCGTCCTGGAGGCCGCCGAGCTGATCACCACGGTCAGGCACGGCCGGGAGAAGCTCCACTACCTCAACGCCGCCCCGATCAACGACATCGCCGAGCGCTGGATCCGCCGCTACGACCGGCGGCGCGTCCAGTCGCTGTCGGCGCTGAAGCGAGCCCTTGAGGAGACGGCTGTGTCCAAGCCCGAGTTCGTCTACACGTCCTACATCGTCACCACGCCGGAGCGCCTGTGGCGCGCGCTGACCGAGCCGGAGTTCACCCGGTCCTACTGGGGTCTCACCCTGGAGTCGGCCTGGACCAAGGGCGCCCCCGTCGTCTGGCGCACCGAGGGCTCGGTCGTCGACGACGGCGGCAGCGTGGTCCTGGAGTCCGACCCCTACCGGCGGCTCTCGTACAGCTGGCACACCTTCACCCGGGAGTGGGCCGACGACGCCGGCGTCGCCCCGGACGTCCTCGCCGAGATCGCCGCCGAACCCCGCTCTCGCGTGACCTTCGATCTCGAACCGGCCGGGGAGCGGGTCAAGCTCACCGTCGTCCACGACGGGTTCGAGCCGGGCAGCACCGTTCTGGAGATGATCAAGGGGGGATGGCCGGACCTGCTGTCCGAACTCAAGACCCTGCTCGAACGGCAGCCGGCCGGTGTTGAGGACGGATCACGGCGACCTAACGCCGAGCGTTGACCGTCGCGATCCGTCAGATCGGGACTGCGGTCACCACCAGTAGCCCCAGTCGTCGTCCCAGTCCCAGTCGTTCCAGTAGCCCCACCACCTTCTGCGGCGGCAGCGACGGTATCGACGGCGGCGGCAGCCGCCATATCCGCTACTCACGACGTCTCCCCCTTTTCGATTGATCCTTCAATTAGGACGCTAGCACCCAAATGGGGATCAATCACTACAAATCCACCGGTTTCAAAAAGACTTGAAGGGCATCGAAGGCCGTCGATCGAATGGCGGCCTTCGATGCCCTTTCATGACGCGTCAGCCGGTGCCGCAGACCCTTCCGTTGAAGGTGAAGACCGACGGCAGGACGTTCGGGCCGGTGTAGTTGCCGACGAAGCCGATCGTGGTCGTCGCGCCCGTGCCCAGCGCGCCGTTCCCTGGCTCGCTGACGGCCTTGACGTCCTGGCCGTTCTGGGTCCAGGTCGCGCTCCAGCCGCTGCCGAGGCTCTGCCAGGCTCTCGGCCAGGCGAAGTTCAGCGTCCAGCCGTTGACCGGGGCGCCGGTGTTGGTGATCTCGATGCTGCCGACGTAGCCGCTGGCCCAGTCCGACTGCACGGTCAGCTTCGCCGTGCAGGAACTCGTGGCGGGGGCCTTGGTGGTGAAGGTCAGCGGCGGGGAGGACCAGGAGAGGCCGCCGCCGCTGTCGCGGGCGATCACGTTGACGGTGTAGCGGGTGCCGGGCCTGAGGTTGGCGGCCGTGAACGAGGTGCCGCCAGTCTCGCCGAGCTGCTCGGTGACGGCGCCGTGCTGGCGGTGGATCTCGTACTTGGCGACCGGGCGGGCGCCCGGGGTGGCGCGCGGCCAGGTGATGGTGGCGGTGGTGTCGGTCACGGCGGTGGCGGCGGGCTGACCGGGGGCGCCGGGGCCGGACGGCGGGGCGGCGGGACGCAGGACGATCGTGGTGAGCGACAGCGGCGGCAGGAGCCGGCCGGCGGGAGTGCCCGCGGTCTCGGTGGTGATCGCGGTGGCGCCGTTGGTGTGGGTGAGCACGGTGGGCGCGCCCGCGGCGGGGGTGTAGCCCTCGTAGTCGAGGGCGGCCGCGTACGAGGTGTCGCGCGAGGTGTTGATCAGCATGACCGCCAGCTCGCCGTTGGGGCGGCGGGCGGCGTGCGCGGAGACCGCGGGCTGGTCGGCCGCCGCCCGGACGAACTGGTCGCCGGGACGGGCGAAGCGGCTGACCATCTGGAGCGCGTAGTAGGGCGCGAAGGGGGTGTTCAGCGCGGGCTCGCAGACCGAGCCGTCGGACGTGCAGGCCGCGCTCGACAGCAGGCCGAAGTCGCCGTAGTCGGTGTGCCCCTCGACCTCGGTGACGGCGCCGATGCCGTTGCGCACGTTCCACCAGTCGACCGTGAACACACCGTTGGCCAGCAGCGTCGCGTACGCGTCGGCGGCGGCCAGGGCGCCCGGCTGGGTGTTGGTGCCGTTGCTGCTCGAGCCGGTGTTGAACTCCGTCATCGCGATGCCGATCCGCTCGGCGCCGGGGCCGGCGTACCGGGCGATCTGCTCGCGGGCGAGCTGGACCATGTCGGGTACGTGTCCCGTACGGTCGAGGGCCCCCGGATACCAGTGCAGGACCACGAAGTCGATCTTGGATCCGGCGGCCGACAGGACGACCTGGTTCCAGCTTCCCGCGTCGCCCTCGGCCACGATCGCGTCGGGCCAGTTGGCGGGGGTGGTGAGCACGGCGCCGATCTTGATGGTGGGGTCGACGGCCTTCATGGCGTCCGCGTAGGCGACGACGTGGCGGGCGTACTCGGCCGGGCTCTTGTCGGGGTGGTCGTCGGCCTCCCAGGCGGCGCCGTAGTGGCCGTTGCCGTAGTTCTCGTTGCCGATCTCCCAGTACTTCACGCCGTAGCCCTTGGTGACGTTGGCGTACCTGACCCAGGCGGCGGCCTCCTCGGCCGTGCCGGTGCCGTAGTTGGCGGTCACCATCGCCTTCGCCCCGGTGCGGCGCACGCCGGCCATGTAGGTGTCGAAGTCGGTGTTCGGCGCGACGTAGCCGCCGGGGGCGGTGTGGTCGGCCCAGTGGTAGATGTCGGAGTACGAGCCGCCGGGGTAGCGCAGCAGCTTCACGCCCGCCTCCTTGAGGAGGTCGGCGGTCTGGTCCGAGCCCAGGTGGGTGTCCCAGATGGCATGGTTGGTGCCGATGCCTGTCTCGGGTACGGCCGCGAGGGCGGCACGCGTGTTGACGGTCACCTCGACAGGGGCGGCGTCCTGGGCATGGGCGGCAGGGATGTTCAGGGCGGCCAGCGTCAGCACGATCGCGGACGCGGCCCGGAGCAGGGTTCTCGGCATCGGTGCACCTCGCCGTGGCAGTGGTCATCACTGGACGGTCATCACTCGACGGTCATCACTCGACGCCTCCTCCTGACCAGGAGACAAGCGTGATCATGTGCGGCGGGCGGTGCGTTCGTCAACCGCCGGTGAAACTTTCAGCTCCGGATTCGGCCGCGCATCAACCGATCGGTTGATTTCCGCGCCAGCCGGATCCGCGGCGGATCATGGCCGGCGGGTCGATTCGCCGGAGCCGCCGGCGGACGACGCTTGAGCCATGGCAGTCATCGAAGTCAACGGCCTCCGCAAGTCGTACGGGGAGCTGACGGTTCTGGACGGGGTGTCGTTCTCCGTGGAAGAGGGCGAGATCTTCGGCATCCTCGGCCCCAACGGCACCGGCAAGACCACCACCGTGGAGTGCGTGGAAGGGCTGCGACAGCCCGACGAGGGGTCGATCAGCGTGCTGGGGCTCGACCCGGCCAAGGACGGCAGGCGGCTGCGCGAGCGGATCGGCGTGCAGCTCCAGCACACGCAGCTGCCGGAGAACATCAAGGTGTGGGAGGCCCTGGACCTCTACGCCTCCTTCTACGCCCAGCCGCGCGACTGGCGCGAACTGATGGCCGAGTGGGGGCTGGACGAGAAGCGCGACGCCCGGTTCGGGAAGCTGTCGGGCGGCCAGAAGCAGCGCCTGTTCATCGCCCTGGCGCTGGTCGGCAACCCGCGGGTGGCCTTCCTCGACGAGCTGACCACCGGGCTCGACCCGCAGGCCCGGCGCACCACGTGGGAGCTGATCAAGCGGGTCCGGGCGAGCGGCATGACGGTGGTGCTGGTCAGCCACTTCATGGACGAGGTCGAGGAGCTCTGCGACCGGGTCGCCGTCTTCGACCGCGGCCGCGTCGTCGCCCTCGACACCCCGGCGGGCCTGATCGACGGGATCGACGCCGAGCACCGGATGAGCTTCACGCTGATGGACGGCGAGCCCGCCGGGCTGGCGGACCTGCCGGGGGTGACCGGAGTGAGCAGGACCGGCGACCGGGTGGTCGTCAGCGGGCGGGCCGACTTCGCCACCGCGGTCACCGCCCACCTCGCCAGGCACCACGTCCTCGTGAGCGACCTGCGCATCGACAAGCGCACCCTCGACGACGCCTTCATCGCCCTGACCGGCCGTTCCTTCGGCACCAAGGAGTAGGACCCGTGACCAAGCTGACCTTCGTCGAACTGAAGCTGCTCACCAGGGAGCCCGGGGCGATCTTCGCCCTGCTCATCCCGCTGTTCATCCTCGTGGTCTTCGGCAGCTCGATCGAGCCCGGCGACACCGTGCTGGTGCCGATGGCGCTGGCCATCGCGGTGGGGCTCGTCGGCCTCTACATGCTGCCCACCACCCTGGCCACCTACCGTGAGCGGGGCATCCTGCGCCGGCTCTCGGCCACGCCGGTGCGCCCGGTGCGGATGCTGGTGGTGCAGCTGATCCTGCAGCTCGTGCTCGCGGTGGCCGCCTGCGGCCTGCTGCTGGGCGTGGCGGGCGGCGTCCTGCGGGCCCACCTGCCCTCCCGGTGGCCGCTGGTCGCGCTGGTCTTCCTGCTCGGGGCGGGTTCCCTGTTCGCCATCGGGCTGCTCATCGCGGCGCTGGCCCCGAACGGGCGGTCCGCCAACGGGATCGGCGTCCTGCTGTACTTCCCGATGGCCTTTCTGGCCGGGCTGATGCAGCCGACGCACCAGATGCCCGATATTTTGGTGCGCGTCGGTGAATACACCCCTCTGGGGGCTTTCCGGCAGAGTCTGCAGGACATCTGGGCGGGCAGTCCGGCCGATCCGCTGCCGCTGCTGGTGATGGCCGGGTACGCGCTGGTCGTCAGTATGATCGCGGCCAGGTTCTTTCGCTGGGAGTAAGGCATGACGGCGCAGCTCGATCGATGGGAGCGCCTGCTGGAGCGCCAGCTGACGGCAGCACCGTACGTCCTGCTGGCAGCCAGCACGATGCTCGCGCTCCTCACGGAGGACGGCCCGCCATGGCGGGTCGTGGCGCTGGCGGCGCTGGCCGCCTTGTGGCTCCGGCTGGTCCCGCGGGGCGTCGTCTACGTGATCGGGCTGATCGTCCTGATCGGCGTGCTGTGCACGCAGGCGGTGTGGTTCGCCGGCTTCTTCGGCTTCATCGGCTACCTGCACTCATGGGAGTACCTGAAAGGGATGTGGCGCTTCGCCGGGGTCACCGCCACGGCGGCGATCAGCGTCACGGCCTTCTTCGGCGGGCCGCCGGACCCCGTCCCGTCCAAGATCCTCTCGTACCTGCTGCTCACCGCCGCCATCGTGGCCGCGGTCGGGCTGTTCAGCTTCGTCGGCGAGATCACGGCCGCGCGCAGCGCCGAGCGGAAGCAGATGGTGACGCGGCTGGAGGAGACGCTGCGGGAGAACGCCGGCCTGCATGCGCAGCTGCTGGTCCAGGCCCGGGAGGCGGGCGTGATGGACGAGCGGCAGCGGATGGCGGCGGAGATCCACGACACCCTCGCCCAGGGCCTGACCGGCATCATCACCCAGCTCCAGGCGGCACACCAGGCCGGCGACTGGCGCCGCAACGTGGACAACGCCCTGCGGCTGGCGCGGGAGAGCCTCGCCGAGGCCCGGCGCTCGGTCCAGGCGGTCGGCCCCGGCCAGCTGGACGCCGCCCCGCTGCCCGAGGCGCTGCGCGAGGTCGTGGCCCGGTGGAGCGAGCTCAACGGGGTGCGCGCCGACTTCACCACCACCGGCACCGTGCGTCCCATGCACCCGGAGGTGGAGGAGACCCTGCTCCGCACCGCGCAGGAGGCCCTGGCCAACGCGGCCAGGCACGCGGGCGCGTCCCGGGTGGGGCTGACCCTTTCCTACATGGAGGACATGGTGACGCTGGACGTGCGCGACGACGGCGCGGGCTTCGACCTCGAACGCGTACGGGACGGCGGCGGTTTCGGCCTGACCTCGATGCGCGGGCGCGTCAGCCGCCTGGCCGGAACCCTGGAGATCGAGACCGAGCCCGGCGGCGGCACCGCGATCTCCGCGAGCGTCCCGGCGGTGGCGCGTGGCTGACGACCCGATCCGACTGCTGATCGCCGACGACCATCCCATCGTGCGCGACGGCATCCGCGGCATGTTCGCCGGCGACCCGGACTTCGAGGTGCTCGCCGAGGCCGAGAACGGCGCCCGGGCGGTCGAGCTGGCGCGGGCGCTGAGCCCTGACGTGATCCTCATGGACCTGCGCATGCCGGGGATGGACGGCGTCGCCGCCATCAAGGAGCTCACCCGGCTCGGCATCGGGGCCCGGGTGCTCGTCCTGACCACGTACGACACCGACAGGGACGTCCTGCCCGCCATCGAGGCCGGCGCCACCGGCTATCTCCTCAAGGACACCCGGCGCGACGACCTCATCAGGGCCGTGCGCACGGCGGCGCGGGGCGAGTCGGTGCTGTCCCCGTCCGTCGCCACCCGCCTGGTGGGGCAGGTGCGCACGCCGGCCGACCCGCTGAGCGCCCGCGAGCTGGAGGTCCTGGACCTGATCGCGCAGGGCACGACCAACCGCGAGGTGGCCGCGCGCCTGTTCGTCAGCGAGGCCACGGTCAAGAGCCACCTGCTGCACATCTACGCCAAGCTCGGCGTGAACGACCGCGCGGCGGCCGTCGCCGTCGCCTTCCGGCGCGGCCTCATCGGCTGAGCGTCAGAGGCCCGCCTCCCGGGCGCGCATGATGGCCTGTGCGCGGTCGGCCACCTGGAGCTTGGTGAAGACGGCCGAGACGTGGTTGCGCACGGTCTTCTGGCTCAGCCCCAGCCGGGCGGCGATCTGCGGGTTGGTGAGGTGGCCGGCGATCAGGGCGAGGATCTCCCGCTCGCGCGGGGTCAGGCCGGGCAGGGCGGGCTCGGCGCGCTCGCCCGCGGAGAAGTAGCCGACGAGGCGGGAGGCGAGGGCCGGACCGAACACGGCGCCGCCCTCGGCCACGTGCCGATCCGGCGGATCCTCGCCTGGACGTCCGTCCGGGGAGCGTCGCCGGTTGAGCCGCAGCCTGCACGACGGGCTCGGCCGGACGCTCGTCGCGATGGCCAGGACGATCGACCTGGCCCGGGGCGGGCCGGCGGACTGCCCGCACGCCACCGACACGCTGCTACGCGACCTGCGGCGCGGCATGGACGACGCCACGGACCACGTCCGCGTGCTCCTGTACGGCCTGCCGACGGGCGGTTCCGGACCCCGTCAGAGCGGGAACCAGCCGTTGCCCTCGTACCAGTGACCGCCGGCGCGCAGGTGGGCGACGATCGCGTGCTCCAGCGTGGTGCGCGGGGAGAGCTGGTCGGGCGGCAGGTCGGGGTCGCCGAAGACGAACTCGATCGGGCCCCCGTCGTTGGGCTGCTCGGCCGGGTAGCCGGGGCGGAAGCGGCGCTGGAAGGCGACGATGTTGGAGCTTTCCGGCAGGTGGTCGGCGAGCTGGGGGTCGAGGAGCCAGGAGTAGCAGGTGGCGACGGTGGGCTCTTCGTCGGGGAAGTGGCGAGGGAAGAAGGCGCGGGCGCGGGCCAGCGAGTCGTCGCAGGCGGCGGGCGTCAACGGCCCGGAGAAGTCGGGAATATGCAGATTCAGTGAGGGGGCGCCGGGCATGACGCCCTCGATGAGGGTCCCCATGCGGGTGCCGAGGGTGGCGCGCTGGTACTGCAGCCGGCCCAGCTGGTAGATCTCGCCCCGGTAGTGCATCTTGATCCAGGAGGGCTGGATCACGCCGCCGACGCCGTGCCGCCTGCGGTGGACGGCGACGTTGCGGCCGAGGTCGGCGAGGGTGTGCCGGGAGACGTCCGCCGGGACGCCGCGCTCACGGTGGTAGGCGCGCACGTGCGGAAGCGCCGCGACGAAGACGAACAGGTGGAAGTAGCGGCCGGCCGCGCCCAGCCCGGCGGGCAGGTACGGCAGGTCGAAGGGGTGGTCGATCAGCCCGATGCCGCGCACCAGCCGCCGGGCGCAGCGTTCCAGCAGCCACCACAGCCCGGGGTCGGCCCTGATCTTCTGGGCCAGCGCGAGGATCTCGTTGACGTCCTCGTGCGGCACGGCCAGGTCGAGCAGGGTGAAGGCGTCCGGCAGGACGACCTCGACGTCCGGTGAGTCGTCGGCCTCCAGTCCGGCGAGCCAGGCGGCCGTCCGGTCGTCGGCGCGGAGCAGGTCCAGGGGGTTGTCCACAGGGGCTCTCCTCAGCGGGTCCGGTCGAGCGTGAGTCGCAGGTTGACCGCGCGGACCAGGTCCTCGGGGAGTTTGAGCACCTCGCGGTCGTAGGTGAGCAGCCCGTTCAGCTCGTCCTCCACGTCGGACAACTGGGTGTAGACCGTGGCGCTCAGGCCTCGCGGGATGGCCGGGACGATCTGCTCGGCGTGCAGCCGGGCGAAGGCCGCGCCCAGCCGGTCGGGGGTGTCGTAGCGCCGGTAGCCGAAGTTGCGGTCGTTGAAGGTGTGGCCGTCGACCCGCAGGCCGTATCCGCCGTACTCCGACAGCACGAGGACCCGCCGGTCGCGGCGGCGCGGCACGCGGAAGCGGCGGAAGTAGACGTGCAGGCTCCGCAGGTCGCCCGCGCCCTGGTCGTGCCAGCCGCTGGCGTGGTCGACGGTGCGGGTGGGGTCGAGCCTGGCCACCTCCGCCGCGACGCGGGCGGCGTCGAACTGGCCCCAGCCCTCGTTGAACGGCACCCAGACGGCGATGCTCACCACGTTGCGCAGGTGCTCCACCGTCTCGCGGAGCTCGGCGAGGAACCGCTCCCGGTGCGCCCGCCCGAAGAACCGGTCGGGCAGATGGAACGGCACGACCGCCGGGGCGGTGACCACCAGCGGATGGTAGCGGCCGCCCGCGTTGACCATGTCCTGCCAGACGATCATGCCGAGGCGGTCGCAGTGGTGGTACCAGCGCAGCGGCTCGATCTTGATGTGCTTGCGCAGCATGGTGAAGCCGAGCCGCTTCATGGTGGCGATGTCGTGGATCATCGCCTCGTCGGACGGCGCCGTGTACATGCCGTCGGACCAGTAGCCCTGGTCGAGGATCCCGGCGTGGAAGTACGGGCGGCCGTTGAGCAGCAGCCGGGGCACCCCGTCGGCGTCGGTCCCCACCCCGTACGAGCGCATGCCCACGTAGCTCCGCACCCGGTCGGCGCCCAGTTCCACCGTGACGTCGTAGAGGAAGGGGTCCTCCGGGCTCCACGGCCGGACGTCCGGGATCGGGACCCGCACCGGCCGACCGGCGGGGACGGTGGCGCGGGCGACGACGGTCCCCGCGGCGAGGATCTCGACGTCCGCCTCCCCTTCGGCGGCGTGCACGGTCACCTCGACGCACGACTCGTCCAGGTGCGGGGTGAGGGTGAGCCGCTCGACGTGCGTGGCGGGCACGCGCTCGGCCCACACGGTCTGCCAGATGCCCGACTGCGGCGTGTACCAGATGCCGCCCCGCTCCAGCTTCTGCTTGCCGCGGGCGTGCTGCCCGGTGTCGGTGTCGTCGCGCACCGCGACGGTCAGGACGTTCTCGCCGTCGCGCAGCAGGTCCGTGACGTCGAAGCCGAACGGGAGGTAGCCGCCGGTGTGGCGGCCCGCCTCGACGCCGTTGAGCAGCACCCGGCAGGTCTGGTCCACCGCGCCGAAGTGCAGCAGCACCCTGCCGCCTGTGCCGAAGCCGTCGGGCAGGGTGAGGCCGCGCCGGTACCAGAGGGTCTGGCCGGGCATCAGCCGCCGGTCGACGCCGGACAGCGCCGACTCGGGCGAGAACGGCACCACGATCGGCCCGTCGTACGTCACCGGTTCCTCGCCGTCGCCGGTGATGGCGTACTCCCACCGGCCGTTGAGGTTGAGGTAGCTGTCGCGGACGAGCTGGGGGCGCGGGTACTCGGGCAGGACCGCGTCGGGGTCGAGGTCCCGGCCCCAGCGGGTGAGCGTGCTCATGCGATCTCTCTCTTGCGCAGGATCCGGACGGGGACGGCGATCAGCAGCAGCACCGCGGCGGCGGCCAGGAAGATCGCGGGAGTGGGCACCTGTCTGAGCACCCCGAGATCCTCGTAGTACGCGTCCGCGCCCCGGATGACGAGGGCCCCGACGTACGGTCCGATCAGCATGGGGATGAGGATCGCGAACACCATCCGGAGTCCCTGCACGTGCCCGGCGCGCTCCGGCGGCGTGTGGTCGCGCACGAGCGCGCCGATGGTCGCGGCGACCAGCATGAACCCGGACATCATCACCAGCCCGGCCGCGATGACCGGCACCATTCCGCGCGCCGCCCACATCGCCAGCAGCCCGGCCGCGTAGACGGCCACGGCGGGCAGCAGGAAGCGCGCCTTGCCGACGCGGTCGATCAGCCGGCCGGACCCGACGGTGACCGCCGACGCGCCGGTCAGCACCACGCCGAGGACGACCGCGTACGCCTCGATCTGCAGGTAGCGCTGCACGTAGATGATCAGGTACGGGAGGAAGACCTGCGTCGAGACGCCCCAGACCGCCCACGCCGACAGCAGCAGGTAGAGGCCGGGGTTGGCGCGCATGGCGCTCGGGCGCAGGCCGTGGAAGACGGCGGCCAGGGCGCCGTCGCGGGCCCGGGGCACGGACGGCCGGTCACGGACCAGGAACCAGGCCACCACCCCGACCACCGTGATGACCGCGCCGATCAGCACGAAGAACTCCCGCCACTGCCCGGCCCTGGTGAGCGGGTCGAGGGCGCCGAAGACGGCCAGCATGGACACCAGCGGCATGATCGCCAGGACGGACTCCACCCGGCCCCGGTTGGCCGGCCGCGTCACGTCGGTCACCCAGGCCTGGAAGGCGGCGTCGTTCGCGCCGGAGCCCAGGAACGACATGACGCAGTCCAGCACGATGACCGCGACCATGGCGACCAGCACGGCGTTCGCGGCCGGCGCGAGGTTCGCCACGGTGTCCACGGTGACCAGCCCGAACGCCGCCGTGGACAGCCCCCACAGCACGTAACCGGCGGCGATGAACACCCGGCGGCGGCCCGTGCGGTCGGACAACGAGCCGATCAGCAGCGTCGCGACCGTCGCGGTGACCGCGCTGGCGGCGACCATGGTGGCGATGGCCGTCGGGTCGTCGCTGATCGTGTCGTACAGGAACACGTTGAGATACATGTTCTCGACGGTCCAGGCGAGCTGGCCGACGAAGCCGAGCACGATCACCGCCGTCCAGCGGCGGGAGCCCAGCTGGGCCGGTACGGCGATGGTCACGCGCGACAGCGTATAGCTACCAACCGGTACCAAACCGGGTCAAACGCGCGGCGGGTCGTGGACCGGGCGGGCCCGCAGGAGGTCCGCCCGGTCGCCGTCTCTAGTAACGGAGCTTCCTCAGGTAGCGGTAGCCGACTTCGGACGTCTGCCTCGGCGTCACGTCCGGGGTGTCGTTCTCCACGATGTACTCGTTGACGCGGTGCGCGTCGAACACCCGCCGGAAGTCGATCGTGCCCGTCCCCAGGTCGGCCATGTCGCCGTCCAGGTGACGGTCCTTGACGTGGTACTGCAGCACGCGCTGCGGCGCCCGTTTGATGACGTCGATCGCGAACCGCACCGGGTCCCGGGCGCCGCGGCCGACGCCGCCGGTCACCGCCCAGTAGATGTCGATCTCCAGGTGGACCAGGCGCGGGTCGAGTTCGGCGGTGAGCACGTCCCACGGAGTCCGGCCGCCGCCGAGGTCGATGGTGAACTCGTGGGCGTGGTTGTGGTAGCCGTACTTCAGCCCGGCCTTGCGGGCGGCCCGCGCCTCGACGTTCATCCGCTCGGCCCAGGCCTTCCACTGGTCCAGGCTGTCGGAGTTCAGGTACGGCACGACCATGTAGGTCTGGCCGAGGGTCAGCGCGTTCTCGATCTTGGCTTCCAGGGCGGCGTCGTCAGGGCTGATGCCGTCGTGGCTGGAGGTGGCCCGGATGCCGAGCCCGTCCAGGAACTCGCGGAGCTGCTTCGCCGTACGCCCGAAGTAGCCGAGCGCGACCTCGATCCGCGGGTAGCCGATCTCGGCGAGGTAGGCGAGGGTGGCGTCGTAGTTCTGCGCGAGGTCGTCGCGTACGGTCCAGAGCTGCATGCTGATCTGGCCCGGGGGGACGCGGTGCTTGTGGTGCGGCCGGTGCGGCGACGCCGCGGCGGCCGGGGAGGCGGCGGCGAGCGCGCCCGCGCCGAGGCCGAGCCCGGCGGCGAGCAGCGACCGCCGGCTGGGGCCGTAGCCGTAGCACATGGGGTTCTCCTAACGGGTGGGCTGGAGGACGACCTGGTCGGTGCCGGTCAGCTCGGGGAGGCCACCGGTGCCCGGGTCGGTGTAGCCCGCGACGAAGACGCCGGTGAGGTCGTCGTTCTCCGGGTCGTGGCCGCCTGGCTCGGTGGTCTGGATGGAGCCGGTGCAGCCGCGGGCCGTGGTCTGCGGGTGGCCGTGGTCGTCGTGGCCGAGGATGTAGTCCACGGTCACGCGGGCGCAGTCGACCGGCTGGTCGTCGGTGACCCGCACCTCGAACTCGACCACGTCGCCGAACGCGAACGGGTCGCCCTCGGCCGGGCGGAGGATCTCGACGACCGGGGTGTCGTTGCCGACCACGATCCGCACCGACGTCGAGGCCGACCTGCCGCTCGGGTCGCTGACCCGGAGCGTGGCGTTGTACAGGCCGTTCTCGGTGAACGTGAACGCGGCCTCGGGGCTGCGGGAGTCCACCCTGCCGTCGGCGTCGAAGTCCCAGGCGTACCGGAGCCTGTCGCCGTCGGCGTCGGTGGTGCCCGCGCCGGTGAACTGGACGGTGAGCGGCGCCTGCCCGGCGGTCACCGACGCCGCGGCGGCCGGGACGGGGGTGTGGTTGCCGGTGTTGCCGATGTAGTCGATGCGGGCGAGCTGGGCGTCCGGGTTCTCCTGGAAGAAGCCGTCGCCGTACTCCAGCACGTAGAGCGCGCCGTCGGGGCCGAACTCCATGTCCATCGGGTTGTCGAAGACGAACGAGGGGAGCACGTCCTCGATCCGCCCGCCCCGGTGGAACGCCTTGACGTAGTCGCGGGTCCACTCGTAGAACAGCGGGACGCCGTCGTAGTGACGCGGCCAGCCCACGGCGTCGCGGCCGCGCGTGTCACGCTGGTCGAAGTCGTAGGCGGGGCCGGCCATCGGCCCGATGCCGCCGGTGCCCAGCTGGGGGAACTCCGCCGACTGGCCGTAGGAGTACCACACGTCCGGCTGGACGACGGGAGGCAGCTCGCGCCGCCCGGTGTTGTGCGGCGACTCGTTGACGGGCGCGGCGCAGCCGAACGCCGCGCCGGACGTCCCGGTCGCGAAGTCGTAGTCGGTGTACGGGAGCCGCGCGGTCGCGCAGTAGGGCCAGCCGTAGTTGCCGGCCTTGCGGATGACCGTCCACTTCCCGGTGCCGGCCGGGCCGCGCGCGGGATCGGCGTTGCGGGCGTCGGGCGAGTAGTCGGCGACGTAGAGGTCACCGTTGGACCGGTTCAGCTCGATGCGGAACGGGTTGCGCAGGCCCATCGCGTAGATCTCGGGCCGGGTCCCGGGAGTGCCGCGCCGGAAGAGGTTGCCTGACGGGATCGCGTAGGACCCGTTGTCGCGCGGGCTGATGCGCAGGATCTTGCCGCGCAGGTCGTTGGTGTTGCCGGAGCTGCGCTGGGCGTCGAACGCCGGGTTCCGGTCGGCCCGCTCGTCGATCGGGGTGTAGCCGTCGGAGAAGAACGGGTTGGTGTCGTCGCCGGTCGACAGGTAGAGGTCGCCCTTGGCGTCGAAGACGATGTCGCCGCCGACGTGGCAGCAGATGCCGCGGTCCACCGGCACGTCCAGGATGCGCTGCTCGGTGCGCAGGTCGACGGTGGCGCCGGTGAAGCGGAACCGCGACAGCCGGATCAGGCCCTCGAACGGCTCGAAGTCCTCGGGGGCGCCGGTGAACGGGGCGTCGCCCTCGTTCACGCCGGGCGTCGAGGGGTCGTCGATCGGGGTGTCGAGCGGCGGCGAGTAGTAGAGGTAGACCCAGTCGTCCTTCTTGGATCCCTTCCCGAAGCCGGGGCTGAGGGCGATGCTCTGCAGGCCCTCCTCGTCATGCTGGTAGACGTCGAGGTCGGCGGCCAGCGTGTTGAGCCCGGTCTTCGGGTCGTGTAACCAGATTTCGCCTTTCCTGGTCGTGTGGAGCACCCTGGAGTCGGGTAACACCGCCAGGTCCATCGGCTCGCCGGGGTTGTCGTTCAGCGTCACCTTCTGGAACCGGTCATCGGGGGGCGGGGCACTGGTGGTCTCCGCGCCCTGGGCGGCCGCGGCCGGCATGAGGATCGCCGCAGCAGTCATGGCCGCGATCGCGGTTCTCGCTCTCATGCCTCTCCCTTCGGTCAACGTGAGGGATAAGTGAGGGCAGATCAACGTGAATGTAACCCGGGTTACGCCGATAGAGGAGGACCCAATCGGCGGCGGGATGACCGACTTTCGCGTCCGATTGGACAAAGTGCCGCCGCCGCGGGGTCGTGGTCAGGCGGCCTCGACGAGGCCGCCGTCCAGGCCGGTGATGCGCAGCAGCCGGGACATGAACGGGCTCGGCCCGGTCAGTTGGACGGTGACGCCCCTGGCCCGGGCCCGGTTGCGGAGCTCGACCAGGACGGACAGCCCGGAGGCGTCGCAGAAGGTGACCCGCGACAGGTCGAGCACGAGCGTGTCCGTGGCGTGGCAGAGCGCGTTCAGCAGTTGCCGGCGCAGCTTCACGCCCGTGTGAAGGTCGATCTCACCGGACACCTGGACGGTGGTACGGATGGTCATGCGGTTCTCCGTTCGGAGATGAAAAACGTCGGGGGCGCGCGACGGGGCCGAAGAGGGGAGGTCGGCTACCCGAAGCCGGTCACCTGAGCTGGGGCTCCAAGGTGAGCGAACGGCTTGCGCGGTGAACCCACCCTACCTCACGGGCCGACGACCGCCCTGTTTCCGAGCGTCCCGCCATACCCATATGTGATCGGCTTGAGAAAGATGGGCGGGTCCGTGCGTACCTCCTGATGGCAGATTCCGGTCTTCGGGAGGTACTTATGCACCGCAGAGTCGCCCTGCTCTCCGCCGCCGCGCTCGCCTTAGCGGGCGCGCTCGTCCCCGCGCAGGCACAGGCAACCGTTACGGCCGATCACCGGCCCGTCCGGTGGTCCGGCGCGGACTCGTCGTCGGAGCGCAGGACCGTCCTGCAGTACTGGACCACGCAGCGGATGCTGGCCGCGCAGCCGATGGACACCATGGCGGCCCCCCGGCGCGCCACCCGGTCGAGCGGGCCCACCCGGGGTGAGCCATGGGCGGCCAGGGGCGACGCGGCGCGGACGGGGCAGCGGGCCGCCCAGCGGACGCCGTGGCGCACCCAGGGCTCCGGGAACCAGGCCCGCGGCGCCCAGACCCAGCAGGCCGTACCCAACAGCCCCGGCCTGCGGTGGACCGACGGCGGGGCCGTCGTGCGCACCAGCGGGCGGCTGTTCTTCACCACCGCCGAGGGCGCCAACGCCTCCTGCTCGGGAACGGCCGTGACCAGCGCGAACGAGAGCGTGGTGATGACCGCGGGACACTGCGTCAAGCTGAACGGCGCCGCGCACCGCAACGTGGCGTTCGTGCCGGCCTTCGACAACGGCCGCCGCCCCTTCGGTACCTGGGTGGCGACCAGGCTGTTCACCACGCAGCAGTGGAACGCCCGCGAGGACATCAACTTCGACATCGCCGCCGCCGTGGTCGCGCCGCTGCAAGGGCGGACGCTGACCGACGTCGTGGGCGGGCAGGGGGTGGCGTTCAACCAGGCGCGGCAGCGGCAGATGTTCGCGTTCGGCTATCCGGCGGCGGCGCCGTTCGACGGCTCGACCCTGATCTACTGCAGCGGGCGGGCGTTCAACGACCCGGTCGCGACCAGGGGCCAGGGGGTGCGCTGCAACATGACGGGCGGGTCGAGCGGGGGCGGCTGGTTCCTCGGGTTCAACGAGTCGACCGGGCTGGGCATGCTCAACTCGGTCAACAGCTTCACGTACGACTTCGCGCCCGGCTTCATGTTCGGCCCCTTCTTCGGGGACGAGGCGATGGAGGTCTACCAGGCCGCACAGAACTCCGGAGCCCTCTGACACCGGCCGCTGGAAAAGGGAGGGGTGCGGCGGCTACGTTGAAGATCGGCGCATCCCGACAAAAGAGGAGTAACTCACATGACGGGTGAAACCCCTCCCCCCGGCTCCCGAATCGACACCACCGTTCCCCATGCCGCGCGGATGTGGAATTACTGGCTCGGCGGCAAGGACCACTACGACGTCGATCGCGTGGCGGGTGACCAGTTCAGCCAAGCATTTCCGGACATTGTGCATATCGCTCGGCTATCTCGTCACTTGCTCGCCCGTATCGTGCGTTATCTGGTCAATGATGCAGGTGTCCGTCAATTTCTTGACGTGGGGACGGGGCTGCCGACGGTCGACAACACCCACGAGGTCGCGCAGCGGGCCGACCCCACCTGCCGCGTGGTCTACGTCGACAACGACCCGCTGGTGCTGACCCACGCCCGCGCGCTCCTGGTCGGCACGCCGGAAGGCGCCACCGACTACGTCGAGGCCGACCTGCGCGACCCCGAGGCGATCCTCGCCGCCGCGGCCAAGACGCTGGACCTCACCCAGCCCGTCGCGCTGATGCTGATGGGCATCGTGGGCTTCGTGACCGACGAGGAGGGCGCGCACGCGATCGTGGCCAGGCTGATGGACGGGCTGGCGCCCGGCAGCTACCTGGCCCTGTGGGACGGCGTCAACCTCGTCACCGGCGAGGCCCTCGACCAGGCCCAGGAGGACTACAACGAGGGCGACGCGGTGCCCTACAACCTCCGCTCCAGGGAGGAGTTCGGCGCCTTCTTCGACGGCCTGGAGCTGGTGGAGCCCGGGGTGGCGTCCGTCCCCCTCTGGCGGCCCGACCCGGACCCGCTGGCCGAGCTCAAGGAGGTGGACGCCCTGGTCGGCGTCGCCCGCAAGCCGTAGGCCCTACAGCTCCTCCATGATCCGGCGCAGGATGCCCGGCGTGGCCTTGGGCGGGGGCGCGTGCACGCTGAGCTCGTTCAGCAGATGCCGGTACGGGTGCGCCTCCGCGTCCTTCGTGAGGTACTGGGCGCTGGCGAGCTGTTCGAGGTAGACGATGTCGTCCAGCTCGGCCTGGGGGAAGCGCAGCAGGGTGACGGGGCCGACGCCGCCGACCGCGACCTCGACGCTGAACGGCAGCACCTGCAAGGTGACGTGCGCCAGCCCGGCCATCTCGACGAGGTGGCCGAGCTGGGCGCGCATGACGTCGCGGCCACCGACCAGCCGGCGCAGCGCGCCCTCGTCCACGATGGCCCAGAGCCTGCGGCCGGAGGTCTCCAGCAGCTCCCGGCGGCGCATCCGCAGCGCGACCCGCGACTCGACCCGCTCGCGGCTCTCGCGGCCGTGGCCCCTGGCGATCACCGCGCGCGCGTAGTCCTCCGTCTGCAGCAGGCCGGGGACGTACTGGATCTCGTGCGTACGGATCAGCTCCGCGTCCCGCTCCAGCCCGAGATACTCCTCGAACCAGTCGGGCACCACGTCGCGGTAGTCGTGCCACCAGCCGTGCTGGTTGGCCTGCTCGGCCAGGAGCAGCAGCGTGGCGCGCTCGGCCCGCTCGACGACGCCGTACAGGGTGAGCAGGTCCTCCACGTCGCGGATCTTGAACCCGCAGCGCCCGCCCTCCATCCGGCTGATCTTGGAATGCGATCCGCGAATGGCGTAACCGGCACGCTCGCGGGTGATGTTCCGCTCCTCCCGCAGCCTGCGCAGCTGCGAGCCCACCAATATGCGCAACGCGGTCGGCCCGGTCCGCTGGAAATCCCCGCCCACGATTTCGGTCAGACCTCTCATATTGCGATAAGTCGGCATAAGCGCTCCTCTATGCCTCCGTCGCCCCACCCCTTCACCGACAATCCTGCCACGCCAAATACCGTAATCACTCTGAATTGCGGCAGCTCGTGAACGCACCGTCACAACACTGGTACGAAAAAGGGTGTATCAGAACCCGGGAACGGACAGGTCAGGTGACCCATGCGCCCGGGAACGGGGGCGGGCGAAGCTTCAGATGTCCGGAAGAGCCGGTGACCACCGGCCCCGACATCCAGAAGGGAACATCACCATGAAGCAGCTGCTCGCCATCGCCGGATTCGTCGTCACGATGGCCGCCGCCCCTCTCGCCGCCTCCGCGGCCGCCGACCACCTGCCGATCCACCGGGGCAAGTTCCTCTTCCACAGCGACTGCATCACCGCCGGCCAGCAGGGCATCGACCGCGGCCACTGGTCGCGGTACCAGTGCGCGGAGGGCTGGCTGTGGAACCTGTGGACCGACCGGTGACCCGGCGGGCGGGCCCGGGATGGCGGCCCTCCGGTCATCCCGAGCCCAGCCCCGCGTCCCTCGCCCGGGCGATCGCCGCCGCCCTGTCGTGGACCTGGAGCTTGGCGAAGATCGAGCCCACGTGGTTGCGCACGGTCTTGTCCGTGACGAACAGCCGCTGGGCGATCTGCCCGTAGCCGAGCCCTCGGGCCAGCAGGTCGAGGACCTCGCGCTCGCGTCCGGTCAGGGTCGGGAACGCCTCCCTGGCCGGCGCGGCGGAGTGGGCGGCGAACAACCCGGCCAGCCGTCCGGCCATGTCCGGGCTGAACACCGCGCCACCCAGCCCGACCGTGCGCAGGGCGAGCAGGATCTCCTCGCGTACGGCGCCCTTGAGCAGGTATCCGCGGGCGCCGGCGCGCATGGCGGCGAGCAGGCTGTCGTCGTCCTCCGACATCGTCATCACCAGCACCCTGACCTCCGGCCGTGCCCTGAGCAGCTGGCGGGTGGTCTCGATGCCGGACTGTCCCGGCAGGCCCAGGTCCATCACCACGAGATCCGGGCCCGTCCGCTCGGCCTCCACCAGCGCCTGCTCCCCGGTGGCGGCCTGCGCCACCACCACGAACTCACCGTCCAGACCCAGCGCCGCCGCCAGCCCTTCCCTGAACAGCGGATGATCGTCAACCACCAACACCCGCCACGGCCCCGCACCATCCATCGACCCACCCTCAGTCATCAACAACCTCCCCCAAACCAAGAACCCCGGCACACCGACGGAAACCAGAAAGCCCAGCGCCCCCGCCGCCGGGGGCGGTCCGGAGGAGCCGGGGGGTGACGGTCACGATCCCACCGCCGGCGGCGGGGCGAAGGCTCAGGAGCGGGACAATCACCCTCCGGACGCCCAGGGCGGTCCGGAGGACCGGGAGTGCAACGGCCACAACCCCGCCACCGAGGACGGTCCGAAAGACCGAGAGAGCGGCGCTCACGATCCCACCGCCGAGGTCAGTCCGGAGGTGCAGGGGGTGACGGTCACGCCCCCACCTGCCGGAGGCGGGGTGGAGGTCCGGGGGACGACCACGATCCCACTGCTGAGGGCGGGGACCTGGAAGGGCCGCAGGGGGTGGTCATGGTTTCGCCGGTGAGGTGGAGAGGGGGAGGGTGGCGGTGATGGTGGTGCCGGTGGGGGTGGGGTGGAGGTCGGCGTGGCCGCCGACCTCCTCGGCGCGTTCGGTGACCGAGAGGAGGCCGGTGCCCGGGACCGTGTCCGCGCCGAAGCCGGTCCCGTCGTCGGTGACGGTGACGGTGAGGGTGCCGGGGGCGGTGGTGAAGGCCACCTCGACGTGGCGGGCGCGGGCGTGCCGCACCGCGTTGGTCACGGCCTCGGCGGCGATGCGGTACGCGGCCGTCTCCACCGCCGGGGCCATCGCGGGAAGCGGCCCGGCCGTGACCGTGACCCGTACGGCGTCCGTGGTGAGGCGGTGCGCCAGGATGCGGGTGGCGTCCAGCAGGCCGCGCTCGACCAGCGTGGCGGGAGCCAGCCCCGCCGTGATGCGACGGATCTCGGCCAGCGCCTCGACGAGCACTTCCGCCGCCGTGCCCAGATGGGCCCGCGCGGCCGGGGACGCCTGCCCGCACGCCTGCGCGACGCCGAGCCGGAGCTGCACCGCGGCGAGCTGAGGGCCGAGACCGTCGTGGATCTCGCGCCGCAGGCGGCGGCGTTCCTCCTCACGCGCCAGCACGAGCCGCTCACGGGCCGCCTGCGCCTCCTCGCCGAACCGCAGCGCGGCCAGCGCCGGCCCGGCCTGGTCGGCCAGCAGCGCCAGCAGCTCGCTGTCGCGCTCGGCAGGGGTGCTCGCCCCGTCGCGGGCCACCTCCAGCCTGCCCACCACCTCCCCGTGGTGGCGCAGCGGGAAGACCTGCGCCGGGCCGTCGACCGGGGCCCCGGCGGCGGCCAGCAGGCGGGCGCCGGCGCGGGTCTCCAGCGCGATCCGCGCGCCCGACAACCCCAGATCCTCGACGACGCCGCGGCAGATCTGCTCGGGCACGTCGCCGGGGTGCGGTGCCTGCTGCAACCGGACGGCCAGCGCCCGCACCGCCTCGTGCGGCCGGGCGCGCGGCCCGTAGAAGGCGCGTTCGACGGCCAGGACGGCGTGCCGGACGAGCGGCCTGGCGGCCCATCCCGTCACCAGCGCGCAGCCCGCGACCACGGCCGTGACGGTGGTGCGCCCGGTGGGCAGGGCCGCCCAGGCCGCCATGGCGGCGCAGGTGACGGCGATGACCAGCACCGCCAGGACGAACGCGCGGGCCATGCGGTGGCTGGTCACCCGCTCCAGGCGCCACAGCCCGCCGTGCGAGGCGGCCAGCCCGATCATCGCGACCCACAGCACCACCCCGGCCGACCGGGCCACCATCGTCCAGCTCTCACCCCACAGGTCGGAGAGCAGGAGACAGGCGTAGAGCGGGCAGGCCGCGGCGATCACCCACCGGGCCGCGCTCCCCCGCCCGGCCTTCGACGCCACGCGGGCCAGCTCGGCGGTCACCGCCGCCGTCACGACCGGCGCCAGCCAGTCGAGTGCTACCTGGCTGTCGTGCAGCAGGCCGGCGGCCCACGTGGCGGGCGCGGTGCCGGCCCACGGGCTGGCGAACCGGGCCGAGCCGGGGGTGCCCAGCCCCCAGACGACCGCGTACTGGATGCTCGCGGCGGCGGCGGTCACGATCACGGCCGTCCTCGGCCACCGCACGGCCGGGCGGGGCAGCAGGCACAGCGGGAAGAGCAGCACCGTCAGCGGCTGGCAGGCGGTGCCTGCCGCGGCGAGCAGGATCGCGGCGGCGGCGACGGGCGTCCCCGGGCGCTCCACGGCGGCGAGCACGTCGGACATCGCGGGCGGAACGATCCACACGACTCCGGCGGCCAGCACGAGCGCGCCCCTGCGCCGGGCGTAGCGGTCGGCCAGGAGCAGCACCCCGACGACGCACACCGGCAGGCCCACCACCAGCCGGGTCACCTCGGCCGTCATCAGCGCCGCGCCGGAGGAGAGCCTTCCCCACTCCGGCAGCGTCACCGCGGCCCTGGTCACCAGCACCGCCAGCAGCAGCGCGGCGGCCATCCCGGCGAGGTGGGGGCCGCGCGCCTGCCACCGGACGGCGGGCGCTAGCCCACCCAAAGGTCCCAGGTGCCCAGCGCGTAGAAGGACCTGATGCACTGGGGCTTGGTCCACTGCCGCTTGCGCACGCCCTCCTGCCCCGCTTTGAGGCAGCCCGCCTCGGAGTGGTAGGAGGCGATGTAGCGCTTGCCGAGAAGGTCGGCCGCGGCGGGCGTCATCGGGGTGACGGCGACGCAGAGGGCCGTCAGGAGAACGGCGAGCGAGCGAGGGGGCCTACGCATGCGAACTCCCGGAGTCACTGAGAGAGATGGATCGCCCACTCAGTGTAACGGCTGTCGCACACGTCGACGCCGCGCGACCGGGACAGCACGAGCCACCAGCGCCGGTGGGCGGCCTCGGCGTCCTTGAAGTGGACCTGTACGGTGACCGCCTTCTCGGGCATCCGGTCGGGCCGGCACTCCCTGCTGATCTGGACCATCAGCAGCACCGGGTCGTACTCGTCCGGGCGCAGCTCGCGCATCCAGCGGATGCCCCACGCGCCCATCATGGTCACCAGCGGCTCCAGCTCCCGGCCGGCCTCGGTCAGCCGGGAGCGGGGCTCGCCGTCGACCACGTGGCGCTCGACGAGGCCGACCCGCCCCAGCTCGCGCAGCCGGGCGGCCAGCAGCGGCGGCGAGATCCTGGGCACTCCGCGGGCGATGGCGCTGAACCGCTCCTCGCCCCAGAGCAGCTCGCGGAGGATGAGCAGCGTCGTGCGCGGGCTGCCCCGCGCTGGAGGACCTGGTCGAGCGGTACCAGAACGCGGGCGGCACGTTCCTCGTCCGGAACGGGGCATTGACGAAAAATTCTTACATGTTATTCATGGATCAAGTCAGAAACCTTCAGCAGCGAGCGCACCCGTAGAGAGGAACTCGCATGGCTCGAAGCAAGTCCCCCGACCCGCCCGCCGACTTACTCGGCCCCGTCACAGGCGAAGTCTCCTGGTTCTGCTGCGGCACCGCGTGGGGGCCGTGCAGCAGCACCGGCAAGGGAGCGTGCGGCACCTGCAATTCCGGCAGCCTCCAGCACGCCTGGCCCAACACCTCCGACGCCTGCTGGTCGATCACCCGGCCCGACCGGTGCGGCGTCGGGCTGTCGCGCCGGACCTGCGGCTTCCGCCACCGCACCACGGCGTTGTGCGGCGGCGCCAGCGTCGTCACCACGATCGCCGACTGCGGGCCGCAGACCGACCTGTTCTGCGGCGAGCGCAGCTGCTGCGGCGCCACCTGCGCCGACAACCGGCTGATCGACCTCACCCCGGCGGCCTTCAGCCGCATCGCCAGCCTCTCCGCCGGCCTGCGGCCGTGCGAGATCGCGACCGGCTGAGGAGGCGGCGATGACCAGCAGAAGAGATCTGCTCAAGTCCGCCGTGCTCGGCGGCGGCGCCACCGTCGTGGCCGCGACCGCGCTCGGCTCGCTCGGGCCGGAGGCGGCCTTCGCGGAGACCGCGTACGACGCCGAACCCGGCGCCCCCGACCCCGATTTCGCCGAGGGCAGGATCCGTACGATCAAGGACGACACGCTGCTCGTCCTGGGCTCGAACATGGTGTTCCACACCATCCGGATCGTGAACGGGACCAGCCTGTGGAAGCTCGGCCCGGTCCCGTTCGAGGCGGCGAAACCGGGTGACGGCCTCTACGCCCGCGGGGTGCGGATGCCCGACGGGATGCTCGCCGCCGAGTCGGTCTGGCTCAACATCGTGAACATCAAGGGCCACATCAAGAACATCACCGACGGCAAGCTCCACCTGGACCACCACGGCAAAGAAGTGCTGTGCCACGTCGTGCCCGGCAAGTCCGTCGCGATCCAGGCGCAGGCGCCGCCGACCGCCGACCTGTCGATGCTCAAGGTGAGCCAGCACGTGCAGATCCTCGGCGCCTGGCGGCCCGACACGAACGAGGTCGACATCGCCACCGTCTTCTCCCCCCACTAAGGAGGCACCGCATGCACGGGATCGCCGCGTCGCAGCCGTACGTCCTGGCCTTCTTCCTCGGCTGGGCGGGCCTGCTGAAGCTGTTCAGCCGCCGGACGCGGGCGCAGGCCGGGCAGACCGCACTGGCCCGGCTCGTCGGCGCGGCGCGCGCGGTCCCGGCGCTCGTCGCCGTGGGGCTGGTGGAGGTGGCGGTGGCCGCGGCGCTGGTGCTGCCGCCGTACTCCGCCGCCGAGGGCGCGGCCGCCGCCGTGCTCGCCGCCGGGTTCCTGGCGTATCTCGGCTACGCCCACGTCGCCGCGCCCACCTCGTCGTGCGGCTGCCTGGGCGCCCACTCCCGCCCTGCCGACCGGCGCGGATTCGGCAGGGCGGGGCTCCTTCTCGCCGCGGGCCTCCTGTCGATGACAGCGGGGCCGCACCCGCCGGTCGCGGCGCTCGTGGTGGTGGAGGTGGTGATCCTGCTGGCGCTCTCGGCGGAGCTGGACCGCTACTGGCTCACGCCGTCGCGGCGCTTCCTCGTACGGATGCGCGGGCCGCTCTCCGTGCCGCCGCCGGGCGACGTGCCGCTGGAGACCTCGCTGCGGCTGCTCTACCTCAGCCCCGCGTACTGCTCGGCGTCCTCGCGGCTCTCCTCGGACATCCGGGAGACGTGGGACGAGGACGGGACCCGGTTCGTGGTCTACGGCGCGGGCGCCCGGACGGCGGTGTTCGCGGTGCCCCTCACCGGGGACGACCCGTCGGCCGTCCGCGTCGCGCTGGTCGAGGAGCCCGCACCCGCCTGACGCTCATGGGAGTTTAAGAATGGCCGCCTAGATTCGTGGCCGTGCTCAAGCAAGAGGTTGTGGAGGGGCCGGTGCGGGCCCGGCCGCGGCGGGCTCGGACGGCGCGGCTGACCGTCGTGGTGGCGGTGGTGTTCGCGGCCGGGACGGCGATGCGGCTGGGCGGGCTGGAGACCGGGTTCCTCCTGGTGCCGCTGGTGTCGTTCACTCCGTACTTCGGGGTGGCGGCGCTCGTGGCGCTGGCGTGCGCGCTGTGGGCCAGGAGCCGCGCGGCCGTGGCGGTCCTGCTGGCGGTCTGCGTCTGCCTGGCCTGGCTGGTGGCGCCGCGCGCCGTCGCGGGCGAGGCACCCGCCGGGGGACGGCCGCTGCGGCTGCTGACCGCGAACCTCAACGGCGGCCGGGGTGACGCCCAGGTGATCGTCGACCTCGTACGGAAGCTAGACGTGGACGTGTTCAGCGTGCAGGAGCTGACCTGGGCGGCGCGGGAGCGCCTGACGGAGGCGGGGCTGAAGGAGTTGCTGCCGTACGAGGTCACCCAGCCGATGCCGCGCGGGCCGGAAGGCAGCGGCATCTACGCGCGTCACCCGCTGCGCGAGCGTTCGGGGCTGTTCCGGCGGGTGGGGCACCACATGCCGGTGGCGCAGGTGGCGCTGCCCGGCGGCCCGGCCGTGGAAGTGGTGGTCGTGCACCCGGTGGCACCGGTGCCGTGGACCGTGGACGAGTGGGAGGCGGGGCTCTCGAACCTGCCGCCCGCCCAGGCCGAGGGTCCGCCGCGCGTCCTGGCCGGCGACTTCAACGCGACGCTCGACCATGTCGTGTTCCGGCGGCTGCTCGGCACCGGTTACACCGACGCGGCGGCGGCCACCGGGAACGGGCTGGCGCCGACCTGGCCGAATCGGGTGCTACCGCCGCTGGTGGCGATCTCCCACGTGCTGACCGACGGCCGCGGCGCGGCGGTGGCGACGCGGGTCCACGACGTGCCCGGCTCCGACCACCGCGCGCTCTTCGCCGACCTGCGCGTACGGTAGCGGAACTGTCAGTGGGCGCCGATACTTTGCGATCATCCCCCAACCACGGAGGCTGGTCCATGTACCGTCAGGGTGACATCCTGATCATCCCGGTGCCCGAGGAGTCGGCGCCGGCCACGCTCCGCCCCGAGCCGCGTGACGCGCGCGGCCGTCTGGTCCTGGCCCTGGGCGAGGCCACCGGCCACTGCCACGCCATCCCCGGGCCCGGCACGCTGTCCGGCGGGTTCCTCCACCTGCCCGACGGCGGCCGGCTCGTGCACGAGGAGCACGATCCGATTTCCCTGCCGAAGGGGTGGTATCGGGTGGTTCGCCAGCGTGAGTACGTTCCGGGCTCCTACCGGGTGGTGGCCGACTGATGGAGACCCTGACGTTCGAGCGGGTGGCGTCGTGGGAGCGGGTCGCGTTCGCGACGGGGCCCGGGAGCGACCAGGGGCCCGCGGTGCGACAGGCTTACCGCGAGGCCGGGCTGGCCGAGCCGGAGCGGGTGATCGTGCTCGGCTCGCCGGCGGCGGGAGCGCTCGCCGCCGCCTGGCTCACCGGCGACGAGTCCGTACGCCGGACACTGGCAGAGACCGGCTTGGTGGCGGACGTGCTGCTCCGGATGGGTGAGAGCAACGGGCTGGAGGCGGGACGGTCGGTGCGGGAGAAGATCCGCACCCGGCCGTGGGCGGCGGCCAGGGCCGCGGCCTGTGAGGCGCTGGGGCATGACGGGTGGTCCGCGCGGTGGGCGGAGACGGGCGGGCGGATCTGGCCCCGGGTCGAGCGGATCGTCGGCGACATCCGCCGCGCCGTGGGCGACCTGGGCGGTGAGTCCCTGCGTCACCACACGCTGGACGCCGTGCTCGGCCAGCACGACGCCCCGTGGCTCTCAGCTTTCGACGGGCTTGACGGGCTCGGGCGGGTGGCCGGGTGCGCCGGGTGGTGGTGGCCGTTCGAGCGGGTGGCGATCGTCACCGAGCGGCCCGCCGAGATCCATCTCGACGAGCTGGGACGGCTCCACCGCGCCGACGGCCCCGCCCTCGCGTACCCCGACGGGTTCGCCCTGCACGCCTGGCACGGCATGCCGGTCCCGGCCAGCTTCGGCGCCGCGATGACCGGCCTGACGGCCGAGCGCATCCGCGAGGAGCAGAACGCCGAGCTGCGTCGGGTCATGCTGGAGCATTTCGGGTTCGAGCGCTACCTCGCCGACTCCGGCGCCCGGCCGGTGCAGCGCGACGAGACCGGGCGGCTGTGGCGCATCGACCTGGCCGACGACGAGCCGATCGCCATGGTCGAGGTGGTCAACTCCACTCCCGAGCCCGACGGCACCAGCCGCACCTACTTCCTGCGGGTGCCGCCGTGGGTGAGCCGGGCACGCCAGGGCGTCGCGTGGACGTTCGGCCTGACGGAGGAGGATTACCACCCCGAGCGCGAGACGTGAGGCCATGAGGCGGGGATCCGCTCCAGGATCCCCCCGGCGAAGACGTCGTACAGGCCGAGCGGCTCCAGGTGGACGTACCCGATGTGGCAGTCGCACGAGCCGGCGGGGCAGCCGCGGGGGCGCAGCGCCGGCCGGTACGACCCGTCGTAGAGGTTGCCCAGCACCTCGGGGACGAAGTGGCAGCGCCGCACGGTCCCCTCGCCGTCCACCGAGATCACGCTCTCCCCGGTCCGGCACGGCAGGTCCCGGCCGGCGTGCGGGAAGCGACTGTAGGAGAAGAGCGGGTCGATCTCGGTCCAGGTGTCGGCCTCGTCGTCGGTGTAGAGCCGCCCTTCCTCGGCGTTCACCCACAGGTACGTCTCCGCGGGTAGGTCGGCCCTGAGCCGGCGGGCGTCCTCCAGATGCGCCGGGTCGCCGACGACGCCGACGCTGTGCCGTACCGGAAGCGAGCGGATCTTGGCCAGCATGCGCTCGTAGGGCACCTGCGTGGGGTGGTAGGTCACCCAGAGCGCGGCCCGGTCCGATGCCTCGGCGAGCCAGCCGGTGCGGCAGCTCAGGTTGGTCTGGATTGCGACCCTGCGCACATTCGGCAGCCACGACAGCGCCACCAGCGCCCGCCGGTACCACGACCTGACCAGGCCCTCCCCCCACGGGGTGAACAGGATCGAGAGCTCGAAGTCCTGCTCGGCGGCCCAGGCGGCGAACCGCTCCAGCGCGGCCCGGTCGGCGCGCAGCTGCTCGGGCGTGTCGCGGCGCTTGGCGAACGGGCAGTAGGCGCAGTCGTAGTCGCAGCTCGACAGCGGCCCGCGGTAGAGGATCGTCAACACGGCCGGTAGCCCTCCATCAGCGCCTTGACCTCGGGCGAGAACAACGCCGGCCCGATCCCGTCCGAGTAGGCCAACCCTTCGGCGGTGAGCCGCACGACGGACGGTTCCAGCACCAGCCGGTCGCCGAACCGGTCCAGCGGGAAGTCGTCGAGCACGTCGGTGCCGAACCGGGCGCGGTAGAAGCCCCGGTCCAGCCCTTCGACCTGGAGCAGCGACTGGATGAGGTGCCGCCGCCCGCGCTCGGCGGCGGAGAGGACGAAGCCGACGTTGGCGACGCCGAAGTCGTCCCGGCTCACGTAGTCGTCGATGATGGCGCGCACCTGCCGCGCGCCGACCGCGTACTCGAAGGAGTAGTGGAGCCTGCTGGTGTACGAGCGGGCGCCGCAGCCCAGGCCGACCATGCCGTCGGTCTGGCAGCAGTAGGCCGGGCCGGCGCCTGCGCCCGGCAGCCGGAACATGCGCATCGACACCTGCTCGTAGCCCTCGGCCAGCAGCCGGTCGCGGCCGATCCGGTACAGCTCCAGCCGCTGGTCGTCCCAGGCCCTGCTCAGTTTGCCGAGCCCGGTCAGCGGGCGGACGTACAGCGGATACAGGTAGAGCTCCTCGGGCCGCCAGGCGAGCGCCGTCTCCAGGGAGTGGAGCCACGAGGCGGGGGTCTGGCCGTCGATCCCGTAGATCAGGTCGATGTTGAGCACCGGGACGCCCGCCGCTCGGATGGCGTCGAGCGCCGCCTCCACCTCGGCGCGTTTCTGCGGGCGCACGGCCGCGCGCGCCTCGGCGTCGACGAAGCTCTGCACGCCGATCGAGATCCGCGCCGTCCCCCGCTCGGCCAGGACGGCGAGACGGTCGGGGGTGGCCGTGGCCGGGGAGGTCTCGACGGACAGCGGGATCGCCGCCAGGTCGATCCCCATGGCCCGTTCGGTCAGGTCGAACAGCCTCGTCAACTCCCCGGGGGTGAGGTAGGTGGGAGTGCCGCCGCCGAACGCGGCCGTGGTGAACGCCGGCGGCTCCGGCAACACGTCCCTGACCTGCGCGGCCTGCCGCTCCAGGGTGTCGAGGTAGGCGCCCGTCAGCTCTTCGGGCGCGCCGGTGCGGGTGAACAGGTTGCAGAACCCGCAGCGCATCTCGCAGAACGGGATGTGCACGTACAGCGCACCGGGCCGCTCCCCCGCCCACACCTCGCGCAGCGGGGGGCGCGGGTCGAGCGGGCGGTAGGCGGTCTTGTGGGGATAGGCGTAGACGTATCCCTCATAGGGGCGCATGGGGCTCCAGGATGAAGTGGGTGTACGGGACGGTCCACACGACCTCGTGGCCGATCCGGTGTCCGGCGTGGCCTTCTTCGCCGTACGCGGTGCCGTGGTCGGAGCAGACGATCACGAAGCAAGGGCGGCGCATGAGGGCGTAGAGCCGGCCGATGTGCCGGTCGACGTACTCCAGGGCGGCCGCGTGGCTCTCCCTGGAGTCCTCGGCGGCGCCGGGCAGGTAGCAGCGGTTCGGCTGGTGCAGCGCGGACACGTTGACGAACAGGAACAGCCGCCCCCGCGTCCGGCGCACGACCTCGGCCGCGCGGTCGATCTGGTGCTCCAGCGAGTGCTGGTCGGTCACCCCGAAGGCGGGCTCCCAGTGGCTCTCGGCGAACAACTCCGGCAGCGCCGAGCCGAGCGGGGTCAGCTTGTTGAAGAAGCCGACGCCTCCGACGCACACCGTGTGGTAGCCGACTCGGGCCAGCCCTGCGGGCAGGTCGGGCGCGTCGAACACCCAGGTGTCTGGCGCGGTGGTCTCGCTGCCGGGGAAGGTCGCGGCGAACAGCCGTGGATGCGGGCCGGGTGTCACGGGCGTGGGCAGGAATCCGGCGAACATGGCGGCGTGTGAGGCGTAGGTGAAGCTGCCGGGGCTGTGCCGCCGCTCCCAGCGCATCCCCGGCGGAAGAAGGTTCCGCAGCCGCCCGGCCTCGGCCAGCTCGGCCGCCACGTCGTAGCGGAGCGTGTCGAGCGTGACGAAGAGGATGTCGTGGCTGCCCACCACCGCGTTCATGTCCACCTGGCCAGCACCGCCTCCACCTGCTCCTCATATGTCGACCGGCCTCTGCCGGAGAAGTCGGTCAGGCCAGGCAGGAGGTCGCCGAACGCGTTCACCTCGGCCACGGCGACGGACTGCCTGCCGGACCCGATCATGACATCGACCCCGGTCATGAGGCTGCCGGGGAAGCAGGCAGCGGCCCGCCCGGCCGCGTCGAGCACCGACTCCCAGAGCCGCGGCCGGGACCGGACGATCTCCAGGTCGCCGCGCCGGCCGCCCAGATGGAGGTTCGTCATGGGCGCGTTCCCCACCCGCACCACAGCGTGCGTCGGCGCTCCGCCGACCGTCACCACCCGAAGGTCGTACGGCGCGCCGCCGGTCGACGCCTTCGGGAACCACCGCTCGACGTGCAGCCCGTCGGGCGCGAGGTGGTCGACCAGGCACCGCGCGTCGGCCTCGTCCCGGTAGCCGCGCACCCGCAGCGAGTTGTGGAAAACCGCCCCCGTCCGAGCGGCCGATGTGATCGCCCGGACCCGGCCGGCCGCCACCTCGAACGCGATCACCCCGGACGCCGACGAGCCGTGGGCCGGCTTGACGAACACCCGGGTCCAGCCCCGCCCGGCCATCAGATCGCGCAGTTCCTCGTACGAGCGGGCCTCGAAGGCGGGCGGGACGGGCACGCCCGCTCGCTCCAGCACAGCGTGGCAGCGCCGCTTGTCGAACATCACCCCGATCTCGTCCACGTCGGCGAGCAGCGTGACACCGGGGATGGCGGCGATCCTGCCGAGCCCCGCCAGGAACGCGCGGTACCAAGCGGCGCCTCCGCCGACCCGGCTCGGGTCACCGGGCCCGCGCAGCAGTGCGTCGGTCCCGGCGTCCTCCCCCGGCGACTCGACGCGGAGCAGCGCGCCGGCGGGCGCGCTCACCTCCCGGCCCGCGAGCACGTCGCGCCAGGAGATCACGTGCGGTTCGGCAAGCCCGTACGCGAGCGCGGCATCGCGGAAGAGCGAGACACGGCGGTCACCGGGCGTGCCGACCACGGCGAGCCGCACGGTCAGCCGCATGGTCACTCGCTCACCGCGATGTAGCGCCAGTCCTCGTCCGGGGTCTCCTGCTCGCTGAGGTCCACCCGCACGCCGGGGAGCGCGTCCGCGACGCGACGCATCATCGATTCGGTGAGGTAGTGGTGGTGCAGGTCGAGCGCGCGCAGGTGGGTCAGAGGCTGTCCGGTGAGCAGCGACTCCGCGCCGGCGTCGGTGAGCGCGCCCATGGACAGGCCGAGCGACTCCAGGCGGGCGACGACGGGCGCGGTGGCGACGGCGGCGGCGATCTCGTCCTGGATCTCGCTGTCCTGCAGGCCCAGGTGGCGCAGCGCGGGCAGACGCTCGCCGGACAGGATCGGGGCGAGGTCGGCGACCGTGGTGTCGCCACCGTAGTTCTCCTCGCCGAGCCAGAGCTCCAGGTGTTCCAGGGCGGGCAGGTCGCCGGCGGCGATCGCGCGGGTCACCTCACCGGGCAGCCCGCCGGTCTCGACGCGGAGGCTGCGCAGAGCCTGGTGGCGCACGGGGCTCAGTCGCAGGCCGCTGCCGCCACGCACCTCCAGCCGCGTCAGCCGGGGGTAGGCCTCCAGTAGCGGGGTGATGTCGGACTGCCGGATCCAGGAGATCTCGGCCTCCTGCGACGTGATCGCCCCCAGGAACAGCGAGCGGAGCTCAGGGAGGCGGGAGGCGTTGTCGGCGAGCATGCTGACGATGTGCGCAGAGTCCTTCGTGTAGCACTCCTCCCAGGCGCCGATGACGACTGCCTTCACCCGGCTGGTGTCGACGTGCTCGAAGAACCAGTCGAACCCCTCGTCCATGGTGTCGGGGCCGTCGCCCCAGTCGTTCGCCTCGAACCGCCAGGCAGCGGCATCGGCGGCGGGCAGGTCGTCGTCATCGTCGGCGAGCACATGCACCACGGGGAGGCCGGCGTAGGTGTCGTTATGGGGCTGCTGGTAGCCGAAGACGCGGTCGTATTCGATCATCGGAGGTTTCCTCTGCTGGGGGTTCGGCGCGTCCTGTCCTACCAGAGCCGGGTGACATAAAGGACTTCTCCTGCTGTGTGTCACGCCGCAACGTGCTGGTCCGCCTGCTGCGCTTTCGTTGTTCAGCAGATGACGACAGAGAGTGCGGACGCCCTGACGGGCGTTCGCACTCTCTTCGTATGACTAGCCCGCGACGATGAACGCGTTACGTGCTCTTAGACAACGGCGTTCAGCGACATCCTGGGGCGTTGCGCTCGATGTCGCAGATGTCCCACGGGGGCGGCCCATCGGGGTATCTGTCGCCGCCGCCTGACCCGCCGTCGGGGGTCCCGCCGTCGGGGGGCAGTTGCGGCGTACCGCCGCCGCCACCACCACCACCGCCGGGGGTGCCGCCGCCGCCTCCGCCGCCGCCCTGCCCCTCGCACACATAGAAGTCACAGTTCGGCGGCATGGCCGCGGCGGGGCCGGCGCTGATCACGCTCGCGGCGCCCACCGAGAAGAACATGGCCATGACCATTATGGCCTTGCGCTTTTTGTTCATTTCGGTCATCTCCTTTCGTGGTAGGACACACGAAAGGAGCTCCAGCCGGCCTTGGAAGCCGGTTGTGGATCAATGAGAGCCTGACTTAACCGTCGAGCGCCGTTCCGTACAACCGGTCCACCTTCAAGCGGATGACCACCCGGCGCTCGGCGACCAGCTGCTCCAGGAACGCGTCTCCGTCCTCGGGCCTCGCGTCCTCCGGGATCATCGCGAGCAGTTCCCGCCCCACCGCGTCGCCCGGAACCGTCGTGATGTCGGAGACCTCGGCCTCGCCGTCGGCGGCGGCGAACGACCACACGTCGCCGCCCTGCACGTGCAGCGCCGCGCGCGGGTTGTGCCGCAGATGCCGGAGCTTGATCCGGTCGGCCGTCGTCGAGAACCGCGCTATGCGGGCTTCGGGATCCCAGCTGTAGAGCATGGTCGTCAGATGGGGGTGGCCACTGCGCTTGACGGTGGCGAGCGTGCCGAACCGTTGCTTGCCGAGCAGGTCGGAGAGGGCTTCGTCAGAGAGGGGCCGAGGCGCCGGTCCTTGGGTCATGACCTGATCAACGTCCGCGACATGCCGGGAATTTCCCTCTTGTCCGTACTGTGTGCCACACAGTATCGTGTGAGACGTGATAGAGGATGACGTACTGGCCACGCACCGCCAGGAGATCCGGCGCGGCACCATCGTGCTGGCCTGCCTGCTGATCCTGCGCCACCCCGGCTACGGCTACGCGCTGCTGGAGACGCTGGAGAGCTGCGGGTTCGCGGTCGACGCCAACACGCTCTACCCGCTGCTGCGCCGGCTGGAGAAGCAGGGACTGCTGACCGCCGAGTGGAACACCGACGAGTCGCGCCCGCGCAAGTACTACGTGACCAGCCCCGACGGGGCCGAGCTGGCCGACATCCTGTCCCGCGACTGGGACGAGCTGCACACCGCCTTCACCAAGCTCAGGGACGACGAATGACCACGCTCACCGACCGCTACGTCGCCGAGGCGCTGCGCGGCATCCCCGAAGGGCAGCGCCGCGACATCGAGCTGGAGCTGCGCTCCTCGATCGCGGACGCCGTCGAGGTGCGGCTCCGGACGGGCGAGGACGAGTCGCGGGCCGAGGTGGAGGCGCTCGCCGCGCTCGGCGACCCGGCCCGGCTGGCCGCCGAGTACGCGGGCCGGCCGCTCCACCTGATCGGGCCCGCGCTCTACCTGAGCTACACGCGCCTGCTCAAGACGCTGCTGACCACCGCCGTCCCGCTGGTGTTCCTGGGTGCGAGCGTGGTGGGGTTCGCGCGGGGCGGGCCCGCCGGGCGGGCGCTGTGGGAGGCGACCGGGACCGCGCTGACGGTGGCGATGCACGTCGCGTTCTGGGTGACGCTGGTGTTCGCGGCCGTCCAGCGGGCGCCGTCGATGCGCGACAGGCGGCCGGCCCGGTGGGATCCGGCCACGCTGCCCGAGCTGCCCGCGCGGCGGATCGACCGCACGTCGCTGATCGGCGGCACCTCGGTCGCGACGGTGCTGATCTGCCTGCTGGTGCTGGTCCAGCTCTACGGGCCGGTCCCGGTGATCTCGCCGGGGCTGTGGGAGTCCGGCTGGCTGTACCTGGCGGTGGTCTTCGCCGCCGTACGGATCGGCTTCGACCTGGTCGGCTACTACGTGGGCTGGGGCGTTCCCCAGGCGGTGGCGCACGCGGTGATGGGACTGGCGTTCGTCGTGCTCGGCGTGTGGGTGACGGCGGGCGGGGCGCTGCTGAACGACGCGTTCCTGGAGGCCATGGGCTGGCCCGAGGGCGTGGTGACGTGGGTGGTCGTGATCGTCGTGGTCCTCATGGCGGTCAACGACTCGATCAACGGGTTCGTCCGGGCACGGAGGAGGAAGGCATGAAGGCGATCGTGCAGCGGGCGTACGGCCCGCCCGGGATCTTAGAAGTCGGAGAGGTGGACCAGCCGGTGCCCGGTGACGGCGAGGTGCTGGTACGGGTGCGCGCCTCGTCGGTCAACTTCGGCGACCTGGTCACCACCAGGGGCGTGCCGTACGCGGCCCGGCTGGTGCTGGGCCCGCGGCGGCCCCGGCATCGGGTGCCGGGCCACGACCTGGCCGGCGTGGTGGAGGCGGTGGGGCCCGGCGTGACGCGGTTCGGGCCGGGTGACGCGGTGTACGGCGAGGTCGTGGCCGGGGCCTACGCCGAGTACGCGCGGGTGCCGGAGAAGTTCCTGGCGGCCATGCCCGGCGGGCTGAGCTTCGAGGAGGTGGCCACGGTCCCCGTCGCGGGCAACACCGCGCTGAAGGGCCTGCGCGACGCGGGCAGGCTGCGGGCCGGGCAGTCGGTCCTGGTCAACGGCGCCTCCGGGGGCGTCGGCACGTTCTCGGTGCAGGTCGCCAAGGCGCTGGGCGCCGAGGTCACCGGGGTGTGCCGGACGAGGAACGTCGAGCTGGTCCGGTCGCTCGGCGCGGACGAGGTGATCGACTACACCCGTGCCGACTTCGCTCAGGCGGGGCGGCGCTTCGACGTGATCCTCGACCTGGTCGGCAACCGGTCGCTGCGGGAACTGACGCGCCTGCTGAACCCGGGCGGCGTGCTCGTGCTCTCCTCCGGAGGCGGCGGCACGTGGCTCGGCCCCATGGGCCGGATCCTCCGGGCCGTCGTGATGTCGCCGTTCGGCGACCGTACGCTCCGGTCGTCCGTCGCCGGCCGGAGCGCCGGCAACCTGGCCACGCTGAAGGACCTCATCGAGTCCGGCGCCGTCCGCCCGCACGTCGAGTGCGCGTACCCGCTGGGCGAGGTCCCCGACGCATTGCGTCACTTCGAGGAACGGCACGCCCGGTCGAAGATCGCCATCACCGTGTGACGCGGGCGGCCGGGAAGCCAGGGTAGCCCTGGCTTCCCGGCCACGACCCTGCCCTCCGCCAGCCAGAACGCGATGTACTCGCGGGAAGCCAGGGTAGCCCTGGCTTCCCGGCCGTCTCGTCATGCCAGGGTCTCGGTGAGGGGGACGGACGGGTCGGCCAGCTTGGCGCGGTCGGCCGGGGCCGCGGCGCGGATCAGGGTCTTGATGTCGTCGGTGACGTCCCAGACGTTGACGTTCATGCCGGCCACGACCCTGCCCTCCGCCAGCCAGAACGCGATGTACTCGCGGGAGGCCAGGTCACCGCGGATCACCACGTCGTCGGCCTCGCCGGGGCGGACGTAGCCGGTGTATTCCATGCCCAGGTCGTACTGGTCGGTGTAGAAGTAGGGCAGCCGGTCGTAGGACGCCTCCTTGTCCAGCATCGCGGCGGCGGCGACGGCCGGCTGGTTGAGCGCGTTGGCCCAGTGTTCGACCCGGATGTGGGTGCCGAGCAGCGGATGGTAGGCGCGGGCCACGTCGCCGGCGGCGAAGACGTCGGGGTCGGAGGTGCGCAGCGAGGCGTCGACCACCACGCCGTCGTCGACCTTGAGCCCGGCCGCGACGGCGAGCCGGGTGTCGGGCTCGACGCCGATGCCGGCGATGACGGCGTCGGCCTCGACGCGGGTGCCGTCGGCCAGCCGGACGCCTCCCGCGATCTCCTCCACCTTGACGCCGAGCCGCAGGTCGACGCCGTGGTCGCGGTGGAGGTCGGCGAAGGCGGCGCCGAGCCGCGGGCCGAGGACGCGCAGCAGCGGCGCGCCGTCGGACTCCAGCAGGGTCACCTCCACGCCGGCGGCGCGGGCGGCGGCGGCCACCTCCAGGCCGATCCAGCCGGCGCCGATGATCACCACCCGGGAGGCGCGGGCCAGGACGTCGCGGATGCGCTCGCTGTCGTCGACCGACCGCAGGTAGAGGGCGTCGCCCGGGAGGCGGCGCGGGGTGGCGCCGGTGGCCAGCAGGAGCTTGGCGTAGTCGAGCCGCGCGCCGTCGGACAGGGTGACCTGGTGGGCGGCGCGGTCGACGGCGGTGACCGAGGTGCCGGTCAGCACCTCCACCTGCTGTTCGGCGTACCAGGCCGCGTCGTGGACGAAGATCTTGTCGCGCTCGGACTTGCCCTGGAGGTAGGACTTCGACAGCGGGGGACGTTCGTACGGCAGGTGCGGCTCCGCCCCCGCCAGGACCAGGCGGCCGTCGTAGCCCTGCTCGCGCAGCGCCTCCGCGGCCTTGGCGGCGGCCAGGCCGCCGCCGGCGATCACGTAGGTCATCGGTCAGGCTCCTCTCAGTTCGACGCAGCAGGCGCCCGGCCGCGGGGCCAGCACGGCCTCGGCGGTGGACGCGTCCAGCCCTTCGAGGAACCCGGCCAGGAACGCGTGGTTGATCGCGCACACCAGATCGGGGTCCTTGGCGGCCAGCGGGTGGAAGGGGCAGTTGAGCAGCCGCAGCAGGGTCGGGCTCGCTCGTACGGGCTCGAACCCGTGGCGTTCGAGCACCTGCCCGGCGCACGTCAGCGCGCGCTCGGCGCCCAGCCTGCCCGGCTTGGCCCGGTCGCGCTCGGCCGCGCCCAGCTCGCGCCCGCGTGCGGCGGCGGCGCGGAGCGCGGCCTCACGGCCCGTCTCCTCCGGACCCTGGACGCGCAGGCCCTCCAGGAGGATGCCGGCGAGCAGCTCGTGCTCGCGCGGCGGGATGCTGACCCGCACGTCGAGGCCGGTGGGCTGGTAGACCTTGGGCGCCCGGCCGACCGGGCGCGGCTCCCCCGGACGTCCGTAACCGGCCGACAGCAGCCCGACCGCGACCAGCTTGTCGAGGTGGAAGGCGGCGAGCTTGCGCGAGATGCCGACGCTCTCGGCGGCCTCGTCGCGGGTGACGGGCCGGTCGGCGCGCCTGATGAAGTCGTACATGCGCCGCCGCAGGTCGTCGCTGAGCACCGCGACGGCCGCACGGGCCTGCTCCGACATCGTCACGCCGTCAGGTTAACACCCAAGACCGCTGGCGAAACAGCTCACTATTGACCAAATATGGGGATATGACTAACACTTGTTGGTGAAAATAGGAGGTGGTCCCTTGATGGACCTGGCCGAGGCCGAGCACGCGGCCGAGCGGTTCCTGGCGGCGCTGGGCGTCGACACCGACGAGGAGAGCCTGCGCGAGACCCCGCGCCGGATGGCGCACGCGTACGCCGAGATGCTGAGCCCGCGCCCGTTCGAACTGACCACCTTCCCCAACGACGAGGGCTACGACGAGCTCGTCCTGGTACGGTCCATCCCCCTGCGGTCGATCTGCGAGCACCACCTGCTGCCGTTCACCGGGCTCGCGCACGTCGGCTACCTGCCGGGCAAGCGCATCGTGGGGCTGTCGAAGCTGGCCAGGGTCGTGGAGCACTTCGCCTGCCGCCCGCAGGTGCAGGAACGGCTGACCCGCCAGGTGGCCGGATGGCTGCACGACCAGCTCGACCCCGAGGGGGTCGGCGTCGTCATCGAGGCCGACCACACGTGCATGACGCTGCGCGGCGTGCAGGCTCCCGGATCGCGCACCCTCACCTCCACGCTGCTCGGTACGCTGCGTGACGACGCCCGCGCCCGGGCCGAGTTCTTCGCTCTCACGGGACTGCCGAAATGATCGAGATCTGGATCAACCCCGACTGCTCGAAGTGCCGCGCCGCCCTGTCGATCCTGGACGCCGAGCGGGCCGGCTACACCGTCCGCCGCTACCTGGACGACCCGCCGACCGAGCAGGAGCTCCGCGACGTGCTGGCCAGGCTCGGGCTGGAGCCGTGGGACATCACCCGTCACGGCGAGCCGGTCGCCGCCGAGCTGGGCCTGGAGACCTGGCCGCGCACCCCGGAGGGCCGCGACCGCTGGATCGGCGCGCTGGCGGGTCACCCGATCCTGATCCAGCGCCCGATCATCACCGCCGCCGACGGCGCCGCCGTGGTCGCCCGCACCGAGGAGGCGGTCCGGTCAGCCCTCTGACGGGCCGGTGACGCGCCGCTCCCCCTTGGTGGTGATCACGTACACCTGCCAGTTGTAGTAGACGTAGTAGTTCACCGGATCCCGCTTGATCTGGCGGGCGTGCGACTGGATGGCGTTCACGTACCGCTGGGAGGGGTTGTAGGCGTGCAGCGCGCGCCCGTAGTCGCGGGGCGCGCCGGTGGCGCGCAGGTAGTTGGCGGCGGCCATGACCGCGTCGCGGTGGTCCTGGACGTCGCCGCCCATCCCGTACGCCTTCCAGGTGGCGGGCATGAACTGCATCGGCCCCTGCGCGCCGACGTGGCTGGCCGACCTGACCCGGCCGAACTTCGTCTCGGCGAACATGACCGCCGCCAGCACCTCCCACTCCACGCCGAAGCGGCGCTCGGCCTGCTTGAAGTAGCGGAGCAGCTCGGCGGCGGGGCGGGCGTCGCGGGTCCTGATGACCGACGTGCTCTTGACGGGGTGGGCGAGGGCCAGCAGCTCGCGGATGGCCCGGGTGTCGTCCCTGGCTCCGGCGGCCAGCCGCTCGGGCAGACGGGCGAACGCCTTCTCGGCGATCTCCGGGTTGCGCGCGGCGAACCGGTGGATGCGCTGGTGGTGGAGGGCGAGGAGCTCGACGTCCTCGGGCGGCTCCCGCTTCTTGTCCCAGCCGTCAATGGCCGCGGCGAGGGCCTCGGTGGTCTTCTCCAGCGCCGCGGCCAGCTTCGCCGGATCCTTCGGGATGCGTTCGTCCGGATCGGGCAGGTCGGGGCTGGGTTCCGGGGCGGGGGGCGCGGTGGTGGGCACGGCGGTGGGCACGGTGGTGGGCGCGGGGACCGACGGCGGGGCGGCGCTCTCCTGGGCGGCGCAGCCCGCGGCGGCCGTGAGCACCGCCGCCGCCGTCACGACGCGGAAGCTTCGCATGGGCGGCCAATCTACCCGGTGTGTGAAGGTCCGTTCCGGTGGTACGCCAAGGGTGACGGCCACTCACAGCAGGGAGCACATCATGACCGAACTGCTCAACCGTGACGAGATCGACACCGCGCTGGTCGCGCTGGAAGGCTGGCACAGCGAGGGGAACGCCCTGGTCAAGGACGTCCCGATCACGCCCGACAGCTTCGGCTGGCTGAGCGAGGCGGTGCTGAACGAGGCGGAGGAGATGAACCACCACCCGGACATCGACCGCACCGACAGCGGCGTCCGCTTCCGCCTCTGGACGCACAGCGCGGGCGGCGTCACGCCCAAGGACGTGGAGCTGGCGGCCCGCATCGACCAGGTGCTGAGCGGCGCCACACGCGACAAGGGCTGAGGTCCTGTCCCGATTTCGGTAGCTTACGTAGTTCTGAACCACCGGAATCGCGACAGAAGGGACCCGGCACGTGGTCGACGACCCCGCTTTGAGGGCGCTCAGCGAGGCCGCGCGCCTCTCCCCGGACAACCTCCCACTGCGCCGGCACCTGGCAGAGCAGCTGCTGGGCAAGGGATATCTCGCCGACGCGGAGGCCGAGTTCCGTGCCGCGCTCGTGCTCGCGCCCAAGGACCCGGACATCGTGGCCGGGCTGGCCGAGGCGTTCGTCCGGCAGAGCTCGTACGGAGAGGCGCTGTCGGCGCTGGAGCCGCTGCTGGCCGAGGGCGGGTACCCGCCGAAGGTGGGCGTGCTGGCGGCCCGCGCCCTGCTGGGTGAGGGCGACCTGCACAAGGCGGCCTACCGCTACCACGAGGCGGTCTCGCGTGACCCGTCCGTCGGGGACTCCGACCTGGCGGGCCGCTTGGTGGCCCCGCCACCGGTGGTCGCGGAACCCGCCGGGGCCCCCGCGGGAAACCCGCCCGCGTACATGCCGCCCTCGTCCGTCACCCACGAGCGCTCGACCGCGGAGGTCGAGCGGTCCGGCTTCAGCTTCGCCGACGTCGCCGGGATGGACGAGGTCAAGGAGGCGCTCCGGGTCAAGCTGCTGCTGCCGATGCAGCAGCCGGAGCTGTTCGCCGCGTTCGGCAAGCGCGCCGGCGGCGGTGTCCTGCTGTACGGGCCGCCGGGAGCCGGCAAGACGCACCTGGCCAGGGCCGCCGCCGGGGAGCTCGGCGCGGCGTTCGTGAGCGTCGGCCTGGCCGACATCCTCGACATGTACATCGGCTCCAGCGAGCGGAACCTGCGCGCCACGTTCGACCTGGCCCGCCGCCACCGGCCGTGCGTGCTGTTCTTCGACGAGGTGGACGCGCTGGCGGCGCGCCGCTCCGACATGCGCCAGACGCACAACCGGCAGCTCGTCAACCAGTTCCTGGCGGAGCTGGACGGCGTGGACCAGAACGCCAACGAGGGCGTGCTGGTGCTGGCCGCCACGAACGCGCCCTGGTACATCGACGTGGCGTTCCGCCGGCCGGGCCGGTTCGACCAGCTCGTCTTCGTACCGCCGCCGGACGCGGACGCGCGCGCGGCGATCCTGCGCATCCTGTGCCGCGACAAGCCGCTGGCGGAGGTCGACTTCGGCGCGGTGGCCAAGGTCACCGACCAGTTCGTCGGCGCCGACCTCAAGGGCGTGGTGGACCGGGCGGTCGAGGCCAAGCTGCAGGAGTCGATCCGCGCGGGCCGGCCGGTCCCGCTGTCGACCCGCGACCTGCTGGCCGCGGCCAAGACGGCCAGGCCCACGTCCGTGCGGGAGTGGATGGCGACCGCGCGCAACTACGTGATGCACGCCAACGAGTCGGGTGCCTGGGACGACCTCATGCCGTACATCCAGCGCAAATGGTGACGGTCCGCGACTCGCTGGAGCGGGCACGGCTGTTACTGCAGATGGGCCGCCCGGCGGACGCCGAGCGGGAGCTGCGCGGCGTCCTCACTGAGGAGCCCCAGCACGCCGGCGCGCACGCGCTGCTCGGCCTGGCGCTGGTCCAGCAGGACCGTACGGACGAGGCGCTGGAGGAGTCGCGCGAGGGGGTCCGGCTCGCGCCCGACCACTACGTTCCGCACTACCTCTCCGGCCAGGTGCACTTCCAGGCGGGGCTGGTCGACGAGGCGGTCCGCGCGGTCGTCGCCGGGCTGGCGCTCTCACCCGAGCACGCCCCGTCCTGGGAGCTGCTGGCGCGCGTCCACATGACCAGGCACGACTGGCCCCAGATGGCCGAGACCGCCGGCCGCGGCCTGGGGCTGGACCCGCAGCACGCCGAGCTGGCCAGTCTGCTGGCCATCGCCCTGGTCATGCTCGGTCAGAACGAGCGCGCCAGGGCCGTCGCCGCCCAGGCGGTCGGCAACGACCCGGAGAGCGCGCTGGCGCACTGGGCCTACGGCCGCGCCGCGCTCGCCGCCGGCGACCCGAAGACCGCCGCCGAGTCCTTCCGCGAGGTGCTCCGCCTGGACCCGGGCTTCGACGCGGCCAGGGACCTCCTGGTGTACGCGCTGAAGCAGCGCAACCCCGTCTACCGCCTGCTGGCGAAGCTGCGGTTCCGGGTGAGCTGGCGGCTGCTGTTCCTGCTGCCCGCGCTGCCGCCGGTCATCGCGGTCTTCGTGATCAGCGCGCTGCTGCACTGGGCGGCGTGGGTGGCCGAGTCCTGGACCACGCTCCGGCTGGCCAGGGCCAAGGCCACCCGCCTGCTGTTCGAGGGGGCGGCGGGCCGGGTGTCCCCGCTGTGCCTGGCCCTGCCGGTGGCCGGCGCGGTCATGCTCGGCCTGGGCATCGGACTCGGCCTCGATGTCCTCGGCACCGCCGGCGTGGCGACCATGGCCCTGGTCACCCCGGTCCAGGAGGCCGTCCACACCGGTTCGGCGGCCGGCCGGCGCATCCTGGCCGTCTGGGCGGGGGCGCTCGCGGTGACGATCGCCGTCGCGGTCGCCACCTCCTCCTTCGCCCCCGCCATCCTGTCCCTGTACGCCGCCCTGGCCACGATCTGGATCGCGGCCGGCGTACGGAAGGTCTTCCGCCCCCGCCAGGCGGCCTAGCGGGACAGGCGGCTCGGCCACCACATGCGGCGGCCGATGTCCAGCGACAGCGCGGGCACCAGCAGCGAGCGCACGATCAGCGCGTCCAGCAGGACGCCGAAGGCCACCAGGAAGGCGAGCTGGATCAGGAACAGCAGCGGCAGCACGGCGAGCGCCGCGAACGTCGCCGCCAGCACCACGCCGGCCGAGGTGATGACGCCGCCGGTGAGCGTGAGGGCGCGCAAGGTGCCCTCGCGCTCGCCGTGCCGGATCGTCTCCTCCCTGGCCCGGGTCATCAGGAAGATGTTGTAGTCGATGCCCAGCGCCACCAGGAAGACGAAGGCGAACAGCGGCACCGCCGGATCGGCGCCCGGCAGGTCGAGCACGTGGTTGAAGATCAGCGCGCCGACGCCCAGGGCGGTGGCGAAGGACAGCACCGTGGTCGCGATGAGCACCAGCGGGGCCACCAGCGAGCGCAGCAGCGCGATCAGGACCAGCAGCACGACGAGCAGCACGAGCGGGATCACCACCCGCAGGTCGCGCGCCGAGGTGTCGAGCGTGTCCAGGGTGACCGCCGCCGTGCCGCCGACCTGCGCGTCCGCTCCCGGCACCGCGTGCACGGCGGCCCGCAGGTCGCGGACGACCTCGACGGCGGCGGTGGACTCGGCGGGCTCGCCGAGCGTGGCGTGCAGCAGCGTCCGCCCGTCCACGACCTTGTCCACCCGGGTGACCTCGGTGACGCCCGCCACCCCTTCTGCGGCGGCCTTGACCTGCTCCGCCTGGTCGGCCGAGGTGAGGATGGTGGCGGGCGTGGCCGAGCCGGCGGAGCCGAAGCCGCGCTCCAGCGTCCGCTGCCCGGCGACGGACTCGACCTCGGTGCGGAACACGTCCAGTTGCGAGGTGCCCTCGGCCTTGAACTGCGGCACGAACGCCGCCGCCGCGGCCAGCGCCACCACGGTGATGACCCAGTACGCGCGCGGCCGCCGTTCCACGGACCTGGCCACGCGGCCCCACAGCCGGTGACGGCGCACGACGGCGGCGGTCGAGTCGGCGTCGGCCTCCTGGTCGCCGGTACGCGGCAGCAGCGGCCAGAACGCGGCCCGGCCGAGCAGCAGGAGCACCGCGGGCAGGAACGTGAGCGCGGAGACGAGGGCGGCGGCGATGCCGAGCGCGGCCACCGGGCCCAGCCCGCGGTTCGAGGCCAGGTCGCTGGCCAGCAGGCAGAGCACGCCGAGGATGACGGTGCCGCCGGAGGCGACGATGGGCTCGACGGTGCCGCGCACCGCCACCCTGATGGCGTCGATCGGCCGTGCCTTCTCGTACAGCGCCTCCCGGTAGCGCGCGACCAGCAGCAGGGCGTAGTCCGTGCACGCGCCCACGACCAGGATGAACAGGATGCCCTGGCTCTGCCCGTTCAGCTCGATCCAGCCCGCGTCGGCCATCAGATAGACGACGAAGGCGGCCAGCACGAGCGCGAGCATGGCGGAGACGATGACCACGAGCGGCAGCAGCGGCGACCGGTAGACGGCGATGAGGATGACCAGCACCGCGCCGAGCGCCACGAGCAACAGCGTGCCGTCGATGCCGCCGAACGCCGCGCCGAGGTCGGCGCCCAGCGCGGCGGGCCCGGCGACCTGCACGGTCGTGCCCTGGGCCGCGCTGTCACCGAGCAGGGCGCGCAGCGCGTCGACGGCGACGTCGGCCTCGACCTGGTCGCTGATCGGCACGACGAGCTGGGCGACGCTCGGGTCCTCGGTGCCCGGGATGGGCCCGGCGACCTTGCCCTGGATCCAGGGCTCGGCGGAGATCCGCTGCGCGTCCTGGGCGATCTCGGCCAGCCGTTCCCGGGGGAGCGGCTGGTCGGCCGAGTAGACGACGAAGGCGGGCACCGCGTCGCTCTCCTCGAAGGCCTCGCGCGCCTCCTGGACCTGCGTGGATTCGGCGCCGATGGGCAGGAAGGCAGACTGGTCGTTGGTCTGCACCTCGGTCAGCTTGCCCATGAACATGCCGAGCGGGCCGGCTCCGAACAGCCAGACCACGGCGATCAGCACGGCCGCGCCGTACCAGGCTCGGTGCCGCCGCGGCCGGGCATGACGGCGCTCCGTACCGGTCCGCGTGCGGGTGTCGTGAACGGACATCCTGCGCCTTCCCTCGATAATCAAGCTACTTGAAAATCAAGATACATGACGCGCGAACGGGCCCCCACACCGCCCCCCTGAGCTGCCCCTACAATGACGGGCGACACCGCGCCGGCCGGTAGGGAGAAAGATGGACACCTCGCGCTCCGGATCCCGCGAGCGCCTCTATCTCGACATCCAGCAGGACGGGCAGCGCCTCGCGACCGGGCTCGTCCGGCTGCTCCACACCATGTCGCTGGGCCTCGACCTCAACCCCACCGACTTCCAGGCGTACGCGCTGCTCCGCATCCAGGGCCCCATGACCCCCGGCGAGATCGCCCAGTGGCTCAGGCTGGCCACCGGGTCGGTCACCGCGCTGATCGACCGGCTGGAGGCCCGCGGCCTCGTCGCCCGCGACCGCCACCCCGACGACCGGCGCAAGGTGATCGTCCGCCCCGCCACCGAGCCCGAGCCCGGCCCCGCCACCGGCGACCAGCTCGGCATCGCCCAGGCCATGCTCGCGATGCACGAGCGCTACTCGGAGGCCGAGCTGGAGGTCATCGCCGACTGGTTGCACCGCGTCACCCAGACGCTGAACGAGCTGGCCTCCCGCCGTTGACCTAGGACGGAGCTCCGGCCAGGCGCCGCGTGACGTACTGGGCGAACAGGCCATGAGCCACCACGACGGCGCCGAACCCGACCACCACCATCGCGATGTACGTCATGCGCCCGTCGGGCGCGAGAATGACCGCGGCGCCGTCGGCGAACCCGGTGGACGCCACCCCGAACCCGGTCACGGCCGCGGTCACCCACCGCCCCGCCACCCGCACCGCCCTCGGCGCGGCACCGGTCACCGCCGCCGGCACGGCGAGCACCGTGAACGCGATGAAGACGCCCACCGTCCCCATCAGGCTGAACTGGCTCTGCTCGGCCGCCGCGATCGCGATCAGGCTCATCAGCAGCCGCGCCGCACCCCCGACCACGATCCCCGCCACGACCGCTCCCCCGGCAGCCGCCGCCATCAGCCGGACCACGCGCCGGCCAGTAATCCCCGACATACACCCCTCCAGTTGCTCAAAGAGGGTTGTAGCGACGCAAATCCCCTCCCGGCAATGCCCGAATTGCAATGCAATGATGCTGTTATTGATGATTTGTCGGGAAAAGCCTGACAGGCGCTGGTCGGAGAGGGGCTTCGAGGCGGTTTGACATGATCCCCTCGCGAGCGATAAACGCGTCGCTGGTGTCGTCCAGAATCTCCGTGCCCGCCTTATCCGCCCTCGCGATCCTCATGCCGCTGGCCCCCGCGGTCCTCGTGCCCAAGACCGCGAACGTCGTCGCCGGCGCGGTCATCGCCGCCCTGCTGGTGGCTCCCGTGGTGGCGCTGCGCCGTAAACGTTGGGCGTCGCGCGCCGGCGCCGCGCTGCTGACGCTGCTCGCCGTGGCCGCCGCCGTGCCGCCGGTCTCCGGGCTCGGCAGGCCGGCCTCGGAGGAGATCCAGCGCTACGTCGCGGTCCAGGTCGCTCTCGGCAGGCCGGTCGACCTCCATGGCGGGGTGCTGGGGTCCCTCCCCTGGGACGACACCGATCTGCTGCTGCTCGCCGTCGCCTGCCTCGCCACGGCGGCACTGCTGCTGATGCTCGGCCGAGCCGTCCATGACGACGGACGGCGCGAGCTTCGTCCGCTGCGCTGGCGATGGCCGCTGGTCATGTGGGGCGCGGCTCTGCTGCTGGTGAGCGTTCCTCAGACGGTGGTGGTCCTCGCCGCCGGTACGGCCGAGTACGGGATGATCGTCATGGACGGCTCCTGCTTCGGCGCCCTGGAGGAAATCCTGCTCTGGCCTGCCATGGCCATGGTGATCCTGCTCCCGCAGCCGCTGGTGGTCGCGCTGGGCTTCGCCCTCTGGGCGCTGCTGGCCCGCACCGGTCACCGGCTTTTGGGCCGGGCTGTGGGCTGGTTGACGCTGGCGCCCCTGCTGGCCGCCGACCTGATGATGACCTGGATGCCTCTGCTCGGATGTACCCGGTCCACGGACCCTGCCGATCCGATCACGTTCGCGTGGGCGCTGTTCACGTTCCTTCCCGTCGTCCTCATCGTGCTGGCGGTACAGGTGCGCCGGGTGGCATGACTACTGATAAGTGTTGATTCAGCAGCACTTCTCAGTTACTGATCAAATTTCAGAGGGTGTCATGCTGGTCGGGGACGCGGTCCTGGGGCTGCGCAGTCCAGGCGGGAGGCTCGTCCACGCCGAGTGATTCGTCGCGCTCGGCGTCGGTGCTCGAAGGCTGGACGATGCCGCGCGAGTGGTGGACCGGGGCGTAGATCGCGTAGAGGCGCAGTGGCTCGTCACCGGTGTTGATCACGTCGTGCCAGGTGCCGGCCGGGACCTGGATCGACCATCCGTCGGAGACCTGTTGCTCGAAGTCCAGCCGATCCTTGGCCGGGCCCATGACACAGGTGCCTTGCCCCGCGTCCAGACGAAGGAACTGGTCGGTCTCCGGGTGGACTTCGAGGCCGATCGACTTACCGACCGGGATGGACATCAGGGTGACCTGCAGATACTTCCCGGTCCATGCGGTGGTTCTGTAGTTCTCGTTCTGCCGCGTAGCCGCTTCGATATCGAAGGCGTTCGGCCGGGGCCCGTTGTCGCTGATGTGCATCGTCTCTCCCAGTCGGCGCTGACTGCTCCTGAGGCGCGGGTAAGTTCCAGGTGCCGGATACCGAAGATGGTTGTCGCTAAACCTGCTGGTCGCTGATCGTTGACGCGGCGGCATCGTCCTCCGGCAGCCTCATGCCGGGCACGGGGAGGACGCGGTGCCGCACCGAGGCGCTCTAGAGTCGCCGGCATGCGGCGACGGACAGGAATGCTGATAGCCGGGGCTGGAGTCCTGGTCTGGGGCGAGTGGTTGAACTGGCGCTGGTCTCGCGCTCTCGTGGCGAACGGTGAAGGCTCGACCGAGGCCGTTGTCGTGTTGGGTTACCGGAACCCCCAGCCCACGGCGAACTTCATCAACCGATGGCGAGTCCGTGCTGGAATTCGCTCCGTCGCTATTGACACCCGCGTCATCTTCAGCGGCGGCGCGACCAGCGGTGGCGCCGCGGAGGCGCGGTTGATGGCCGATTACGCGAAGTCGGTGCTCGAATTCGACGGCGCGGTGCTCCTCGAAGACCAGAGCGCGACGACATGGGAGAACATCACGAACGTGATCCCCCTGCTTGAGGACGTCGACCGTATCAAGATCGTCTCCCAGCCGGCTCACGCCCTCAAGGCCCGCGCGTACCTGCGGCGGCAGCGCCCCGATCTCGCCGAGAGGCTTGTGCGCGCGGACGACTACCGCCCCGGCGAATGGACGCTCGTCAAACCGCTGCTGGCTCTGTACGGACTGTGGACACTCCGCGGTCTCAAGGCCGGCGAACGGAAGATCTCGCGTAGACGGCCACGGTCGCGTCGCAGCTCGTAGGTACTCGATCACGTCGGTTAAGTTCACGTTCACTGTTGCTATCAGGAGCCTCCGAACAGCAATCCGGGGGCAGGTCCCGGCCTCGGAGTCGATCGCCCAACGATCTACCAGGCGTGCTCGGCGTCACTGGCCGAACTCGGCGACCCCGAAGCCTCGTGGATCGCCGCCGACCGGGCCATCAGCGCGGCGGAGCGCGCGGGCAACCCGCTGATGATCGCTGCCGGCGCCTTCCGGCTCGGCGCGCGCCACTTCGACCAGGCCACAGGAGGGGCGCCACCCGCAGGCTCACAAAGTGCGACGACTCATCCCGGGCACGTGGAACCCGGCGTCCCCGCAGCGGGATGCGAAGACCGTAGCTTGCCATGCGAGTGAATGAACTTGAAGTGTCGCCTACGCGCCTTGCTCATCTTGCCTGCCCGTAGCCGGTAAGTACCGCTAGGGAAGCTGGCTGTGAGCTCAAGCCGTCCGCCGATGGCCTCCACGTAACGGGCCACCACATCCACTGAAGAAACTTCGCCACGCTCGATCTGCGAGACGCGTGCCTTCGTCACACCCATCAAGGCAGCAACCTCGCTCTGCGTCAGAGCGGCGTTCTTACGGCGCTGGGCAAGCTGCCAAGCATCGATGAAATCGTCGACCATGCGCCGGGTCTCGACAAGTGCCGCTTCCCCTCCTGCCTGCTCCACGTGCTTGGCGCGGTTCCACTTCTTGAACGTCGTCATGGGTTCCGCCCCTCCTCTTCTGCGCGTTCTTTCAGGTAAATCTCGTACAGCCGCTCTGCGTGCGGTATGGCCTCCTCGTACCAGCGGTTGGGATCGCGAGGGCTTGCCTTGATCTTGTCTGCGGCAACGGAACAATGGCGTCCCGCCTCGGATCGAAGACGAACAGCAGTCGAAGCGCGCTACGCCCGGTGGACCGGGGGCATAGTTCCTTGAGGTTGGCGATGCGCGAGCCGTTCATCTTGCCTACGAGTGGCCTACCCAGCGCTGGACCATTCTCCGCGAGCCGATCGAGCGCATCGATGACCAGCCGATGCGCCTCTGGATCAAGGCCACTGATCCAGGCATCGACCTCATCGGTAACGTAGATCCCCCACTCGTCCTGCACACTCCAAGTATAGGGGTTACTATACTTAGAGCAATCGGGTACTCCGAGAGCGCCCACGAGATACAAGGGCATGGCGGCGCCTGTTCACACCGGTGGCGTGCGCCGTTCCCTGGGACACGCTTGCCAAGCCGACGAACCCCGCCAGCCGACACAGAGAAGCGGGGTTTCCACACGTCAGGGTCTACTTGGCCAAGTGCCGGCTGATCACCAGCCGCTGGATCTGGTTGGTCCCCTCGAAGATCTGCATGATCTTCGCCTCGCGCATGTACCGCTCCACCCGGAACTCCCGCGTGTACCCGTACCCCCCGAACACCTGCACCGCGTCCGTGGTCACCTTCATCGCCGCGTCCGTGGCCACCAGCTTCGCCACCGAAGCCTGGCGCGAGTACGCCAGCCCCGCGTCCCGGCGTCGCGCCGCGTCCAGGTAGGTGGCCCGCGCCGAGTCCACCGCCGCCGCCATGTCCGCCAGCAGGAACCCCAGCCCCTGGTGGTCGATGATGCGCTTGCCGAACGTCTGCCGCTCCTTGGCGTACGTCACCGCCTCGTCCAGAGCCGCCTGGGCCAGGCCGACGGCGCAGGCGGCGATGCCGAGGCGGCCGGAGTCGAGGGCGCTGAACGCGATCTGCAGACCCTCGCCCTCCGAGCCCAGCAGCCGGGAGGAGTCCAGCAGGACGCCGTCGTAGTGGGCGGTGGTGGTGGGGACGGCGTGCAGGCCCATCTTCTCCTCCGGACGCCCGAAGGTCAGCCCGTCGGCCGTGCCGGGAGCCAGGAAGCAGGAGATGCCGCGGCTCCCTGAGCCGGTGCGGGCGAACAGGGCGTAGAAGTCGGCGATGCCGCCGTGGGTGATCCACGCCTTGTTGCCGGTGATCCGGTAGCCGTCGTCGGTCTTGACCGCCTGGCAGGTGAGGGCGGCGGCGTCGGAGCCGGCCTGGGGTTCGGAGAGGCTGTAGCCGCCGATGAGCCGGCCGGCCAGCATGTCGGGCAGCCAGCGCGACTTCTGCTCGTCAGTGCCGTAGGTGAAGACCGGGAAGCAGGCGAGGGTGTGGACGCTCACGGCGACGGCGACCGACGCCCAGCGGGCCGCCAGTTCCTCGATCACCTGGAGGTACACCTCGTACGGCTGGCCGCCGCCACCGTACTCCTCCGGGTACGCGAGGCCGAGCAGCCCCGCCTCGCCCAGCAGCGGGAACAGACCCGAAGGGTAGGTCTCTTCGCGTTCGTGCCGGTCGGCCCGGCGGGCGAGCTCCTTGTCGGCGATCTCGCGGGTCAGCTCGATGAGGTCCCGGGCGTCCTGGCTGGGGAGCAGGCGGTCGACGGTCATGATCTCTCCCGAGCGGTGGTCCGGAGCCGGTCGTCCTGGGTGAGGGCCGCGAGGGCCGCGGCGGCGCGCTCGCGGTATTCCGCGACGCGGGCCAGCTTGATGTCCTCGTATCCGCGGATGCCCTCCGGCAGCGCCGCCAGCTCGGCCACCGCGTCGGCGGTCGAGGGGGTGAGGCGGTCGAGGGCGTCGTTCATGAGATCACGGTATTTTCCCACGAGCCCGCGCTCGACCCGGCGTACCTCCGCGCGGCCGAACACGTCGAGCGCGGTGCCGCGCAGCACGCGGGCGGCGCGCAGGCCGCGGAAGAGCACCCCGGCCGAGCGGCGCAGCTTGATCTTGCGCTTCATGCCGAGCGCGCGGAACACGGGCGGGTGCAGCAGCACGGACACCTTGGCGTCGGGCCCGAACTCGCGGTCCCGCCGTGCCTGCTCGGCGGGGTCGAGGTGCAGGCGGGCGACCTCGTACTCGTCCTTGTAGGCCATGAGGTGGTACAGGCTCCTGGCGTAGGCGAGCGCGACGCGGGTGCCGGCCTCCTGGCCGGCCCGTTCGACGGCGAGCGCGGTGACGCGCCGCACGTCTTCCGCGTACGTACGAGCGTACGTGGCGTTCTGGTAGCCGGTGAGGTCGGCGACGCGGATGGCGAGCGCCTCCTCCAGGCCGGTGGGCTCCGGGACGACGAGCCCGGCGGCCTTGAGCACGGCGTCGCGGTCGTGAGCCAGGGCGCGGCCCCAGCGGAAGGCGGCCACGTTCTTGTCCACGGCGGCCCCGTTGAGCGCGATGGCGCGCTCGAGAGCGGTGGCGGAGACGGGCAGGCAGCCGTGCTGGTAGGCGGCGCCGACCAGGAGCATGTTGGCCGGCATGTGGTCGTCGAAGAGCGCCTCGGCGAGCCCGTGCGCGTCCACGTAGAGGCCCGCGCGGGTGGCGGACTCGATGCGGGCCAGCGCGTCGGCGGGCGAGCCGGGCACGGCGGCGCGGCCGGTCACCATGGCGGCGGTGGGCACGACCGAGGTGTCGACGACGGCGATGGTCCGCTCGGGGGCGGCGACGGAGAGGTTGCCGTCGGCGGCGGCGCCGAGCAGGTCGAAGCCGATGAGCACGTCGGCGGCGCCGCGGGTGGCCCGCACCGAGCCGGTGAGCGGCCGGGCGGAGATGCGGACGTCGCTGACGACCGGGCCGCCCTTCTGCGCGAGCCCGGTCTGCTCCAGCCCGGCGGCGTGCAGTCCGTCGAGGTGGGCGGCCATCTGCAGGATCTGGGAGACGGTGACGACGCCGGTGCCGCCGATGCCGGGCATCCTGATGAGCACGGTGTCGCCGACCTTGCGGTCCGGTTCGCCGGGTTCGACGGGCAGGTCCGGCACCCGGTGCGCGCTTCTGGTGCCCGGCTCGACCAGCAGGAACGACGGGCAGTCGCCCTTGAGGCAGCTCAGGTCGGTGTTGCAGGACGGCTGGTGGATGCGGGTCTTGCGGCCGAACTCGGTCTGCACCGGCTGCACCGACAGGCAGGTGGAGACGTCGCCGCAGTCGCCGCAGCCTTCGCAGACGCGCTCGTTCACCACGACCTTGGCGGCCGGGACGGGCAGCTTGCCGCGCTTGCGCAGCCGCCGCTCCTCGGCGGCGCACCGGTCGTCGTGGATGAGCACGGTGACGCCGTCGACCGCGGCCAGTTCCTTCTCGGCCTGCTGGAGCTCGTCGCGGTGGCGGACGCGGGCGATGCCGGGCAGCCGGACGCCCCGGTACGTCTCCGGCTCAGGGGTGGTGACGACGATCTCCCGTACGCCTTCGAGTGCCAGCTCGTGGGCGAGGGCGGGCACGTCCAGGCGGCCCTCGGCGCGCTGGCCTCCGGTCATGGCGACGGCGTCGTTGTAGAGGAGCTTGTACGTCATCGTCACGCCGGCGGCGACGGCGGCGCGGACGGCGAGGGAGCCGGAGTGGTGGAAGGTGCCGTCGCCGAGGTTCTGCACGAAGTGGCGGTCGCCGGTGAACGGGGCGAGCCCGATCCACTGGGCGCCCTCGCCGCCCATCTGGGTGAGCCCGACCTGGGTGCCGCGCCCGTCGCCGTCCAGCGCGATCATGGCGTGGCAGCCGATGCCGACGCCGACGAGCGTGTCGTCGGAGGTGCGGGTGGAGGTGTTGTGCGGGCAGCCCGAGCAGAAGTACGGGGTGCGGGCGGCGACCAGCGGCAGCATGCGGCGCGCGGGCCTGGGCGCGGCCGGTTTCCTGGGGAGCCGGTCCGGGCCGGCGCAGCGGGCGACGGCTTCGGCCACCTCGTCGGCGCCGAGCGTGCCGCGGGCGGTGAGCAGGTCGCGGCCGTGCACGGCCGGGGTGTGCTCGCCGCCGTAGAGCGCCTGCTTGAGCTGGCCTTCCAGGAACGGCACCTTGTCCTCGACGACGAGCACCCGCTCCAGCCCGGCGGTCTGGGCGGCCAGCGCGGCGTGGTCGAGCGGGAACGGCATGCCGATCTTGATCAGCCGGATCCCGAGGTCCGTCATGGCGCTCTCGTCGAGGCCGAGGTCGGCCAGCGCGCGCCGGACCACGGCGAATCCGGTGCCGGAGGCGAGGATGCCCAGCTTGGCGTGCGGGGCGTCGAACACGACGCGGTTCAGCCCGTGCGCGTGGCCGTAGGCTCGGGCCACGTCGAGGCGGCGGGTGAGCATGTCGTGCTCGGCGTCCAGCGAGGCCGGGCCGACCAGCACCGGCGGCTTGCGCGGGCCGGGCCGCCCGGGCTCCGGGACGCCGTGGTGGCCGCCGACCTCGACGGTGGCGGCGGCGTCCGCGACGTCGGCGACGATCTTCAGGCCGGTCCACAGGCCGCTGGCGCGGGACAGCGCCACCGCGTGCAGCCCGTACTCGATGATCTCGGCGACCGAGCCGGGCGCGAGCAGCGGCATCGACAGGCTCTGGCACATCGGCTCGCACGAGCTGGGCACGGTGGAGGACTTGCTGCCGGGGTCGTCGCCGATCCAGGCCACGGCCCCGCCGAGCGGCGCGGTGCCGGCCAGGTTGCCGTGGCGGATGGCGTCGGCGGCCCGGTCCAGGCCGGGGTTCTTGCCGTACCAGAAGCCGGTGACCCCCTCGTGGCGGCGGCCGGGCAGCGCGTCGAGGAGCTGGGTGCCGGCCACGGCGGTGGCGGCCAGTTCCTCGTTCAGTCCGGGCCTGAACACCACGCCGGCGGGCTCCAGGAAGCGCGCCGCCCGCCCCATCTCCAGGTCGACGCCGCCCAGTGGGGAGCCCTGGTAGCCGGAGACGAAGACCCGGGTGTCCAGGCCGCGCTCGCGGTCGAGCCTGCGCTGCTCCAGGGTCAGCCGGACCAGGGCCTGGATGCCGGAGATCAGCACCCGGCCGCTCTCGGCCGCGTACTTGTCGTCGATCGACACCTCAGCGGGAGTCACGCTCACGCGAACCTCCTTCGTGCGGGGGGAACCCCCAGCACAGCAACGCGGCCCATGGACGCGCAAGAGTCAAGCGGGGAGGGTGTTGAAAGACGCAAAAAGTTTGAGACTGTTGGGGGATTCGGCTGCTTTCTTTGCGCCGGTGAGGAGGCTTTCCCATGTCAGACGTCGACGAGATCGACCACCGGCTGCTGCGCCTGCTCCGGGAGGACGGCCGCCGCACGTTCTCGGAGATGGCCGAGCGGATCGGCCTGTCGGTGGCGGCGGTCAAGCGGCGCGTCGACCGGCTCAGGGAGCTCGGCGTGATCACCGGCTTCACCGTCCAGATCGACTATGCGAAGCTGGGGTGGGGCATCGAGGCGTTCACCGAGCTGAGCTATCCGGGCACGACCCCGGTCGCCGAGATCGTCCGCACGGCGGCGACCGTGCCGGAGGTGCAGGAGGTGTTCACGATCGCCGGCGATCCCGACGCGCTCATCCACGTCCGGGTGCGCGACCTGGGCCACCTGCAGCAGGTCGTCGACCGGCTGCGCAGGGCGGGCGACGTGACGGGCACCAAGACATTGCTGGTGCTGGGTTCCTGGACGCGCGACACGCTGACGCCGCGGACGTCCTGAAGGGCTCTTGTCGGCACTATTTCGGAATGCCATTCTGGAATCCCGTCCTTCGGAGCGCGCATCGTGGACAAAGAGGCCATTCGCCTGAAATATCGGGAAGAGCGCGACAAGCGGTTGCGTCCCGACGGCAACGACCAGTACGTCCGGCTCACCGGCCGGTTCTCCCGCTACCTCGACGACCCGTACACGCCGAGGACCGAGCGGGAGCCGAAGACCGACGACGTGACGGTCGCGTTCATCGGCGGCGGCTTCGCCGGCCTGCTCACCGGGGCCCGGCTCAAGGAGGCCGGCGTCGAGGACGTGCGCATCGTCGAGAAGGGCGGCGACTTCGGCGGCACGTGGTACTGGAACCGCTACCCGGGCGCGCAGTGCGACACCGCCTCGTACGTGTACATGCCGCTGCTCGAAGAGACCGGCCACATGCCCACGGAGAAGTACGCGCACGCGCCGGAGATCCTCGAACACTGCCGGCGCATCGGCAAGCACTTCGGCCTGTACGACGACGCGCTGTTCCACACCGAGGTCACCGGCCTCGAATGGGACGGGTCCCGGTCCCGCTGGATCGTCACGACAGACCGGGGCGACGCGTTCACGGCGCGCTTCCTGGCCATGGGCATCGGGCCGCTGCACGTGCCTAAGCTGCCCGGCATCCCCGGCATCGAGGACTTCCGCGGCCATTCCTTCCACACCAGCCGGTGGGACTACGACTACACCGGCGGCGACCCGTCCGGCGCGCCCCTGGACCGGCTCGGCGACAAGCGGGTGGGCGTCATCGGCACCGGGGCCACGGCCGTGCAGTGCGTGCCCCACCTGGCGCGGGCCTGCGGCGAGCTCCACGTGTTCCAGCGCACGCCGTCGTCGGTGGACGTGCGCGACAACCGGCCGACCGACCCCGAGTGGTTCGCCTCGATCGCCACCCCCGGCTGGCAGCGGCGCTGGCTGGAGAACTTCACCGCCATGCAGACCGGCGTGCTCGCCGACGAGGACCTGGTGATGGACGGCTGGACCGACATCGCGCGCAGGGTCCGCACCAGGATCGCCGAGCTGCCGCCGGAGGAGCGGACCCTGGAGCGGATGCTGGCCGCGTTCGAGGACTCCGACTTCGAGAAGATGGCGGAGATCAGGGACCGCGTGGACGCCGTGGTCGAGGACCCGGAGACGGCCCGCGCGCTGAAGGCGTGGTACCGCCAGCTCTGCAAGCGTCCCTGCTTCCACGACGAGTATCTGCAGGCGTTCAACCGGCCGAACACCCACCTGGTCGACACCGACGGCAAGGGCGTGGAGCGGATCACCGCGAAGGGCGTCGTGGCCGCGGGCCGGGAGTACGATCTCGACTGCCTGATCTACGCCTCCGGGTTCGAGGTGGGCACCGAGTTCACCCGGCGGGCCGGCTACGACCTGGTCGGGCGCGGCGGGGTCAGGCTGTCGGAGCGCTGGGCCGACGGCATGCGCACGCTGCACGGCATCCACGTGCACGGCTTCCCCAACGTCTTCATCGTGCAGCCCACCCAGGGCGCCAACCTCGTCTCCAACATCCCGCACAACCTCACCGAATCCGGCAGGACCATCGCGGCGATCGTCCGGCACGCACTCGACCACGGTCACCGCGAGGTCGAGGTGACCGCCGAGGCCGAGGACGCCTGGGTGGAGCTGCTGCTGACGGGGACGGGCGGGCTGCTCGGCGGGGCCGACTGCACTCCCGGCTACTACAACAACGAGGGCCAGGACGCCGGGCTGCTCGGCCGCCTCTTCGTCGGCTACCCGCACGGCGCGACCGCGTTCTTTGACTACATCGACCGGTGGCGCGCGTCCGGCACGTTCGAGGGGCTCGCCTTCCGCTGAGGTCGCGTCTCCTGTGAGGTTCCGGCCGTCCGGGGTAGCGGGCGATGGACGGCCTGAAAACCTGGAGGGGACGCTGTGACTGAGCACATACCTGAACACGATCCGCGCTCGCGGTTCGAGGACGAGGGGATCCCGGATCTTCAGGACGGCACGCCGGAGCAGCAGTGGGCCGAGGACCCGCAGGAGGCTCCGCTCCCGGCGGACCATCCCACCGCCGTCGACGACTTCGGCACCACCGTCGACGAGCAGATCCGGGGCGAGCCCTTGGAGGGCCGGCTGGAGCGCGAGGTGCCGGAGGAGGAGGCGTCGTTCGGCACGGACACGCCGGTGACCGTGCAGCGGGCCCCGTCCCCCGACCCCGACGAGCAACCGCTCACCGACGAAGGCGGACTGGGCGTCGGTTCCGACCTCGACACCGACTTCCAGGAGGACAGCGGGGTGGACGAGGGGGACTACCCGGACCGCGCCGGCCGCCTGGTGGCCGCCGACGAGGGCGCGCACCCCGACACCGAACCGGACGAGGTGGCCCGCGACGTCGGCCCGGACGCCGGCGGTTACTCCGCCGAGGAGTCCGCCATGCGGGTCGAGCCGGAATAGGGAGACCACATGACCAGAAAAGAAAGGGACAAGGGCGGTTACTCCGAGGAGGCCGGCTACATGGCCGGTCGCGACGACGAGTACAGCGTCACGGCAGGCTCCGACGAGAAGGCCGTGGCCGCCCGCACCGACGAGATCGAGGGCCACGAGGAGGTCGTCGCCGGTCCCAGCCCGCATCCGATGCCGCCCGGCGCGCGTGGCGACCAGGGCCACGGCGGCGACCCGGGCTTCCGCGTGCGAGGTCCGGTGGACGAGGCCAGGGAGGGCGAGGTCGAGGACGACGGCGAGAACCTCGCCGAGCGCGTCCCGGCCGGCGGCCACCTGAGCGGCGACACCGAATGGGTCGACTCCGACCTCGCCGAGGACCCGGACGCCGGCTCCGGCCGCACCGACGCGGATGACGGCGACTACCTGCCGGGCGAGGGCACCGGCCGGCCTTACTGACACGTACCGAACGAGGGAACGGTGGCATGGAGCAGCAGCGAGGCAGCGACAAGCACAGCCCCCGCATGGACGAGGAGCAGAAGCACGACAGCCGGTCGGAGGAGCACCAGCGGCCCGAGCCGACGGGCGACGCGCCGGGCGAGGAGAGGCTCTCCGCGCCGCGCGCGCAGGAGCCCGGCTCTCCGGAGGGCATGACCGCCGAGGAGGTGGACAGCCGCAGCAACCTGGCCCGCTGGGTCAGCGGCGTGCACGCCTTCCCGGCGGACAAGAAGGAGCTGGTGGAGCGGGCCCAGGAGCAGTTCGCGCCGGACGCGGTGCTGTCCGCGCTGCGGTCGCTGCCGGACCGCAGCTACGAGAACATGAACGAGGTGGCCGAGCAGCTCGGCATCGCCGGGCGGGGCCAGTTCGACTGACGGCAGGGACCGATCATGAAGGCTCCGCCCTCGCCCCGCGTCGCGCGTCCGGTGCTGTACCACCGCTGGTCCAGCATGACCTTCCTGCACTGGCGCTACCCGGCCGAGACGGTCCGGCCGCTGGTGCCCGGCCATCTCACGGTCGAGACGTTCGACGGCAGCGCCTGGGTGGGGATGACGCCGTTCCTCATGGAGGACGTGCGGGCGCCGGGTCTGCCCAGGCTGCCGTGGGTGTCGCGGTTCCCGGAGACCAACCTGCGCACCTACGTGCGTGACGAGCACGGGCGCGGCGGGATCTGGTTCCTGTCGCTCGACGCCGGGCGGCTGCCCGCCGTGCTGGGCGGCCGGGCCGGCTACTGGCTGCCGTACCACTGGTCTGACATGTCGGTACGGGTCAACGCCGGTCGATGGCGTTACCGGTGCCGCAGGATCTGGCCGGGGCCGCGGGGCGCCCGCTGCCACGCCGAGTCCAAGGTCGGACTGGTGCTGTCGGAGCGCGAGCGGGACGAGACGGCGCACTTCCTGACGGCCAGGTTCAGGCTGTTCTCGCAGGTCGCGGGCCGGCCCGTCACCGCCGAGGTGGAGCACCCGCCCTGGCCGCTGCACCGCGCGGCGCTGCTGGACCTGGACGAGACGCTGCGGCGCGCGGCGGGCCTGCCCGACACCGATGACGAGCCCCTCGTGCACGCCTCCCCCGGCGTGCCGGTCCGCATCGGCATGTGGAAGCCGCTCTGAGTCAGGCCGTGATCCGGTCCCAGGCCGGGATCGGCAGGACGATCACGGAGGCGGGGAACAGGCCGTGCTCCTCCTTGTCGATGTGCTCGTGCAGCCGCTTCACCGCGCCGAGCACCCGGTCCCAGTCGGGGTCCGCCCGGTCGACGGCGGCGAGCACGCCGTGGATCTCCGCGTGCTCCCCGCACAGCCGGTCGACCTCCCCGGCCAGGGTGCCCTCCTCGCGCAGCTCGGCGAACAGGCCCCGCTCCTCCTCCGCGGTGTGCGGCAGGAGCAGGGCGAGCAGGTCGTCGAGCAGGTCGCGCGCCTCGGCGTAGGCGGCCCGGTCGACGGCCATGCGCAGCGTGCGGGCGACCTCCCCGATCTCCACGTGCTCCGCCGAGAGCCGTCCGATCAGCGGGAAGTCGCGGCATCCGCAGTAGTTGCACATGCCCCCAGTCTCACCGCCGGGCGCCGGGCCGGGCAGGGACCTTGGTCCCTGGTCAGGCGGCCGGAAGCCACAGGTCGGGGCCGAAGACCTCGTAGTGGAGGTCACGCGGCGCCACCCCGGCGCCGATCAGCCGCTCCCGCGCGTCCCGCATGAACTCGAGCGGTCCGCACAGGTAGGCGACCGCGTTCTCCGGGACGTCCACCCCGGTCAGGTCGATCCGGCCGGCCCGGCCGCCGGGGCCGTGCTCGTACCAGAAGACCCGGTCGGCGCCGGGCAGCGCGTCCGCCAGCTCCTCCATGTCGCGGCGGAGCGCGTGGTGCGCGGCCGAGCGGTCGGCGTGCAGCAGCAGGACGCGGCGCCGGTCGGCGGTGAGCGCCAGGTGCTGGAGCATCGCGGTGATGGGGGTGCAGCCGATCCCGGCGGAGGCGAGCACCAGCGGCCGGTCGCCGTCGCCGAGCGCGACGTCGCCGAACGGCGCCGACAGGGTCAGCTCGTCGCCGGGCCTGGCGGTGGCGTGCAGCAGGTTCGACACCTCGCCGTCGGGTGCGCCCTCGCCGCGCACCCGCTTGACGGTGATGCGGCGCTGCCCGCCCTCGCCGAAGCCGGAGATCGTGTACTGCCGGAGCTGCCGGATCCCGTCGGGCATGCGCACCCGGACGCTGACGTACTGCCCCGGCAGGGCCGGCTGGACGGGCTCGTCGCCCACGGGCGCCAGCACGAGCGACATGACGTCGGCCGTCTCCTCCCGCCGGTCGGCGACCCGCCAGGGCCGCCAGGTGCGGCCGTCGCGCGCGCCGGCCTCGGCGTAGATGCGGGCCTCCATGGCGATCAGCGCGCCGGCCATCAGCCAGTAGACCTCGTCCCAGGCGGCGGCGACCCCGGGCGTGACGGCGTCGCCGAGCACCTCGGCGATGGCGCCGAAGAGGTACTTGTGGACGATCACGTACTGGTCCTCGGTGATGCCGACGGCGGCGTGCTTGTGCGCGATGCGGGCCAGCAGGGCGTCGGGGCGCTCGTCCGGGTGCTCCAGGAGCGCGGCGGCGAAGCCGGCGATGGACCCGGCGAGCGCCCTGCGCTGTTCGCCGCTGCGCTGGTTGCCCCGGTTGAACAGGCCGTCGAGCAGTTCGGGACGGTCGGCGAACATCGTCTCGTAGAACCTGGTGGTGATCGTGTCCAGCGCCTCGCCGACGACGGGCAGCGTGGCGCGGACGACGGCCGCGCTCTCCGCGGAAAGCATGGGGGAACCTCCCAGATAATTGGAATCTGAGATGCATATTAAGTGGGCGGTCCCCCGGTCCCTCATTCGGGCGGGGCGGTCAGCGACAGCAGCACCGGCCCGGCGGGCGCCGCCACCAGCGAGGCGATCGTGATCTCGTCGAGCGAGGCGTAGAAGGCCTCCTGCGCCTCGCGGAGCGCGGCCCGCAGCCGGCAGGCGGCGCGCAGCGGGCACGGCATCAGCGCGTCCTCGCAGCCCACCACCTCGCCGTCGCCCTCCAGGCCGCGCACGACGGACCCCACCGACGCGCCGCGCCCCAGCTCCGTGAGCTGCAGCCCGCCGCCGCGCCCGCGCCTGGCCTCCACCAGCCCCATCTCGCTCAGCCGCGCCACCGCCTTGGCGGCATGCGTGTACGGGACGGCGAGCACGTCGGAGATGGCCCGCGTCGTCATCAGCTCGTCGCCCCGCTCCACGGCCAGGCGCATCACGATCCGCAGCGAGATGTCGGTGAAAGCGGTCAGGCGCATGGCCCACAGGTTAGGCCGTCCCCACCCGCGCTCCCGTCAGGATCCGGTCGATCACGTCGGCCGCCGAGTGGTCCCGCGGCAGTTCGGCCAGGAAGCCGGTGTCCTGACCCAGCGTGAGCAGGGGCGGCTCGGCGTAGCCGTCGGGACGGTGCTGGCCGAGCCCGATGGCCGCGAGCAGCCCGTTGCACAAGCAGCGCCGCTCCTCGGCCTCCTCCGCCGGGCGGCCCTTGCGCACGTAGACGTCGACCGGCTCGGCCGCGCACCGGTAGCCGATCGCGCCGTCCGCCTTCTCGTACGGGGTGCGCAGGTAACCGAGATCGCACAGGCGCGGGCGATCGGCGTAGACCACCGGGTCGGCGAGCGTGCCGGGCACGTCGGCGACCTTGAAGGGGAAGCCGGTCGGCGAGGCCAGCGGGTCGTTGCGCACCCGGAGGGTGCCGTCGGCGGCGCCCCGCAGCAGGCGGTCCCGCAGCGCCGGGTCCAGGCCCGACTCCCGGCAGAGCGCGAAGGCCGAGCCCACCTGGATGCCGTTCGCGCCCGCGGCCAGCGCCCCGGCCAGGCCGTCGGCGGTGCCGTAGCCTCCGGCGAGCCAGAACGGCAGCCCGATCGCGGCCACCTTGGCGACGTCCACCTCGTCGCGCGGCCCGTACACCGGCTCGCCCGCCTCGTCGAGCGTCATCCGGCCGCGTGGCGGCGCGCTGTGGCCGCCCGCCACCGGCGACTCCAGCACGAACCCGTCGGGCCTGGTGCGCGGCGTGCGGGCCAGGTAGGCGGCCAGCACGTGCGAGGAGACGATCGCGAGCAGCCGGGGCCGCGGCAGCGGCGGGAGCGTCCGCCCGAACAGCCGGTTCGGCTCGACCGCCACCGGCCGCCGGTCGCCGTCCGCCACGGTGACGGCCACCTCGCCCCGGCGGTGCGCGGCCAGCTCGTCCAGCAGGTGCGGGATCTCCGCCGGGATGCCGGCGCCGACCAGCACGTAGTCGACCCCGGCCAGCATCGCGCCGTAGACGGCGGCGGGCGTGGCCATCTGGATCTTCTCCAGGTAGTTGACGCCGACCAGTCCGTCATGCCCCTCCTTGGCCAGGTACACCTCGGCGAAGTTGGCCACCACGGTCAGCTCGTCCAGCGCGCGGCTCTGCCGCAGGCCCAGCCGGGGCACGGGCCGGTACGGCGTGCCCTCGGGGATGCCGCCGGACACGAAGTAGCGCCGCAGCACCCGCGCGGCCACCTCGGGCACCGGGAAGGCGGCCAGCGCCCGGCGCAGGTCTCCGCCGGGATCGCCCCGCTGCAGCCGCCGGGCCAGGGTGAGGTCCAGGGCCGTCCCCGACACCACGCCCAGCTGCCCGGCGCGGGACACCGCCCGCGCCAGCCGCCATCCTGACACTCCCACGCCCATGCCGCCCTGGATCAGGACGGGCGGGGCGTCGTGCACACTCCTGCCCATGGTGGCCAGTGCAGCACGCGGGCCGGGTGGCGCTGTAGGGGCCAAAGTCCTTCCCGGCGGTGACCCCCGCCCCTACCGAGGGACCGCCACCGGCCGATGTCATGCTGGCAGGCCCTCGCACCGTTGAGGAGTGACCGCTCGTGACCGCACGCATCAAGGCCGGGCTCCCGCCGCCCTACGACGGGATGTACACGGCCTACGCCGCCGCCCTGGCCGGCGCCCGGCTCGCCGAATCCAGCAAGTCCCGCTACCTCACCCGGGTACGCGCCTTCCTGACCTGGACCGCGGACGCCTCCGCCCGCGGCGTGCTGGGCCACGACCCGCTCGGCGACATGTCCGCCGCGATCCGCGCCGCGCACGGCTACCACCGCCATCTCAGGGACGGCGGGTACGCGCCCGCGACGATCGACGGCGTGCTGGCGGCGGTCGACGACTTCTACGGCCGCCACGGCATCGGCGCCACGGGCGCCCGCCGCGAGCGCTCCCGCGCCTAGTCCGGGAAGTCGAGGACCAGGTACTCGTACTCGGCCGGGCCGGTGAGGTCGAACCGCTTGTCGCCGTCACGGTCGATGAAGATCGACAGATGGAGGTCGCCCTTCCACTCGCCGGCCGGGGTCGTGGCGTCCCCCTTCTGGATGGTCGAGAACAGGACCTTGTCCGTGGTGTCCGAGTGCTCGGCGAGCCGGTCGCCGATCAGGTAGTTGTGGGCCTCCTCGTTCAGGTAGAGCGTGCCCGACCCGTGCTCGTAGTCGGCGATGCCGGTGCCCGGGCTGTAGCAGGTGTGGTCCTCGACCTTGGTGTCCCGCTCGATGCGGAAGACCGAGTCGTCGGTCCAGGCGCAGATCTGGGCGGCGGTGTCCTCCGGGAGCGTCGGCAGGCGCAGCTCGAACGGCTCCGCCTTCATGGAGACGGTGCTGATCTCCTTGTCCTCGTCGGTGAACGCCATCGTGCTCGCCGCGCCGCCCTGCCACACCTCGATACCCAGGCGGGGCGAGCGGGCGATCTGGTTCTCGACCGGTGAGGGGCTGCCGGAGGCCGCCGACCCGCCGGGGCTCGGTGTGGGGGTGGGGGTCGCCGGGCGGTCCAGGTTGAGCACGAGCGTCACGGCCACGGTGGCCACCGTCACGGCCGCGGCGACGAGCGACGCGCCGATGGCCATCCCGGCGCGCCTGCGGCCGGGCTCGGTGGTGGGCGACCCGGTCGGCCCGGACCCCCACGGGGTGTTCACGTACCCGGGCGGGGGCGTGGAACCGGGCGGGGGTGTGGAGCCGGGCGGGGGTGTGGAGCCGGGCGGGGGTGTGGAGCCGGGCGGGGGTGTGGAGCCGGGCGGGGGTGTGGAGCCGGGCGGGGGTAGCGGCACCGGCGGGCCGCTCGGCGGCGGGAGGGATCCCGGCCTGGCCGTCGGGAAGGCTTCCTGGCGCTTGTCCATCAGGCCGAGCAGCGCCTGCTGGGCCGTCGGCCGTCGGGCCGGGTCCTTGACCAGGCAGGCGGCCACGTACTCGCGCAGCCGTCCCGACAGCCGGCCCAGGTCGGGCTCGCCGTTGAGAATCCGGTTGATCACGGCGGGCATCGGCTCCTGCCCGAACGGCGGGCGCCCGTTGGCCGCGAACGCGATCGTGCACGCCCAGGCGAACATGTCGAGCGGCGCCCCCGCCGGATGCCCCGCCAGCTGCTCGGGCGACATGTACGCGGGAGTGCCGACGATCCCGCTGGCCGGAGCGGCGGTGCCCTCGAACGGCCGGGCGATGCCGAAGTCGATCACCCGTGGGCCGTCGGCGGCCAGCAGCACGTTGCCGGGCTTGAAGTCGCGGTGCACGATGCCCGCAGCGTGGATGGCGCCCAGGGCCGTCGCGGTGGCCACGGCCAGCCGGTCCAGGTCGGTGCCGGTCAGCACGCCGCGGTCGCGCACGGCCTCATGCAGGGACGGGCCTTCCACGTACTCGCTGATCACGTACGGCGGGTCGGACTCGGGGTCGGCGGCGAGCACCCGCGCGGTGCAGAACGGCGCGACCCGCTGGAGCGCGGCCAGCTCGCGGTGGAAGTAGCGCCGGGCGTCGGTGTCGTTGCCGAAGTCGGCGTGCAGGAGCTTGACCGCCACCTGCTGCCCGGAGTCCGACTCGCCGAGGAACACCACCCCTTGCCCGCCCTCGCCGAGGCGCCCCCGCAGCGCGTAGCCGGCGATCTGGGTGGGGTCGTTGGCGCGGAGGGGACGGATGCCGCTGATCGAAGGCATGCCGTCGATTGTGCCGGACGAGGCGATCGTCCGGCTTGCAGGCTGCTTGACGACGGCCTCCGGCAGAGGTTATCTTCGGAACGAATATAAAGGAAACTTTACTAATAGTTTCCTGGACGCGCGACTCCCATCCCACCCCCCTGTTCACCCCTCCAACCGGATGTCGGAGCATCATGAAACACAGAGTCCTGGCCATCCTTGCCGCGTTACTCATGCCGCTCACCGTGCTGGTCGCCGTCCCGGCGACGGCCTCCGCCTCCTCCTCGGGCATGTCCGCGCTCGCCGAGTGGGCGCCGTGGACCTCGTACACCACGGGCACCCGGATCACCTATCAGGGCGTCGAGTACGAGTGCCGTCAGAGTCACACGTCGCAGCCCGGCTGGGAGCCACCGAACGTGCCGGCGCTGTGGCTGCCGACCGGCGGCGGAGGCGGTGACACCCAGGCCCCGTCGGTGCCCGGCAACCTGCGCTCCACCGGCGTCACCAGCGCCAGCATCTCCCTCGCCTGGAACGCCTCCACCGACAACGTCGGCGTCACCGGCTACGAGGTCTACCGAGGCTCCACCCTCGTCACCACCGTCACCGGCACCACCCACACCGACACCGGCCTGAACGCCGACACCGGCTACACCTACACCGTCCGCGCCCGCGACGCCGCCGGCAACCGCTCCGCCGCCAGCGCCGCCGTCACCGCCAGAACCTCCACCGGAGGCGGCGGAGGCGGGGACAAGGTCCTCGGCTACTTCGTCAACTGGGGCGTCTACCAGCGGAACTACCACGTCAAGAACATCGACACCAGCGGCTCGGCGGCCAAGCTCACGCACATCAACTACGCCTTCGCCGACGCGCGGAACGGCGGCTGCGCGCTGACCGACACCTACGCCGACTACGACCGCTTCTACAGCGCGGCCGAGAGCGTGGACGGCGTCGCCGACACCTGGGACACCGGAGCCCTGCGCGGCAACTTCAACCAGCTGCGCAAGCTCAAGCAGAAGCACCCGCACATCAAGGTGCTGCTCTCGGTCGGCGGCTGGACCCTGTCCGGCGGCTTCGGCCAGGCGGCCCGGAACCCCGCCGCATTCGCCGAGTCCTGCTACCGCCTGGTCGAGGACCCGCGCTGGGCGGACGTCTTCGACGGCATCGACATCGACTGGGAGTACCCGAACGCCTGCGGCCTCACCTGCGACACCAGCGGCCCGGCCGCGTTCCGGAACCTGATGCAGGCGCTGCGCGCCCGGTTCGGCTCCGGCAACCTGGTGACCGCCGCCATCACCGCCGACGGCACCAACGGCGGCAAGATCGACGCCGCCGACTACGCGGGCGCCGCCCAGTACGTCGACTGGTACAACGTCATGACCTACGACTACTTCGGCGCCTTCGCGGCGCAGGGCCCGACCGCCCCGCACTCGCCGCTCACCTCCTACAACGGGATCCCGACGGCCGGGTTCTACTCCGACGCCGCGATCCAGAAGCTGAAGAGCAAAGGCATCCCGTCGAGCAAGCTGCTGCTCGGCATCGGCTTCTACGGCCGCGGCTGGACCGGCGTCTCCCAGGCCGCCCCCGGCGGCACCGCCTCCGGCGCGGCTCCGGGCACCTACGAGGCGGGCATCGAGGACTACAAGGTGCTCAAGACCCGCTGCCCCGCCACCGGCACCGTCGCGGGCACCGCGTACGCGCACTGCGGCAACCAGTGGTGGAGCTACGACACGCCGGCCACGATCGGCGGCAAGATGGGCTACTCGAAGAACCAGGGCCTCGGCGGCGCGTTCTTCTGGGAGCTCAGCGGTGACACGACCAACGGGGAACTGATCACCGCGATGCGGAACGGCCTGCGCTGACCCGCTGACAGATGAAGGGCCGGCCCCGCGATCCGGGGCCGGCCCATTCACGTCCGCCGGTAACCGCGCACGTGATCGACGGTGAACTCCTTCGGGTACGGGCCGCTTTCGGGCCCGGGGAACTCGTAGACGTTGAGCATGAGCTGCATCGGATAGGCCGGTGACTGGCGGACCGTCCTGATGTGCTCGCCGTCCACGAAGAAGGACACGCGGTCAGGCGTCCACTCCGCCGCGTAGGTGTGGAAGTCGCGGGCGTCGATGGGCAGCGTCTCGCGGGTGAAGTCGTCGGTGATGGCGGGGTCGCCGAACGGGTGCACGCCCATGCCGACGCCCGTCGAGTCCGGGCCGACGTCGCGGCCGAAGATCTCGCAGACGCAGATCTCGGCCGAGCGCTCCGGAGCGTCCTCGTATCCGATCATCCAGAGCGCGCACATGGCGCGCGGGTCGTCGGTGACCTTGGCCCGCATCTCGATCAGCCCGTAATGAGGGGTGTAGAGGCGGACGTTCGCCTGGGCCTCGCGGACCACGGCGGCGCCGCGCCCGTGCTGGCCGACCGAGCTGCCGACCGGGCCCGCGAACACGCCGGTCTGCAGCGACGAAACACGCAGGCCGCCCTCCAGCTCGGGGCTCCACGGCGGCTGGTCCTCCTCGATCAGCAGGCGCAGCCGCCCGCCGCCGGTGCGGTAACGGGCCGGCGAGCGGTCGCCGGTGGTCCACTGCGGCAGGTAGCGCGCCACCCACCTGCGCGCGTCCAGCTCGTCGTCGTCGAAGGTGTCTTCGAACTCCAGCTCGTACCCGTCCTCACGCACCAGCACACGGTACGTCAGCGGACCGACATATCAGTGCCGGAGGCCCACCGCCTGAACTTGATCGGGCTGCGCGGCGCCACGGGCTCCAGGTCGATCACCCGGGCGTCCTCAGGGACGTGCCGCAGGTCGTGGGTGATCATGATGGTGGTGCGGCCCGTCATCAGCCGGCGCAGCGGCTCCATCACGCGGGCGACCGTGGCCTCGTCCAGCCCGGTCATGGGCTCGTCCAGCACCAGCACCGGGGCGTCGCGCAGGATCGCCCTGGCGATCGCCAGCCGCTGCCGCTGCCCGCCCGACAGCAGCCGGCCGCGCTGGCCCACCGCGCTGTCGTAGCCGTGCGGCAGGCTTCGCACGAAGTCGTGCACCCCGGCCAGCACGGCGGCCTTGATCACCTCGTCGGTCGAGGCGTCCGGCCGCCCGTAGGCGATGTTGTCGCGTACCGACCCCGAGAACAGCAGCGTCTCCTGGTGCAGGATCGTGATGTTGTCGCGCAGCGACTCCGTGGTCAGATCCCGGATGTCCGAACCGTCCAGCAGCACGCGCCCCGACTCCGGGTCGTAGAACCGCAGCAGCAGCTTGGCCAGCGTCGACTTGCCCGCGCCGCTCGGCCCGGTGAACACGACCAGCTCGCCGGGCTCGACGGCGAACGAGAGGTCCACCAGCGTGGGCCGCCTGCGACCCGGATAGGTGAAGGTGACGCCGTCGAACGCGATCCGCCCGCGGCTGCGGCCCGGCAGCGGCTTCGCGTCCTCCCGGTCGGTCACCGCGGGCCGCACCTTGAGCACCTCGATGACCCGGTCGGAACCGGCGGCCGCCTCCGACACGGTGAGCGCGATCTCCCCCAGGTTCTGCACCGCCGGGTAGAGCATGGCCAGGTACGCGGCGAAGGCCAGCAGCCCGCCGAGCGTGAGCCGGCCCGTGGTGATCTCCCAGGCGCCCACGCCGAGTATGACGATCAGGCAGACGGTCTCCAGCACCTGCATCAGCGGCCCGTACACGCCCGAGAGCCACGCCTGCCGCAGGTTCGCGTACAGCCAGCGGCGTCCCGCGCGGTGCAGCCGCCGCGACTCGGTCTCCTCACGGTTGTACGCGTGCACCAGCGCCTGGTTGGCCAGGCCCTCCTCGATGACGCTGTTCATGTCGCCGTTGCTGGCCCGCTCGCTGGCAGAGGCCGTCCGGAACCGGGACGCGAACACCTTCGAGGCGATCAGGAAGGCCGGGAACAGCGCGATCGTGATCAGCGCCAGGTCCCAGCGGATGAGGAACGCCGCCCCCGCGAAGAAGATGGCACTCGTCACCGTCGTCAGCAGCTTGACCAGCCCCGAGCCCATCAGCTCCTGGATGGCCGCGATGTCGTCGGTCAGCCGCGCCATCAGGTCGCCCAGACGGCGGTTCTCGGCGAAGTCCGGCGACAGCTTCTGCAGGTGCGCGAACACCCGGTCACGCAGCCGCAGCAGGAACCGCTCGGCTCCCACCGCCGTCGCGTACGCGCCCCCGATCGACGCCACGGCGGCCACGGCCGCCAGCCCCAGCCAGGCGAACGCCGGCGTCCAGAACGACGTCATGTCGCGGGTGGCGAGCACCTCGTCGGTGATGTAGCCGAACAACCGGATGGCGGCCACCTCACAGAGGGAGGCCAGCACCGCGAAGAGCACCCCGGCCGCGAAGAACCAGCGCAGCCCACGGGTATCGGGCCAGAATTCCCGAAATGTCCGGCGCAACGTCACCGTCGGCGCCAGCATCCCCCGCTCGCCCCGATCGGAGAATTGGAGGGAGAGCCGACGGGTAACCCGCCGGCCCTCCCGACTTTCCACTACCAACACCACCACCTACGGCAGCATCGGTAGCAGCGACAGCCGCCGCAGCACCTACGCCTTCTGCAGCAGCCTCGCCTTCCGCATCCACTCGTCAGAGCCATTTCTGCCTCCCCCGATCGGATTCGAACCGTCTTTTTCGGACGGTAGCACCGATATACCCAGGAATCCCCCCAAACACATCTGTCGAAAGAGACTTTGACTTCTCTCCGGCATCAGGAATAGTCGTGCTCTATTCCCCGCAAATCCTTCACAAAAGTCGTCCAGTTCGCCTACATACGATCTTGAAAGACCGGAAATTCCCGACCTCGATTTCCGGGACACCACTTCTCAGGCCCTTCAAGGCATGCCATGCCTGTGGACAAACATGCCGCCCGGTCAAGGATCACCCTCGCTCCGGCCGAGAACCCGTCACCCCAAACCGGACACGGTGCCACGCGAGCGTGGAACTGCGCAGAGTAGCGCATCAGCAACAGACCGAGTTCGTCTCCCCGGCCCTCAGCTTGATACCGTCACGAGTCCTGTTGGCCCACGGAAAGCGCGTCCGTGTTCCGTGCCGCCAGCACCGTAACCGCCGCCAGCCCCGCCAGCCCCGCCCCCGCCACGTAAGGCAGCGCCACTCCCGCGTCGAACAGCACCCCCGCGCCCGCCGGTCCCACGATCCTGGCGAAGGCGCTCGCCGACTGGCCGGCGCCCAGGCGGGCGCCACGGCGGTCCGGTGGGCCCGCCGCCGCGAGGAGGCTGGCCACGGTGGGGGTGACCAGGCCGTTCCCGGCCGACAGGACGCACACGGCGAGCACACACAGCCAGGCGGGGCCCGCGGGGACGACCGGCAGGCAGGCCGCCATCACCACCGCCCCGGCCGCCGCCACTCTGGCGTCGCCCCACCGTCTGGCCAGCAGCGTGACCGGCCCTGCCTGGACGGCCGCCATGGAGAGGCCGGCGGCGGCCATGGCCAGGCCGATCGCCTCGGGCCCCCAGCCGTACCTGTCTCTGCCGAGGAAGGCGAGCGTGGTCTCCATGCCGACGAACGCCGCCATGGTCAGGAAGCCCGTCCCGGACAGAAGCAGCACGCCGGTCCCCGGCGGGCCGGTGCGGCCGGGGGCGGCAAGGCGTCCGGGCGGCTCGGGGAGCAGGAACCAGGCCGCGACCAGGTTGGCGGCGGCGAGCGCCGCGGCGGCGTACGCGGAGGCCTGGAAGCCCCACGGGGCGAGCACCGCCCCCAGCGCGGGGCCGGCCACGAACGCGGTGCCGATGGCCATGCCGAGCCGCGCCATCGCGGCCGTGCGGCGTTCCTCCGGCACGGCGTCGGCGAGGTATGCCTGGGCGACCGAGATGCTGCCGCCGAAGGCCCCGGCCAGCGCCCTGGCGGCGATGAGCCAGCCCAGCGAGGTGGCCGCGCCGGACAGGGCCAGCGACAGGGCGGAGCCGGCGAGGGCAAGCAGCAGGACGGGGCGCCGCCCGTACAGGTCGGAGAGCCGGCCGAGCAGGGGCGCCGCCAGGAACTGCGCGACCGAGTAGGCCGTCACGGTGAACCCGTACAGGATGCCGGTGGCGCCCAGGTCGGCGGCGAAGAACGGCAACGACGGCAGGATCACCGTGAACCCCAGCAGGTCGATGAAGACCGTCAGGACGATCACGAGCTGGACCGGCCGCCGCATCGGCACTCCAAGGAGGTGGGTCTCTGTTCGGCGTGTCATGCTACAAGCCGTCGTGGCCGGTCCCCGTGACAGGACTGAGGCGGCCGATACGCTGGCGGCCCCTTCTTACGGGTGATAGACAGCGATATGCCGGGACAAAGGAGCAGGCCGCCGTCCGGCCGGGTCGGGTGGCCGTGACATGGACGGTCCTGAACAACCGATGGAGCCCTCGCAGAACTACTTCGACCGCCTGGCCGATCTCGACGCGCGGCTGGGGCGGGTTCGCGGCGATCACGCGCTGGCGCTGGAACGGGCCGCCGGGATCCTCGCCGGGCGCACCTCGTGCCGCATCGCCGAGGCGCACGCGTACCTGCGCGGGCTCGCCGCCGACCAGGGGCGCGACGTGTCCGAGCTGGCCGCCGAGGTGGTGGCGGCGTTGGAGGGGCACTCCGATGAGGGGCCCGAGCGGCTGCGCGCCACCGTGGCGTCGGCGCTGCGGCCGCTGCGGCAGCCGCCGCAGACGGGCGACTGGGCGCGCATCGCCCAGCAGGTCCTGGACGGCGTGGCCGGCAACCACACGGTGCTGATGCCGGTACGCGCCGAGGACGGGAGCGTCGAGGACTACCTGTTCATGGCGGCGGGCCCGGAGCTGGTGGACATCTCGGGACGGCGCGGCTCGGAGATCGTCGGCCTGCGGCTCAGCGAGGTCTACCCCACGCTCGTGGGCGGCCCCGTGTGGGACGCGTGGGAGCGGTGTCTCGCCGACGGGATGCCGCGCCAGGTCGGCCCCATCCCGTACGTGAGCGTGGCGGCGCGGGCGCCGGCCGAGATGACCATCTCGGTGCAGATCAGGCCGGTGGGCCCCGGTGTGATCAACAGCTGGGTCAGGCACGACGTGCAGAGCCGGCTGGAGGAGCGCGCGGCGCAGACCGAGCGGCTGGGCAACCTCGGGTGGGGCGAGTGGGACCTGGTCACCGGCGAGGTGGACTGGTCGCCTGGCCTCTACCGCGTGTACGAGCGCGACCCCGCGAGCGGTCCGCTGCCCCGCGACGTGCTCGACACCCTCACGGTCGAGGAGGACATGCCGCTGCGGGCGCAGGCGGCCGAGGACTTCAGCCGGGGCAAGACCATCGACCTCACCTACCGGGTCAGGATCGGCGGCCGGGTCAAGCACCTGCGCATGGTCGCCGACGCGGTACGCGACGCCGAGGGCCGGCCGGCCAAGATCTTCGGCGTCATCCAGGACGTCACCGCGCGCGAGACCACCCGGGCCAAGCTGTCCAAGGTCGAGCAGGAGCTGCGCGAGCACCAGCGGAACCTGGAGGCCGAGCACCGGCTCGCCGTCACCCTCCAGCAGATCGTGCTGCCCATCCCGACCGAGCCGATCGACCTGCCGCGGCTGCGGGTGGCGGTCCGCTACCTGCCCGCCGTGCAGGCGGAGCGGGTCGGCGGCGACTGGTATCACGCGGCGCAGGCGGGCGACGGCAGCGTGGTGCTCGCCATCGGCGACGTCGCGGGTCACGGGGTGCGCGCGGCGGCCTGCATGGCGCAGCTCCGGCACGCGCTGGCGGCGCTGGCCGTCACCACCACGAGCGAACCGGCCGAGCTGCTCGGCCACCTCAACCGCCTGCTGTACATGGGAGGCACCGGGACGAGCACGGCCACCGCGGTGGTGGCCCGCTACCTGCCGGAGACCGGCGAGCTGCGCTGGGCGCAGGCCGGGCACCCGCCGCCGCTGCACAGCCGGGGCGGGCACACCATCGAGCTGGACCGCCCGGACGGCTCGGTGCTCGGCGCCGTGCCCGCCGCCGCCTACGGCACCGCCGCCGTCACCATCGCGCCGGGCGACCTGCTGCTGCTCTACACCGACGGCATGGTCGAGCGGCGGGACAAGACGCTGCGCGAGGGGCTCGCCCCCGTGATCGAGACCCTCGACAGGACCTTCACCCGGCGCAGCCGGCAGCCGGTCGCCGACGTGATAGCCCAGCTTCCCGACGCCAACCCGGAAGACGACACCTGTGTGCTCGCCGCCCGCCGGCTGCCCCTCTCCCCGGAAGGCGCCCATGGCTGAGGAGCTGGAGACGCTGCTCAGCCGCGACTTCGATCTGGAGTCCCTGATCAGCCTGCGCCGGGAGGTGGAACGGCACAGCGAGGAGGAGGGGCTGGCCGGGCTGGCGCTGTACCGGTTCGTGGTGGCGGTCAACGAGATCACCACCAACTCCGTACGGCACGGCGGCGGGCACGGCCGGCTGACCCTGTGGAAGGGCGCCGACCGGCTCTACTGCGAGGTCACCGACCGGGGCCGCGGCCTGCCCCCCGGCCGGGAGCGGGCGCAGCCGCCGCCGTCCACCAGCGCCAACGGCCGGGGCCTGCTGCTGGCCAGGCACGGCGCCAGCCGGCTCAGCATCCACAGCGACGGCGACGGCACCAGCGTCATGCTGGAGGTCACGTACACCTGAGCGAGGGCTCCGCTAGGAGTCGCCGAGCGGTGCGTCGCCGTCGACCAGGTCGCACGGCGCCACGGGGCCGTCGGAGACCCGCGCCCAGATCGCCGCCACGACGCCGCCCGCCTCGGGGTTGTCGTTCACCGCGAACTCCAGCACGCCGGTCTGGCCGGGCTTGATCTGTGACGGGTCGATCTGGAAGCCGTGCGTCTCGATGGTGGGCGGGAAGACGGCGAGCGGGGCCTCCTCCTTCGGCAGCCAGTTCTCGCCGCGCGGACGGGTGGCGCACTTCTTGCCGGCGGGCAGGTAGTCGACGACGATGTCGTGGCCCATCCCCCTCAGCTCGGCCTCCAGAGCCTCGGGGTCCTTGGCCTCGTTGATGGTGATGGTCACGGTGCCGTCGGGGTTCTCGGCCACCGCGTACGCGGGGGCGCCGCCGAACAGCAGCGGGAGCGCCACCGCGGCCGCGGCGGCCAGTCCCAGCGCGGGGGCCAGCACGCCGGCGCGAAGCAGCTTGCGAGGCGCCTTGGGCTGGTCCTGAAGAGAGGTCATCACGAACTCCTTGAGCAGTTGGTGACGGCCCTCGGGAAGGTCCCGTTCCTGCGGGAAGATGTTCATCGGGTGCTCTCCTTGACGGGCCGGACCGCGGTGCCGCGGTCACCATCTATCTGTCGTCGGGACAGGGCCAGTTCCAACTTTTTCCTGGCCCGGGACAACCGGGATCTGACAGTGCCGATCGGGATGCCCAGCGCCTCGGCCGCCTCGGCGTAGTCGAGCCCGGCCCCGGCGCACAGCAGCAGCACGTCCTGCTCGTGTGCGCGCAGGCGGCCGATCGCCTCGCGCACCTCGGCCAGCCGCTCCTGGTCGGCGAGCTGACCGACCAGCTCGTCGGCGAAATCGGGGACGGCGTCGGCACGGGGCATCCTGGCCATGACGTCCTCGTGGCGCCGCCTGGTTCGCCGCAGGTTGCGCGTCACGTGGGTGGCCACCCCGAGCAGCCAGGGCCGCAGTGAGCCCCCGTCCGGTGTGAGCCGCTCCCGTGACCGCCACGCCTCCAGGAAGGTCAGCGACACCACGTCCTCGGCCACCGACCAGTCGCCGGTCAGGCGCCAGGCGTGGTTGTAGACGCTTCTGGCGTACTGGTCGAAAAGCTCCTCGAACGCTCGTTGATCGCCGTCCCGTATGCGGGTCCGCATCACATCCATACGCCGTACTGTCCGGCAATCCCGGACGAGTTCCCCGCTAGATCCGATCTAGCGGGTTTCTCGCGCCTCACAGGTGACGGCGGCGAGAGAGGAGAAGGCGATGCTGGGCGTCTCGGTGATCCTGGGCAGCACCCGGGACGGCCGCGCCTGCGACACGGTCGGCCGGTGGTTCGCCGGACTGGCCCGCGGGCGCGCCGATGTCGCGGTCGAGGTGCTCGACCTGGCCGGGTACGCGTTCCCCGGCAGCTATCCAGGAACGGCGACCCCTGCCATGCGGGAGTTCACCGCGGCGGTGGGGAGCGCGGACGCGTTCGTGGTCGTCACCCCGGAGTACCACCGCAGCTTCCCCGCCCCGCTCAAGCAGGCGATCGACTACGCCTACGACGAGTGGCACGCCAAGCCGGTGGGCTTCGTCTCCTACGGCTGCGGCTCGACCGGTTTCTACGCCGTCGAGCAGCTCCGCACCGTCTTCGGCGCCCTGCACGCCGTCACCGTCCGCGACTGGGTCGGGCTCGACCTGCTCGCCGACGCCGACGGTGACGGGTGCCCCCGCGACACCGACGGCAGGCTCCGCGCCGTCGCCACCATGCTCGACCAGCTGACCTGGTGGGGCCGCGCGCTGCGGGACGCGCGCCTCGCCCATCCGTACGTCTCTTGAGAGGAAGCCCATGAACGAGCCGGCGATTCGGCTATCGAAACTGGTGAAGGTCTTCGGCGAGACCCGCGCCGTGGACGGACTCGACCTGGAGGTGCCGGCCGGCGCCGTGTACGGGGTACTCGGACCCAACGGGGCCGGCAAGACCACCGCCGTACGCATGATCGCCACGCTGCTGCGGCCCGACGGCGGCGAGGCCACCGTGTTCGGGCACGACGTGGTGCGCGAGGCCGACGCGGTCCGTTCCCGCGTCAGCCTGACCGGACAGTACGCGTCGGTCGACGAGGAGATGACCGGGGCGGAGAACCTCATCCTGCTGTCCCGGCTGCTCGGCCACCGCAAGCCCGCGGCCAGGGACAGGGCGGCCGAGCTGCTGGAGGCGTTCGGGCTGACGGACGCCGCCGGGCGGCAGGTCAAGACGTACTCCGGCGGCATGCGGCGGCGGCTCGACATCGCCGCCAGCATCCTCAGCACGCCGGACCTGCTCGTCCTCGACGAGCCCACCACCGGGCTCGACCCGCGCAGCCGCAACCAGGTGTGGGACATCGTGCGCGTCGTCGTCGCGCACGGCACCACGGTGCTGCTCACCACCCAGTATCTGGAGGAGGCCGACCGGCTCGCGTCCAGGATCGCGGTCATCGACCACGGCCGGTTGATCGCGGAAGGCACCCCGGGCGAGCTGAAGTCGTCCGTCGGCGCGGGCTCCGTGCACGTGCGGCTGCGCGAGGCCGCCGACCGCCCGGAGGCCGAGCGGCTGCTCGCCGAGGCCCTGGACGCGCCCGTCCACCTGGAGGCCGACCCGGTCGCGCTGACCGCGCGCATCGGCGACGGCCGGGACGAGGTCGCCGCGGCGCAGGCCTCGGCCGCCCTGGCCCGGCTCGCCGGGGCGGGCATCGTCGTCGACGACTTCTCCCTCGGCCAGCCCAGTCTGGACGAGGTCTTCCTGGCACTCACCGACCACCCCGCCACCGAGGAGGCAGCGGCATGACCACCACCGCGGAGACCACCGCTTACGTTCCCACCCCCGGCATGCTCTCCTCGGTCCTGGCGCCGGCGACCAGGCCGCCCCGGCCGAGCGCGCTGTCGGCGTCGGTCACGTTCGGCTGGCGGGCGATGCTGAAGATCAAGCACGTGCCCGAGCAGCTCTTCGACGTGACCGCGTTCCCGATCATGATGACGCTGATGTTCACGTACCTGTTCGGCGGGGCGCTGGCCGGCTCGCCGACCGAGTATCTGCAGTTCCTGCTGCCGGGCATCATGGTGACGAGCGTCGTGATGATCACCATGTACACCGGTGTCGAAGTGAACAAGGACATCGAGAAGGGCGTCTTCGACCGGTTCCGCACCCTGCCGATCTGGCGGCCGTCGACCATGGTCGGCTACCTGCTGGGCGACATGCTGCGCTACATCATGGCCTCGGTGGTCATCCTCTGCGTCGGCCTGGTCATGGGCTTCCGTCCGGAGGGCGGTTTCGTGGGGGTGATCGCCGGGATCGCGCTGCTGCTGGTCTTCTCGTTCGCGTTCTCGTGGGTGTGGACGATGTTCGGGCTGCTGCTGCGCAGCGAGAAGTCGGTGATGGGGGTCAGCATGCTGGTGCTGTTCCCGCTCACGTTCCTCAGCAACGTGTACGTGGACCCGTCGACGATGCCGGGCTGGCTGCAGTCCTTCGTGAACGTCAACCCGATCACCCTGCTGGTCTCGGCGGTCCGCTCCCTGATGGGCGGCGCCCCCGACACCGGCGCCGTCACCGGGGTGCTGGTGGCCTCCGCCCTCTTCGTCGCCGTCTTCGGCGCGCTGACCATGAGGCTCTACAACCGCAAGTGACCGCCCGCACGGCCCGGCCCTCTTCCAAGGGCCGGGTCTTTTCTTTTATTATAGTAATGATTCGACGTTAGGAGTGGTATGCGGGCGGGCAGGATCGGCACGGTGCACTGCTACGGCAGGTTCGCCGTGGACGCCGTGTCCCGGGCGGGAGCCGTGCTCGGGGACCGTGAGGTGGTGGCCTGCCGCACGCCGGAGAGCTTCCTCGCCGAGCTCGACCGGGTGGAAGCCGTGCTGGGGCTGGGGATGCGGGTGCCCGACTGGTCCGTGGCCCGCCGGCTGCGGCTGATCCACCTCGTGGGCTCGGGGGCCGACAGCATCCTCCCGGCGGCCGGGCTGTCGCCGGACGTGCGGGTGGCCGCCGCCAAGGGGCTGTCCGCGCCGGCGATGGCCGAGTTCGCCGTGGCCATGCTCCTCGCGCTGGCCAAGCGGCTGCCCGAGGTGCTGGCCAGCCAGCGGTCTCGGGCGTGGGAGCCGCATCATCCCGTCGTCCTGTCCGGGGGGGCCCTCCTGGTGGCGGGGGCGGGGCCGGTGGGGCGCGAGGTGGCCCGCCGCGCCAAGGCGCTGGGCATGGACGTGATCGGGGTGCGCAACGGCCCGGACCCGGTGCCGGAGTTCGACGAGACGCATCCCGCCGGGCGCTTCGCCGAGCTGGCCGGGCGGGCCGACGCCATCGTCCTGGCCGTCCCGGCGACCCCGCTGACCCGCCACCTGCTGGACGGGAAGGTCCTGGACCGGTGCCGGCCGTCGTGCCTGATCGTCAACGTGTCGCGCGGCGAGGTGGTGGACGAGCGCGAGCTGGCCGCCCGGCTGCGCGCGGGCTCGATCGGCGGCGCCGCGCTCGACGTGTTCGAGAAGGAGCCGCTGCCGCCCGTCAGCCCGCTGTGGGACGCGCCCGGCGCCATCCTCACCCCGCACGTCTCGTGGAGCTCCCCCGGCTACGGCAGGCAGGTGGTCGAGCTGTTCGCCCGCAACCTGGAACGGGTCGAGCGGGGCGAACCGGTGGTCAACCCGGTCGACCTGGCGCGCGGATACTGAGCCCGTGATCCCCTCCTGGTTCCGCGACGCGCTCGCCCATCCGGTCGACACCGGCGAGGTGACCGTCGCCGGCGTGCCCATCCGCTACCGGGCCTGGGGCGCGGCGGGACGCCCCGGCATCGTGTTCGTGCACGGCGGCGCGGCCCACAGCAGGTGGTGGGACCACATCGCGCCGCTGTACGCCGGCGGCCACCGGGCCGTCGCCCTCGACCTGTCCGGTCACGGCGACAGCGGCCACGCCCCGCGCTACGGCCACGACACCTGGGCCGAGCAGGTGCTGGCGGTCGCGGCCGACGCCGGGATCACGGGCCCCCCGGTGCTCGTCGGGCACAGCATGGGCGGGCTGGTCTGCCTCCGCGCGGCTCTCTCGTACGGGCCCGAACTCGGCGGCGTGGTCAGCGTGGACTCGGTCCTGCGCGAGGAGGCCGACACCCCGGCGCACGTGGCGCGGCGGCAGGAGGCGCTGCGGCGGCCGCGCCTCTACCCGACCAGGGAGGAGGCGGTGGCGCGCTTCCATCCGATCCCGGAGGTGGGGCGGGCGCACCGGTTCGTCGTGGACCATCTCGCCGAGACCTCCGTCAGGGCCGTCGAGGGCGGCTGGACGTGGAAGTTCGACCCGCTCCTGTTCGGCCAGCCCAGGCTCACCATGGAAGAGCTGTTCCCGCCGGACTGCCCGGTCGCGCTCATGAGGGCCCGTGACGGGCTGCCGCCGCCGGAGATGACCGCCGCCATGCACCGGCGGCTGGGCGTCTCGCTGCCGGTCGTCGAGATCGCCGACTGCGGTCACCACGTCATGCTCGACCAGCCGCTGGCCTTCGTCGCCGCGCTGGACGGGGTGTTCGCCGAGTGGGGCCTTGTGCTGAGAGGACAGACAACGACATGACGGATCTCGACCTGCCGGAGCGGCTGCGTGCGGTCCTGGGCGTCGACCCCGCTGCGCGGGCGCTGGAACTGGACGGCCGGTGGTGCGCCTGGGGCGACCTGGCCGCGGGCGCCCGCGCGCTGGACGAGCGGCTGCGGTCGATCGGGGCGCCGGAGGGCGCGCGGGTGGGCGTGGTGATGCGCAACCGCCCGGGGGTCGTCGGCGCGGTGATCGGGGCACTGGCCGGGCGGTACGGCATCGTCTCGCTCAGCCACCTCCAGCCCGCCGAGGCGCTGGCCCGGGACGTCCGCGAACTGGACCTGGTGGCGGTGGTCGCCGACCCGGCCGACTGGGAGCCGGAGAGCCTGCGGGCGGCCGCCCGCTCGGCCGGCGTGCTCGGGCTGTCCGTGCCCGCGTACGAGCCGGCCGCGTACACCGTGGTCACCGGGTGCGCGCTGGACCCCGGCGTGGTCGCGGCGCGGGCGCAGCCGGGGGTGGCGGTGAGCATGCTGACGAGCGGCACGACCGGCCCGCCCAAGCGCGTCCCCATCGGCTACCGCAACCTGGCGGCCAGCTTCGCGGGCACCGCGCACTACGAGTCGGGCAGGCCGTGGCAGCCCCGGCTGCGCTCCGGGGTGGCCATCCTGGTCGCGCCCGTCCTGCACACCAGCGGGCTGTTCCGCCTCCTGCTCAACCTGCTCGAAGGCCGGAGCGTGGCGATGCTGGAGCGGTTCACGGTGGACGGCCTGGTGCGGCTGGTCACCGCGTACGACGCGCGGGTGCTGGCGCTCACGCCCACCTCGCTGCGGATGGTCCTGGACGCCGGGGTGGACCCTCAGGTGTTCGCCAGGGTCCGCGCCGTCGTGTGCGGCACCGCGCCGCTCCGGCCGGAGCTGGCGCGCCGGTTCGAGTACGCCTACGACGTCGCGGTCCTGGTCATGTACGGGGCGACCGAGTTCGCCGGCGGGATCGCGGGCTGGACCATGAAGGACTGGGAGCGCCACCGCGACGACAAGCGCGGCAGCGTGGGCCGCGTGCATCCCGGCGTGGACGTACGGGTGCGCGACCCCGAGACCGGCGAGCCGGTGCCGCCGGGCGAGGTCGGCCGGCTGGACGTGCGGACACCGCAGTCGCCGGACCCCGACCGCTGGCAGGAGACCACCGACCTGGCCCGGGTCGACGAGGACGGCTTCCTGTGGGTCGTCGGCCGGACCGACGACGTGATCATCCGGGGCGGGTTCAAGGTGTCGGCGGGCGCGGTGGCCGAGGTCCTGAAAGGTCACCCCTCGGTACGGGACGCCGCCGTGGTCGGTCTGCCCGACGTCCGGCTGGGCGAGGTGCCGGTCGCGGCCGTCGAGGTGGCCGACGGCGCCGCCTTCGACCCGGCCGAGCTGGAGACCTGGGCGCGCGCCCGGCTGACGCCTTACCAGGTGCCGGTCCGGTTCTTGGCGGTGGACGCGCTCCCCCGTACACCGTCGCTGAAGGTGAGCCAGCAGCTGCTGAAGGCGATGCTCGCGTGAGAAGCGGGGGCGGCCTAGACCGCCCCCGTGGCTCAGCCGCCGGGCAGGGAGTCCCGGTAGGCGTCGCGGGCCACGCTGCGCGCGGTGCGCCCGGCCGCGTCCCAGTAGGCGTCCTCCCAGCCGCGTTCCAGGTCGGCGTGGATCTGCTCGCGCATCTGGGCGATCGAGTGCGGCGAGACGGCGGCCAGCTCACGGGCGTAACGCACCGCCTCGGGCAGCACCCTGTCCGCCGGGTGGAGGAACTCGGCCAGCCCGTACGCGTACGCCTCCTCGCTGGTGAAGACCCGGGCGGAGAACAGCAGGTCCTTGGCCCTGCCGACCCCCACGAGCCGGGGGAGCAGCCAGGACACGCCCAGCTCGGCGACGAGCCCGTACCGCGCGAACGCGGTCGTCCACTTGGCCCCGGCTGCGGCGAAGCGGACGTCGGCCATCAGCGCGTAGGCCAGCCCCGCCCCGCCGACCGCGCCGTTGACCGCGGCGACCAGCGGCTTGGTGAGGCGCATCGCCACGTCCCTGCGCCGCTCGCGGTGCGTATCCATGACGCTCGCGGCCTCGACGGTGCGCATCCGCTCGAAGTCGGCGCCGCCGCAGAACCCCCGGCCCGCGCCGGTGAGCACCACGGCCCGCACGTCCTCGTCCCGGTCGGCCCGCTCCAGCAGGTCCAGCAGCCGGTTCGTCATGGGCGGGACGAGCGCGTTGAGCCGGTCGGGCCGGTTCAGTGTGAGGACGGCGACCCGGTCCTCGACGTCGTACAGGACCAGCTCTGTCACGTGGCCTCCACGGAGACGATCAGCGCGTCGACGGCGACCACCCGGTCCCCGGTCACGATGAGCGGGTTGACGTCGATCTCGCTGATCGCCGTCTCGGCGGCGGCGAGGCGACCGAAGCGCTCGACCACCGCGGCCAGTTCCTCGGCGGCGGCCGGGGTGAGGCCGCGCGGGTGGCGGACCAGCCGCCCGCCCCAAAGGCCGCCCACCAGGTCCCTGGCCCGCGCCAGGGTGACCGGGGGCAGCGCGTCGTGGCGCTCGGCGAGAATCTCGGCCAGGGTGCCGCCGGCGCCCACCGTGATGACGGGGCCGAACAGCGGGTCCTTGGCCATGCCGCAGAGGATCTCGATTCCGGCGGGCACCATCTCCTGCACCAGCACCTCGACCCGTTCGCCGGGGAGCAGGCCGCGTGCCAGCTCCGCCAGCTCGCGGAAGGCGGCGCGCACGGCGGCCTCGTCCGGCAGGCCGAGGCGGACGGCGCCGGCGTCGGACTTGTGCGCGAGAGCGGACGAGGACAGCTTGAGCGCGACCGGGAAGCCGATGCGGCCCGCCAGGGCCGCGGCCTCGTCCGCCGAGGCCGCGACGCCCTCTTCGGTTACCGGGATGCCGTACGCGCCCAGCACCTGCTTGGCCGCGCTCTCGGTGAGCGTCCCCGCCCCGGCCGGCACGAGCCGTGCGCCCGCCGCGGCCCCCGGCCCGTCCGCCCGTGCCAGGGCCGACTCGCGGAGGGCGGCGTAGCGGGTGAGGACGGCCGCGGCGGCGGCCATCGCCTCCGCGTCCAGGAAACCGGGCGCGCCCGCGCGGGTCATCGTCAGCGCCACGTCGGCCTGCGGCGTCCAGGTGAGGAACGGCTTGTCCGAGGCCCGGCACGCCTCGACGATCGCCGACAGCACCTCCGGCGGGTGGGTGCGGTTGACGCCCGTCATGCAGACGATGTCGTACTCGTCCGCCGCGCTCACCCGGGCCAGCAGCGGCGGCACCGATCCCGGGTCGTTGAGCGCCTGGCCGGTGAAGTCGATCGGGTTGCCGGCCGAGCCGAAGCTGGGGATCAGCGACTCCACCTCGGCCCGCAGCTCCGGGCTCGGCGGCGGCAGCTCCAGCCCGGCGGCTTCCAGGTGATCGGCCATGAGGATGCCCGCGCCGCCGCTCCCGGTGAGCACACAGGTGCGCCGACCGGCCGGGAGCCGGCCGGACGCGAGGGCCTTGACCAGGGCGAGCAGTTCGCGCAGCGTGGGCACCACCATGATCCCCGCGGACTCGGCGGCGGCCCGGAACGCGCGCGCCCCGACCATCATCGAACCGGTGTGGCTGAGCGCGGCCCGCCCGCCGGTGGCCGAGACGCCCGCCTTCAGGAACACCACCGGCTTGCCCAGCTCGGCCGCCCGTCGTCCGGCGGCGAGCAGCAACTCCGGCTCGCGCACCCCCTCGGCGAACAGCGCCAGCGCCGCCACCTGGTCCCGTTCCACCAGGTGGCCGGCCACCTCGCCGAGGGTGACATCGGCCTCGTTGCCGGTCAGCACCATGTGGGACAGGCCCAGGCCCTCGGTCTGGGCGCCTTCGAAGACGCGGATGCCGAACGCGCCGCTCTGGCTCACCACGGCCACGCCGCCGGTGGCGATAGGGAAGCCGCGCAGGCTGGCGAACGTGGCGTACAGGCCGTTGGTCAGGTTGATGCTGCCCATCGAGTTCGGGCCGAGGATCCGCATCCCGCTGTCGCGGCCGACGGCGGCCAGCTCGTCCTGCAGCTTCCGCCCGGCCTCGGTGCCGATCTCAGCGAAGCCGGACGAGATGACGACGGCCGCGCGGACGCCCCGCTCGGCGCACTGCCGGGCGGCCTCCGGCACCAGGTGGCTCGCCACCGCGATGACGGCCAGGTCGACGTCCTCCTCGACGTCGCCGACGCGGGCGCGGGCGGGCAGGCCCTGGACGGTGTCGCGACGCGGGTTCACGGGGAAGACCGCGCCGCCGAACTTGGTCCGCAGGTGTTCGAGCACCCGCCCGCCGATGCGGCTCGCCGATTCGGAGGCTCCCAGGACCGCGACGGAGCGCGGGTCCAGCAGCGCCTCCAGCCCGCCGCCCGTCATGCCGCCACCGAGAGGCCGTGCGGGCGCGGGGTGGACTCGCCGGGACGCAGCACGACGTCGCCGGTGACCTTCGCCGACACGGCCGCCCGCTGCGAGGTCCACATCATCGGGAACATGAAGCCGCGGTCGAGGACCTCCTTCTGGATCTCGTCCCAGATGCGCTTGCTCTCGGCCTCGTCCCCCGCGGCGTCGGCCTTGGCGGCCAGCTCGTCCAGGTCCGCCATGTCCTCGGCGCCGAAGGCGGCGTTGTACGGCCCGGCCTTGGAGATGTAGGCGCTGTACCAGCTCGCCGGGACGACGTGCCGGGAGGTGACGGTGATGACCGGGAACTTGCCCTCGCGGTTGCCCTTGGCCAGCGAGTTCGGCGGGACGGTGACCAGCTTCATCTCGATGCCGCCCGCGGCGAGCATCTGGGCCAGGGCGCTGAGGCGCTGCTTGACCAGGTCGACGGTGGCGATCTCGAACGAGAAGCCGTCGGGGTGGCCGGCCTCGGCCAGCAGTCGCTTGGCCTGCGCCACGTCGGGGGTCTTGTACACGCCGTCGAGGGCGGTGTTGTGCCATGTCGAGGCGGGCGGCATGAACCCGCCGACCTCCGGGTTGCCGCCGCCGGAGTAGGCGGCCGCGTTCATCGCCTGGCGGTCGATGAGCAGGCCGATGGCCCGGCGGACGCGCTCGTCCTTGAGCGCCGGGACCATCTTGCCGACCCGGTCCGTGACGATGATCGCGTTGCACTCGATGGGCGTCTCCAGGATCGCGGCGCCGCCGCCCTTGGCGGTCTGGATCTGGCCCGGCTGCAGGTGTCCCAGCACGTCGAGCTGGCCGCCCTGGTAGGCGTTGAAGCGGGCGCTGTCGTCGGCGATGATGCTGTATTCCAGCCGGTCCACCTTGACCAGGTCCTTGGCCCAGTAGTCCCGGTTCGCGGCGTAGGCGATGCGCGCCTTGGGGTCGTACGTCGACGCCTCGAAGATCCAGCCGCCGCTGCCCGCGACCGTGCGGGTGAGGTCGGTCTTCTCCTTGATGGCCTTGGGGCTGACCATGGCGCCGCTGATGGAGGCCATCTCCGTCGGGAACGACGGGTACGGGCGGCCGAAGACGACGTCCACGGTGTGCGGGTCGACGACCTTGACCTCGTCCATCGCCGAGTAGAGCGCGATGTACGGCGAGGACTCCAGGGTCTTGCCGCGCTCGAAGTTCAGCTTGACCGTCTCGGCGTCGAAGGCGGACCCGTCATGGAAGGTCACGTCGTCGCGCAGCTTCAGCCGCCAGGTCCTGTCGTCGGGCCGGCTCCACTCCGTCGCCAGCCACGGCTCGACCTCGAACTTCTCGTTCATCACGGTCAGCGTGTCGTAGGCGGGGTAGAGCATCGCCGCCACCGTCTGGATCGTCAGGTAGGGGTCCAGCGACTCGGTGCCGCCGAAGACGCCGAACCTCAGCACGGAGCCGTCCTTCCGCTCCGAGCCGGCCGGCCCGCCGCATCCGGCGGCGAGGACGGCGAGTGCCAGCAGGAAAGTCAGTAAGCGAGATCGTGCACGCATGGGGGATGCCCTTCATCGGTCGGGTGCGGTGCGGAAGGAGGCCGCCAGCTCGCGCCGCCGCGCCCGCCTGGCCTCACGGCCGTCGAGGTCGGCATCCAGCACGGAGGCAAGCAGGAGCTGGGCGTACGGGTGTGCGGGGGCGTCGCAGACCTGGTCCGCGTCGCCGATCTCCACCAGCCGGCCCCGGTGCATCACGGCGATCCGGTCGCTGATGTGGCGGACCACGGCCAGGTCGTGGGCGATGAACAGGTAGGCGACGCCGGTGCGCTCCTGCACGTCCTCCAGCAGGTTGACGACCTGGCTCTGGATGGACACGTCGAGGGCGCTGACGGGCTCGTCGAGGATGATCAGCTCGGGTTCGAGTGCCAGGGCGCGGGCGATGGCGATGCGCTGCTGCTGCCCGCCGGAGAAATGGTAGGGGTAGCGGCCCAGGTGGCGGGCGCTCAGCCCGACCAGCTCCAGCAGCTCGACGACCCGTTCCTCGCGTTCGCGGCAGGTCAGGCCGGTGTGCAGGCCCAGCGGCTCCCCCACCAGGTCGGCCACGACCATCGTCGGGTTCAGCGACCCGTACGGGTCCTGGAAGACCGCCTGGACCCGCCGCCGGTAGGCCGTCGGCACCACGCGGCCGAACCGGGTGACGTCGGCGTCGCCGCACGTCACGGTGCCGGAGTCAGCCCGCTGGAGGCCGAGCACGGTGCGGCCCACGGTGGTCTTGCCCGACCCGGACTCGCCGACCAGGCCGAGCGTCTCGCCGGGGGCGACGGTGAAGGACACGCCGTCGACCGCCGGGTGGAAGGTCCGCCGGTGCCACGGCCGGCGCCGGGGCAGCGGGAAGCGGACCACCAGGTCACGGACTTCGAGCAGGGGTCTCATCGGGCCGTCCACGCCTCCGTGCCGTCGAAGGTGAGCTGCTCGGCGACGCGCAGGCAGCGGGCCGCGCCGTCGCCGAGCGCGGTGAGCTCTACCGGGGCCTCCCGGCAGCGGTCGATGACGAACGGGCAGCGGGCGGCGAACCGGCAGCCGGGTCCCGCCTCGCCGGGGTGCGGCACGGTGCCGGGGATGGCGGGCAGCCGGCCGGCGCGGGGCCGGTTGCGCGGCATGGACGCGAGCAGCCCGGCCGTGTACGGGTGCCGGGGCCGCTCGAACACCCGCCTGACGCTGCCGGTCTCGACCAGCTCGCCCGCGTACATGACCATGAGGTCGTCGGCCAGGTCGGCGACGACTCCCTGGTCGTGCGTGATGACCAGCACCGACATGCCGATCTCCGCCTGCAGGTCGCGCAGCAGGTCCAGCACCTCGCCCTGCACGGTGACGTCCAGCGCGGTGGTGGGCTCGTCGGCGATGAGCAGCTTGGGCGTCATCGACAGCGCCATCGCGATCATCACCCGCTGCGCCATCCCGCCGGAGAACTGGTGCGGGTAGTGGCCGAGCCGCTCGGCCGCGCGGTGGATCCGCACCAGGTCGAGCAGCTCGACGGCGCGGGCCCTGGCCTCGCGCGCGGACATGCCGCCGAGCACCCGCAGCGGCTCGGTGAGCTGGGTGCCGATGGTGAAGGCGGGGTTGAGCGCCTTGAGCGGGTCCTGGAAGACGACGCCGACCTCGCGTCCGCGGATCCGGCGCAGCTCGCGCCCAGACGCGCCGGCCAGCTCCCGGCCGTCGAACGTGATCGTCGCCGCGGTCACCCTGCCGGGGTCGGGGACCAGGCCGAGCAGGGCCATAGCGGTGACGCTCTTGCCGCTGCCGGACTCGCCGACCAGCCCGAGCATCCGCCGCCTGCCGAGGTCGAACGACACGCCGGACACGACGTCGGCCCGTTCGCCCGGTCCCGTGGGGAAGGAGACGCTCAGGTCGCGCACCCGCAGCAGCGGCTCCTCGCCCGCGGGCTCCGGCCCGCCGGCGCGTTCCGTCACCTGCGTGACGCGGCGGGCCGGGGCGGCGTGCAGCACGCTGCCGGTCGCCTCGCGCGCGAACAGGTCGCGGACCCCGTCGCCGAACAGGTTGAACGCGAGCACCGTCAGCATGATCGCGAATCCGGCGGGCAGCGCGAGGAAGGGGTGGTCGTACGCGGACGCCTGCGCGTCGGCGAGCATGTTGCCCCAGCTCGCGTCCGGCGGCTGGGTGCCCAGCCCGAGGTACGACAGCGTCGCCTCGACGATGATGCCGGTGGCGAACATCGCGGTGATCTGCACGATCAGGGACGGCGCGACGTTGGGCAGCACGTGCCGCCACAGCAGCCTGCCGGTGCGGTTGCCGACCACGAGCGCGCCGGTCACGTACAGCTCCTCGCGGGCGGCGAGGACCTCCCCCCGCACCAGCCGCAGCACCATGACGGCGTAGATGACGCCGACGGCCGCCATCGACTTGATCAGGCCAGGGCCCAGGATCGCGATGAGCGTGATGGCGACCAGCAGGAACGGCATGGCGTTGACGGCCTCGGCGACCCGCATCGCGATCCGGTCGGGCCAGCCGCCGAGGTAGCCGAGGACCAGTCCGAGCGGCAGCCCGATCAGCACCGCGATGACGACGGCGACGAGGGCGGCCAGCAGGGCGGCCCGCGCCCCGTACATGAGCCGGCTGAGCACGTCGCGGCCGAGCGAGTCGGTGCCCAGCCAGTGCCCGGCGGACGGCAGCTCCGAGGGCCGCAGCAGGTCGCCGGTGTCAGGCGGGTACGGGGCGAGCAGCGGCGCGAGGAGGGCCGTGAGCACGACCGCGGCCAGGAACAGGCCCGCCACCGGGGTGGCCTTCTGCGCCAGCAGCCTGCGCAGGCGGGTCCCGGCGGTCATGACGGCCGCACCTTCGGGTTGAGCCACGCGTACGAGAGGTCCAGCACGAGCTGGATCACGATCATGACGGCCGCGGCGATGACGATGACGCCCTGGATGACGTCGGGGTCGCGGCGCAGCACCGCGTCGATGGTGACCGAGCCGAAGCCGCGCATCGAGAACATCCGCTCGACCACGATGGACCCGCCGAACAGGCTCGCCACCTCGAAGGCGATGACGGTCACGATCGGCACAGCCGCGTTGCGCAGCCCGAACTTGCCGACCACCCGCCACCTGGGGAGCCCCTGGGCCAGGGCGGTGCGGATGTACTCCTGCTGAAGGACCCCGATGATCGCCGAGCGGGTCTGCCGGGCCAGCACCGCCCCGGCCGCGGTGCCGAGCGCGATGGACGGCAGCGTGATGCTGTGCAGCCACGGCCCGACGCCTTCGGAGATCGGCACGTACCCGACAGCCGGGAAAATCCTGAAATGTACGGCGAAGGCGAGGATGAGGAGGAGCGCCAGCCAGAAGTTCGGCACCGCCTGGCCGACCGTCACCAGACCGGTCGTCACCCGGTCGCCCAGCCGCCCGGCGCGCAACCCCGCCCAGATGCCCGCCGGCAGGCCGAGCAGGACCGACAGCACCAGGCCGCCGAGGGTGAGGCTCAGCGTGACCGGCAGCGCCCTGATCAGCGTGGCCGAGACCGGCTCGCCGGTGAACACGGAACTGCCCAGGTCGCCCCGGACCGCCCCGGCAGCCCACTCCTGGAACTGGGCGAGCACGGGACGGTCCAGGCCCATCTCCTGGCGCACCCGGTCGACCTGCTCCTGGGTGGGGTCGGGGCCGAGCACGAACTCGGCGGGGTCGATCGGCGACAGCGCGCCGAGGAAGAAGGTGGCCGTGGAGACCATGACGATCATCGGCACGGCCACGCACAATCTGGTGATCACCAGCCGCCACATGGACGCTCCTCCGCCCCGTTCAGGTGATCCGCTCGAAGACGGCGGCGATGCCCTGGCCGCCGCCGATGCAGAGGGTGGCGAGGCCATAGCGTTGCTCGCGGCGGTGCAGTTCGCGGGCGAGGGCGCCGACCATGCGGGTGCCGGTGGCGCCGACCGGGTGGCCGAGGGAGATGCCGGAGCCGCGCGGGTTCGTACGCTCCAGGTCCTTCTCGCCGAACCGCCACTCGCGCATGACCGCGAGGGCCTGGGCCGCGAACGCCTCGTTGAGCTCGATGAGGTCCATGTCGGCCAGCCGCAGCCCGGCCCGGTCCAGCGCGACGCGGGTGGCCGGGACCGGCCCGACGCCCATCCGGTGCGGCTCGACCGCGCCGACCCCCGACGACACCAGCCGCACCAGCGGGCGCAGGCCGAGCGCCGCGGCCCGGTCGAGGGTGGTGACGACGCAGAGCGCGGCGGCGTCGTTCTGGCCGCTGGCGTTGCCCGCGGTGACCGTCGACTCGGGGTCGGCGGCGGCGCGGATGGGGCGCAGCCGGGCCAGCGACTCCAGGGTGGTGTCGGCGCGCGGGTGCTCGTCGCGGTCCACGGTCGTCTCGCCGCCCTTGACGGGGACCGTGACCGGGATGATCTCCTCGGCGCTCCTGCCGTCGCGCTGCGCCTCGACGGCCCGCCGGTGCGACAGCAGCGCGAGCTCGTCCTGCTCCTCGCGGGGGATCGCGTACTCGCGGCGCAGGTTCTCCGCCGTCTCCAGCATCCCGCCGGGCACCGGGTGGTGGCGGCCGCCCGCGGTGACCCGGCCGCGTTCCAGGCTGTCGTGCAGCTGGACCCCGCCCTGCCGGGCGCCCCACCGGAGGTCGAAGGAGAAGTGGGCGGCGTTGCTCATGCTCTCGACGCCGCCGGCGACGACCACGTCGGCGTTTCCGGTCATGACCTCCCTGGCCGCGTACAGGATCGCCTGCAAACCGGAGCCGCAGCGCCGGTCGACGGTGAGCCCCGGCACGGTGACGGGCAGCCCCGCGTCCAGCGCGACGACGCGGCCGATGGCCGGGGCCTCGCTCGTCGGGTAGCAGTGGCCGAGCACGACGTCGTCGATCGCCTCGGGCTGGAGCCCGGTGCGGGCGAGCAGCCCGCGCAGCGCCTGGGCGCCCAAATCGGGAGCGGGGAGCGCCTTGAGCGAGCCGCCGTAGCGGCCGATCGGGGTCCGCACCGGCTCGCAGATCACGGCGTCACGGGAGCCGGTCATCGGGTGGCCACCTCACGCATCAGATTCCTGGCGATGATCAACTTCTGCACCTCGCTGGTCCCTTCGTAGATGCGGTAGAGCCGGGCGTCGCGGTAGAGGCGCTCGACCGGCACTCCGTGCATGTAGCCGCTGCCGCCGTGGATCTGCACCGCGCGGTCGGCGACCCGGCCGGCCATCTCGCTGCAGAACAGCTTCGCGCTGGACGGCCCGATCCGCCGGTCGGTGCCGTCGTCGTAGGCGCGGGCGGCGGAGAGCACGAGCGCGCGGCCGGCCATCAGTTCGGTCTGCGAGTCCGCGATCATCGCCTGCACCTGCTGGAAGGTGCCGATCACGGTGCCGCCCTGCTTCGCCGACGCGGCGTACCGCACGCTCTCGTCGACCAGCCGCTGCGCCAGGCCGACGCAGCAGGCCGCGATGTGCAACCGGCCCTTGGCCAGCGAGCGCATGGCGGCGGCGAACCCTTCGTTCTCCACCTCGCCGATCAGCCGCGAGGCGGGCACCCGGACACCGTCGAAGTGGATCTCGCTCGTGTGGGAGCCGCGCTGCCCCATCTTCTTGTCCCTGGGGCCCACGGTCACGCCCGGCGTGCGCGTGTCCACGGCGAAGACCGAGATGCCCTTCGGGCCGGCCTCCCCGGTACGGGCGAACACCATGAGGACGTCCGACCGGTCGGCGTTGGTGATGAAGCGCTTGTGGCCGTCGATGACGTAGTCGTCGCCGTCGCGCACGGCGCGGGTGCGCAGGCCGCTCGGGTCGGACCCGGCCTCCGGCTCCGTCAGCGCGAACGAGGCCACGCACTCCCCCGCCGCCATCCGCGGCAGGAACTCCGCCTTCTGCCGCTCGGTGCCGAAGTTGACCAGCACCTGCCCGGCGATGCCGTTGTTGGTGCCGAACATCGAGCGGAACGACGGGGTGGTGTAACCCAGCTCCATGGCCAGGCGGGCGTCCTGCTCGGCGTCGCAGCCGAGCCCGCCGTACTCCTCGGGGACGGTGTAGCCGAACAGGCCCATCCCGGCGGCGGCGCCGCGGATCCGCTCAGGGATCTCGTCGGTCTCCTCGATCACGTCCTCCGCGGGCACCACGACCTCGCGTACGAACTCCCGTACGGTGCTCAGAACGGCGGCGAAGTCCCCGCTGTCCATGTGTCGTCTTCCTTTCTCACGTCACCTGCCCATGCAGGCGTCCTTGATCCGCTCCAGGTCGTCGATCTCGGCCACCGGGGAGCTGACCACGACCTTGCCGACGTCGATCACCGTCACGTGGTCGGCGACCTCGACCGCGGCCTCGACCGCCTGCTCCACCAGCACGATCGCCAGCCCCGACGCCTTCAACTCCGACACCCTGGCCATCACCTCGGCCACCACCGACGGCGCCAGGCCGCCGGACGGCTCGTCGAGCATGAGCAGGCGCGGCCTGGCCATCAGGGCCTGCCCGATCGCCACCATCTGCTGCTGGCCGCCGGACAGCGCGCCCGCCGGGGAGTCGCGCTTCTCGCGCAGGATCGGGAACAGCTCGTGGATCCGGTCCAGCTCGCCTTCCAGCGCCCTGCGGCGCAGGCCGAGGCTGTAGCCGCCGAGGAGCAGGTTCTCCTGTACGGACTGCTCCCGGAAGACCCGCTTGCCCTCCTGGACGTAGCTGATCCCGAGCTTGACCCGGGCGTGCGCCGGAACGGAGGCCAGCGGGCGGCCGTCGTAGACCAGCTCGCCGCCGAGCACCGGGTTGAGCCCGGCGACGGCGCGCAGCGTGGTGGTCTTGCCCGAGCCGTTGCGGCCGAGCAGCGCGGTGACCTGGCCGGGCCTGGCCTCGAACGAGACGTCCCAGACCGCGCGCAGGTCGCCGTAGCCGGTGGCGAGGTTGGCTACGGTCAGCAGGGCGTCGCTCATGCGTGTCCCTCCTTGCCGGTGGTGACCGAGTCGTCGGTCACGCCGAGGTACTCGTCGCGCACCCGCGGGTCGGCCTCGATCTCGGCCGGGGTGCCGGAGGCGAGCACGGAGCCGCGGGCCAGCACCACGATCTCGTCGGCCAGCGACAGCACCAGGCCGAAGTTGTGCTCGACCAGGATGACCGTGCAGCCCGCGTCGCGGATCCGGCGGATGAGCGCGGCCAGGGTCTCCACCTCGGCCTCGTCCAGCCCGGAGGCCACCTCGTCGAGCAGCAGCACCTTGGGCTCGGCGACCAGCGCCCGCGCGACCTCCAGCAGCCTGCGCATGCCGAGCGGCAGCGTGGCCGCCTCGGTGTCGGCCAGGTGGTCCAGCCCGACGAGCGCGAGGGCCTGGCCGGCCCGCTCACGGTCGCGCCGCTGGACCCGGCGGAAGCGGCGGGTGCGCAGGATCGCGCCGCCGAACGAGGCGGGCTCGGCGGTGTAGCGGCCGGAGGCCACGACGTCCCTGACGGTGATGCCGGGCGGGATCAGCGGGGTCTGGAACGTCCGCGCCACGCCCAGCCTGGCGATGGCGTGCGTCGCCGCCGTGCCGATCTCCTTGCCGTCCAGCGTGATCGTGCCCGCGTCCCTGCGGTAGTAGCCGCAGACGAGGTTGAGCAGCGTGGTCTTGCCGGAGCCGTTAGGGCCGATCAGGGCCGTGACCCGGCCGGGTTCGGCACGCAGCGCCGCGTTCGTGAGCGCCTGGTTGCCGCCGAAGGCCTTGGCCACGCCGGTGACCTCCATCGTGCCGCCGGTGATGGGCGCGATCTCCGTCTCCGTGCCGCTCTTCGCACCGGGCAGCACGCCGGCGGCCCGGTCGAGGCGGGCGGCCAGCTTGCGTGCCGCGCCGGCCACGCCGCCGCTCATCAGCACGCCGCCGATCAGGAGGAACAGGCCGAAGAAGACCAGCGAGTACTCCTGGAAGCTGCTCGACTGGGAGTTGCCGTACTCCACGACTCCCGCGCCGAGCAGCGCCCCGTACACGCTGACCGAGCCGCCCAGGATGGAGGCGGCCAGCGCGCCGGTCGCGACGTGGAAGCTGAAGGCGTCCAGCGAGACGAACAGGTCCAGGTTGGCGAAGAGCGCGCCCGCGAGCCCGGCCGGGACGGCGCCGATCGCGTACCCGGCCAGCTTGGTGCGGAAGACGGACATGCCGACCGACGACGCCAGCACCGGGCTCTGCTTGAGCACCTGGAAGGCGATCCCGTGCCGGGAGGCCACGATGTTGCGGAACGCCGCGAACCACAGGATCGTGACCGCGACCACGCAGAAGTAGAACTGCTCGGGCCCGAGCTGGTAGCCGAACAGCGTCGCGGGCGGGATGCCGGAGAGGCCGTGCGCGCCGCCGGTGTGCTCCTCCAGGATCGTCACCACGTCGGGCACCAGCAGCACCAGGAAGAACGAGGTCATGGCCAGCGACCAGGAGCCCAGCCGGAGCCCGGGGATGCCGGTGAGGATGCCGACGACCAGCGCCGCCAGCCCCGCCACGAGCAGGTGGACCAGCAGGTCGGTGGTCCCGGCCTTGGAGATGATCGCCGCCGTGTAGGCGCCGGCCGCGTACATGGCCACCTGACCGATGGCGAGCTGGCCCGCGTACCCGAGCGACAGGTTCAGGCCGCTGACGATGAGCGCCATGATGAGCGTCAGCTCCACCTGCCGGGTGAGCCCGTAGTCCGCGCCCAGGAACGGCAGCGCCAGCAGCAGAGCGCCCAGCAGCGCCGGGTACACCCACGACGGCACCGCCCGGAGGGCTGCCCACGCCTTCATCTCGTCACCACGCACTCACAGCGTGGACGCCCCATCCCGCAGGGCGGGGAGGAAACGCGGAACGGTCGGACACTTCTGTCTCCCGGAATTCTGTCGGTGCTGATCGGTAGTTTGATCGGCGTGTCCCGCTACCGGCTCCAGCCTTCGCCCGCCCAGGAGCAGGCGCTGCTGGAGCACTGCGGGCACGCCCGGTATGTGTGGAATCTCGCGGTTGAGCAGCACGCCTGCTGGAAGCCGGGCCGTAAGTCCGCGCCAGGGTTCGCCGAGCAGCGCCGTCAGTTGACCGAGGCGCGGGCGGAGTCCGCGTGGTTGCGGGCGGGGTCGATCATCGTCCAGCAGCAGGCGCTCAAGGACTTCGCGCAGGCCATGAGCACCTTCTTCGGCGGCAGCCACCGTCGTCCGGCGTGGCGCAAGCAGGGGCGGGGTGAGGGGTTCCGGATCGTCGCCGCCAAGGCGGGTGACGTGCGCCGCCTGTCGCGGCACGTGGGCGAGGTGAGGGTCCCGAAGGTGGGCTGGGTGCGGTTCCGCTGGTCCCGCGCCGTCCCCGAGGGGGTGAGGTCGTACCGCGTCACCCGCGACCGAGCCGGGCGCTGGCATATCGCGTTCGCCGCGATCCCCGAACCCGTCCCCGCGCCGGGCCTGGGAGAGGTGGTCGGTGTCGACCGTGGCGTCGCGGTCTCGGCGGCCCTGTCCACCGGCGAGATGCTGCACGCCCCCGGGCTGCACGACACGGAGAAGGCGCGACTGCGGCGGCTGTTGCGCAAGCTCGCCAGGGCCACGCGCGGATCGAACCGGCGCGCCAAGGTCAAGGCCGCCATCGCCCGGCTGAAGGCACGCGAGAGCGACCGGCGCAAGGACTGGGTGGAGAAGATCAGTACTGACCTCGCCCAGCGGTTCGACGTGATCGCCGTCGAAGACCTGCAGATCCGCGCCATGACCCGGTCGGCACGTGGCACCGTCGAGGCGCCGGGCCGGAAGGTGCGTGCCAAGGCGGGGCTGAACCGGGGCATTCTCGCCGCCGGATGGGGCGGTCTCGTCCGACGCCTGGAGGACAAGGCGCCCGGGCGGGTGGTGAGGGTCAATCCCGTGTACACGAGTCAGCGGTGCTCGGCGTGCGGGATCGTGGACCGGATAGCGCGTGAGAGCCAAGCGCGTTACCGGTGCCGGTCCTGCGGATACGCCGGCAACGCCGATGTGAACGCGGCCAGGAACATCGCATACGCGGCAGGGCATGCCGTGTCCGCGCGGGAAGGGCCACGGGTTGCCGGGCCGGAGCACCGCGAACCTCAACCTGTCCTCCTCTCCGTGTGAGACGCGTTGGAATCCCCTGCCTTCGCAGGGGAGGATGTCAAACCACCCGTTCCTGGACCTTGCCGAACAGACCCGTGGGCCGGATCATCAGCACCAGCAGGAGGATCGCGAAGACGCTCAGGTTGCTGAACTCCGAGCCGAGGTAGCGGGCCGCGTGCTCCTCCACCAGCCCGACGGTGAAGCCGCCGGCCAGCCCGCCGTAGAAGCTGCCGAAGCCGCCGATCGCCAGCGCCACGAAGCCCTTCAGGGCCAGCGCCGAGCCGAGCGTCGCGACGGCGAACGTCTTGGGGCCGATGAAGAAGCCCATCAGCCCGGCGAGCAGCCCGGTGACGGCGAACGCGGCGAAGGCCAGCGTGCGCACGTTGACCCCGCGCAGCACGGCCGCCTCGGCGTCCTGCGACATGGCCACCACGGCGAGGCCGTTGAGCCGCCTGCGGGTGTAGAGGTGGATGCCCACCACGAGCAGCACGGCCATGGCGATCAGGCCGAGCTCGAAGGTGTACACCCGGCCGCCGGCGAGCGTGATCGCCTCCTTGGAGCCGATGAACGGCACCTCCAGCGGCTGGGTGCCCCAGATGAGCTGGGCCAGGCCCGTCAGGACCGTGCCGAACCCGAGCGTGGTGATCAGCTGGGTCTGGTGGTCCGCGACGGGCCGGACGGCGACGCGCTCCAGGACGGCGGCGATGAGCATGACCACGGCCATCGTCAGGAGGATGACGGCCGGCGCCGGGAGCCCGAACGTGACGTGGCCGGCGTAGGCGACGAAGGCGCCGATCATCATCAGCTGGGCCTGCGCGAAGTTAAACGACCGCGAGGCCACGTAGACGATGTTGTAACCGATGGCCACGAGCGCGTACACGGCTCCCAGCGACAGCCCCGCGTAGACGAGCGTCACTTGGACGCGCCCATCTGGCCGTTGACGATCGGGGCGGGGTCCACGAACGTGTGGGTGCCGCGCGCCAGCTTCGGCTCGTGCGACTCCGCCGAGTACGGGTAGCCCGCGTAGACCGCGGTGCCCGCGTTGCCGTTGACCTCCGGCTTCTCCAGCGACTTGGCGATGGCCGCGGCGTCGGTGCTGCCGGCGTCCTTGGCCCCGGCGGCGATGAGCAGGACGCCGTCGTAGCCGAGGACATTGACCATCGCGCCCTTGATGCCGCCGAGCTCCTTCATCTTCGCGACGGCCTTGTTCGTGGCCTCCGCCGCCGGGTCGTAGACCGTGGCCGCGTTCACCTCGATCTTGAGGTTCTTCACCTCGGCCGAGCCCAGCAGGCCCTCGGGGGGCTCCTGGGTGACCAGCGGGGTCGAGGCGACCGACGTCTCACCGAGCAGCGGGACGTCCCAGCCCAGCTTGGTGATGCCCTTGAGCACGTACCCGGTGGGGGCGCCGTAGGCGTTGAAGACGACCACGTCGGGGTCGGCGTCGCGGAGCGCGGAGATCTGGGCGGTCATGTCGAGCGCGGCGGAGTCGTACTCGACCTTGCCCACGACCTCGTAGCCGTTCTCCTTGAACACGGTCTCGGACAGTTCGCCGAAGTTCTTGGCGTACGGGGAGTTGCCGTGCAGGATGCCGATCTTCTTGTAGCCGTTGGACTCGAACACCGGCAGGTAGTCCTCGACCACCACGCGGGGGGAGGCGGCCAGGTTGAAGGCCAGCGGGTGCTGCTTCGGGTCGGCCGTGTCGTCGATGTTGGCCGAGTTCATGAACAGGATCTTGTTCTGGTTCAGGATCGGCGCCACCGCCGAGCTGACCTGGGTGCCGGCCGTCACGATGTAGGCGTCGGGCTTCTCCTTGGCGAGCTGCGCGCGCAGGCCGGACACCGCCTTGGTGGGGTTGGCGTTGTCCGGCGACTCGATGAGCTTGATCTGCCGCCCGTTGACGCCACCGGACTCGTTGACCGTCGCGACGCCGGCCTTGACCGAGTTCACGCCGGTGATGAGCTGGTCGGTGACGGGCCCGGCATCGCTGCCGGCGCTCACCATGATCACGTACGGGGCGTCGTCCGCGCCCGTTGTCCCGGCTTCCTCTGCGGCGGCGCCGCATGCCGGGAGCGCGAGCAGGGCGGCCGCCAGAACCGCCCACCTCGCCCGGTGGCCCTTCATTGAATCAATCCAATCTTATCTATGATTGAATCCTAGTAAGAGAAGGCTGGCACAAGGGCCTCTCCTTGGCAATGGGGCGACGGTGAAAAGGTCAGAGCGCCGCGCGCAGGTCGCGCCTCAGCACCTTGCCGCTGGCGTTGCGGGGCAGCTCCTCGACGAACTCGACCGTACGGGGGACCTTGAAGTTGGCCAGCCGCTCCCGCGCCCAGGAGATGATCTCCTCGCCGGTGGCCTCGGCGTCGCGCCGGCGCACCACGTACGCCCTGGCCACCTCGCCGAGCCGGGCGTCCGGCACGCCGACCACCGCCACCTCGGAGACCGCCGGGTGGCGCGCGAGCGCCTGCTCGACCTCGGCGGGCGAGACGTTGAACCCGCCGACGAAGAAGAGGTCCTTGATCCGGTCGGTGATCTTGAGGTTGCCGTCGGCGTCGAGCGTGCCGACGTCGCCCGAGTGCAGCCAGCCCGCCGCGTCGATCGCCTCCGCCGTGGCGGCGGGATCCTCCCAGTAGCCGGGGGTGACGTTGGCGCCGCGGATCAGCACCTCGCCCGGCTCGCCCGGCGGCAGGTCGCGGCCCTCGGCGTCCACGACCCGCAGCTCGACGCCCGGCAGCGCGCGCCCGTTGGTGCGGGCGATCACGTCGGCGGAGTCGCCCGCGCGGCACATCGTCGCGGTGCCGAAGCACTCGCTCATCCCGTACGCGGTGATGAAGTGCTCGAACGGCAGCTCGGAGCGGGCCCGCTCGACCAGCGCCACCGGCACGACGGCCGCACCGGTGGCGGCCACGCGCAGCGAACCGAGGTCGAAGGACTCCCGGCCGGGGCTCTCCAGCAGCGAGTAGTAGATGGTGGGCGGCCCGTTCATCACCGAGATCCGGGCGGACTCGATGATCCGCATGACCTCCACCGGGTCGAACACGGGGAGCGGCACGATCGTCAGCCCGTTCATCAGGCTCGTGATGATGCCCGCCTTGTTGCCGCCGGTGTGGAAGAACGGCAGCGACACCAGGTAGCGGTCGCCGGGCCGCAGCCCCCAGATCCGGCCGTACGCCGCGTACAGGTCCAGGCAGGTGCCGTGCGGGATGGTCACGCCCTTGGCCCGGCCGGTGGTGCCGGAGGTGAAGATGACCTCGCTCAGGTCGGCGGGGTCCACGGCCAGCGCCGTCTCCCTCGCGGTCTCCGGGCTCACCGCCGCGCCGCCCGCCAGGAAGTCGCCCCAGCTCCCGCCGTCGAGCATGTCGACCACGGCGAGCTCGCCGAGCGCGGGCTCGTCCTCGTCACGCTCCCGCAGCGCCGCCGCGTAGTCGTAGCCGAGGAAACCGTTGTCCAGGAAGACCGCCTTCGCCCGGACCCGGCCCAGGATCTCCCGGGCCTCGCGGCCGCGGTAGCGGGTGTTGAGCGGGACCACGGTGGCGCCGGCGCAGTGCAGGCCCAGCGAGGCGACGATCCAGCGGTGGGTGTTGGGCGCCCAGATGCCCACCCGGTCGCCCGGCCGGACGCCGAGCGCGATGGCGCCGCGCGTCACCTCCAGCGCCGCGGCCAGCAGCTCCCGGTACGTCAGCTCGGTCTCGCCGTCGATGACCGCCGGCCGGTCGCCGAACCGTTCGACCCCGGCCATCAGCATGCGCGGAACGGTCCGCTCCGTGTCCATCAAGGCCTCCTATTTCCCGGTGAACTTCGGCTCGCGCTTCTCCACGAAGGCGCTCAGGCCCTCGCGGAAGTCCTGGGCGCGGGAGGAGACCTCCAGCGCGAACGCCTCGGCCGGCAGCTGCTCGCCGAGCGCGGCGTCGGCGGCCTGGTTGATCAGGGCCTTGGTGAGGCCCAGCGCCACCGTCGGCCCGGCCGCCAGCCGGGCGGCGAGCGCGCCCGCCGCCTCGTCCGCCCGGCCCGGCTCGACGACCTCGTGCACGACGCCCCACGCGCTCGCGGTCTCGGCGTCGAGGCGTTCGCCGAGCATGAGCAGGCGGCGGGCGCGCAGCGGGCCGACCGCGCGGGCGGTCAGCCAGGTGGCGCCGCTGTCCGGCGTCATGCCCCGGGTGATGAACGGCTGCCAGAAGGTCGCCGTGGTGTCGGCGACCACGAAGTCCGAGGCCAGGGCGAGCTGGAACCCGATCCCGACCGCGTACCCCGTGACGGCGCACACCACCGGCACCTGCAGCTCGCACAGCTGGGGGATCAGCCGGTGGGCCTGCGACGGCAGCCGCCGCTGGATCGCGCCCGGCCTGGGCCGGCCGCCGGAGCCCGCGTTGCGCGCCACGATGTCGAAGCCGCTGCAGAAGTCGCCGCCCTCGCCCGACAGGAGTACGGCGCGTACCCGTTCGTCGTTCTGGGCCAGCTCCAGGGCGTCGATGACGGCGCGCAGGGAGCGGTCGTTGAGCGCGTTGCGCCGGCGCGGGTCGGCCAGGCGCAGGGAGAGCACGCCTTCGGAAAGCCCTGTGACCAGGCCTTCCACGGCGGGATACTCGCTATACATGCAAGCATTATAAAGATGCACTCTTTGATCCCGTCACTCCTACGTGTAGATGTTACTATCTTTGTAATGATTGCGTTTCATGGAGAGGACGCGGATGAGCACGAGCGTTCCACGGGGGGACGGGCAGGCCACCGGGCCGGCCGGGCGATCGCTGACGGAGCTCCTCGACGAGCTGCCCGCGCTCGACGAGGCCACCGTCGTGCATTCGACCAGCAGCACCCTGACCCTGGCAGAGCTGCGCGCCGCCGTGTCCCGGGTGGCCGGCGAGCTGACGAGGGCCGGGGTCCGGCCGGGTCATCCGGTCGGGGCACTGGTCGGGTCCGGCGCCTCCGGCGTGGTGGCGATGTTCGCGGCCTGGCGGGCCGGGGCCGTCTACATGCCGGTCAACCACCGCATGACGGGCCACGAGGTGGCGGCGCTCATCGACGACACCCCCGTGTGCCTGCTCCTGGGCACCACCGGGGACCTTGAGGGGCGGGACGCCGGCATCGGCGTCGTGGAGCTCGACGAGACCACCTGGAGCGCCCGCACCCGCAGGCCCGTGCCGGCGGACGCGACCACGTACGACGACGACATCGCCCTGGTGCTGCGCACGTCGGGGACGACCGGCAAGCCCAAGGCGGTCCTGCTGCGCCACGACGGCACGCTGGACGCGCTGGACGCGAGCCTGCGCAAGCTGCGCAGGCGGAGCTCGGGGCCGCGCGAGCCCCGGGCGGAGCTGCGGGCCAACCTGATCCCCCTGTCCCTGGCGCTGTGGGCGGGGATCTTCAACACGCTCTTCTCGTTCCGCGCCGGGTTCGGCGTGGTGCTGCTCGACCGGTTCACGCCGGAGGAGTTCGCCAGGGCGGTGCGCGAGCACGAGCTGACCTCGACGGTGCTCGCGCCCGCCATGATCACCATGCTCAGCGAGGCGGACGAGGTCGACACCCTGGAGCCGCTGCAGATCGTGCGCTCCATCACCGCGCCGCTCTCCCCCGCCGTCGCCCAGCGCTTCCACGACCGGTACGGCGTGCTCGTGCTCAACTCGTACGGGCAGACCGAGCTCGGCGGCGAGGTCGTCGGCTGGACGATCGAGGACATCCGCACCTACGGCACGGAGAAGCTCGGCGCGGTCGGCCGCCCCTACGACGACGTGGACGTCCGGATACTCGACGAGCACGACCAGGACCTGCCGGCGGGCGAGCCGGGCCACATCCACGTCCGCTCCCCCTACCGCATGCGCGGGTACGCGGTCGCGGGCGACGAAGACGCCGACCGGATGCTCGACGGGTTCCTGCGCACCGGCGACGTCGGCCGGCTCGACGCCGACGGGTTCCTGTGGATCGAGGGCAGGGTCAGCGACATGATCAACCGGGGCGGCCTCAAGGTCTTCCCCGACGAGGTGGAGGAGGTGCTGCGGCGCCACCCCTCGGTGCGCGACGCGGCCGTCGCGGGCGTGCCCGACCGCCGGCTCGGCGAGGTGCCCTGCGCGTGGATCGTGCCGGTCGACGGCGAGGTGGACGAAGGGCGGCTGACCGCGTGGTGCCGGGAGCACCTGGCGCCCTACAAGGTGCCGGTATCCTTCGTCGCCGTCGACGCCATGCCGCGCAACGACGTGGGCAAGGTGCTGCGCCGCCAGTTGCGGACAAGCGCCCCGCCCAAGGAAGTTATGCTGTAGTCATAAAGATTGTAAGATTGACAGGGTGTCGCGAGCGCCTGTCCGGCGCCTCGCCCGCTCCCGGAAACCATAGGAGAGAAGAGGCACGCGTGCGACAGCTACGACAGCCGCGTCTCGCCGAGATCGTCGCCGCGAAGCTGCGCGACGACATCCTCTCGGGCCGGCTCACCGAAGGAGACAGCCTGCCCAGGCAGGAGCATCTCTTCACGGAGTTCCGGGTCAGCCTGCCGGCCGTGCGCGAGGCGATGCGCATCCTGGAGACCGAAGGGCTGGTGTCGGTGCGCCGCGGCAACGTCGGCGGCGCCGTCGTCCACCTGCCCACTCCGCAGCGCATCGCCCGCACGATCAGCATGGTGCTGCAGACCCGCCGCACCACGATGTCCGACGTGAGCGGGGCGCTGCTGAGCCTGGAGCCGACCTGTGTCGCGCTCTGCGCCGCCCGCCCCGACCGGGCCGAGACCACCGTGCCCGAGCTCCGCAAGGTCATCGCGGAGCAGCAGGCGGCGTTCGACGACGCGGAGCAGTTCCCGCTGCTGGCCCGGCGCTTCCACGAGAAGATCGTCGAGACGTGCGGCAACGAGACGATGATCGTCATCATCGGTTCGCTGGAGCTCATCTGGACCGCCCACGAGTCCACGGTGTGGGGTGACGTCCCGGCGGGCGACGACACCGACTCCCCCATGGCGCGCAAGTCGCTCAGGGCGGCGCTGCGCGACCACGAGAAGATCGTCGACGCGATCGAGGCCGGCGACGGGGCCCGCGCCGTCAAGCTGGCCACCGCCCACCTGGACGCGACGCGGAGCTCCAGCCTGGGCGCCTCGCAGAACGACCTGGTCAACACCGACCTGCTCGACAACATCGACTACGGCACGCGCTGACCTCACACGGAAACGGCCGCCGGTCTCCCGGCGGCCGTTTCTCGTCCGTACGGGTCAGGCCGCGCCCACGGCCTCGGCCCTGAGCGTGTCGTCCACGAGCTTGTCGGCCGGGAGCAGGTCGGTGTAGGTGAGAATGCCCTCGACCTTCACGAACATCTCCTGCATCTCGGTCAGCGTGCCCTCGTTGATGGCCAGGCTGCTGTCGAAGGCGTAGAGACCGCCGCCGCTGATGGTGTTCTCCGGCACCTTCATGAAGTCGGCCAGCATCTTGACGATCTCGGCGTCCTTGCGCCAGTCACCCTCGAACCGCTTGGCCGCGCAGGCGTTGGCCTTCAGGAAGCTCACCCCGGTGGCGCGCTCGGTCTTCAGCAGCTTGGTGCCGAAGATGATGCCGGCCGTGGTGCTCGATCCGTACGCCTTCTTCGAGTCGACCAGGGCGTGCGCCACGTCCTGGTCGATGGCCTTCTGGGTCTCGGGGGCGAACAGCAGCGCGGCCTCCACGCCGCCGTTCTTGAGCGCGGGCACCATGTCGGAGCTGCCGAGGGTGACCAGCTCGACGTCGCCGAAGCTCAGCCCGCCGGCTTCGAGCGACTTGCCCAGCAGGTAGGAGGTGGCCGAGCCGACGGAGCCGAGCAGGGCCACCCGCTTGCCCTTGAGCTCCTCCACCGACTTGATCGACTTGGCGCCGAACAGGCCGCTCGGCGCGGCCTCGCCCTCCGGCGTGTTCACCGAGCCGAGCGAGGCGACCATCTTGAGCTCGGCGCCCTTCGCGACCTGGTTGAACATGCCGGCCGACGGCGAGCCGACGTAGGCGTCGAGCTTGTCGGTGGCGAGGAAGGCGATCGCGTCGGCCGGGTTCTTGATGGGCTCGAACTCGATGGTCAGGCCCTCGTCGCGGTAGCACCCGAGGGCGTCGGCGACGAAGGCCGGGCCCAGCGAGGTGCCGGAGATGTAGCCGACTTTGAGCGTGCGGGTGGTGTCACTGGCGGGCGTGCCGGTCTCCTCCTCGGCGCCGCAGGCGGTCAGCGCGCCGAGGGCGAGGATGGGGAGGGCGAGCGCGGCCATGACGCGCCTGCTCAACGAGAGCCGTGCGGTCACGGGTCGTTCCTTTCGATCGGCCGGTGGGGGAAGTCACCGGTTCCAGGGGGTGAGCAGCCATTCGACGCCCCGGAGCACCAGGCCGACGATCACGCCGATCAGCGAGATCGAGACGATGCCCACGTACATGTGCTCGGGGACGCCGAGGTTCCACGAGTTCCACACGAGGAATCCCAGGCCGGCGTCGGCGGCGACGAACTCGGCGCCGACGATGACGATGACGGCGAGGCCGGAGGCGATGCGCATCCCGGTGAGGGTCTGCGGCAGCGCCGCCGGCAGCGTGATGTGCACGAGCGTGGACCAGCGCGAGGCGCCGCACGAGCGCCCCACGTCGTGGTAGCGGGGGGAGACGCTGCTGACCGCGTCGATCGTGTTGATGAGCACGACGAAGAAGCAGGTCAGCGCGACCAGGAGGATCTTGCTGGTCTCGCCGAGACCGAAGATGAGCAGCAGCAGCGGCAGGATCGCCAGCTTCGGCACCGTGTAGAGCGCCGAGATCGTGGGTTCGAGCGCCACCCTGAGCAGCCGTACGGAGCCGATCACCATGCCGAGCGCGACCGCGCAGGACGTGCCGAGCAGGTAGCCGGAGACGATGCGGCTCAGGCTGGCCAGCACCGACTCCTGGTAGACGCCGCTGGCCAGGAGGTCGGCCCAGGAGGCCGCGATGTCGCTGGGCGGGGGGAAGTAGTTGCTCTCCAGTACCCCGGCCCCGGCCAGCAGCTGCCACAGGCTGATGAGCGCGACCGGCACGAGGATCGCCAGGCCGCGCTCCATGAGCGTGCGGCGGCGGGCGTAGCCGCGCGGGTCGAGCTCGGCCGGTCCTGGGGCGATCGTCCGCCAGGTGCCGGTGCTCTCGACGGCCTCCTGGTCGCGGGTGACGGGGCTCATGCGGGCTGGAGTTCCCTTCGCAGTCGGTGCCAGATCTCGTCGCGCAGGGCGGCGAAGTCGGGCGAGGCGCGGATCTCGTCAGGGTGCCGCGGCCGGTCGAAGGGCACGTCGATCACCGTGGCGATCCGGCCGGGCCGCGCGCTCATCACCGCGATCCGGTCGCCGAGCAGCAGCGCCTCGTCGATCGAGTGGGTGACGAAGACGACCGTGTTCTGGTTGGCCTGCCACAGGTCCAGCAGCTTCTCCTGGAGCAGCAGGCGGAGCTGGGCGTCGAGCGCGGCCAGCGGCTCGTCCATGAGCAGCGTCTCGGGTTCGACGGCGAGCGCCCTGGCGATCGCGACCCGCTGCTTCATGCCGCCGGAGACGGTGTCCGGGTACGCGTTCTCGAAGCCGGACAGGTCGAGCTGGGCGAGCCAGTGATCGGCGATCTCCTTGGCCCGCGCCCTCCGGACTCCGGTCTGGAGCAGCGGGAAGATGACGTTCTCCCTGATCGTCTTCCACGGGAAGACGGAGTAGTCCTGGAAGACCACGGCCGACAGGGATCGGGACGGGTCGTCGTGCCGCATGTCGATCGTGCCGCTGGACGGCCGCTCCAGCCCGGCCATGACCCTGAGCAGGGTGGTCTTGCCGCAGCCCGAGGGGCCGAGCAGGCACAGGAACTCGCCGTCGTGGACGTCCAGCACGATCTCGTCCAGCGCGCGGACGGAACCGGCGCCACTGGAGAAGACCTTGCCGAGCTTGCGCACGGCGATCTTCACGGGCTGTGTGGGCGGCATGCGAACGCCTTTCTGAGCGCTGCCATCAACACTGATCTAATACTCAATCATTAATAAGATACGCAAAGCATGGGTCAGCGACAAGGCCGTTGCCCCGGTTAAGGCCAACCCGTAACCTTCCAGTCCACGGCCGCTCACCCGCCCAGCACCTCGTCCGACACCCGCGACTCGACGGCGTACGCGTCCGCGAGCGTGCCGCGCACGCCCTCGCCCACGGCGCGCTTGATCCCCCGCACGGCGGCGGCCGGGTGGCCGGCGATCAGCTCGGCCAGGTCGAGGGCGCGGCCGAGCGCGGCGCCGTCCGGCACCACCTCGCCGACGAACCCCCAGGCGCGCATCCGCTCCGCGCCGAAGCGCTCGCCCGTGAGCATCACCTGCATCGCCGCCGGGTAGCCGATCTGCCGGGGCAGCCGGGCCACCGACCCGCCGCTCGCGATGAACCCGTGCCGCACCTCCGGCAGCGAGAACAGCGCCGACTCCCCGGCGATCCGGATGTCGGTCGCGCCCGCAAGCTCCATCCCGGCGCCGAAGCAGATGCCCTCGATCGCGGCCACGACCGGGACCTCCAGCACCACGTCACGCAGCAGCGCGTGATGCACATCGGCCCACACCGCCGCGGCGGGCCCGCCACCGCGGATCGCCGCGGCGACGTCGGCGGAGAACGTCGCGAGGTCGGCGCCGGAGGAGAAGTCGCTCCCGCCCGTCACCACGACGGCCCCCGCGCCGGAGGCCGCCACCTCCCGCCAGGCGGCGGCCAGGTCGCGGAAGCCCGCCAGGTCCAGCGCGTTGCGGCGGGCGGGACGGTCGAGCGTGACGAGACGGACGCGCGGCCGGGGCTCGGACACCACGATCATGAGCACTCTCCTCTTATGATTTACATCATTAAAATGATAGATTGCGGCAATGGTCGACACCAGCCACGCCGAGGACGAGGTCCTCATCCGCTCCCTCATCGGGCTCGCCGCCCACCTCGCCGACGAGGGCGAGCCGGACGACTACCGCGCGCTCTACACCTCCGACGCCACCTGGAGCTTCGGCGGCAGCACCCAGCACGGCGCGGACGAGATCGTCGCCGCCACCCGGCAGCGCCGCGCAGAAGGCATCAGCGGGCCCGGCACGAACACCCGCCACCTGGTGGTCCCGTTGCACGTGACCGTGACGGGCGACACAGCCACCGCGGTCTCGTACTTCCTGTTCTTCGGCGACACCACCGGCACCCCCGCGGTGCGGGTCTTCGGGGTCTACACCGACGAGCTCGTCCGTACGCCGGAGGGCTGGCGCATCAGCAGCCGGACGAGCCGGGCGGGATGACCTTTCGTGCGTGATCCGGCAATGATGTCCTCTACTCGGGAGGGCCACTCACCATGACGACGACGATCGAGACGCTGCTGGCAGCCGCGGCCGGAGACGCCGCGGACGTCCCCGCGCTGATGTGCGAGGGAGAGTCGGTGACGTACGCCGAGCTGCACGCGCGCGTGCGCGAGGGCGCCGCCGCCTGGATCGCGCACGGCCTGCGCCCCGGCGACCGGGTGGCCTGCTGGGCCGCGAACACGATCGACTGCACCGTCGCCATGCTCTCGGCCATCGTGGCCGGGGGCGTGCTCGTCCCGCTCAACCCGCGCTACACGAGCGCCGAGGTGGCCGCGATCCTGCCCCGGGTCTCCGCCCCCTTCCTGGTCGCGCCCGGCCTGCTGGCGGGGCGGCGGCTGGCGGCCGAGGCGCTCCCGATCGCGGGCGGCGCCCAGGTGATCGCCCTCGGCCCCGACGTGCCCGAGGGCGCGGTGGGATGGGACGAGTTCCGCGCCGGCGCGGGTGCGGCGGCACGGGTCGAGCCGGGCGAGATCATCGCGATCCAGTTCACGTCGGGCACCACCGGTCGGCCCAAGGGCGCGGTGCTCCGGCAGGAGCCGTTCCTCACCACCGCCCGCACCTGGGCCGAGGTCGTCGGGCTCGGCCGGGGCGACGTCTACCCGGTGACCTATCCGCTCGCGCACATCGGCGGGTTCAAGACCGGTCTCATCTCGCCGTTCCAGGTGCGGGCGACCGCGGTGCTGATCCCCGTGGTGTCGGCGGAGTCGATCGCCGAGGTCGTCCGCACGCTGCCGGTCGCGGTGCTCAACGCGCCGCCCGCCGCGCAGCGGTACGTGGTCGCGGCCCGCCGGAACGGCGACATCCCCGGCGAGCCGGCCATCCGCGTGGCGGTCATCGGGTCCGCGATCGTGCCGCCCGCTCTCGTACGGGACCTCAAGCAGGAGCTGGGGGTCGGCGACGTGGTCATCGGCTACGGGCTGACCGAGGCGACCGGGGTGTGCACCATGACGCGCCCCGGCGACCCGCTCGACCTGGTGTGCGACACGATCGGCCGGCCCATCGACGGCGTCCGGGCGCGCGTCTGGGCGCCGGACGCGACGGGCAGCCCCGTGGTGGGCGAGATCGAGGTGACCGGCTCCAACGTCATGGCCGGCTATCTCGACGACCCCGCCGCCACGGCCGAGGTGATGCGCGACGGCTGGCTCCGTACGGGCGATCTGGGCTGGATCGGCGAGGACGGCTACGTGCGCATCGCCGGGCGGACCAGGGACATGGTCATCGTGGGCGGGTTCAACGTCTACCCGGCGGAGGTCGAGCACGTTCTCGCCGACCATCCGTCGGTGACGGACGCGGCGGTCGTCGGCGTGCCCGACGACCGCCTCGGCGAGGTGACGGCGGCCTTCGTGGTCGTCTCCGGAGAGCTGGACGAGAGCGAACTCCTCGCCTGGTGCCGCGAGCGGCTGGCGAACTTCAAGGTGCCCCGGCGCGTCTGGATCCTCGACGAGCTCCCGCGCGGCGCGGTCGGCAAGATCGCCAAACCGCGCCTCCAGGAGCTCGCCGTGGACCTGCTCCGCCGGCCGGGCTGACCGCCGCCTAGCCCTTGACGGCCTTGTCGACCAGGGCGCTCAGCCGCTTCGCCTCGGCGGAAACGCCGATCTGGCCCAGCTCGAACTCCTTGGCCAGCGCCGTGAACCGCCAGGCGGGAAGGACCGCCGCCGCGCGGCACAGCCCCGCGACCGTGGTGAGGTCCACGCTGAGGACCTTCTTCTTGCCCGACGCCGGCGGCGGAGGCAGCTTGGCCGGGCCCGTGTCGTGGACCACGTCGACGGTCTTCTCCTTGAGCAGCGAGAACAGCTCACCGGCGAGATAGCGCTGGGTCTCGATCGTGACGCCGCCCGTCCGCTTCGCGAAGAACCCGGCGAGCAGCGGCACCAGGGCGTCCTTGTGGAAACCCACGTTCTGGACGGCGAACACGCAGTACGAGGCCGCGATGTTGTTGCGGTACCGTTCGACGCCGGCGTCACCCTTGACCTCGTCCAGAGCTTTCAGGTGCTCCAGCACCGCCTCCAGCGGCAGCCGGCCGAGATCGACCTGCTTCTGGCCCGGCTGCCCCGCGCCGGGAGGCGTGCTGGTCGCCAGGTGGCCGAAGGCGTAGAAGCACTCGACCATCGTCTCCTTGGACTCGTGGCCGGGGTTGATCCGGACGTACCACTCCTCCTTCTGCTCCGCCGGCGACGCCCCCCACGGCCCCGGGATCCTGCCGACGTACGACGTCCGCAGGAACGAGAAGCTGTCGCGCCAGTCGATCAGGACGAGCTTGCCGAAGAGGGTGTCGATCTTGCCGGTGGACGTCGCGCGCAGGAGCAGGGGGATCCCGTCCACGTAGGTGGTGCCCTGGCGCTTGCTCTTCGGGTCGATCGGCCAGCAGAACTCGTCCACGAACTTCGCGTTCCGGGCGGCGCTGTCGATCAGCGCCAGCTCGTCACGGTGCCCGTGCCGGAGCATGTGGATCACGAGCTGTCCCTCGTCGTGCCGGGCGAGATCGAGCTGGATGTCCTGCAGCAGCGCCTCGGCCCGCGCGAACACGGATTCGAGGTTGCCCTTCTGGGACAGCAGCGTGAGATCGCCGGCGGCCACCTTGCCGGTGCCGAACGAGGCGTACTTCTGGTAGCTCTTGCACAGGAAGACCTCCAGCCTGCCGGCGGCGATGTCCTCCTTCAGGCTGCCGAGGATGACGTCGAGCCGGCCCCTGCCGCCGGTCGACCCGGGCGCGAGCTGGATGGTGGTGTCGATGATCAGCACGCACGGCGCCGCGCCCTTCTTCTGCGCCGCCAGGGCCTCGCGCACCGAGACCACGAGCTCTTCGGGCGACGGCTTGGAGTAGGGCGCGCTCGGGTTCAGCGTCGCGACCAGGACGTCCTGGTGCGGCGTCAACGTGTCGCCCTCTCTGAGCCTTCTGAGCAGCTCGCCGGTCTCGAAGTAGTCGATCGGCTCGGTAGAGCGCGAGACCTGCTCGTGCCCCCGCCAGGACAGCGCGATCCACAGCGCCGTCCCGAGCGCTTCCATGCCGCTGGTCGTGAGGTAGCTGTACATGTGGACCTGCTCGCCCTCGACCAGCGGCGCGATGCTCGGCGCGCGTTCCAGCATGACCCGCCGCACGGCCCGCCGGTAGTCGTCCCCCGTGTAGTTCCCGGCCACGGCGACCACGATGCCGATCTCGTCCATCATGAGGTCGACCGCGCGCAGCGCCACCGACGGGTTGTGCTGGTTCGCCACGACGATGTCGAGGAGCCGGCCCAGCGAGCGCAGCGCGTTGGCGGTCAGCGCGTCGGTGCGCTTCGGGCCGGCCTCGTCGGTGAGGCCCAGCACGAGGTGCTCGACCATGGCGCACACCGGCGCCAGCTCGGTCTTCTGCCGCGCGATCTCCTGCAGGCGGGCGAACGGGCTGCCGGTGATGAGCGCCACGAGGTCGGCCCACGTGTTGACGGTGGAGTCGGCCTGGGCGTCGGGCTTGCCCGTGTCCATGAGCTCGTAGAGCTGGTAGGCCGACGGCGTCGCGCCGAGCTCCTGAAGGATCGACTTCCAGGCGATGTTCTGGTCTTTGAAGGCGGCGGTGCCGCTCAGCACGCTGATGCCCGTCCGCCCCACGACCGGTTTGATTCTGAGCCCGGCCACCACCTTCGGGTCCACCATCATCGCCAGCTTCTCCAGCACGCGCGGGCTGTTGACGAGGATGTCGTCCGGGTCCGGCATCACGGTGCCCAGCTTGGCCAGGAACTTCTGCAGGGTGTCGACGTAGTTGGTGCGCCAGTAACTGGCCGCGAACTCGTTCTCGGCCGACAGGCCCCGCTCCTTGTCGCGCTGGGTCTTCGCCGCCCGGAAGCCGATCTGGTCGACGATGTGCTCCTGCGTCGTGCCCTTCACCGCCGCCGCGAGCTCGGCGCGGCGCTCCTGTGAGTACGTCGTCGGCTCGGCGTTGATGGAGTCGACGAGCTCCGCCGCCTTCCGGAGATGGCCCATGGACGAGGCGTCGCGCTCGTCGGCGACGCGGTCAGCGAGCGCGGCCAGGTCGGCCGTGGCGAGGTCGAGCGCCTCCAGCGTCAGCGGGTCGTGGCCGCCCGGGGTCGTCTCGGGGCGCTCGCCGGGCTGCTTCGGCGGCAGGACGTCGAGGTAGTGCGCCACGTCCTGGTGCTGCGGCGCCGGCTTCTCCACGGGCGTCCGCACCGTGGGGTGGGCCAGGCGGGTCGCCGCGGTCGCCTTCATGAAGGCGTGGGCGACCTCGCCCCTCAGCTGGGCCGCGATGAGCCGGGACTTCTCGCTGCGTTCGGCCGCCGAGCGCTCGGCCAGCGTCTCGGCGATGAGCTTCACGGATTCGAGCGCGGCGGGCGAACCCAGCTGCGTCAGCGCCCTCGCCACCGCCTTGGCCGTGGCCGGGTCGGGCTTCGCGACGAACTCCTGCCAACCCGCGGGCAGCACAGGATCGTTCGACATTACCGACATGCTTCCTCCCCTTGTCCCATGCGCTGGGACGGACAGATGACGGTGGGCCCCCACCCGATGCTCGATGCCGGACCGACCCGCGTCAATGCGATCGGCCACGGTTTTTTGGAACGGGACAATGGCTGTCCACCCTCGTCCGGGGCCCGCTCTCAGCGGCGGCGGACGCGTTCGCGGAGGGCGGCGACCGCGTCGGTGAACGCGGGCTGGCGCATCGACCAGTCCTGGGCGATCTGCTCGACGCCCGCGGCCATCCGGGGGTCCGTCAGGGAACGGCTGAGCCGCATGGTGGCCTTGGCGCGGCGCACCGCGTCCGGGGAGCGGCCCGCCACCCGGGCCGCCATGCGGCGTGCCGTGTCCATCAGCTCGCCGTCCTCCACGCAGCGCCAGATCAGGCCGCGCCGCTCCGCCTCCTCGGCGGTCAGCGGGTCGCCGAAGAGCACCATCGCCGCCGTGCCCTGCCGGCCGACGCGCTGCTCCATCCGCCACAGGTGGCCGCCGCCTGGGTGGATGGCGAGGTCGAGGAAGCGCGGGTCGAACGTGGCGCTCCTGGCGGCCACCACCACGTCGCACGCCAGCGCGAAGCTCACCCCGGCCCCGATCATCGGCGCGTGCACCGCGGCCAGCACCGGGACCGGCAGCGCGGCCAGGGCGTCGAAGCCCCGGTAGACGGCCGTCGGGTCGTCCGCGGGCGCGCCGAGCGCGTCCATGTCGCCGCCCGAGGAGAAGACCGGTCCGTTGGCCCGCAGCACCACGGCCCGCACGTCCCTGCCGAGCCCCGCGCACGCCTCGGCGAGCTGCCCGACCAGCACCGGGTTCAGGCTGTTGCGCCGCCGGACGTCGTCCAGGGTGATCCACGCGACGTGGTCCTCCACCTCGACGAGCACGGCCTTCCTGTCGTCCGTCATCGCTTCCTCCTCGGGTTCGTTGCCGCGCGGGCGGCGGGGGTTCTATAATGGCCCTATTCTGTAAATGATAAAAAAGATAGTCCTCGGAGTGGCATGGAGATCGAGCTCACCGCCGAGCAGCGGGCCTTCCGCGATTCCTGCGGCAAGCTGGCCGCCCACCTGGCGTCCCGCTGGCACCGCGGGCGCGGCCCCCACGACGTCGGCCCATCCGCGCCCGACGAGGCGTCCTGGTCGCGCGTCGCCGAGGCCGGCTGGCTCGCCATGCGGCTGCGCGAGGAGAACGGCGGGGCGGAGGCCGGCGCCGTCGACATGATGATCCTGGCCGAACAGCTCGGCCACCACGCGGTCGCCTCTCCCGTCCTGGGCACGGTGATCGCGGCCGAGCAGCTCCAGTCCTGGGGCGCGGCGTCCGGGCTCCTGGAGGAGATCGCCGAAGGCACCCGCCGCCTCGCCCCCGCCCTCACCCCGGACCTGACCGGCTTCGCCGACGCCACGGGGTCGCTGGCGTGGGACGCCGCCGGGGCCGAGTTCGCGGTGGTTCCGGCAACGGGGACCGCGTATGCGCTCGGGGAGCCCGTACCGTTCGCTGATCAGACGCGCGCCGTACGGCCGCTGGGTGAGCCCGTGCGGACCTTGACCGAGCTGACGGCGCCGGACGGCGAGACGGCCGCGCGGACCTCCGCGTTCGCGCTCAGCCTGCTGGTGGCCGACCTGCTCGGCACCATGCAGGCCGCGCTCGACGCGGCGCTCGACCACGCGAGGACCCGCGTGCAGTTCGGCAGCCCCGTCGGCGCGTTCCAGGCCGTGCAGCAGCTCCTCGCCGACAGCCACGTGCTCACCGAGGCGTCGCGGAGCGCCTGCTGGTACGCGGCCTGGGCCGTCGACGCGCTCCCCGGTGAGGAGGCGCTGCGCGCCGCCCGGGTGGCCAAGGCGTACGCCTCCCGCTCGGCCGTGGAGGTGTGCGAGAACGTGATCCAGGTCTTCGGCGGCATCGGCATGACCTGGGAGGCCCCCGCGCACATCTGGCTGCGCCGCGCCCACGCCGCCCGCGCCGCGTTCGGCGACGAGCACCACCACGAAGCCGTCATCGCCGCCACCGAGTTCTCCGGGAGCTGACCGTGGACTACTCCGACGACCCCGAGGTGGCCGAGTTCCGCGCCGGCCTGCGCGCCTGGCTCCGCGACCACCTGGACGAGCACCGCGACGCCACCGGCTACGAGTCGGCCGAATCCGTCGAGCGGACCCTGCGCTGGCACCGCGCCCTGGCCGCCGCCGGCTACGTGGGCCTGTCGCTCCCCGCCGCCTACGGCGGGCACGGGCTGCCCGACCTGTACGAGGCGGTGCTCAACGACGAGCTGGCCACGGCCGGCGCGCCCCCGCCTCCGCCGATCGGCCACATCGCGCACGCCGTCGCCGACTTCGCCGGCGAGGACCTCAAGACGCGGGTCCTGCCCGGCCTCCTCGGCTGCACCGAGGTCTGGTGCCAGGGCTTCAGCGAGCCGGGCGCCGGATCCGACCTGGCCTCGCTGACCACCACCGCCGCCCCCGACGGCGACCGGTTCGTGGTCGACGGCCAGAAGATCTGGACCAGCGGCGCCATGTGGTCACGCTGGTGCCTGCTGCTCGCCCGCACCGAACGCGACCAGCCCCGCCACCGCGGCCTGTCCATGCTGGTCGTGGACATGGAGTCGCCCGGCGTCGACCGGCGCGAGATCGTCCTGGCCAGCGGCAGCCGCGAGTTCGCCGAGGTGTTCTTCGACGGCGTCGAGGTGCCCGCGGCCAACCTGGTCGGCGAGCGCGGCCAGGGCTGGCGGATCGCCATGCACATGCTCTCGTACGAGCGAGGCCCGGCCGACATGGGCTGGGTGGGACGGCTCGGCCGGGTGCTGGCCGCCGCCCGCGACGACGTCCGCTCGGGCCGCCTCCCCGCCGACGAGCCGCTGCGCCGCCGCCTCGCCGCCGCGTCGGTGGACCTGCGGGTGCTGCAGTGGCACGTGGCCCGCTCCCTGGCCGGCCGCGACCCCGGCGGGTCGGCGGGATCGGTGGACAAACTGCTGACCACCCGGATCGAACAGAACCTGCACCACGTGGTCGGCGACCTCGCGGGCGCGTCGTTCGTCCTCGGCGACCCCGCCCCGTACGGCGACTACCTGTGGTCCCGCGCCCAGTCGATCTACGGCGGCACCCAGCAGATCCAGCGCCAGATCGTCGCCCAGCGCGTCCTGGGGCTCCCCCGGGGCTGAACCCGGCGCTCAAGGCAAGGCGGGCACGGTGGGCGGGGAGTCGGTCCAGCCCACCTCGATCAGCGTCTTGTCGTACGACCCCTCAAGGAGCGGCTTGCCGCCGAGTGTGGACTTCTGGCTGTCCGACAACAGCACCATCCTGCCGGTGTCGACGATCAGCCTCCGCTCGACCACGTTCCTCTTCTCGCCCGTCCCATACGTTGTGTTGATCACGACGACGGTGCCGGACCTGCCCAGGCTGTCCTTCGCGGTGCCTTCCATGCGGACGTTCGGAGACTTCAGCAGAGCCTCCCAGGCCGCGGCGCGGACCTCCCTCGGCGCGGGAAACTGGTGCAGGAGCTGCGGCAGGACCGAGGTGAGCCAGTTCGCGACGGACTCGGTGAGCCCGCCGACGCGGGCCGCCCTCGTGAGCCAGTCCTCCAACCGTTCCGGGTCGGCGGGCAGGCGCTGGACCTCCTCGTACGTCAGCCACTGCCCCGCGACCCAAAACTGGCCGCGATCCGGCAGGAGGAGACCCACATGGCCCTTGGAGTGCTTGCCGGACAGCTTCACGATTTTGCCGTCGATCGTCTTGCCCCATTGTGTGGGGGAGCCGTCACGCTGCCACGCCTTCTTGTCCGCCGGGCTTTCCGGCCGCGTCGCCAGTTCCCGGTATCCGTTCCAGGCCTTGCCTGCGGGAGTCGCCCACTCCTCCGAGACGCTTGTCTCCAGGAGCGCGTAGGGGTGCGACTTGGTGCCGAACCGCCAGGGGTGGGTGGAGGTCGTCACCGACCTGGTGTGCCAGTAGGCGCCCTCGGGAGGAGCGGCCGCGACGGCCGCGGGCGCGCTCAGGACGGTGGCGGTCAAGGCCAGGGCGGCGGTGAAGGTCATCGATCTGCTGCGGGGAAACGCGGTCATGACCATCCATACGCCTGAGCCGCCCGAACGGTTGCCCGCGAGATCGTACGAGCCCTGCGGGCAACGGTTCCGGGGACCGGGGCGTAATAGAAGGCGTGAAATCGAACGGACAGACGTGAACGGAGCAGAGCATGACTTCGGCTCCTTCGTGGCCGCTCGCGCCACCAGCCTCTTACGGGTCGCCTATCTCGCCTGCGGCGACCAGACGGAGGCCGAGGACCTGTTGCAGACGGCGCTGGAGCGTACCTACAGGAACTGGCACCGGGTCCGCCACGACAGTCCCGAGCCCTACGTGCGCCGCGTCATCATCAACGCGGCCATCAGCCGCGCCCGCCGCCGGGCGATCCTCAACATCATCCCCATGCACAGCCCGCCGGAGACGTCGGCCCGCGAGAAGGACTCCGACCTCGTCCACGTGCTCATGAACGCGCTGCGTGCCCTCCCTCCCCGGCAGCGCGCGGTGATCGTCCTGCGCTACTGGGAGGACCTCACCGAGACGCAGACCGCCGAGGTGCTCGGATGCGCCGTCGGCACGGTCAAGAGTCAGGCGTCGAAGGCCCTGGCCAAGCTCCGTACGGCGCTCGGCCGGGACATCATGGAAGGAGCGTGTGACAATGCCCAGGCTTGAGGACGAGATCCGCCGGCTCATGGAAGGCGAGACCGCGCGGTTGCACGCCGCTCCCGACCTGCTCGACCGGGTGATGCGCCTGCGCCGGGCACGGCGGGCCAGGGTCAAGACCGCGATGGTGACCGCGTCCGTGCTCGCGTCCGTGGCCGTCGTCGCCGCGCCTGTCGTCTACCTGGCCACCGCCGCCCAGCGGGCCACGCCCAGCACGCAGGTCACGACCTCCGCGACGCTGGAGCCCGCCATCGACGACACCCCGCCCGTGCGGACCGAGCCGAAGAACCTCGGGGACCTGGGCGACGGGTTGGCGTTCGGGCACGTCAAGGTCGGCTACCTGCCCGAAGGACTGCGCTGGTCCACACGGTCGATCGACCACGGCGACATGTACTCCACCTCGTACAACTACAAGGGCGATGCCGAGGGTTTCTATCAGGTTCAGATCCTCATGTACGAGGAGGAGGCCGTCCGGGAGGTCACCGAACGGATCCAGCGCTATCGCGAGGAGAAGGACGGCGAGGACGTGATGATCGGCGACCGGAGCGGCTATCTGGTCGTGCAGCACGTCGGCGAGGACGGCATGGCGGGCTCCCCGACCCTCTTCCTCAAGATGGGCGACCGGCAGTGGGCCGAGATCACCTTCAGCCCCGTGTACGCCAAGGAGTTCTCCGGCGCCGAGGCCGTCAACACCGAGCTGAGGAAGATCGCGAAAGGACTCACCTCCACCATGTGACGCCCAGGTCCTCAGGTGATCGGGACGTCGCGCATCGGCTCGAAGGCGAACAGCTCGACGTCCACCGTCCGCACGTCCGGCGGTGGCGAGGTCATCAGGGCGAACGTCCTGACCCGCCCGCCCTGCGGCAGCTTGCCGAGCTGGCTGCACAGGCAGTGGTGAGCGGGCGGACCGGACGTGCGCAGGACGTAATAGCGGTTGTCGGCGGTGTCGGCGAGCGAGAGCCAGAAGAACTCGAAGGCCGCGATGTTGGTGGTGCCGGTGGACCTCCGGGCGTCCTCGTCCATCACGACGTCCTGCATCGTGATCTCGCGGGAGCTCTCGTTGCGGAAGTCGAAGGTGGCGATCAAGGTGGTGGGGCTCAGCCGGCGCAGTTCCACCAGGTCCGCGGTGACGCCCTCCATGCCCCGCAGCCCGGCGGCCGTCGCCCCGGTGGTGGCGGGCACGGACGGGCCCTCCTCCGGCTTCGGGACGGACGGGGTGGCCCGCGCGGTGGGGGCCGATCGCGGATAGCCCACCTCGACCCGGCGGTTGGCGGCGCGTGCCGCCTCCGAGCCGCCCTGCTCCTTCGGCTCGCGCTCGCCCTTGCCCTCGACCTCGAAGGTCAGGTCGCCGTCGGCTCCCGAGGCGCGGAGCGCCCGCTCCACCGCTTCGGCGCGGCGGCGGGAAAGCCCCAGGTTGTACGTGTCGTCGCCGACGTCGTCGGTGTGCCCGACGATCCGCACGGTCCCGGCGGCCTGGCTGCGGATCCGTTCGGCGGTGCCGCGCAGCGTGGCCCGCGCCTCGGAGGTCAGGCTCGCCTTGTCGAAGGCGAACAGCACGTCGGTGTCGAGCGCGATCTCCACTCTGTCGGAGGTCTCGGAGACCTTCTCGGCGGCGCCGCTGAGGTGGGTGGCCAGACCTCGGGTGTTGGGGAAGGCCGTGGCGATGGCAGCGGGGCCGGGCTCGTCCGGCGCGGCGGCCTGTCCGCGCGGGCCGATCGGCAACGGGGCCGTGACACCGGCGGCGAGCAGGCCCACCGCGACGCTGGTGGTCTCCGCGGGCACCCGGTAGACGATCCAGGCCTGGGCGGGCTCGGAGGTCACCGTCACCTTCCCGGACAGCTGGGTGCACAGGCAGGCCGCGCCCATCTCCTCCTTGTCGCGCTTCATCGCCAGATACACCGACAACCGTGGCTCGTCGAGGAGGAAGAATCCCGCCGAGGACGCGGTGTAGTTGTAGGCCACGGTGCCGGCGATCGCCGGGGGACCGAACTGGCCCAGATCGACCTCGCCGCGCTCGGCGCTGATCCGCAGCCGTGCGGTGACCGTGTCGGGGGTCGTCCGTTCCAGCGCGACCACGTCGATCCGGCCCGTGCCGGACCCGTCCCCCTCGCCGCCGACCCGCAGCGTCGCCAGCGCGGCGGGCCCTTCGGGGGCGGTCGGGGACGCGGCCGGCGCCGACGGCTCAGGTGCGCTGGCGGGCGGCTCCGCAGCGCACCCGGCCAGCAGCGCGACGACCGCCAGCGCGCTCGCCGTGATCGTGCTCCTACGGCCCGCGCGCCATAACGGCATGGTCATCCCCTCGTCCGCCCGACCGTTGATAGGACTTCGAACAACGGCATCCCGTCCGAGTCAGGATTTAAGCAGACTCGTCCGCGATGCGGGCGGATCAGCGCTCACTCGGCGTGCCAGAGGGCCGCGAGCTGCCGGGTGGCCAGGCGGGACGGTATCGCGCGCAGCAGCGCGTCGCGGAGCCACGCGGTGACGCCCGTCCGCGAGGTCATCCGTGACTGCCGGAACGCGCCCCGCATGACGCGGTTGGCGCTGGGCCGGCGCTCGGCGTCGTAGCGCAGCAGCCGCTCGGCGGCGTCCGCCGGCTCGGCGCCGGTGAGGTGGCGGGTGAGCGCGGCGGCGTCCTGGAACGCCTGGCTGGCGCCCTGGCCGAGATCGGGTGGCATGCCGTGCGCGGCGTCGCCGAGCAGCGCGACCCTGCCGGACACGTACGAGGGCAGAGGTTCGGCCAGGCCGGCGATCGGATCGACGTGGATGTCCGCGGGCGGCGTGTCCTCGATCAGCCTGGTGACCAGCGGGTGCCAGTCGGCCATCAGGGACAGCATCTGCCTACGCGCCTCCTCGGGGCCGGGCGGCGCGCCGCGCAGAGCGGTGTCGGTGAACCAGTAGAGCCGGTCCTCGCCGACGGGGAACAGGCCGAACATCGCCCCGCTGCGGCGGTCGACCAGCTGGCAGGCGAGCAGGTCCGGCGTGAGGTCTCCGGGGCGGGGCAGCATGCCGCGCAGGTCCAGCCGGCCGGTGCGGCGCAGACCGGGGTGGCGGGGGAACAGCTGGGCGCGCAGCTCGCCGGCGATGCCGTCGGCCGCGACCACGACGTCCGCTTCGGCGACGGCGCGGCCCCCGCTGATCACGGCCACCTCGGAGTCGCCGATCTCCAGACGGTCGACCGGGGTCGCGGTGCGCACCAGGTCGGCGGGCAGCGGGGCGCGCAGCGCCTGGTGGAGCTCCGCCCGCTCGACGATGACGACCGCGCCGATCTCCTCCTGCGCCCGGATCACGTCGGTGACGAGCAGCGGCCGGCCGCGCCAGTCACGCAGCCCTCCGGCGAAGGCTTCCGTGTGCCGCCCGCGGACGTCCTCGGCCAGCCCCAGCGCGTCGAGTGCGCGCAGCCCGTTGGGCATGATCGCGATCCCGGTGCCCTTCTCGCGCAGTGCGGCGCCCCGTTCGAGGAGTGTCACCTCGTGTCCCGCACGGTGCAGCCCCACCGCGACCGCCACCCCGCCCAGCCCCGCGCCGACCACCGCGATCCTCACGCGTCCTCCATTCACTACGATCGTACTAGTACGACTATTGGTAACATGGCCGCGTGCCGCCCGCCAATCCGGCCCGTCGCCGGGCACTGACCGATGCCGCCATCGAGTTGCTCGCGTCGTCGGGGGTGCACGGGCTGACCCATCGCGCGGTGGAGAAGGCGGCGGATCTCCCGCCGGGCACGGCCTCCAACTACTTCCGCAGCCGGGAGGCGCTGCTGGTGGCCGCGGCCGAACGCGTCGCCGAGCTGCATCACGCCGACACCGGCCGGGCCGTCGGGCGGCCCGCTCCCCTGGTCGACCTCCTGACCGAATCGCTGTTCGCCGCGGCGACCACCCTGCGCACCCGCTACCTGGCGATCTTCGAGCTCCAACTGGAGGCCGCCCGGCGACCGGCCCTGGCCCAGGCGCTCACGGGCCTTCACGACACGGCCTCACAGATCACCGCCGGGCAGCACGACCGGCTCGGCCTCACCATCCCGCGCGAGAAGATCCCCGCCATGATCGCTCTTTACGGGGGCGCCCTGTTCACCCTCGTCACCGCACCGCCCGAGAACGTCAACAGAGATCTGGTACGCGACCTGGTGCGGGTCATCGTGGACGGCTGCGCCTGAGCCTTGTATCCCGCGTTTCACACGGCGTCAGCGATCCGGGTCATTCTACTCGATCCCCTTGAGGGCTAACGTGACGCTTATGCCGTCGTTCAAGCCGCCTCGGTGGTCCAAACCGGCGGCGCCCGGCTATGGCCACGCCGCGGACGCGGCGCATTTCGTCGCCGCGCCACTGCTGGTGGCGGCGGGCGTGGCGATGATCGGCGTGGTGGGGGCCGATCGGGAACAATTCCGGTGGCCGGGAATGACCTTGTTATTCCTTTCCATCGCCATGATCGTTCTTGTGGGGAGCATTCAGTACGGATTCCAGGCCCGGGCGCTCCTCTATTCGGCAGGCGATCTGGAGGAGTGGTGGGGGGCCGCCGATCTGGAACGACATGAGGAAACTCTGCGTTCCCGGCAGCGGGAGGAATTCCGGCAATGGAAAATCAAGATCGGAAAGGCCGTACTTCTCTATAACGTAGGAGTGGCCATGCTCGGCGCGGGCCTGAGCCTGTGTGTCGCACCTCCGGCGGACGCCGGGGCGGGTGAGGCGATACCCCGCTGGATCGCCTGCGCACTCGTCGGAGCCGCCGCCGTCGCCGAGTTCGGCTGGGCGGTGCTGGCACGACAGGACTTCCAGCTCCACCGGCCGGCATGGCCGGGCTCTGGAGCCGGCCTCGATGGAGCGGGTGCTGTTCGCCGTCTTCGTGCCCGCGGCAGGAGTGACATGAACGGTTCCGAGTACGTCCGGCGGGGCGACGAACTGATGGCCGCCGGGCACATCGCCGCGGCGGTCGAATGCTTCGCCACCGCCCTCCGCCTCGATCCGGGTGATCCCGATGCCCACTTCGGGATCGGGTTCTGCGCGTACCAGAGCGGCGACGACGCCCGCGCCGTCCGCGCGCTGACGACCTGCATCGAGCTGCGACCGCAGTCTCCTTCGGTCGCCACCGCGTACATGATGAGATGCATGGCCAGGGCCAATCTGCAGGACCGCATGGGAGCCATGGAGGACTACCGGGAGGCGGTGTCCCGGGATCCCATGATGGCGGAGATCATCGAATCCATGACCTGCGTCGGAACGGCGCAGCTCGCGGTTCTGGCGGCGTTCTATCCGGCGAGGATGGCGCGGATCGCGCAGAAGCTGACCGCCCTGCACCCTCGGTAGATCAGGACATCTCCGGCTCGGCGTCCCAGAATCGGAACTCGGCCGACACCACCATGGGCCGGTGGGCCGAGACGCTCACGTAATACAGCAGGCAGTCCCCGGCGGGAAGGAGCGGCGGGACCTTCTTCAGCGCGAACGCCAGGCCGGACATCTTCAGGACGTGGGTGTTCTCGCCCTCACGGGACATCTCGCCGATCGCGTGCTTCACCGGGGCCGGGTCGCGCAGCAGGTGGACGAACTCCGCCATCCGGCTGTCGAACGGGCCCACGGCCAGGATGAAGAGGACGATCACCGCGAACACCACGCCAGGGAACAGACCTCCCTCCGTCTCCATGGTGGACGTCTCGAGCTCGCCACGCACCAGGCGGACGAAGAAGAGCACCGTCGGCAGCGCGAACACGGTCAGGGCGATCAGTCCGCCGGCGGTCCACACCAGGGCGTGGTAGACGATCCGGCGGACCAGGCGGCGGCGCTGCCGCCGCTCCCTGTTCGCGCCGCATCCCGCACCTTTCGCCACGTATGCGTTGCCCTGACCACCATTCAGCCTGCCGGGCGGCAGGATGTCCACTCCCGTCGGCTGGGCGGCGCGGGTCAGCTGCGGGGCAGGTCGCGCCAGGGCTTGCCGCGGTACGGGTCGAAGTCCTTGGGGAGGCCGAGCACGCGTTCGGCGATGACGTTCTTGTTGACCTCGGTGGTGCCGCCCTCGATGGTGTTGGCGCGGCTGCGGAGCATGCCCCGGGTCTCGGCGGGCATCGAGGCCCAGTACTCGGCGGGGGACGACGCCGTGCCTGGCCAGGCGATGGCGTCCTCGCCGGACAGGGTGGCGGCCGTCTCCTGGATGCGCTGGTTGAGGTCGGTGCCGTGGACCTTGCCGATCGAGCTCTCCGGGCCGGGGGGCAGGTTGCCGGCCTGGCGGGCGCGGACGCGGCGGTTGGTCCAGGTGCGGACCTGTTCCTCGCACCACAGCTCCACGATGCGGGCGCGGACCAGCGGGTCGTCCCAGCCGCCGGGGAGCCCGGACTCGGTGCGGCGGCGGGCCAGGCGGACGAGGTGCGAGGCGCTGACGCCGCCGATGCGGTCGACGCCGACGGATCCGCCGCCCGACACCATCTGGCGCTCGCCGGCGAGGGTGGCCTGGGCGACCCGCCAGCCGTTGCCGGGGTCGCCGAGCCGGTGCGCGTCGGGGACGCGGGCGCCGTCGAAGAACACCTCGAAGAACTCGGCCTCGCCGCCGATGTGCGGCAGCGGCCGCACCTCGACGCCGGGCTGGCGCATGGCGAGGAGGAAGTAGGTGATGCCCTGGTGCTTGGGGGCGTCGGGGTCGGTACGGGCGAGCAGCACCGCGTAGTCGGCCTGGTCGGCCCAGGTGGTCCACACCTTCTGGCCGTGCACGACCCAGGTGTCGCCGTCAAGTTCGGCCCTGGTGGAGAGGGAGGCGAGGTCGCTGCCGGAGCCTGGCTCGCTGAAGAGCTGGCACCAGATCTCCTCGGCCCTGGTGATCGGCTTGAGGAAGCGCCGCCGTTGTTCCTCCGTGCCGTGGGCGAACAGGGCGGGGGCGGCCAGGTTGAGGCCGAGCGGGTTGAGCCGGGGCAGGTGGTAGGGGCGCAGCGCCTCGTCGGCGGCCACGGCGGCCTTGCGCGACCAGCCGAGGCCGCCGTAGTCGACCTCCCAGGTGGCCGCGACCAGTCCGGACGCGCCGAGCTCGGGGTACCACGCGCGGTACTCCTCGCGGGTCCGGACGGTGCGCACGGCGCGCGGGCCGCCCTGCTCGCCGGCCTCGCGCCAGGCGGTGGGCAGGTGGGCCGCGATCCAGCCACGGGCGGCCTCCACAGCCTCGCCTGGGGTGACGTCCGGGCCGGTGGGCAATGCGGTCATGGGTGGATCTCCCCGTCAGCGTGAGGGCTCGCGCCCTGAGAGCGAATGGCGTCAAAAGGCCCTGCCTCAGCACGGCCGGACCCCGGGCGAGCCTGCGTGCGGGCGGCCTCCAGGCTGGCGGCCTCCACGTGGGCCTCCGCGCGGGCGGCCTCCGTGCGGGCGGCGGTGCGGCCGAGTTCCTGGGCGCGCCAGAGGGCCTGCTTGAGCGCGCGGGCGTGCGCGGGGTCGGCGGCGGCCACGGTCTCGGCGACCCGCTGGGCCGCGTCGCGCAGGGCGTCGGGCTCGACGACCTCGCCGACCAGGCCGAGCTGGTACGCGCGCGCCGCGTCGAGCCGCTCGTGGACGCCGATCAACGCGAGCCGGGCGGCGGCCGTGGCGGAGATCCGGCGCACCAGGCCGATCGCCTCCCAGGCGCTGACCTGGCCGACGCTGACGTGCGGGTCGAGGAAGGTGGCGGAAGCGGAGGCCAGGACGATGTCGGCGTCGACCACGAAGTGCAGCCCGCCGCCCGCGCAGACGCCGTTGACCGCAGCAACCACGGGGGTGCGGACGCCGAGATGCCAGCCGGTCAGCTCCAGCTCGCCGGCACGGGTGCGGCGGCTCGACTCGCGCAGGCTGGCGGGATCGCGGGCGAGCGCGGCCATGTCAAGCCCCGTCTGGAAGGCACGGCCGCGGCCGGTGACGACGATGCAGCGTACGTCGTCGTCGGCGTCCAGCTCGCGCCAGGCGAGCGGCAGCTCGGCCATCATCACGGCGTCCATGGCGTTGCCCGCCCGCGGCCGGTCGAACTCCAGCCAGCCGACCGGGCCGCGGCGCTCGACCGCCAGCGTCTCGTACGCCATCCGACCCCCTGTTCCCTCTGCCATAGTTATATATAAGATAGCAAAGAAAAGGCGAGAGAAGGCGGACAGGTTACATGGCTCCGACGGAAGAGAAGACCCGCCCCCGGATCACGGACGAGGGGGTGGAGGCGCTGCGGGCACGCATCGGCATCCCCCAGCCCAACCCCGTCCCGCCCCACTACCTGCGTCCGGGCACCGACGCGTTCCGGATCGTGGCCCGCGCGTACGGCGACGACAACCCGCTGTGGTGCGACCCCGACCACGCCGCCCGCTCCCGCTGGGGGCAGCCCATCGCCCCGTTCCCGCTGGTCGGCGGCGACAGCCTGATCGGCGAGGACGTGCTCACCGAGGCCGACCTGGCCAGGCAGGACGAGGTCAGGGGCGACCCGCTGCGCGGCGTGCACGCCTTCTACTCGGCCTGCGAGCGCGAGTGGTGGAACCCGCTCTACGAAGGCCGGGCCGTGCACCGGCGCAACGCGCTCGTGGGCGTGCTCGACAAGCCCAGCGAGTTCAGCGGCCGGGCCGTGCACGAGTGGAACGCCAACGTCTTCGCCACCGCCGACGGCACCCCGCTGGCCGGCCAGTACCGGCTGATGATCCGTACCGAGCGTGACGAGGCGCGCAAGCGCAAGAAGTACGACGACGTCGCGATCGAGCCGTGGACCGAGGAGAAGATCGCCGAGATCGACGCCCAGTACGCCGCCGAGCGGGCGCGCGGCGCGGAGCCGCGCTGGTTCGAGGACGTCGAGGAGGGCGAGGAGATCGCCCCGCTGGTCAAGGGCCCGCTGACGGTGACGGACATGGTCTGCTGGCACACCGGCATGGGGATGGGCGTGTACGGGGTCGCGCCGCTGCGGCTGGGCCACCGCAACCGGCAGCGCATCCCGCGCTTCTACCACCGCGACGACCTGGGCGTGTGGGACGCGATGCAGCGGGTCCACTGGGACCCCGAGTTCGCCCGCCGCTCCGGCAACCCGACCACCTTCGACTACGGGCGGATGCGCGAGACGTGGATGATCCACGCCTGCACCGACTGGATGGGCGACGACGCCTGGCTGTGGCGGATCCGGGTGGAGTTCCGCAAGTTCAACTACGTCGGCGACGCTCAGTGGATCACCGGCAAGGTGGTGCGCAAGCACCTCATGGAGGACGGCAACGGCGTCCACCCGGCCGTGGACCTGGAGCTGGCCGCCACCAACCAGCGCGGCGAGGTCACCGCGCCGGCCACCGCCACCATCCTGCTGCCGAGCCGCGAGCACGGCCCCGTCGCCCTGCCCGAGCCGATGGGCGGCGCGACCACGCTCGACGGCACCCTGCAGGCCGCGATCCGGCACTTCTCCCGGACATGACCAGGCCGCTCGACGGCGTGCTGGTCGTCTCGATGGAGCAGGCCGTGTCCGCCCCGTACGCCACCCGCCAGCTCGCCGACCTGGGCGCGCGGGTGATCAAGGTGGAGCGGCCCGACGGCGGCGACTTCGCCCGGGCCTTCGACACCCACGCCAACGGCACCGGGGCGCACTTCGCCTGGGCCAACAGGAACAAGGAGTCGCTGGCCCTGGACGTCAAGACGCCCGGGGGCCGGCGGGTCGTCGGCGAGCTGCTGGCCAGGGCCGACGTGTTCACGCACAACCTGGTGCCGGGGGCGGCCGCCCGGCTGAGGCTGGACGGCGCGTCGCTGCGCGCCGTCCACCCGCGGCTGGTGGTGTGTGAGATCTCCGGGTACGGCACCGGCGGGCCCTACGACGGGCGCAAGGCGTACGACCTGCTGGTCCAGGCGGAGTCCGGGCTGACGGCGATCACCGGCAGCCCGGAGGAGCCGGTCAAGCCGGGCATCTCGGTGGCCGACATCGCGGCGGGCATGTTCGCCTTCTCCAGCGTGCTGGCGGCGCTGCTGCGGCGTTCCGCCACCGGCGAGGGGTGCGTGCTGGAGGTGTCCATGCTGGACGCGATGGCCGACTGGATGGGGTACCCGCTGGTGGTGCGCAGACACGGCACCCAACCCGCGCTCGCCCCGGGGATGAGCCATCCGGCCATCGCGCCGTACGACGCCTACCGGGCGGCCGACGGGCGGCTGGTCACGGTGAGCGTGCAGAACGACCGCGAGTGGGCCAAGCTGGCCGCGTCGGTGCTGGGGCGGCCGGAGCTGGCCGACGACCCCCGGTACGCCACCAACCAGGCGCGCGTCGCGCACCGCGCCGTCATCGACGGGCTGGTGGCGGACGCCATCGGGGCCATGGACGCCGACCGCGCCGTGGCCGCCCTGCACGCGGCCGGGATCGGCTGCGGGCTCGTCAACGACCTGGCCGCCGTCGTCGACCACCCCCAGCTCGTGGCCCGCGACCGCTGGCTGACCGTGCCCGCCCCCGCCGGCCCGGTCTCCGCCCCGCTCCCCCCTCCGGTGACCGCGGCCTGGCAACCCCCCGCCGGCCCGGTCCCGGGCCTGGGCGAGCACACCGAGGCGGTGCTGCGGGAGCTGGGGTACGACGCGGCGGCCATCGCGAAGCTGCGCGCCGAGGGCGCCGTCCGGACGAGTGAGGAGAGGCCGTGACCGTTACCTCCGAAGAGGACCTTGAGGAGTTCCGCGAGAGCGTGCGGGGCGCGCTGTCGCAGGTCAGCACCTCGGCCCGGGTCAGGGCGGCGATGCTGACCGGGAGTGGGTGGGACGAGCCCACGTGGCGTGCCCTGGTGCAGCTCGACCTGCCCGGTCTGATGCTGCCTGAGCGGTGTGGCGGCAGCGGGCTCGGCGCGGCGGAGTTCGCCGTGGCCGCCGAGGAGTGCGGTGCCTGGCTGGCCTGCTCGCCGCTGTTCGGCACGTCGGTGCTGGCCGTGCCACTGCTGCTCGCGCTCGGCGACGACGCCGCGCTCGACGCGTACGGGCCGCGCATCGCGAGCGGCGACCTGACCGCCACCGTCGCGCTGGCCGAGGCCGGCGCCCGCTGGGACGTCGAGGCGATCCGCACCACCGCCCGCCGCGACGGCGACGGCTGGCGGCTCGACGGCGCCAAGACCCACGTCGTCGACGGCGCCACGGCGGACCTGCTGCTGGTCGTCGCGAACACACCCGACGGACCAGCCGTGTTCGCGGTCGAGCGCGCCACGGCTCCAGCGGGGGGCCCGGACGGGCGCGACGCGCATCCGGGGGTGGGCGTGGAGTCGCTGGTCACGCTGGATCTGACCAGGAAGATGGCGCGGGTGAAGTTCGACGGCACGCCGGCCGTGCGCGTCGGACCGGTCGGGTGCACAAGCGAGCTGGCCGGGGCCGCCGACGTGTCGCGGGCGTTGCTCGCGGCCGAGCAGACCGGGGTCGCGCAGCGGTGCCTGGACATGACGGTCGAGTACGCGAAGACGCGCATCCAGTTCGCCCGCCCGATCGGCTCGTTCCAGGTCATCAAGGAGCGGCTCGCCGACGCGCTGATCAAGGTCGAGTCCGCGCGCTCCGCCGTCTACACGGCGACCCGCTCGGAGGGCCCGGCGCTCGCGCGGGACTCGCGGGTGGCCGCGCTCATGGCGGGCAAGGCCGCGTCCTGGGTCACCGCCCAGACGATCCAGCTGCACGGCGGCGTCGGCTTCACCTGGGAGCATGACGCCCACCTCTACTTCAAGCGGGCGCGTACGAGCGCTCACCTGCTCGGGGAGGCCGGCGAGCACGTGACCGCGCTCGCCGGGATGCTCGAGCGCGAGGTCGTCTGACACGAGAGGGACACGAGCATGACGTACGAGACCATCAAGGTGGAGCGGCACGGCCGCGTCGGCTGGCTGATCAACGCCCGCCCCGGCGTGCTGAACGCGATGAACAACGCGATGCGCGACGAGCTGGCCGAGGCCTGGCTGGAGCTGGACCGGGACCCGTCGGTCCGGGTGATCGTGCACACCGGTGAGGGCCGCGCCTTCCAGACGGGGGCGGACCTCGCGGAGATAGCCGGTGACGGTGTGGGCATGCAGCGCTACCAGGACAGCCTGATGAACTTCGACCTGCACTTCACCTCCTGGCACCAGAACGTCTCCAAACCGGTCATCGCCGCCGTGAACGGCATCTGCGCCGGCGGCGGGCTGCACTTCGTGGCCGACGCCGACATCGTGATCGCCGCGTCCGACGCCACGTTCTTCGACCCGCACGTGAGCGTCGGCCAGGTGACCGCCATCGAGATGATCGGGCTGGCCAAGAAGATCCCGTTCGAGGCGGTGATGCGGATGGCGCTGGTCGGGTCGCACGAGCGGATGTCCGCCCAGCGCGCCCTCGAACTGGGCCTGGTCAGCCAGGTCGTGGACCCGCCGGAGCAGCTGCGCGAGGCCGCGCAGGAGCTGGCAGAGAAGGTCGCACGCAACTCCCCCGCCGCGATGGCCGCCACCAAGAAGGCCCTGTGGGCGGCGCTGGAGCTGGGGCTGACGGACGCCTGCAAGGTGGGCACCCAGCACCTCGTGGGCATGTGGGGGCATCATGACCAGAGCGAGGGCCCCCTCGCCTTCGTCGAGAAGCGCGAACCCCGCTGGGCTGAGTGAAGCACGAGCACGATCGACCCGCTGGGCTGAAAGAGAGAAGAGGATGGGTATGGAGATGAACCTGCTCGAAGGCCGCGCGGCCGTGGTCACCGGCTCGGCGCAGGGCATCGGCCTGGCGATCGCGACGGTCCTGGCCCGCAACGGCGCGTCCGTGGTGGTCAGCGACGTCAACGCGGAGGGTGCCAAGCAGGCGGCCGCCGACCTGGAGGCCCAGGGCCTGAAGGCGGTCGCGGTGCCGTGCGACGTGACCGACGAGGCGGCCGTCGAGGCGCTGGCCGACGCGTGCAAGAACGCCTTCGGGTCGCTGGACGTCATGGTCAACAACGCCGGCATCACCCGTGACGCCACGATGCCGAAGATGACCCTGGAGGACTTCAAGAAGGTGGTGGACGTCCACCTGACCGGGGCCTGGCTGGGCACCCGGGCCGCGGCGCGGATCATGCGGGAGCAGCGGCGCGGCGCCATCATCAACATCTCCTCCATTTCCGGAAAAGCCGGAAACTTCGGGCAGACGAACTACAGCTCCGCCAAGGCCGGCATGATCGGCCTCACCAAGGCCTCCGCCCGCGAGCTCGCCCGCCACCAGATCCGGGTCAACGCCATCCAGCCCGGCCCGATCCGTACGGCCATGACCGCCGGCATGCCGCCCGAGGCGCTGCAGAAGATGCTCGACAACATCCCGCTGGGCCGCATCGGCGAGCCGGAGGACATCGCCAACGCCGCACTCTTCCTGGCCTCCGACCTGTCGTCGTTCATCACCGGCATCACGGTGGAGGTCGCCGGCGGGAGGCACATGTGATGCGCGTCTTCGAGAGCCTCGCCGAGTTCACGGCGCAGGCCGGGCAGACGCTCGGCACCAGTGACTGGCTGGAGATCGGTCAGGAGCGGGTCGGCACGTTCGCCGACGCCACCGGCGACCACCAGTGGATCCACGTCGATCCGGTACGAGCCGCGGAGGGGCCGTTCGGCACCACGATCGCGCACGGCTACCTGTCGCTGTCGCTGCTGCCGGTCCTGGTCGGCACGATCTACCGGATCGAGGGCCTGCGGATGTCGGTCAACTACGGGCTGAACAAGGTGCGCTTCCCCAGCCCGGTGCCGGTCGGCTCGCGGGTGCGGGTCACCACCGAGCTACGGGAGGCCAAGGAGTCCAACGGCGGCGTCATGGCCGTGCTGGGCTCGACGATGGAGATCGAGGGCGGGACGAAACCTGCCTGCGTGGCCGAGACGATCTCGCTCTACTACCCGCAGGGCTGAAAAGGGGCCGCCCCCTCCGGAGCGCAGAACCGGAGGGGGCGGGCGTCGGCTACCAGCTCTTGAGCGTCGGCAGCACGCGGTCGGCGAACCGTTTGAGGTCCTCGTACGCCTCCTCGGGCGGCGTGCCGCCCGCCGGGCCGGAGTGCACGATGTCGGTCAGCGGCAGGCCCTTGACCAGGCCCTCCAGCGTCCCGATCACGGTGTCGGCGTCGCCGATGATCTCGTAGTCGCGGTAGGCCTCGGGGGTCGGCGCGAGACCGTACTGCAGGTCGGGGTCGCCCATCTCGTCGCGGATGCGCCGGTAGAAGTCCCAGCGCTCGAAGATGAGGTCCTTGCGGCGTTCCCAGACGGCGTCGGGGTTCTCGTCGGTGACGGTGATCGCCCACGGGTTCGACACGCGCACCTGGTCGCGCTCGACGCCGGCCTCGGCCAGGCCCTCGAAGTAGGCCTGGTGGAACTCGGGGTCCACGGAGGCGCCGTGCAGGTTGGCGCCCATCCTGCCGGCGCGGCGGGCGGCGGGCGGCGCGGTGGCGGCCACCCAGAGCGGCGGGTGCGGCTGCTGCAGCGGCGCGGGGGCGACGGTGACGTCCTTGAGGTCGTAGTAGCGGCCGCTGTAGCTGAAGGGCCGCTGGGTCCAGGCCAGCTTGAGCACCTCCAGGCCCTCCTGCATGCGGGACGGCCTGGTCTTGGGCGAGTAGCCGAGCGCGTGGTACTCGGCGGCGCTGTGGCCGGAGCCGACCGTCACGTCCAGCCGGCCCTCGGACACGTGGTCGAGGACCGCCGTCTCCTGCGCCAGCATGGCCGCGTGGTGCAGCGGGAGGATGTAGACGTACGAGCCGATCCTGATGGTCCTGGTGCGCTCCGCCAGCATGGTGAGGAAGATCGGCACGGACGGCGCGTACCCGTCCGGCTGGAAGAAGTGCTCCTGCACCATGACGTAGTCGAAGCCCATGGCCTCGGCCTCGCACATGAGGTGGAGGCAGTCCTCCCAGTGGTCGCGCCACGGCCGCCCGTGCGGGTTGCGCATGTCCATGGTGAATCCGACGTGCACGGTCTCTCCTCAGATCCGGTAGCGGCGCTCGGCGTTGGCGGCGAACACCCGGTCGCGCTCGGCGGCGGTCAGGTCGCCGGTGGCGCCCAGGTAGGCCTCGGCGACCTTGTCGTAGCCGCCGAAGATCGAGTCGACGGGGAAGTTGCTGCCGAAGAAGGAGCGGTCGACGCCGAAGACCTCCAGGCAGGCCTGGATCCACGGGCGCAGGGTCTCCGCGTCGAGCGTGTGCAGGCTCATGGGCAGGCCGGAGATCTTGCAGTCGACGTTGGCGAGCGAGGCGAGCCGGGTCAGGCCGTCACGCCAGGCGGTGAACTGGTCGGGGTCGCCGCCGTCGGGCCAGCCCGCGTGCTCCAGCACGACGGCGAGGCCGGGGAAGTCGCGCAGCAGCGACAGCCAGCCGTCGACCTCGCCGGGGTGGATGACGACGTCGAAGACGTGGCCGCCGGCGTCGAGCAGCTCGGCCAGCCGCCGGGTGACCGGGTCGGCCGGGTCGAACCCGTACAGCACCCTGATGCCCCTGAACAGCGGGCTCTTGGCCTGCTCGGCGAGGTCGGCGGCGACGGTCTCGGCGTCCGCGCCTGGCTCGACGGCGCCGATGACGGCGCCGACCAGGCCGTGCTCGGCGGCCACCCGGTCGAGCCAGCGGGCCTCGTCCAGGTGGGTGCCGGGGGCCGTGACGGCCGAGACGTGCACGGCCTTGACCACGTCGAGGCCGGAGCCCGCGGCGTCGGCCAGGTAGTGCTCGGGCAGGTAGTCGCGCCGCAGGCCGGCCATGTCGCCGATGCCGAAGTCGTCGGAGTCCTCGGGCGGGTCGAGGGCGGGATACCACTTGTGCTCGGTCAGATGCCACAGGTGCATGTGGCTGTCAACGAAGCGCACCGGGGCCACCTCACTTGAATCATTACAACAATAGCTAAGATACCGTCTCACCTGGGCCCCTGTCCACGACGTCAGCCGGGCAGCCCGTACTCCTCCAGCAGCCGGCGGCCGATGATCATGCGCTGGATGTCCGCCGTGCCCTCGCCGATGAGCAGCATCGGGGCCTCCCGGTAGAGGCGCTCGATCTCGTACTCGGTGGAGTAGGCGTAGCCGCCGTGGATGCGGAAGGACTCCTCCACCACGTCCCGGCAGTATTCGGAGGCGAGATACTTCGCCATCCCCGCCTCCAGGTCGTTGCGCTGCCCGGCGTCCTTCTTGCGCGCGGCCATGACCATCATCTGGTGCGCGGCCTCGACCTTGGTGGCCATGTCGGCGAGCCTGAACTGCACCGCCTGGTGCTCGGCGATCCGCTTGCCGAACGTCCGGCGCTCCTGCGCGTAGCGGACCGCCAGCTCGAAGGCGCGCAGCGCGACCCCGCAGCCGCGGGCGGCGACGTTCACCCGGCCGACCTCGACGCCGTCCATCATCTGGTAGAAGCCGCGCCCGGGGGTCCCGCCCAGCACCTGCGAGGCGGGGGCGCGGTAGCCGTCGAAGACCATCTCGGTGGTGTCGACGCCCTTGTAACCCATCTTCGAGATCTTGCCGGGGATGGTCAGCCCCGGCTCGACCTCGCCGTATCCCGGCTCCTTCTCGACCAGGAACGTGGTCATGTTCCGGTAGACCGAGTCGGCGCCCTCGTCCGTCTTCACCAGCACCGCCACCAGGTTGGCCGTGCCGCCGTTGGTGAGCCACATCTTCTGCCCGTCGATCACGTACCCGTCGCCGTCGCGCGCGGCCCTCGTCGTGATCGCCGAGACGTCCGACCCGCAGCCGGGCTCCGACATCGAGAACGCGCCGCGCACCTCGCCGGTGGCCATCCGCGGCAGGTAGTGCCGCCGCTGCTCCTCGGTGCCGTGCTTCATGATCATGTACGCGACGATGAAGTGGGTGTTGACGATGCCCGACACGCTCATCCAGCCCCGGGCGATCTCCTCCACGGCCAGGGCGTAGGTCAGCAGCGACTCGCCCAGCCCGCCGTACTCCTCGGGGATGGTCAGCCCGAACAGCCCCATCTCGCGCATGCCTTCGACGATCTCCTGCGGGTACGCGTCCTCGCGCTCGAGACGCTGGGCCACGGGCAGGATCTCCTTGTCCGCGAACTCCCTGACCGTGCGGAGAATCTCCCGCTGCACGTCGGTGAGTCCGTCGGTCTGCGCGAGCCGTCCCATGCGTACCTCCTCGTCGATTTGTACGGCCATATTTATGACACATGCCCGGTACGCGTCACAAGGGCGGGTTGACAGCCACGCGGCGGGCCGGTTTTGATTTGGCCGTATATTTCCGCACGAGAGCAGGAGACAGCCGGTGGCGATCGTGGACGGCCCGTACTTCGAGGACCTGCGCGCCGGGATGCGGTTCGACGGCGCCCCGGCCATCACGCTCACCGAAGGGCTGGCGGCGGCCCACCAGGCGATCGTCGGCTGCCGGCTGCCGCTGGCGCTCGACCACGGACTGTCGCGCCGGGTCGCCGGCGAGACCCTCGCCGCGCCCCACCTGGTCTGGGACGTCGCCATCGGCCAGTCCACGGTCGCCACCCACACCGTGGTGGCCAACCTGTTCTACCGAGGCGTGGTGTTCCGGCGGGCGCCCGCGATCGGCGACACGCTCACGACGGTGACCGAGGTGGCCGGGCTGCGGCAGAACTCGCGCCGCCCCGGCCGCACGCCGACCGGGCTGGCCGCCCTCCGGATCAGCACCACCGACCAGGAGGGCCGCCCGGTCCTCGACTTCTGGCGGTGCGCGATGCTGCCGCTGCGCGACGGCGACCTCGACACCGGCCACGCCGAGGACCTGTCGGCCGTCGGCGCCGCGCCGGGGCACGACGAGCTGGCCGCGGTGACGGCCGGCTGGGACCTGTCCGCCCACCCCCAGGGCGGGGCGTTGAGCGCCGGCGACGTGTTCGAGGTGGCGGGCGGCGACGTGGTCTCGTCGGCCCCCGAGCTGGCCCGGCTCACCCTCAACGTCGCCAAGGTGCACCACGACGCGGCGGCGGGCGAGCGCCTGGTCTACGGCGGGCACACCATCGGGATCGCGCTCCACCAGGCCGTGCGGGCGCTGCCCTCGCTGGTCACCGTCGTCGGCTGGCACGGCTGCGACCACCTCGGCCCGGTACGCGAGAACGACACGCTCACCAGCACCGTCGAGGTCGAGCGGCTGGACCCGCTGCCGTCCGGCACGCTGGCGCACCTGCGCTCGCGGGTCCGCGCCAACCGCTCCACCGACGTCCTCGACTGGCGTTTCGCGGCGGTGCTCGCGTGATCGGAAAGCCGGCGCGGGCCGGTAGGCTGCCGCGAGGTCGACGGGAGGTCGGGCGATGGCGAGCACCGGGCGCAGGGAGAGCAGCTACAGCGCGCTCGCCCGCGAGGTCCGCGGCGACATCCTGTCGGGCCGCTACGCGGACGGGCGGCGGCTCCCCACCGAGGCCGAGCTCGCCGAACGTCACGGGGTGAGCAGGCAGACGGTACGACGCGCGTTCCAGGACCTGGTCGCCGAGGGCCTGGTCTACAGGGTCCCGGGGCGCGGCACGTTCGCCAGCCCGCGCGAAGGCACCTACCTGCGCCAGTTCGGCTCGGTCGAGGACCTCATGGCCCTGTCGGTGGACACGCGGATGGACATCACCGTGCCGCTGCACCGGCGCGTGGACGTGGCGGCGGCCGGCCGGCTCCGGCTGGCCAGCGACGCCGTGAGCAGCCTGGCGTTCCGGCGGCTGCACGACGCGGTGCCGTTCTGCCTCACCACCGTGTTCCTGCCGCCGCACGTGGGCGGACTGCTACGGGACGTGCCGGAGCTGGCGGCCGAGGGGGCCACCAGCGCGTTCACCGTCATCGGACTGCTCGACACCCGGCTCGGCGCGCCCATCGCGGAGGCCGACCAGAGCATCACCGTCGCCGCCGCCGACCCGGCCACGTCCCGCCACCTCGGCTGCGCCCCCGGCCACCCACTCCTGCGGATCGACCGCCTCTACCACGACACCGACGGCACCCCGGTCGAGCTGGCGATCAGCCACTTCCTCCCGGAGCACTACTCCTACCGCACCCACCTCCGCCGCAGCGTCACCTGACCGCCGCAGTGTCACAGGCGCGGGTGCCGGGGTCCTGCCCCACCCACCTGCACCGCAGCGTCAGCTGAGCGCCGCGTCGTCACAGGCGCCAGGTGATGGGGGTGTCGGGTTGGTAGCGGCAGGTGGAGCCGGTGGAGACCGTGGCGCGGAGGTGGGCGGCCAGTTCGGGGTGGGCGCGGTCGAGCTTGCGCAGCACGTCGCGGATGCGGGCGGTGACCGTTTTGCGGGCGCGTTCGGCCTCGTCGCCCAGGCGGCGGGAGCGCCCGCCGAGGCCGGCCGCGCGGCGCAGTTCCTCCAGCAGGGCCGCGCGCTCGCCGTCGAGCTCGGCGGCCCGCCGGTCGTCGCCCAGCTCGGTCGCGCGGTCGATCTCCTCGTCCAGCAGGGTCAGGTGGTGCCGGTAACGGGCCTTGGCCTCCTCGTCGAGGACGTCGTCACCGCCCATCCGCCGTGCGGCCACCACCAGCTCGCCGCCCTCCGGATCGAGCAACCGTACGGCCGGCATGTCGGTCCCCGGGCTGCCCAGCAGCGTGTGCAGGTCGCGCAGCCCTTTCGCGTCGGGCACGTGCACCGCCCGCCCGGCGAACACCAGCGACCAGACGGCCCCCTCCCTGCTGAACCTCGGACCGCCACCTCCTGGGCCCGCGCCCGCCGCACCGTACGCACCGTCGAACCCGACAGCCGCATCACCCGGCCCGACCCCAGTCACAGGGCGGCCACCCACCGAAGGACCCACACCCGAGCCCCCGGACGGCCCCGCCCGCGAACGGGCACTCCTCGACGAGTGCCCGCCCAGCACCGAACCGACGCTCCCAGACAGACCCGCGCCCGTGTCTTCACCGGCATCCCCGGATTGACCCGCGCCCATCACTTCACCGGTATCCCCCGACCGACCAGCGCCCCTCACTACACCGGCACCCCCCGACCGGCCCGCGCCGTCGGATTCGTCGGTGCCCGGCGGTGCCGGGGAAGCAGGGGTGGTGTCCGGGAGGAGGTCATGGACGCGGGCCGTCAGGTGGCGCATGCCCAGCGTCGTAGCCTCCTGACCGGCGTGTTCCAGGAGGGCGCGGGCCGCGGGGAGGTCGCCCGGGGCGGCGCGGGACAGGAGGGCGTCGGCGAGGTGGACGCGGGCCAGCACCGACCACGGGCGGGCGCGCATGCGGTCGGCCGACCGGTGGGCGGCGGTGAAGCCGGCGATCGCCTCGTCCCAGCGCTCGTCGGCCGCGTCGATGAGCGCCAGCCACAGGTCGAACGGCCCGCTGACGTCCCAGCCCATGAGCGAGACCGCCCACCGCCCGCGGTGCGGCTCCAGCGCGGCGCGGGCCCGCGCGCACAGGTCGGGGTCGTGGGCCGCGGCCGCCGTCTCCGCCAGGAAGCGCAGCCACAGCGGCTGGGCGATGCGGTTGCGCGGCTCGCCCTCGGCCAGCCGGCGCAGCGCCGTGTCGAGGTCGCCGGTGTGGAGCGCGGTCAGGCCTTCCAGCAGGCCGGGGCAGAGGTGGCCGCTGCCCCGGAGCAGCCGGACGACCTCCTCCTGCTCGCCGAACCTGCCCTGCAGCGACAGGATCGACCACTGGTGGTGGAGGAGCATGTCGATGTAGTGGGGGTGTTTCCTGGCGTCGCTGTCGCGCACCTCGGCCAGCAGCTTCTCCGCCTCGGCCAGGCGTCCGCCGAGCGCGGCGACGATGCTGGCGTCGACGGCGGTGTTGAGGTCGACGCTGGGCAGCTCGCTGCGCCGCCCCAGAGCCTGGTAGTCGTGGAACCGGTCGAGGTAGCCCGGGTCGCCCTGCTCGATCATGGCGACCCAGCGCAGCGCGGAGGCGAAGTGTTCGAGCTCGGGGTCGCCGGTGCGCCGGGCCAGGCCGATCAGCTCCTCCACCAGCCGCATCCGCTCTCCGGCGGTGTCGGGCCCCTTGAGGATGTCGTGGTGTGCCCAGAGGCTGAAGACCAGCGCGTCGTCGCCGCCGGCGCGTGCCCGGGCCGCGAGGTGGAAGACGAGGTCGAGCGCGAGCCGGTCGTCGGGCGCGGCGCCGCCGACGAGCGCGGCGTGCGCCTCGCGGAGGTGCGGCAGCGCGTCGGACAGCCCGAACTTGCGCAGCCAGGTGAGCGCGACGCGGGTGAGCAGCTCGCGGTCGTCCAGCTCGCGGGCGATGGCCCAGGCCTCGCCGAACAGCCGCCGCGCGGTCTCGCGCTCGCCGACGTGGGACAGCTCGAAGCCGAGGCTGAGCGCCGCCTTGGCGCGGGTGCGGGGGGAGGTGGCGCGGCTCAGCTGGTGAGCACGGCGCAGGTGGCCGAGATGCTCCTCGGCCGCGATGCGGCGGCCGGCGTCGCGGGCGGCGGCGAGCTGGAGCTCGACCACCCGCTCGGGGTCGACCCGGTCACCGGCCAGGTGGGCGTGGCGGGCCAGGTGGCCCGGCAGCATCCGGGCGGCCAGGCCGGGGTCGCGGTCGACGGCGTCGACGACGGCGCCGTGCAGGGCGCCCGGGTCGTCGAGCGAGTCGTACAGGGTCTCGCGGACGAGGTCGTGGGCGAAGGCGAAGACCCCGCCGCCTTCGGCGGTCACCAGCTTGGCGACGACCGCCAGCTCCAGGAGCCGGTCGACGTGCGCGGTCGGCTGCCGGGCGGCGGCGGCCAGCAGTTGCCGGGGGAAGCGCCTGCCGAGCACGGCGGCGATCGGCAGCAGCCGCGAGACGGGCTCGGGCAGCAGGGAGAGCCGCCGCAGCAGGGCGTCGCGCACGCCCGGGGGGACGGCGCCGGCCGAGCCGCCGCTGTGCCACAGGCGGGCGGTCTGCTCGACGAAGAACGGGTTGCCGCCCGTGCGGACGTGGACCTCGGAGACCAGGTCGGGCGGCGGGTCGGCGCCGACGGTGCGGGTCATGAGCGCGGCCACGCCGGCCGCGTCGAGACCGGTGAGGGTGATGGTGGTGGCCTTGAGCGCGAGCGGTGACAACAGCTCGCGCAGCGGGTGGTCGGCGGTCTCGACCTCGGTGTCGCGGTAGGTGCCGATCAGCAGCAGCCGCTCGAACCAGGTCTGCTGGGCCGCGAACGCGAGCAGCCGCAGCGAGGCGGGGTCGGCGAAGTGGAGGTCGTCGAGGACGACGACCACCGGCTGCCGCTGCGCCAGCACCACCAGGGCGTCGGTGACGGCGTCGTAGACCTGGAAGCCGTCGGGCGCCGTCTCCCCCGCCGCCGCCTCGCCGAGCAGCACGGCCAGCACGTCACCGGCGGACTGCCTGGCCTCCGCCCACCGCTCGGGCCCGGCGGCGCGGCGCAGGGCGCGCAGCGCCTGCACCCACGGCCAGTAGCCCGGCGCGCTGCCGGCCTCCCAGCAGGAGCCCGCCGCGACCAGCGCTCCCCTGCCGCGGGCCTGCGCCGCCGCGCTGCTGACGAGCGTGGTCTTGCCGATGCCGGCCTCGCCGGTGACCAGCACCAGCCCCCCGTGGCTGTCGATCACCCGGCCGATCTCGGCACGCAGCAGCCCGGCGGGGTGGTCCCTGCCGATGAGATCGCGTGCCGTCCCGTTCATGACACTGGCAACGTAGCCTGCCGCACCGACAGAATCCGGTCATGGGCAGGGCCGCCCCGGTCGATCCGGCGGCGGCCCGCGTGTCCTCAGTGCCGTGCGGTCAGTGCTTGAAGGCGTCCTTGACGTGCCTGGCGGCGTCCTTGGCCTTCTCACCGGCCTGCTTGACCTTGCTCTTGCTCTGGTCGGCGCGGCCCTCCGCCTCAAGACGCTCGTCGTCCGTGGCGCGGCCCATGCCTTCCTTGGCACGGCCCTTCATCTCTTCGGCCTTGTTGGAAATCTTGTCGTCGGCGCCCATGGCCGGCCCCCATCCTTCTCGATGAAAGAACTCCGGGCTGCCTCTATCCGAGGCCGCCACCGGGAAACGTCAAGGCGGAAGCCCGGCCCTCTGACGAGGACCGGGCTCCAGTGGGGAAGGGGTTACTTGAGTATCGGGTACCGCTGGACGATGGCCGTCTTGCCGAGACCGAGGGTTTCGCCCGCGTTGGCCATGGCCAGACCGGCCAGGACGACCGTGTAGACGAGGTGCTCGTCCATGAAGGGGTTGGTGGTCAGGGGCAGTGCCGCCGCCCACATCATCACCATCATCAGGCCGCCGGCGACCGCCGCGACGCGGGTGCCGATGCCGAGCATGAGCGCGAGGCCGATGCCGAGGAGTCCGAGCATGAACAGCCAGTCGACCCAGGCGTGGCCGGCGAGTGCGGTGAAGAAGCCGCCGAGCGCGTTCTCCTCGGTGCCCTTCAGGAAGCCGGTGGTCGGGCTGCCGCCCGCCAGCCAGGCCTTCTCGGCCGTGGTGGCGAAGCCCAGGCCGAAGGTCTTGTCGAGGAAGGCCCACAGGAAGGTCCAGCCCAGTGCGATCCGGGCGATGGCCCACACGTAGTCGACGGGGCGGCGGGTGTGCGCCTCGGGAATCTGCACCGGGATCCTGCGTGCCGTGGGGCGGTCGTACGTGGTGGCCATGGCTCCTGTCCTTTCAGGGGTGCCTGCTGCTGGTTACAGTTCACCGCACCGGCGATCACGCAGGCAGAGCCGTACGACCCCGGCTCGATGGGACCTTCGGCACCCGTCCGTACGCCGTCCGCCCCTACCTTCTCCCGGCCACCACGTGGTGTCCTGGCGGGAAGAGGGTAGGCGAGCAGACGTGGGATCCATCACCATCCAGCGCGTGTACGAAGACCCGCCGGCCGAGGGGGCCGTTTTCCTGGTGGACCGGGTGTGGCCGCGCGGCGTGCGCAAGGACGACCTGCGGCTCGACGGCTGGGTGCGGGACGCCGCGCCGTCGAAGGAGCTGCGCCAGTGGTTCGGCCACCGGCCCGAGCGGTTCGCCGAGTTCGCCGTACGCTACCGGGCCGAGCTCGACGCCGGCCGCGAGTCGCTGCGCCCGCTGCTCGACGCCGCCGCCGAAGGGCCGGTGACCCTGCTCTACTCGGCCAAGGACACCGAGCACAACCAGGCCGTGGTGCTCCGCGACTACCTGCTGGAGCACCCCGGCTGAAGGCGTCAGAACGCGCCGTCGAGGGTGACGGAGCTCTCGTCGAACCTGAGCTCGCCGCCCTCCTCCCGGACGACGAAGCGGTAGGTCCCGGTGCACCTCGGCCGCAGCACGCCGTCGACGGTGACCATGAGCGTCAGGTAGGCGGCGACCGTCGAGGTGGCGCCCGCGACGGAGGCGACGCGGACATTGGTGATCACGTGCCGCCGGGTGTCCGTCTGCCGGCCGATCGTCCCGCCGAAGTGCGCCCGGATCGCGTCGTGACCCTCGTGGGGGCCGTAGAGCGTGCCGTCGGCGGCCTGGACGCTGTAGCGCGCCCCCGGCCAGTAGCAGGCCAGGACCGCGTCCGGGTCCTTCGTGTCGAGACCCCAGGCGAAGTCACCGAGGAGGGTGTTGAGTGCGGCCCAGTCGGGCATGGCTCCTCCCTCTCAGTCGCCGAGCGGTCTGAGCGTGATCGCGAGCTCGGGGCACCCTTCGGCCGCCAGGCCCGCCTCCTCGGCCTCCGGACCGCTCACGACGTCGGCCAGCGGCATCGCCTTCGAGTCGTCGGGCCTCATCCCGAACAGCCCCGGCGCCGTGGCGACGCACATCCCGTGCGCCTGGCACTGGTCCAGGTCCACTTCTATCTTGTAGGCGCTCATCAGCGTCCCTTCCTGCCGAACCTCATGGGGAACTCCGCACGGCGGGTGTCGCCGCGGTCTCGCCGCCGTCGGCGACGAAGTCGGCGCCCGTGCAGAAAGCCGACTCGTCCGAGGCGAGGAACACGACCAACGGCGCGACCTCGTCCACCGACCCCTTCTTCCGCCGCAGGCTGCCGCCCGGGCCGGCGAAGTCGGCGGTCATGGGGGTCTCGACCAGGCCGGGCACGATCGTGTTCACGCGCACCCCGTACGGGGCGAGCTCGACGGCGGCGGCCTTGGTCATCCCGCGCACCGCCCACTTGCCGGCCGTGTAGCCGATGATGCCGGGGAAGCCGGTCACCCCGGCCGTGCTCGACACGTTGACGATGGAGCCGCCGCCGCCTTCGCGCATGAGGGGGACGACCGCCTTCATGCCCAGGAACGTGCCGAACGCGTTCACCTCCAGCACCCGCTGGAAGGATGCCGCGTCCGTCTCCATGAGGGCGGTCCTGTGCACGATGCCGGCGTTGTTGACCAGCACGTCGAGGCGCCCGTAGCGCCGGCGGCAGTGGTCGGTCGCGGCCGCCCACGCGGACTCGTCCACGACGTCGAGCGCCACGGACGAGGCGTGCGGCCCGCAGTCCCCGGCGACCGCCCGCGCCGCCTCGGCGGCCACGTCGGTCACCACGACCCGCGCGCCTTCGGCGGCCAGAGCCCGGCAGTAGGCCGCGCCGAGGCCCGCCGCGCCGCCCGACACGAGCGCCACCTTGCCGTCGAGCCTGCTCATGCGGCCAGGTTCACGTAGAGGTCGCGTGGGCCGCGGGTGCGCAGGCCGACGTCGACCGGCTCGGCGCCGTCGGCGAGCCGCATGCCGGGGAACGAGTCGAGGAGCAGGTTGAGCCCGACCTCCATCTCCGTCTTGGCGAGCATCGCGCCGAGGCAGAAGTGGCGGCCCGTGCCGAAGGAGAGGTGGCCCGCCGCTCCGCTGAAGGCCCGGGCCGGGTCGAGGTCGGGGCGGCCGATGACGAACTCCTCGGACCTCTCGAAGCGCGACTCGTCCCGGTTGGCCGAGGCCGCGATGAGCAGCATCGTCGACCCGGCGGGCACCTGGACGCCCTCCAGCTCGACGTCCTCCTCGCACATGCGGGTGGTGATCTGGCTGGGCGGGGAGAAGCGCAGCGTCTCGGCGATCGCCGCGTCCACCAGGTCACGGTTGTCGCGCACCCGGGCCCACTCGCCGCCGACCAGCAGGTTCTTGCACAGGCTCCCGAACGCCTTGTCGGTCGTCTCGCCACCGGCGGTCAGCAGGAGGCTGATGTACGCGCGCACCTCGTCGTCGGTCATGCGGTAGTCGTCCACCTGGGACTGGACGAGCATCGAGATCAGGTCGTCGCCGGGGTGCTCGCGACGGTACGCGATCAGCGGGGCCATGTAGCCGGCCAGGTCCGCCCTGGCCTGGAGGCCCTGACGGTGCACCTCCTCGTCGCCGGAGAGGTTGCTGACGAACGCCATGATCTTGCCGTACCACCCCGCGAACAGCTCGTGGTCGGACTCCGGCAGCCCGAGCATGTCGGCGATCACCGCGATCGGGTACCGATGCGCGAACCCCGCCACGAGGTCGACGCGCGAGCCGTCCGCGCTGTCGCGCATCTCGTCGGCCAGCCGCTGGGCGCGGCGCGGGACGATCTGCTCCAGGATCTTGGCGGCCGTGCGGTGGATGAGGGCGTGCACGCGGTCGAGGCCCTGGCCGCGGAAGTGCGGGGTGAGCAGGGCGCGGTTCTTCGCGTGCAGGAGCCCGTCCATCGACAGGACCGTCCGGCCGTGGATGGCCTCAAGGGTCCCGGTGTAGGCGCGGGTCGAGAAGCGCGCGTCCTTGTAGACCGAGGAGACGCCGCGGTACGTGCTCACCAGGAACGATCCGAGCCGCGCGTCCTGGAGGACGGGGGCGTCGGCGCGGAGTTCCCGATAGAAGGCGTGGGGATCCGCCGCGACCTCCGGATCGAGGATAGATGAGCGTGTCATGCCTGCCCCTCCGCACTGTTTCCGACCAGAGCCCGGACGCCTGGGCTCCAACTATGATTATGGTAGGAATTGTTATCCTTGATGTGGGCGTAAAGTCAAGACAGCACCCGAGGAGAGCAGATGCCAGGACCCGTCGTCATCGCCGGTGGTGGTCTCGCGGCGCTTCGCACCGCGGAGAACCTGCGGCGGTTCGGGCATGCCGGGCCGATCACGATCGTGGGTGACGAGCCCTGGCTGCCCTACGACCGGCCGCCCCTGTCGAAGGCGGCGCTCGTCGGCGACCCGGCGGAGCCGGCGCCGCTGCGGTCCGGCGAGGTCCTGGCCTACCAGGGCATCGAGGTGATCCGCGGCGTCCGCGCGACCCGGCTGGACGGGCTGGACAGGCGGCTCGTCCTCTCCGACGGCGCCCGCCTGCCGTTCGAGCACCTGGTGATCGCGACGGGCGTACGGGCGCGGGCGCTGCCCGCCATCCACCCCGCGCTGCCCGTGCTGACCCTGCGCACCTGGGAGGACTCCCGCAAGGTACGGGACGCCGTCCTCGCCGCGGCGCACGTCACCGTGGTGGGCGCCGGCTTCCTCGGCCTGGAGATCGCCTCGGCGGCCAGGAGCCTCGGGCGGTCCGTGACCGTCGTCGAGGCCGGGTCCGCACCGCTCTGGGCGCTGGGGCCCACCGTGGCGGAACGCGTCGCCGCGCTGCACCGCCGGCACGGCGTCGGCCTCCGTCTCGGGCGTCGCATCGCAGGCGCCGAGCCGGAGGCCGGCCGCTTCACGGTCACGCTCGACGACGGCGACGTCCTGCCGACGGACGTTGTGGTCGGCGCGATCGGCGGCGTACCCAACGTCGAGTGGCTCGCCGGTTCGGGGCTGGACGCGGCCGCGGGCGTGCCGTGCGACGAGACCGGGGCCACGCCCGTCGAGGGAGTGCACGCCGTCGGCGACGTGGCGAGCATCGCCGGCCACGGGCGCACCGAACACTGGAACCACGCGGTCGCGACGGCGGTGGTCGTCGGCCACAACATCGCCCGGCCGGACGCGCCGCCCCGGCGCCTCTCCGACGTCCCGTACTTCTGGAGCGATCAGCACGGCTCCAAGCTGCAGTGCCTGGGCACCCCTGCCCCCTCGGACGAGCTGCGCGTCCTGCGCGACGACGAGCACGGCTTCCTCGCGGTCTACACCAGGGACGGGATCGTGACCGGGGTCGCCGCGCTGGACATGCCCCTGGCTCTCAACCGGTGCCGGCCGCACGTGAACACGGCCTTCGACGCGACGGCCATCGGCGCGATCGTCGCGTGAGAGCGGCCGGGCCGGCACGCCGGCCCGGCGGCCCTCATGAGGAGACGAGGTCACCCACCGGCACCCGCAGCCCGTCGGTCCCGAACCAGACGCAGGCCGGCCACGGCACCTCGACGGTGACCGGCTTGCCCCTGTCGAGACCCGCCGCGACGGCCGCGTCCGCGCGCGCGTTGAGCCGGACGTCGCCCAGGCTGACGCTGACGTCGTAGCTGCGGCCGACGTACACGGAGTCGGCCACGGTGGCCTGGAAACGCAGGCACGACCGGGACGTGGGAGCGGGCACGATCACGGCGTCGGACTGCCGGAACCGCACCTGGCACCCCGCCCCGAGCTCCTCCGGGAGCGACGCCGGCTCCACGGGCTCGTCGGGCGCCGCCTTGAGCCGCCACCGGCCGTCCTCGCGGACCAGGTCCAGGACGTTCGTGATGCCGACGAAGTTGGCGACGTAGGACGTCTCGGGACGTTCGAAGACGTCCTGGGGTGTGCCGATCTGCTCGATCCGGCCCTTGTTCATGACGGCGACCCGGTCACCGAGGGCCATCGCCTCGGACTGGTCGTGGGTCACGTACAGGCCCGCGAAGCCCAGGCGCTGGTGCAGCTCGTGCAGCTCGTTGCGGACGCGGACCCGCAGGAGGGCGTCCAGGTTGCTGAGGGGCTCGTCCATGAGCACCAGGCGGGGCCGTGACACGAGGCCGCGCGCCAGCGCCACCCGCTGCTGCTGGCCACCGGACAACTGGTGCGGGTAGCGGTCGAGCAGGGGCCCGCAGTCGACCAGGTCGGCCGCCTGCTCGACCCATTTCTCCTCCTTGAGCGCCTTGGTCAGCTTGCGCACCTTGAGCGGGTAGCTGATGTTCTGACGCACCGTCCTGTGCGGCCACAGCGCGTACGACTGGAAGACCATGCCCAGCTCGCGCTTCTCCGGGGCGACGTCGACCCCCCGGCCGGAGTCGAACACCACGGTGTCCCCGAAGCGGATCACGCCCTCGTCGGCGCTCTCCAGGCCCGCCACGCAGCGCAGCGCCGTGGTCTTCCCGCAACCGCTCTGCCCGAGGAGCACGACCAGCTCGCCCTCCTGGATGTCGAGGTTCAGCCCGTCGATCGCGGTGAAACGGCCCGCTCCGGACCCGAAGGTCTTCGTCAGGTTCTCGATACCGAACATCACAAACTCTCCAATGCTTTGGAGCCCCCGAGCCGTACCGCGAGGATGACGCCCGCGGCCGTCACCAGGCACATCACCAGTCCCATGGCGGCGACCAGAGGGTAGGAAACGTTGAGCCACAGGTCGTACAGGGTCGTGCCCATGACCTGGGTCCGGGTCGACCGCACCAGCAGCGACGCGGCGAACTCGTGGGTGAGCAGGACGAAGATGAGCGCGGCCGCGCCGCCGAGCGAGCCGCGGATCATCGGGATGACGACCTGGAGGTGCGTGCGCACCGGCCCGGCCCCGCTGACCCGGGCCGCCTCCTGGTAGCTGTCGCCGAGCGACATGCGGGCCGCGAGCTGCATGCGGGTGGCGAACGGCAGCATCAGCGTCACGTAGACCACCACGAGGACCCACGGCGTGCCGTACAGGACGAACGGCGGCGCGGTGTAGGTGAACAGGAACCCGGCGCCGAACACCACCGCGGGCACCCCCAGCGGCAGCGAGACCAGGATGTCGACGATCGCGCGGACGCGGGCGTCGAGCGAGCGGCGGTGCAGGATGTCCGCCAGCACGTACCCGATCGGCAGCGACACGAGCACGGAGATGCCCGAGGCGACGAGGCTCGTCTGGACGGCGCTGACCGCCGTCGGCGTGTCCCACAGCTCGCGGAAGTTCTTGAGGCTCCACGTGCTCACGTCGATCTGGCCGGTCCAGAACGGCGACAGGGAGGCGGCGATCAGCGCCAGCAGCGGCAGCAGCGCCACGACGGCGGAGAACAGCCCGATGACGACGACCGCGGCCGGGCTGCGCCGCGCGGAGTAACGGGAGGTCTTCCCCCCGTCGGTGACGAACCGCCGCTCCTCGCCGAGGAGCATCCGCTGCAGGGCGACGATGCCGAACCCGACCAGCAGGAGCGGGGACGCGACCGCGGCTGCGGCGCCGTAGTCCGCCAGGCCGGCGTTGGCGAAGAAGTACACCTCGGTCGTCAGGACCTTGACGTTCTTGATCGAGCCGAGCAGCAGGGGCGCCGTGAACTGGCCCAGGCCGAGCAGCAGCGCCACCGCGCCGCCGTAGATGAGCGAGGGCCGCACGACGGGCAGCAGGATGCGGAAGAAGACGCCCACCGGCCCGTCCCCGGCCGTGCGCCCGGCCTCGACCAGCTCGTAGTTGACCCGCAGCAGGCCCGCCCGCAGGAACACGTACACGAACGACGTCAGCCCGAGCGCCGTCAGGAACACGATCCACGGGACGGTGAAGACGTCGATCGGCCCGGTGTCGCCGCCGGTCCAGAAGGGCAGCGACCTGATGAACCGGTTGACCGTGCCGGAGTTCGGGGCGAGGAGCAGCCCCCACCCGATCATGCTGGCGACCGGCGGCACCACGATGGGCAGGATCGGGAGCGACGCCATCCAGCGCGCCCGGGGCGGCAGCTGGATCGAGTACCACGCCAGCACCGCCCCGAACACCAGCCCGATGACGAGGGAGCCGAGGCCGAGCAGCAGCGTCGTGAGGATCGTGCGCGCGATGTCGGCGGTGCCGAAGCCACGGGCGTAGCCGGCGCCGCCGTCCGCCAGCGCGAGAAGCTGCAGGCGGACGAGGGGCGCCAGCACGAGGTACCCGATCACGATGATCGCGGCGATCGGCAGGGCATGGCGGCGCAGCGCTCTCCGGCGGGAGAGGCCGGGCCTGGTCTCACCCTTCGGGTCCGCGCCGCGCCGGGCCGCCGCCGGCGGCGCCTCACTGATGCTTTTCACTACTACGGCCTCCGATGGAGCGGACTGGTGGAGAAGGGAGAGACGGGCGTCAGCGACCGAAGGTCTGCTTCCACTCGCTCTGCGCCGACCCGAGCCAGCCGGGCTTGGTCGCCCGGGTGAGGTCGAGCAGGGTGAGCTCCTTCGGGGCCTCGACCGCGCCGGCGACGTTCGGCAGGACGCTGAGGTTGTCCTTGGCCAGCGACTCCTGGCCCTCCGCGGACGCCATGAAGTCGAACAGCACCTGGGCCGCGTTGGGGTTGTCCGACTCCTTGAACATGTAGCCCAGGTTCATCGGCGCCCAGCCGGGGTCGGGCATGAGCCAGTCGATGGGACCGCCCGAGGCCTTGATCGGCTTGACCGTCGAGTTGGCGCCCCACAGGGCGATGGAGATCTCGCCGGACAGCAGCGCCTCCTGCAGCGGGACGGCGCTCGGGTAGAACTTCGGCTTGAGCGCCGCCAGCTTCGTCAGGTAGTCGGCGCCGTAGGTGTCCTCGAGCCAGGCGTACAGGTCGGCCATGGGAGCGGCCAGGTTGTCCACGAGCCCGAGCCGGCCGCCGCCGTACTTCGGGTCGACGAGACCCTCGTAGGTGGCCGGCGGGTCGGTCACCTTCTCCGTGTTCCACGCGATGCCGAGCGCGGTGAGCGCGGACGTCTGCAGGACATCGTCGATCAGGTAAGGGGTGCCCTTCCATTCGGGACCGGCGCCGTTGGGGCCGACCGGCTCGGCGAAGAGCCCCTCGTCCGCCTTGGTCTTCGCCCACTCGTAGTTGACGTGGTTGACGATGTCGGCCCCGAGCGACCCGGACTTGAGCTCGGCGTCGAGCTTGGCGCTGACCTCAGGTCCGACGATACGCGTGATCTTGAGGTCGATGTCCGGGTACGTCTTCTCGAAGCGGGTCTCGAGCTCCTTGTTCACCTCGGGGAGCAGGGCCGAGTACAGCGACACCGTGCCCTCTTCCGACGCCTTCTTCAGGACCTCGTCCCAGGTCGAGGCCGCCGTCGACATGCCGCCCCCGCCAGGGGCGGCCGCCTGGCCGCCGCACGCCGCCAGCAGTGCCGCCGCGACCACTGCGATGCCCACTCGGGTGGTTCTTCCCACTGATCCAAATCCTCTGCTCGTCAGCCTGGCGGGCAGGGTGGACAACCGTGCCACAGGCCCGTCTTTAGGCGAATCATAGGGATGATTATCAAGCAGGACAAGGGACAGTATGCGGTTAATGGTACGCATGGATCAGCGCAGCCCGGAGGCCGATTCCGGCAGAGTCGGGGCGTACGGGTCGGAGGGCCCGTCCAGGGCGTCCATGACAACGATATTCAAACGGAGTCCGGAGGACGCGTTGTGTGGGGCGGCGATGGTCGGGTAAGTCTGCTGCCATGCTCGACGCGCGCGACGAGGGACGGTTACTGACCGGACGCTACCGGCTGCGGTCCGAGCTGGGCCGGGGCGGCATGGGCACGGTCTGGCGGGCCTACGACGAGCTGCTCGACCGAGAGGTGGCGATCAAGGAGCTGTCCATCCCGGCCTCGCCGCCCGAGCACCGCGACGTCCTGATCGAGCGCACCATGCGGGAGGCGCGCATCGCCGCCCGGCTCCACCACCCGCACATCGCCGCCGTGTACGACGTGGTGCTGGCCAACGACCGGCCGTGGATCGTCATGCAGCTGGTCCGGTCGCGGAGCCTGGCCGACGAGATCTACGACCGCGGCGCGCTGGCGGTGCCGACCGTCGCCCGGATCGGGCTGGAGGTGCTGGCCGCGCTGCGCGCCGCGCACGCCGCCGGGGTGCTGCACCGCGACGTCAAGCCGGCCAACATCCTGCTCACCGCCGACGGCCACGCCGTGCTCACCGACTTCGGGCTGGCCACCACGCTCGACGACGACTCCACGCTCACCCAGCAGGGCATGGTGATGGGCACGCCCGCCTACCTCGCCCCCGAGCGCGCCTCCGGCGAGCGGGCGACCGCGCTGTCCGACGTGTGGTCCCTGGGCGCCACGCTCTACACCGCCGTGGAGGGGCGGGCGCCGTTCGCCCAGGGCGGCAGCCGGGCCGACACGCTCAACGCCGTGCTCACCCGCGACCCGGCGCCCTTCGAGCAGGCGGGCGAGCTGGCGCCGGTCATCACGGCGATGCTGACCAAGGACCCGTCCGAGCGCGCCGACGCCGCGCGGGCGCAGGAGCTGCTGCGGCAGGTGCCCGGCCGGTCCAAGCGCGCGAGGACCCGGCCGTTGACCGCGGCGACGGCGCCGAGGGCCGCCAGGGCCGGGCGGCTGATGGCCTCGCGGTGGCGGGAGGCCGCCGCGGTCGCGGCCCTGGTCACCACCGTCATCGCCACCGTGTCGCTGAACTCGGCGTCCGCGCCGCGCCGGCACGCCCACCCGATGCCGCAGCCGACGGCCGACGCGCCCAGCGGTGTCATGCGGGCCGAGCCCTCGTCGCGGCCGCGCGCCGGAGAAGCCCGCGAGCAGGGCGTCCAGGTCCGCACGGAGCACACGCAGCGCACCGCAGTCACCGGACAGACCACGTCCCCCGCCAGACGGGCGGCCGACGGTTCCGGCCGGGCCCGTACGAAGACGCCCGGCAACTCACAGCCCCAGGGGAAGGCCAAGGGTCACTACAAGTGACTACGTAGATTCCCCGATGCGTGACCCGGGCGGCGCGCCTACTGTCGGCTGACCAGGCCGCGTCCGACGAAGGTGGGTCCATGCGCACGCTGACCGCGTTCCTCTCCACCGTCCTCCTTGCGACCGCGCTCACGGCGCCCGCCGAGGCCGCCCCGAAGAAGCCCGCCGCGGGCGCCGCCGACGTGGTGTTCAACCGGGCCGACTTCGCCGCCGGCACGCCCGAGGGCACCAGCGCGGGCGACGGGCTCGCCTTCGCCACCGCCGCCGGCACCACCTCCTACACCGACCGCCTCGGCACCAGGACGTGGGAGTACGCCCGCTGGACCGGCCCCGAGCGGCCACTGGAGTTCACCGCCACCGAGCTGATCGCGTCCTGGACGGCCGACGTCCCGGCGGGCAGCTGGGTGCAGGTCGAGGCGCGCGCCCGCAACGCCGCCGGGCTGACGAAGTGGTACGTGCTCGGCCGGTGGGCCTACGGCGAGGGCGACATCGACCGCACGTCGGTGCCCGGCCAGGGCGACGACGACGCCCGGGTGGCCGTCGACACGCTGGTCGCGGCGGAGGGCAGGCAGATCTCTGCCTACCAGCTGCGCGTCACCCTCTACCGTGCGCCCGGCTCGTCCGTCGTGCCGCGGGTGCGCACGCTCGGCGCCATGGCCTCCAACGTGCCCGACCGCAAGACCGTGCCGGTGAGCCCCGGCGGCGGCGCCTGGGGCTCCGAGCTGGACGTGCCGCGCCGCTCGCAGAGCGTCCACTCCGGCCACTACCCCGAGTGGGACGGCGGCGGCCAGGCCTGGTGCAGCCCCACCTCGACCACGATGGTGCTCGGCTACTGGGGCCGCTGGCCGAGCGCGGAGGACACCGCCTGGGTCGACCCGTCCGATCCCGATCCGGAGGTCGACCACGCCGCCCGCCACACCTACGACCACGCCTACCAGGGCGCCGGCAACTGGCCGTTCAACACCGCCTACGCGGGCCGCTACGGCATGGACGGCTTCGTCACCCGGCTGCGCACGCTCACCGAGCTGGAGAAGCTGATCACCGCCGGCGTCCCGGTCATCACCTCGCAGTCGTTCAAGAAGAACGAGCTGCCCGGCGCGGGCTACGGCACCAACGGCCACATCATGGTCGTGGTCGGCTTCACCGCCGACGGCGACGTCATCGCCAACGACCCGGCCTCGGCCACCAACGCCGCCGTCCGCCGCGTCTATCCCAGGGCCGCCTTCGAGAACGTCTGGCTGCGCAGCTCCAGCAGCGGCGGCGTGGTCTACGTCATCCACCCGCCGGGCCACGACCTGCCCGCGACCACGCCCGGCCTGCCCGCCAACTGGTGACGTGCGGATGCGTAACGTCCGTGGACAGGGTGGATCATGGTGTTCGGGCAGTCTTCCCGTTCCCGTGGGGTTCACACCGCTATGCCCGAGAAGCCCCGCCGACGTGACGGAGATTTGAACCTCTTCGGCCCTGCCAGTCCCCCGCTTCGCGCGCCCAGGGGGACAGCATGGCTACGCGGCGTGAACGCGCCGTAACGAAAGGTGCGATACAGCCAAGTATCGCCTCGTTCAGGAGGTTTTCATGCTCAAGCGGACCCTCATCTCGCTTGCCGTTCCCGCCATGCTCGCCACCGGGCTCCTCGCGATGGGCGGGAGCGCGAGCGCCGCCACCGGCGAGCGCTTCGAGTGCCAGCTGCGCACCGTCGACCACGGCAACGCCTCGCTGGCCACCTGCCGCAACCGGGGCGACTACGTCCACTGGATCCGGTGCGACAGCGGCACCCGGATCGTGGAGGTCAGGGACGAGTTCACCGGTCGCCGCCACGTGCTCGACTGCCCGAACGGCTACCGGCTGAGGAACCAGTCCATCGGCTTCTGAGCCGAAGCAGGAAAGGCCACCGCCTCCAGGGGCGGTGGCCTTTCGCGTGTGTCAGCGGGTGGGGTCGAACTCGCGCAGGATCGCGGAGGTCTTGCCCGTGGTGATCTGCTCGGCCAGCATGCGGCCGGTGGCCGGGCCGTGCGTGACGCCCCACATGCCGTGCCCGCCCGCCACGTAGACGCCGGGCACCCGGGTCGCGCCGACCAGCGGCTTGCCGTCGGGGGTGACGGGACGCGCGCCGACCCAGGTGTCGGTCCGCTCCTCCCAGCGCACGCCGGTCATGAGCGGCCGGGCCGACTTGATGATCGCCTCGACCCGGCGCTCGAACAGCGGCGCGTCCGCGTCGCGGAACTCCATCGTGCCCGCCACCCGCAGCTTGCCCTGGTACGGGGTGCAGGCGACGCGCACGGCCGCCAGGTAGAGGGGGCTCGGCACCGGCTCGTCGGTCGGCACCGTGAACGAGTAGCCGCGCCCGGCCTGGACGCGCGTCCGCACGCCCCACTCCGCGCCGAGCTTGTTCAGCCAGGCGCCGGTGGCGAGCACCACGGCGTCGGCCTTGACCTCGTCGCCCGCGCCGGACCGGACCACGTGCCCGCCGGCCTCGGACGTCACACCGGTGACCCGGAAGCCCGGCCGGATCTCGCCGCCACGCGCGGTGACGGCGGCGGCCAGGGCGTGCGTGAACGCGCCGGGGTCGATGTAGCGCTGGCCGTCGAGCCGGACACCGGCGGTGGCGCCGGCCGAGAGCTGCGGCATCTGCGCGCGCAGTTCGTCACCCTCGAACGCCGCGTAGCGGATCTCCAGGCCGGAGTCGTTGATGCGGCGCAGCTCGTGCAGCAAGGAGACGGCCTGCTTCTGGGTCTCGAACGCCGCCATGATCGGCGCCTCGATGGTGGGAGCCTCGACGCCGTTGCCGGTGAGCACGTCGAACGCTTCCAGGCACTCCTCGTTGAACGGGAGGTTGGCCCGCACGGCGCGGCCCCACGAGCGCCAGTTGCAGTGCAGCGCGAACCGGGTCAGGAACGACCACAGCCCCACGTCAGGGGTCACCGGGACGTGCAGCGGAGCGTTCTTGTCGAGCAGCGAGCGCAGCCCGTAACGGAGCACGCCGGGCTCGTTGAGCGGAATGGCCAGCCCCGGGGACAGCCAGCCCGCGTTGCCCCATGACGCGCCCGCGGCGACCCCGTCGCGGTCGACCACGGTGACCTCCACGCCGCGTTCCTGCAGGAACCAGGCGGTGGACAGACCCACCACACCGGCGCCGATCACCACAGCCGTACGCGGCCCACCGTCGATGCCCATTGCTGCCATCCCCTTCCTCAGATAAGGGAAGGATTACCGGTACGCGAGCAAAAGGCGCTGTGCTGGGAGAACAACCGCTCAACGCCTCTTTGTCCATCGGCGACAAAGGCTCAGCCCTGGTGGAGCGCGAGTCCGATGATCATGGCCAGGCGCTTCTCCGGCCGGTCGAGCTCCAGGCTGGTGACGGCGGCCATCTTCCGCAGCCGGTAGCGCACCGTGTTCGGGTGCACGCCGAGCCGGGTGGCCACGGCCGCGAGGTCGCCCTGCGCCTCCAGCCAGGCCCGCAGGGTCTCGACGTAGCGGGTGCCGTGTTCGGTGTCGTGGCGGGTCAGGTCGGCGACGGGACCGCGGGCCGGGGTGCGGCCGGAGGAGGCGGCGGCGCGCAGCCGCTGGAGCAGGATCTCGTCCCAGGACTCGTCGTACACGACGGGGCCCGCGGGCACGGCGGCGCGCAGGGCCAGGCTCTCGTCGGCCTCCTGCCTGCTCGCGGGCAGCCGCGCCGGCTCGGCCGGCCCGCCCACCCCGGCGGGCACGATGACGCCGCGCGGCAGCACGGACACGATGGCGCGCACCCAGTCGCGGGCCGGGGCGGCGTCGTTCCCGCAGGGCAGCACCGTGTAGAGCGTGTTGCCGAACAGCGCGCTGCGGCCCGGCCGTGACCAGCCGAACCCGGTGGTCGCCCGCTCGAACGCGGTGAGCACCGCCGCGTGCCGCTCCGCGCCGACGTGCGCCTGCAGCGCGATCACCCGGAACTGGCCGCCGGGCAGCCCGAGCCTGCTGATCAGCGCCGGGGCGTCCGTGGTGCCCTCCACGAGCTGGATCACCAGGTCGGACTCCACCTGGCGTTCGAGGTCGGCGCTCACCCGGGAGCGCAGCAGGTGGAGCGCCACGGCCCTGGCCCCGTCGGCCAGCCGGTCGCGCTGCCGCCCGGCGAGGGGACGCTGGCACTCGACCCAGATGGACCCGAGCAACTCGCGCCCGGCCCGCACCGCCACCACCATGCGGCCGCGCAGCCCGTGTTCGGGCGACGGCTCCACGAACAGCGGCTCGTCGGAGGCGGCCAGGTGGGAGAAGACGCCCTTGCCTTCCAGCAGCCCGCGCATCTCCTCGGGCACCCGCCGGCCGAGGATCGTCTCCAGCCGCACCGGGTCGGCCGTCTGCTGCGAGCCGGAGTAGGCGAGCACCCGCGACATCTGGTCCTCGACGGTGACCGGGTAGCCCAGCTCTCCGGCCAGCGTGTCGGCGAACGCGAACAGGTCGGTCGGGCCCCGGCCCGCCTCGGTCTCGCGCCCTTCGAGCACCAGCCCGTACACGATCCCGAGCAACTGGCTCCAGGACACGGCCGGGTCGACCAGCAGCACCGCGACCCCAGCGGCCCGGCCCTCGGCCGCCGCGTCGTCGCCGTCGCCGTCGCCGCCGCCGCCGTCGCTGCCGCTGCCGCTGTCGCGCACCAGCACCGCGGCGGCCCGCGCGGCGGCGCCCAGCCGCACCGCCTCCGGCGCGGACCCGACCCCGACGGCCAGGAAGACGTCGCCGGTCGCCGGTCGCGGATCGGCCGGATCGTGGACCACCACGCTGCGCAGCGGCACGTCACGGGAGGCGGGCGCGCACACCAGGCGCGTCCCGTATCCACCGAGGACGTTCACCAACCGATCGAGCTTCAGCATCTCCGCCGAAGCGTACCCGGCCTGGTCAGCCCGGTTGCTTCTGGCCGGCGGGCGGTTCCTTCGGCGGTTCTTCGGGCTGGGGGGCCTGCACCGGTGGTTCGAGCTTGTGGCGGGTGCCGAAGGTGTCCAGCAGCGCCAGGAGCATCGCCACCGTCGGGATCGCCAGCAGCGCCCCCGTCACGCCGAACAGCAGCGCTCCGGTGATCGCGGCCGAGAACGAGACCCCCGGGTGGATGTCCACCCCCCACGCGCTGATCCTGGGCTCCAGGGTGAGGTTCTCCACCTGCTGGTAGAGGATGCCCCAGGCGAGCGCCGCGAGCCCGATCCACGGCCGGTCCGAGACCAGCCCGACCACGACGGGCAGCGCGATCGCGATGTACGTGCCGATGGTGGGCACGAACTGGGCCACCACCCCGGTCCACACGCCCAGCGCGAGCCACGACGGCATGCCGAGCGCCAGGAACACGATGGTCGAGGCGGTGCTGTTGATCAGCGACAGGATCACCCGGGCGGCCACGTAGCCGCCGGTCTTGGCCAGCGAGATGTCCCACACGCTGGTGAAGACCTGCTGGAAGCGGCCGGGCAGTCGCCGCGCCAGCCACTGGCGGGCGCGCGGCCCGTCGGCCGACAGGTAGAAGGTCAGCAGCATCAGCGCGAAGATGTTGAACACCATCCCGGCCACGGTGCCCAGCACGCCGAGCACGCCCGCCAGGACCCCCTGCGCGTATCCGGCGGCCTCCTGGGGCGTCAGCTTGACCGATTCCAGGATGTCGGAGACGTTGTAGTTCGTCCCGAACTGCCGGTTGACCCACTCCGTCGCGGCGGCCAGCACGTCCGGCAGGCCCTTGACCAGCAGCGCCACCTGCTCCACGAAGAGCTGCCCGAACAGCACCAGGAAGATCGCGGCGAACAGGCCGAGCCCGGCCATCACCACCGCGGCCGCGGCGCCGCGCCGCATGTGCCGCGCGAGCCTGCCCACCGCCGGCTCCATCGCCAGCGACAGGAACCAGGCGATCACGACGAGGAAGAGGAACGAGCCCGCGTCGGTCAGCACGAACCGCAGGAACATCGCCAGGGCCAGGACGCCGACGACGACGAGCGCGGCCCGCCAGACGTTCCCCGGCGAGAACAGCACCCGGACGGTCGCCGCCGGCGCGGGCTCCGCCTTCTTTCCCGTCGTCATGGACCCTCCCGCGTGCGTCTCCGCCTACGATCTGCCAGGAACATGCCGTTTTACGCGGCTTTCACACCTGGCGGCACGCGTGATCGTCCGTCCTCGCAGGCAGCGTGGCAAGAACCGGTCGGGCGGTTCCCGAGGCGAACGCCGGGGCGGCGGTTCAGCGCGGTTCTCGGGCGGCCGGTGAAGGCGGCCCGCCGGCCGTCACTCGAAGTCGTCCGGGTTGAGCTCGGTGAGCCGGCGCAGCTCGTGCTCGTCGATGCTGTCCTCGATCCCGGGAGTGGCGCCCACCGGGCGGGGCGAGGTCTCCTCCGCCTCCCTGATGTCGCGCTCGACCTCATGACCTGGTTGCTCGCTCATGTTCTCCCCCTTGTCCCCCGTCCCCTGACCCCGGGCGGGTCACCTCAGACGGGCTGCACCTCCGGACTCGGCACGGTGACCGCCCCCTCGCCGGCGGGCCGACTGGCACGCCGTCCCAGCGCGTCGCCGGCCCACGCCGCGCCGCCGCCGATCGCGGCGCCCGCGAGCGCCACGCCGAGCTGAGTGGCGATCTTCGTCCCGGTACGGGCCGGCGGCGGCTCGGCGGTCCGCCGCCACGCGTAGAGCCAGCCCGCCTGGGCGGCGGCGTCGATCAGGTACGTGGGCGGGACCCGGCCGGTGAACACGTTGATCAGGTCCAGGCGCAGCTGGGTCAGGGCCGCCGAGGTGCCGAGGCGCTTGGCGTACGGCAACCCTTCCGGGCGGGCGGCGGCCCGCAACTGGTTGAGCCCGACTCCGACGAGCAGACTCCCGACGGTACGGACCAGGAACCGGTCGGTCTTGGCCCCGTACACCTTCTCGTAGCTGGACATGGACAGTGAGGGCCAGAGCCCGCACGCCATGTTGAACAGTCCTTGCGCACGCGCCAGCCGGACGGCGTCGGCCCGGCGGCTGCTCCTTTCGGCCATGTTCCCGCGGCTGCCCTCGCGGGATGTCGGCAAACCGGGCGGCGTTCTAAGCTTGCGCCATGCGCGTAGTGGTGATCGGTGCCAGCGGCCACATCGGCACCTACCTGGTTCCCCGGCTCGTCGAGGCGGGTCACGACGTGGTCGCCGTGAGCCGCGGCGCGCGGCGGCCCTACACCCCCCACGGCGCCTGGCAGCGGGTCACCACGGTGACCGCCGACCGGGCGGCCGAGGAGGCGGCAGGCACGTTCGGCGACCGCGTCGCCGGGCTGGAGCCCGACGCGGTCATCGACCTCATCTGCTTCGAGGAGTCCAGCGCCCGCCACCTGGCCGACGCGCTGGCGGGCCGGATCCGCCACTTCCTCCACTGCGGCACGGTCTGGGTCCACGGCCCCAGCGTCCACGTGCCCACCACCGAGGACGCCCCGCGCCGGCCCTTCGGCGACTACGGCGTCAAGAAGGCCGCGATCGAGGCCTACCTGCTCGACCGGGCGCAGCGCGACGGCTTCCCCGCCACGGTGATCCACCCCGGCCACATCGTCGGGGCCGGCTGGGTGCCGGTCACGCCGGCGGGCAACGTCAACCCGGTCACCTTCCAGATCCTCGCCGACGGCGGCGAGCTGGCGCTGCCCAACCTGGGCCTGGAGACCCTCCAGCACGTCCACGCCGACGACGTGGCCCGGCTGTTCATGGCCGCGCTCGCGGGCCGCTCGGTCACGCTCGGCGAGGCGTTCCACTGCGTCGCCGACTCCGCGGTCACGCTGCGCGGCTACGCCGAGACGGCGGCCGGCTGGTTCGGGCGGGAGGCGCGGCTGTCGTTCCTGCCGTGGGAGCGGTGGAAGGAGACCGTTTCGGCCGAGGACGCCGACGCCACCTGGGACCACATCGCGCACAGCCCCCACTGCGGCATGGAGAAGGCGGCGCGGCTGCTCGGGTTCCGGCCGCGCTACTCGCCCTTCGAGGCGATCCGGGAGTCGGTCGACCGGCTGGTCGGGGAGGGTGTCGTCAAGACGCGGTGACCTGCGGCACCGCCGCATACTGCGACCAGTCGGCGCTGATCGCGCCGGCGGTCTTGAGCAGCAGCGGGAGATGCTCCTCGGTGAGCTTCTCCACCGAGGTCTCGGCGGCGTGCGCGTTGACGTTGACGGCGGCGATCACGTTGCCCATGCCGTCGCGCAGCGGGGCGGCCACCGACCTGATGCCGAGCGCCAGCTCCTCGTCGGTGAGCGCCCAGCCCTTGGCCCGCACCGCACGCAGCGCGCTCTCGCGCTCCTCGCGGCCGGGCCGCCAGCGCGGCGTGATGCCCGACCGGCTCGGCTCGGCCAGCACCCGCTCCACCTCGGCGGGCGGCAGCGCGGCCAGCAGCACCTTGCCCAGCGAGGTCTGCAGCGCCGGGAACCGGGTGCCGATCTGCACCGACAGGGTGACGATCTTGGGGACCGCCACCCTCGCCACGTACACGATGTCGGACCCGTCGAGCTGGGCGATCGACGACGACTCGTGCGTCCGCGCGACCAGCCACTCCAGGTGGGGTCTGGCGACCTCCCAGAGCCCCATCGAGCGCACGTACGACACGCCCAGCTCCAGCACCCGCGGCGTGAGCGCGAACCCGCCCTGCTCGGCCCGCGCGTAGCCGAGCTCGCTCAGCGTCAGCAGGATGCGGCGGGCCGTCGGCCGGGCCAGCCCGGTCGCGGTCGCCACCTCGGTCAGCGTCATGACGGGCCGGCCGGGCTGGAACGCCTTGATCACGTCGAGGCCGCGGGCCAGCGCCTCGATGAAATCGGGTCCGGTGTCAGCGCGTGCCATCGACGCCTCGCTCAGCAGGTCTCACGGGTAGGACTTTAACGGTCGCGCGTGGCGGAGCTTCGATAGTCGGTGTACGTGTACGGGTTGTCGAGGATCTTCGTTTCCGGGATGTCGGGGTTCATGCCCTTCAGCCAGGTTTCCTCCCCCATGGTGGAGCGCAGGTACTCGATCGTCGACTCCACCTGGCGGCGGGCCGCGGCCAGGTCGACGCCGACCAGCTCGTGCTCGTGCTTGACCACCCGGCCGTTGACGACCACCGTGTGCACGTCGCCGCGCTGCGCCTGGAAGGCGACGTGCCCGTACGGGTTGAGCAGCGGGAACGACACCGGCGACCGGTCGTTCTTGATGAGCACCAGGTCGGCCTTCTTGCCGGGCTCCAGGCTGCCGAGGTCGTCGCGGCCGAGCGCCCGCGCGCCGCCCCTGGTCGCCCACTCGACGACCTGGTCGGCGCGGAGCGCGCAGTGCGTGACGGTGTCGCCCTTGGCGTGCGCCTCCAGGTGGGCGCGGGAGCGGTCGGCGCCGAGCGTGGTGCGCATGGCGGAGAACAGGTCGCCGCTCCACCAGACGCTGGTGTCCATGGACAGCGAGACCGGGATGCCGTGCAGGCGGATCGCCCAGGTGGGCGGGTAGCCCTGGCCGGCGCTCTGCTCGCTCTCGGTGGACACCGAGATGGAACCGCCGGTGGCGGCGATGCGGTGGTAGGAGTCGGGCTCCAGCGTGGCGGCGTGCACGTAGACGGTGCCCGGGGTCATGAACCCGTGCTCGTACATCTGCCTGATGCCCTCGTCACTGGTGGCGCCCCAGACGCCCGCGTGGGTGGTGACGGAGACGCCCAGGTCGCGGGCCACCTCGAAGGCGGGCCTCTCCGGGAAGGCGGGGTCGCCCACCACGTCGAAGGCGAGCTGGAAGCCGAGCATGTCGTCGCCGGTGATGCGGCGGCTCACGAAGTCGCGGAACTCCGGCGCGGCGGTCCACTCGGCGGGCGGCGCCTGGATGTTGCCGTACGCGAGCACGAACCGGCCGGGCACCGACTGGAGCGCGTCCACGGCGGCGTCGGCGTGGTCGACGGTCTGCAGGCCGTGCGACCAGTCGACGACCGTGGTGACGCCGGCGTCGATCGCCTCGATGGCGGCGAGCGTGTTGCCCGCGTGCACGTCCTCGGGGCGGAACAGCCTGCCGTGTTCCAGGTAGTACCAGACGAAGTACTGGGTCAGCGTCCAGTCGGCGCCGTAGCCGCGCATGGCGGTCTGCCACATGTGCCGATGGGTGTCGATCATGCCGGGCATGACGATGCCGTCGGTGGCGTCGATCTCGATCGTGCCGTCGGGCACCGCGAGCTCCGGCCCCACGGCGGCGATCCGGTCTCCCTCGACGAGCACGTCGGCGCCGGAGAGCACCTCGTGGCCGTCGGTCATCGGCAGCACCGTGCCGCCCCGCAGCACCACGGGGCGTCCGGCCTCGAATTCTGTCATGGTGGACTCCCTCACCCCGAATTCTGCGTACGACTGTCCGTCATACGGTCACCGCTGGTTAAGGGACACTCTGATGACGCTCGGGCGGCCTGTCAATGGTTGACGCTTCTCCTGTTGGATGGTGAGAATGTGCGTCACGGACATCTGTCCGTGTAACGGATATGGAGGGCGGAGCCGGATGACAGCAGGACCACTGTCCGGTGTGCTGGTGGCCGACTTCTCCCGCGTGCTGGCGGGCCCGTACGCCACGATGCTCCTCGCCGACCTCGGGGCCGAGGTGGTCAAGGTCGAGGGGCCCAAGGGGGACGACACCCGGTCGTGGACACCGCCGGCCCGTGGCGAGGCGGCCACCTACTACCTGGGCGTCAACCGGGGGAAGCGGTCGATCGCGCTGGACCTGCGCGACGAGGAGGACGCCGGGCTGGCCAGGGAGCTGGCGCGGCGGGCCGACGTGCTGATCGAGAACTTCAAGCCGGGCGGGCTGGACAAGTACGGCCTCGGCTTCGACGCGGTGCTGGAGGCGAACCCGGGCATCGTGTACGCGTCCATCAGCGGGTTCGGCTCCGGCCCTGGGGCCAAGGTGCCCGGTTACGACCTGATGGTGCAGGCCATGTCCGGTCTGATGAGCCTCACCGGCGACCCGGAGGGCCCGCCGTACCGGGCCGGCATCTCGGTGTTCGACGTGATGGCGGGCAACCACGCGGTCATCGGCATCCTGGCCGCGCTGCGCCATCGGGACGCCACCGGCCGGGGGCAGCATGTCGAGATCAACCTGCTGTCGTCGGCGCTGACGGCGATGGTCAACCAGAGCTCCGCGTACGTGGCGGGTGGCGTGGTGCCGTTCCGGATGGGCAACGCGCATCCGAGCGTGTTCCCGTACGAGCCGCTGCCGGCCGCCGACACCGACCTGATCGTGGCGACCGGGAACGACGGCCAGTTCCGCAAGCTGTGCGAGGTGCTCGGCATCCCCGAGGTGGCCGACGACCCGCGCTTCGCCCGCAACGCGGGGCGGACCGCGAACCGGGAGGAGCTGCGGCCGATCCTCGTGGGCCGGCTTCGCGCCAAGACCGCCGTGGAGTGGTTCGACCTGCTGGTCGAGGCGGGGGTGCCGAGCGGGCCGATCAACACCGTCGACGGCGGGTTCGCGATGGCCGAGCGGTTCGGGCTGGACCCGGTCGTGGCGGTCGGCGAGGGCGAGCGGGCGGTGCCGACGACGCGGCACCCGATCCGGTTCTCCGAGAGCGCGCTCACGTACGAGCTGCCGCCGCCCGAGCTGGACGAGCACGGCGCGGAACTGCGCGCCTGGCTGTCCGAGCCGGGCGGGGAAGGCGGCGGTCGTGGCTGACCGGGAGTATCCGACCGCGCTCGGCGCGTCCTCGGTCGAGAAGATCACCCTGCTGGGCCACGACCTCGCCGAGGACGTGATGGGCGAGGTGGGCTTCGGCGAGCTGGCGTTCTGGCTGGCCGCCCAGCGCAGGCCGTCACCCGGCGAGACGCGCGTGTTCGAGGCCGTGCTCGCCGCACTGGCCGACCACGGGTTCACGCCCACCGCGATCGTCACCCGGCTCACCTACCTGTCGGCGCCCGACTCGATCCAGGGCGCGCTGGCGGCGGGGCTGCTCGGCGGCGGGTCCCGGTTCCTCGGCGTGACCGAGGACTGCGGCCGGTTCCTGCACGCCGTGCTGGAGTCCGCCGGCGAGCCGCCGGAGGACGACGCCGGATGGGACGCGCTCGCCCTGGAGACCGTGCGCGCCCGGCGTGCCGAGGGCAGGTTCGTCCCCGGGCTCGGCCACCACGTGCACAAGAACGGCGACCCGCGCACCCCCCGGCTGCTGCGGATCGCCGCCGAGGAAGGGCTCTACGGGCCCCACCTGTCGCTGTTCGCCGCCATCGGCCGCGTCCACCCCGAGGTGCTCGGCAAGACGCTCCCGCTGAACGGGGCCGGCGTCTGCGGGGCCGCGCTGGCCGACCTCGGGCTGCCGCTGGAGCTGCTGCGCGGCTTCGCCCTGCTCGCCAGGACCGCCGGACTGATCGGCCAGCTCGCCGAGGAGCTGCGCCACCCGGTGGCCAACGACATCTTCCTGTCGGTCGATCTCAACAACCGGTCCGTCGCCCCCGACCCGTACCCCCCTGGAGGCACGCATGGCTGAACTCGTCGCCGTGATCGCATCCACCCACCATCCGTTCTACTACCGCGCCAGCACGGCCACCGGTGAGGACCGGCCGCCGTTCGCCGACGAGTGGGTGCGCAAGGTGGAGGCGTTCCGCGAGACCCTCACCAGGGCCAGGCCCGACGTGCTGGTGATGGTCGGGTCCGACCACTTCCATCAGCTCTGGCTCGACAACATGCCGCAGTTCCTGGTCGGCAAGGCGCCCTACTACGACGCGAACTGGTACAACGAGGAGCGTGAGTTCGGCCTGCCCCGGATGCTCTTCACCGGCCAGGAGGACCTCTCTTCCCACGTGCTGCGCGAGGGCCTCGACGCGGGCTTCGACCTGGCCTTCTCCAACGAGCTGCGAATCGACCACTCGATCACGTGCCCGATCATCACCCTGCGCCCGCAGAACGACCTGCCGATCGTGCCCGTCTACACCAACATCTTCGCGCCGCCGCTGCCTCGGCCGAAACGGTTCGTGGAGCTGGGCCGCACGATCCGGCAGCTGGTCGAGTCGTGGCCGTCGGACCAGCGGGTCGCCGTCATCGGCACCGGCCACCTGTCGCTGGAGCTGGGCGGGCCGCGTCAGTTCGGGCCGCACGGGCCGGACCCTGAGTTCGACGCCAAGGCCGTCGAGTGGATCGCGGGCGGAGACATCGAGGGCTGCCTGGCGGAGGTCACGCTCGACAGCCTGCACGCGCCGGGCAACGCCACCCACGGGTTCATGGACTTCATGCTGATGATGGGTGTCGCGGGCGAGGGCCAGAAGGCCGACTACGTCGACACCTACGATCTGTTCCACACCATGGAGGCGTACTTCACCTGGTACCCGCGCGGAGGCCGGTCGTGAGCAAGTATCTGCTGAACAAGTTCCTGTTCACCGTCGACCGCGACCCCGAGCTGGTCGAGCGCTACCGCGAGGACCCGCGCGGCACGGTCGAGTGGTGGGAGTCCACGCGGGCCAACCTCGTGCTCAACTGCCACGGCGGCGAGGCGTCGACCTGGCTGCGCTTCGACGACGCCGAGCGGGAGGCGCTGGCCGCGCACGACTACGTGCGGCTGTTCGAGATGGGCGCGCACCCGTTCCTCACGCTCACGCTCTTCATCGCCATGTTCGAGCGCGACTACGAGCCTCTCGGGTTCCAGAAGGAGTACGCCCGTAAGCTGGCCCACATGAGCCTGCCCTACCCGGACATCGCGACCTGACCATGCGCGCCGCCCAGATCCACACCTGCGGAGAGCCGCCGGCGGTGGCCGAGCGCCCCGCGCCCGCGCCCGGGCCCGGCGAGGTGCTCGTCGAGGTGTCCGCCGCCCCGGTCACACCGCTCGACCTGCTCTGCGCGACCGGGACGTCCTACTTCGGCACGCCGCCGACCCCGTACGTGCCGGGCGTCCAGGGGGTGGGCACCGCCGGCGGCCGGACCGTCTGGTTCCCCACCACGGCGGGGATGGCGCCGGGCGACGGCAGCATGGCCGAGCTGGCCGCGGTGTCCGAGAGCGACCTGGTGGAGCTGCCGCCCGGCGCCGACCCGGTGGCCGTGGCGGCGCTGGGCCTGTCGGCCGTGGCCGCCTACATGGCGCTCGGCTGGCGCGGCGAGCTCAGGCCGGGCGAGCAGGTGATCGTGCTGGGCGCGGGCGGGACCGTCGGGCAGGCGGCCGTGCAGCTCGCCCGGCTGGCCGGCGCCCGGCGGGTGGTCGCCGCCGCGCGTTCCGCCGCCGCGCGGGAGCGCGCCGAGCGGGCCGGGGCCGACGCGGTGGTCCCGCTCGACGGCGACGACGCCGGCGAGCTGGCCGACCGGCTGTCCGCCGCCCTCGACGGCCCCGCCGACCTGGTGCTCGACCCGCTCTTCGGAGTGCCGGCCGCGGCGGCGACCCGGGTGTTGCGCCCCGGCGGGCGCCTGGTCAACCTCGGCGGCTCCGCCTCCGAGACCAGCCCGATCGACTCCTCGACGCTGCGCGGCAAGTCGCTGCGGCTGCTGGGCTACACCAACAACGAGCTGACTCCGGCCCAGCGCGCCGCCGCCATCACCGAGATCGCCGGACACGCGGCGCGCGGCGCGTTGTCGGTCGTTCATGAGATCATGCCGCTCGACTACGCGGAAAAAGCGTGGCAACGTCAGGCGGCGGGCGCTCCTTCGGGGCGGATCGTCCTTTCCGTCCGTTGAGAAGCCGCTACCGTTGTCCGTAGCGCTCCGCGAACAGGAGATCACTCATGAGCGATGCCACTCAGCCGCCGAGCCCCGGCGTGTCGGCCAGCACGCCCAGTGTCGCTCGGATCAACAACTACTTCGCCGGCGGCAAGGACAACTTCGCCATCGACCGCGAGCTGGCGGAGAAGGTGCTCGCGCTGGCCCCCGAGGCCAAAGCCATGGGCGAGCACGTCCAGGAGTTCCGCCAGCGGGTGGTCACCCACCTGGTCGAGGCGGGCGTGCGGCAGTTCCTGCAGATCGGCGCCTGGCTGCCGGTCGAGCGCAACGTCCACCAGATCGCCCAGGAGCTGGCGCCCGAGTCCAGGGCCGTCTACGTCGCCGACGACCCGGTCGCGCTCAACCACGCCCGCGCCCTGCTGGCCACCAACGAGCGCACCGGGGTGGCGGAGGGCGTCATCCTGGAGCCTGACGCGATCCTCGACCATCCGGTGACGCGGCGGCTCATCGACCTCTCCCAGCCGGTGATGGTGCTGCTCTTCGGCATGCTGCAGTACATCCCCGACGACTTCGGCGCTTACGAGAGCGTGGCCGCCCTGTGCGACCGGCTCCCGCCCGGCAGCTACGTCGCGATCACCCACGCGGTGTTCGACACGCGGCCCGACATCGCGGAGGCGGTCGCCGACATCTACCGCGACGCGCTCAAGCGCCCCTCGGGCGGCCCCCGCACCATGGCGGAGGCGAAGCGCTTCTTCGACGGCCTGGAGCTGATCGAGCCCGGCTTCGTCTACGTGAGGCAGTGGCGGCCGCACACCCCGGTGTCCGACGCCGAGGCCGTCAAGACCTGGATCGCCGCCGGAGTCGGCCGCAAGCCGGGCTGACGGGCTCAGAGCTCGGCGTGGCGTCCCTCCCGGGAGCCCTGGTAGGCGCCGCGCCGCAGACGGGCGAGCGACCCCTCGATCCGCAGCGACGGGTGCCCGTGCCGCACCGGGTCGAAGGACAGGTCCGCACGCTCCGACAGCGTCGCCCGTACCCTGAGGGTCGCCAGCGGCCGGGCGGGCGTGTCCCGGCGCGCGGCCAGCAGGTGGAACAGCAGCGGGCCGCGCATGAGCGCCGCGGGCAGCAGGGCGGGATCGGCCGGCACGTCCTCGCCCTCGGGCACGGCGACCAGCCAGACAGGCCCGGCGTCGCTGCCGTACGGCACCACGCTGGAGTACGGGCCCGCGGTGAACCCGGCCCTGGGCCGCAGCAGCCACGGCGCCGCCCCGCAGGTGGACAGCAACAGGTCGACCGGGCCGGGCAGGCGCACCGCCAGGCCGAGCACGTCGGGCAGGCGGCCGGGCAGCGAGCCGCCCTTCGACAGGCGGGCGATCACCTCGTACTGTCCGCGCTCGTCCAGGACCGGCACGCCGAGCTCGCCCGCGCCGGTCACCTCCAGCGTGCCGGCCAGCAGGCGGCCCCTCGGGTGCAGGACCCGGCCGCGACGCAGCCGGGCCCCGAGCGTGGCTAGTCTCCTCATCGGCGCCTGAGACTCGGCACCGGGTGGAGACCTTCGGTCTCCAGCCGGTACTCCTCGCCGGACTTGTGCACGTTCTCCTGCATCGCCACCTGCGACGGCGCGGGCTCGCCGCCCATGATCTGCTCCTGCATCCTCTCGAACCGCTCGTGGGCCTCCTGGACGTAGCCGGTGCCCAGCGTGGTGTAGTCGATCTGGGTGGCGAGCAGCTCGCGGATGTAGTCCTTGTTCGGCTCGAACGTGACCGGGGCCGGCAGCTCCGGCGCCAGCACCTGCTCCGGGTCGCGGCCGTCGTGCGTCTTGAACAGCTCGGCGGCCAGGCGCAGGTGCTCCAGCTCCATGTTGAGGTGGAGCTCCCAGATGTTCTTCACCTTCGGGTCGGACTCGGTCTCCATGAACGAGTGGTAGAGGTAGCACTCGTTGTACTCGTGGTTGAGCAGCATCTCCCACCAGCTCTCGCCCGGGTCGACCAGCGACTCGTAGTGGGTGACGTGCTCCTCCTCGATCAGCCCGATCTCCTGGTAGAGCTGGCGGGCGATCGGCTCCATGTAGGTCGGGCCGACGTTCATGTAGAAGTTCATCGTCTGCTGCTCGGCGGCCATGATGGTGAGCGCGTGCAGCTTGGAGATGGGCGCCGCCGTCGACCTGTCGTACGGGTCGCGGACGTTGTCCATCGGGTCGCGGTGGTGCAGGGGGGTCGGCCTGCCCGGCATGATCTCGGTCAGGTTGTCGACGATCTTCTCGGCCTTGCGGTGCTCGATCATCTCGTACAGGTTGGAGTACCTGTAGAGGTGGTCGAAGTCCTCCAGGACACCGAACTGGTAGGCCTGCTTGAGGTACGGGTCCGGCTCCATCCGGGCGACCCAGGCGGTCAGGTCGACGGCGACCTGCTCGTAGGCGATGGTCGTCTCCAGCACCGAGGCGACGCCCGGCAGCAGCCAGTTGACCACCTTCTGCTGCTGGGCCTCGATGTAACGGACCCGGGCGAGCTGCTGCTTGATGTCGATGCTCGGGCAGTGCCGGGCCAGGTGGTGGCTGAAGAAGATCGCCTCGGTCTCGATGCCGTTCATCGCGATGACGCGGCAGCGCGTGTACGGGTCCGCGTGATCGGGATCGATGGGCATGACGTTCAGCTCACGCCAGTTACGTATCTGCTTGTCCAGCGGGATGCCCCGCTCCCGCAAAGGATTGAAGGTCATGTGTTTCGCGCTCCTTCGGCTGCTCGACTCGCGTGCGCCGGGGGGTGGGCGACGTCCGAATCGGGCCTACCCGAGGCTTTCGGGAGCAATCTCCTCAGCTCACCGCCGGTCCCTCCAGAAACGGCAAGACCATGCGTGACCAGCCGGACCACGGGTAGCAACCCGCCGTAATCCGAGAGGAGATGGACCGTGACGAAGACAGTTCCCGAGAAGATGGAAGAAACGGACGTCATCGAACTTCTGATCGCCCAGCACGGCATGATCAGGAATCTGTTCGACGAGGTCGAGCAGGCACCGCCCGAGCGGCGCGGCGAGTCCTTCACCCGCCTCGTGCGGCTGCTGGCCGTGCACGAGACGGCCGAGGAGGAGATCCTCCACCCCTACGCCCGCACCAAGCTCGACGGCGGCGCGGGCGTCGTCCAGGACCGCCTCGAAGAGGAGCACGAGGCCAAGAAGCTCCTCCAGGAGATGGACCAGGCCGGCCCGGACGCGCCGAACTTCATGCGCAACCTCCTGGCGCTGCGCGCCGCCGTCGAGGCGCACGCCCGCGCCGAGGAGCGGTACGAGTTCGCGAAGGTCGTCCAGCACACCTCCCAGGCCGAGCGGCGCGCGCTGGGCGTCGGCGTCAAGGCCGCCGAGGCCATGGCACCGACCCACCCGCATCCCGGCACCGAGTCGGCGACCAAGAACCTGCTCGTGGGCACCCCGATGGCGATGATGGACCGTGCCAGGGACGTCATCAGGAAGGCCAGGGACAAGAAGCACTGACTGGGCTGTCCCGGCCGGCCTGTCAGTCGTCCGGCGGCGCGTTCTCCGCGTGCTTGCGCCACATCGGATAGGGCAGGCCGGCCGCCCGGTTGATGACGAAGCCCTGCAGGACGATGACGAACACCGCGACCATCATGATCAGCAGGTGTTCGGGGGTCCGTATCAGGCCCAGCGAGACGATCAGGGTGGTGGCGCCGGCCGGCGGATGCGCCGCCTGGAAGATCGGCATCAGCCCACAGGTCAGCCCGAGCGCGATGGCGCAGGCCAGGATCCGCTGCCAGTCGATCTTCTCCAGGTCGGGCGGCACTGCGAGCAGCCCGGTCACCGCCAGCGAGAACCATCCGGCCAGCAGGCCTATCAGGTGCCCGACCAGGGTGTTGTGCGGGGCGGACGCGGCGGCCAGCGGCGTGTAGAACAGCAGGAAGGCCGTGGGCCCGAGTGACGGGAAGACGAACGGGGCGTGGGTGTTGTAGGCGATGATCGCCATGAGGAAGATCGAGATGAAGCTGTTGACGCCCGTGTAGACCGAACGCACCGCCCACCTGGGATACCGGTCCTCCAGCGACTCCAGATAGTAGGGCTTCGCCTCGCGGGTCATACGTCGCTCCGCTTCCACCCCGGCCGGAGCGCCGCGGTGCCGATGTTGCGCGGGTCGCGGGCCCGGTAGACGATGTACGGCCTGAACAGGTAGTGCACGGGCGCGGTGAACGCGTGGACCAGCCGGGTGAAGGGCACGATCGCGAACAGCACCAGCCCGGAGATCGCGTGGATGCGGTACTCGATCGGCGTGCGCGCCATGAGCGCCACCTCGGGCTGGAACACGAAGAGGCTGCGCACCCAGGGCGAGACGTCGACGCGGTAGTTGTAGTGCAGCGTCGAGGCGTTGATCAGCGTGGTGGCCAGCCCGAGCGTCAGCGCCGCGACCAGGAAGACGTACATGAACTTGTCGTTGACGGTCGTGGCCAGGAAGACCGGCCCGGTGGTGCGCCGCCGCCAGACGAGCAGGGCGATGCCGGCGTAGGTGAGCACGCCGGCGGCGACGCCGAGCGAGATCGCCAGGAAGCTGTAGACGGTCTCGCTGACCCCGATCGCGGCCGTCCAGCTGTCCGGGATGAACAGGCCGAGCAGGTGGCCCATCAGCACGACGAGCAGCCCGATGTGGAACATCGGGCTCCCCCACCGCAGCAGCCGCGACTCGTACAGCTCGGACGAGCGGGTCGTCCAGCCGAACTTGTCGTAGCGGTATCGCCAGATGAGGCCGGTGACGAGGATCGCCACGGCGATGTAGGGCAACGCGCCCCACAGGAAGACGTCGACGGGTGAGATCACTTGAGACCCCCGGTGATGGCGAAGGGAAGCGACGAGGGGAGTCCGATGGTGTCCAGCCCGACCAGTTCGGGTCCGCCGCCGATCGGGCGGCGGGCCATCCGGGCGGCCTCCTCGGGGGTGCCGGGAGAGGCCCCGGGCAGCGTGCCGCACACCGCCTCCAGCAGTCGCGCGTACGGCGTGGCGGCTTTGACCAGGGCGAACCTCAGCAGTTCGAGCCCGGCCCGGTGCTCCTGGAGCAGTTCCGTGCCGTCCTCGCGCTCCAGGGTCGCGTACTCCAGGACGACGGGCAGGTAGTCGGGCAGTTCGTCCCTGCCCGGAGGCGTCAGGCCGTGCGCCCGGTAGCGCGCCTTGATCGCGGCGAGGGAGAACCCCCGGCGGCGGGTGTCGCCGTCGGTCCACCAGGTCAGGTGCAGCGAGCGGCGGTTGCGGACGTCGAAGACCGCCACGTAGTGCTCCTCGGCCCGCAGCGGCTCCAGGCCCGCCAGGTGCTCGGCGAACTCGGCGACGGCGGACACCGGCGGATGCGCGCCGGTCTCGGCGAGCGCGGCCCTGATCAGCGGCAGCCGGTCGAACAGGGCCCGGTCGGGGTAGCGCAGGCACATCCCGGCCGCCCGCCGCACCACGGCCACGCCGTCGGCGGACAGCCGGGGCCGCCGCGAGGTCCATGCTGGCTTCATCACGACTCTCCGCGCTCGCCTCGTTCGCTGATCTCGCCGGGTTCGGCGCCCAGGTCCTCGCCCCTGTCCACCTGACCGCCCCGGGCGCCGCCTTTCGCCCGGTACGGGAACAGCCCTTCGGGGAGGCCGCGGCCGTCCCAGTTGAGCAGGTTGATCCGGCCCTCGTGGCCGGAGGTGTCGGCGGCCGACTCCGAGGTCTGGCGCTGCCGCAGGACGTGGAAGGTCTCCACGGCCTGCGGCGCCGGCCGTCCGGACGCCTCGCCGAACGGCCCCGACGACTCGGTGCCGCCCATCCCCGGGCCGCCCTCGTAGTCGAGGCTGCATCCGCTCAGCGCGGTCTCCTCCAGGCTCCGTACGTCTCCGGCGGCGGCCGTCGGGATGACGTAGCGTTCCTCGTACTTCGCCAGGGAGAGCAGCCGGAACATGGCGTCCAGTTTCTCGACGTCGAAGCCGACCGAGGCGGCGATCTCCGGGTCGACCGGCTCGCCGAGGTTGATCCGCCGCCGGTGGGAGCGCATCGCGGCAAGCCGCCGCAGCGCCAGCTCGACGGGGGCCGGGTCGCCCGCGGTGAAGAGCTCGGCCAGGTAGGAGACCGGGATGCGGAGCGTGTCGATGGCGCCGAACAGGTTCCGGTAGTCCTCGCCGTCGTGGCCCGAGGCGGTGATCGCCTCCACCACGGGCGACAGCGGCGGCACGTACCAGACCATCGGCAGCGTGCGGTACTCCGGATGCAGCGGCAGCGCCACGCCGTAGGTGGCGATCAGGTCGTAGACGGGCGAGCGGCGGGCCGCCTGGATCCAGTCGTGCGGGATGCCCGCCGCCTCGGCGGCCCGCCGGACGTCCGGGTCGTGCGGGTTCAGGAACAGGTCGAGCTGCGCGGGGTAGAGGTCCTGCTCGCGCGGGGTCGCGGCGGCCGCCGGGGCCCGGTCGGCGTCGTACAGCAGCACGCCGATGTAGCGCAACCGGCCGACGCAGGTCTCGGAGCAGACGGTGGGCTGGCCGACCTCGATGCGCGGGAAGCAGAAGGTGCACTTCTCGGCCTTGCCGGTGCGGTGGTTGAAGTACATCTTCTTGTACGGGCAGCCCGTGACGCACATCCGCCAGCCGCGGCAGCGGTCCTGGTCGACCAGCACGATCCCGTCCTCCACGCGCTTGTAGAGCGCGCCCGACGGGCAGGACGCCACGCACGACGGGTTGATGCAGTGCTCGCAGATGCGCGGCAGGTAGAACATGAAGGTCTGTTCGAGCTCCATCCGCACCTTGTCCTGGATCCGCTGCAGGACGACGTCGTCGCCCTCGTGCTGCGGCATGCCGCCCAGGTTGTCGTCCCAGTTGGCCGACCAGGTGATGTTGTCCATCCGCTCGCCGCTGATGAGCGAGCGGGGCGCCGCCACCGGGAAGTCGTCACCGGCGGGGGTGTCGAACAGGGCGTTGTAGTCGTAGGTCCACGGCTCGTAGTAGTCGCGGATGTTGGGCAGCAGCGGGTTGGCGAAGATGCTCGCCAGCCGGCGCATCCGGCCGCCCGCCTTGGGCACCAGCCGGCCGCGCGCGGTCAGCTTCCAGCCGCCCCGCCAGCGTTCCTGGTCCTCGTAGCGGCGCGGATAGCCCTGCCCCGGGCGCGTCTCCACGTTGTTGAACCACACGTACTCGACGCCGGGCCGGCTCGTCCACGTCTGTTTGCAGGTGACCGAGCAGGTGTGACACCCGATGCACTTGTCCAGGTTCATCACCATGCAGATCTGGGCCATGACGCGCATCAGTACTCCACCTTCTGCGCCCGCCGCCGGATCACCGTGATCTCGTCACGCTGGGTGCCGACCGGGCCCATGTAGTTGGGGAAGAAGGAGAGCTGGGCGTACCCCCCGATGAAATGGGTGGGTTTGACGAGCACGCGGGTCAGCGAGTTGTGGATGCCGCCCCGCCGTCCGGTGGTCTCGCTCTTGGGGACGGCGATGACGCGGTCCTGGGCGTGGTGCATGTAGACCGTCCCGGCCGGCATCCGGTAGGACACGATGGCCCGGGCGACCACCACGCCGTTGCGGTTGACCGCCTCGATCCAGTCGTTGTCGGCGACGCCGATGGCCTCGGCGTCCTGCGGGCTGATCCAGATGACCTGACCGCCCCGCGACAGCGACAGCATGATCAGGTTGTCCTGGTACTCCGAGTGGATGGACCACTTGTTGTGCGGGGTGAGGTAGCGCACGGTCACCTCGCGCGCGCCGTCCGGGCCGAGGACGGGCTCGCCGAACAGCCGGTGCATGTTCAGCGGCGGCCGGTACGTCGGCAGGTTCTCGCCGAGCTCGGCGATCCAGTCGTGGTCCAGGAAGAAGTGCATGCGCCCGGTCAGGGTGTGCCAGGGCTTGCCGTGCTCGGTGTTGATGGTGAAGGCGCTGTACTGGCGTTCGGTGGTCTCGATGCCCGCCCATTCGGGGCTGGTGATGGTGGTCTGCGGGTGCGCCTGGGTGGCGGCGTAGGTGATGCGGCGGTCGGCGTCGGCGCGGGCCAGGCCGGCCAGCCCTTCGCCGGCGCCCACCTTCCGGGCCAGGGTGCGGAAGCCCTGGTCGGCGAGGCGGCCGTTGGTCGAGCCGGACAACGTCAGGATCGCCTCGCACGCCTTCTTGCCGGTGTCGATCAGCGGCAGGCCGTCGGCGGGACCGCCGCGCGCGACGCCGTTCACCTGGCCCAGCAGCCTGATCTCGTGATCCACCTGGTAGGTGACGCCCTTGCAGGGCACGCCCTCGGACGCGGCGAGCGGGCCGAGGGCGCGCAGCTGGGCGGCGATCGCCGTGTAGTCCCGCTCGACGACGGTCACGCTCGGCATGGTCCGGCCCGGGACCGGGGTCGATCCGTCGGCCCGCCAGTCCCGCGCCGCGCCCGTGGGGTTGCCCAGTTCGCCTGGTGTGTCGTGCTGGAAGGGCGTGGCCACCAGGTCGTACCGGGTGCCCAGATGCTCGCCGGCCAGCTCGGACACGCCGTCGGCGATGTCGTTGAAGATCTCGAAGTCGGTGCGGGCCTGCCAGGGCGGCTCCACCGCCGGGTTGAACGAGTGCACGTACGGGTGCATGTCGGTCGAGTTGAGATCGTGCTTCTCGTACCAGGTCGCGGCCGGGAGCACGATGTCGGACAGCAGGGTCGTGGACGTCATCCGGAAGTCCAGCGAGAGCAGCAGGTCGAGTTTGCCCTCGGGCGCGGGGTCGCGCCAGCGCACGTCGCGCGGCCGGACGTCCTCCGGCGCCTCGGTGGCCCGCAGGTTGCTGAGCGTGCCCAGCAGGTGGCGCTGGAAGTACTCGGCGCCTTTGGCGGACGAGCCCAGCAGGTTGGCCCGCCACGCGATGAGGATGCGCGGCCAGTTGCCCGGGTGGTCCGGGTCCTCGGCGCAGAACTTGAGCCGGCCCGCCGCCAGCTCCCCGGCGACGTGCTCGCCCGGGTCCCGGCCCGAGGCGCGGGCCTCGTCGGCCAGGTCCAGCGGGTTGCGGTCGAAGGTGGGATAGGACGGCATCCAGCCGAGCCGGGCCGACTGGGCCAGGATGTCGACCGCCGTCATCCCTTCGAAGCGTCCCTCGCCGAGCGGCGAGGCCAGGGCGTCGGCGCGGAAGTGGTCGTAGCGCCACTGGTCGGTGTTGAGGAAGAAGAAGCCGGTGCCGATCATCTGCCGGCTCGGCCGTTTCCAGTCGTTCGCGGTGGCCAGCGTGGTCCAGCCGGTGAGCGGGCGGCACTTCTCCTGACCGACGTAGTGGGCCCAGCCGCCGCCGTTGCGTCCTATGCAGCCGGTGATCAGCAGCAGCGTGATGAAGTTGCGGTACGTGGTCTCCGAATGGAACCAGTGGTTGGTGCCGGCGCCCATGAGGATCATGCAGCGGCCGTCGGTGCTCTCGGCGGTCATGGCGAACTCGCGGGCGATCCGGATGGCCGCGGCGGCCGGCACCGAGGTGATCGTCTCCTGCCAGGCCGGGGTGCCGGGCGAGGCCGCGTCGTCGTAGCCGGTCGGCCAGTCGCCGGGCATGCCGTCCCGGCCGACGCCGTAGCGCGCCAGCATCAGGTCGTACACGGTCGTGACCAGCGGCCCGCCGGGCGTCAGCCGTCTGGCCGGGACGCCACGCTTGAGCACCGCCCCCGAGCCGTCGGCGGTGTCGAACCGGGGAAGCAGCACCTCGGCGCCCACGGCGTCGGGCAGGCCCTGCAGGGTGAGCCGGGGCAGGACGTCGCCGAGGTCGAGGTTCCAGCGTCCGTCCTCGTGCGACCAGCGGTCGGCGACGGTGCCGGAGGGGACGACCACGTCGCCGGTGGCCTCGTCCAGCAGCACGGTGCGCCATTCGGCGTTCTCGGCCGCGGCGTGCTCCCCGCCGAGGTCGGCGGCGCGCAGGAACCGGCCCGGGACGTACGCGCCGTCCTTCTCCTCCAGCCGGACCAGGAACGGCATGTCGGTGAAGCGGCGCACGTAGTCGAGGAAGTACGGCACCTGCCGCTCGACGAAGCACTCGCGCAGGATCACCTGGCCCATCGCGTGGGCCAGCGCGCCGTCGGTGCCGGGATGGGGGTGCAGCCAGTCGTCGGCGAACTTGCTGTTGTCGGCGTAGTCGGGGGAGACCACGACCACCTTCTGGCCGTTGTAGCGGGCCTCGACCATCCAGTGCGCGTCGGGCGTGCGGGTGACGGGGACGTTGGAGCCCCACATGATCAGGTAGGCCGCGTCCCACCAGTCGCCGGACACCGGCACGTCGGTCTGGTCGCCGAACACCTGCGGGGAGGCCACCGGCAGGTCGGCGTACCAGTCGTAGAACGACAGCGCCTGGCCGCCGATCAGCGACAGGAACCGGGTGCCGATCGCGTGGGACAGCATCGACTGGCCGGGGATGGGGGTGAACCCGGCGATCCGGTCGGGGCCGTGCTCCTTGATGGTGTGCACATGGGCGGCGGCGATCATCTCCAGCGCCTCGTCCCAGGTGGTGCGCACCAGCCCGCCCTTGCCGCGCGCCTCCTGGTAGCGGCGCCGCCGCTCGGGGTCGCCCACGACGTCCGCCCAGGCCAGGACCGGGTCGCCGAGCCGCCTGCGGGCCTCGCGGTACATCTCCACGAGGACGCCGCGCGCGTACGGGTAGCGCACCCGGGTCGGGTGGTAGGTGTACCAGGAGAACGCCGCCCCACGCGGGCAGCCCCGGGGCTCGTACTCGGGACGGTCGGGGCCGGCCGTCGGATAGTCGATCTCCTGGGTCTCCCAGGTGATGATCCCGTCCTTGACGTACACCTTCCAGGAGCAGGAGCCCGTGCAGTTCACCCCGTGGGTGGACCGCACGATCTTGTCGTGCGACCAGCGGTCGCGGTAGAAGACCTCGCCCGCCCGTCCGCCCCGGTAGGACACGTCCCTCAGGTCGTCTGAATAGACGCCCCGGCTGAAGAAGTCTCCGATCCGCAGGAGGGCCCCTGTGGCTCCCTCCTTGGGTTCCTCCGCCGTTCGCTCGTTGACCATGTCGTGTATCTACCAACGGTGACCGTGAGCAACCGATCGAAACCTTATGCGCAGAGTAATGACTCGATTCCGGAGAGTCCGCTCAGGCGGTCGCGTTAGCGCCGCCCCGCGGAGGGCAGACGGCGGATCCACAAGAGACCCGTCCCGAGGGAGCTCCTATGAACACCCCCCGTACAACCGGCACCCGGACCCCCGTGCAGTTAGCGGCACTCGTCACGGGAGCCGTGTTCCTGCTGGTCGGTGTGCTGGGGTTCGTTCCCGGCATCACCACGGACTACGACCAGCTCCAGTTCGCCTCGCACGACTCGGAAGCGATGCTCCTGGGCGTGTTCCAGGTGTCGATCCTGCACAACATCGTGCACCTGCTGTTCGGGGTCGCCGGCATCCTGCTCGCCCGTACGGTGTCGGGCGCCCGCAACTTCCTCGTCGGCGGCGGCGTCGTCTACCTGCTGCTGTGGATCTACGGCATGCTGGTCGACCACGACAGCGCGGCGAACTTCGTGCCGGTCAACAACGCGGACAACTGGCTCCACCTGGTCCTGGGCGTGGGCATGATCGCCCTGGGGCTGCTCCTGGCGCGACGCCGCCCGCACGCCGTCCGCTGACCACCCGCCGTTCCGGCCTCAGGACCCGGTCTCGCGGCCCCGGGGCCGGAACGCGGGCACCGCGCGCGACAGCGCCCAGCCGACCGCGCCCACGACCAGCCCGACCATGACCCCGGTGAACACGCTGCTGCCGAACGCGAACGTCCGCATCAGCGCCTCCTCCGCGCCGGGCGACAGCCCGCCCGCCAGGTTGCCGCCCAGCCGCGGCGCGTCCTCACCGAACGCCGACGACCAGAGCAGCTGGTGGGTGATCGCCAGCAGCACCCCGTAGGCGCCGCCGATCGCCAGCAGCGTCAGGAACGGGTTCGGCACCCGCCTCCACAGCACGACGCCCAGCCAGATCGCGACCGGCAGGAACACCAGCACGGCGTTGACGACGGGGCCGACCAGCCCCAGATCGTGCGCGATCACCCGCGGCACGCCGAGCGCGGCCAGCCCCGCGACGGCGAGCGGTGACATTCCGAGAGAGTTCGTCTTCCTCATCGTCCGACGGTAGGAGCACGGCTCGGCGCGCGGCGTCGCCCCGCGGTTGTCTCCCCCGTACGCGCCCGCGAGTACGGGAACGCGGGCCCCGTAGGCAGAAAGATGTACGCGCCTCTTCGGCCATGAGCAGGATGCGACGACGGAGGCCGCTCGGCCAGGATCGGTGACATGATCACCGGCCTGCTGCTCACCCTGGCCGCCCTCGCGATCGTCGACAGCACCAGCTTCGGCACCCTGGGCATCCCCGTCTACCTGATGGTGGCGTCGGAGCGCGGGCAGGTGCCGCGGCTGCTCCTCTACCTGGCGACGGTGGCGGTGTTCTACTACCTCGTCGGCGTGGGCCTCATGCTCGGGTTGTCCACAGCCATGGAGAACTTCGGCGACGCACTCCACAGCGAGGCCGCGTACTGGGTGCAGCTCGTGCTCGGCGTGGGCCTGTTCGCGCTGAGCTTCCGCTTCGACGGCAAGCGCGGCAAGGGCCCGCGGCTGGAGCCGCGGATGGGCGGGCCGCGGGCGATGGTGCTGCTCGGGCTGACGGCGGGAACGCTGGAGGTGGCCACCATGGTGCCCTACCTCGCGGCCATCGGGATCATGACGACCGCGGCGCTCCCCGCCGGTCAGTGGTTGCCGCTGCTCGCCGCGTACGTGGCCCTCATGTTCGTGCCGGTGCTGGCGCTGCTCGGGCTGCGCGCGACGGCCGCGGCCTGGGTGGAGCCGAAGCTGGTACGGCTCCGCGCCTGGCTGGCCAGGCACGCGGCGTCGGCGGTGGGCTGGACGCTGGGCATCGCCGGCTTCCTGCTGGCCCGCGACGCCGCGGCCTTCCTGTTCTTCTCCGGAGGGTGAGATCAGGCGCTGGCCGCGCCGTCCACCACCAGGTCGTGGCCGGCGACGAAACTCGACCGGGCTTCGGCCAGCCAGAGCACGGCGGCGGCCACCTCGTCGGGGTCGGCGACGCGGCCGAGCGGCATCGACGGCGCGAGCCTGGCGTCCCGCTCGGCGGGGGTCTCGCCGGGCAGGAAGCTCATGGTCGTGTCGGTGGCGCCGGGGCTGACGGAGTTGATGCGGATGCCGTCGGCGGCGTACTCGAGCGCGGCGGCCTTGGAGAGCACGCTGACGCCGGCCTTCGAGGCGGCGTAGGCGGCCAGGCCCGGGATTCGGCGGTGCGCGCCGATGTTGGAGGCCACGTTCACGATCGATCCGCCGCCGTGCTCCTTCATGTACGCGATCTCGTACTTCATGGAGTGGAACACGCCCGTCAGGTTGGCGCCGAGCAGGGCCGCCCAGCCGGCGGGGTCCAGGTCGGCGAGCGGGCCGGGGCGGCCCAGCACGCCCGCGTTGTTGACGGCCACGTGCAGGCCGCCGTGCCGGTCGGCGGCGGTGGCGACCATGCGGGCGCAGTCGGCGGCGCTGGAGACGTCGGCGGCGATCCAGTCGGCGGCGAGCCGCTTGGCCGCGTCGGCGAGCCGCCCCTCGTCCCGCCCCGTGATCACGACGGTGGCGCCTTCGGCCGCGAACGCCCGGGCGATCGCGTAGCCGATGCCGGAGGAACCGCCGGTGATGAGAACGACCTTGCCCTGCATGGCAAACCCCTTTATCGAGAATGATCGGTCTATAATTTGAGCATGAAAAAAGGCCGCGTCAGCCCAGCACGGCCAGCGCCTGGTCGGCGGCGTCGTCCAGCCGGGCGGCGCCGCCGGGAGTCCGGCCGAGCACCCGCATCCCCTGCATGAGCACCAGCAGCATGCGGGCGACGGCCCGCGGGTCCTTGCCCGGAGCCAGCTCGCCCTGGGCGCGCGCCCTGGTCAGGGCCGAGGTCAGCACCGTCTCCAGGTGGCTCCAGCTGGCCTCCACGAACGCGGCCGCGGCCGGGTCGCGCGGCGCCAGCTCGACCGCGGCGTTCACGACCATGCAGCCCCGCCGGTCGTCGCCGCCGGACTCTTCCGCGTACGTCCTGATCAGCGCGCGCACGGCCGGCAGCACCGGGCCGGGCTGGGACAGCGCGTCCAGGACGGCCGGGTCCATGTTGTGCAGATAGCGCTCCAGGGCCTTGAGGTAGAGCTCGCGCTTGCCGCCGAACGTGGCGTAGATGCTCGCCCGCGCTATGCCCAGGTGGGCCACGAGGTCGGCCATGGAGGTCGCCTCGTAACCGCGCTCCCAGAACAGCTCCAGCGCACGCTGCAGCGCCGCGTCGGGGTCGAACTCCTTGCTCCTCGCCATACCGGAGAACCTAGCTCTATCCAGAACGATCGGTCAAGTTGAGCAACCGGAGTGTGGCCTCCCGCTCATGGGCCGCCCCGATCCGCCCCCACATCTCCGCCGACTCGCCCAACGCCTCCCGGTCCCCCCACAACCGCCCTTGGGCCCGCTTCAGGCAGGCGGCGGCCCACGCGTTCTCCTCACCCGCCGCCTTCGCCGCGGCCACCCGCTCAGCGGCATCCGGCTCCCCGCGGACCACGGCCAACTCCGCCACCGCCGCGATAGCGTACCTCCCGAACATCCCACCGCCACCCTCTCGCCCTGGGCCGTCCGCCGGCGGCGAGGTGTGCGCGAGGGCGAGGTCGGCTTGGTGGATGGCGAGGCGGGCGTCGATGAAGGTGATCAGAGGGGCGTAGCGGGAGGCCGGGCCGATGTGGCCGACGGCGATCGCGCGGGCCCGCCACGCCTGGCATGCCGTGTCGTCCCCGCGCAGGCCGTGGGCCAGTGCCACCATGCCGAGGGCGGGAGCCATCCACCGTCCGGGCGGGGCGTCCACGCGCGCCTGGCCGTCCACCATCTCGGCCGCCCGCGCCAGCGCCTGGTCGAAGTCGCCCGCGAGCACCAGCGGGGGCACCAGCCTGCTGCCGGCCAGCGCGGGATGGCTGCCCGTGACGTCGTCGTCCGCCGCCATCCGGGCCGCTTCCAGTGCCCCGTGCAGGTCGCCGACGGCGACGGCGAAGAAGGACGCGGTGTGCAGCGCGTCGACGATCTCGATACCGGTCCGCGGGTCGTCGCCGTCCATGGCGGGCAGCAGCTTGAGCCGCTCCCCTGCCAGCCGGTACGCCTCCCTGGCCCGTCCCCCGCGGTCGGCGGCGCAGATGACGGCGTCCAGCGCGGAGCTGGTCAGCACCGGGTCCCCGGTGGCCCGTGCGGCCTCCAGCGCCCGCCCGGCCACGTCCGGCCGCCCGGTGCTCCAGGCGCGCGCCGCCGCCACGTGCGCGGCCACGTACGGATCGTCCAGGTCTCCCGCCGCGGCCGCCTCCGCCGGCAGCGCCCGCACCCGCTCCTCCTCCGGCTCGTCGTCGAACCCGAACCCCGGATGCCTCTCGGCGATCACCGCCGCCCGCGCCAGCGCCACCGCCTGGGCGTTCCCATCTCCGGCCGCCCGCGCCCTCTCCGCGGCGCCGAGCTGCAGCCGATACGCCTGCCCCGCACGCGCGAACGCCAGCGCGCACTCGGCGGCGTCGGCCAGATCCCGCGCCGCCTCCCCATCCCCAGGAGCCAGCACCGCCGCCTGCTCATAACGCGCGACAGCCTCCCGCAAAAACCTCCGCCCATACGTCAGCCCCGCCAACCTCCTAGCCAGCCGATGCGCCTCCCCACCAACGCCCACCACACCCGACCCGTCAGCGCCCGCGCCGGTTGCCCCATCCGCAGTCCCCGCCGCGAACGTCACCTCGGGGGACGGGAGGGCGGCGGCGTCAGCGGTCGTCGCGGTGGCGAGGGCGGCTCGCAGGTCGTCGGCCACCGCGTCGAAGCGGCCCCACCAGGCGGTGTCGGGGTCGTCCGCACGGGCGGTGGTGAGCGCGTCGGCCGTTTCGACCGCCCAGGCGAGGTGACGCCGCCGGGCGTCCGGGAGCTCGCCGCTCTCCTCCAGGCGTTCGGCGGCGAAGGCGCGGACCGTTTCCAGCAGGCGCCAGCCGCCGGCGTCGCGACGGTGGACGACCAGGCTCTTGTCGACCAGCCTGCCCAGCACGTCGGCGGCGGCGCTCCGGCTGCCGCCCGTCACGGCCACCACGGCATCCAGGCCGAACCCTCCGGCGAACACCGCCAGCCGCCGGAACAGGGCGCGCTCGTCCGTCTCCAACAGATCGTGGCTCCAGCCCAGCACGGTCCGGAGCGACCGGTGCCGGCGGTCGCCGCCACGCCCGCCCGCCAGCAACCGCAGGTTGTCGTCGAGCGCCGCCAGCAGACCGTCGGCTCCCAGCGCGGCCCCCCGGGCGGCGGCCAGCTCGATCGCCAGCGGGAGCCCGTCGAGCCGGGCGCAGATGCGCGAGGCGACGTCCCGCCCGGCGGCGAACCCGGCGGCCCCGGCCCGGTCGAGGAACAGCTCGACCGCGTCGGACCCCGGCGGCAGCGGCTCGACGGAGACGACCCGCTCCCCGGGGACGCCGAGCCGCTCGCGGCTGGTCACCAGCGCCCGGGTGGCAGGACAGACCGCCAGCAGCCGGTCCACGAGCGCGGCCACCGGATCGAGCAGGTGCTCGCAGTTGTCCAGCACCAGCAGCGCGCGCCCGCGCCCGAGCCGGTCGGCGATCGCGTCCTCCAGCGGCTGCCCCGGCCGCTCCGCCACGCCGAGCGCCGCGGCCACCGCCTCCGCCACGAACCCGTCGCGCACCGGCACCAGGTCCACGAACGCGCCGCCGTGCGGGAACGACGGCGCCGCCGCCCCGGCGACCGCCACCGCCAGCCGGGTCTTGCCCACCCCGCCGGGCCCGGCCAGCGTCACCAGGCGGGAGGACTCGAAGGCCGCGATGATCTCCGCGCGCTCCGCCGACCTCCCCACGAAGCTCGTGCGCGCCGCCGGCAGCCCCGCCAGCTCCCCCGTCCGGCTCTGCCGGGCGAGCGCGGCCAGCTCCTTGCGGTCGGCGGCACCGTGCTTGCGCAGCAGCGACGAGACGTGGCTCTCGACGGTGCGGACGGAGATGTGCAGGCGGGCGGCGATCTGCGCGTTGGTGAGGCGGTGCCCGAGGGCCGCGAGCACCTCGGCCTCGCGCTCCGACATCCCTTCACCCGCCACGGCCCCATCATCGCCCACGGGTGCGGGTGGGCGGTGAATCCGTGGTGGATCCGTGGTCTATACGGATGCCCCCGCGGGCGTGCCGCAGGAGTCTGAGATCAGGTCAACCACCGAAGGGACGCATCATGCTGACGAACATCGCCGACCGGATCGACGGCTTCACCGGTGCCGTGCACCTGCCGGGTGACGAGGGCTACGAGCTGGGCCGGCAGTCGCTGAACCCGGCGGTCGACGCGCGGCCCGTCATGGTCGCGGAGGCGGCGCGGACGGAGGACGTGCGGGCCGCCTTGGTGTCCGCCAGGACGTGCGGGCTGCCGCTGGCCGTGCAGGCCACCGGGCACGGGACGCACGTGCCGGCCGACGGCGGGATCCTGCTGCGCACGGGGGCGCTGGACCGGGTGGAGATCGACCCGGTGAGGCGGGTGGCCCGGGTCGGGCCCGGCGTGCGGTGGGGGCGGGTGCTGCGGGAGGCCGCGGCGTACGGGCTGGCGCCGCTGTCGGGGTCGTCGCCCGACGTCGGGGTGACGGGCTACACGCTCGGCGGCGGGGTCGGGTGGCTGGCGCGCAGGTACGGGCTCGCGGCCGACAGCGTGGTGAGCGCCGAGGTGGTCACCGCCGACGGCCGGACCGTCACGGCGGACGCCGACCGGCACGCCGGCCTGTTCTGGGCGCTGCGCGGCGGAGGCGGCAACTTCGGGATCGTCACCTCGCTGGAGTTCCGGCTCTACCCGGTCGACCTGGTCCATGCCGGGATCGCCTTCTTCCCGTACGAGCGAGCGGCCGAGACCCTGGCCCACTACCGCGCGTGGGCGGCGCAGGCCCCCGACGAGGTGAGCACGGCGGTCATGCTCACCACGCTGCCGGGCGGGACCGAGCGGGTGCTCGGGATCAAGGCCATGTACGCGGGAGCGCCCGAGCGGGGCGACCGGGTGCTCCGGCCGCTGTGGGAGGCGGCCGGGCCGGCGATCAGGGACGAGGTGCGGCCGGTCCGGTACGCGGACGCGGCCATGGGCGGCACCCCGGCCCGCTACCTCGACTTCTTCCACGACCTGCCGGACGCGGTGATCGGCACGCTGGTGGAGGCCGGGCGGCACGCCACCGTGGAGATCAGGCACTGGGGCGGCGCGATGTCCCGTCCAGGCCCGGACGCGGGGCCGGTCGGGCACCGGGGCGCGGCGTTCTCGGTCATCGTCAGCGAACGGCTCGCCGGCATGGCCGACGCGCTGTCGCCGCACGGGACCGGCGGCACGTTCCTCAACTTCCTGGCCGACGCCGGGCGGGTCGCGGACGCGTACACCGAAGCCGATCACGCCCGGCTGGCCGAGGTGAAGCGTACGTACGACCCGGACAACCTGTTCCGGCTCAACCTCAACATCGCGCCCCGGTGACGTCGTGCCCCGGGTCACGTCCTGCGACGGGACGTCCATCGCGTACCGCACGGACGGGGAGGGACCTGCGGTGGTCCTGGCCGGGTTCCCCGATCGGGCGGCGGCCCTGCTGGCGGAGCGTTTCACCGTATACCGCTACGACCGGCGGGGCACCGGCGGCAGCGGGACGACCGCCCCTTACGCGGTGGCGCGGGAAGTGGAGGACCTCCTGGCGGTCCTGACGGCCGTCGGGGGCACCGTGGCGCTGGCCGGGTGGGGTCCGGGGGCGGTCCTCGCCCTGGAGGCCGCCCGTCGCCTCCCGCCCCTCGCCTGTCTCGCCATAGCCGGCCTGGGACCCCTCGTCCCCGCCACCTGCCCGGATCACTCCCACGATGAGGGCCGCGCGGCCGACACCCGCATCGAGGCCGCGCTGCGGCGACTGGTCTCCCACGCTGAAGCGCCGATCCCGGCGGATCTCGCCGCCGCCCGCTGGACGTGGCTGACGGTGCCGGTGCGCGTCATCGGAAACCCCCCGCTGGCGGCCGTCCTCTCCGAAGGCGTCCGGCAGGACGGCTTCACCACCTGAGATTCCCCAGGTCACCGGCTCCGACCATGCGGTCGCCCGCTGCTGAGAGCCAGCGTGACCCGAAGTACGCGGAGCGTCTCCTGGGCGGTGGGAGAACCCTGGCCGAGTGTCTCACTCGAAGAGCTTGTCCACGGAGTCGACCAGCGCGGCCCGCTGCAGCCATCTTTCCAACGTCTTGATGTCGGTGCAGGACATGATCCGATCCCGGTCGTCCTCGGTCACCCGGAACCCGCGCGCCTCCAGCACGACGAGCAGCCCTTTGGCCTCACCCCGGGCCTCACCCCGGGCCTCACCCCGGGCCTCGCCCTTCGCCATGAGGCTTTGTGCATATTCGCCCTGGTAGAGGTAGGTCTGTGTGGCCATGAGCCGCTCCATTTCTTTCTGCGCGTCCCCCGCCAGTGCCACGGTGACATACTCAGCGTAGCGTCCTGCCTTCTCCGGGTCGATGTGGTCCAGGGCTTCTGTCAGGGTGGCGAGAATGGCTTTGATCTGCGGGTTCTCACTATGGGTGATCGCAGCGATAGCCGCCAGGCCGATGTTGCCGACGGCCTCGGCTACGTCGGTGATGACGGGCGTGTTATCGGGGCCGATCACGAAGGGACGCAGGACCAGGCCCGGATGGCCGGTCTGGATGTGCTGGGACGCCCATGCGGCGACGGCGCGGTTGGGGCAGATGACGACCAGCAACGCCTGACAGCGGTCGCGGGCACGCATGTTGGCGATGTAGGCCAGCCACGTCCAGTGTTTGGTGTCGTCGCGCTGACGTTGCACCTCGGTGATGACCGCCAGTTTGACCTTTCCTTCGGTGAAGAGGAGTGCGGCGTCTGCCCGATAGACAGAAGGGCTTATCTCCGACAGCTCGTTGGAGATGACTTCAGAAGTGGATGAGGGGATGCGGAAGCCGAACAGCGTGCGGAGTGTGCGCGCGGTCTCTTCCGGATCGAGAGTGGTGATGCCGATGAGCCCCTCGTGAAGAGCGGTGACCATGGCGAAGATACCGCCCGTCTGCGCGCCCGCGGTCCACCCCACCAGTACGCGAGCACGTACGGGAGGAAACCGAGACCGGCGAGCCCGGCGGCCGGGACGGCGGAGACGGCGAGCGCGCCCTTGAGCCCGTCGGGGAGCGCGCGGGTGCCGTCGGGGGTGAGGCGGGCGTGCGTCACGTCGCCCGCGTCCGAGTCGGGGGAGGTCGCCACCATCACGGGCCGGCCGCCGTCGTCGGGGACGAACCGGCCGCGGCAGTCGTACCGGCCCCGGCCCAGCGACTCGCAGGACACCACCGTGAGCGTCCCGGGCGTGCCGGTGTGGCCGAGCGTGAGCAGGTAGTCGGGCACCGCCACCGGGATCGGCGCCAGGCAGACCGCCAGCCAGAGCAGGATCAGGACGATCCGCGGGAAGTTTCCCATGCGGGACAGAATGGCGACCGCGGCTTGCGGGTGACTTGGCATCGGCTGCCTGGGGCGCGCCGGTGTCGTCAGGCGGGCTTCGGCACCAGCGGGCCCTCGCTGGCCTGGACCAGGACGAAACCCTGGCCCTGGAAGGCCAGTTGCATGGCCTCGCCGCTGCCCCGGCCGATCAGCGCGCCGGCCTTGAAGGTGCGGTTGACGCCGACGTGCAGGGCGGCGCTCCAGCACACGGCCGACTGCCCGTCGGCGAAGGTCGGCATGCGGCTCGCGTCGAGCATGACCGGGGTGCCGTGGGTGGTGACGGCGACCCATCCGGTGCCGGTGAGCGTGGTGTTGAACAGCCCGCCCGCCGCGACTCCGGCCCCCTGCACCCGCTGGATGTCCCAGCTGATCTGCGGCTGGAAGGCGAGCAGGTTGCGGCCGTTGACGGTCAGGCCCTCGTTCTCGAGGTAGAACAGGTGGATGTCGTCGGCGTTGTCGGCGAGGTAGAGCGCGCCCTGCCCGCGCACCCGCATGAGCGAGGCGCCCTCGCCGGTCATGGCCTTCTTGAACAGTTTGCCCAGCCCGCCGGAGCCTTCGTAGTCGAAGTCCCAGTTGCCCTGGAAGGCGACCATCGACCCCTGCTTGGCGAGCACTTCGGGGAGCTCGACCCGGAGCATCTTGCCGTTCTGCAGGGCGAAGCCGGGCGGGAGCTGCCGGGTGTCGAGGTTGCCGAAGATTGGGCTGCGCACGGGTTTACCCTTCAAGATCAGGCGGGGATCCTCTGGTCCACGATATGCGGCGCGGCGGCGGGGCGCGCGAGAGCGGGCCGGGTGAGCATCAGCTCGGCCAGGCTCGCCTTCACCAGAGCGGTTCCGCGCAGCACGGGGGCCAGGGTGATGGCGAACAGCAGGCCGATCACCGTGTTCCAGACCACGAACAGCGCCGGGCCGGCGCCGAACCCGAGCAGGTCGGGCAATCCGGTCTCGACGGCCCCGGGAATGCCCGCGATGATCCACCCGTACAGCGGGAAGGTCAGCCCGGCCAGCGTGCCCACCCACCAGACGGCGGCCACCACGAACCCAGCGACGGCGATCGGAAAGGCGATGATCACGTGCAGCAGGTCCATGATCGCCTGACCGCTGGCCAGCGGGTTCATCATCCGGCGGAACCACCCGGCCCAGACGGGCGCCTCGCGGTAGCGGGGACGGGCGACGGGGTGACCCAGCACGCCGGGCAGGGAGGCCCGCTCGACGTCGGCGACGTTCCTGGCGAGCCCGGCGGTGGCGGCCAGCACGGGCAGCCCGACGAACGCGACGGCGGCGCCCAGCCCGGCGGAGACACCGGCGACGACCAGCGGGAACGAGACGAGGGCGGTGGGGAAGGACAGGAGCAGGTAGCGGGAGTCGGCGGCGATGCGCTGCTGGAGGGTCGTCATACCGGCAACGCTATGGATCGGCGGCGGCCGAATCAGTCCCGCGAGCAGGCGGAACGGGGGTAGGGCTATCCCTACCCCCGTGGCGGTCAGCGCTCCACAGCGCGGCTTGTCAGCACGGCTTGTCAGCACGGCTTGTCAGCACGGCACGGCCGCCACCGCGCTCCCCGCTGTCGTCAACGCGGTGCCAGCAGGGCCGCCAGTGCGTCGGTCGCCGCCGGGTGGCGGGTCAGGAGGTCACCTGCCGGGCCGGGGCCGGGGCCGGTCGCCCCGGTGGCCTGCCAGGTGCCGTCGCAGCCCAGCAGGGCCGCGAGCGCGTCGGTGGTGGCCGGGTGGGCGGTGAGCAGGTCCGTGACCGGGCCGCCTGCCGGGGTGGGGACGGGGGTGGGGGCGGGGGCGGCGGTCCATGGCGGGGTCCACGCGTCCACCGCCGCGAGCGTGCCGGGGAACGTCCGTCCGGCTTCGCGTACGAGAACCGGCACCAGCTCGGCGGCCTCGTCCTTCAGGGTGGTGATGAGCTTGGGCAGCCACGGCAGCAGCACGCTGTCGGGCAGGGTCGCGAAGGCGTCGGAGATCAGCTCGACCACGAACGGCGTCAGCGCGGGCGCGGGTTCGAGCGCCTGCACGAAACCGCTCAGGTACTGCGGGAACGACGGCACCACCAGCGGGTTGGCCAGCAGCTCGGCGCAGCGCGCCCGCAGCTCCGCCGACGACAGCAGGCCGAGCTGGAACCTGGCCGCCCACAGCAGCGCGACCTTGCCCGGCGTCTCCGGGTGCGACTGCTTGACCGCCAGCTCCAGCTGGGCGCGGTCGCAGCCGAGCGAGATCGCCAGGCTCTCCATCCCGGACAGGAACCCCAGCATGGCCGCCACCTGCCGCACCCCGGTGTCGTCGGCCACGAAGGCGCTCGGCAGCAGCGTGCAGTAGTGCGCGTATCCGGTGGTGACGAACCGTTCGACCCAGGCGGGCAGCGCCGGCTCGGCGGACCGGTAGTGCGTGAGCAGCCGGCGGATGCGGCGCAGCACGTCGGGCGCGTCGTCGACGGTGCGCTCGGCCGCCAGCAGCTCCACCGCCCGCGCCCCGAGCTCCTCGGTGAACCGGCGGCTCCCGAGGAGCACGATGGACTCCTCCACCGCCTCCAGCGCGACGGCGGCGGTGGCCTCGGGGTCCGTCACCATCTTGCGCAGCCGCTGCTCCAGCACCTGCTCGACGGTGACGCCCTCGTAGCCGAGCTCGATGAGCGCGCGCTGGTGGTGGCCGATGGCGACGTCCCAGCTCTCCTGCCTGGACCGCTCGCCCAGCGCGCGGTTGCCCATGATCGGCCGCACCGCGCCGTCCGGCATCAGGCGGCGCAGCATCCACAGCAGGTGGGAGCAGGGCTCCAGCTCGGGGTCGGTGCCGAAGTCGAGCAGCACCCGGTGCACGGCCCGCTTCCGCACGTCGACGCCGAGCGGCTCCAGCCGGTCGTAGACGTCCTGGGCGAGCGGCGGCAGCGCGGCGTAGCCGACCTCGCCGATCCGGTCGCCGCCGAGCAGGATCTCGCAGAGCTGCGCGACGTCCCTGCGGCCGGGCACGGCGTCCTTCTCGATGCAGGTGACGGCCGCGTCCTGGAAGTCGTACGGGGTGGGCCTGGCGCGGTTGCGCATCCCGGCCAGCAGGATCGACGTCTCGAACACTGCGATGGCGTCGGCGGTGCTGGCCAGGTAGCCGTTGCGTCGGGCCAGCCGGACGATGTCGACGCACCAGCCGAGCAGTTCGGCCTCGTCCAGCGCGTCCAGCGCCGGCGGGCTCGACAGGAACCCGGTCAGCCGGTCGGTCACCGGCCCCTCCGCGGCCGGAGCCGCCTTGCGCGGCCTGGTCGTCGCCTGCCGGCCCTTGAGCTGGTAGGTCTTGACGCCGCCTCGGGTGACCGCCTTGGCATAGGTGGCGGCGGCGATCGACACCGAGCCGGGTGCCAGCCCGAACTGGGCCTCGACGGCCGAGTGGCTGGCCGGGACGATCCCGTACTGCCAGGTCGTGCCGGTGCGCGGGGTGACCTCGTAGGCGGGCTCCGCCGCGTGCAGGCCGAACTCCTCGACCCGGCTGGCGGCGTGGAAGGCGCCGCACACGTACAGGCAGCGCCCGGGGTCGGCGCCGGAGGCGGCCAGGTGCTCGCGCATGCGCGTCCACATGTGGCGCTCGCGCTCCTCGTCGCCGGCCAGCCGGGGCGAGTCCTCCGGGGTCAGCCGCCGGAACAGGCTGCCGATCAGCACCATGACCTGCCGGTAGGTGGCGTAGTCGGCTCCGGAGAGCGGCTGCTCCACGTACTGGTCCCACCACTCGGACCAGTGGCGGACCTTGGCGTGGTGCAGCAGGTGCCGCTCCAGCTCGGCGAAGCGGGGCCGCAGGTCGCCGATCTCGATGCCGACGGACTCGTCCGGACGTTCCTGCGGCAGCCACTGGTAGACGTGGTCGGCCGAGCGGTCCACCAGCACCAGCTCCACGCCGGGCGTGTCGAGCGCGTACGCGATGGCCTGGTATTCGGCGGACGCCTCGGTGATGGGCGCGACCACGTTGAGCGGGCCCCAGCCCTCGGGGAAGCCGTCCAGCTCGGTGGCGAACGCCTGCAGCGCGACCGGCAGCCGGCAGTTGCGCAGCTCGTCGAGCACCGGCCGCAGGTCCTCGCAGAGCTCCAGGTAGACGACCTCGGGCTGCTTCTCGCGCAGCCTCCTGGCCATGGCCAGCGCCGAGGCCGGGGAGTGGTGGCAGACCGGGAAGATCTCCAGCGGCTCGGCCAGCGCCCGGTCCACGTCGTCGACCAGGCCCGACAGGATGCCGGAGAGCGCGCCGGGCCCGTCGGCGAAGGTCTCGGCGGCGGCGTGCAGCTGCTCGCGCAGCGCGGCGAACGGGCTCATGAGAGCGTGGCGATCGCCTGGCGGCCGCCTTCGAGGAAGCCCTGCCACTCGCCGCCGTCCTTCTTGCTGCGCGGCTCGACCACGCCGTGCCAGAACTTGTTGAGTATGGCCAGGTCCTCGGGGCTGCGCCGGGCCAGCGAGCCGACCAGCGACCCGGCCAGCGTCGAAGCCCGCAGCGTGCTGTCGCCGAAGAAGTTGCTGTGCAGGATCGCGTCCTCCAGCACGCCGATCTGCTCGGCGGTGGACAGCGCCGACTCCAGCTTCTCGTCGTCGCTGGTCGCCGACTGGGCGGCGGCGCGCAGGTCGGCGAAGCTCTGCAGCAGGATGTCGAGCAGCGACGGCGGCACCTCCAGCTCGATGCGGTGCCTGCGCAGCAGCTCGGTGGTGCGGAAGCGGACGATCTCCGCCTCGCTCCGCTTGTTGGTCACGACCGGGATGCGGACGAAGTTGAAGCGCCGTTTGAGCGCCGACGACAGGTCGTTGACGCCCCGGTCGCGGCTGTTGGCGGTGGCGATGATGGAGAAGCCGGGCTTGGCGAAGACGATGTTGTCGTCGTCCAGCTCGGGGATGGACACGTACTTCTCCGACAGGATCGAGATCAGCGCGTCCTGCACGTCGCTGGTGGAGCGGGTCAGCTCCTCGAACCGGCCGATCACGCCCTGCTCCATCGCGGTCATGATCGGGGACGGGATCATCGACTGGCGCGACTGGCCCTTGGCGATCACCATGGAGACGTTCCACGAGTACTTGATGTGGTCCTCGGTGGTGCCGGCGGTGCCCTGCACGACCAGCGTCGAGTTGCGGCAGATCGCCGCCGACAGCAGCTCGGCCAGCCAGCTCTTGCCGGTGCCGGGGTCGCCGATCAGCAGCAGGCCGCGGTCGGACGCGAGCGTGACGATGGCGCGCTCGACGAAGCTCCGGTCGCCGAACCACTTCTGCTTGATCTCCCGGTCGAGGCCGTCGGAGCGCTCGGAGCCGAGCACGAACAGCCGGACCATGCGCGGGCTGAGCCGCCAGGAGAACGGCTTGGGCCCGTCGTCGACCGACTCCAGCCAGTCGAGCTCTTCGGCGTACTTGGCCTCGGCGGGGGCACGCAGCATCTCATCGGTCATGGCGTATCTCCTAGGTGAGGAAGCTCTTGAGCTCGAACACGAGTTTGTTGATGTTTCCCGAGATGACGGGCGTGCCCAGGTCCTTCAGTTTCTGGCGGAACCACGGGTCCACGCTCTGATGGCCCGAGCTGGTCACCGACCCGACGGGGATGAACCTCGTCCCGGAGCGGTGCACGGCCTCGAACTCCCGCTGCAGGTCGCGGACGTCGTAGAAGTCAGAGATCCACACCATCGCGGTGTTGCGCGGGTCGACGATCTTGGGGCGGGCCAGGGTCATCGCGACCGTCCCGTTCGTGCCGCCGCCGAGTTTGGTACGGAGCAGCACCTCGAACGGGTCGCTCACCCACGGCGTCAGGTCGAGTGCCCTGGTGTCGTAGGCGATCAGGTGGACGTCGACCTTGGGCAGCCCGGCGAAGATCGAGGCCAGGATGGTGCAGTTGACCATCGAGTCCACCATCGAGCCCGACTGGTCGACGACCACGATCAGACGGGCGGGGGTGGTGCGGCGGGCGGTGTGCCGGTAGAAGAGCTTGTCGACGTACAGCCGCTCGTCCTCGGCGTTCCAGTTGGTGAGGTTCTTCCAGATCGTCCGGTCCAGGTCGAGGTTGCGGAAGACCCTCTTGGGCGGCACCGAACGGTCGACGGCGCCCACGCTCGTCTGCTGCACCTGGGTGCGGAGCACCTGGGCGACCTCGTCCACGAACCGGCGGATCAGCGCCTTGGCGTTGGCCAGCGCCACCCCCGACAGGTTGGACTTGTCGCGCAGCAGCTGCTCGATCAGCGACATGCTGGGCGTGAGCTGCCTGGCCAGCGCGGGGTCGGCGAGCACCTCGCGCAGCCGCATCCGGCGCACCAGGTCGCCTTCCAGCCCGGCGAGCATCCCGCCCAGCTCGCTCTGCCCCGGCTGGGCGCGCAGCTCGCCGGCCTCGCAGCCGAGCGCCTGCTCGAACCAGCCCGCGTCCTGCTGCCAGGCGGCCAGCCGGGTGGCGGTGACGTCGCCCGTGCCGGTCGCGAACAAGTTGAGCAGCAGCTTGGCGGCGAGCGCCGCGGTACGGGCGCGGTCACGGTCGTCGTCGCCCGTCATGAGGCCGCGGAACTCGGGGCCCAGCTCGGGGAAGCGCTGCACCAGGTTGTCCACGGACACGGACGGGTCGAGCAGCTGGGCCGGCAGCCCGAGGTCCTCGACGATGGCGACGCTCGCGGACTCCAGTGCGGGCTGCTCGTCGGCGCCGAACACGCGGGCCAGCATCCGCCAGAGCAGCACCTGCCGCCGATTCGCCTCGGCGGCGTCGTGGGCGGTCGCGTCGCCGTGGGCGGTCGCGTCGCCGGTGGGGTTGTGGTCGGTGGTCATTTGCGCAGCAGCCGTCCCGCTCGTTCGCGGAGCACGCCGACCGGGTCGCCCGTCTTGGCCAGCGCCTTGGCCGCCTTGGGGTCGGTGGTGCCCAGCGCCCAGTCGCCGTTGTGCGCGGCGACCGGCTTCTTCTTGACCGTGGCCTGGACGGCGAGCGGCTGCAGCAGCCACCCCCCGGCGTCCCAGCGCAGCAGCCCGACGCAAGCGGTGGAGGCGGCGAGCAGCTCGGGAGTGAGCGGCCCGCACCCCGGCAGCCGCCCGGTGGCGAACGGCAAGGTGGCGCCGTCGAGCGTGAGCGTGACCCCGCCGCCGGCCTTGGCCGCCTTGTATCCCTCCACCAGGACCGGCTCCGCGACGCGCGCCGGGTGACGGTCCAGCGGCGGGGTCTCCCCGGCCACCGCGCCCGCGAGCAGCACCCGGGCGGTGGCGAACGGGTCGGTGAGCTCGGCCGCGGTGGCCTTCTCCTCCTGCCAGACCAGGTCGCCGCCGGGAAGCAACGGCATGCCGTCGATCTCCGCGGCCAGATGCTTGGCCAGCGTCGCCAGCAGCACCGGATACGCCTGGAACAACCCCCACACGGCCGGCCCGGTGATGGTGTCGACCTTGCCCGCGGCGACGCTCACCCGTACCAGCCGGGACGTCCCGCCGCCGGCGGGCTCCAGCACCGCGTGCACCTGCACCTGGACGGCGGTGCCGTGCTCGTGCACGTCCGCCCCGAGCGGCAGCAACCGCCCCGACACCGTCTCGGCGCCCTCCCCCGACCCCGGCCAGCCGGGCTCGGCCAGCAGCGTGGCCCGCGTCCACAGGTCGGCCCAGCGCCGTAAGGGCAGCCGTTCCATCGTGGACACCGGCGACGAGTCACGCAGCTCGGCGGCCAGCCCGTCGAGCAGCACCGCCAGCCGGCGCGCCCCCGGCTCCGCGAGCACGGCCTCGATGGCCTGGTCACCGGCGGCGGCCAGATCGTGCCCCACTCCCCGCCACCCGGTGATGGCCAGCTCGTACAGCCACGACCGGCACCCGACGAGCAGATTTCCCGGTACGGACGAGTCGCCGGTGGCGGGCGGGCCGGAGGGAGACCTCGTCCTGCCCAGCGACTCGTCCAGCCGGGTCAGGAGGGCGTCGTGGGCGGCGCCCAGGAGGGCGGACCGCGCGGCGGCCAGGGCCGTCAGGTGCTCGCCGCTCACCGATCCGGCCGGCACCTTCGCGGCCGCCTCCGCCACCCGGTCGCCCAGCGGCGTCGCCGCCACCGCTCCGGCCAGCGCGGCGATCGCCGCGGCCCGCTGCTCGCCCACCCGGCCGAAGCCGTGGGACAGCGCGTCGTCGAAGCCGTCGACCAGCTCCAGCGCCTCGGCGAGGCCGTCGGGCAGCCCGCCGACCAGGTCGTTCAGCTGCATCCCGAGCATCAGCGCACCGTCCCGGGGAACCAGTGCATCTCCGCGAGCGGCGCCGTGGTGACCGGCAGCTCCAGGTAGCCCAGGTGGCGCAGGAACCGGCTGAACACCACGGCCGCCGGCTGCGACTCCTGCTGCCCGCCCAGCCTGGCCGCCAGGTCGGCCCCGGACGCCACGGTCTCGGCCCCCTCGACCCGGAGGTATCGGGCGACCCGCTCCGCTCCGTACTGCACGACCGCCTCGTCCACCAGCGACCGCAGGTGCTTGCAGAGCGAGCCGTAGAGACCGCCGCACGGGCGGTTGTTGTTGGTGCTGCAGTTGAAGTCGTGGGATCCGGCGGCGATCGAGGAGACGTACACGCGAGCGATGTCGGAACCGCTCGACACCACCCCCTGCAGCCTGCCGTCGGCCAGCTCGACGAACGGCACCTTGGCCAGCTTGCGCGGCTGGACGGGCGGCACCACGCACGTCACGCTGCTCTGGTCCCACACGGTCGGGTCAGCGGGCACGGTCAACGACCTCCAGCCGGGCTCGGCAATGATCAACGGAACCGGAATGTAGCGAACCTCACCGACAAAGACCGGTGGATCTCTCTCAGCAGACCTTCATGTGACTCACCTAACGTCGAAACCCCATCGAAGGGAGCGATATGGGACACGATCACGAAGGGCAGCGCGTCAGCAGGCGGCGGATGATCGCGGGCATCGGCTCTCTCGGGCTCGGCGGGCTGATCGCCGCGTGCACGGGGCAGCCGGTCACCACCTCCACCGGCGAGTCCGTCACCCCTCAGGCGACCACCGCCCAGGACCTCACCTCGCTCTTCGACGGCGCGAACACCTGCACGCTGACCCCCGCGACCACCGCGGGGCCGTACTACTTCGACGCCGACAAGGTCCGCGCCGACATCCGTGAGGACCGGGAGGGCGTCCGGCTCCGGGTGGCCGTCAAGGTGCAGGACAGCGGGAGCTGCCGGCCGATCAAGGACGCGGTGGTGGAGATCTGGCACTGCGACGCGGGCGGCCTCTACTCGGGCGCCGAGGCGATGTCCCGAGGCGGCGGCGCGCTCTCGGCCTCGTCGCCCGACCTCGACCCGCAGGACGACGAGCGCTACCTGCGCGGCGCCCAGGTCACGAACGCCGACGGCGTCGTCGAGTTCACCACCATCTGGCCCGGCTGGTACCGGGGCCGCTGCGTGCACATCCACGCGATGGTGCACGTCAGCGACGCCCGGGTGCTGACCACGCAGATGATGTTCGACGAGGCGCTCAACGACCGCGTCCTGGCGGGGCGGCCGTACGCGGCCCGGGGCGAGCGGGACACCCGCAACGACGGCGACGGCATCTTCCGGGACGAGATGCTCATGAAGGTCACCCCCGACGGCGACGGCTATGTGGGCGCGATCGTGCTCGCCGCGGACCCGGACGGCGATAGCGGGTGACAGCCGCGCGGGGTGGCGTATAACGTCGCCACCACTGTCCGAGTCCGGCTGACGACGGGGGCGAGCGGTGCGGTCCTGGGCTGCGTTACCGACCGGCAAGGTCGTGCGCCTGGAGGGCGCCGGCCCGCTGCCGCTCGCCGTCGACTCGCTGCCCCGCGAGGCCCCCGCGATCCTCACCTGCACCGCCCGGGAGGCGCGCTCCCCGAAGGCGCTGGCCTCCGCGATATTGGACGAGCTGGACGCCACGGTGCTCGGCCTCTTCCCCGCCTGGCTGCCGGACGCCGAGGGCATCGACGGGCCCGGCGGGGCGGGCCTGGCCGCCGTACGCACCCTCGCCCTCCGCACCGCCGCCACCAGCGCCCACTTCGGACCGTTCCTCGCCGAGCTGGCGGCACGCGCCCTGCGCGCCCGCCCCGGCCGGCTCCCGGACCTGCGGGCCAGCCTCTCCCCCGAGATCCGGCCCAGCGGGTTCCCGCCGGAGGTGCGGGCCGCGGGGCTGGCCAGGGCGCTGGCCGCCGCCTTCTCCAGGCCCGGCGCGGCGCTCCTGGTTGACGTGCCGGAAGGGCTGTCGCCCGCCGGTCAGGAAGCCCTGGTCGCAGCGGGCGAGTGGCTGGCGCACCGCGCCGGGCTGGGCATCTGGCTCTCGGGACCGCTCCCCGCCGTGGACCGGGTGGAGACCGTCCTCGTCGCGGAAGCGCCGAGCCAGGCCGCCTCCCGTCCCGAACAGCAGATCACCCCGGGCAGGACCGGCCACCCGCCCGTCGCCGGCCGCCCGCACCCGGCGAGCGCCGCGGAGCACGCGCTGGAGGCCGCGCTGAGCGGGTGCGCGTGGGCCGCCGGCCGGGCCTGGAACCAGACGATCCACCCCGGCGCCCTGGCCTCTCCGGTACGGGCCGACCTGGTGTGGCAGGACGAGTGGTGCGTCGTCGAGCTGGACGGGCCGGATCACCGTGAGCTGGACAAGTTCACCACCGACCGCGCCCGTGATGTGCGCCTGCAGATCGCCGGTTACGCCGTGCTCCGGTTCACCGATGTCCAGGTGCTGACCGATCCCCAGGCCGTGGTCCGTCACATCGAGCTTTTCCTGCGGAACCGTCGAGTCTCTCAAGAAGGATGAAACATGTCAGAGCGAAAGCTGTCGCTCCCTGAATTCGCCGCGCTGATGGCGCTGGCCGAGGAGAACGCCGAGATCTCCAACCCCGACCTCAAGGAGCGGCACGGCCTGACCATCGACGGCAAGAGACGTCTCAAGCTCAACGAGCTGAAGCTGGTCGACAGTTGGCGGCAGGGCCGGACGTACGTGCACATGCTCACCGACAGCGGCTGGGCTCGCCTTGAGGAGGATCTGCGCGCCGGAGCGCTTCCCGCGATGACCGGCTCGCCGAAGGTGATCGCCCGTGGCCTGCAGGGCTGGCTGCGGAAGTACATGGACCGTTCCGGCTTGCGACTGGCCGACGTGTCCACGCCCCTGGAAACCGCTCCGTCTGGAGAGGAGGCCCCGGTGGACGAGCCGGTCGGGCTGCTACCGGGAGACCTGGACGCGCGGATCCGCGCCGCGTACGCGCGGTTGGCTCCCCGGCCCGGCTCCTGGGTGGGGCTGGCCCGGCTGCGTCCCCTGCTCGGCGACGCGCCCAGGGACGAGGTCGACGCCGCGCTCGTCCGGCTGGAACGGCTGCCGGACGTGAACATCGTCCCCGAGTCCAACCAGAAGATCCTCACGCCCGCGGACCGGGAAGCCGGGGTGATCATCGGGGGTCAGGAGAAGCACCTGCTGTGGATCGGGGAAGCATGACAGGGCCCGGCACCGAGGCGCTCACCGCGCTCAGCTTCAACTACACCGAGGGCGCCGACGACGTCTGGCGGCCCTCGGCGTTCCACGTCGAAGGGCTGCACGGGCACTCGGCGAAGATCCTGCTCGACGGCCTGGCTGAGGCCGGCGGCCAGCGGGAGACGAGCCCGATCGGCGTGGTCCTGCAGGGCCAGCGCGGCACCGGCAAGACCCACCTGCTCGGCTGGCTGCGCGAGGTGACCCAGCGCCAGGGCGGTTACTTCGTGCTGGTCGGGCTGCTGGACGCCAAGGAGTTCTGGGAGAGCGTCATGGTGTCGCTCCTCGACAGCTTCTCCCGGCCGGGCGAGGGCGGTGAGACGCAGCTCAGGGCGTTCCTGTCACGACTGGCCGCGCGCGCCGACCTGTCCCGGATGGCCCGCAGGGCCGTGACCGGCAAGAAGACCCTGTCCAGGGAGGAGCTCGACGCGTTCGTCCACGCGCTGCGGGCGATGGACGAGAAGGTCGGGCGCGAGTGTCAGGACACCGCGCGGGCGCTGGTGCTCTACGCCTCCCCCGACCCGGCCCTGCAGGACCTCGGCGAGGCTTTCCTGTACGCGATGCCGGAGGGCGAGACCGGCGACCGGGCCCGCTGGGGCATCCGGCCGATCAACAAGTCGCCGCAGGAGATCGTCAGGGACGTCTCCCACCTGCTGGCGCTCACCGGCCCGACGATCATCGCGGTGGACCAGATCGACCCGCTGATCGCCCAGTCCAGGATCTCGACCGACACCGCGACGGATGACGGCCACGGCGACAAGCTGCTCCTGGAGCGGATCGCCGGCGGCCTGATGGCGCTGCGCGAGGTGACCAGGCGCACCATGACGGTCGTCTCGTGCATCCCCCAGACCTGGACGCTCGTCGAGCGGATGGCGGTCGACACGGTCCGCGACCGGTTCCGTACGGCCGTGCAGCTCATGACCATCCCTGACCCCGAGACCGCGCGCGAGCTGGTCGCCAAGCGGTTCGGCGTGCAGTACGGGGCGGCCGGGGTCGAGCCGCCGTACCCGACCTGGCCCGTGCGGCCGGAGGCGTTCGACGAGGCGCCCGGGTTCACCGCGCGGCAGTTGCTCATCACGATCGACAAGCACGTACGGGCATGCCTGCTCAGCGGCGAGGTGTCGGAGCTGACCAGCCTCACCGCGCGACCGCAGCCTCCGGTCGAGGAGCCCGCACGTACCGCGGCCGTCACGGAGGCGGCGGCGCTCGCCGGGCTGGACGCCCGCTTCGCCACGCTCCGCGACGCCGGGGAAGCCCCTGACGTGAACGGCGCCACCGAGGACGTGCTGATGCCCGCGCTGCTGGCGGCCGGGTTGGCCGCGTGGATCACCGAACAGGGCGAGGACGGCCAGGCGTTCAGCGTCGACCCGCCGCCCAGCGCCAAGCCGCCCCTGCACGCGCGGCTGCGGTTCACGCTGGACGAGACGACGGAGGACGAGGCTCACTGGGCCTTCCGGGCGATCACCGCCGAGCACGCGGTCTCGGCGCTCAACCGGATACGCAAGGCGTCGGTGGCGGCCGGTCTGGACGCCGAGGTGCCCAAGCGGCGGCTGTTCCTGCTGCGTAAGCAGGACTGGTCGAAGGGGGCGCGGACGCGGGAGGTGGTCGCCGCCTTCGAGCGCGCGGGCGGAAGGACCCTGTCCTTCACCGACACCGACCTGCGCGTCCTGGCGGCGCTCAGGCATCTGCGCGCGGAGAACCCGCCGGGGCTGGCGTCGTGGCTGGCCTCCCGCCGTCCCACCCGCGCGGTCACCTTCCTGGCCGAGGCCCTGGCGGATGTCCGGACCGTCCCGCCCGCGACCCGGGACGACGGCCTGAGGACCGGCGATCCCGCCGTCGGGCGTGCCGAAGAGCAGGAGAGGCCGACAGGTCCGACGGGCCCCGGGCCTGCTCCGTCCGATGACGCCGCCGTACGGAGAGAGGACGCGTCCCCTTCATCCCACGGTCCCCTGGCGCCCTCGCCATCCCGTGAGGACACCCCCCACGTCCGCCTGGGGAGGACCGTCGGGAGCGGGCAGCCCGTCCGGGTGCAGCTGGAGGCGTTGCGGAAGCATGCGGCGATCTTCGCCGGTTCCGGCTCGGGCAAGACGGTGCTGATCAGGCGGCTGGTCGAGGAGTGCGCCATGCACGGCGTGTCGGCCATCGTGCTCGACCCGAACAACGACCTGGCCAGGCTGGGCGACCGGTGGCCGGAGCGGCCGCAGGGCTGGCTCGACGGGGACGAGGGGAAGGCCGCCGACTATCTGGCCGGGACCGAGGTGGTGGTCTGGACGCCGAGGCGCGCGGCGGGCAGGCCGCTCAGCTTCCAGCCGCTGCCGGACTTCGCGGGGGTGGCCGGTGACCCCGACGAGTTCGCCGAGGCGGTGGAGTCGGCGGTGGCGTCGATCGCGCCCCGGGTGAAGGTGGACACGCGGACGAAGAAGGCGGATCTGGGCCGGGCGGTGCTGCGCAAGGCGCTGGAGCACTACGGCCGTGGGGGCGGGTCGAGCCTCAAGGGGTTCGTCGCCCTGCTGGCCGACCTGCCCGACGGGGTGAGCGAGCTGGCCGACGCCCCCCGGCTGGCGGCCGACCTGGCGCAGTCGCTGCAGGCGGCGATGGACAACGACCCGCTGTTCGGCGGTGGCGGCGAGCCGGTGGACCCCGGCGTGCTGCTGACGCCGTCGCCGGGCAGGCGGGCGCGCGTCTCGGTGATCAGCTTCGTCGGGCTGCCGAACGACGAGCAGCGGCAGAGTTTCGTCAGCCAGCTCCAGATGGCGCTGTTCGCCTGGATCAGGAGGAACCCGGCGGGCGACCGTCCGCTGGGCGGGCTGTTCGTGATGGACGAGGCGCAGACGTTCGCCCCCGGCGGAGGGCGGGTGACGGCCTGCACGCACAGCACGCTGGCGCTGGCGTCGCAGGCCCGCAAGTACGGTCTGGGCCTGGTGTTCGCCACCCAGGCGCCCAAGGGTCTGCACAACCAGATCCCCGGCAACGCCGCCACCCAGTTCTTCGGCCTGCTGAACGCGCCGGTGCACATCGAGGCGGCCAAGGAGATGGCGCGGGCCAAGGGCGGCTCGACGCCGGACATCGCCCGGTTGAGCTCGGGCGAGTTCTACGTGGCGCTGGAGGGGAGCGCCTTCGTGAAGGCGCGGGCGCCGATGTGCCTGAGCCACCACCCGAGGGCGCCGCTGACGACGGAGGAGGTGCTGGCCCGCGCCGCCCGCTGACGGCTAGCGGCTGGACGCCGGGTTGACCTCGCTGAAGGTCGTGCCCACCGCGATGTTGTCGTGGAAGATCGTGCGGCTGTCGACGTCGGTCTTCCCGGAGGCCCACGCGGGCTTGTAGATGCCCCACTTCAGATAGCCGCTGGTGGTCTTGTCGTCGTTGAAGGTGTTGGGACCGCCGGCGGTCAGGACCTTGCGCCATCCGGGGTTCTTGTGGGTCTGGTGCCAGCCGTCGATCTTCCCCTGGCTGCCATGGCTCCAGGTGAACCTGAAGACGAAGTCGTGCCACTGCCCTGGCTTCACGTCGACCAGGTCGAAGCTGGTCTTGCGGACGGATTCGGGGGTGGAGCAGGCGTTGCCGTCGGAGTTGACCCGGAGCCGCCATTTCCCGGAGGGCTGCACGCTGAGGAAGGCGCTGGGGAACTTGCCGGTCTCGCACGCGTCGCTCCAGGGCTTCCACTGGAACACGATGTCTTCCCTGGAGTCGCGCTGCCAGGTGCTCAGGAGGTAGACGCTGAACCCGTAGTAGACGGTGTCGCCGGAGCGGAAGTGGGTCTCCTTGGCGTGGAGGGTGTGGCTCTCGGCGCGGGTGCTGCCCGCGACCTTCGGGTCGCCGTACTTCAGCACGCTGCGTACCGCGTACTCGCCGGTCCTCGGCAGGTCGTCGACCGTGATCGAGTGGCTGCAGCACTCGTTGAGGCCCACCTTGGGGTGCGCCCCGTTCTCGTAGTCGACGCGGAACGGCGCCGCCGCCGCGAGTTCCGCGGACGCGGGGGCCGGAGCGCCCGCCGTCGTGAGACCGGCGACGGCGAGCGCCGCCGCCGTGATCTGTCGGGGCTTTCCCATGTGCGTGAAGTCCTCTCCGTGACCTGAGATCCCGCGGCAGCTTGCCAGCGGTCGGTATGGAGCCGGTATGCCGTGCCGAACCGAGCCGGACAGGAGAGCGCTCTCCGACATGATCCACTCCGCGTCTTGATATTTCCTTCCTGCTGGCAGGCGGCTTGACAGACTTTCCTGACACCATCACTCTCCATCTAGGGAGCGCTCCCCAGCCGTGCGTCTACCAGTGAGGACCCCGCCATGAGACTGTTACGCCTGTTCGCCGTGCTCGCGGTGCTGATGGGTGCGCCGCTGTCGGTCCAGCCCGCCCAGGCCGAACCGGTACGGGTGGCGGAGTTCCTCGCCGACTGCCCCTACAGCCACCGGCTGCCCGACGACCCGATCATCTTCCCCGGCCTGCCCGGCGCCTCCCACATGCACAGCTTCTTCGGCAGCCGGGTCACCAACGCCCACACCACGCTGGCCGACCTGCAGCGCGGCGCCACCAACTGCAACCCGTCGGTCGACAAGTCCTCGTACTGGGTGCCGACGCTCTACCGGAACGGCACGCCGGTCGAGCCGACGATCACCACGTTCTACTACCTCGGCGAGGGCGTGCGGCCTGACGTGACCGCGCGCATCCAGCCGTTCCCCCTGGGGCTGCGGATCGTGGCCGGCAACGCGCGCGCCACCGGGCCCGGCGACTCCACCATCGCCCGCTGGTCCTGCCTGCACGCCGGGCACGTGCCGGCCTCGAAGGACTTCGTCACCTGCCCGCCCGGCACGATGCTGGAGTCGTACCTGGACTTCCCGCAGTGCTGGAACGGCCGCGACCTCGACTCGCCCGACCACAAGAGCCACATGGCCTACCCGGTCGGCGACGACTGCCCGAGCAGTCACCCGGTCCCGGTGCCCAAGCTGCGCCAGGTGCTGCGCTACCCGGTCAGCGGTGACCCGTCCGGGTTCCGGCTGGCCTCGGGCGGCGGCTACACCATGCACGGCGACTTCTTCAACGCCTGGCCGGTCGCCGAGCTGGAGCGCCGGGTACGCGACTGCATCCGGCCGATCATCAAGTGCGGGGCCGACGGCAGGCCGTCGTGACCTCCCCGGGCGGGCCGTCTCCGGCGGCCCGCCCGCCTTGGCCGTTTGGGGATGGTTTGCTGGCGGTAGCGATGGAATAGTCAGGGCAATACCCGCGCAAACGGTCTGCGTTAGGGGTGTGCGATGGTCTCGGCTCGACGGCTGCTCGGCAAGCTGGTCTACGGCTCGCGCTACGACAAGGTGCCCTGGGGGCAGCGGGTCTACGTCCGCCCCGGAGAGCGGCTGATCCGCGAGGCGCAGTGGCGCAGGCTGCTGAGACGCTCGCCGATCGTGGAGCCCGAGGACTACCAGGCACGCATGCCGCTGGGCGAGATCGAGGAGTTCATCGACTGCACGCTCTGCGGCGAGCCGCGCATGCAGCCGCTGTACGAGCCGGTGGGCGAGGACGGCAAGTGGCGCTACCACGTGGTGCGCTGCCCCTCCTGCGGGTTCCTCTACCGCAACCCGAACATCCGTCCCGAGCGGCTCGGCGACCTGTACGCCAAGGGCTACAGCAAGTTCCTGACCGGCAAGTACGCCGCCAACCGGCAGCGCCGCTACCAGCTGACCATGGACGCGTTCTCCCCGGTCTTCGACGACGGCGCCGGGCGGCGACTGCTCGACTTCGGCTGCGGCGCCGGGCTCTTCCTGGAGCTGGCCGAGCAGCGCGGCTTCGACGCGGTCGGCGTGGACCTGTCGCCCGACTCGGTCGCGCAGGCCAACGAGCGGCTCACCCGGGGACGGGCGTACCTGGGCGCGCCGGAGGACGTGCCGGAGATCGCCGCCGGCGGCTTCGACGTGATCACCCTCTGGTCGGTGCTGGCGCACCTGCCCAGGCCGGTGGACGACTTCCGCCGGTTCCGCGAGCTGCTCGCGCCGGGCGGGGTGCTGATGATCCTCACGGTCAACGCCAACTCGCTGCTGCTCAAGGCGTACGAGTCGGCGTGGAGCGGCTTCACCAAGAACCACCTGATGTTCTACTCGGCCGACACGCTCCCGGTGCTGCTGCGCCGTACCGGCTTCGCGGGGGCGGGCTACGCCCCCTTCTACGGCGACACGATCGAGGCCCGCACCACCAACCTGCCGGAGTCGCTGCGGGCGCGGCTGCGCCGCACAGTGCAGGCCACGGACGGGGGCAACATGCTGCGCGCGATGGCCTTCGCCGACGAGGAGGCGATCACCCGCTGGTCCGGCCCCCGCGAGGTCCGCCGCCTGCGCGCGGAACCGGCGGCCGCCAAGCCCGCGCCGCTGGATCTCACCGGGACGTGACTACCCGGAGGTAGTTGAAAGGCGTACTGTTGGGCCATGGCTGCAACCCCGGAAACGGTGCACTGGCGTGGCGTCCACCACCTCGCCCTCATCACCGCGGACATGGACGCCACCGTCAGGTTCTGGCACGGCGTCCTGGACGCGCGACTGGTCGCCACCCTGGCCGTGCCCGCGTTCAAGCACTACTTCTTCGAGGTCGGCGTCGGCAGCACCATCGCCTTCTTCGAGTACGCCGACCAGGAGCTCGACAGCTTCGCCAAGCCGGCCGGCGTCCCGTACGCGAAGGCCGCCCAGTTCGACCACCTCTCCCTGCACCTGCCCGACGAGGACGCGCTGGTACGGATGCGCGACCGGCTCAAGGAGCACGGCTGCGAGGTCACCGACGTCATCGACCACGGCTTCCTGCGCTCGATCTACTTCAGCGACCCCAACGGCATCGCCCTGGAGGCCTCCTGGTGGGCGCTCGACGCGACCGGCAGGCCGGTGGACTACACCGACGAGCGGCTGTTCGCCGACCCCGACCCGGTCCCCGCCGCCCGCGAGCTCCGCGACACCGGCAGGCTGACGCACACGGTCAGCACCAGGCTGGTGGACGGCGTCATCGAGGACCTGCGACGGGAGGGCATCACCCTGGAACGTTGAGGCCCAACAACTGACCGGATTCGCCTGTAAGCACCGTAAACTCCGCGTGGCGACCTCCGGCGTGGGGAAGTCTGCGTACGCCCGGCACCCGGCGACGCAGCCTCACGCCAAGGAGAGACCATGGAGCACCCGATCAAGTCGACCGTGGAGAAGGTCGTCGACGCGGTGACCGGCGGCGGGCCCGCCGAGATCCCCGGCGTCCCCAACAGCGAGCCGCCGTCGCTGGAGGAGCCCACGGAGCCTCGGGAGCCGCTGCCGCCCAAGCCGGACCAGAGCGGGCCGGACACCTTCTCCCCCACCGGCCAGCCCACCGGCGTTCCGCAGGACAAGGTTGCTCAAGGCGGGGCATACCTGACGACCGCCCAGGGGCTCCGGCTGCCCGACACCGACCACTCGCTCAAGGCGGGCCCGCGCGGCCCGGTCCTGCTGCAGGACCACCACCTGCGCGAGAAGGTCATGCACTTCGACCACGAGCGCATCCCCGAGCGCGTCGTGCACGCGCGCGGCGCCGGGGCGCACGGCGTCTTCCGGGGCTACGGCGCCGCCTCGAACGTCACCAAGGCCGCCTTCCTCGCCAAGGACGTCGAGACGCCGGTCTTCGTGCGGTTCTCCACCGTGATCGGCTCGCGCGGCTCGGCGGACACCGTACGCGACACGCGTGGCTTCGCGACCAAGTTCTACACCTCCGAGGGCGTCTTCGACCTGATCGGCAACAACTGCCCGATCTTCTTCATCCAGGACGCGATCAAGTTCCCCGACGTCATCCACGCCGCCAAGTGGCACCCGGACCGGGAGATCCCGCAGGCGCAGACCGCGCACGACACCTTCTGGGACTTCGTCGGCCTGCACACGGAGGGCACCTTCCACACGATCTGGAACATGTCGGACCGCGGCATCCCGCGCTCCTACCGGATGATGGAGGGCTTCGGCGTGCACACCTTCCGCCTGGTCAACGCGGAGGGTGCGACCACGCTGGTCAAGTTCCACTGGAAGCCCAAGCTCGGCGTGCACTCCCTGGTCTGGGAGGAGGCGCAGCTGCTCAACGGCGTGGACCCGGACTTCCACCGGCGCGACCTCTTCGACGCGATCGAGGCGGGCGCCTATCCGGAGTGGGAGCTGGGCATCCAGGTCTTCCCCGACACGCCGGAGCAGATGTTCGAAGGCATCGACCTGCTCGACTCGACGAAGATCGTCCCCGAGGAGCTGGCCCCGGTCCAGCCGATCGGCCTGCTCACCCTCAACCGCAACACGTCCAACTTCTTCGCCGAGACCGAACAGGTCGCCTTCCACGTCGGCCACCTCGTGCCCGGCATCGACGTCACCGACGACCCGCTGCTGGCCGGGCGGCTGTTCTCGTACCTCGACACGCAGATCACCCGGCTGGCCGGGCCCAACTTCCCGCAGATCCCGATCAACCGGCCGCACGCCCCGGTCAACGACATGCTGCGGGACGGCTTCCACCAGACGGCCGTGCACCGGGGCGTCGCCCCGTACCGGCCGAACTCGCTCGACGGCGGCTGCCCCTTCACGGCGGGAGCGGCCGAGGGAGGGTACGTCGAGGTGCCCACGCAGGTGTCCGGCCGGAAGGTGCGCGAGGCGCCCGCGTCGTACGCCGACCACTTCAGCCAGGCGCGGCTGTTCTGGCTGAGCCTGACGCCGGTCGAGCGCGAGCACACCATCGCGGCCTACACCTTCGAGCTGGCCAAGTGCTACGAGCAGGCGATCAAGGAGAGGTACCTGCGGGTGCTCGCGAACATCGACCCGATCTTGTGCGAACAGGTCGCCGAGGGGCTCGGGCTGCCCGCGCCGGCCGGGTCCGAGCCGCTGGCGGACCCGCGGCCCAGCCCGGCGCTGTCCCAGGTCGGGCGGACCTGGCCGGCCGACGGCCGGATCATCGGCATCATCGCCGGCGACGACGACGCGGCGGCGGTCGGCGACCTGCGCCAGGCGGTGCTCGACGGCGGCATGGTGCCGCTGATCATCGCGCCGACGGGCGGCATGCTCGGCGGGACGCTGCCGGTGCAGCGCACCTTCGTCACCGCGCGCTCCGTCGAGTTCGACGCGCTGCTGGTGGCGAGCGCCCCCGCACCCGGCAAGGACGCGTACGGGGCCCGCGACGCGAAGGCGGGCGGCGGTTCGGACGCGGCGGTCGACCCGCGCGTGCTGCTGCTGATCACCGAGGCCTACCGGCACGCCAAGCCGATCGGCGGCTGGGGCACGGCCTCCCAGGTCTTCACCCAGGCGGGCATTCCCACGCAGGCCCCGGGCGTGCTCCTCGGCGACGACGGCCCGGCTGTCCTGCGGGAGACACTCCAGCTCCTGGCGGCGCACCGGGTCTGGGACCGCTTCCCCGCCGCGGCCGCCCTGACCTGATCGGGAGAGAAGGTCACGCGGCGCCCGGAGTGCGGGGCAGGGCGAACCAGGTGGCCTTGCCGAGCCGGTCGGGCCAGGTGAGGTAGCGCTGCGGGTGGCAGCCGTAGAAGCCCTCGGACAGGATGGCCACGATGTGCAGCCCCCGGCCGCGCTCGTCGCCGCTGCCGGGGGTGCGCGGCTCGGGCAGCGGCGGGCCGCTGTCGACCACCCCGCAGACGATCTCCCTGCGATCGGCGCTCACCGCCATCTCGTACGGCGGATCGCCGTACAGCAGCGCGTTGGTGACGATCTCGCTCATCATCAGCACCGCGTCGTCGACCAGCTCGGGGTCCACGCCGAGCCCTTCCAGCGCCTTCCTGGCGGTGGCGCGGGCCGTGGCCACCGCCTGGGCGTCGCCGGGCAGCGGCCACGCGTCCTGCGAGCGGCTGTGCGGAGCTGGGCGCAGCGTGGTCATGACGGGCCTTTCCCGAGGACGCCGTTTTCAGACTGTACGAAGACAGGAGCACGGCGGGTTGAGTCCCGGGGTGTCGCCTGGGCGTGACATCTTCGTCACGCATGGGTCAGGTGGCCGAGGCGACGGCGATCCCGAGGCACATCTCGTCGGCGGTGCCGTCGCCCCACACCACGTAGCGCGGGTCGAGCTCCCGGAGCTGCGGGATCTTGGCGCGGAGCCCGGCGTCGTGGGTGCAGGTCACCCGGACCACGTCGCCCCGCCCGACCGCGACGGGCTCGGGGAGCGGCCGCAGCGCCTGGTCGTCGAAGTCGTACGCGGGCACGTCGAGCAGGGTCCGCGCCTCCGGCGTGCCGGGGTTGAGCTCCACCTTGATGGCGCGGCCCAGCAGGTGCATGTGCCCGGCCATGGCGTGGATCCTGGCCGGCCGTTCCACCGGCAGGTCGCAGTGCTGGGTCGGGCCCGGCTCCGGCCGGCCGCACCGCTGCGCCAGGACGTCGACCTGGTCGAGCGACTTCTCGCCGAACCTGCGGCCGAGATCCCGCACCGCGGCGGCGCGGTCGCAGAGCGGCCCGGACTCCTCGGGCGTGCAGGGCAGCTCGATCGGGGCGGAGAAGAGGACGGTGTCGAACGGCTGGAGCGTCCGGTCGGTCACCCGCAGCCGGATCCCGGACCGGTCGGTGCCAGGCCGCCCTTCCACGCCGAGGGTGTTGTAGTGGACCTGCATGACGAGCCGGCTGCCGGGCGGCATCGCGTAGCCGTGCGACGGGTCGAGCAGCACCTCGTCGGTGCCGGGCGCCCAGTGGGCCACCCACGCGGCGGCGACCCCGCCGTCGCCGAAGCAGGTGTAGCCCTGGCCGGGCGCGCTCTCGTCGAGCCGCTCGGCCTCCGCGACGTGCTCGGGGCCGACCCTGAAGAAGATCGCGTGGTGGACCAGCTCGGTGTTCTGCGGCAGGAACTGGGCGCCGGTGAGGAACACCTGCTCCTCCAGCCCCGGGTCGATGAGGAAGCATCGGTAGTCGTCGGTGCCGCCGTTCGGCGGCGCCGGGGTGTACGGCTCGGGCATGCCCAGGGTCATGAACCGCTCGCCGTCGCGCAGCGGCGAGGGCTCGGGGTCGTGCGCGCCGTGCCCCGCGTGGCCCGTGCCGGGCTCGTACGGGCTCGTCGTGGCCGTCGCGCCGCAGGCGGCCAGCAGCACGGCCGCGGCCAGGGCGGACGCCGTACGGGTCAGTCGCGTCATGCTTCCACCCTGGCCCATGGGGCCGCGCCGGGCACCCCCTAAAGAGGAGCTACTGACCCCCCAGCCCGGTGTGCGCGACGCCGCGGACGATCTGCCGCTGGAACAGCACGAACACCACCATCAGCGGCAGCCCGGCGAGCACCACCGAGGCCATGATCTGCGCGTACCGGAGGCCGAAGGTGCCCTGCACCACGTTGGCCAGGCCGACCGGCAGGGTCATCGTGTTCGGGTCGGTGGACACCAGGAACGGCCAGAGGAAGTTGTTCCACGTGGTGATGAACGTGAAGATCGACACCGCCGCCAGCACCGGCCGCGACAGCGGCAGCACGATCGTGAAGAACACCCGCCAGCGGCCGGCCCCGTCCACGAACGCGGCCTGCTCCAGCTCCGGCGGCACGTCCTGGAAGAACTTGTACAGGATGAAGACGATCAGCGGCGCCGCCACCTGCGGCAGGATGATCGCCCACCAGGTGTCGACCAGCCCGAGCGCCACCATCTCGGCGAACAACGGCGCGATGAGCACCTGCGGCGGCACCATGATCCCGGCCAGGATCAGCCCCAGCAGCGCCCGCTGCCCCTTGAACTGGGTGCGCGCGAACCCGTACGCGGCCATCGCCGAGAAGAGGACGGTCAGGAACGTGACGATCACCGCGGTCACCGTGGAGTTGACGGCCCACGTGATGATGCCGCCGGTGCCCAGCACGAGCTCGTAGGCGTCGAGCGTGACGGTGCTGCCGAACCATTCCAGCGGCAGCTTGGTGGTCTCGTCCTCGGGCTTGAGCGAGGTGGCCACCGCCCAGGCGATCGGGGCGATCCAGATGACGGCCAGCACCGAGGCGACCACCAGCAGGACGAGCTGGCTCACGCTGAACCGCTTGGTCATGAGGAGACCTCCGCGCGCTTGCGGAACAGCCGGAGCTGCGCCAGGGAGACGATGACGATCAGGACGAAGAGGATGTAGGAGACGGCTGACGCGTAGCCGATGCGGTAGCCGGTGAAGCCGACGTCGTAGGCGTACTCGATGATCGGCCGGGTGGCGTCCTCGGGCCCGCCGCCGGTCATGAGGTAGATCTGGTCGAACACCTTGAGCGAGGCCAGCAGCTGCAGCACGACGATCAGCGCCGTCGTACGGCCGAGCATCGGCAGCGTGATGGACCTGAGCTTGTCCCAGGCGGACGCCCCGTCGATGGCGGCGGCCTCGTACAGGTGCTGCGGGATCGACTGCAGGGCGGCCAGGTAGAGCAGGAAGTTGAAGCCGACCGTCCACCAGACGGTGGTGAGCACCACCGACCACATGGCCGTGCCGGGGTCGCCGAGCCACAGGACGTCGGTGCCGAGCGTGCCGTTGAGCAGGCCGTACTCGGGCGGGTAGATCATCTGCAGCCACAGGATCGACACCACGGCCGACGGCAGCAGGAAGGGGCCGAAGAACGACAGCCGCCACAGCCACTGCACGAACCGCAGGTTGTGCACCAGCAGGGCCAGGCCCAGGCCGAGGAGCACCAGCGGAACCGTGCTGAGCACGGTGAAGACGAGCGTGTTCCACAGCGAGCGCCACATGCGCGGGTCGCCGAACGCCTCGGCGTAGTTGGAGAAGCCGACGAAGCGGTCGTTGCTGCCGGCGATGTTGACGTCGGTGAAGCTCATCCGCAGGCCGAGCAGCGTCGGCCAGACGAGGAAGGCGACGTAGACCAGCAGGAAGGGCGCGACGAACAGCAGCCCGTGCTGCGTCCAGCTCCGCTTGACCTGGGCCTTGGCGGCGGGGGCTGTGGTGGCGGGGGCGGCGACGGTGGTCGTCATCATCGCTCCTCGGCGGGGAAGGGGTTCGGGGCGGACATCAGCCGGCTCAGCGCCGCCTTGGCGTTGGCCAGCCCCTCTTCCGGCGTGCGTTCACCGCTGATGACCGGGGAGAACGCGCCGCCGAACTCGATCCACAGCCGGGAGGCCGAGCCGGTGTACCAGACCTGGGGGTCGAGGGCGACGTCGGTGATGACGGAGCGGTACTCCGACTGCGGCTGGAGCGCCAGGTAGTCGGGCTCCTGGAGTGCGGGCAGGTAGGAGGGCACGTGGCCGGCCACCGCCCAGTCGGCGCTGTTCTTCACCAGGTAGGCGATGAACTGGTAGGTCGCCCGTTCCACCTCGGGGTCGCGGTCGCGCTGGTGCGGCAGCACGAACACGTGGCAGTCGGCCTGGGCGGCGCCGCTGCCGAACACGCTGGGGAAGCGCGTCATGCTGAACGGCGTCTTGCGCTCCTTCAGGCCGGTGACCTCCCAGTCGCCGTTCCACAGGAACGCGGCCTCGCCGTTGGTGAACTTGGCCACCGAGGCGCCGTAGTCGGTGGTCGGGTCGCACAGCCCTTCCTCGCCGAGCCGGCGCATGAACCGCAGCGCTTCCAGCGCCTTCTGGTCGTCGATGGTGACCTGGCCGCCGTCCTCCGAGAGCAGGGTGCCGCCGCTCTGCGGGTACAGCGAGTACCACACCCGCCAGGGGCCGACGGTGCCGAGGCCGAGCGCGTCGAAGACCAGCGGAGGCTTGCCGCCGAGCACTTCCTTGGCCTTGCGGAGCTGCTCCAGGAGCTGGTCGGCGCCGGTGGTGGGTCGCAGCTTGCCGTCGGCGCCGAGCAGGCCGGCCCGCCCGCAGAGGTCGGTGTTGTAGTACTGCACCATCGGGTGCGCGTCGAACGGCACCGCGTACAGCGTGCCCTGGTAGTGGGCGCGTTCCCAGATGGGCGGGCTGAAGTCGGCCGCCCGGAGGCCGACCTCGGCCAGCAGGTCCACGTTGATGGGGTCGAGGATCTCGCCCGCGCCGATGCCGGCAAGCCTGGCCAGGTGGAAGGTCGCGACGTCGGGCGACCGGCCGCCGGCGCCCGCCATGGCGATCTTCGTGTAGTACGGCTCGCCCCAGGCGAGCACGTTCTCCTCGACGAAGACGCCGGGGTTGTCCCGGGCGAACGCGCCGACCATCTGGTTCATGATGATGCCGTCGCTCGCGCCGAGGAAGTGCCAGTACTTCACGCGGGTCTGGGACGAACCGAGTCCCACGGGGATGGCGCAGCCGGAGGCGGCGGCGCCGAGGAGGGCAAGGCTTCCGCCGAGCAGGTGCCGGCGGGTGATGGCTGGGGGGTCTTGCACAGTGGCCTCTTCCTTCGCCGAGGAATGTTCTCGCTAACACCAAGGGGCGCTGGGGTGGCTATGGGTCATGTTTCGGCGGGGTTACCCGAGTGTTAGCGGTAACAAGCACGCTGTCAAGGTTTGTGCGGCAAGCGCTTGCCACGCCCTTGACCTCGCGGGTTGATAACGCTAACAATCTCTGGAGCACCACCAACCGCGAGGAGCCCCCCGTGCACGACGCCCGCCTCACGATCGATCCCGCGTTCCGGGTGGCGCCGGTGCGGCGCCGGACCTTCGGCACCTTCGTCGAACACCTGGGCCGGTGCGTCTACACCGGCGTCTACGAGCCGGACCACCCTGGCGCCGACGAGGACGGCTTCCGCCGCGACGTCCTCGACCTCACCCGCGAGCTGGGCGTGAGCACCGTCCGCTACCCCGGCGGCAACTTCGTCTCCGGCTACCGCTGGGAGGACGGCATCGGCCCCAAGGAGAGCCGCCCCCGCCGGCTCGACCTGGCCTGGCACAGCACCGAGACGAACGAGGTCGGGGTCGACGAGTTCGTGCGCTGGTGCCGCAAGGCGGGGGTCGAGCCGATGATGGCGCTCAACCTCGGCACCCGCGGCATCGCCGAGGCGCTCGACCTGCTGGAATACTGCAACCACCCGTCCGGCACCGCGCTGTCCGACCTGCGCGCCGCCAACGGCGCCAAGGAGCCGCACGACATCCGGATGTGGTGCCTCGGCAACGAGATGGACGGCCCCTGGCAGACCGGCCACAAGACCGCCCGCGAGTACGGCCGGCTGGCCGCCGAGACCGCCAGGGCCATGCGCATGGTCGACCCCGGCCTGGAGCTGGTCGCGTGCGGCAGCTCCGGCTCGACCATGCCGACGTTCGGCGCGTGGGAGTCGACCGTGCTGGAGGAGACGTACGACGTCGTCGACTTCATCTCGTGCCACGCCTACTACGAGGAGAAGGACGGCGACCTCGGCAGCTTCCTGGCCTGCTCGACCGACATGGAGTACTTCATCCGTTCGGTCGTCGCCACCGCCGACTCCGTGGGGGCCCGGCTCAAGTCACGCAAGCGGATCGACATCTCGTTCGACGAGTGGAACGTGTGGTACCTGTCGCGCTTCCAGGCGGCCGAGCCGCCGCGGGACTGGCCGGTGGCGCCGCCGCTGCTGGAGGACCACTACCACCTGGCGGACGCGGTGGCCTTCGGCGGGCTGCTCATCACCCTGCTGCGCAACAGCGACCGGGTGACGGCCGCCTCGCTGGCCCAGCTCGTCAACGTGATCGCGCCGATCATGACCGAGCCGGGCGGGCGGGCCTGGCGGCAGACCACCTTCCACCCGTTCGCCCAGGCCAGCCGGCACGCGGCCGGCGACGTGCTGCGGGTCGAGCCGGTCTCTCCCCTGTACGAGACCGCCCAGTACGGGGAGGTGCCGCTGCTGCACGCGGTCGCCACCCGCTCGGACGAGGGCGTCACGATCTTCGCCGTCAACCGGGCCACGGACGGGCCGCTCTCGCTGGAGATCGACGCCCGCGCCCTCGGCGGCGCGCGCATCACCTCCGCCACCACCCTCACCGGCCCGGACGTCTACGCCCGCAACACCGCCGACGACCCCGACCGGGTGGCCCCGCGCCCCAACGAGAACGTGGAACAGGACCCGATGCGCGTCCTCCTCCCCCCGGTGAGCTGGAACGTCATCCACCTGTCCTGACGGTTTCGAGCAGCGTGGTGAGCTCCTTCACCTCCGTGTGGTTGTCGAGCTGCGCGAAGAGCCGCCGGGCCGCGCTCCAGGCCGTACGGGCCTGGTCCGGATCGGCGGCCGCGTGCAGGGCGCCGAGGGACTTGAGGGTCTGCGCCTCGTGGAAGGGGCTGGCGAGCTCGCGCCAGATCTCGAGGGCGGCGACGGTGTGGGCGACGGCGAGGGCGTGGTGGCCCTCGGCCGCTTCGAGCTCGCCGAGCGCGCCCAGCGACGTGGCCTCCTGGAATCGCGCCCTCCACCGGCGGGCCAGCCGGATGCTCCGGCCGAGCACGTCCCTGGCCCGCGGGTCGCGCAGCTTGACGTAGGTCATGCCGAGGTGCGGCAAGATGGTGATCTCGTCGCTCAGGCTGCGGAGCGAACGGGCCAGCGTCACGCCGCGCGTGAAGTGCGCCTCGGCCTCGACGAGGCTGCCCTCTTCCCGCCGTACGATCCCGAGCAGGCTGTGGATCCGGCACAGCTGCGACGGGAGGGGCACGTCCTCGGCCAGTCGCAGACTGGCCTCCAGGTGGACGCCGGCCCGCTCGGAGTCTCCCAGGACCCGGTGGCCGTACCCGAGCTGCCACTCGGCCTCGACCTGACCGAGCACGTAGCCGGCGTCCCTCGCCTTCGCCAGCGTCGCGTCGAGGTAGGCCACGGCCTTGCCGGGCTCTCCCCGGACCAGGAACGCGGTGCCGGCGAGGATCCGGGCGTCGACCTCGCCGTGGACGTCGCCCAGGCCCTCGAAGAGCGCGACCGCGGAGAGGGCGTGCTCCAGTGCCTCGTCCTCGGCGTGCCGGGGCCCCATGCGCAGGCACCCGGTGAGGTCGCGCAGCATGAAGGCGCGGCCACGCGCGTCCCCGGCGCGCTCGCAGACCTCCAGCGCGAGCCGGCTGGTCGACTCCCAGTCGTCGTAGTAGTCGTGCAGCTCGAAGAAGTTGACGGTCGCATCGGCGAGCTGCCAGCACAGGTCGTGCGCGCCGAGCGCGGCGGCCTGCGCCACCGCGGCCCGGAGCGCGCCTCTTTCCGCCTCGAACCAGGCGCAGGCATCCGAGATCCGGACGTGCGGCTCGTGCGTCACGCCTTCGGCCGGGAGCGTCGGGAAGACCCTGCCGGGCAGCCCGGTGTCGGCCCGCCGGGCGAGGACCAGCCAGCCGGCGAGCGCGCGGGTCACGGCCGCGTGGATCTCGTGCGGGGCGGCCTCGGCGTCGGCGCGGTCGCGGGCGTGCAGGCGGATCAGGTCGTGGAAGCGGTAACGGGGCTGGCCGGCGGTGTCGACGCCCGCGACGGTGAGGAGGTTGGCGCTCAGCAGCTCGCCGAGGCTGCGCTCGGCCTCCTCCGGGGACGTGTCGAGCACGGCCGCGGCGACCCAGCCCGCGAAGTCGGGGGTGTGCAGCACGCTGAGCAGGTAGTAGAGGCGCCGGGCCGGGGACGACAGTGCCGTGTAGCTCAACCCGAGCGAGGCCCGTACGGTGAGGTCCCCGGCCGCCAGCTCGTCGAGACGGCGTCGCTCGTCGCGCAGGAGATCGGCGATGCGGGCCAGGGGCCAGTCGGGCCGGGAGGCCAGGCGCGCCCCCGCGGCCCGGACGGCGAGCGGCAGGTGGTCGCAGAGCCGGACGATCTCGCTCGCCTCCGAGGGCGCGGCCCGCACCTGCTCCGGCCCCGTGATCCGGGCCAGCAGCTCGATCGCCTGGGCGGGCCGGAAGACGTTCAGGCGCAGGTGCCGGACGCCGGCCAGGCCCACCAGCCGGGGACGGCCGGTGATCAGCACGCCGCAGGTGCCCGACCCCGGCAGCAGCGGGCTGACCTGCGATTCGTCGGCCACGTTGTCGATCACCACGAGCATCCGCTTGCCGGCCAGGAGCGACCGGTAGAGGGCCGTGCGGTCGCCGACCGACTCCGGGACGGCGGCTCCCCCGACGCCGAGAGCGCGCAGCATCGACTCCAGCGCCCGGGCCACGGCGGTGCGGTCGTCGGCGCCGGAGAAGCCGACGTAGAGCTGGCCGTCCGGGAACGCGCCCGCGAGCTGATGCGCCACGTGCAGGGCGAGCGTGGTCTTGCCGACCCCGCCCATGCCGGAGATCGCGCAGATCGTCAGCGCCTGGCGCCTACCGGGGGACAGGGCGTCCCTGAGCGTCGCCACCTCGTCGTCCCGGCCGGTGAAGTCGGCGACCGTGGGCGGGAGCTGGCGAGGGACCACAGCGCCTCCGGTCGACGGCCACGCGCCCGGCCTCGCGGGCAGGTCGATCCGCTCGTCGCCGCGGAGTATCGCCTCGTGCACGCGGCGCAGCACGGGGCTCGGTTCGAGGCCCAGCTCGTCCGCGAGCAGGTCGCGGACGACGGCGTAGGTCTCCAGGGCCTCCGTCTGACAGCCGGACCGGTAGAGGGCGAGCATGAGGAGCGCGTGCAGACTCTCCTGGTAGGGGTGGGCCTTCGCCACCTCGCGCAGCTCGGCCACCGCCTCCGCGTGCCGCCCGAGGGCCAGCTCGGTCTCCGCCCAGCGTTCGTGGACGGTGAGCCGGAGTTGTTCGAGGGACAGCGCCTCCTCCGCGATCGGCCCGGAATCGAGGAATTCCGCGAACGCGGGCCCCCGCCACAGATCCAGGGCGCGCCGGAAACAGCGACCGGCGGATTCGTGGTTTCCTCCGTCGAAAGCCGCCGACCCCTCCGCCGCGAGTTTCCGGAACTGCGCCGCGTCCACCTCGCCGTGGGTGACGAGCAGATATCCTTCCGGCTTTCTCAGCAGTCGCTCCGCGCCCAGTTGGACGCGGAGCTGATGCACGTACGACTGGAGATTGCTGCGCGCCGAGACCGGCGGCCGGTCATTCCACAGAACGGTGGACAGGAAATCGCTGGAGACCGGCTGGTCGGCCCTGGAGATGAGACCGGCGAGCAGCATACGTAATTTCCGGGCGTTGCCGAGAAAGTGGTGCCGGCCGTCCTGGATCACCTGGAGTGGGCCTAGGATCTCGAAACGCATCCAGTGTCGCTCCGCCCTGGACATTCATAGAGGAGATCGCCGGCAGTGATCTGCCGCTCGGTCATGCTCGCTGGGGGGTGCGGCTCGACGGGTTGGCGTGCCGATTTTAGGTCGTCGCCGTGCGGGGCGCAAAGGACTTTATGGGCCGTCCGGCGCGGCGTCCGGCAGGTCGCGATCTGCCTGCCCATTCGCGCGGAGACGCCGAAGGTCCGCTCTGCTCGGGCTTCCGGGTGGCCGCCCCGCCACCGTGACGCACCCACCACCGTCGGTGATGTAGCGCGGCTATGGCGGCGGTTCGTAGATTCTGGACATCCTTACGGATTCCATTCGACGGAGCCGGAAACACGTGGAGGTGAACATGGAGAAGCAGAAGAACGAGACCAAGAAGCTTGAGCTCAAGGTCCGCAAGCTGGAGAAGATCGAGACCACCGCTGTTCGCGAAGGCAACGGCTGAGTCCAGACAACGCGCCGGAGCCGATCGAGTCGCGATCGGCTCCGGCGTTCCACGTGATGAAAGAGTGCGCGCATGCGGAAACCTCGTGTCAAACGCGTTCATCTGCCGGCGGTCTTTCCGGACGGCCGGATAAGGATCGGTCTCGGTCAATACGGGGTGGCCGCCGAGTTGCAGGACGACGCCGACGGAAATATCGCGCGAATCCTCACCCTCATGGATGGCACCCGGGGCATCGAACAGCTCTGCGCCGACTTCGCGGCGAACAGCCCGGAGATCGACCAGGAGAACGTCCGCGAGATCGTCAACGCGCTCATCGCCGAGGGTTTCGTTGAAGACGCCGAGGCGGAGTCCCCCGCCAATCTCTCCGCCCGCGAACTGGAGAGGTACACGCCCGCCCGCCACTTCTACTCCTGGATCGACACCGTTCCGAGGGAGTCGCCCTACGACATCCAGTCACGGATCAAGCAGGCCAGGGTGAGCCTGCTCGGCGTGGGCGGCACCGGATCCGCCGTCGCGGCGGGCCTGGTGGCGAGCGGCGTCGGCGCGCTTCACCTGGCTGACTTCGACGACATCCAGGAATCGAACCTGACCCGGCAACTCCTCTACACCGAGCAGGACATCGGCGAGTCCAAGGTCGAGCGGGCGGTCTCCCGGCTGCGTGCGATGAACGGCCTGGTCTCGGTGACGGGCAGCGAGGTCAAGGCGACCGGGCCCGAAGACGTGGCCGCGTTGATGGCCGACTGCGACGTGTTCGTGCTCTGCGCTGACGAACCCAATCCGGACATCATGTTCTGGACGAACGAGGCGGCACTGCGTACGGGGACGCCGTGGTTCGTCAGCTTCTACGCCGGGCCGATGGCGGTGGTCGGCTCCTTCCATCCGGGCGAGACGGGCTGCTGGCTCTGCATGCGCCGTGACGAGGACCGGAAGAGGGACGCCTCCGGGGAGAACTATCTCATCGCAGGCGAGGTCCGGCCGAACGCGGTGGTCGCCGCCGGCGCCAACATCAGCGGTCACCTGTGCGCGCTGGAAGTGACGTATCACCTCGGCGGCCTGCCCACCCAGGCGCGCGGACGGGTGTTCCACTGGAACTTCGCGGTCTGGGACCACGTCTACACCGTGGACGTGGTGCGCGACGACGACTGTCCGGCCTGCGGCTCGGCCGGCGGATGACGGCGCCCGTCCCCGTCGACACGGCCGCCACTCTCCTGCTGCGCCCGCTCAGCATCCAGGCGGACGACGATCCGGACAGCGTCATCGTGGGGCGGCCGGAGCTCGGCGAGTTCGTCAGCCTGCCCGCGCTCTACGGCAAGGCGGTCGAGCTGCTCGGCGGCGGCCTCCCGATCGGCGTGGTCCAGCGCCGGATCGAGGAGGAGCACGACGTCGAGCTGGACGTCGTGCAGCTCGTGGAAGCACTCGTCGAGCTCGGCTTCGTCGCCCGGCTGAACGACGCGGACCTGCCGGACCCGGCCGAGCAGGCCCCGCCGCCCCACCTGCCCTGGCTGGCCGAGAGGCACGTGCGGTGGCTCTTCGGCCGCCCGATGCGGGTGCTGTGGGCGGTCGTGGTCGGCGCGGCGCTGGTCACCCTGTTCGGCCGGCCCGATCTGGTGCCCGTGTACCACGACTTCTTCTGGAGCGACTACATCGGGCTGACGACGCTGGTCAACACCGCGATGTTCTCGGTGGTGATCAGCCTGCACGAGCTGATGCACCTGATGGCCGCGCGGTCGCTCGGCACCCCGGCACGCATCGGGTTCGGCACCCGTCTGCACAACCTGGTCGTGCAGACGGACGTCACCGCGATCTGGTCGGTGCCGAGGCGCTCGCGTTACCGCGTCTACCTCGCCGGGACCGCCTGCGACCTCTTCCTCTTCGCGACCCTGCTGCTCGTGCTCGCCCACGCGAACCCGCCGGAGGGAATCGCGGCGCTCCTGCGGGCCCTCGCGCTGGTCATCATGCTGAGCGTGCCGCTGCAGATGCACGTCTACATGCGGACCGACTTCTACTTCGTGCTCGCCGACCTCCTGCGCTGCCGCAACCTGTTCGGCGACGGGCTCGGCTACGCCCGCCACCTGCTCCGCCGGGTGATCGCCGTCGTGAAGCGGGCGCGGCCTCCCGCCGATCCGAGCGCCGAGCTGTCCGCCCGCGAACGGCGGGCGGTGCGGATCTACGCGGTGCTGCTCGTGCCCAGTGCGGCGGTCGCCCTGGGCATGTTCGCGATCTACACCCTGCCGATCATCATCAGCTCGCTGATCCGCGCGCTGGTCGCCGTCTGGGGTGGCCTGAACGGCGGCTCCCTGCTGCAGGGCGTCGACGGCGGCCTCTTCCTGCTCGTCGAGGGCGGCATCCAGACGCTGTTCCTGGTCACCTTCGTCAAGTCGCACCCCCACTGGTTCCGCCGCCGCAGGCCAGCGGCGGAAGTGAGCTGACCGGCCCGCCCGCCACCCGGGAAACGGGTCAGCCGGGAGCGGGGCCGGTGCTCTCCCGTACGACCAGCTGGGGCTCGACCAGGCGGCGGGCCGGCTCGGTGTGGCCGGCCATGCGGTCGAGCAGCAGGTGGAAGGCGTGCCTGCCGACCTCGCCGAACTCCTGGCGGACCGTCGTCAGCGGCGGCCAGAAGTAGGCCGCCTCCGGGATGTCGTCGAACCCGACCACGCTCACGTCGTCCGGCACCCGGCGGCCCGCCTCGCGCAGGGCGCGCATGAGGCCGAGCGCCATCTGGTCGTTGCCCACGAAGATCGCCGTCACCGAGGGGTCGTCGGCCAGGCGCCGGCCGAGCTCGTGGCCGGAGCGCGGGCTCCAGTCGCCCCGCAGCGGCTCGGGGACCGGGCGGCCCGAGGACTCCAGCACCTGCCGCCAGCCGTCGATCCGGTAGTTGGCGTCCAGCCAGTCGACCGGCCCGCCCAGGTGGTGGACGGTCCGGTGGCCCAGGTCGAGCAGGTGGCGGGTGGCCCTGGCCGCCCCGGCGCGCTGGTCGACGGTGACGACGGGGACGGGGATGTCCTCACCGGCGTCGACCGCCACCACGGGCAGGTCGCGCGGCAGGTGGCGCAGGCCGTCGGCGGCGGATTCGTGCGGGGCGAGGATGACGACGCCGTCGACCGCCTGGGCGCGCAGCCGCCGCACCGCCTCCTCGATGGACCGTCTGCTGAGCAGGCTCAGGCTGGCGATGCTGACGCTGTAGCCGCTGAGCCTGGCGGTCTGCTCGATGCAGTAGAGAGTGGACGCGGGACCGTACAGGGTCGTGTCGATGCTGACCACGCCGAGCACGCCCGAGCGGCCGGTGACGAGCTGGCGGGCGGCCAGGTTGGGCCAGTAGTCGAGCTCGCGTACGGCGGCGAGCACGCGCTCGCGGGTTTCCGCCCGCACCCGGTGCGGTGCGTTGAGCACCCGCGAGACCGTCATCGCCGAGACCCCCGCCAGTGCTGCCACGTCGCCCAGCACGGCGGGCCTGCGCGGGGCCTCGGATTCGTCCCCTTTAGCGGCCATGCGCTCACCCCCTAGATTGGCAATAACGCTAACAGGGAGGCAAAGCCGGTTTCGCGCTGCCTTTCCATCGGACGATTGACGGAACCGAATAACAGAATTAGGTTCGGCCGCTGAGGAGGACCATTGAACCTGCCCCGTATCGGGAGGACGGCCGAGGACCTGCTGGCCGAGCTCGCCCGGCTCACCGAGCACGACCTGCCCGTGCGCGGCGGCCAGGTGACCTCTTATGTGTACGACACCGGGCGGCCCGAGGTGCACGACGCGGCGGCCCGCGCCTATGCGGCGATGCTGGAGGTCAACTGCCTGGACCCGACGGCGTTCCCGAGCATCGTCGAGATGGAGAAGCAGGTCGTCGGCGCCGTCGCGGACCTGTTAGGCGGCGGCCACGGCATCTTCACCAGCGGCGGCACCGAATCGATCATGCTGGCGGTGAAGGCGGCCCGCGACGCGGCCTCCCGGCCCCGGCCGAACCTGGTGCTGCCGGTCACCGCCCACCCGGCCTTCCACAAGGCGGCCCACTACCTGGGGGCCGAGGTCAGGCCGGTGCCGGTGGACCTGGGGACGTTCAAGGCCGACGTGCGGGCGGTCTCGGCGGCGATGGACGAGGACACGGTGCTGGTCGTCGCGTCCGCTCCCTCGTACCCGCAGGGGGTGATCGACCCGGTCGGCGAGATCGCGGCGATCGCGGCGGAGGCGGGCGTGTTCTGCCACGTGGACGCGTGCGTGGGCGGCTGGCTGCTGCCGTGGCTGCGCGAGGCGGGCGCGGACGTGCCGCCGTTCGACCTGTCGGTGCCGGGGGTGACGTCGATCTCCTGCGACCTGCACAAGTTCGGGTACGCGCCGAAGGGGGCGTCGGTGGTGCTGTTCGCCGACCCGGCGATGCGGCGGCGGGCGTACTTCGCGTCGGCGGCCTGGCCCGGCTACACGATCATCAACGCGACCGTGCAGAGCTCCCGGTCGGCGGGGCCCTTGGGCGGGGCGTGGGCGACTCTGCAGGCGCTCGGCCGGGAAGGGTACGTCGAGCTGGGACGGGCCACGCTGGAGGCGGCGGACCGGCTGCGCGCAGGGCTGGCCGGGATCGGCGGGCTGCGCGTGCTGGGCTCCGGGTCGACGCTGGTGGCCTTCACCTCCGACGACGCGGACGTGTTCGTGCTCGCCGACGAGGCGCGGGCGCGCGGGTGGTTCCTGCAGCCGCAGCTCTCGTACGCCGGGATCCCGGCGAACCTGCACATCACGGTCACGGGGGTGACGCTGGCCGGGGTGGACGCGATGCTGAAGGTGATCGCCGAGTCGGCGGAGGCCGCCCGGCGGCTCGGGCCTCCGGTTGTCCCCGACGGGCTGGTGGAGCTGATCACCGGGCTGGACCTGGACGCGCTGGACGACGCCACCTTCTCGGAGCTGGCCGCCTCGGTGGGGGTGGATCTGCGGCCGGGATCGGGTCAGCCTCGGATGGCCGTGGTCAACGCCGTGCTGGACGCGCTCCCGGCCGAGCTGCGGGAGGCGATCCTGGTGCGTTTTCTGTCGGTGATCTATAGCTAGTACGGTTTGCGGTCGTGCTTCCGTTATCCCGTGCCGCCTGGGCAGCCGCCGTCCTCATCGCTCTCCTGCCCACGTGGTGGTTGTGGGAGGAGTGGTCGGCGCCGGAACCGCTGCAAACGCTGGAGTGGGCCGGGCTGGAGGATTTCGAGGAGCACGGCGACGTCTACGGCATGGTCCGCCTCTACAGCGGTTCGAAGCCGACGCCGGTGCTGTCGCCGCTGGTCGGCGACCTCGGCGCGGTCGCGGAAGTCGCCTACTGGTATGCGCTCCCGGCGGTGCTGGTGCTGGCCGGGTTCCTGGGCTGCCTGCGACAGGGGGATCCCGAGGCGGTGGGGCGGCGGGTCGCGTGGGGGCTGGTGGCGGTGGCGGCGGCGGGGCCGGTCACCGCGCCGGATTTCTCGCTGACGGTTCTCAGCCCGGAGTGGTTCGTGGCCATGGCCGACTGCTGGGGGCGTGACCAGGTCTGCTACCTGCTCGCGGCCCTGCTGGTGCTGGCCGCCTCGCTCGGCATGCCGCGCCGTCCCGGCCCTGTCCCTGAAGGGACCGGGCTCAGGGCGGCGGCGCTGCTGGCCGACTACGTGATCTTCTGCGCGGCGCTCGGCCTGGTGATGCCGCTGCTCTCCGAGAGCCGCTTCACCGGTCTCGGGGGGCTGCTCTCCCAGCTGGAGTCCGGGAAGCTGCCGGTGGGCACGGATCTGGCCGTGGTGGCGCTGCTGTTCCTGTACGTGTGGATCCCGCGCGGCACGACCGTCGGCAAACGGCTCCTCGGGCTCCGGGTGGAGGGCGCCGGGCCGGGGAAGGCGGTGCTGCGGACGCTGCTCTTCCCCGTCGCCGTGCTGTGGCCCGAGGTCGGGGTGCTCTGGCTGGCCACCGACGCGCTCTGGTCGTTCGCGGACCGGGACGGCCGGATGCTGCACGACCGCCTGCTGGGCACTTCAGTCACATTCACCAGGGGGCATCCGGCCACCCTGAGGCCGCCCGTACCGTGAGCCCTCGGCCTCGCCGGAGAGCAGCTTCTCCCACAAGTCTCCGGCCTCCCTGTACGAGGTCGGACGGCTCTCCTTGACGACCATGACGGTCGGCGAGCGGTGGGTCTGGCGTATCCAGGCGAGCCCGGCCGCAGCGCAGAACTCGTAGACCCGCGCCCGGCACTCACAGGTGTGCCGCAGGACCCGGACCCGGCCGAAGCGAGGCAACGGATCACGCCAATCGATCGACTCAGCATCGAACCCACCAGCAGCGGCGTGAGGACCGTGAAAGTCACGAGTCACGTCAGAACCTCTTCCGCGTCCTCGAACTCAGGCATCGGGAGCACGCCCAGCGTGGAAACCTCGGCCCACACCAGGTTCCACCGTTGCGACACGGACCGGGTCCCCCACCTGATCGCGGTCTGCTCAACCAGCCACAGACCACGACCACCACACTCGTCGTCACCGGACCGGCGAGAACGAGGAACCGTCGCCGCGCCCTCGTCGATCACCTCGATCCTGGCCAGCACGTCGGTAACCCCGAAGACCTTCACCCTCACCAGCCCGCCCGGCCGCCCCGACACGGTATGCAGCACGGCGTTCCCCGCCAGCTCACTCGCGACAAGCCGGGCATCGTCCACATCGCGATGCCCCGCCACCATCAGGGCGTCGGCCACCCAGCGGCGGACCAGGCAGACCCAAGCCGCGTTCCCCGGGATCGTCAGGTCCACCAGTGCCTGTTCTTTCACTGGGCCACCTCCCACACTCGCTCGCACGCGCCCTCGTCCCGCGCGTCCACGCACCGGTCGCGTCCTCGTCCCCACGAGAAGACCCACTGCTCGCCCCGCAGAGAAGCCCGTACGAGCAACGGCCCCGACATCCGCTGGACCGCGACGCACGGCTCGTCGCGTCGTGGCAACTGCACCGAAACGGCCAGGCCGCGCCTCGCCAGGCCCCACGCGAGCTGCGTCAGGTAGTGGAACTGCACCTGCTCACGAGTCGGCATGGAACGCTCCAGATCGTTCTCTCTTCGTTTGCGTCGCATTTGATCCAACCGCCCTTCATGCGCGGAGCCGATCCAGCCCGACCACTGCAGCCAAGGCAGACTGCACACTGTGCAAGTTCAATGACGACCCGACCGAGGCCGGAATTACTCTCGTCCCGATCCGAGAGGTCAGGGACGCACGGACGCTGCGGGTTGCCGATCTGGTGCAGACGAAGGTGCCGCTGATAGCGGAGCCGACATATCGAGCGGCTGGCGCGGCTTGGTGTTCACGCTGGGCGAGCGCAATGCGATGATGAGCGGCATCAGGTGGATCTCTTTTCGCGAGGAGTGACCTGATTCGGCGGCCTCCGGTGTTCCAGCACCGGGGGCCGTCTTGCTTTGTTTGGGCTGGTGGCGCGCAACGCCACTGCTTACGTCTACTGTCTCCTTGTACGACGTAATGTCCGGGGACAATCCTTGGACTGTCTGGGACCATAGTGGGCGCGAGAGGGAGTCGTGTCAAGGATTGATCGGGGACAATCTTCGAAAGGGAGGAAGCATGCAGCACTCGCGCTATCTGGACATCGCAGCGGAGATCAGACGCAGGGTCGAGGCCGGCGAATGGGAGCCGGGCTCCCGCCTTCCGCGACTCAACGATCTCGCGGCCGAGTATGACGCGAATCGCGACACCATCGGCCGAGCCATCGCCGCGCTGGAGTCTCAAGGCGTGTTGTGGGCCGTGCAGGGCCGGGGCATCATCGTCCGGCACGGGATGATGCGCCTTCGCAGACCGCGCGGGAACCTGGTGAAGCGCAACAGGGCCACCCCCAGCGCCGGTTACTCCTTCCCCTCGGCCTCCGGCCAGGAGAAGTGGAAGCACCACATCACCCCCTTGGCAGGCCACGAACCACTGACCGACCCGAGGATCGCCAAGCTGCTGGGCGTCGAACCGGACACACCTGTCATGCGCCGGTTCCGGGTCACCGGGCCCGAGTCCGAGCCGCCCTTTCAGATCAACATCTCGTGGATACATCCGCGGGGAGTGACCGACGCCCCCGAGACGGCGTCCGAGGACCCCGGCCCAGGCCACTGGCTGTACCTACTGGAGAAGGCCGGCCACTGGCCGATCAGTTGGACCGAGTTCCACCGGGCACGCACCCCGACCCCCGACGAGGCACGCCTGCTGGAGATCCCGATCAGCCTGCCCGTCCTGGAGATCGTGCGCGTAGGCACATCCGGAGCGGACGGCAAACCGATCGAGGTCACCGAGTACATCGTCGCCAGCGACCGGGTAGAAACCGTGCACGTGCTGCACCGAGACGAGTCCGCGCAATCCCCGTGGCCCGACATCCGAAGCCCCGACCAGATCGAGACCGACAGGTGAACGCCCATGAGCCGCCTCACCGTTGAAGCGTCCGCCCGGACACACATCGGGCTCGTACGCCGCCACAACGAGGACGCCGTATACGCAGGTCAAAACCTGTTCGCGGTCGCCGACGGCCTCGGCGGGCACGCGGCCGGCGACGTGGCCAGCTCCACGGTGATCGACACCCTGAAACCGTATGACCGCGTGCACTCGCCGCCGGATCTCCCTGACGTACTCGGGCAGGCGATCCACTCCGCGAGTCTGGCGCTGCGCAACAGGATCGAGATCGACCCGGACGCCGCGACCATGGGCACCACCCTGGTGGCCATGCTCTGGTCCGGGACGACCGCAATCGTGGCCAACATCGGCGACTCGCGGGCATACGTGCTGCGAGATGGCGACCTGACCCAGATCAGCGAAGATCACACCTACGGCAATCTTGTGGCGGACGCGGCCGACGTGCCCCATCTGCCTGAGAAGATCGCACGATTTCTCGACGGCCGCGCCGACGGGCGCTCCCCCGACCTGAGCCGGCGACAGCTCCACTCGGGAGATCGGTATGTGCTGTGCTCGGACGGCTTGAGCGGCGTCGTGCCCACCGGGGTCATGCGGGCTGTCCTGGACTCGACCACTGATCCGGGCGACGCGGCCGAGCGGCTGGTCGCGCTGGCTCTGGAGAGTGGCGGGCCGGACAACATCACCGTGCTCGTCATGGACGTACGCAGCGGCGGCGACGATCTGGTGGTGGAGGCCGACAGACTGCCGCCCTCCACGTCGGACCCAACATAACCAGCGTGCCGGCGAAAGACATCGCGGAGTTCGGGGGCGGCGGTGACCGGGCCGAGGTTGGCGAACATCTGCTCTTCCCTGTCGCCGTGCTGTGGCCGGTCTACGGATTGTTGTGGCTGGCCGCCGACGCGCTCTGGTCATTCGTGGACCGGGACGGGCGGGCGCTGCACGACCGCTTGCTGGGAACCTCGGTCACGGCTCGTTGACGCAGCGCTGCGGCCTGACATTCGGGAACGTCGAGCAGGTCCAGTCCTCAAGCCCGTCGAAACAAAAAGCGATAGAGCGATCTAACTTTTCCAGAAGCCTTTCTCCGGCGGATCGTCCGTCGGCGATGCATCAGGCTGATCCGGGGGTTGCACAGGAGCAGGGCTGCCATATTCCTCCGATTTTACGGACGATACGGCATCCTGGATGTGTACAGCAAGCTCGCGGAAGCCCTGCGCGGTTTCTTGTATCGCAGTTTCTTGAGTGCTCATGAAGCGCGTCGTCTGTTCGTGGACGACCGCCAAGTTCTTCGCGATCTCTTCGTGAGCGCTCCCCAGGTGCTTCGAGACCTCTTCCTGAGTGGCCGCCATGCGCTTCGCGACCTCTTCCTGGCCGGCCGCTATGCGTCTCAGAACATCTTCGAGCTTCTCCAACGGGCTTACCGCTGCGGGCTGCAGCTCTTCAGACTCTCGTTTCGTTACCTGGGCATATACCAGAGACAGGCGATCACGCCACTCTTGAAGACCGTATGGGTAGTTGTGAATGACGCCGATTACGCTCTCGTCCCAGTCGTCCTCGTTGAAGAAGACCTTGAGCTCTTCTCCTGCCCGCGCAAGCATTTCCAGGGATTGCATATCGGAATCAAGCCTGGCTTTGACCTCATCGTAACTGGTCACGAAGTTCCTTCCTTCTGTCTCCAGGAATCAGCAGCCGAAGATCGGCACTCCTTACTATCGGCGCTCACTAGAGGTTCGGGAAGTCCTCTCTTCGATAGATTCTGCCGAGTCTTGTCGAATGGCTATCAGGAGTTCTCTTCCGCCACGTTATCCACATACGCCAGCAATAGCGGGCAGCACGCATCCCACCTTCGGCGAACTCCTTTTTCATTTGAGTACGCAAATCCGGGGGATATGGCATGTCATCCAGCGGGAATACCGCCGGCTCAGTCGCGGCCGTCGTTGACGCAGCGTAGGACGGGGTGGGTGGTGAGTGCCGAGGGGTCCAGGGTTGCGCCGGTGGTGACGTGGAAGGTGGCGCTCTCCCCCGGCAGGAGGGTGACCAGCATGGTGTCCACCGACGCGTCGGGGTCCAGGCGGTCCGGGAAGAGGGCCAGGTCGCGGAGGATCGTGCGGGCGGTGACCGTCACGCGGTAGCCGCCGTCCACCCGGTCGGCGGAAGCGTCGTAGGACGCCGGAGGGAAGGCCACGGCCGGGTCCTCGGCGAAGAAGGACAGGGTGCGCGAGTCGCCGAGGCGGACCGAGAGGAGTTCGCGGGAAGGGTCGTCGGGGGTGGCGACCGAAGGCGGGAGCGGCGCCCGCGCCACCGACCGGGGTTCCGCCGAGACCTCCAGGACGTCCTTGGCCAGCGGTTCCCCGTCCAGCCCGAGGCGAGTGACCAGTAGTGAGCCCTGCCACGCCGTACCGGAGTCGTTGACCACGGCCACCTCGTCGCCCTGCACGGTGAGCAGCCGGTCGGCGTAAAGGCGGCGCAGCGCGTACCACAACGGTTTGCGCCTGCCGTCACCGTCGACCGCCGCCCAGGAGGTGACCGGCCAGCAGTCGTTGAGCTGCCAGACGATCGTGCCCATGCAGTACGGCGCCAGCGCGCGGAACCGCTCGACGCCGAAGGTGATGGCGCGGGCCTGGTTGAGCTGGGTCAGGTAGTGCCAGTCGTCGAACGAATCCGGCGCGGGCAGGTGGTCGCCGAGGCCGCGCAGCAGCTTGCCGTTGCCGTCGTCGGCCTTCTGGTGGTGCAGCACCAGCGGGGCGTCGGCGGCCAGCTCCCCGGAGACGGCGCGGCGGAGCGTGGCGTACGCGGGCGGCCCCTGGAAGCCGAACTCGGCCACGAACCGGGGCGTGTAGGTCGCGTAGTGGCGGTAGTCCTCGCGGTTCCAGACGTCCCAGATGTGGATGGTGCCGGTGGACGGGTCCTGCGGCGGAGCGGCGGGGTCGGCCGAGAACGGGCTGCCCGGGACGTACGGGCGGGTCGGGTCCAGCTCGGCCACGATCGACGGCAGCAGGTCGTGGTAGAAGCCGCCGCCCCAGCTCCGGCCCGCCAGCTCGTCCTGCCAGCCCCAGTCGGCGTGCCCCTCCAGGTTCTCGTTGTTGCCGCACCACAGCACCAGGCTGGGGTGCGGGGCGAGCCTGGTCACGTGCTCGCGCGCCTCGGCGGCCACCTCCGACCGGAACGGCTCCTCCTCCGGGTAGGCCGCGCAGGCGAACGGGAAGTCCTGCCACACCAGCAGCCCGAGCTCGTCGGCCAGGTCGTAGAAGTCCTCGCTCTCGTACAGGCCCCCGCCCCATACGCGCAGCAGGTTGACGCCCGCGCCGACGGCCTGGCCGAAGCGGGCGGCGAGCCGGTCGCGGGTGATCCTGGACGGGAAGCAGTCGTCGGGGATCCAGTTGACGCCGCGGGCGAACACCGGCGTGCCGTTGACGACGAGCCTGAACGCCTCCCGTTCCAGCTCGACCGTCCGGAACCCGATCTTCCCGGCCCACGACGACTCCCCGAGCCGCACGGCCAGCTCGTAACGGTGCTGCTCCCCGTACCCGCGAGGCCACCACAGCCTGGGCGAGGGCACGGTCAGCGGCACGACGGCGGTCCGCTGACCGGCGGCGAGCCGCACCTCCGCCGAGACCCCGGCCACCTCGGCGACCAGAGTGAGCGGCGCCTCGGTGGCTCGTTCGACGCTCACGTGCACGTCCACCCGGCCCGAGCCGTCGGCGGCGACGGTGGCGAGCGGGCGGACCGAGGCCAGGCGGGCGCCGGTCCAGCTCTCCAGCCCGATCGGGCGCCAGATGCCGGCCGTGACCAGGGCGGGCCCCCAGTCCCAGCCGAAGTTGCAGGCCATCTTGCGGATGAACGCGTACGGCGCCTCGTAAGCGCCGGGGCGGAACCCGAGCGCGGCCCGCCGCTCCTCGGCGTACTCCAGCGCCGAGCCGAAGGAGACGGTGAGCGTGTTCTCGCCCTCGCGCAGCAGGTGCCGCACCGGGAACCGGTAGGAGCGGTGCTGGTTGGCGGTGGCACCGACGCGCACCCCGTTCAGGGTGATCTCCGCCACCGTGTCCAGCCCGTCGCACACCAGGTCCGTGCGCTCGTGCTCGTCGCCCGACCAGGAGAACACGGTGGTGTACGTCCACGCGGTGCGGCCGATCCAGGCCAGCCGGTTCTCGTTGTCGTCCAGGTACGGGTCGTCGATGAGACCGGCGGCGAGCAGATCGGTGTGCACGCAACCGGGCACCGTGGCGGGCACAGTGGCGGGCACCGTGGCAGGCACCGTGGCGGGCACGTCCCCCGATGCGCCCGACAGGACCCAGCCGTCGTGCAGCGGTCGGTACGAGCTCACGTGGTTCTCCTTCAGCAGTCGTCGAGCTTGGCGCAGGCCACGAAGTGACCGGGCTCGGCCTCGTACAGGCCGCCGGTCGCGCCGCGCTCGTGATACAGGCAGGTCTCCACCGGCGGGGCGTCCTCCCACGGGGCGTGCAGCCGGGGGACGGACGACAGGAGCTGCCTGGTGTAGGGGTGCAGGGGGTCGTCGAACACCTTGTGCGTCAGCCCCATCTCGACGACCGCGCCGCTGCGCAGCACGACCGTGCGCTCGGCCAGGTAGTGGCCGAGCGACAGGTCGTGCGTCACGTACAGCACGCTCAGCCCGCGGCCCTTGAGCTCGGCGAGCAGGTTGAGCACGTCGATGCGGGTGGAGGCGTCGAGCATGCTGGTGATCTCGTCGGCGATCAGCAGCTTCAGGTCGAGCAGCAGCGCCCTGGCGATCAGCAGGCGCTGGAGCTGGCCGCCGCTGAGCTGGTGGGGGAACTTGCCGAGCACCTCGCGCGGGTTGAGCCGCACGTCCTCGATGGCCGAGTGGACCCGTTCGGTCCACTCCTTGCCGGGGACCGACGGGTAGTAGCTGTCCTTGATCAGCTGGAACACCCGGTCGGCCTTGAAGACCGGGTTGTAGCAGCTGAACGGGTCCTGGAAGACGCCCTGGACGGACCGGTAGTAGTCCCGGCCCGGCTTGACGGGCACGCCGTCGACGGTGATCGTCCCGCCGGTCATCGGGATCAGGCCGAGGATCATCTTGCCGATCGTGCTCTTCCCGCTGCCGCTCTCCCCGATGAGGGAGACGACCTCGCCGGGCCGCACCTCGAAGCTCACCGCGTCCACGGCCGTCAGCGTCCGCCCGCCGAAGGTCCCGACCTTGTAGACCTTGGTGACGTTCTCGACTTTCAGCATCAGGCCTTCCAGCACGCGACGAAGTGGTTGGGCTCGATCTCGTTCACCGGCGGCTCCTCGGCGCACTCGTCGCCGGCCAGCGGGCAGCGGTCGCGGAAGCGGCAGCCCTGCGGCGGGTTGAGCAGCGACGGCGGGCTGCCGGGGATGCCGGCCAGCTTGCGTTCCTCGTAGCGGACGCCGATCTCCGGCAGCGAGTTGATCAGCAGCTTCGTGTACGGGTGCTTCGGCGCCTTGATCAGTTTCTCCGACGGCGCCTTCTCCGCCAGCTTGCCCGCGTACATCACCATGACCGTGTCGGCGATGTGCGAGGTCAGCGCCAGGTCGTGGGTGATGAAGATCATGCTCTTGACGTAGCCGCCGTCGCGGAAGCCGAGCAGCGCCTTGGCCACCGCCTTCTGGGTGGACACGTCGAGCGCGGAGGTGATCTCGTCGGCGATCAGCAGCGCCGGGTCGAGCAGCGTGGAGATGACCATGACCATGCGCTGCTTCTGGCCGCCGGACAGCTCGATCGGGTAGCGGTCGAGCACCTCGCGCGGCAGCCCCACCATGCCGATCCGGCTCTCCAGCTCCTTCCTGTCGAGCGTCACGCCGCGCGAGCGGAGCAGCTCGGTCACCATCCTGCCGATCCGGCGGGTCGGGTTCATGGCGCTCATCGAGTACTGCGGGATGAGCGAGATCTCGTGGAAGCGGTAGTCGTTCATCGCCCGGTCGTCGCCGATCGGCAGCTCACGGCCGTCCAGCTCGACGGTGCCGCCGACGTGGCGCATCCGGCCGTCCATGCGGATGAGGCTCTTGCCCAGCGTCGTCTTGCCGCAGCCGGACTCGCCCGCCAGGCCGAGGATCTCCCCGTCGTCCATGGTGAAGGAGACCCCGTCGAGCGCCTTCACATCGCCTCTGAGTGTCTTGTAGTGCACCCTCAGCTCGCTGACCCGCAGACTCATGTTTCCCTCAACTTCGGGTTGAAGACCTCGTCCAGACCGACGTTCGCCACGTACAGGGCGCCGACGACGGCGGTGATGGCCGCGCCCGGCGGCACGAACCACCACCAGAGGCCGAGCTGGAGCGCGCTCCACTGGGTCGCGTTCTGCAGCATCAGCCCGAGCGAGACGCCCTCCGTGGGCCCGAGCCCGATGAAGTCCAGCGAGGCGGCGATCAGCACCGAGCTGCCGAACAGCAGGATGAACGTCATGAACAGGTAGGAGCTCATGTTCGGCGCGATCTCCCGCGCGATGATCCTGGGCGTGCCGACCCCGCTCAGCCTGGCCAGGTCGACGAAGTCCCTGGACCGCAGCGAGAACGTCTGGGCCCGGATCGCCCGCGCCGCCCACGGCCAGGAGGTGAGGCCGATGAGCAGCGCCTGCATGCCGACGCTGCGGATGCCCAGGTAGGCGTTGATGATCAGCAGCACGGCGAGGGTCGGGATGACCAGCACGATGTTGGTGAGCATGTTGAGCACCTCGTCCACCATCCCGCCCCGGTAACCGGCGACGAACCCGATCACCATGGCGATCACGGCCGCGATGCCGCCGCCGATCGCGCCGGCCAGGATCGTGGTCCGCAGCCCGTACACGAACTGGACGAAGACGTCCTGGCCCTGCGTGGTCGTCCCGAACCAGTACTCCGACGTCGGCGGCAGCATCGGCATCGCCACGTACTCGTTGGGCGCGTCCACGCCCAGGATGACCGGCCCGAACAGGCCGGTCAGCGCGAGCACGAGCACGATGGAGAAGCCGATGACCAGTTTCGGGTTCCGTACGGCGAAGTAGAGCGCCTCGCGGCGCACCACGCGCTCCTCGGTGGGCAGTGCCGTCGTCGCGGTCATGCCTGCGCTCCCGCCATCCCGGTGCGCGTGCGTGGGTCGATGAGCACGTACACGATGTCGATGATGAAGTTGGCCACCAGCACCCCGATGACGATGAACATGAACGAGCCCTGCAACAGGAAGAAGTCCTGGTTCTGGATCGCCTTGAGTATCAGGCTGCCGATCCCCGGATAGGAGAAGACGATCTCGGTGACCAGCGCGCCCGCGACCAGCACGCCGAGCTGCAGCGCCAGGCCGGTGATCTGGGGCAGGATCGCGTTGCGGTAGGCGTAGCGGCGGATCAGCTTGGCCGGCGCGCCGAGCGCCGCCAGGTAGTTGGAGTAGTCCGACTCCAGCTCATAGATGATCATGTTGCGCATGCCGATCGCCCACCCGCCGAGCGCCACCAGGAACAGCGACAGGAACGGCAGCGCCCAGTGGTGCAGCAGGTCCACGAAGAACGTCCAGGACCAGCTCGGCGTGAGCGAGAAGCTGTAGCCGCCGGCGATCGGGAACCATCCGGCCACCACGCCGAACCCCCAGGCCAGCAGCACGGCCAGCCACATGTACGGGGTCGCGGTCAGGACGTAGCCGACCGGCAGCACGGTGTTGTCCAGCAGCTTCCTGCGCGCGGCGAACGCGCCGAACCGGTTGCCCACCCAGTAGCTGAGCAGCACCGCCGGGATCATCAACCCCAGCGTGTACGGGACAGCGCCCATGATCAGGTCGGTCACCGGCACCGGGAAGACGTAGATGCTGATGCCGAAGTCGCCCCGGAAGAGCGCGCCCCAGAAGTTCAGGTACTGCTGCCAGATCGGCTCGTCGAAGCCGAAGAGGTTGGTGTAGTAGACCCGCATCGCCTCGACGGCCTCGGGCTGCGAGACCCGGGCCCTGGCCAGCATGCTCGCGACCGGGTCACCGGGCATGAAGCGCGGGATCACCCAGTTGACCGTGACGGCGGCCACGAAGGTCAGGCCGTAGATGAACAGTTTCCTGCCGAAGTATTGGCGCACGAAGATCTCCCCAAGGGACCCCCTCCGCCCTGAGGACAGGCGGAGGGGGCGCCGTTGTGTCAGGTCAGCCGGCCGCCGGCTGGAGCTGCGTCAGCGTCTCGAAGCCGCCGAGCTCCATCCAGTTGCGCCACATCGCGGGCGCGTGCTTGGGGGCGCCTTCCGCCGCGGAGGGCCAGTTCTTCCAGGTCGCGTTGCTGGCCTGGGCCCACAGGCCGTTGTACCAGAGCGGGATGATCGGCATGTCGTCCATGTGGATCTTCTGGATCTTGGAGATGACCTCCTTCATCCCCTCGACGTCGTCCGTCTTGACCTTGTCGAGCTGCTGGACCAGCTCCCAGGCCTCCTTGTTCTCGTAGCGCCCGAAGTTGGTGGTGTTCTGCACCTTCCGGATCGGGAGCTGGAACATGTAGTCGTAGTAGGTCCACGGGCTGCTGGACAGCTGGCGCTCGTTGTTGATGACCAGGTCGAAGTTGCCCTTGCCGCGCTTCTCCACCAGGGCGTTGAAGTCGGGGAACTCGGGGGTGATCTCGATGCCGGCCGCCTTGCCGCTGCTGGAGATGACCCGGGCCGCCTCCATCCAGTCGGTCCAGCCGGTGGGCACCTCGATGGTCAGGCTGATCTTGGAGCCGTCCTTGTTCTCCACCAGCCCGTCGCCGTCGCGGTCGCGGTATCCGGCGTCGGCCAGCATCTTCTTGGCCTCGTCGGTGTTGAACGTGAAGCCGTCGGAGCTCACCACGGCCTGGTCGACGAACTGGTCCCACTGCGGCAGCAGGCCGGTCGGGCTGGCCGCCTTGACCAGGTTGCCGTAGACGCCCTCGACGATCTTCTTGACGTCGACCGAGGTGGCCAGCGCCTTGCGGAAGGCGGGGTCGTCCATCGGCTTCTTGGTGGTGTTGGGCACCAGCCAGGCGGTGTTGGCGGACAGCATGTACGGCGGCTCGTCGTAGTACGAGGTGATGCCGAAGTTGCCGTTGATCAGGTTCGCCACGCCGGGCATGAAGTTGTTGCTGAGGTCCAGGCCCTTCTGCAGCAGCATGCCCATGGCGACCTCGTTGCTCGGGTTGGCCACGTCCACGATGTACTTGGGCTTGGGCTCCATGCCGAGCGCGGTCTTGCCCCACCAGTCGTCACGCTTGACCCAGACCACGCGGTCCTGGTCGTGGCTCTGGTACTTGTAGGCGCCGCTGCCCACCGGGTTCTCGTTGACGCCGTTGAGCACGTCCTCCTCGGAGCGGCCGCTCCACACGTGCTCGGGGACGATCACGCGGCTGTAGAGGTTGAAGTCCCACTCCTGGTAGTTGGCCTCGGAGAAGGAGAAGCGGACCGTCTGGTCGTCGACCGCCTCCACGTTCTCCAGCCAGTCCCACATGTTGTGGAACGGGACGGTCTCCATCTTGCCGAGGCCGTAGGAGAAGGCGACGTCCTTGGCGGTCAGCGGCTTGCCGTCGGCCCAGGTGACGCCCTGGCGGATCTTGGCCTCGTACGTCTTGTCGTCCGTCCAGCTGCCGCTCTCGGCGATCCAGGGGACGAGTTTGCCCGCGTTCGGGTCGTAGTGGAAGAGCGTCTCGTACACCAGGCCCTTGGTCCCGGTGGCGGAGTCCCACTCGCGGATCGGGTTGAAGTTGGCCGGCGGGCCCCACTGGGTGCCGGTCGTGTACAGCGTCTCGTTGCGGGGCAGCGCGCCGGCGTTGCCCTGGGCGGGCGGGCTGCCCGCCTGGGAGGTCGCGGGTGTCGGTGCGGCGGTGCCGCCGCCACCGGTACAGGCGGCTGCGGCCAGGCCCGCCGCGAGGAGCGGTATGAGAATCCGCGCCCGGGTCTGCATCTGTGCTCTCCTTCCCCCGCCTTGTCGGCGGAGGTCGACCGTCTGTCCAACCCCCGAACGTTGGGCGGCCCGGGACATACGCCGCCGCACGGCCGTCCGCTGCTGCCTTGTGGGAGCGCTCCCGAAATGTCGCGGACGGCTTGTCGCTGAACCGGATAAGTACCGCGACGGTAAAATCGGCGCGACGATCGCGTCAAGGGTCGTAACGAGTTTGAGATGCACCGTTCGGAGGACCGGTTAAGCCGAGGGAGCGCTCCCAACGACGGTTTCGCAGGTGCGCGCCCTTCTCGCCGGTAGTAAGGTGCGTTCACGTACCTGACTAACCGGTTCATATCCAGGGGGCTCGGTGAAGCGACCAACGATCGCCGACATCGCGCGCAGGGCGGGGGTCTCCAAAGTGGCCGTCTCCTACGCGCTCAACGACCGCCCCGGCGTGTCGCCCGCGAAGCGCGCGGCGATCAAGGCCATCGCCGAGGAGATCGGCTGGCGGCCCAACAGCGCCGCCCGCGCGCTCAACGGCGCTCAGGCCCGCTCCGTCGGGCTCACCCTGTGCCGCCCCGCCCGCATCCTCGGCGTCGAGCCGTTCTTCATGGAGCTGATCAGCGGCATCGAGACCGAGCTGTCCGCCCGCTCCTACGCCCTCATGCTCCAGGTCGTCACCGCCCCCGAGCAGGAGACCGAGGTCTACCGGCGCTGGTGGGGCGAGGGCCGCGTCGACGGCGCCATCCTCGTCGACCTGCGCTTCTCCGACCCCCGCGTCACGGCGCTGCACGAGCTCGGCATGCCCGCCGTCGTCCTCGGCGACCCGTCGGAGGCCGGCGCGCTCACCCCCGTCTGGGCCGACGACGCCGCCGCCGTCCGCGAGACGGTCGAGTATCTGCACGCCCTCGGCCACAGCCGCGTCGCCCGCGTCGCCGGGCTGCCCGACCTCGTCCACACCGTCCTGCGCGACCAGGCGTTCACCGCCGCCTGCCGGGAGCTCGGGCTGGAGTGGCACACGATCATGCACACCGACTACACCGGCGAGGAGGGCGCCCACGCCACCCGCCGGCTGATGAGCGCCGCCACCCGCCCGACGGCCATCATGTACGACAACGACATCATGGCGGTCGCGGGCATGTCCGCGGCCGACGAGCTGCGGCTCCGGGTGCCGGCCGACCTGTCGATCGTGGCCTGGGACGACTCGCCGCTCTCCCGGATCGTCCGGCCCGCCCTCAGCGCGCTCACCCGCGACATCCCGGCCTACGGGGCGCACGCGGCGCGGGCGCTGCTGTCACTGATCGAGGGGCAGGAGGTCGAGGCCATCCGCGACCAGGCCCCCCGCCTCGTCCCCCGCGGCAGCACCGCCCCTCCCCCGGCCCCGTGACGAAGATCGGCTTTTTGCGCCGAGGAAGACGGAGATCCGTTATCGTCCTATTACGGCTGTGCTGAGTGGTGCGTTTGGGACAAGGGAGCGCTGCTTGAGTGAGGAGTTCCGGCTGACCATCGAAGCGTTGGCCAAGGAGTACAACGAGCAGGCGCTCCGGCTGCGCGAAGCCTACGAGAAGCTGTCCGAGCTGACGGTGACCGCCGAGTCCCGCGACGGCATGGTGAGCGTGACAGTGGGACCGCGAGGCCAGGTGGAGGCCATCAAGCTCGATCCCCGGGTCTACCGCAAGCTCTCCCCGTCACAGCTCTCCCGCGCGATCATGGAACAGATAGGCGCCGCCACGCAGCAGGTGACCGACCGGACGAAGGAGCTCATGGCGCCCTTCGTCCCGGAAGGCCTGCCTCTGGAGGACGTCTTCGGCGAGGGAGCGAGCATCGAGTCGTTCCTGCCCCAGCCCTTGAAGCTGCCGCCGGAGGACGGGCGTGGGTAGCGCCGCCCCGCAGGGCTACCAGGCCGTCTTCGAGGGCCTGCGGACGCGTTCACGGCAGGCCGGCTCCAGCGCCCAGCACCTGTGGGAGCTGCACGACGCGCTGTCCAGGACCTTCTACGAGGAGGGCAACCCGCTGGGGGACGACCAGTACGGCGCCGAACTGGAGAAGAACCGCGTCAAGATCGAGACTGCGGTCCTGGGCGCCTTCACGGACTACATCTACGAGGTCGAGTACCTGCGCGACGGGTTGCGGGACAACTCCAGGGTCTACGAGGAAGCCGAGGACCCGTGGGGCCCCGGAGGCGTGCCGGATCTGTCCATGGACGACAGCGCCTACGACGATCCGGCTCACCGGCAGGGCTGGTGAGCCTTCGTGGGGTTCGACGGCTTTCTCGTGCCCGACTGGGCCAAGCCGTACGTCGGCTACGCGGTCGGCATGGACTGGCCTGAGGGCGACGAGGACGGTTGTTTCCGGCTCGCCGACGCGTGCGCGGCCACCGCCGAGAAGCTCCTGCAAGATCGGGGCGTCGCGGTCTTCACCGAGCCGGGCGAAGACTGGAACGGCGACGCGCTCAAGGAGTTCGTCGAGCGCGTCAGGTACGAATCCGATCCGAGGCTGGAAGAGCTCGTCGAGCAACTGGTCTCGGCCGCGCTCCACTACAACGAGCTCGGCGTCCAGGTCGAGTACACCAAGCGGATGATCGAGGTCTCGGTCTGGTTCCTGATCTTCCAGATCGGCTGGCTGCTGGCCGCGTCCGCCGGGCCCTGGGGAGCGATGTCGCTCTCCCTCGTCGGAGCCCGGGTGCAGCTCACCCGGCTGGCCATCGCCCAGCTCGGCAAGCGGCTGCTGATCAACATCGGCCTGTTCGGCGGCCTGATGGCCGGCATGGACCTGGCCGTGCAGGCTTCCCAGTCCCGGCGTGACCACCTCGACTGGGAACAGGTCATGATGTCGGGCGGCACGGGAGCCCTGCTGGGCGCCTTCCTGACGGCCTTCACCGGGCTCCTGCCGGCCAGGACGATGCTGGGGCTCATGGGCAGGTCGGGGCTGGCCAGCGGGGCCACGGACCTGACCGTGCAGCTCGGCAGCGGACAACCGCTCGACTTCGACCGGCTGTTCAAGAGCGTCACCTCGGGAGTGGTGGGCGGCGCGGACGCGCACTGGGCGAGCTGGAGCCCGTTCGCGCACGGCAGGCCGGACACGACCACGAACCTGGCCGGCACGCCCACCACCGGCACGAGCTCGACGGGCGGCGGCTTCACCTCCCACTCCCCCGGCACTCACACCGCCGGTCATGGCTTACCTCCTACCTGGCTGACCGGCGGCACCACCCACCCGACGACGCCCGCCTCCAGGCCGGTCGCGCCCCCGTCCCAGCCAGGCGCTCTGTCGTGGGAGAACTTCGCGCGGAACCCCAATATCACCTTCGAATCCCTGCTCAACGGCCCGCGGACGGCGGACTCGCAGGGCACCGGGGTCGCCGGCGCGGACTCCCCGTCCAGCCCGTTCCAGATCCTCGACAATCCCGGCAAATCAGGTGACGGTTACGTCAGCGGAGGGCTCTGGGGCAAGTACGGCGCCGCGGGCGTGCTGATCAGAACCATGGACAGCGGCGAGCCCCGGTACCTGCTCATGCAACAGAGCCAGCACGTCTCCAACGCCGGCAAATGGCAGTTGCCCGGCGGGGCGCTCGACAGCCTCGAAACCCCGGTGCAGGCCGCCGCCCGCGAGCTGAGCGAAGAACTCGGGGTCAACCAGACCTATCTCAACAAGCTGAAGCTCGTGGGCGAGCACGTGGTGGAGGTCGGCGACCACGGCTGGACGTACACGAACCTGGCTGCCGAGGGGCCGCAGTTCAAGCCGAAACTCGACCCGTTCGAGGCCAGCGACGCCCTGTGGTTCACGCGGCAACAGCTGAACACCATGGCTAGCCAGGGCCAGCTGCACCCCGCTCTGGCCAAGGCCCTGCCGGACGTGCTCTCCCTGTACCACAAGGACGCGGACCCCGCCGCGCCACCGATCCATCACTACACTCCGGCGTCGACGACAAACCTGATCAGACCTCCGGTGGACTTCGCGGCGCGGGCCACCCACGACAGCCCGCCCGCCTCCTGGCACGCGTCCCACGGCAAAGCGACCTCCGCGCCCGCCTACTCCGGGCTCGCCTCTGACGGGCCGGGCCCCCCGTCGGTGTGGCCGACCGTCCACGGCACCGAGTCAGGCCTGTACTACACCGCGCCGGCCCCTCACGTCCCCCTGGACGCGCCCTTCGGCGCCCGGCTCGTCGGCAATTCGTTCGGGGAAGCGATCTGGACAAGTGTCTACAGGGACATGTCACCGGCCGAGCTCGAGGTGGGCAAGGCGTATTCCCGCAATGGGTTCACGGACATGAACGGCTATCTACGCCAAGGCGACTCCGTTTTCCATCATTACTCGCCGGACGCCCGAACGGCGCACATCGATCGCGTCGTCAGGGAGATCGAACTCCTGGACGGGGTCCTGCGCCGCAAGCCGTTGCCGGAGACGATCGACGTGTACCGAGCAGTGGACCTCACCCCGAAACTCTTCACCGTGCCCGTCGACGAACTGCCGGGGACCGTGCAACGCGATCCGGCCTTCTTCTCGACCAATCTCGGCCACAAGCCCGTGTGGGACAGGAGCGTCATCCTGCATCTGCGGGTGCCGGCCGGCACTCCGGCCTTCTACCTGGCGCTGCTCAGCACGTTTCGAGAGAACGAGTTGCTGCTGGGCAGCGACGTATCGTGGTTCGCGGAGGACGTATACCGGCGGGACGGCACGTGGCACGTCTACGGTTGGGTCCTACCGCCTGAGGAGTCCGGCGGCTGATGCGGGAGGCTAAGGATTGTCGCTGAAGGACCAGCCCGAGTTCCGGACCGTCTGGGCTCCGGACGCCTACCCGCGCACGACGTCCTCCCCCGTCCGCTACGTGCCGGTGCTCAAGGATGACACCGTCATCGGTTACCTCTGGGCCGCGACCACGGACGACGCGACCCAGTACGTGCCGCGCGAGCAGGCCGGTGACCCCGCGCTCGACGCAGCCGTCGCCTGGACACGGCGCCTGCGCTGGGCCAAGGCCAACGGCGTCACGCCTCTGCAGGCCCTGCGGCACTGGGCGGGCGAGGGCGAGGACCCCCGGGCGGGCCTGGTGCCGGTGGGACCGCCGTTCGAGCTGCCGACCTTGCGTGCGCTGGAAGAGCTGGCCGCCGCCGTGTGAGGCCGGCCGGGATCGTCGCCTACTCGCCCGTGAGCCCGTCGATCGACTCGCGGATGAGGTCGGCGTGGCCGTTGTGGCGGGCGTACTCCTCGATCATGTGGCACAGGATCCAGCGCAGGCTGGGGTGCTCGCCGCTGGACAGGGTGCGGCGGGCGGGCAGTCCGAGGTCGCCCGCGGCCAGGGCCTCGTCGACCGCGGCGCGGGAGCGGGTCACCGTCTCCTCCCAGAGCTTCACGAGCTGCTCGGGGGTGTCCTCGGCAGCCGAGTGCCAGTCCCAGTCATGGTCGGCCTTCCAGTCGACCGTGTCCCACGGGGGGTTCGGGTCGCGCCCGTGCAGGACGATCGAGAACCAGTGGTCCTCCACGTAGGCCAGGTGCTTCATCATGCCGCCGAGGGTCATCGACGAGGCGGCTGCGGTCGCGTTCAGGCCAGCCGCGTCGAGCCCCGCGCACTTCCAGGCGAATGTGGCCCGGAGGAATTCGAGGAAGCCCAGGAGGGTGCCCGCCTCGTCGGCAGCGGCGGGAGGCTCGGGCCTGCCCTGTTCGTCTAGTTCTGTCATGATCGATGAGTTTAGGGGCTGAGCACCCGGACGAGGTCGTCCGGATGGGTCAGCTGAGGGTAGTGGCCGGCTCCCTCGATCACCGTCACCGGCCGGTCCACGGGCGTGACCAGCGGGTCGGCCGAGCCCACGACGATGTCCACGGGCACCGTCACCCGGGACAGCGTGCTCGCGAGGTCGGCGCGGGCGGCTCCCAGGGCGGCGACGACGCGGCGGGCGTGACCGGGGCGGGCGAGGTTCGCGGCGGCGCTGGCGGTGGCCGGGCTCTCGGGGACGCCGAGCGCGCGGGCCAGGCGGGCGGAGGTCATGCGCCGCAGCACGGGGACGGCGAGCGGGGAGCGCCGCGGCCACGGGGCGGGAGCCTGGAGGAACGCCGGGGCGACCAGCACGAGGCGGGAGAGGCCGTCGGGGTGGGCCGCCGCGTGACGGATGGCAGGACCGCACGCCAGGGAGTGGGCCACCAGCGTGGGCCTGCTCCCGACCGTACGGAGGAGCTCGGCCAGCCAGTCCTCCAGAGGCCCGTCGGCGGGGGACGACCGGCCGAGACCGGGCAGGTCGGCGGCGAGGACGGGGGCGTCGAGCCGTTCGACCATCTCCGACCACGACGCGGAGTCGAGCGGCAGCCCGTGCAGCAGGACGTGGGACGGGTGCTCGCGCTCCCCGGTCAGCCACGTCGCGCTGCCCGCGACCCGGTGGAACCCGTACGGTCCGCGCGGCGGGGCGGACGTGCCGAAGCCGGTGGCGACGAGGTCGTCGGCCCACCGCTTGAGCGCCGGTCCGACCGGGGGCATGGGACGCTTGGCGACGGCCTGGGCGGGGGCGGTGTCGTAGCGGTCCGCGGACAGGAAGGACAGGGTCTCCGGCTCGGCTCCGGTGATCGTACGGGGGAGGCGCCGCAGCAGCCCGACCGGGATCGTGCGTTCCGGCGCGGGGACCCCGAGATGTGCGGCGATCAGCTTGACGAGGTCGGGCAGGTGGGGAGTCGCCTCGTCGAGCACCCAGTAGGCGTTGCCCTCGGTCCTCTCGTCCGCGGGGAGGTCGGCGAGGAAGGCGGCGAGATAGCCGAGGTCGACCACGGGCACGAACACCTCGGGGCCTCCCGGGACGGCGGGCAGCCGGCCGCGCCAGAGGTCGGACACCAGCGAGGCGAGGCCGATGAACTGGCCGGGGCCGATCACGGTGGCCGGGTTGGCGATGGTCAGCGGGATGCCCCGCTCGTGAGCGCGGGCCCGTGCCGCCGTGTCGCCCTCCCGTTTGGACCCCTCGTAGGCGCCCAGCTTGCGGTAGTCGGGGCCGCCGGCGCCGCTCACCCGGTATCCGCTGATGTGCACCACCCGGCGCAGGTACGTCAGAGTGGCGGCCCAGTCGAGGACGTTGAGCGCACCGGTGACGTTCACGGCTCGCGCCTCCGTGACTCCCAGGCCGAAGGCGAACCGGGCGGCGGTGTTGTAGACGTCGCGTACGTCTGCCAGGTCGTCCGCCAGACCGAGGCCGGGGCGGGTGATGTCGGCGGTCACGACGCGGAGGCCGTCGAGGGGGACGTCGCGCTCGGCGAGTGCGGACGCCAGGCGGTCTCCCCCGCCGCGGACGGCGGCGGCGACGCCGTGGCCGCGCCGCAGGAGCTCCTCGACCAGGGCACGGCCGACGAACCCCGCGGCGCCGAAGACGATCGAGTCGGGTCTCATGGCAACTCCTTTAGAATAGACCGGTCTACATATTTTGCGGGCATGGGTCGGCCGGTCCCGGCCGTCGTTCACAGCAGGGCGGCGACCTTCCGGGCCGCCCGGTCCAGAGGCTCGCGGCTGCGTCGCGCTCTGGCCAGCAGCAGCGCGCCCTCGATCAGGGCCAGGACGGTCGTGGCGGTGTCGTCAGCGTCGGGGTGCCCGCCTGCGGTGAGCCGCTCCCGGAGTATGGCCTCCCACGAGTCGTACACCTCGGCGCAGACCTGCTGGAGCGCGTCGTTCCCGGCCGCCATCTCCAGGGCGACCGTGGCCACCGGGCAGCCCTTGCGCCAGCCCGACGCCTCCAGCCGGTCGGCCAGCAGGTGGATGACGCCGGTCACCAGGGAGACGGTGTCGGGGGCGGCGTCCGCGAGGTCGCGCACGGCCTGCTCGATCTCCCGGCCGGCCCGCCGCAGCGCCTCGGCGACCAGGTGGTCCTTGCCGCCGGGGAAGTGGAAGTAGAGCGATCCCCTGGGCATGCCGCTGGCGGCGATCACCTGGTTGAGCCCGGCGGCGGAGTATCCCCCGGCCTCGATCAGTTCCTGCGTCGCGTCGAGCAGCCGCGCCCGCGTCTGGTCCCCTTTACGTCCCACAGGAGTGAAAATAGACCGGTCTTCATATAAAGCGCAACCTTCCGGCAGTTCTCACCTGCGCACGCCGGGACCGTCCGCGCGTTCGCCCCGGAGGGCCGGGTTCTGCTGCCACCGCTCGATGACCTGCCGGAAGGCCTCGCTCAGGAGGAGGAGGAGTTCGGCGGAGGTCTCGAAGCGGGCGCCCGCCGGCGTCGTGACCCCGAGGATCTCGGCCCCGCGCCGTGACGCGGCCGCCAGGGCCTCGTTCATCCGCAGAGCCGCGAGGAGGTTCGGGAGCCAGATCTCGTCGTCGACGACATAGCGTTCGCGACGCGCGCCGGGAACCCGCTCGCGCCTCAGCATTCCCTGCTGTTCGAGGAAGGCGATGGCGTGCGAGATCGACGCCGGGCTGACGCGGAGCCGCTGGACCAGGTCGGCGGCGGTGAGCGTGCCGGAGTCCGTGATGTACAGGCAGGCCAGCACCCGGGCCTCCATCCGGGGCAGCCCCTGCTGGACGAGAAGCTCGGTGAAGGACTCCGTGAAGTCGAGCACCGCTCGGGGATCACGCCCGTGGTCGTCGTCGGGGATCGGCGGCGCCGGCGGCCGGGACGGCTTGTGCCGGCGCGCACGATGCCGCGCGGCCTCGTGGGCCCGGTCCGCACGGTAGTCGTCGGGCCCGCCGTTGCGGGCGACCTCCCGCATCACGGTCGAGGCGGGCCGCCCCAGGCGCCGGCCGATCTCCGCGTATCCGAGCCCCTCGGCCAGCCCCTCAGCGATGTGCCGACGGTCCTCGTCAGTGAGTCTGCCTCCGGGCATCGGTGTTCGTCTCCCATCCGCCGGCATGCGCGCGCTCGCTGCACAGTATGCATTCACTCCGAGTCTGTTGCAATGCCTGCTTGATCACTCGTTGCGTTCAGCTCCAGTCTCATTGCAATGCAAGCATCTAGACGCCGCTTCAACAGGAAGAATGCATGCTTTTTGTGTTGACTGATTCTTGAATGCAATGTAGCTTTCCAGGTGTTCAAAGATTTCCGAACAGACGGTGAGCGAGGCGATGATGATGGAACACAGCAACGGCGGCTTCTCCGCGGCAGGGCTACGCAAGATGCGCGAGGTGCTGGCCGAGCATGTCGACTCCGGGAAGATCCCCGGGCTCGTCGCCCTGGTCAGCCGTGGCGGCCGGACGCATGTCGAGGCGCTCGGGACGATGCACCGCGACGGCGGCGCGCCGATGAGCCGCGACACGATCTTCCGGATGGCCTCCACGTCCAAGCCGGTCACGGTCGCGGGGGCGATGGTGCTGCTGGACGAGTGCCGGCTGCGGCTGGACGACCCGGTGGAGCCATGGCTGCCCGAACTGGCCGACCGGCGGGTGCTGAGGCGGATCGACGGCCCGCTGGACGACACCGTGCCGGCGCGGCGGCCGATCACCGTACGTGACCTGCTGACCTCCACGTTCGGGCTCGGCATGGACATGATGGCGCTCGGCACGCCGATCATGAACGCGGTCTTCGAGCGAGGGCTCACGCCCAACCTGCCGGTGCCGATGCCCGAGCCTGACGAGTGGATGCGCCGTCTGGGCGAGCTTCCGCTGATGCACCAGCCCGGCGAGCACTGGCAGTACCAGATCAGCAACGACCTGCTCGGGGTGCTGGTGGCCCGGGTCACCGGCCGGTCGTTCGAGGATTTCCTGCGCGAGCGCGTCTTCGACCCGCTCGGGATGAACGACACCGGTTTCCACGTGCCCGCCGACCGGCTCGACCGGCTGCCGACTCTCTACGCCCCCGACCCGCAGACCGGCGAGTTCCTGGTGTGGGACGAGGCCAAGGGAGGGCGGTGGAGCGAGCCGCCGGCGTTCCAGGGAGGCGGCGGCGGGCTGGTGTCCACCGTCGACGACTACCACACCTACTTCCGGATGCTGCTCAACGGCGGGGTGCACGAAGGGAGGCGGATCCTGTCGCGGCCCGCCGTCGAGCTCATGACCACCAACCGGCTCACGCCCGAGCAGACCGCCGCCCGCACCGCCATGGCCGTCGACAACGTCCACATCTCGCACGGCCAGGGCCAGCACGGCGGCTGGGGTGTGGGGATGGCGGTGCGCACCTACCGCGGCGACTACGCTCCGGTCGGCCAGTTCGGCTGGGACGGCGGCACCGGCACCACGAGCTACGCCGACCCGCACAACCGGCTCGTCGGCATCCTGCTCACCCAGGTCGGGCTGTCCGTCCCGGATCCCGCGCGGTTGATCCACGACTTCTGGACCACGCTCTACCAGGCCATCGACGACTGACACCGACCCCGCGAAGGAGCACACCACCATGTCCATCACCCTCACCGACCAGGACAAGCGCACCCTGCGCACCGCCGCCTACGGCGCCGTCTCGCTGCTGGCCGCCGCCTCCGGCAAGCCCCACAAGGTCGCCACCGGCGGCTCCGTCGCTCTGTACTCCGCGACCGGCCCGGTCGGGCACGCGCTCGCCGAGAAGACCAGAGACATCGACCTGAACGGCAAGTCCGTGGCCGCGCTCGCCGACCATGTGCTGCCGGCCCTGACGGAGGCCATGAGCCTGCTCAAGCGGCAGGATCCGGCGGCGGCCGGCGACTTCCGCGACACCGTCCTCATCGCCGTCGAAGCAGCCGCCCGGGCACAGGAAGGCGAGCCCGGCCCAGTCATGGCGGAGATGGCCCGCAAGATCACCGCAGCCCTCGACGCCGGCTGACGGGATGTCCCGGGGTCCCCTCCGGATCCCGGGACGCGGCGTGCCGGGACCCGGAGAGGACCCCAGGCGCCGGCCGGTCCGTGCGCGAGAGGAAGACGCCGGCGATCACGAGGACCCCGCCCGCGACGACGTTCCAGCCCAGCGGTTCGCCGAGCAGCGTCACGCCGAGCGACGTCGACCACACGGGGGTCACGTACGTCACGGTGGCGGCCACCGTGGACCCCGCCGAGCGGATCACCCGCAGGTTCAGGATGTACGCCAGACCCGTCCCGACGGCGCCGAGCACCACGAGCGCCGCCGCGGCCGGCGCGCCCGGCCAGGACGGGCCGCCACCGCCGAGGGGAGCGAAGACGGCCAGTTGGGCGGTCGCGCAGACGATCTGCACGGCCGACAGGGCGGCGGCGGAGCCCTCCCGCGCGGAGTAGAACCTGCGGGTGTAGGCGAAACCGGCGCCGTAGCAGGTCGTCGCCGCCAGGCAGGCGAGGCTCCCGGCCACCGGGGCGCCGTCCACGCCCTGCCAGATCCCGAGGACCACGAGGACCCCCGCGAAGCCGACGAGCAGCCCGAGCAGGCGCCGGGCGGTCGGTCTCTCCTGTGGCACCATGAGGATGACGAACACCAGCGTGGTCAGCGGCGTCGTCGCGTTCCACACCCCGGCGAGCACCGAGCTCACCAGCGTCTCGCCGTACGCGAGGAAGGTGAACGGCACCGCGTTGAGCAGCGCGGCCACCACCAGGGCGTGCCCCCACACGGTGCGGTCGCGGGGAAGGCGCTCGCGCCGGAGCGCGCACACCGCGAGGAGAGCCAGCGCGCCGAAGAAGCACCGCCAGAACGCGACCCACAACGGCGGGACCCCCGCCTCGACCGCGATCTTGATCAGCGCGAAGCTCGCTCCCCAGATGACCGACAGCATCACGAACCCCGGCATCCAGCGCATCCGGCCTCCCTCGGTGTGGCTATGGACGGCATCCTGCTCACGCGGGGATCATGAGTCCAACAAGTCGGACCACCGATGCCATGAAGGATGCTCATGACGGTGCACATCGCGCAGCTGAAGGCGTTCGTGGCGGTGCTGGACGAAGGCGGCTTCGGCGCCGCGGCCGACAGCCTCGGAGTGAGCCAGTCGGCCGTCTCCCACTCCGTCGCCGCGCTGGAGCGGACGCTCGGGACTCCGGTCCTGCTCCGCCAGGGCGGGCCGCGGCCCACCGCGTTCGGCGAACGGATCCTCGCGCACGCCCGCGCGGCCGTCGCGGCCGCCGTCGCCATCGAGGACCTGGTCGCCCGGCGGGACGGCGTGCCGAGCGGGGCCATCAGGCTGGCCGCCCCGCCGAGCGTGTGCCAGGGGCTCCTTCCCGGCCTGCTGAACCGCTGGAGGTCCGACTTCCCCAAGGTCGAGATCACCGTGTTCGAGGGCGAGGACGACGAGGTCGCCGACTGGCTCGCGGACTCCACGGTCGAACTCGCCGTGCTGGTCGATCCGCCTGCGGGCGGCGGGGCGGTCGTCGGCGAGGACGCCTTCCACGCTCTGCTCCGCCGGGACCACCCCCTCGCCGGGGAACCGTCCGTCAGCATGGCGGACCTGGCGGACGACGCCTTCCTGCTGTCGTGCGGCGGCTGCGAGCCGCACATCAGGGAGGTCTTCAGGCGGGGAGGCGTGCCGTTCACGCCCACGCACCGGATCCGCGAGATGGGCACGCTGCTCGCCATGGTGCGCTCCGGCGTCGGGGTGACCGTCGTGCCCGGCCTCACCGCCGCGATGATCGACACCCGGCTCGTCCTGGTGCCGCTCGACCAGCGGGTCACCAGGAGACTGGTGCTCACCGGCCCGCCCGGCCGGCCCTGGCACCCCGCCGCGGAGGCGATCGTGGACACCGTGCGCTGACGCCGAGTTCCCGCCGACCTCTTCACAGGAAGCGCGGCGAGTGTTAAACGATTAACTATGAGCGGGATCGTACGGGACCGCGCCTCGTGCAGCAGAGGCATCGGGCATCATCGCGCGGTCACCAAAACCCCCTTTACATATAGGGAATACTACGTTATACGTATAACATGCGACCCACCGCCAAGCAGGTAGCCGAGCTGGCCGGGGTGTCGACCGCCACCGTCTCGTACGTCCTCAGCGGGCGGGACCGGCGCGTCGGCGCCGAGACCAAGCAGCGCGTCCTCGACGCCGCCGCCCGGCTCGGCTACACCCCCAACCAGGCCGCGAGGAGCCTGCGCAGGCGCAGGACGCAGCGGGTGTGCCTGGTCCAGGGCTCGTTCGGCGGGGTGCCGACCGACGAGCGGCTGGCCCGCGACCTGCACGAGATGGCCGACGGGCACGGATACTCCGTCGTCACGCTGGCCGTCTACTCCGAGGCCCGCGCCGTGGCCGCGGTCGACGTGCTGCGCGGCGGCATCGCGGACGCGGTGCTCGTCAACAACGTCGGCGACCACCTCACCGAGGAGCTGCTCGCCCAGGTCGTGTCCGCCCGGCTGCCGACCGTCGTGATCGGCAACGGCCCCGTGCCGCCCGGTTGCGACGTCGTACGGGCGCCCGAGACCGAGGTGTCGGCCGAGGCGGTGGAGCACCTGATCGCCCAGGGGCGGCGGCGCGTCGCGTTCCTGGCCCAGCGCTACGAGCTCTACCGCGACCGGCCGATCGGCCGGCTCCTCGGCTACCACACGGCACTCGACCGTCACGGGATCGAACAGCGGACCGTGGTGTCGGGCGCCGACGACCGGGTGAGCGCCTACCAGGCGGCGACCGGTCTGCTGCGCTCCCCCGACCCTCCCGACGCCGTCTTCGCCGCCAGCGACCGGGCCGCGATCAGCACGATCTGGGCGGTCAGGGACGCCGGGCTGCGCGTGCCCGCCGACGTCGCGGTGGTCGGCGTCGGCAACATCGACGAAGGCCTCATCACCAACCCCCAGCTCAGCACCGTTGGCCCCATCCGGCACGACTACACCGACGTCGTCCGCCTGCTCTTCGACCGGCTCCAGGCCGAGGAGCCACCGCCCGCCCGCGAGATCGTCCGCCCGTGGACGTTCGTGCGGAGGGGCTCCTCCTAGAAGGGAAACCGACGCAGATGTCTCCCCACCTTTCCCGCCGGGACCTGCTCCGCCTCGCCTCCGCCGCCGCGACCGTGCCCCTCCTGTCCGCGTGCGCGGGCGCCCCGCCCGCGCCGGGCGCCGAGCCCGGCACGTTCACCGTCTACTGGAACGCCGGCCACGACTACCAGGCCTACCGCAAGGTGATCGCCGAGTTCGAGCAGGCCAACAAGGTCACCGTCACCTTCCAGAAGTACCAGTGGCCCGACCTGCGCACCCGGCTGCTGGCCGACTTCGCCTCCGGGGTCGTGCCGGACGTGGTCGAGGAGCCCGGCGGGTGGGTGCAGGAGTTCGCGCTCTCCGGCAACGCCCGCTCGCTCCAGGAGTACGTCGACCGCGACGGCGCCGCCATGGGCTTCCCCGCCGACTGGCAGGCGGTCACGGTCGAGCGCAACTCCTACCAGGGCCAGGTGTACGGGGTGCAGCTCCATCTGACGTGCACCCTGCTCTTCTACAACAAGGGGATGCTCGACGCCGCCGGCGTCCAGCCGCCCACCACCTGGGAGGAGCTGCTGGAGGCTGCCAGGAAGCTCACCAAGGATGACGTGTACGGCATCGCGCTCAACCAGGACCACACCTACGCCAACCCCTGGCTGCTGCAGGCCGGCGTCCGCCACTACGACCCCGGCACCAAGGAAGTGCTGACGCCGCGTGACAAGGCGGTCGAGGCCATGCGCTTCCAGGCCGACCTGGTGCACAGGCACAAGGTGGCGCCGGTGCCGGTGTCGGGCACCGACTACTCGGGGCCGCAGAAGCTGTTCTCCGCCGGGCGGGCCGCGATGATCATCACAGGCCCCTGGGACCTCGGGCCGATCAAGGAGACCAGCCCCGACATCGAGCTCGGCCTGGCCGCTCCGCTCAAGAAGGACGGGCAGGCCACCAACGCGGCCGGCACCAGCCTGCTCGTGCCGGCCAAGGCCGCCAGGCCCGACCTGTCGTGGGACTTCATCAAGCGCATCACCGCCCTGGAGGTCGAGCGGGCGGCCACCGAGGAGGTCGGCATGCTCATGCCGCGCGTCTCCTGGGCCGAGCTGCCCGAGGTGGGGAACGACCCGCTGATCAAGCCCTTCGCCGATGCGCTCGGCTACGCCCAGGACTCCAGCCAGGAGATCCGGCTGACCGGCCAGTCGGGCAGGTTCGACGAGGAGCTGAAGAAGATGTACCAGTCGGTGGTGATCCAGAACCGGCCGGCGGAGGAGGCGATCGAGGCCCTCGCCGAGACGGCCAAGGGCTTCCTGAAGTGAGCGTGCTCCGCCCGCGCACCCTGTCGGCCAGGTACGCCCGCACCGCCTACCTGTTCCTGCTGCCGGCGATCCTGTTCTTCGCCGCGTTCTTCTACCTGCCGATCGGGAACGTGGTCTCCACGAGCCTGATGACCGGGCCGCAGGCGGACCGGTTCACGGGCCTGGGCAACTACGCCCAGGCCCTGGCCGACCCGTCGGTGCGCCACTCGTTCCTGGTGACGGTCGCGTTCGCGGTGGCGGTGGTGGCGGGGTCGATCGTGCTCGGGCTGGCCCTGGCGCTGGCCCTGGACCGGCCGCTGCGGGGCCGGGTGGCGTTCCGGATGATGCTGCTCGTGCCCTACCTGACGTCGGTGGCGATCGTCGGGCTGCTGTGGCGCAACATCCTCGACCCGGAGCTGGGCGTGCTGAACCGGTCGCTGTCGGCCGTCGGGCTGCCCGAGCAGCAGTGGCTCAACACGCACCCGCTCCTCACCATCGCCGCGATCACCCTCTGGCAGAGCGCGGGCTACACGATGGTGCTGTTCCTGGCCGGGCTGCAGGGCATCCCGGAGACGTTCCACGAGGCGGCGAAGATCGACGGGGCCGACGGCTGGCACCGGTTCTGGCGGATCACGCTGCCGCTGCTGGCGCCGACGACGCTGTTCGTGTCGGTGATGGCGGTGATCTCGGGGCTCCAGGCCTTCGGTCAGGCGTACATCATCACCAACGGCGGGCCGGGCGACGCCACCGACCTGTCGGTGTTCCACATCTTCAACGTGGCCTTCCGCGCCCGCGACTTCGGCTACGCCTCGGCGCAGTCGGTGCTGCTCCTGGTGGTGATCGTCGCCTTCACCCTGATCCAGCTGCGGGCCGGGCGGCGCGGGGAGGTGCAGTACTGATGCGGCGCGCGCTGATCTACCTGATGCTCACCGTCGCCTCGCTGGTGATGGTGCTGCCGCTGCTCTACATGCTCTCGCTGTCGCTGCAGACGGAGGCGGAGACGCTCGCGGCCGAGGCGGTGATCGTGCCGGAGAGCCCGCAGTGGGGCAACTACGCCGAGCTGTTCGAGCGGGCGCCGTTCGGCGACTTCATCGTCAACAGCCTCGTCGTGGCGGGCGCGATCACGCTGGCCCACCTGCTGTTCGACCCGTTGGTCGGCTACGTGTTCGCGAAGTTCCGCTTCCCGCTGCGCAACACGCTGTTCGTGGCGCTGCTGGCGACGCTCATGGTGCCGTTCTTCGTGCGGATGATCCCCTTGTACGTGCTCATGGCGCATCTCGGGTGGATCAACACGTACCAGGGATTGATCACCCCGTTCCTGATGGACGCGTTCGGGATCTTCCTGATGCGGCAGTTCATCCAGCCGATCCCGGACGACCTGATCAGCGCGGCCCGGATCGACGGCGCTTCGGAGTTCGCGATCTATCGGCGGATCATCCTGCCGCAGACCCGGCCGGCGCTGGCCGTGCTGGGGCTGTTCACGTTCGTGTTCCAGTGGAACGAGTTCCTGTGGCCGCTGGTGGCGACCACGACGCCGGAGATGCGGACGATCCCGGTCGGGCTCACGCTGTTCAACCAGGAGTACTTCACGCTCTGGCATCTCACGGCGGCGGGCTCGGTGATCCTGTTCGTCCCCACCGCCGTGCTGTTCATCGTCAGCCAGCGATACTTCGTGCGCGGTATCGCGCTGACCGGCCTTCGTTAGGAGTCATCGAGTGCGCCCGAACGTGATCGTCGTCCTCACCGACCAGCAGCGGTGGGACACCGTCGGCCCGGCCTTCACCCCGAACCTCGACCGCATGGCCAGGTACGGGACGCAGGCCGCGGTGGCGCTGACCCCGCAGCCGGTGTGCGCGCCGGCCCGGTCGGCGCTGCAGACCGGGCGCTACCCGACCACGACGGGGGTCTACCGCAACGGCATCGTGCTGCCGCCGGAGGAGCGGACGCTGGCCCACCACTTCGGCGCGGCCGGTTACGCCACCGGTTACCTAGGCAAGTGGCACCTGGGCAGCCGGGATCCGGTGCCGGCGGACGAGCGCGGCGGCTACCGGAGCTGGCTGGCGTCCAACATCCTGGAGTTCACCTCCGACGCGTACCGGACGATCACCTACGACGACGCGGGCGAGCCGGTGTTCCTGCCGGGCTACCGCTCGGACGCGCTGGTCGACGCGGCGATCCGCTACGTCGCCGACCACAGCCGCGAGCCGTTCTTCCTGTTCCTGTCGTTCATCGAGCCGCACCACCAGAACGAGGTGGACAACTACCCGGCGCCCGACGGGTACGAGGAGCGCTACCAGGGGAGCTGGCTGCCGCCCGACCTGGCCGCGCTGGGCGGCACCGCGCACCGGCACCTGGGCGGCTACCTCGGCCAGATCAAGCGGCTGGACGAGGGGCTGGGCAGGCTGCTGGACGCGCTGCGCAGCATGGAGCTGCTGGACGACACGATCGTGGCCTACACCTCCGACCACGGCAGCCATTTCAAGACCCGCAACGACGAGTACAAGCGGTCCTGCCACGACGCCTCGCTGCGGGTGCCGCTGGCGCTGCGCGGGCCGGGCTTCGACGGCGGCGGCGCGATCGCACGGCCGGTGTCGACGATCGACCTGCCGCCCACGCTCCTGGAGGCGGCCGGGCTGCCGGTGCCGGAGGAGATGCAGGGCCGCTCGTTCCTGCCGCTGCTGCGCGACGCCCGCGCCGACTGGCCGGAGGAGGTGTTCTTCCAGGTGAGCGAGTCGGAGGTGGGCCGCGGCATCCGCACGGAACGGTGGAAGTACTACGTGGTGGCCGAGGACGCCGACGGCTGGCACGACCGGGCCGCGCCCCGCTACCGGGAGCAGGCCCTGTACGACCTGGCCAGCGACCCGCACGAGCTGGTGAACCTGGCCGGGCTGCGCTCCCACGTCAAGGAGGCGGCCGGGCTGCGGGAGCGGCTGGCGCGCAGGATGGCAGCCGCGGGCGAGGCCGAGCCGGTGATCGAGCCGGCCGTGGAGAGCGACGCGGAGGAGAGGGTGCTGGCCGACCCGGTCGTGCGGCTCGGCGGGCTCGAACCCGTCAGGTTCGGTCACCAGCGCCCGGGTGGTTCGTAGCCCTATACTCCTCCCGTCCTATTGGGAGGATGTGCGCCTTTGACCGCCCCGGTTCCCTCCGCCAGGAAGGCGGCCGAGCCGCTGTGCTACCCCGCGGGCTCCCTGGTGATCATCACCGGGCTGCCGGGGGCGGGCAAGTCGACGCTGCTGGGCCGCCTCTACCCGCTGACCGGAGCCGAGAGTTCCCCGGTCAGGGCGGGTGGCGCGACGGTCGTCGACTCGATGCAGTCCCGGCTGCGCTGGGCGGCCGCGCTCGCCTGGGCGCCGAAGCCGGTGCGCACGGCCGTGGTGTTCGTCACGCACATCCGGCGCATCCGGGCCGCGCTCGGGCGGGGCGAGTCGGTGGTCGCGCACAACCGGGGCTGCGGCCCGCTGGTGCTGCGCGGCTTCGCCCGGCTGGCCCGCCGCGCCGGCGCGGGCTTCCATCTGGTGATCCTGGACGTGCCCGCCGGCGCGGCGATGGCGGGTCAGCGCGCCAGGGGCCGGGTCGTCCCCTGGCGCACGTTCGCCCGTCACCGGCGCCACTGCGCGGCGCTGCTCGCCCGCGTCCGGGCCGGCGACCCGGCCCCGGCGGCCACGGCCCGGGTGCTGGACCGGGAGACCGCCGCGCGGCTGGCGGGCATCAGATTCGAGTGATGCGCACCGCGTCGGCGATCACGTAACCGGCCGTCGTCGTCCAGCGGCTCACGCCGACCACGTTGTACGTGCCCGCGTTCAGGGAGAAGGTGCCGATGCTCCGCCAGGCGCCGCCGCCGGTGCGCTGGTCGACGGTGACGGTCTGGTTGCCGCCCGAGGCCGCGACGATGTGCGGGGTCGCGCTGTTGTACCCGGCGTTGCCGGGATACCAGACCTCCACGCGGTACGTGCCCGCGCTCGGGATGCTCGCCCGGAACCAGGCCGGGTCGCTGGCGGCCACCGGGTCGGCGAAGCGGTAGTCGGCGCCGTGGCGCTCGGCGGAGAACGCGGAGGAGCCCCAGTTGGCGCCGGCGGTGAAGGCGGCGTCGGCGTTGTCCACGGTGACGGAGAACCCGGTGCCGCCCGAGGCGGTCACCGCGCGGCCCGCGCTGGGCGCGCTCTCCTGGTGGGTGCGGGCGAGCGCGGTCACGTAGTAGGTGTAGGCGGTCCCCGCGGCGGCCGTGGTGTCGGTGAACGTCCTCGACCGGGTGGTGCCGAGCAGGTTGCGGGCGTCGGCGAACGCGCACGGGTCGGCGGCCGAGGGGGTGCCGTTCACCCGGTGGACGGCGTAGGCGGTGCCGCCGCCGTTCCAGGCGAGGGACACGCCGGTCGAGCCGCGGGTGGCGGAGGTGATGGCGGGCGCGGCGGGGGCGGCGGCCGTGCCGCGGGGGTGCGGCAGCGACGGCTTCGCGTAGTGGGCGGCGGCCAGGATGGAGAAGGAGTTGATCCGGTTGGCCCTGACGTCCTTGGCGCTGAAGAAGATGTCGCCGGCCACCTCGGGGTGCTGCCGGTTGAGGTGCAGGTGGTCGCTGAGCTCGTCCGGGTCCTGCCAGTCGGCGCCGTGGCTGCTCACCCCGGCCCGGTAGGAGGCCTGGCCGGCCAGGAGCCGCACGCCGGTGTTCCTGACCACGTCCGCCCACCAGGCGATCAGCACCCGGTAGTCGGCGACGGAGTAGCCGATGTGCCAGTAGAGCTGCGGCGCGATGTAGTCGACCCAGCCCTGCTTCACCCATCGGCGGGTGTCGGCGTAGATGGCGTCGTACGACTGCAGGCCGGAGGTGGCCGAGCCGAGCGGGTCGGTGCCGGAGTTGCGCCAGATGCCGAACGGGCTGATGCCGAAGGCGACGTGCGGCTTGGCCGCGTGGATGCGCTGGTCGAGCTCGCGTACCAGCAGGTTGACGTTCTCCCGCCGCCAGTCGTGCACGCTGGCGAAGCCGCCGCCGTACTGGGCGTACGCGGCCGAGTCGGGGATGGTCTGGCCGCCGGCGGGATACGGGTAGAAGTAGTCGTCGAGGTGGACGCCGTCGATGTCGTACCTGGTGACCGCTTCCATGATCACGTCTTCGATGAAGCCGCGCACCTGTGGCAGGCCCGGGTTGTAGTAGAGCTTGCCGTCGTAGGCGAAGCGCCAGGAGGGGTTGCGGCGGGCCGGGTGCGAGGAGACCAGCTGGTTCGGGTCGGCGTGGTTGGCCACCCGGTACGGGTTGAACCAGGCGTGCAGCTCCAGGTTGCGGCTGTGCGCCTCGGTGACCATGAACGCGAGCGGGTCGTAGCCCGGGTTGCCGCCCTGGGTGCCGGTCAGCCACTGCGACCACGGTTCGAGCGAGGACGGCCAGAACGTGTCGGCGGTGGGCCTGACCTGCACGACCACGGCGTTCATGCGCCGCTGGACGGCCAGGTCCAGCCAGGCGCGGAACTCCGCCTGCTGGGCGGAGACGCTCAGGCCGGTCCGGCTGGGCCAGTCGATGTTGGCGACGCTGGAGATCCACATCGCCCGGAGCTGACGCTTGGGGGTGGCCGGATCGGTCGCGCAGGCCGCGCGGGCAGTCACGGCGGCGGCGGGGGCGGCCGGGACGACGACGGTGCCGAGCGCGGCGGTGAGTGCCACCAGGACGAGGCGCAGGAGCAGGGTCACGAAGATAAGTTTCAGCGCATCGCCATCAGGGTGCAATAGTTTTCACAGCTTTCGCGGGGGCCCAACTTTGCCGGGGCCGCCGACGCGCGGGCGGAAAGTTTCCTTTAATACCTGAGTAATGTCAATTATCGACATCTGTCATGAAAGTCCCTTACTGTGCGTGCGGTACCCCCCAGAGTGGAGTTCTCATGACACTGGTACGCACCCGATTAGTAGCCCTCGTCGCCGCCACCCTCTCCACCCTCCTGGTCCTCGCCGTCCAGCCGGCCCTCGCGGAGCGCGGCACCCCGCTGTCGGACGCCTTCGCCAAGGCCGCCGCCGCCCACGACGTCCCCCGCGACCTGCTCGTCGCCCTCGGCTACGCGGAGACCCACCTCGACGGCCACGCAGGCGAGCCCAGCGCCAGCGGCGGCTACGGGCTCATGCACCTCGTCGACAACCCCACCAACAAGACCCTCTCCGAAGCCGCCGCGCTCACCGGGCAGCCGGCCGCCACGCTGAAGAAGGACGACGCCGCCAACATCCTCGGCGCCGCCGCCGTGCTGCGCTCGTACGCCGACAAGCTCGGCCTCGACGAGGCCGCCAGGAAGGACGCCGGCCGCTGGTACAAGGCGGTCGCCGAGTACGGCCACGCCTCCTCGCCCGAGACGGCCCGCCTGTACGCCGACGCCGTCTACGAGATGCTCGGCCTCGGCCTCCAGGCCCGCGGCGTGACCGTCGAGCCGCAGGAGGTCACCGCCGACCGCGGCGACCTGGCCAAGGCCCGCGACCTCAACGCGCAGGCCGCGGTCGCCAGCCCCGACTACCCGCCGGCCGCCTGGGTCGCCGCCTCCTCCAGCAACTACCGGGTGTCGAACCGCGAGACCAGCTACAACATCGACCGCATCGTCATCCACGTCACCCAGGGCTCCTACGCGGGCACGATCTCCTGGTTCCAGAACCCGGCCGCCCAGGTCTCGGCGCACTACGTGGTCAAGTCGTCCAACGGCGCCATCACCCAGATGGTGCGTGACAAGGACGTCGGCTGGCACGCCGGGAACTCCACCTACAACAACCGTTCCATCGGCATCGAGCACGAGGGCTGGGTCAACGACGCGTCCTGGTTCACCGACGCGATGTACCGCTCCTCGGCCGCGCTGACCCGCCACCTGGCCGACAAGTACGGCGTGCCGAAGAACCGCACCGGCATCATCGGCCACAACGAGGTGCCCGGCGCGACCCACACCGACCCGGGTCCGCACTGGAACTGGACCACGTACATGAACTACGTGAACGGAGGCTCCACCAACCCGCCGACCTGGACCACCACGGTCGACAACGCCAGCTCCCAGTTCACCGCCAGCACCAACTGGGGCACCTCGGCGTACTCCAGCCAGCGGCACGGCGCCGACTACCGGTTCGCCGACCCGGTGGCCGCCAGCGACCCGGCCTGGTACTCGGCGGCCATCCCCAGCGCCGGCACGTACCGGATCGAGGTCTGGTATCCCAGTGATCCCGGATACAACAGCTCGGCCCCGTACATCGTGGCGGCGGCAGGCGGCAACCAGACCGTCTACGTCGACCAGCGCTCCGGCGGCGGAGCCTGGCGGAGCATCGGCACCTTCCAGCTCAACGCCGGCACGCAGAACGTCGTGGGCGTCAGCCGGTGGACCGGCGGCACCGGCTACGTGATCGCCGACGCCGTCCGCATCTCCCGCATCTAGATCTCACCCGCGCCTGACGGGAAGCGCCGCGCCGGTGCTCCCCGTCAGGCCCTCCTTCAGGACATGAGCAGGCTGTCGTCGCCTCCGCTGATGCGGGCCTGCACCATGCGGATGGTCTCCACGGCCTCACGCGTCCGCGCCGCCTCCTTCCGGATGAAGCCGTGGGAGTGCTTCCCGCCGTGCTCCTCCGCCGACCGCGCCATCCGGCCGAGAATCCGCACCCGCTCGTCCAACCGCTGGATGGCGATCCACAGGGCTCTCTCCACCGCGTCCGACTGGGCGCCGACCAGGCTCTCGTCGGACCAGGCGTGTCCCACCCGGCAGACGAGGCGCGCGCGGCCCTCGTCCCTCTGCTCGTACATCGGACCACCGCATTCCGGGCAGCCGAGTCCGGAGAGGGCGCCACCGGGTTCCGCCAGGGCGGGCTCCTCGCTCAGGAACCGCCCGACCTCCCGCATCATCTCCGTGTCGTCCATCCTGGCCTCCGTGATGACAGGCGTTCTGCTCTGCCGCACCAGCCAGTCGGCGAGCTCCCGTACGGGAAGCGACGGCGCGTTCGGGACCGCGGCGACGGCCGCCTCCGGCATGCCGGGGAAGGCCGCTTCGCCCGGATCCTGCACCGCCACCGCGCCTCCTCTGCGGTCCACCGCGACGCACCCTCGCACGCCGTCGTCGAGCATGCCGCTCAGCACGACGGCGGCCACCCGCTCCCCCGCGTCGAGCGCCGCGCTCATGAAGAGCGGATCGGCCGCGGGGCGGTGACCGTTGTGCCGGGGGCCGCGTGACAGCCGGACCTTGCCCTCGTGGACGAGCAGGTGGTGATCGGGCCTGGCCACGTAGACCCGCCCCCGGCGCAACTCCTGCATGTCCTCGGCCGGGACCGCCTTGAGCGGACCCGCCCTGTCGAGGATCCCGGCCAGCACGCCGCCGCCCTGGGGCGGCAGGTGGAGCACCACGAGCACCGTGGCGGGGAGATCAGCGGGCAGCGATCCGACCAGCGTCCGCAGCGCCTCCACTCCTCCGGCGGAGGCCGCCACCACGATCGTGTCTCGTCCTACTGTCCACACCTTCTCCCCCTGTCCCGCAGGCGCGGGCTTATGCGTGCGAAGCGGTCGCCTGCCCGGCCATCCGTACGCGCGACTCCATGGCCTCTCAGGGGCCCGGCCCGCTCGCGCAGCGGCTCCGGGCGGAGGGTGATCGGCCGGGTGCCGAGGGCGGCATCGTGCCACGCCGCCGGCCCGTGACAGGCCGCGCGGGGAGCCCGCGCAGCAGCGGCAGGTGACGAGGTTCCGGGGGCGCCGGCTCCGCGCACACGCCACAGGCGGCCAGCGCCTGGGGCAGGGTGTCGAACACCGGCAGCGGCGACCTCCGGCCCTTCTCCATGAGCGAGATGAGCCGGCGGAGCGCCGGGCTCGCCTCCGCGAGGAACAGGTCGCCGCCCGTGACCCGCAGGCCCCGGCGGGCGGCCACGAGCCGGCTCACCCCTCTCAGGTCGCAGAACCAGAGATCACCGGCCGCCACGACGACGCACATGGCCGGGGACGCGACCAGCGGTTCGAGCGTCTCGGAGAGGATCGGGACGGTCATCGCGTCCAGCTCACCCGCGAGGGCGACGACCATCGTGGTGTCCGCTATCGGCTTCAAGTGAACCGACAAGTACATGTCCGGCCTCTCCTTCGACTTCTCGACACCGCCGTGCGCTTGCGCCCCTTCAGGTGCGGCGCCAGCGGGACTCGCCGAAGCAGTAACCGGCGAACAGCACCAGCCCGAGCGCGACCGCGATCAGCAGCCAAGGTCCGACGGGAGTGTCCGCGAAGGAGCGCAGCGCCTGGTCGATGCCTCCGGCCTTGTCCGGGTCATGGGTGATCGCCGCCTGGATGACGAGGAACCCGGCGAGCCCGGCGATGACGCCGCGGGCCACGTAGCCGGCCATGCCCAGCTTCTCCATCACCGAGCGGGCCCGGGGCGACATCCGCCCGAGGTCCAGCTCCTCGCGGAACTTCTTGGTGACGCCCTGCCGCACCCAGTAGACGCCGAGCGCGATCACGCCGAGGCCGACGGCGCCCACGATCCACTCGCCGGCCGGGAGGTCGAGCAACATGCCGGTCACGTCCTGCGACTTCTCGTCCTCCGACGCGGCGCGCCCGGCCAGCAGCACGCTGAGCAGGGTGAACACGATCAGTCCGTAGACCACGGTCCTGCCGGCCGACTCGGCCCTGTCGAGCTTCTCCTGGTGGCTGAACAGCGCCTCGGACGCCTGCCACAGGGCCAGCGCCACGAAGCCGACGACCATCACCCACAGGATCACCGCCCCGAACGGCAGCTCCGCGACCGTGGTGATGGCGCCGCCCTTGTCGGCCTCCTCCTCGCCGCTGCCCAGGGCGATCTGGACCGCCAGCACACCGATCAACGCGTACAGCACGCCGCGACAGGCCAGCCCGACCCGGGCCAGCCGGTCCAGGGCCGGGTGGTCAGCCGCTCGCCGGGCAGCGGCCTCCGCTGACCGCCCCGCGCTCTGCGCAGTGTTCACGGGATCCTCCTCGGAAGTTGAAAGGACCGTAAAGTGCCCAGAATCGGGGCGATCAGTCACCGGGGTGTGAGCACCCACCTCCAGCTGCCGTCCTCCTGGCTCTCCTGAACGCCGGTGAGCGGGACCGTGGTGCGGCCGTCGACGCTGACGAGCACCAGGCCGTTGCGGAACTCGTTCTCGCACCCTCCGGCGCAGCCGAGCGCGATGACGTGCTCGTCGTCGGCCCAGCCGATGAGCTGGAGCACGTTCTGGCTACCGGCGACCTTCCCGGTGCGCCGTTCGATGATCGCCGTGGGCAGCCCGTCCGGGCCGAGTTCGAGCCGGCCGTCGGGCGAGATCTTCGACTCGCCGTGGCGGTTGAACGCCTCACCGGGCGGCGGCTCCGCGGGCCGGCCGTCGAGGCCGTAGTAGACCCGCTCCGGGGAGATGTCGACGGTGGGCCCCCAGATCAGCGAGCCGTCGAGGCTCCAGCCGAGGTCCTGCCTGCCGTTGGAGTTGCTCGGCGGACCGTCCGTACTGGGCAGCGGCGGCAGCGCGTGGTGTTCGGCCCGGCCCGTCGGCACGTCGATCAGGTAGTAGCCGGTGCGCGGGCTGTCCTTCCGCCGCCATGCGACCCCGTCGGTGGGCAGCTCGTCGGGGTAGGAGGAATAGGTGGTGGCCAGCAGTTTCGTGCCGTCGGGCGACCAGGCGACGTGCCCGGCCCGGCGACCGAGCTGGATCCAGGAGAGGAACTGCCGGGTGTCCAGGTCGATGACGCCGATCCGGTCGCCCAGCAGGTCGCCCTGGACCACGGCGGCGACCCGCATGCCGGGGGCGACGTCCACCCAGGCCCAGGGGGTCTCCTCGTAGCTGTCGGTACGCGGGTCGTACAGGTGCCAGGTGCGCCGGACGTGGTCCAGCCCGTTCTCCCCCTTCTCCCTGCGCAAGGTGTAGTACGCGCCGACCGCCAGATTTCCGGCGGCCACGAGCTTCGTGGGCCGCGCGTGGTCCGGGTCCGCCCGCACGTCCGTGGGCGCCGGCGAGGGCCGGGCCGGAAGCGTGACCGTCACGGCCGGCAGCACGGGGCCTGGCGGCTGGACGGTCACGAACACGGCGACGGCGGCGATGACCGCCGCGGCCAGCAGCGCGGCGCCGGCGGGCAGCAGGCCGCGCCGCCTCCTCCGCAGCGCCCGATCGGCCAGGTCGTGCGGCACCTCGGCCTGCCCGGCCCACTCCTCCATCGTCTCGCGGAGCAGCCTGGTCATTTCGCGGCCTCCAGTTCCTCGGCGAGTTCGGGTGCGATCTCACGCAGCCGGGCCAGCGACCGGTGCGCGGTGCTGCGTACCGTGCCGACCGAGCAGCCGAGCCGGCGGGCCACCTCGTGATCCGGCAGGTCCTCGAAATAGCGCAGCACCAGGACCGTGCGCTGCCTGGCGGTGAGCTTGGCCAGCGCGGCGCGCAGCACCACGCGGAGCTCGCTCTGATGGGTACGGTCGCGCCCGGGCAGGTCGGGCACCGCGCCGCGGACCACCTCGACCCGCCGGCCCGTCGCCCGCCACCAGCTGATCTGCTGGCGGTACATGATCTGCTTCGTGTACGCCTCCGGTGCGTCCACCCGCCGCCATCTGCTCGCCAGCTTCGCCAGCGCCGCCTGCACCAGGTCCTCGGCCGCGTGCTGGTCGCCACCGGTGAGCAGGAAGCCGAGCCGCATCAGCGCGGGGGACCGCGCGGAGACGAACTCGCGGAAGCCGCGCTCGTCTTCGGCGTCCACGTCACCTCCAGGGATTGACTGTCACCACTGAGACGCCGCGAACCCGGGCCCGCTATGCCGCAAGCCATCACTTTCTTGGGCCTACCGTGGCGACACGGAGGGTAGTTGGTTCTTTACGGAGCGCCTGCCGAGGGGGAACCAGGGTGACGATCCAGAAGCCGAGAGACGAGGAGCCGACGACTTCGCCGCCGGCCCCGGTCCACGGCCGTCGCACGGGCGCGGTCATCACCAAGTGGCTCACGTCCACGGACCACAAGGTGATCGGCTACCTGTACCTGATCACGTCTTTCATGTTCTTCCTGTTCGCGGGCGTCCTGGCCATGATCATCAGGGCCGAGCTGGCGGGGCCCGAGCTGCAACTGGTGAACGCGGAGCAGTACAACCAGCTGTTCACCATGCACGGCGTGATCATGCTGCTGCTGTTCGCCACCCCGCTGTTCGCCGGGTTCGCCAACGTCATCATGCCGTTGCAGATCGGGTCGCCGGACGTGGCCTTCCCCCGGCTCAACATGGCCAGCTACTGGCTGTTCCTGTTCGGCGGGCTCATCACCGCGTCCACCTTCCTCACCCCCGGCGGGGCCGCCAGCTTCGGCTGGTTCGCCTACACCCCGCTGTCGTCGGCCACGTACTCGCCCGGCATCGGCGGCGACCTGTGGATCATGGGGCTGGTGCTGGCCGGGCTCGGCACCATCCTCGGCTCGGTCAACTTCATCACCACGATCATCTGCATGCGCGCGCCGGGCATGACCATGTTCCGGATGCCGATCTTCACCTGGAACGTGCTGCTGACCAGCATGATGGTGCTGATGGCGTTCCCGGTGCTGGCCGCCGCGCTGCTGGCCCTGGAGGCCGAACGCAAGTTCGGCGTGCACGTCTACGACCCCGCGGCCGGCGGGCCGATCCTCTACCAGCACCTGTTCTGGTTCTTCGGGCACCCCGAGGTCTACATCATCGCGCTGCCGTTCTTCGGCATCATCACCGAGGTCATCCCGGTCTTCTCGCGCAAGCCGATCTTCGGCTACATCGGGCTGGTCGGCGCGACCATCGCCATCGCCGGGCTGTCGATGACCGTCTGGGCGCACCACATGTTCCCCACCGGGCAGGTGCTGCTGCCGTTCTTCTCGTTCATGACCTTCCTGATCGCGGTGCCGACCGGGGTGAAGTTCTTCAACTGGATCGGCACGATGTGGCGGGGACATCTGAGCTTCGAGACCCCGATGATGTTCGCCGTCGGGTTCCTCATCACCTTCCTGCTCGGCGGGCTCACCGGCGTCATCCTGGGCTCGCCTCCCTTGGACTTCCAGGTCACCGACTCCTACTTCGTGGTGGCCCACTTCCACTACGTGGTGTTCGGCACGGTGGTGTTCGCGATGTTCGCCGGGTTCTACTTCTGGTGGCCGAAGATGACCGGGCGGATGCTGGACGACCGGCTCGGCCAGATCCACTTCTGGCTGCTGTTCATCGGCTTCCACACCACGTTCCTGGTGCAGCACTGGCTCGGCTGGGCCGGGTTCCCGCGCCGCTACGCCGACTACGCGCCCGGCGACGGGTTCACCCTGCTCAACCAGATCTCGTCCGTCGGCGCGGCGATCCTCGGGCTGTCGACGCTGCCGTTCCTCTACAACGTGTGGATCACCCAGCGCAAGCCGCGCTGGGTGACGCTGGACGACCCGTGGGGGTTCGGCGGCTCGCTGGAATGGGCCACGAGCTGCCCGCCGCCGCGGCACAACTTCTCCTTCATGCCGCCGATCCGCTCCGAACGGCCCGCGTTCGACCTGCACTACCCGCACAGCTACCCCAAGCGGGACGAGATCGAGGCGTGACACATACTTCGGTCGGTCCTGAGCATCCCTAAGGCCGATCCGCGGGGCCGCGGCCGGGCACTAGCGTCGGGCCATGCGCAAAGCCATCCAGATCGTCGGCTTCGTCCTGGCGCTCCAGGGCATCAGCGGGGCCATCGACCACGTGGCCGTCCAGCCGTTCCTCGGCTTCTTCCTCAACTTCTTCAACCGGGTGATCATTCCCCGGGTCGACCTGCTGACCGGCTACGAGCTGTTCGCCAACCTCGCCCTGGCCGCCCTGGGCGTCGTGCTGATGATCGCCGCCGAACGCGCGCCGGGTTGACCGACTATGTCGCGTAGCTGAGCCGGGGATGGTCGCGCAGGATGATCGGGGCCGACAGCATCGTATGCCGCTCGCCGACCTCCCCCACCAGCACCGGCCAGGTGCCGATGTTGCGGCAGCTCTCGGCCAGCGGGCGCAGCTCGGCCGGCGGGTTCAGGAGCGAGACGAACCGCCCGCCGTGGGTGCGCACCACGCTCTGCGCCGACACGAACGTGTGCCTGAGCACCTCCGCCCGATCCTCGCCCCGCCAGTCGGTGGTGTTGGCCACCTTGACCGTCAGCCTGAACAGCCGGTCGCGCAGCGGCTCCGCGCGCACCACGGCCTGGCCGTGCAGGGTCTCCCAGCAGCGCAGCACCGCCCCGGCCCGGCCGCGGGCGTCGATCAGCCAGGCCGCCTCCTGGTCGCCCGGCACGTCCACGCGCATCGTGTACGCCGCCGCCGCCAGGTCGGCGAGCGTCAGCCCCGACACGGCCGCCTCGCGCTCGCGCGCCTCCAGCCCCGAGACGTAGCGGGCGCCGTCGACGGTCAGCTCGGCCGCCGGCTCCAGCTCGCCGCCGCGCGCCCGCGCCACCTCGCGGCTGACCAGTTGCAGGAACCGTACGTGCACGTCCACGGTGTCGGCGGGGGCGGCCTCGACCAGGCACTGGGTCTGCATCATCCAGGAGAGACCGGCCCGCCCGCCGGCGTACGGCTCGGGGTGGAGTCCGCGCAGGTACCGGTCGTCCAGCAGCCGATGGTACGGGTGGCACTCGTACAGCACGGCCTGCGCGATCTGTCGCGCTCTGTCCATATCGAGCCGCCTTGCAGTCGACCTGTCACTTTCTGTAATCGACATACCGCTCGGGCGTGACGGACAAACCCGTGCTCAGGTGACCGGGACGATCTCGGCCTCGACCAGCGCGCCGCCCTCGACGCGCAGCACCCCCACGGTGCCGTGCGGCTGGCGGCGCCGGTCGGTCGGCGATCCGGGGTTGAAGATGCGCAGCCCGTCACCGGACTCGTCGAGCGGGATGTGCGAGTGCCCGAACACCACCAGGTCCGCCTCCGGGAACCGCCGCCGCATCCGGGCCGTCCGTCCCCGGGCCGGGCCGCTGTCGTGGATCATGCCGACCCGCAGCCCGCCCAGGTCGAGCTCCAGCGTCTCGGGCGCGTCCAGGTCGGGCCCGTCGTTGTTGCCCTTCACCACGTGCACGGGCGCGTACGCGGCCAGCTCGGCGAGCACGGAGGGCACGCACACGTCACCGGCGTGCAGGATCACGTCGGCGCCCACCAGCAGCTCGGCCACCCTCGGCGGGCACGACTTCCAGCGGCGCGGCGCGTGCGTGTCGGACAGCACGACCACTCTCACGCCACGTCCCTACCCCTCCGCAGCACGAGCACCTCCAGGGCCCGCTCGGGCAGCGCGCCGACCCGCCGCCAGCCCAGCGCCCGGTAGAAGCGAGCCGCGGGAGCCCGCGGCGAGGTGAGCAGCCAGGCCCGCGGCCACCCGGCCACCGCCGCGTCCAGCAGCCGCCGCCCGATCCCCCGGCCCTGGGCGCCGGGGCCCACGAACAGCTCCACGACCTCGAACGCGCCCCTGGTCAACCCGGCCACGGCCTCCGGGCCGCAACTGCGCTGGAGCTCCTCGTAGATCGCGTTGCCGGACAGGTCGTCAGGCGTCGGCCACCCGAAGCACACGCCCACGAGCTCGTGGCCGTCACGCTCGATCCACGCGGCGAACCCGGGCCGTTCGGCGTCGCGCGCCAGCTTGCCGGGGAAGGCGGCGAAGTCCTCCTCGGTCTCGTACCAGGGCGGCACGGAGAAGCACTGCCGGTAGAGGCCGGCGATCTCGCCGGAGATCGTCACGCAGCCGGGGCCGTCGAGTCGCTCCACCACCCCATTATCGGTGGCCGGCGAGCCCCACCTGGTCGCCCACGTCCTCGCCCTCCGCCGCCGCCAGCACCGCGTCGAGCAGCCCGGGGAAGCGCCGGTCCAGGTCGGTGCGGCGCAGCGCGACGTAACAGCGGGTGCCTTCCTGGCGGGTACGGGTGATGCCGGCGTCGCGGAGGACCTTGAGGTGATGGCTCAGCGTGGACTTGGCCACCGGCGCGCGCAGCTCGCCCCAGCCGCGCTCGCGGCCGTCGGACAGCACCCGCCCACTCGGCCGCGCGGCACCCCCGAAGAGGTCGCCACCTGGATCGTCCGGCTCGCCGACCCCGCGGCTCACCCCGGACGGCGGGCCCGCCTCGATCTGATCAGGAGGATGGCGACCAGCGCCGCGGCGGCCCCCGCGACCGGCACCGCGCCGACGGTCTCCAACCAGCCCGAGATCGTCCCCTGCACCGCCGTCACCCCGCCGACGACCGGGTCGTCCGGGTCGCCGCCGCCGAACACCCGCAGCTCGTACCAGCCGTAGTAGGTCACGTACAGGCCGGCCAGGACGAGCAGGACCCCGCTCAGCCGGTACACGCGCGGCAGCGACCGGCGCACCCGGAACAGGACGGCCTCCCTGGTCAGCGCCACGGCCAGGGACAACAGGGCGACGACCAGTCCCATGCCGAGCGCGTAGGCGGCGAAGACCGCCAGCCCTCCGGCCACCCCGCCGCTCGTCAGCGAGGCCGACGTCACCGCCAGGAACGGCCCCACCGTGCACGACAGCGAGGCCACCGCGTACGCGATCCCGTAGCCGTAGAGCGAGCGCGCCGACGTGGCGGGCCTGGCGGCGAGCCCGGGGACGCGGACGAACAGCGACCGGCCGGCCAGCAGCCAGCCGCCCAGCCCCACCAGGACGACCCCGATCACGATCGTCACCCACGGCAGGACCGTCCCGGCCACCGCCGCCAGCGGCGTCACCACCAGCCCGAACAGTCCGAACACGGTCACGAACCCGGCGGTCATCGCCGCCGACAGCACCACCGCCCGCACCACCGGGCCGCGCCGCCAGACCCCGCCCGCGCCGCGTGGCGGCTCGCCCGCGACCAGCATCGACAGGTACGCGGGCAACATCGCGAACCCGCACGGATTGAACGCGGCCACCGTGCCCGCCGTCAGGGCGAGCGCGATCGGCAGATCCGTCATGGCTCAGGCGGCCTTGATCTTGGCCACTTCGGCGTCGAGGCCGTCGCGGCCCAGCGGGCCGTTGACCTTCGTGGTGCCGCCGCCGGGCTCCATGAAGACGAACACGGACTGCTGGGCGACGCCCAGTTTGGTCCACACCGCGCCCTTCTCGTCCGACAGGTGGACCAGCCCGCCGGTACCGGTGCTCTCGACGAACTCCCTCATCGCGGCCTCCGTGTCGAGCCCCGCCACGCCGACGAACGCCACGTCAGGGTGCGCGGTCGCGGCGGCCCTGACCGCGGGCGCGTCCGACCGGCACTTGGTGCACCACGGCGCCCAGAACCAGAACACCACGGGCTTGCCGGCCAGGCTGCCGCCCTCGAACTCCTTCCCGTCGAGGGTCTTCGCGCTGAACCGCAGCGCCGCGGGCGTGGACCCGCTCTCCATCGGATCCGCACTCTTCATCGGATCCGCGCTCTCCATCTGATCGGTGCTCTTCATCTCATCGGAGGGCGCGGCGGACGTGGTCCCCATCGGGTCGGAAGGGGCGGCCGCACCGCAGGCGGCCAGGGTCAGTGTCGCGGCGGTGATGACGGCCGCCATGCCAGCTCTGTTCACGCCCACCAGGCTAGGTACGCGGGGCCGCCGAGAACCTTACGAGCTGATGACGCCGCCCCGCCCGGCGCGGTCCGCCGACCGTCAGCGTTTAGGCTCACCACGAAAAGGTTGATCTCGCACGAATCGGGCGGCAAGGGTTGAACATCACCGTCGAGGCGAAGCAGGCGTCAGGCGGAGGCCCGCCGCCCCGTGGACACTCACCGCGCAGGCGGTGGGTCTCCTGGCTCACCGTGACCTTCCTGACCGGCTGGGCCGTGGTCAGGGCAGGCGGGCTGGAGTCTGGATCGTTCCTGACCCAGCTCATGACCGTCACCCCGTACGGCGCCGTGCTGGCCCTGCTGCTGGCCGCGGCCCTCGTCAGGCGGAACCGCCCGGCGGCGGTCGTGGCCCTGGTGGCGAGCCTGGTGATGGCCGCCGCCGTGGCGCCCAGGGCGTTCCCGGCGGGCGAGCCGGCCACCGCCGGCACCCCGTACAAGGTGCTGGCGGTCAACCTGTTCGGCCGCGCCGACCCGCGTACCGTGGTCGAGCTCGTACGGGAACTGCGCCCTGACGTGTTCGCCGCGACGGAGCTGACCACGCGCCAGGTGGCGGCGCTGGACGCGGCCGGGCTGGACGAGCTGATGCCGCACCGCGTGCTGCAGGACGAGCACGACGCGGCGGGCAGCGGCCTCTACGGCAGACACCCGCTCACCGAGCTGCCCGGCCTGTTCACCCCGGTCGGCCACAACATGCCCGCGGCGGCCATGACCCTGCCCGGCGGCAGGCGCGTCGAAGTGGTCGCCGTGCACCCGAACCCGCCGCTCGGCCGGATGGTGGACGGGTGGAACCGGGCGATGGAGTCCTTCCCCGCGCCCGGCGGCGACGCGATCCGCATCCTGGCCGGCGACTTCAACGCCAGCCTGGACCACCGGGCCATGCGCGACCTGCTCGGCCGCGGCTACGCCGACGCCGCGCACCAGGCCGGCGCGGGCCTGACGCCGACCTGGCCGAACGGGCGCGGCCTGCCGCCGTTCATCACGATCGACCACATCCTGGTCGACGAGCGCGCCGGGGTGAGCTCCTTCGACGTGCTGGACGTGCCGGGCACCGATCACCGGGGGGTGTTCGCGGAGCTCCGGCTGCCGTCGTAGCGGGTTAGAATCGGGCGCATGACCTGGCGACATTGATGCATCACCAGAGGCCGAAGGGCTCGCGGGCCGCCGCGCAGGCAGGCAGTCGCGTCCCCCGTTCGTTCCCTTCGGAAGGCCTCACGCATGTCACCGCCTGCCAAGCGGCTGGTCCGCACGCTCTACGTCTACACGTTCCTTGACGATTTCGTCCTGCTCTACCCGGTCTACGCGCTGCTGTTCACCGACACCGGGCTGTCCGTGGCCGAGACGTCCTCGTTGTTCGTCATCTGGTCGGTCGCGGGGCTGGTGCTGGAGGTGCCCTCCGGGGCGCTGGCCGACTCCGTGTCCCGTCGCCTGCTCCTGTTCGCCGGCCCGCTGCTCGCCGGCGCCGGGTTCGCGCTGTGGGTGATCTTCCCGTCCTACTGGATCTTCGCGCTGGGCTTCGTGCTCTGGGGCGTGCGCGACGCGCTCGGCTCGGGCTCGATCGAGGCCCTGGTGTACGAGGAGCTCGCCCGCACCGGTGAGACGTCACGCTACGCGCAGGTCATGGGCCGGGCGGCGTCGGCAAGCATGGCGGCGACCGCCGCGGCCATCGCGCTGGCCATCCCGGTCTTCGCCGCCGGCGGTTACCCCGCGGTGGGCGTGGCCAGCGTGCTGGCCTGCCTCCTCACCGCCGCCACCGCCCTGGCCTTCCCCGAGCACCGCTCCCCCGTCCGGGAAGCCGGTGACGACGGGGAGCTCTCGTACGGGCAGGTGCTGAGGGCCGGGCTGGCCGAGGCGCGCGGGGACCGGCGGGTGCTCCACGGACTGGTCCTGCTCGCGACCGTCACCGCCGTGTGGGGTGCGCTGGACGAGTACGTGGCGTTCCTCGGCATCGAGGCCGGGCTGCCGGAGACGGCGATCCCGCCCGTGTACCTGCTGGTGTGGGCCGGGGCCACGGCCGGCGGCCTGCTGGCCGGGCGGGCGCGGCGGTTGCGGGCGCGCGGGTTCGGCGCGGTGCTGGCGGCCGGGGCGGTCGCCCTGGCCGGTGGCGCGCTCAGCGGGCATCCCGCGGGGTTCGTGGCGATCGCGGCGGCGTTCGGGGTGTTCCAGCTGGCGGGCGTGGTGGCCGACGCCCGGCTGCAGGACAGCATCACCGGCCCGAGCCGCGCCACCGTCACCTCGGTGGCCGGCCTGGGCACCGGCGTGATCACGCTGGCGGTCTACGGCGTCTACGGCGCCGCGTCCGGCCTGGTCTCGCACGGGCTCATGTTCGCCCTGCTGAGCGTCCCGTACCTGCTCGTGGCCGCATGGGTGATCATCGGCCGCCGGGCGCGGGCGGCCGCGGAGCCGGAGCCGGCCCCGGCCGCCTGACCGGGCCGCGTTCGCGTCGGTTTCGTAGGGGTACGTGCCGCCCATGAGATATCACGTGCTCGCCTGCGACTATGACGACACCCTCGCCCGGCATGGCGAGGTGGCCGAGCACACGATCAAGACGTTGGAACGGGTCTCCCGCTCGGGCAGGAAACTGCTGCTGGTCACCGGGCGGGAGCTCGACGACCTGCTGACCGTCTTCCCGCACGCCGACCTGTTCGACCTGGTCGTGGCCGAGAACGGGGCGCTGCTCTACGACCCTGGGCAGCGCTTCGGCGAACCGCTCGCGGACCCTCCGCCGCCGGAGTTCGCCGAGCGGCTGAGCGGGGAGGGCGTCACCCCGCTCGGCGTGGGATCGGTGATCGTGGCCACCCGCGAGCCGTACGACGTCCAGGTGCAGGACGCGATCCGGGAGCTGGGCCTGGAGCTGCAGGTGATCAGGAACAAGGGCGCGGTCATGGTGCTGCCGCCCGGCGTGAACAAGGCCAGCGGCCTGGCCGCCGCGCTGGACCGGCTGGGCCTGTCGGGCCACAACGTGGTGGCCGTCGGGGACGCGGAGAACGACCACGCGTTCCTGACCGCCGCCGAGTGCGGCGCCGCCGTCGCGAACGCCGTCCCGGCCCTGCTGCGCCAGTGCGACCTGCCGCTGGGCCGGGAGAACGGCGACGGCGTGGCCGAGCTGGCTGACCTGCTGCTGTCGGGCGAACTGGACGAGATGGAGATCCCGCGGCACCATGTCCTGCTCGGCGAGGGGGCCGGCGGCGAGGTGCGGCTGCGCCCGTACGGGACCGGCCTGGTGGTGGCGGGACCGTCGGGCAGCGGCAAGTCCACGGTCACCACGGCGCTGCTGGAGCGGCTCGTCGAGGCCCGGTACCAGTGCGTGGTCATCGACCCGGAGGGCGACTACGCGGAGTTCGCCGGCGCGGCCGTGCTGGGCGAGCCGGACCGGCCGCCGGGCCCGGAGGAGGTGCTGCGGCTGCTGGAGTCGCCGGACCAGAGCGCGGTGGTGAACATGATCGGGATGCCGCTGCGCGACCGGCCCGCGTTCTTCGCGGAGCTGATGCCCCGCCTGGTCGCGCTGCGGGCCAGGCTCGGCCACCCGCACTGCGTCGTCGTGGACGAGGCGCACCACCTGATGCCGGCCGAGGTGCAGGAGGTGCCGGTCAAGGACGTACGGGACCTCGGCTCGCTGATGATGATCACCGTGCACCCGGAGGCGCTCAGCCCCGCCGCGCTGGACCTCGTGGACGGCGTGATCGCGGTCGGGCCCGAGCCCGGGGAGACGCTGGGCGCGTTCGCGGGCGCGCTCGGCCGGGACACCCCCGCGCTGGAGGGCGAGGCGGCCGAGGGTGCGGCGCTCTGGCGCGTCTCCGCCGACACCGCCCAGCTCGTCCATCCGACGCCGGCCCGCGCGCACCGCACCCGCCACCGCCGCAAGTACGCCGCCGGCACCATGTCCAAGGACAAGAGCTTCTACTTCACCGGCCCCGAGGACCGGCTCAACCTGCGGGCCCGCAACCTGCACACCTTCGTGGAGCTGGCCGAGGGCGTGGACGACGAGACCTGGGCCTTCCACCTGAGGCAGGGCGACTACTCGGCCTGGATCGGCGAGAAGCTGGGCGACGCCGAGCTGGCCGGCGAGGTCGGGCGGGTGGAGCGGGAGGAGCCGGACGACAGCCTGCGCCGGGTGGCCGAGCTGATCGAGCGGCGCTACACCCTGCCCGCCGAGCCGACCAAGTACGACCCGGACCACGACGACACCTGACCGGCGGCCTACTCCGGTGGATAGAGTTAGCGAACCCCCGGGCCCGTCGCGTTGCAGACCCCGCTCAGCGGGAAACCGTATGACGTGGCCGACAGGTTGAGGATCGAGACGACCCACCACCTGGGGTGCACGGTCCTGCGGGCCGGCGGAGTGCTCGACCACGCGGGAGGCGCCCGGTTCAGCGCGCACGTCCAGGCGGTGTGGGGCTGGTCGCAGGGGCCGGTGCTCGTGTTCGACCTGAGCGAGCTGCGCTTCTACGACTCCTCGGCCATCGGCGTGCTGGGCACGGCGTTGCAGCGGATCGAGGCCACGGGCAGCGGGCGGGTGATCCTCATCCGGCCCACCGAACACCTGCTGAGCGTGCTGCGGCAGACCGATCTGCTGGCGCGCGTGGAGGTACGCGACAGCGTCGCGGAGATCGTGGCCGAGCTGATGTCGGGTGATGCCGATTTCCGGGAACCGGAGGAAACCGAAGATCGTTTCCGATACGGTCGCCTGCCGTACGGAAACGGAGAGTGAGCAGTGGTATTCAAAAGGATGCTGGGCGCGTTCGGCGTCGGAGCACCGTCGGTCGACACGGTCCTCAGCACGCCCCGGGTGCGCCCCGGGGGCGCCCTCGCGGGTGAGGTCCGCCTCAAGGGCGGTGAGTTCGACGCCGGCATCGAGCACGTGACGCTGGCCCTGGTCGCCCGCGCGGAGGCCGAGGCCGGCGACGACGAGCACACGGGGCTGGCCGTGCTGCACGAGATCCGGGTCTCCGGCCCCTTCACCCTGGCCAAGGGCGAGGACCGGACGATCCCGTTCGAGGCCGAGATGCCGTGGGAGACGCCGCTCAGCGAGGTGCAGGGGCAGCCGCTGACCGGGATGGCGCTCGGCGTGCGCACCGAGCTGGCCATCGCCAAGGCGGTCGACAAGGGCGACCTCGACCCGATCGCGGTCGAGCCGCTGCCGTCGCAGCAGCGGGTCATGGAGGCGTTCCTGCAGCTCGGCTTCGCGTTCAAGTCGGCCGACCTGGAGATGGGGCAGATCTACGGCGTCCGGCAGGAGCTGCCGTGCTACCAGGAGATCGAGTTCTACGGCCCGCCCGGGCAGATCTCCGAGGCGGAGCTGACGTTCGTCGCCGACCCCGTCGGCATGGACATCGTCATCGAGGCCGACAGGCGCTCGGGCCACTACGGGTCGGACGCCATCGGCCGGTTCCGGGTGAGCCACGACGAGGCGCTGCGGATGGACTGGGCGGCCGAGCTCGGCAACTGGCTGGGCGGGCTCTCGCAGCACCAGGGCTTCGGCCACGGAGAGGGCCACTACCACGGCCACCATGACCACCATGACCACCACCACGGCGGTGGCGGCGGCATGGGCGGCGCGATCGCGGCCGGGGCCGTCGGCGTGGCCGCGGGCGTGGCCGGCGGGATGATCGCCGCTGAGCTGATCGAGGAGGCCTTCGAGGGCGACGAGGAGGAAGGCGAAGACTGATCCCCCGCCGCCCGGCGGTCAGCGGGAGCCGACCCGGTCGCCCCTCGTCAGCTCGGCGAACAGGTTCTCCCACATCGGCATCACCACGTCGGGTGCGTAGCCGCGGGCGGTCGCGGCCGCGGCGGCGCCCATCTCCAGGCGCCGCCTGCGGTCTCCGACGACCTCCTTGAGCGCGGCGGCGAGCCCGTCGACGTCGCGCGGCGGCACCAGCCGCCCGTCGACCCCGTCGGTGAGCACGTCGCGCGGGCCGGTCGGGCAGTCGAAGGCGACGATGGCCAGGGCGTGCGTCATCGCCTCGATCATGACCATCGGCAGGCCCTCGAAGCGGGAGCTGAGGGCGTAGACCGAGGCCGCCGCCAGCTCGTCGTCGAGCCGGTCGGTGCGGCCCATCAGCGCGATGTTGTCGCCCACGCCCAGCTCGTCGATCTGCGCCCGGAGCCGGGCCTCGCGCGGGCCGTTGCCGAAGATGCGCAGCCTCCAGTCGGGGTGGTCGGCCACCACCTCGGCGAACGCCTTGACGAGCAGGTCGAACCCCTTCTGCGGCACCAGCCGGCCGGCGGCCACCACGACGGGGTTCTGCTGGGTGGACCGCACCTGGTCGACCTTGTGGACCGCGTTGGGGATCTGCACGATCTTGGTGTCGGGCAGGATCTCCTGGTATTCGAGCTGGTTCGTCCTCGTGAGCACCGCCACGGCGTCGAAGCTGCCGTAGTGGCGGGCGATCTCGTGGCGGATCGTGTCGGGGTAGGCGGTCAGGTTCATGTGCTCCTGAGCCACCCTCACGACGTTCTTGGGGGCGCGCCTGGCGGCGATCAGGTTGAGCGCCGGGCGGGTGGTGACCAGGATCCCGTCCGGCAGCGAGGAGACGTAGTCCATGGCCGCCTTCTCCACGCGCTCGGTGAAGTATTCGGCCGCGAACTCGCCGCGGGGCACGATCTTGCCGCGGAACCTGCGCCACGCCTTGCGCGCGAGCGAGTCGGTCTGCCTGCCCTGGCGCTGGTCCACCAGGGCGCTGACCCGGACGTCCTGGTGGATGGCGAACTGGGGCTTGGTCCGGCGGCGGACCACGCTGACGATCTCGACGTCGTGACCGGCCTTCGCCATGGCGTTGGCCTGGTTCACGACGGTGCGGATGGTGCCGCCCATGCCGTAGGCGTGCAGCATCAGGTAGCGGATCTTCACTCCAGATACCCCCAGGTCCGGCACATCGGCTTCAGCGAGTCCAGGACCGAGTCGGGGTCCGGGAGCTCGCGGCCGGGCTGCACGGTGCCCGAGCGGATCTTGTCCCGCCAGTCGCCGAGACCCTTCTGGATGACCGCCTGCTCGCCGTACGAGAGCATCCCCGGCTCCCACGCCAGGCCGAGGAACTCGCAGATCTCGCGGGTCACCCGCTCCGGCTCGGCGCTGAGGTCCTCGTAGCGGACGGTCAGGCCGGACAGCCCGGACTTCGCCCTCTCGACGGCCTTCATGTAGCGCAGGGCGTCGACCGCGGCCTCCTCCCGATCGCGCTTGTCGGGGCTGGCCTCGTACCAGGAGGTGGCGATCGAGGCCGGGTGGCGCAGGAGGAAGATGTAGCGCGCGTCAGGCCAGCAGGTCGAGATCCGCTCGTAGGCGAACGCGTTCGCCGGGGTCTTGTCCACGATGAACCGCTTGCCGCTGCGTACCAGCTCGCGGTGGAGCACGCGGTCCCAGAGCAGGTGCTCCAGGTCGGCCTGGTTGTGGCCGAGCGCTTCCATTGCCTTCGCAGCCAGGGACGTGCCGAACTCCACTCTGAGGCGCCGCACATGGAGCTCGTGCGGGGCGTGCAGGTCCGAATGGGCGTTCATGATCGAACGCAGCAGGGTGGAACCGGACCGCACCGGGGAGATGATGAAGATCGGCGCGGTCAGCAACCGGTCGGCCTTCGGATCGGTCGGCGGCCTGATCTCGGCCTCGGTCTGCTTGGCCTTGGCGGTGGCCTTCGCGGTGGCCTTCGCGGAGGCCGCCCTGGCCGGAGCCGACGACGGCGCCGTCGAAATCCCCTGGTTCCCTACTCGATTGACCTGGAATCCGGTGAACCTGACCAGCGCTTTGTTGATTCTACGCTGCCAGCTCATGGCGACGCAGACTACCCACACTTCCTGGCAGTTCCCTGGCAATCTGGTGACATTGCCGGTTAGCACTTGCGTGAGGATCGGGTCGTCCGGAATGTTTTGGTGTTTCGGACCAGCTATCCTCATCCGCTGTACGCTGGCGCGGGTCCGCCGGGAAAGCCTCTTCGGGGAAGCCTGACATTCACATGAGACGTGTTCGGGCCGCCTCTGCCCTCTTCGGCGGCTACCAGCACCCCACCCAGATGATCGCGGTGGGTTTCGGCCTCGCCATATTCGCGGGCTCCCTGCTGCTGTCCCTGCCCGCCGCCACCGCCCCGGGCCAGACCACCACCTGGATGACCGCGGTGTGGACCGCGACCGCCGCCGTCTCGCTGACCGGGCTGACCATCGTCGACACCCCCACGCACTGGTCGATGTTCGGCGAGGTGGTCATCATCGGCCTGGTGCAGATCGGCGGGCTCGGCATCATGACGCTGGCCACGGTCTTCACCGTGCTGGTGTCCGGCAGGCTGGGCCTGCGCGCCCGGCTCTTCGCGCAGGCCGAGACCAAGACGGCGACCATGGCCGACATGCGCAAGGTCGTGCGCAAGGTCGTGGTGTTCAGCCTGGTGTGCGAGGCCGTCGCCGCCACCGTGTTCACCGCGCGGCTCATGATCGGGTACGGGGAGGGCTTCGGCAGCGCCCTCTACCTCGGCGTCTTCCACGGCATCTCGTCCTTCAACAACGCCGGCTTCACGCTCTGGTCCGACAACATCATGGGGTTCGTCGGCGACCCGTGGATCTGCCTGACGATCGCGGCCGCGGTCATCGTGGGCGGGCTCGGCTTCCCGGTGGTGTTCGAGCTGCTGCGCTCCTGGCGGCGCCCCGGCAGGTGGAGCGTGCTGACCACGATCACCGTCTACGCCACCCTCTTCCTGCTGGTCCTGGGCACGCTGGTCTACCTGGCCACCGAGTGGCGCAACCCCGGCACCCTCGGCGGGCTGGACGACTCCGGCAAGCTGCTGGCCGCGTTCTTCCTGTCGGCCATGGTGCGCACGGCCGGGTTCAACAGCATCGACACCGGCGAGCTGCACCCGTCGAGCTGGCTGCTCACCGACGTGATGATGTTCATCGGCGGCGGCAGCGCCGGCACCGCCGGCGGCATCAAGGTGACCACGCTCGGCCTGCTGGCCTTCGTCATCTGGGCCGAGCTGCGCGGCGAACCCAGGGTGAACGTCCGTCACCGCCAGGTGCCGGACACCGCGCAGCGCCAGGCCGTGGTGGTGACCGCGATGAGCGCGGCCCTGGTGGCCTTCTGCACCTACGTGCTGCTCGTGCTCACCCCGCACGGGCTGGACCAGGTGCTGTTCGAGGTGATAGCGGCGTTCAGCACGGCGGGCCTGACGACAGGGATCACGAATGAGATCCCGCCCGCCGGGCACGTGCTGCTCATCGTGCTCATGTTCGTGGGCAGGATCGGCCCGCTCACGATCGGCTCCGCCCTGGCGCTCAAGGAACGCGCCCGGCATTACGAACTACCCGAGGAGCGGATGATCGTTGGCTGACCAACGCAATGACCCCGTGGTGGTGATCGGCCTCGGCCGGTTCGGCTCCGCGCTGGCGCTCGAACTCACCAGACGCGGGACCGAGGTGCTGGCCATCGACAACCGGCCCAGGATCGTGCAGGGGCTCACCGGGCACATCACGCACCTGGCCACCGCCGACGCCACCGACCTGGAGGCGCTGCAGCAGCTCGGCGTGGCCGACTTCTACCGGGCCGTGGTCGCCATCGGCGATCTGGAGTCCAGCATCCTCACCGCGTCGCTGCTGGTCGAGCTGGAGATCGACGACATCTGGGCCAAGGCCGTCAGCCAGCAGCACCGCCGCATACTCAGCCGGGTCGGCGTGCACCACGTCGTGCTGCCCGAGCACGACATGGGCGAGCGGGTGGCCCACCTGGTCAGCGGGCGGATGCTCGACTACATGGAGGTGGACGAGAACTTCGCGCTGATCAAGACCCGGCCGCCGAAGGAGTACGTCGGCGTCGCACTGGGCGAATCGAACCTTCGGCGCAAGTACGGCGTCACAATAGTGGCGGTCAAAAAGGAAGGCGAGGAGTTCACGTACGCGACCTCTGACACCGAGCTGTCGTACGGCGACATCATCCTCGTCTCCGGCCGCAGTGACCAGATCGAGCGCTTCTCCGAGCTGACCTGAGCCGGCCGCCTGCCTGTGAGTTGGTAAACGGACGGATTTCTGGCCATTACCGTGGCTATAGGGTTTTGGCAAGGGCTGGTAGATCGGGGAGGTTCTCTCAATGGACTGGGGATCGGGCATCGTGCGGCTCGTGGGGGCGGCGGCCGCCGCCGGCGTGCTGACCGCCGCCATCGCCCTCCCGGCCGTCGGCGGCGCCGGCGCGATGTTCGTCAACACGGCTGAAGAGCTCAACCTGAAGGCGATGACCCTGAAGGAGCCGCCGCTGGCCGAGAAGACCACGCTGCTGGACGCCAAGGGCGACGAGATCGGCCAGTTCTACGAGGAGTACCGCGAGGTCGTCACGCTCGACGAGATCTCCGAGGTCATGAAGACGGCCATCATCGCCATCGAGGACTTCCGCTTCTACGAGCACGGCGCCATCGACATCGAGGGCACGCTGCGCGCCCTGGCCAAGAACCTGACCTCCGGCGGCATCGCCCAGGGCGGCTCCAGCATCACCCAGCAGTACGTCAAGCAGGTGCTGCTCAACTCGGCCGTCACCGACGAGGAGAAGGCCAAGGCGCTGGAGGCCAGCTACGCGCGCAAGCTCAACGAGCTGCGCTACGCGATGGGGGTCGAGGAGAAGTACACCAAGGACGAGATCCTGGAGAAGTACCTCAACATCGCCTACTTCGGCGCGAGCGCGAACGGCGTGGAGGCCGCGGCCAAGCGGTTCTTCGGCGTCTCGGCCAAGGACCTCGACCTGGTCCAGGCCGCCACCCTCGCCGGAGCCGTGCAGGACCCCAACCGCACCGACCCCAACCTCGGCAGGCAGCAGCGCACCCGCCTGCTGGAGCGGCGCAACGTCGTGCTCAACCGGATGCACGAGCTCGGCAAGATCACCGACGAGGAGCTGGAGAAGGCCAAGGCCAAGAAGCTCGGCTACAAGGGCACCCCGCTGCCCGGCGGCTGCGGCGCGAGCCCGTACCCGTACTACTGCATGTACGTGCGCGCCGAGATCCTCAACAACCCGGTCTTCGGCAAGACCAAGAAGGAGCGCACCCAGCTGCTCAACCGGGGCGGCCTGACGATCAAGACCACGCTCGACCCCAAGATGCAGCGGGCCGCCGAGCGGGCGATCAAGAAGTGGGTGCACGCCTCCGACAACCCGGTCGCCTCCGAGGCTCTGGTCGAGCCCGGCACCGGCGAGATCAAGGCGATGGCCGCGAGCCGCACCTACGGCCGTTCCAAGAAGCGCAACGAGATGTCGTACAACGTCGTGGCCGACGCGGCACACGGCGGCGGCGTCGGCTTCCAGGCCGGCTCGACCTTCAAGACCTTCACCCTGCTCGCCGGCCTCAAGGAGGGCATGAAGGTCAACGACGGGTTCTCGGTGGGGGCCGGCTACCGCGCCTCCGGCTACTCGACGTTCAAGAACTGCAAGGGCGAGAACATCGGCGACCCGTCCCACACCGTCACCAACGACGAGGGGTCGGGCGGCTTCAAGACGCTGCAGACGGGCACCTGGGGCTCGGTCAACACCTTCTTCATGAAGCTGGAGGAGGAGGTCGGGCTCTGCGACACGATCAAGACCGCCAAGTCGCTGGGCATCAAGCGCTCCGACGGCCTGCCGCTGCAGGAATACTCCACGTTCACGCTCGGCATCAACGAGATGGACCCGGTGACGGTCGCCAACGCCTACGCGGCGATCGGGGCGCGCGGCAAGTACTGCGAGCCGATGGTCGTCACCGAGATCACCGACCGCGACGGCAAGGTCAAGAAGTACGAGCCGAAGTGCAAGCAGGTGATGGACCCCGAGGTCGCGGACGCCGCGGCGAACATCCTGGAAGGGGTGTTCACCAAGGGCACGATGCGCGGCGTCGGCGGCATCGGCCGCCCGGCGGCGGGCAAGACGGGCACCACCGACGCCCAGGCGACGGCCTGGTTCGCCGGGTTCACCCCGGACCTGGCGGGCGCGGTCAGCATCGGCGACCCGCGCGGCTCGCAGAAGTACAAGCTGAACAACGTCACGATCGGCGGCCGCTACTACGGCTCGGTCTTCGGCGCCAGCATCCCGGGCCCCATCTGGCGTGACACCATGCTGGCCGCGCTGAAGGGCACGAAGGCGACGGACTTCCACCCGCTCGACACGGCCAGGTTCGGCGGCTGCGGGTCGAGCTGCGCGCCGGTCCAGCGCGACCGTGAGGAGCCGAACGAGCTGCGGGACATCGACTCCGACAACGACGTCTCCATCGGCACCGGCCAGGACTGACGACACGCGGAGGGGACGCCCGGGTGTCCCCTCCGCGAAATGTCTCCGAAATCTCTGCGCTCACTTTGACCCCATTCACCTGCGCTTTTCTTTACTGGGTACTAACAGTGCAGTACAGAGGGCCTGTTAACCGCGGCGAAACATTGATAACGTGGGAGCGCTCCCAGGGATCTTCGGCGCGAGGTGTCGATCATGTCCGAGCAGCCCACACTGGCCCAGGTGGCGGCGGCCGCCGGGGTCTCCCCCGCCACCGCCTCCCGCGTGCTCACCGGCTCGGTCCGGGTCAGCACGTCGACCCGTCGCCAGGTCTACGAAGCCGTCTCCCGGATGGGATACGTGCGGCAGCGGGCGCCCAGAGGATCGGTCTCCAGAAACCCGGTGACGGGAATCACCGCGGTCATCTGCGACCATCTGCCGCGATTATTCTCCGAACCGTACTATGCCCGGCTGTTGTCCGCCAGCGGGGCCGTCGTCGCCGAGAACGGCACCCATCTGACCATCACCACGGTCAACCCGACCTCGTCCGTCCTGCCCACGCTGTCCGGCGCGGTGCTGCTCGTCGGCGCCAGGGAGCGGCACCCCCTCGCCATCAAGCTCTGCACCTCCGGCATCACCGTGCGCAACATCGGCCGGCCGCCCCACGACCTGAAACTGCCGTTCGCCGACGTCGACAACTACGACGGCGGGCGCCAGGCCGCCGAGCACTTCCTGCTCACCGGCCGCAAGTCGGTGGCCGCCATCGGCGGCCCGCCCTCGCTGCCCGCCGCCAGGGACCGGCTCGACGGCCTGGTCAAGACGTTGCGGGAGGCGGGCGTGGCCGAGGTGCCCGTCGCGTACGGGGACTTCACCGCCGCCTCGGGCACCCACGCCATGCAGTGGCTGCTGCGCCACGCCCCCGGCCTGGACGCGGTCTTCGCCGCCTCCGACCTGATGGCCGCCGGGGCGATGCAGGCGCTGCGCAGGGCCGGCCGCAGGGTGCCGGCCGACGTGGCGGTGATCGGGTTCGACGACGCCCCGGTGGCGCGGCACACCAACCCCGCGCTCACGACCGTACGCCAGCCTGTCGAGGAGGTGGCCACCATCGCGACCAGGTTGCTACTGTCCGGAACGACAGGGATCGATCCGATTCTCCCGACAGAACTGGTCATCCGTGACTCGGCATGAACCCGGCGACATCCTGGCCCGCAGGTACCTGCTCCTGGACCCGCTGGCCCGGGGCGGCATGTCCGTCATCTGGCGCGCCTTCGACCAGTCGCTGCACCGCATGGTCGCGGTCAAGGTGCAGTGCTCGTCCCTGCAGACGGGCCTCGGCGACCGGGTGAGAGCGCGGAGCGAGGCACGGGCCGCGGCCCGGTTCATCCATCCGGACGCCATCGAGATCTACGACTACGGCGAGGCCGTGACCACCAGCGGGGAGGTCGCGGCCTTCGTCGTGATGCCGCTGCTCGACGGGGTGCCGCTGGCCGAGCGCCTGGAGAGGGGGCCGCTGCCGTGGGCGGAGGCGGCGGCCGTCGCCATGCGGACCGCCCGCGTGCTGGCCGCCGGGCACGCCCGCGGGCTCGTGCACCGGGACGTCACGGCCGAGAACGTGCTGCTCACCGGCGACGGGCTGAAGCTGCTCGACTTCGGCATCGCGGCCTGGGCGGGCGACCCCGACGACGAGCGGGGCACGCCGCCGTACGTGGCGCCCGAGCGGCTGGCGGGGGCGCCGACCCATCCGGCCGTGGACGTGTACGCGCTGGGCGTGCTGCTGTTCACCATGATCGAGGGGCGTACCCCGTACCCGGAGACCACGTGGGAGCAGCTGGAGACGGCGCGCCGCCCGTACCCGCCGCCGCGCCCGCCGGGCGCGCCGCACGCGATCGCGCTGCTCTGCCAGCGGTGCCTCGACCCGGAGCCGGCCCGCCGCCCGGAGGCGGCGGAGGTCGCGGCGGCGCTGACGGCCGCGCTCAGCCTGCCCAAGCGGCTGCGGCGCGGCCTGGCCGTGGCGGGAGCAGGGGTGCTCGCGCTGTCGCTGGTGGCGCTGATGGAGTTGCCCCGGGACGCGATGCCGCCCGGGGTGACGGCGTCGCCGCCGGCCTCGCCCGTGGCGTCGCTGCCGTCCACGTCGATGCCGTCCGCTTCGATGCCGTCGATGGAGCGCTCCCCGGCCGAGGGGCGGACGGTCCGGCAGGCGGTCGACGGCTTCCACGCCACGCTGGAGGGCTCCGACGTGTGCGGCGCGCTCGGCGGTGACGTGGCGCTGGATCTCAAGCAGGTGCTGCGGGGGGCGCTGGTGTCCCCGGGGCAGGAGGACTCGCTCCTGGCCGGCCTGCGCAGGAAGCTGGCCGACCGGGAGCGCGAGGGCCGGCTCGCCCCGGCCTGCCGCACCCAGTTGGAGATCAGCCTCAACGAGATCACCGCCGCCCGCCGCTCACCCTGATCAGGCGCACGTGTAGCCGGACGGCAGGGCGGAGCTCCCGCTCGGCTTGGCGGCCTGGAAGCCGAAGGTGGTGCTCGCGCCCGGGGCGAGGCTGCCGTTGTAGGGGAAGTTGGTGGCGGTCACCGTCTGGCCGCTGGTGGAGAGCTGGGCGCCCCAGGAGCCGGTGATGGCGTGGCCGGCCGGCAGGGTGAAGGTGACCCGCCAGCCGGAGATCGGCGAGGAGCCGCGGTTCGCGACCGTGACGGGCTGGACGACGTATCCGGTGGCCCACTGGCCCTGGGTGGTGGCGGTGGCCTGGCAGGAGCCGCCCGGCTGCGGGTCCTGGCCGCCCGAGGTGGTCACGGCGAAGGAGTTGACGGCCAGCCCCGCGCCGCCCACCCAGGGCTCGAACCCGGCCTGCACGCTGGTCAGATACCAGGAGCGCTGGCCGTAGCCGCGGGCGACGACGTCGGAGAAGAACGTGTCGACGGCGAAGTCGATCGAGCTGGCCGGCGAGGTGCGGACGTAGGAGATGACGTTCCATCCGACGTTGCCGAACCACACGTCCCAGGTGCCGCCGGCCAGGTTGGCGGTGCCGACGCGGGAGCCGATCGGCTGGATGGAGCCCCGGTGGTTCAGCCAGATCATCAGCTCGGCGCCGGTGTTCTGCCCGTCGGTCCGCGGGGTGGGGTCGAACCACAGGTCGTAGGCGGCGTTCCAGGTGCCGCTGCCCGGATAGCTCATGCTGACGCTGGAGCGCAGGTTGCCGAACCCGCTCGCGTCCGCCCGCACGGGCAGGCCGCTGCCGGTGGTGCAGGCGGCGTAGTGGCACCCGGCGTAGATGGACGGGTAGGCGGCGGGCGCGCCGTTGGTGGCGTTGTTGTGCGCCGCCTGGGTGACGGTGAAGCCGCCGTTCTGGTTGACGTCGATGCACTGGGCCGTGCTAGCGCCCCACACGTTGTTCTGCACGATGTAGCGGCCGTTCTGGACTTGCGCCGAGCCGTACTTCTCGCAGATGACCGGCGCAGCGTGCGCGGGGACGGCGAACGCGAACGCGGCCAGCAGGACCGCGAGGGCCAGGGGGATGTGCACGCGTCTCATGGCCGTCAGGATCACGAGCCCGCGGCGGCCAGGGCAACCCCGCCCCGGTGCGCGCGGGCGGCGGCAGGGTGTTCCACCAGGGGAAAGCGGCGGCGGTACGGGCTGAAAGTTTCACTCGATGTTGTCGAACGAAGTCCGGACATGTTGTAATGCGACCACGCGAAAGCTGCCGGGCGGGCGGGTCGTGGTGGGTTCCTCTGTCATGCGAGCAAAGGAATCTTCTTCATGAGAGTCATGCGTTCGGCGGCACTGGCGGCCGCTGCGGCGTTAGTCATGATCGTCACCGCCTTCGTCATCCCCCAGTCGGCCCAGGCCCACGGCGTCACCATGTTCCCCGGCAGCCGCACCTTCCTGTGCTGGCAGGACGGCCTGCGGGACAACGGCGCGATCGACCCGTACAACCCCGCCTGTGACGCGGCCGTCGCCCAGAGCGGCACCACCCCGCTGTACAACTGGTTCGCCGTGCTGCGCTCCGACGGCGCGGGCCGGACCAGCGGGTTCATCCCCGACGGCCAGATCTGCAGCGGCGGCACCGGCGGGCCGTACGACTTCAGCGCCTATAACGCGGTGCGCAACGACTGGCCGAAGACCCACCTGACGTCAGGCGCCAACATCCAGATCCGGCACAGCAACTGGGCTGCCCACCCGGGCTCGTTCGACCTGTACATCACCAAGAACGGGTGGAACGCGAACGGTCCGCTGCGCTGGGCCGACCTGGAGAAGTTCGGCACCGTGAGCAACCCGCCGCAGTCGGGCGGCGTGGGCGGGCTCAACTACTACTACTGGAACTCCACGCTCCCCGCCGGCAAGAGCGGCGACCACATCCTGTTCATCCACTGGAAGCGCTCCGACAGCAACGAGAACTTCTACAGCTGCTCGGACGTCGTCTTCGACGGCGGCAACGGCGAGGTCACCGGTGTCGGTCCGGGCGGCAGCTCTCCCGGCCCGGGCCCCGGCCCGTCGGACACGCCGACCCCGGACCCCGACGCGGACTGCCAGGCCACCTTGCGCGCCACCGACACCGGCTGGGCCGGCCACTTCCAGGGCGAGGTGACCGTCCGCAACACCGGCACCACCCCGCTCAACGGCTGGACGGTGTCCTGGACGTACTCCGGTGGCCAGGGCTTCGCCGGAGCGCCGTGGAACGCCACGCTGACCGGGCAACCGCCCAACGTGGTGGCCAAGAACGTGTCGTACAACGGGCAACTGGCGCCGAACGCCTCGACCACGTTCGGCTTCAACGCCACGGGCAGCGTGCCCAGCCCCGTCCCGACGCTGACCTGCACGAGCCCGTAGAGGCAGGCTGATGCTGGAGGACGTGCGAACACCCCCGGCCCGGCGGCGCGGCTTCCTTGCCGTCGCCGCCGTGGTCGTGGCCGCCATCGCGGGTACGTCGCTCTTCGCGGTCCTGCGGCAGGGCGACCTGCCGCAGGACCTGTCCGAGGAGCTCACCGCCCGCGTGACGGTGCTGCTGGAGAGCGCCTCGCAGGAGGAGCACCTCCACCACGGGCACCACTTCGAAGAGGACGCCGGGAAGATCATCTGCGCGGTCGAGCCGTTCGGCGTGTCCCCCGAGGACGCGCGGAGCGTGACCGAGGTGGAGTGGGTGTACGCCCGGCACATGTGCGCGATCACCGGCCCCGGCACGGACTGGAAGACGTCCGTACGGGCCGCCGGGCCGCTCGCGGTGCACTTCGGCCACCACGCGGAGGTACAGGTGCCCATGGCGGGCACCGGTTACCCGCAGCGGGTCAGGGAGCTGATCCCGGAGCGCCTGCACGAGGAGGCGTTCGCCGACTTCGGCGACGACGAGGCGCTGGAAGCCGCGCGGGCGAGGTTCGAGCAGGCCAAGTAGGAGCGAGCGGGAGCGGCGGACGCGGCCCCGCGTATGGAAGCGGGCGGGCACCGCGGGAGGCGGTGGCCCGCACGCGAACGCGGCCGGCGGGGAGTGGGGAGGACTCTCTTCTGGGCCGGCCGCGTTCGCGCCATCCGGGCGGGATGGTTCGCAGGGGCGGTTCACTTCATCGGGGTGGGGCCTCACCTCCTCGGGCGGGGAACGGGGTGGTCAGGTGGCGCAGGTGTAGCCGGACGGCACGCTCGTCTGGCCGCCGGGCCTACCGGCCTGGAAACCGAAGCTGGTGCTGCCGCCGGGGCCGAGGTTGCCGTTGTAGCTCGCGTTCCTGGCGGTCACGGTCTGGCCGCTGACGGACACCGTGGCGTTCCAGGAGCCGGTGATCTGGTGGCCGGCGGGCAGCGTGAACGTCACCGTCCACCCCGTCACGGCCGAGGTGCCGGTGTTGGTGACGCCGGCCTGGACGACGTACCCGTCGCCCCACTGGCTCTGCACGGTGGGAGCCACCGAGCAGCCGCCGCCCGAGCTGCCGGGCTGGGTGGTGAACGAGGCGTTCGGGGACGAGCCGGACTGGTTGCCCGCCGCGTCCCTGGCCCGCACGTACACCTGGTAGGCGGTGGACGGGGTGAGGCCGGAGAGCGTGATCGCGTTGGTGGCCGTCTGGCCGAGGAGCGTGCCGCCCGAGCGGTAGACGTCGTAGCCGGTGACGCCCACGTTGTCGGTGGAGGCGGTCCAGGTCAGGCGGGCGCCGGTGGCGGTCACGTTCGACGCCGACGGGGTGCCGGGGGTGGACGGCGGGGTGGTGTCGACCGGGCCGCCGCCGCCGTAGATCGCGGCCTCGCGGGAGGTCGCCCTGATGCCGTTGGTCCCGTTGAAGAGCCGCTGGCCCCAGGAGGTGAGCTGGTTGACGTCGAAGTTGGTGACCTGGTCGAGGTACTCGACGCCGCCGCCGTTGCCGCTCCACGACCAGCCGAAGTAGCCGAGGCCGCGGCTCACGGCCTGGGCCATGATCGTGTCCTCGTCGGGGTTGCCGTCGGAGTGGTTGTGCCCGAACTCGCCCACGACCAGCGGCAGCCCGGCGGTCCTGAACGCGTCCATGTAGGCGGTGATCTCCGCGGCCGTGTCGAAGACCCCGTACATGTGGATCGAGAAGATCACGTTGCGGTCGGGGTCGCTGTCGAAGACGGTCCTGGCGTTGTCGCGCATGCCGAACTGCCAGTCCTGGCCCCAGTTGGGGGCGTCGACCATGAGCGCGTGGTCGAAGCCGTTGGTCCGCAGCTTCTGGATCGCGGCCGAGGTGGCGGCGGCCCAGCCGGGGGTGACCGCGTTGTTGCCGATCGGCTCGTTGCCGATGTTGACGACGACGTAGTCCTCCTGGCCCACCAGGGCGGACTTGACGCTGATCCAGTAGTCGGCGGCCTGGTCGAGGGTGTAGGCGCCGCTCTGCTCGCCGTACCCGGTGGTGTCGTGGTTCTCCAGGACGCAGATCAGCTTGTTCTGCTTGCACAGGGAGACGACGTTGGCCACGTCGGCGGTGTTGTTGGGGGTCCACCGGCCGCCGCTGAGCACCACGCGCACGGCGTTGGCGCCGAGCGACTTGATGTCGCGGAAGGACTGGGTCTGGCTGGTGTACCAGGTGTGGGCGTGGCTGGTGCCGCGGAAGATCAGGTTCTGTCCGCCGCTTTCGACGATGTTCGCGCCGCTGACGTGGATGCCGACGGCGGCGTGCGCCGGTTGGCTGATCAGGGCGACCGGGAGGAGGATGAGCGCCGCCAGGGCGGCGAGGCGTGATCTCATGTGCTGCCCTCAGTGGTGCAGGTGATGGGGTCGGGTACGACACCGCCGCCGTTGGCCAGGAAGCCGAACGTGGTGGTGCCTCCGGGGGCCAGGGAGCCGTTCCAGGTCTCGTTCCGCACGGTGACGGTCGAGCCCGACGCGGTGTGCCTGCCGCCCCAGATCTGGGTGATGGTGCCGGAGCCGGTCCAGGAGACGGCCCAGCCGGTGATCTGCGAGGTGCCGGCGTTCTTCACCGTGACCTCGCCCTGGTAGCCGCCGCTCCACGAGTTGACGACCTTGAACGCGGCGGTGCAGCCGCCGGTCGGGGCCGGTTCGTCGGTGGTGGTGAACGTGACGCTGCCGGACGGCGGAGAGGTGTTGCCGGCCGCGTCCCTGGCGACGACGTACGCGGTGTAGCCGGTGCCGGGCGTGAGCCCGGTCAGGTCGAAGGTCGTGCCCGTCGCGGTGCCCGCCTTCTCCCCTTCGCCGTCACGATCAGACAGGTAGACGTCATAACCGCTGACGCCCACGTTGTCGGTGGCGGCGCTCCACGTCAGCCTGGCGGTGGAGCCGGTGATCGCGGAAGCCGCCGGGGTGCCCGGCCTGCCGGGCGGGGTGTCGTCCTCCTCCTCGGGTCCTGGCGGCTGGCCCCAGATCTTGGTGCCGCCGCTGTAGAGGGTGATGTTGTCGACCCGTACCGGCGTCGCGCCCGGCGTGGTGGTCACGCCGCGGTAGGACCAGTCGTTGGCCGGGTCCCACGTGCCGGAGCTGGCGATGCGGAACTGGATCTCCCTGCGGTGCTGCGACTGTCCCGCCGGGGCGATGCGCTGGCCGGAGCAGTCGACGGACACGTAGTAGGTGCTGCCGCCGGCCGCGTGCAGCGTCGGGGCCGCGCACTGGGTGTACGCGGACGACACGGTGATCTGCGAGGCCGTGGTCGCGCCGTCGAGGGTGAAGTAGTAGCGGAACGACCCGTCGTCCAGGACCCGGGCGGGCCAGGCCGACCGGTTGCGGATGATGGCCTTGATCTCGGTGAAGCTCGCGCCGGTGGCGTTGACCCCGGCCTCCACGAAGATCTCCGGCCCGTCGGGCGTCTCCTCGGTGGGGAAGCCCGCCGCCGGCGGCCCGCCGTACTCGCGGTAGAGCCGGGCGAGCGCGCTGGTGAAGCCCGCGTTGTAGTCGGTGGCGACCTCGTTCATCACGTAGTCGTCACGCTTGTCGGTGTAGGCGTCGTTGGGGTCGGGCGGCCCGCCGACGAGTGCCCCGTACAGGGTGTGGCGGGTCTCCACCGGGGAGGAGAGCTGGTCCGTCCACGAGCCGTGCGCGGTGCGGTGGTGCGGGTTCTTGGGCGGGTTGTTCCCGAACCCGATCACGTAGGACGAGTTGCGGGGGTTGTCGCCGAGCGCGTAGCCGATCTGCCGTACCGCGAAGTCGTGGTAGCGGGCCTTACGGGTGGCGTCGGTGATCGAGTCGCTGTGCACGAGCGCCGCGAAGGCGGTGTTGGCCGCGTACCGCAGCGACCCCCACCGGTCCAGCACGGCCTGACCGCCGGGCGAGTACGCCACCCGGGAGCCGTTCACCCCGACCGTCCACCAGTCGAGCCAGCGGTTGGCGTCGTCGAGGTACTTCTGCTTGCCGGTCAGCTTGTGCAGCAGCACGTAGGTGCCGTAGGACTTGTCGTCCCAGGCGATGGTCCACTTGTACGACTTGATGGAGGTCTGGGGCTCGGTGCCCAAACTGTCGTAGAGCGACTCGGCCTTGGTCAGGAAGGTCGAGTCCTGCGTTGCCCTGTACAGCCAGATCGCGCCCCAGACCAGCTCATCGGTGTATCCGCTCCAGGAGTTGTAGTAGCTCTGGGCGTCTGTGATGCAGTCGCTGTACTCCTTTCTCACGGTGTCGGCGAAGGTGTAGAGCTGCCTGGCGTGGGTGACCAGCGTGTCGGCGTAGCCGGGGTCGGTCGGCCGGAAGACGATCGACGCGGCGGCCATCGCCGCCGCCGTCTCGCCCGCCAGGTCCGACCCGCCGCACGACGCGTCGATCTTGTACGAGGGACGCGCCATGGACATCGCCTCGGCCGGGCCCCACCAGGCATGGTCGGTGCCGCCGTTGCCGACCTGGCCGTACAGGACGTTCGGCGACGGGTGGGCCTTGATGAAGTAGTCGTTGACCCACCGCAGGTTGTTCAGCAGGTGGGTGAGCTGGCCGGAGTTCTGGTAGGCGTCGCGGTACTCGACCGCGCCCCAGGCCAGCATGGTGGCGGAGAACGCCATCGGGAAGCCGAACTTGACGTGGTCGCCGGCGTCGTACCAGCCGCCGGTCAGGTCGCGTCCGACGTCGGCGCCGTCGTCCGTCGCGGAGTCGCCCCGCCATCCGACCCGGTTCCAGTCGGGCAGCTCGCCCGACTGCTGGGCCTCGTAGAACCAGAGCGACTTCTGAAGGGCCTCGCCGTACGCGAACGCCGGGGCCGCCGAAGCTTGGGCGCCCGGTACGGCGAGGAGCGGGAGGGCGAGGGCCGCCGCCGCGACGGCGGCGGCCCTCCGGAGGGTGCGGCTGATCACGGGAAGAGCCGCCCGTATTCGGCCAGGGCCACGGCCACGTCGACCTGCGCCCAGAACCGGTGGTAGTTGAACGTGGGCACCGGCCCGGTGCCGTCCAGGTACGCCTGGACCTCGGGCCAGTCGGGGTCGTCCTCGTAGAAGGACCTGATCGACAGGAACGTGGAGTTCGAGTTGATCGGGTCGCCGTTCGGCATGGTGCCGGTCCAGCCCGGCGGCACGTAGACCGGGTCGTCGACGCGCTGGTAGTCGGCCTTGGTCTCCTCGACCGAGACGCCCTTGTCGTCGCGGTTCTCCCACACGGCGTCGAGCAGCGCCTTGGCCGTGTCACGGGCCTCGGCGTGGTTCGCCCTGGCCGCGTAGTACATGAGCACCTTGGCATAGGAGCCGGCGACGCCCACGTCCTGGGTGTGGTTGACGACCTCGACGTGCAGGTTCGGGTTGGCCGGCGGCATGCCGGTGGTGGCGTTGAAGTTGCCCGCGGGAGCGCCGGTCCAGCGCAGCGTGGACGGGATCTGGTAGTCGCCGCCGCTGCTGACGGTGGTGTTGTCGAGCGCCCAGGTGACCCACTTGTCGAGCAGCCGCTTGGCGTCGGCGTTGCCGGTCACGTTGTACAGCTCGGCCACCCGCTCCATGGTCCAGGCCTGGAAGCCGAACCACTGGTTGGACGGCGGGTCGTGGTAGACGGGCTGCCAGTCGTAGGTCATGCCGTGGAACTTGGGCAGGTTGCTCGGCGGGGTGCCGTAGTCGCCTTCCCAGCTGTTGGTGGCGCCGCCCGCGATCGCGCCCTCGGCCGACTGCAGCCAGGTGTAGAACTGCAGCTGCCGGGTGAGGCTGGTGCTCCAGTCGTTGGCGCCGGTGGAGCTGCGCGGACGCAGCTCGGCCACGTTCGACAGGGCCCAGGCGGCGAACGGGTTCTGGTAGCCGGAGTGGTTGTGGCTGGAGCCGATCCGCCAGGCCCAGCCCGCGTTGGCGTCGGTCGCGCCGCCCCAGGCGTAGTACCAGGACATCAGGTAGGAGGCGGCGTTCTTGCCGGTGCCGGCCGGGCACGACGGGCTGGTGCACCCGGGCTGCTTGAAGTACTTGTCGTACATCGAGTAGCGCAGGTAGTCGCCCATCTTGGCGGCCTTGGCCACGGTGGCGGAGATCTGCGACTCCTTGCCCTGCGCCTTGGCCCAGGTCAGCGCCCAGTACGCCACCTGCACGGCGCGGGCGTCGGCGTCGGGGGCGTTGGTGTACTTCCACTGCTTGGCGTAGGAGGAGTCCTTGATGAACAGGTCGAGGAAGCCGTTGGGCCCGCCGTGCGCGAACGTGTCGCACGACGGCTGCGGGATGGTCTCGAACACGGACTCCTCGGCCCCGCGCTGGTAGGTGTTGATGTAGGCGGGCTTGGTGGTGCCGTCGCCGCAGCGGCCGAAGCCGTAGGTGTTGTCGACGTCGAGCAGCCAGTGCATGCCGTAGATGTCACGGGTGCCGTACGCGCTCTGCAGCTCGCCCGCGATCGGGTCGCTGCCCACGCTCACGCCCTGCTCGATCTGCGACGGGTAGTTGCTGACGCTGGTGTGCTCGGCCGCGTACGTGGCCGGCTTGGACGGGTCGTAGAACGAGTTCGTCGGCTGGTCGGCGGTGGCCGGGATGATGTACCTCTCCATGGAGGCCCAGGCGTCGTTGAACTTCGTCCAGTCACCGGTGACCTGCCCGTAGACCGCCTCCAGCCACAGGTAGTAGCTGTAGGCCTCGGACGTGGTCTCGTGCCCGTGGTCGGGCGCCTCGACCATGAACGTCTCCACCGAGTGGTACGGCACGCCCTCGGGCGAGAAGTAGCCGTTGGCGGGGTCGTGCAGGTCGTTGTACATCTCGGTGAAGCGCTGGATGTACTCGTTGTCGCCGCCGGTCCCGTCGTCGTCCACCTCGGTGGCGTTGACCTCGACCGGGGCGTAGCCGCTGGCGCTGACCCTGAACACGGCCGAGCCGCTGACGTCGTCCGCGTCGTCGGCGGCGTTGAGCGTCACGGTCTGCGCGGTGTTCCAGTTCGACGTGCTGAACGTGCGGGTCGCGCCGGTGCCGACGGTCAGGTCGGTGTCGCCGCTCACCCGCGCGGTGGTCACGGACACGTTGCCGGAGGGCTGTGCCGAGAGCCGGACGGAGAAGGAGGCGTCGCCCGACTCGGGCACGGCCAGGCTGAGCGGGCTGACGAGGAGCGCCGGCGTGTTGGTCGACGTGACGGTGATCCCGACCGGGGACGACACGGTGGTGTCACCGTCGTCGTCGGTCGCCCTGGCGGTGATCGAGTAGTTGCCCGCCGCCACGTTCTGCCAGTTGTAGGAGTAGGGCGCGCTGGTGTCGGTGCCCAGCAGCGTGCTGCCCTGGTAGAAGTCGACCTTGGCGACGGTGCCGTCGGCGTCCGCGGCGGTCGCGGCGATCGGCACGGTGGCCGGGGCGGTGAAGCTCTGCCCGGCGTTCGGCGAGGTCAGCGAGACCGTGGGCGGGTCGTTGACGGGCCCGGTGCCGCCGCAGGTGGTGCCGTTGATCGCGAACGAGGTCGGCGCCGGGTTGCTGCCCGACCAGGTGCCGTTGAAGCCGATGGAGGTGCTGGCGCCGGTGGCCAGGTTGCCGTTCCACGGCATGTTCTGCGCCGTGACCCGCGTGCCGGACTGGCTCCAGGTGGCGCTCCAGCCCTGCTGGTAGCGCTGGGTGGTGGTCGGGAAGTCGAAGGTCAGCGTCCAGTTGCTGAGCGGGTCGCCGCGGTTCTCGATGGTGATGGCCGCGGTGAAGCCGCCGCTGGAGCCGCTGCTCCAGTCGTTGGAGGTGTAGGACACCTGGCAGGCGACGGCCGCGCTGGCGGGCGCCTGGGCGAGTACGGTGGTGGTGCCCGCCACGAGGACCAGGACCGCGGGTGCGGCGAGCCTCCTGGCCAGGCGTGCGAGCATCGAACGGGGTCTACGGATCACGGTTGCTCCATGGGAGTAGGGGGTGGGAGCGCTCCCATGGGGATTGTGCGTTGCGCCGTGGAGGCGATGTCAACGAAATGCCCTCCGGGTGACGCCGGTATTTCCTCTCACCTGGTGGCGTGGCATGAAAGTTTCACGCCGGTTAAGGGGCGTTCGGCGAGCGTGCGACGGCGTGACGGGGCTCGCGGAGTGTCGTCGGCTGTACACCCTGGCGGACCGGTTGCACCATTGGGAGCGCTCCCAGTCAGCCTCTGTCCCCCTGGAGTTGATGACTCGTGAAGATCCCACGCGGCCTGCGCAGATGGGCCGTGACCGCGACCGCGACCCTCGTCGCGGCCTTCGGCCTGGTCGCCGGGCAGACCACGGCGGCGCACGCCGCGGTCGCCTGCGACGTCGTGTACACCCCCAACACGTGGACCTCCAGTCCGGGTCAGGGCGGCTTCACCGCCGGCATCACGCTGAAGAACCTCGGCGACCCGCTCAGCAACTGGACGCTGACCTTCGACTTCCCGACCACCACCCAGCGCTACACCCCCGACGGCTGGGGCGCCTCCTGGAGCCAGTCCGGCACCACCATGACCGGCCGGAACATGCCGTGGAACGGCAGCCTGGCCACCGGCGCCAGCATCTCGGTGGGCTTCAACGGCACCTGGTCGGGCACCAACCCGAACCCGACGTCGTTCGCCGTGAACGGCACCACCTGTGGCGGGCCCGGCGGCGTGACCCCCTCGGTCATCACCTCCGCCAGCTCGGTCGCGGTCGCCGAGGGCGGCACCGCCACCTTCACCGCCCGCCTTTCGTCCGCCCCCTCCTCCAACGTGACCGTGAGCACCACCAGGACCAGCGGTGACACCGACCTGACCGTCTCCTCCGGCGCCTCGCTCACCTTCACCCCGAGCAACTGGAACACCCCGCAGACCGTGACGCTCGCCGCCGCGCAGGACGCCGACACCGTCTCCGGCACCGCCGTCTTCACCGTGGGCGGCACCGGCGTCACCTCGGCGAGCGTCAACGCGAGCGAGGTGGACGACGACGCCACGCAGGAGCAGTCGCTGATCGTCACGCCCACGTCCGTGACCGTGCCGGAAGGCGGCACCGCCACGTTCACCGTCCGGCTGGCCGCCAGGCCCACCGCGAACGTGACCGTCACCACGACCGCCGGCAGCGGCGACACGAGCCTGACCGTCTCCGCCGGCGCCACGCGCACCTTCACGCCGGACAACTGGAACACCCCGCAGACCGTGACCCTGGCCGCGGCGCAGGACTCCGACACCACGGCGGGCACCCGCACCTTCACCGTGGCCTCCACCGGCCTGACCTCCCGCACCGTCACCGCCACCGAGGCGGACGACGACGGCGGCACCAACCCGACGCACGTCGAGAACCCGTACGCGGGAGCGACCGGCTACGTCAACCCTGACTGGTCGGCCAAGGCCGCGGCCGAGCCCGGCGGCGCGGCGGTGGCCAACATCTCCACCGCCGTCTGGATGGACCGGACCGCCGCCATCGCCGGCTCCGCCACCGCGATGAGCCTGCGCGAGCACCTGGACGAGGCGGTCAGGCAGGACGCCGCCAACGGCGCCTCACCGCTGACCATCCAGGTCGTCATCTACAACCTGCCGAACCGCGACTGCTCGGCGCTGGCCTCCAACGGCGAGCTGCGCATCTCCGAGAACGGCTTCAACCGCTACAAGACCGAGTACATCGACCCGATCGCCGACATCCTGGACGACTCGCAGTACGCCAACCTGCGCATCGTCACGATCATCGAGCCCGACTCGCTGCCGAACCTGATCACCAACACCGACCAGTTCGCCGACTGCCGCGAGGCGGACGGCCCGGGCGGCTACCGTGACGGCGTCCGCTACGCGCTCGACAAGCTGCACGCGATCACCAACGTCTACACCTACGTCGACGCCGCCCACCACGCCTGGCTCGGCTGGGACTCGAACTTCCAGCCCGCGGTCGACCTCTTCTACCAGACCGTGGCCGGCACCGCCGCGGGTGTGGACAGCGTGGACGGCTTCATCGTCAACACCGCCAACTACTCCGGCCTGAGGGAGCCGCACTACACGATCAACACGCAGGTGAACGGCACCTCGGTGCGCCAGTCCACCTGGGTGGACTGGAACTGGTACATCGACGAGGCGAGCTTCGCCACCGCCCTGCGCAACGCCCTGATCGCCAAGGGCTTCCGTCAGGGGCTGGGCATGCTGGTCGACACCTCGCGCAACGGCTGGGGCGGCACCGCCCGCCCGTCGGCGCCGAGCACCTCGACCAACGTGAACACGTTCGTGAACGAGTCCAGGATCGACCGCCGCATCCACGCCGGCAACTGGTGCAACCAGAGCGGCGCGGGTCTCGGCGAGCGGCCGCAGGCCGCCCCGGCGGCGGGCTTCGACGCCTACGTCTGGATCAAGCCTCCGGGCGAGTCGGACGGCGCGAGCAGGGAGATCCAGAACGACGAGGGCAAGCGCTTCGACCGGATGTGCGACCCCACCTACACGGGCAACGAGCTCAACGGCAACAACCTGACCGGCGCCCTGGCTGACGCGCCGATCTCCGGCCAGTGGTTCTCCGCCCAGTTCAGAGAGCTCGTCAGGAACGCGTACCCGCCGCTGTCCTGACACATGGCACAGGGCCCAGGCCGCCGGATCAGCCCCGGCCTGGGCCCTGTATCAAAAAGCCACGTATCAAAAGCACATGATCACTTCGAACGCCTCTCGCGCCACCGCGCGACGAGGCGTTCGACGTCGTACGGCACGAGGTTGAGCGGAGGCCCCGACAGGCCGGTCCTGATCGCCTCGCGGATCCTGTCGTTGATCTCCCCGACGATCCGCCGCAGCTCGGCCTCGGTGCGCGCCCCCTCGGCCAGGCGCAGCGCCTCCTCGGCGTCCTTGCGCAGCTGGAGCGTCGGCGGCAGCGGCATGGACAGGCCCTCGGCGCGCACCTTCTGCTTGATCCACCACATCTCGTCGTACGGCCGGTCGAGGCCGGGGATGGGCTTGCCGGCGCCCGGCAAATCGTCGAACTCCCCGCGCTCCATGGCCTCACGGATCTGCCGGTCGACCCAGTTCTCGAAGGGCATCCCCGGCGGTTTGCGCTCGCTCACGCGCTGCTCCCCAGATCTCAGGCTCTCCTGCGAGCCTATGCGAGGACCCCGCCCGCCGAAGGCGCGGGCTGTGTCACGGCAGGCGGGGCCTCGGTCCTGGGGTTCAGGCGACGAAGGTGCCTGGATGGCGGCCCAGCCCGGTGACCGCCACCCGGACGCGTCTCATGGGTGACAGCCGCCTCCCGCGGTTCTCCGGCAGGCGCATGGTGATCTCCACCCGGGTCCCCTGGGGACCGGTGCTGAACATGACGCCGTCGCTCAACCGGCGGATGAGGTAGAGCCCCCGGCCGTCGAAGGCCGAGTCGCCCGGCAGGCTGTGACCGTTCAGGCGGCCGCGGGGGATCCCCGATCCCCTGTCGACCGTCTCCGCCCGCAGGAGCCCGTCCACCGTCCACAGCGTGACGTGGCCGCTCCCGCCCGCGTGCGCCACGGCGTTGATGACGCTCTCGTGCACGGCCAGGACGAAGTCGTCGAGGCGCGGGCTCACCAGCCCGCAGCCCGTCGCGTGCCGCGCGACGGCATGGCGCAGCTCGGCCACCTCCTCGACGGTGAAGGGCTGGGCCAGAAGAGTGCGCATGGCAGGCTCCTCGCGATTGCCTGGTGTCGCCGACGCGCGGGACTCGAAGGCAGGCGTCATACGTGCGGTGCTCGTACGCGTTCGATCGGGTGGCGATGGTGAGCCCGGGGCGGGCGCGCGGGAGCCGCCGAGCTGCCGACCGGCCGGCACGATCGAGGGTTCGAGATCCATGCGGTTCCTCCGTGTCGCGATGACACCCAGGCCGCGCTTCCGGACCTCGCGTAGTTCACCCATTTCCCTGACATCAGGGATTTACACTGCCTTGCCGGAGACGGTGGCGTTTCTCACCTTTCAGGGGTGGCGCGGGCGCCGACCCCCGTGGCGAGTTCGCGCAGGCGGCCGCGCATGCTGTCGGGCGCGAGCGGGGCGGTGTCCCCGCCGGCGCCGTCGTGAATGCCCTCCAGCGCGGTACGGATCGCGTCCTCCGAGGTGTGCCGGGGCGTCCAGCCGAGCACCTCGCGGGCCCTGTCGACGTTCATCAGCGGGATCGCGAGCGCCAGCTCCATCAGGCCCGGCGCGGCGGGCACCAGCCGCAGGTGCCAGCCGGCCGACACGGCTGCCCTGGCCAGCGGTCCGGATACCGGCACGACGCGGGCGCCGAGCAGCTCGGCCAGCGTGCGCGGGTCGAGCACCGGCTCGGCGGCGATGTTGAAGGCCCCGCTGACCGGCTTGGTGACGGCCAGCCGGTAGGCCTCGGCCGCGTCCTCGGCGTGCAGCACCTGCAGCTTGAGCCCGGGGATGTCGGGCACGAACGGGATGCGCCCCGCCTTGACCATCCGCCGCGGCAGGAACGGCCCGGCGAACAGCCTGCGCTGCTCGGAGGCCGCCTCGCGCTTGAAGATGAACCCGGGCCGCATGCGCACCACCCGGATGCCCGGGTTGTCGTTCTCGAACACGTCGAGCACCCGCTCGACGTAGGCCTTCTCCCGTCCGTACGCGGCGCCGGGGAAGCCGTGGGTGGGCCAGCTCTCGTCCACCGGCACGTCCTTCGGCCGGGGCGAGTACGCGCCCACCGAGGACGCGTACACCAGAGCGGAGACCCCCGCCTCCGCGGCCGCCCTGAAGACCCGCGTGCTGCCGAGCACGTTGGCCCTCCAGGTGACGACGGCGTCCCTGGTCGGCTGGAACAGCCAGGCCAGGTGGACGACCACGTCGGCGCCCTCGAAGATGGGCGACAGGTCGGAGCGGACCACGTCCGCCTTGTGCCACTCGGTCGGGCCGCCGCGCGAGCCGGGCGGCCGTCTGGCCACGCCGACGACGGACGTCACGTTCTCGTCCGCCTCCAGCGCTCGCACCACACTGGTCCCGACATTCCCCGTCGCCCCCACCACCACGACTCTCATGGGCCTGTGGCTGCCCACCTCTCGCGCGGCGAAACCGCTGGAGTCACGGCTTGAGCAGGATCTTTATCGCACCGTCCCGCTTTTTCTGGAACATCTCGTACGCTTCGGGCGCCTGGTCGAGCGGCATGGTGTGCGTGGTGAGATCCATGACGCCGAGCGGATCGCCGTCGTCGGTGAGCAGCGGCATCAGCGCGCCGATCCAGCGCTTGACGTGCGCCTGGCCCATGCGCAGCGTGACGCCCTTGTCGAACATGCGCAGCATCGGCATCGGATCGGCCATGCCGCCGTAGACGCCGATCACCGAGATGGTGCCGCCGCGCCGGACGCTCTCGATGGACTGGTTGAGCGCGGCCAGCCGGTCCACGCCCGCGTGGGTCATGAGCGGCGCGGCCATCCTGTCCGGCAGGAAGCCGGTGAGCGTCTGGGCGAGCTTGCCGGCCGGCGAGCCGTGCGCCTCCATGCCGACCGCGTCGATCACGGAGTCGGTGCCGCGTCCGGACGTCAGGTCGCGGATGGCGGCGGGCACGTCGGTGACGTCGCTCGCGTCGACGGTCTCGATGCCGTGGCGGCGGGCCATCTCCAGGCGCTCGGGCACCCCGTCGACGCCGATCACCCGGTGGCCCAGGTGGCGGGCGATGCGGGCGCACATCTGGCCGATGGGGCCCAGGCCGAAGACGGCCACGGTGCCGCCGTCGGGGATGTCCGCCCAGTCGACGGCCTGCCAGGAAGTGGGCAGCACGTCCGACAGGTAGACGAACCGCTCGTCCGGCGGACCTTCGGGCACCCTGATCGGGCCGAACTGCGCCTGCGGCACCCGCAGGTACTCCGCCTGGCCGCCGGGCACCTGGCCGTAGAGCTTGGTGTAGCCGAACAGCGCGGCGCCCATGCCGTGCTCGCGGACCTGGGTGGTCTCGCACTGGGCGTAGAGCTCCAGCCCGCACATGTGGCAGTGGCCGCAGGCGATGTTGAACGGGATCACCACCCGGTCGCCCTTCTTGAGCCCGGTCACCTGGGCGCCGACCTCCTCCACGACGCCCATCGGCTCGTGACCGAGGATGTCGCCCTCCTGCAGGAACGGCCCGAGCACCTCGTACAGGTGGAGATCGGAGCCGCAGATGCCGCTGCTGGTGACCCTGATGACGGCGTCGGTCGGTTCCTTGATCTCCGGATCGGACACCTCTTCGACGCGTACGTCCCGCTTGCCGTGCCAGGTGACGGCTCTCATGGTCTGCCTCCCTCGATCGACCAGGCCCGAATACCCGGGATACGCGCCCCTAGACCCTCTGAACCGCAGGTCAAGGGACGTTCATGAGGAGGGCTTGGATATCCCTGGAAAACTCGGGTCCCTCAACCCGCTTTACACACTCCGTATTCGGTGAGTAACTACTCGTAGCACAGAGCAGCCCTGAAGGAGTCCGGCCGATGACCGTGAGCATCACCCCCGACTTGCTGGCGCCCCGCATCGACGACCGGCTGGCCGGGTTCCTCGAGGGCTGGCGGCCCCCGGTCGCCGACCCCGACGTGGCGGCGGCCTACGAGTTGCTGGTCGGCTTCATCCTCGGCGGGGGCAAGCGCATCAGGCCGCAGCTGTGCTACTGGGGCTGGCGGGGCGCCGGCGGCGAAGACTGCGACGAGATCATCAGCGCCGCCGCGGCGCTGGAGCTCTGCCACGCGGGGCTGCTGATCCATGACGACATCATGGACGGCAGCGAGTTGCGCCGCGGGCAGGCGACGATCCACAAAAGCCTCGCCCGCCTGCACGAAGGACCTGGCGCGGAGGCCTTCGGGCAGGCGGGCGGGATCCTCCTGGGCACGCTCAGCCTGTCCTGGTCGGATGCCCTGTTGTCGTCGTGCGACGTGGACCCGGTCCGGCTGCGGGCCGCGCACCGCGTCTTCGACGCCATGCGCACCGAGGTGATCAGTGGCCAGTATCTGGACATGCTGGCCCAGCTGCGCGCCGGGGCGAGCGTGGAGCAGGCGCTGACCACGATCAGGTTCAAGACGGCCAAATACACCGTCGAGCGGCCGCTGCAGATCGGCGGCGCGCTGGCCGGGGCCGAGCCGGACCTGCTGCGCGCCTACACCCGGTTCGGGGTGCCGCTCGGGGAGGCGTTCCAGCTCCGCGACGACGTGCTCGGCACGTTCGGCTCGTCGGGCGAGACCGGCAAGTCGGCGCTCGACGACCTGCGCGACGGCAAGCACACCGTGCTGGTCGCGCACGCGCTGGCGCGGGCCACGCCCCAGCAGCTCGCCTACCTCGCCGCCTGGCACGGCAACCCCGCGCTGGGCGAGGAGCAGGCGGCGGAGCTGCGCCTGATCCTGCTGGAGACGGGCGCGCTCGCCGAGGTCGAGTCGATGATCGACGCACGGGTCCGGCAGGCCGTGGAGGCGCTCGACACCGCCCCGGTCGCGCCCGACGCGCGGGCGGCGCTGACCCTGTTCGCGGCCCGGCTCGCCCACCGCGACAGCTGACCCCGGCCATGTCCAGAGCACGGCCGGGGCTGACCCCTGCCCACGAACGATTACCCAACGTACTTTTTCGTCACTCTCCGTAAATCTCTCATGATGGGTGGTGCCCGAATGACCGAGACGACCGACTCCGCCGCGGCAGGCCAGCAGCTGAGCCTCAGCACCGAGGCCGCGCGCAACCTCTCGACGACCACGAAGACCCCGCCGCAGATGCAGGAGATCACCTCACGGTGGCTGCTCAAGCTCCTGCCCTGGACGCAGACCTCCGGCGGCGTCTTCCGCGTCAACCGGCGGCTCACGTACACGCTCGGAGACGGCCGGATCACGTTCAGCACGAGCGGCGCCGAGGTGCGGGTGGTCCCCGCCGAGCTGTGCGAGCTGCCGATGCTGCGCGGTTTCGACGACATCGAGGTCCTGGAGGCGCTCGCGTACCGGTTCGCCCAGCGCGAGGTCGAGCCGGGCGACGAGATCGTCCGCGAGGGCGAGCCCGTCGACCAGCTCGTGCTGATCGCCCACGGCCGCGTCGGCAGGGTCGCCCAGGGCGCCTACGGCGACGAGCAGAACCTCGGCGTGCTGGCCGACGGCGACCATCTGGGCGACTCGATGCTCACCTCCGGCGGCACCTGGGAGTTCTCGGCCCGCGCCAGGACCGCCACCACCTTGCTGACGCTCTCCCGCGAGGACTTCCAGGCGCTGCTGGACCGCTCGCCAGGGCTGCGCGACCACCTGGAGGCGTGGCAGGCGGGCGGTGAGCGGGCGCGCAACGACCACGGCGAGGCCGCGATCGAGATGTCCTCCGGCCACAGCGGCGAGGCGACGCTGCCCGGCACGTTCGTCGACTACGAGCTGAGCCCGCGTGAGTACGAGCTGAGCGTGGCGCAGACCGTCCTGCGCGTCCACAGCCGGGTCTCCGACCTCTACAACCAGCCGATGAACCAGCTGGAGCAGCAGCTCAGGCTGACCATCGAGGCGCTGCGCGAGCGGCAGGAACACGACCTGATCAACAACCGCGACTTCGGGCTGCTGCACAACGCCGACTTCGCCCAGCGCATCCGCACCCGCACCGGCCCGCCCACCCCCGACGACCTGGACGACCTGCTGGCCAAGGTGTGGAAGGAACCGGCGTTCTTCCTGGCCCACCCGCAGGCCATCGCCGCCTTCGGCAGGGAGTGCAGCAAGCGCGGCCTCTACCCGCAGGCCGCCGAGGTGAGCGGCCACCGGGTGCCCGCCTGGCGGGGCGTCCCGATCTTCCCGTGCAACAAGATCCCGATCAGCGCGCAGCGGACCAGCTCGGTCATGCTCATGCGCACCGGGCAGGAGAACCAGGGCGTGATCGGGCTGCACCAGACCGGCATCCCCGACGAGTACCAACCGAGCCTGTCGGTCCGGTTCATGAACATCAACGAGAAGGCCGTCATCTCCTACCTGGTCAGCGCCTACTACTCGGCCGCGGTCCTGGTTCCCGACGCGCTGGCCGTGCTTGAGGACGTAGAGATCGGCCGCGAGGACTAGGTGCCCCGGTTGACCGAGCTGGAACGGCCGCTGAGCCTCGGCACGCCCGGGGCTCGCACGCTGGCCACGACGACCAAGACGGCTCCCCATACGCAGGAGAGCTCCCCCCGGTGGCTGCTGCGCGCGCTGCCGTGGGTGGAGCTCTCCGCGGGGAGCTACCGGGTGAACCGCCGGCTCACCCCCTCACCCGAGAGGCCCGACCCGCGCCCGCTGAACAGGCGCGGGGAGGTCGCGATCGACCTGGCGTCCGGCCACCGGGGGGAGCCGCGGCTGCCCGGCACGTTCCCCGACTACGATCCCAGCCCGCGCGAGTACGAACTGAGCGTCTCCCAGGCCGTGCTGCGGGTCCACACCAGGGTCGCCGACCTGTTCAGCGACACGATGGACCAGACCAAGGAGCAGCTCAGGCTCACCGTCGAGGCGGTGCGCGAGGCGCAGGAGCGCGAGCTGGTCGGCAACCCCCGGTTCGGGCTGCTGCACAGCGCCGACCCGAAGCAGCGGCTGACCCCCCGCTCGGGGCGGCCCGGCCCGTCCGACCTGGACGCGCTGCTGACCCGCCGGCGCAAGACCCGCTACATGCTGGCGCACCCGCTCGCCATCGCGGCGTTCGGCCGTGAGTGCAGCGCCACGGGCGTCTACCCCGACAGCGTCGAGGTCGACGGCAGCCGGATGACCGCCTGGCGCGGCGTGCCCATCCTGCCTTGCGACAAGATCCCGATCAGCCGGTCGGGCACCAGCTCGATCCTGGCCTTCCGCACCGGCGAGGAGGACCAGGGCGTGGTCGGGCTGCACCAGACCGGCATCCCCGACGAGCACCTGCCGGGGCTCAGCGTCCGGGCCATGGGCATCGACGAGCGGGGCATCACCACCTACCTCGTCAGCGCCTACTACTCGGTCGCCGTGCTCGTCCCCGACGCGCTCGGCGTGCTCGACGGCGTGGAGGTGTACGGGTGAGCTTCGACATGCCGGACTTCTACCTGCCGCATCCGGCGCGGCTCAACCCGCATCTGGAGGAGGCCAGGACCCACGCCAGGCAATGGGCGCGGGGCATGGGGATGCTGGAGGGCTCGGGCGTCTGGACCACCGACGACCTCGACGCCCACGACTACGCGCTGCTGTGCGCGTACACCCATCCCGACTGCGACGCCGCCGAGCTGTGCCTGGTGACCGACTGGTACGTGTGGGTGTTCTTCTTCGACGACCACTTCCTGGAGGTGTTCAAGCGGCCGGGCGACCGGGAGGGCGGCAAGGCCTACCTGGACCGGATGCCCGCGTTCATGCCGCTGGAGCAGGGGGCCGCCGTGCCCGAGCCGGGCAACCCGGTCGAGGCGGGGCTGGCCGACCTGTGGGCGCGCACGGTGCCGGGGACGTCGCCCGGGTGGCGTGCGCGGTTCGCCGAGAGCACCAAGGCGCTCCTGGACGAGTCGTTGTGGGAGCTGTCCAACATCAACGCGGGCCGGGTGCCGAACCCGGTCGAGTACATCGAGATGCGCCGCAAGGTCGGCGGGGCGCCCTGGTCGGCCGGGCTGGTCGAGCACGCCGTGGGAGCCGAGGTGCCGGACGTGATCGCCGGGTCGCGGCCGATGCGGGTGCTGCGCGACACCTTCGCCGACGGGGTCCACCTGCGCAACGACCTGTTCTCCTACCAGCGGGAGACCGGTGAGGAGGGCGAGCTGAGCAACGGGGTGCTGGTCCTGGAGACGTTCCTGGAGTGCACCACGCAGCAGGCGGCGGACGCGGTCAACGACCTGCTCACGGCACGGTTGCAGCAGTTCGAGCACACCTTCGCCACCGAGCTGGGGCCGCTGCTGGCCGAGCACCGGATCGACCCGGTCAGCTGTGGCGGCGTGCTGGCGTACGTCAAGGGGCTGCAGGACTGGCAGTCGGGCGGGCACGAGTGGCACGCCCGGTCCAGCCGCTACACCAAGGCCGCACCGGGGCCGGGGCTCGGCATGGCGTCGCTGGGGCTCCACCGGTTCCGCTCCCATCAGCACGTCCCGTACCAGCGGGTGGGGCCGGCCCGGGTGCCCGACCTCTTCATGCCGTTCACCGCGCGGCTCTCCCCGCACCTGGAGGGGGCCCGGCGCAACCTGGCCGCGTGGGCTCGCCGGATGGGCATACTCGACGTGGCCGTGTGGGACGAGGAGAAGCTCGCCGACTACGACCTGCCGCTGTGCGCGGCCGGCATCCACCCGGACGCCACGCCTGAGGAGCTGGACCTGTCGTCGGCCTGGCTGGCCTGGGGGACGTACGGCGACGACTACTTCCCGAAGGTGTTCGGGCGCAACCTGGTCGCCGCGCGGGCCGCGGTGGCCCGGCTGCCGGGGTTCATGCCGCTCGACGGCGTCACCTTCGCGACGCCCGCGAGCGCGCTGGAGCGCTCGCTGGCCGACCTGTGGCGGCGCTCGGCCGGGCCGATGAGCGAGGCGGCGCGGCGCGCGTTCCGCCGGTCCGTCGCGGACATGACCGAGAGCTGGGTGTGGGAGCTGGCCAACCAGGCGGCGCACCGCATCCCCGAACCGGTCGACTACGTCGAGATGCGGCGGCTGACGTTCGGCTCCGACCTGACGATGAGCCTGTGCCGGCTGGCCCGCGCCGACGAGATCCCTCCCGAGGTGTACGCGAGCGGGCCGCTCAAGTCGCTGGAGAACGCCGCGCAGGATTACGCCTGCCTGCTCAACGACGTGTTCTCGTACCAGAAGGAGATCGAGTTCGAGGGTGAGATCCACAACGGGGTGCTGGTGGTGCAGAGTTTCTTCGGCTGCGGCTATCCGGAGGGCCTGCGGATCGTGGTCGACCTGATGGAGTCGCGGATGCGGCAGTTCCAGCACGTGGCCGCGCACGAGCTGCCGGTGCTCCGCGCCGACCTCGGGCTGGACGAGCGGGCCGGGCAGGCGCTCGACGGCTACGTGCGGGACCTGGAGAACTGGATGTCCGGGATCCTCGTCTGGCACCGCGACTGCCGCCGTTACGACGAGGAGTCCCTGCGGCGGCACAACCGGCCCTTCCGCGGCCTGCCGTCCGGGCCGACGGGGCTGGGCACGGCGGCCCTGTCGGTCATCTAGACCAGCGGCTGCGCGCGGGCCTCATGGTGCCAGCCCATGAGGCCCATCAGCCGTCTCTGGAACGGTGTCACGTTGACCAGCCGGATCCACCGCCGGCCGGGCGGCACCGCGGGCATGACCAGCACCCGCAGGCCGGACAGGTCGACGAAGGTCAGCGCGCCGGTGTCGACGGTCAGCGGCTCGCCGCCGTGCCACGCGGATCGCAGGGTACGTTCGAGCGCCGAACTGTTGGTGACGTCGACCTCGCCCACCAGGAGGACAGCGTCCGAACCGCTCCGCGCGATGATCCGCAGCTGGGCGTCCTCGTAGAGCAGCCGCCCCATGTCATCGCTCATCATGCGCACACCCCCACTCGGTCTCAGGGGGTTGCCGGCGAGCCCTGCGGCCGAAACACCGGCCGCTGCCCACGATACACGCAATATGCCGACTTATGTAATCTTCGCCATGAAATGACCGTATTCACACCATCTCGTGAACGGGCGGGGCCGCGCCTCGACCGGCGGGCGAGCGGAGGCGCTCACGGAAAAACCAAGCCCTTTTCGGGATAGCGAATATCTCCTGCCGCTTCTTAGTGGCGATATGTCCGAGCTGATCCGCTTTTGTCGTGGGCCATTGTGGACGCATTTTCAGCTTGTCGCCATACGTGCATCCGGCCTGGTTAAAAGGCGTTTTATGCCTATAGGCCGGGAGCATTCATCAGGGGACGAGCGGTGCCGCGCCGGCGGCGAGGATCGGCGTGACCGACAAGGCAGAAGCGGTGAATATCCAGATGCGGGCAGTACGCATACTTATCGCCACGGCCATGGCGTGCGCTTTTCCCGGAACCTTGAATTCCGCCACGGCAATGGCACACGACTGTTTCGACCCGTACGCGGTCGAATGTTACGACGACCGGCCGTGGTATCCGCGGCCCGGCCGGGTGGTGGCCGACGCCGCCCTGGAAGCGATCGGGCTCCCGTACTCGTGGGGCGGAGGCGGCACGCGCGGGCCCGGCTACGGGATCGGGCGCGGCGCCAAGACCTGGGGCTTCGACTGCTCGGGACTGGCCCAGTACGCGTGGGCCAGGGTGGGCGTGACCATCAGCCGCACCTCGCAGAGGCAGTGGGAGGACGGGATCCGGATCCCCAGGGACGAGGTGCGCGCCGGCGACCTGGTCTTCTACGACAGTAACCCGCGCCGCCGCGGGCCGGAGCACGTCGGCATCGCGATCAACCGCAAGCGGATGGTCAACGCCCCGTTCACCGGCGCCACCGTACGGGTGGAACCGGTGGACAGGCCCACCTACATCGGCGCGGTCCGCCCGGGCGTGGAGCCGGACTGGTGAGGCTCAGGAGGTCCGCTGGATGCGGTCCATGGCGGCGCTGAGCCGCCGCAGGGACTCCACGCAGGCGTGGAAGCCGTCCGCGCCCAGCTCGGCGGCCAGGGTGGCGGCCAGCTCCCGGTGGCCGGGGACGATCCTGGCGACGGCCGCCCTGCCCTCATCGGTCGGGGTGAGGAGCTTGGCGCGCTTGTGCGCCGGGTTCGGCAGGTATTCGGCCAGGCCCTTCTCCACCAGCAGATCGGCGACCCGCTGCACGCCCTGGCGGGTCATGCCCATCACCCTGGCGATGCCGGCCACCGGCAGCGGCTCACGCAGCACCGCCCCGAGCACCTGCCACCAGGCGGCCGTCAGCCCGGCCGGACGGGCCAGCGACTCGGCCACCTCCAGGAACTGCCCGTTGAGCCGGAAGACCGTGAGAGCGGCGTCCGACAGCAGCTCCACCGTCTCGGGCGAGGCGCCGCTCACGCCGACATCAGCACCTCGTACGCCGAGGCGTCGCTGCGGGAGAACAGCCGGTACCACGCGTCGACGACCTCGGGCCGGTTGACGTCGAGCCGCAGGAAGATCTCGCGGGCGAAGGCCACCGGCTCGGTGGGGCCCGCCGTGATGAGGTCGCCGTCGGTGACCGCGTCCGTCTCGACGTAGCGGGCGGCGCCGGAGTAGCCCTCCTGGGCCTCCAGGTACTGCACCGCGCCGCTGGTGTGGGCGCGCCCGTCGAGCAGGCCCTCCCGTGCGAGACCGGCCGTGGCGCCGCAGATCGCGGCGACCGGGACCCCATCGGAGAGGAACGCGCGGGCGGTGCGGGCGAACGGCGTGAGGTCGTCCCCCTCGTCCCACGTGGCGGCGCCGGGCAGGATGAGCAGCGCGCTCCCCGAGGGCGAGAGCTCGTCGAGCGCCAGGTCGGGCGTGACCCGCAGGCCGCCCATGGTGGTGACGGGGTCGCGGGTGAGACCGACCATGACGATCTCGAAGCCGCTCTGGTCGCGGTGGAAGCGGCCGGTGCGCAGATGAGCCGTCGCGTGCCCGACCTCCCAGTCGGCCATGGTGTCGTAAGCCGCCACATGGATCGTTCTCTTCGCTTCACTCATGACAACATACTGTCATTTCGACAGCATGTTGTCAATCCATTTCGTGCGAGGATAGGGCCATGGCAGAGATCGTCGGGGGCGGGAGGCCGGTCAACGACGCCGAACGGCGCGTGATCGCCTTCCTGAGAGACAACGCGCCCGCCGACTGGCTCCTGCTGCACAACGTGGAGGTGCCGCGCGGCGACGACGTCTTCGAGGTCGACCTGATCGTGCTGACCCGCCACGCGCTGGTGGTCGTCGACGTCAAGGGCACCAGGGGCCGCATCGAGGTGTCCGGCTCGCGCTGGTTCCCCCCGCGCAGGGAGGCGTTCGGCTCACCGGTCACCAAGCTGCGCGGCACCGCCAAGGCGCTCAAGGGCCTGCTCGTCTCCCGGGCCACCCAGCTGGAGCGGGTCTACGTCGACAGCCTGGTGGTGCTCACCTCCCCCGACGCGCGGCTGGTCGACCCGGCCGGGCGCGACGCGGTCAACGTCACCGACCTGTCCGGCCTGATCGCGACGCTGGGCGACGTCTCCCGGGTCAGGCGCGGCTGCAGCCCCGACGTGCGCCCCTACCTGTCCGCCGTGCTCGACGCGCTCAACCAGACCGTACGCCGCAGCACCACGCCTCCTCGCTTCGGCAACTGGGAGGTCGAGGAGCAGCTCGGCGGCGACGCGCGGGTCACCGAATACCGCGCGTTCAACGCCACGCTGCCGGGCAGCGAGACCGTGCTGCTCCGGGTCTACCAGGCCGACCCGCTCGCCGACCAGGCGTCCAGGGCGGCCGAGCGGCAGCGCATCGCCAACGCCTACCAGACCCTGGCCCGCATCCCTCCCCACCCGTGCGTGGTGCGCTCGCGCGACTTCTTCGCCATCGACGACGAGAGCCGGTTCGTGCTGGTGCTGGACGACGTCCACGGCCAGGCGCTCCATCTGCGGCTGGGCAGCGGCGAGCGGCTGGGCGTGATCCAGGACATGCTGCGCGGCCTGGCCCACGCGCACGCCCACGGGGTGATCCACCGTGCGCTCACCCCGGCCAGCGTGCTGGTGACCGACGACGGCCACGCGGTGCTGACCGGGTTCGACTACGCCAAGCCGGGGCCGCGCGACTACACGGTGGTGCACGAGCTCCACAACGTGCTCGACGCCCACTACGTCGCGCCCGAGTGCCAGGAGCGTCCTGACCGGATGACCGCCGCCGCCGACGTGTACGCGGCGGGCGTGATCGCCTACCAGCTCCTGACCGGCGCGTTGCCGACCAGCGCCGACGCCTATGGGCGGGCGGACGTGCCGGAGGTGGTGCGGCGGATGATCGACCTCGTCCCGGCCAAGCGCCCCACCGCGGAGGAGTCGCTGGCCGCCCTGGAGGGCTCGGCGCGCGGTGGCGGCTCCCGCTTCAAGTGGCTCTTCCGCCGCCTGACGAACGGCTGACCTGGAGCGATCGCGGTTCAGGCGGGGAGTTCACGGCGCAGCAGGCTGGCGTGTTCGAGGTAGTCGAGGGCGAGGCCGGTGCGGCCGGCGGAGCGGTGCAGCTCGCCGAGCAGCTGGGTGGCGGAGGCCTCGCCGCTGCGGTCGCCCAGCTCGCGGAAGACCAGCAGCGACCGCTCCAGCCCCGCCGAGGCGGGGGCCAGTTCGCCGCGGTCCACCTGCAGCCCGGCCAGGCTCTGCAGCGCGTACGCCCCGCAGTGGCGGTCGCCGAGCGACTCGAAGATCTCCAGGGCGTGCCGGTGGAACGACATGGCCCGGTGCAGCGTGCCCATCTGCAGGCAGACGCAGCCTTCACGGTGCGCGTCGCCGAGGTCCTGGGCCAGCCGCATCGCCTGGCCGAGCGACTCCGACGCCTGCGCCAGGTCGCCGGCCTTGATGCAGGCCCGCCCGATGGCCTGCCGGGTGAACGCCTCGCCGTGCTGGTCGCCCGCCGCGAGGAACATGGCCAGCGCCTGCTTGAACTGGTCGAGCGAGCGGGCGTGCCGGCCGCTGAACTGGCTGACCGCGCCCAGCCCGCAGACCGAGGTGGCCTCCGCCCGCAGGTCCCCCAGCTCACGGAAGAGCCTGCGGGCACGGGTGAAGCCCTCGGCCGCCTCCTCGTACCGGTCCCGGTAGAGCGCGACCTGGGCGAGGCCGCGCAGCATCGCGGCCTCCCCGTACGTGTCGCCGGCGGCGCGGGCGGCGGCCAGCGCGACGTCGTGGGTGCGCTGCCAGGTGTCCAGGTGGCAGTGCAGGTCAAGGTACGGCACCATGGCGGCGGCAAGGCCCCAGGCGGAGGCCGCGAGACCGGCCTCGGCGGCCACGGACACCGCGCCGGCCAGCGCCTCGTGCTCGGTCTCGAACCAGGTGAGCGGGTCGGCGGTGAGCCGGTCCAGGGTCTGCTCGGGCAGCCGCCAGCGCGGCGCCCCGGCGGCGGTGAGGCTGAAGACGGTGGTGGGCAGCCTGGCCATGGCGTGCTCGGTGGTCGCCGTCCACGCGGCCAGCACCCTGGCCACGCCCTGCGGGTCGGGGCGGCGTTCGAGCGCGTGCCGGCGGATCAGGTCGGGTAACCGGTAGCGGGGCTGGCCGACGAGGTCGGTGCCGGCCACCTCCAGCAGGTTCACGTCGACGAGCAGGTCCGTCACGTCGTCGGCGCGGGGCCGGTCCAGCGCGGCGCCGACCACCCAGCCGGGCTGGGCGGGCGCGCCGAGCAGGCCGAGGGTGCCCAGCGTGCGGGCGGCCTCGGCCGGCAGGTGGCGGTAGCTGCGCTCCAGGCAGGCGCGGACCTCCTTCAGCTCGCCGAGCCTGTCGTCCTGGAGGCGTTGCCTGAGCACCGCCAGGGACCAGCCGGGCCGCCCGGCGAGCCGGGACCCGGCGCTGCGCAGCGCCAGCGGCAGCCGTGCGCAGGCGTCGACGATGGCCAGCGCGTCGGCGCGTTCGCGCGCCACCCGGTCGGCGCCCGCGATCCGGCCGAGCAGCAGCAGGGCCTCCTCCTGGGGCAGCTCGGCCAGGTCGACGTGGAGCGCGCCGGGCAGCTCGGTGATGCGGCGCCTGCTGGTCACGATCACGGAGCTGTCGTTGCCCGGCAGCAGCGGGCGCACCTGGGCGGCGTCGAGCGCGTCGTCGAGCAGCAGCAGCATCGGCCGCTCGGCGAGCAGCGAGCGCAGCAGGGCCGAGCGCTCCCGCACGGTCGGCGGCGGCGACTCCATGCCGAGCGCCCGCAGCGCCTCGGCGAGCAGGTCGCCCGGCTCCCTGCCGTCGAGGTCGAGGTAGAGCTGGCCCGCCGGGAAGCGGGTGCGCAGGGCCAGCGCGGCCCGTACCGCCAGCGCGGACTTGCCCACGCCGGGTGGCCCGGAGATCGTCGCGAGCGGGAACGGCCCGGCCAGCGCCGCCAGCTCGGCCTCGCGCCCGATGAAGTCGGGCACGTCGGGCGGGAGCTGGTGCGGCGCGGCGGGCGCCGGCTCGTCGGCGAGGATCGTCTCGTACGCGCGGCGCAGCTCGGTGCCGGGCTCCACGCCCAGCTCGTCCACCAGCCTGGCCCGCACCGAGGCGTAGGTGCGCAGCGCCTCGGCCCTCCTGCCGCCGCCGTGCAGGGCCAGCAGCAGCCTGGACCACAGGTCCTCCCGGTAGGGGTGCTCGCCCAGCAGTCCGCGCAGTTCGCTCACCGCCCCGGCGTGGTCGCCCGACGCGAGCCGCTGGCCGATCAGCTCCTCCGCGGCGCGTAAGCGTAAGCCGTGCAGGGGTTCGAGCCGGCGGTCCCACAGCGGGCTGCCCGGCAGGTCGGCGAGCGGCGCGCCGCGCCAGAGCGCGAGCGCGTCGGCGTAGCGCGCCTGGCCGGCCAGCTCCTCGAAGGCGAGCAGGTCGAGCGCGCCGCCGGGCACGTCGATCGCGTAGCCGGAGCCTTCGCCGCGCAGCCGGCTGCCGGCTTCCTCACCGGTCCCGGCCAGGTCGGACCGGAGCGAGCTGGCGTAGGTGCGCAGGTTGGCCAGGGCCGAGCGGGGCGCGCGCTCCGGCCAGAGCACCTCGACCAGGTCGTCGGCGCCGACCACGTGGTTGGCGTGCAGCAGCAGAGTGGCGAGCAGCAGGCGTGGCTTTCTGCCGGAGATCCGGACCGGCTGACCCGCCGACCGTACCTCCAGCGGTCCGAGCACATGAAAGGTGACCGTCATGACCGCATCAGCTCCTCTATGAGGCCTGACAGCTTGTTGTACCGGTTCTGGACGCTTTCTGTACGGGTTATCCCGACCCTGGGTGAGAGAGATCGCCCCCGAAAGGATCACCTGATGAAGATCAGCGGAGCAATCGTGGCCGGAGCCGCTCTCTTGATGAGCCTCGGCACGGCATCCGCGGCCGCCGCCGACAGGCAGGCGGAGACGCAGCAGGCGCAGGCGCTCGCCACCAACTTCCAGCTGCCGTTCCCCTGCGGCCAGGCGTGGACGGGCAACTCGAACGCGAGCAGCGCCCACCAGTCGTACGAGATCGACTTCAACCGGGGCGGCAGCGCCGACGCCGACCTCGGCGACACCGTGGTGGCGGCCGCGTCGGGCACCGTGGTGATCTCCTCGCACCAGGGCTCGACGAACGGCTTCGGCAACCTGGTCAAGATCGACCACGGCGGCGGCTGGTCCACCTACTACGCCCACCTGAACGCCCGCTCGGTCAGCGTGGGCCAGTCGGTGGCGCAGGGCCAGAAGATCGGCACCGTGGGCAAGACCAGCAAGCCGGGCAACAACATCAGCGCCCACCTGCACTACGAGGTCCGCCAGGGCACCAGCTACCCGTCGAACGTCCGCAAGGCCGTCTTCAACGGGGTCACCTTCGGCTACCCGAACCAGACGCTGACCTCGCGCAACTGCGGCGGCGGCAGCACCAACCCGCACACCCCGACCTCGGTCTGCGGCGCCGGCTACAGCGTGATCAACTCGGCCGCGCTGGGCACGGCGGGCACCGTCTACCTGCTCTACAACGCCTCCAACGGCAACAACTGCGTCACCACGATCAAGCACTCGTCGATCGGCACGGCCACGGCCACCAGCGCCTACCTGGAGGTCCAGGGCAGCGCCAGGAAGACCGACTCGGGCAACTTCTCCTACTACGCGGGCCCGGTCACCGCCCAGGCCGCCGGCAAGTGCGTCAAGTGGGGCGGCAAGGCGGGCTCGTCCACCCACGACAGCCCGTTCCAGCACTGCGGCAGCTGAGCCTCTCCGCCCCGCCGCGCACCCGCGGCGGGGCGGTTCCCTTCCCCATCCCTTCTCCGAAGCGGAAGTGACGTGAAGTCCAAGATCCTCATCGTGGCCGGGCTGCTGGCGCTGTCCGGCACGACGGCCGCGCACGCCTCCACCGAGACCGCCCAGAACCCCCTGGCGCAGGCGTTCGACCGCGCGGCGGCCGCCTACGACGTGCCGCGCGACCTGCTCGTGGCGCTCGCGTACGCGGAGTCCCGGCTGGACGGTCACCGGGGCGAGCCCAGCGCCAGCGGCGGCTACGGCATCATGCACCTGGTCAGCAACCCCACCGCCAAGACCCTGGAGCAGGCCGCGAAGCTGACCTCCAAGCCGGTCGCCGCGCTCAAGTCGGACGACGCGGCCAACGTGCTCGGCGGCGCGGCCGTGCTCCGGGCCGAGGCCGACGCGCTCGGGCTGAGCGCCGCCCAGCGGGACGACCTCGGCCGCTGGTATCCGGCCGTGGCCGCGTACGCCCACGCCGCGAACGACGCCACGGCCAGGATCTACGCCGACGCGGTGTACGAGACGCTCGCCGCCGGCGTGGACGCCCCGGGCGTCCAGGTGAAGCCCCGGGCCGTCCAGCCCGACCAGGGCGAGTACGCCGAGCAGCCGCGCGCCCTCGCCGCGGCCGTGGACTACCCCGGCGCGCTCTGGGTGGCCGCGAACAGCGCCAACTACGCGGTCTCCAGCCGCCCGTCGAGCGACCGCATCGACCGGATCGTGGTCCATGTCATGCAGGGCACCTACGCGGGCTCGATCTCGTGGTTCCAGAACCCGGCGGCCAAGTCGTCCTCGCACTACCTGGTGCGCTCGTCCGACGGGCAGATCACCCAGATGGTGCGGGAGAAGGACCGCGCCTTCCACGCGAAGGACTGGAACCGGCGCTCCGTCGGCATCGAGCACGAGGGGTTCGTCGACAACGCCTCGTGGTTCACCGACCAGATGTACCGGGCGTCGGCCGCGCTGACCCGCAACATCGCCGACAGGTACGGCATCCCGAAGGACCGCACGCACATCGTCGGCCACGTCGAGGTGCCCGGCAACGACCACACCGATCCCGGCCCGCACTGGGACTGGGCGAAGTACATGAGCTACGTGACCGGCGGCAGCGTCAACCCGCACACGCCCGAGAAGGTGTGCGGCAGCGGGTTCAAGGTCATCGACTCGGCCGCGCTGGGCACGGCGGGCACCGTCTACCTGCTCTACAACACGACCACGGGCAGCAACTGCGTGACCACGATCAAGCGGACCTCGCTCGGCACGGCCACCGCCACCAGCGCCTACCTGGAGGTCCAGGGCAGCGCCAGGAAGACCGACTCGGGCAACTTCTCCTACTACGCGGGCCCGGTCACCGCCCAGGCGGCCGGCAAGTGCGTCAAGTGGGGCGGCAAGGCGGGCTCGTCCACCTACGACAGCCCGTTCGAGCACTGCGGCTAGCAGTCGACGCAGTCCACCACGTCGACGACGTAGAGCAACCCCTCGGGCGGCGAGCCGAACGCGACCCTGCCGCCCACCCGCTGCCCGCGCAGCCCCTCGACCCAGCCGGCCGGCGCGCCGTCCCCGGTCAGGGTGAAGGCAGCGGGGCCGCCGGTGCGGTACGAGGAGTCCGCCAGGGTCCTCGACCGCCAGTCGACGGCCACGTACTGCACCACCACCTTCGACCCGGCCCGCACGGCCTCTCCCGAACCCCCTATGAGCGTGCGGGCCGGGTCGTCCGGCGTGAGGCCGGCGGGCGGCGAGGGCAGCGGCCGGCCGACCAGCCGGGCGTCCGGCGGGTAGCCGCCGAGGATGTCGACCACCGCGACCAGCGGCTCGCCCGGCGGCAGGTCGCCCGCGTCCAGGTCCAGGTCGGGGCCGAGCACCTGCGCGGCGGGCCCGACCAGCAGCAGCCGGCTGCCCGCCGGCCGGCCCACGACGGCCTCCCGCCAGACGCGCGGGATCGGCCGCCCGTCGAGGACGATCGCGATCGGCCGGTGGGTGCCGTACGTGCTCGCCCGGGTCTGGTTGCCCCGCCAGAGGCGGAGCTCGACGTCGGCCAGCACCACGTCGCCGGGAGCCGTCTCCCGCCCCCGGCCCGGCTCCAGCTCCGCCACCCGCGTCGTGCGGCCGGGCTTGCCGGCCGGGATGATCACCTGCGGCCTGGCGCCGAACGCGCCTTTCACCTCGGGCAGCGGCGGAGCGGCCGGGGCGGTGCCGCAGGACGTGGCGAGCACGAGCAGGGCGGGCCAGAGCAGGCGCAAGGTTCCTCCGCAGGATGGGCTTGCCCGGATACTCGCCGCGATCGGCACAAGGGATGCCCACCGGCCGACAAAGGCGCGGCACACTAAGGGGCGTGAGCAAGCCGAACCTGGCCCGCAGGGTCGCCCAGGCCGCCGAGATCGCGCTGGCCGACCACCAGTACGTGACGTTCATCGACGTGGTGACGGGGCTGCGCTGGCTCCACACGCGACACGTCGACGTCTGGCGGCAGGGCCGCGCGACCACGCTCGCCGAGCTGGCCGCGGTCGACGGCGAGCGCCTGCTCACCACGGCCGCCCTGCTGCGCGACTGGGCACGGGCCAAAGGGCTGCGCCCGATGCCGGCGCCGTACGTGTCGGGCAGCCGCGACCGCCGCCCGCTGCGCTTCACCGGGCATCCCGAGCAGGAGCCGTTCACCGTCCACTGGCTGTCGCCCGACCTGAGCGAGTCGCGGGTGCGGCGGCTCGCCGAGCGCCAGGCCAAGCCGCCCGACCTGGTCGCGGTCGAGCCGCTGGAGGCGTGGACGTGCGCCGGCTGCGCCGACACCGGCCCCTACCTGATCATGGAGGATGACCGGCCCCACTGCCTGACCTGCGCCGACCTGGATCATCTGGTGTTCCTGCCGTCGGGGAACGCGGCGCTGAGCCGCCGGGCCAAGCAGGAGAGCGGGCTGGCGGCGGTGGTCGTGCGCTTCGACCGGCGGCGCAAGGTCTACCAGCGCAGGGGCCTGCTGGTCGAGGAGGAGGCGCTGGCCAGGGCCGAGGAGCGGTGCCTGGCCGACGAGGAGGCGCGTTCGCGGCGGCGCGAGCGCGACCGGGAGCGCAGGGCCGAGCAGGACATCGTGTTCCAGGGGCGGATGGCCGGCGAGATCGCCAGGTTGTTCCCCGGCTGCCCGCCGGAGCGGGCCCGCGCCATCGCCGAGCACGCCGGTCTGCGCGGCAGCGGCCGGGTCGGCCGCACGGCGGCGGCCAGGGCGCTGGACGAGAACGCGATCACGCTGGCGGTGGTCGCGTCCATCCGTCACCATGACACGGGGTATGACGGAATGCTGATGGCGGGCGTGCCGCGGATGGAGGCCCGCGAGCGCATCAGGGACGACATCGAGCGCAAGCTGACCGAGTTCAGAGCGGGGCCGCGATGAGCGACTGGCACGACGTGCGGGAGGAGCTGCGCGCGTTCGCGCTCGGCCTGCCCGAGGCGTGGGAGGACCACCCGTGGGGCGACACCGTCGTCAAGGTCGGGAAGAAGATCTTCCTGTTTCTCGGCGTCGAGGAGCCCACCGAAAAGTGGCGCCCCACGTTCGGGGTGAAGCTGAGCTCGGAGGCCCACGGCCACGCGCTCACCGTCGAGGGGGCGGCGCCCAGCGGCTACGGGCTCGGCAAGGCCGGATGGGTGACGGTGCCGCTGGAGTCGCCGCTGCCGCCGTCGGAGGTGCTGCTCGACTGGGTCGAGGAGAGCTACCGGGCCGTCGCGACCAAGCGGGCGGTCAAGGAGCTCGACGGCCGGGTCACGTGACGGCGAGCCGCCTGGCGTACTTCTCGTCCCGCCACAGCTCCTTGTCCAGCACCTCCAGCAGGGTCCGCGCCGCGTCGTACACGTCCACGTAGCGGAGGTAGAGCGGCGCCAGCCCGAACCGCAGGATGTCGGGCGCGCGGAAGTCGCCGTGCACGCCCCGGTCGATGAGCGCCCGCATCACCGGATAGCCGTCGGGGTGACGGAAGGCGACGTGGCTGCCGCGCCGCTCGGGGTCGGCGGGCGAGGCCGGTTCCAGCGCGTCGCCGACCAGCCCGGCGAAGAGCTCGCCGAGTGCCACGCTCTTGGCGCGCAGCAGGTGCAGCGGCACCCGCTCCCACACGTCCAGCGCCGCGTCCAGGGCGGCGAACGACAGCACGTGCGGGGTGCTCACCGCGAACCGCCTGATCCCCTGCGCCGGCCGGTAGCCGGCCTCGAACGCGAACGGGTCGGCGTGGCCGTACCAGCCCGACAGCACGTTCACGGCATCGGCCTGGTGGCGCGGGTTCACGTACAGGAAGGCGGGCGACCCCGGCCCGCCGTTGAGGTACTTGTACGTGCACCCGACCGCGAAGTCGGCGGCCGACACGTCCACGGGCATGGCGCCGACGCTGTGGCAGACGTCCCAGATCATCAGCGCCCCCGCGGCCTGCACGCGGGCGGTCACCTCGGGCACGTCCTGGCGCTCGCCGGTGCGGTAGTCGACCTCCGACAGCAGCACCGCCGCCACGTCGTCGAACCGGCCCTCGGACACGTCGCGCACCTCGTACCCGAGCGACTCCGCCAGCCCCTGGACCATGTAGTGGTCGGTCGGGAAGTTGCGCGCGTCGGAGACGACGACCTTCCTGCCCGGGCGCAGCCGCGCCGCCGCCGAGACCGCCTGGTGGATCGCGATCGAGGTCGTGTTGCCCACCACGACCTGGCCGGGCCCGGCCCCGATGAGGGGCGCGATCCGGTCGCCCAGGGTCAGCGGCTGGTCGTACCAGCCCGCGCTGTTCCAGCCGCCGACGAGCTGACCGCCCCACTCGTCCTCCACCGCCCTGCGGAGCCGTTCGGGGGCGTGGCGCGGCAGCGCGCCGAGCGAGTTGCCCACGAGGTAGATGACGCCTTCGGGGAGCACGAACTCTTCCCTGAACTCCCGCAGCGGGTCCTCGGCGTCCAGGGCGAGGCAGCGGTCGCGATCCAGCAACTGGTCACTCCTTCGGGGGAACGGTAGCGATAACCCGATTTGTACCATTTTGGTACTGCCGGGCGTACCAGTTCTGCACCGGGTCGTGTGTTGCCGGGTCCAGCCGCAGCGGCCCCCGCGGGCTGGGTAACTCGCCGACCCCGCCCAGCTCGGCCGTCAGGTCACCGCCCCGGGCCGCGGCCCGGTCGACCAGCGACATGGCGTCCCAGCTCTGCACCGCCACCACCGAGGGGTTCCGGCCGGTCCGCGTCTGCCACTTCGCCACGAACGCGGTGTTCTCCGGGTTCTCCAGCCCCGGCGCGTACAGCCCGACGCTGACGATGCCCTCCGCGTCCGCCCCGACGGCCGCCAGCACGTCCTCGTCCGTGAGGTTCTGGCAGGTCAGCAGGTCGATCCTGGTGTCGTAGCCGAGCTGCCTGAACGCCTTGGCGAAGGCGACCGCCTCGCCCCCCGCGTAGAACGCGTACAGCAGCTCCGCCTCCGCCGGGATCCGCGCCAGGTAGGGCGCCAGGTCCGGCGTCCTGCCGTACGGGGTGAGAACGCGTTCCAGCTTGCCGGCTCCGTACCCCTCCTCGAAGCCGTCCAGGGTCTCGACGCCGGCCGAGTAGTCGGAGGCCATCAGCACGGCGGGGCGGCGGCCGTGGGCCTGGGCGGCGTAGCGGCCCGCGGCGTGCCCGTGGGCGTGGTTGGTGAACGACACCCGGAACACGCCGGGCCCGCCCAGGTCGTCGGCCCCCGCGTTGGCCACCACGACGGGAGTCCGCCCCGCCTCGGCCACCACCGCCTCGGCCACCGGCGAGGCCAGCAGGCCGGTGATCACGTCCACCCGGTCGCGCTCGATGAGCTCCCTGGCGGCCCGCCTGCCCTGCTCGGCGGTGCCGCCGTCGTCGGCGACGACCAGCCTGGCGGGCCTGCCGCCCAGCTCGCCGCCGTGCTCCTCCAGGTAGAGGCGCATGGCGCGTTCCATCTCGTCCCCGAGCGGGGCGTAGACGCCGGTCTGGGAGATGATCGCCCCCACCCGGACCTCGCCGTCCTCGTGCCGCGGCGGCTGCGGCGCGGCGCCGCCGCAGCCTGCCGCCATCAGCACCACCAGCCCGACGACGGGCGGTAACCGCATGGTGAGCTCCCCTCAGCAGCCCAGGAACACCTCGGCGTTGCGGCGCATCAGCTTGGCCCGCGCCCCGTCGGTGAGGAACCCGGCGGTCCTGACCAGCTCGCCCGCGGGCGACTCGCCCAGCGGGTACGGGTAGTCGGAGCCGAGCATGACGTGGTCCTCGCCGAAGGTGTCGACCAGCAGGCGCAGCGCCCGCTCGTCGAAGACGACCGAATCGACGCCGAACCGGCCGAGATAGGCGGACGGCGGCTTCTCCGAGACGCCGACCACGTCCTTCCTGCGGTGCCAGGCGTTCTCCAACCGGCCGAGCCAGAAGGCGAACGACCCGCCGCCGTGGGCGAAGCAGATGCGCAGGGTGTCGGGGACGCGGTCGAACACGCCGCCGAGGATCATCGCCAGGATCGACAGATGGGTCTCGGCAGGCATGCCCACCAGCCACCGCGCCATCCACCGGTCGAGCCGGGGCCCCGACGGCATGTCCCACGGGTGCACGAACACCGGGACGCCCCGGTCGGCGCAGTGGGCCAGGAACCGTACGATCCCGTCGTCGTCCAGGTCGCGGTCGCCGGCGTGGTTGCCGATCTCGACCCCCCGGTGCCCGTTGGCGAGACACCGGTCCAGCTCCTCGCAGGCCAGGTCGGGATCCTGCAGCGGCACCTGGCAGAACGGGATCAGCCGGTCGCCGTCGCAGATCTCCAGCGCCAGGTCGTTGAAGACCCTGGCGATCCGCACGCCCTCGGCGGGCGGCCGGTCGTAACCGAAGAACACCGGCGTCGGCGAGACCACCTGCCGGTCCACCCCGTCGGCGTCCATCGACTCCAGCCGCACCCGGGGGTCCCAGCACTCGTGACGGATCCGGCGGAACTCCGCGCCGCCGACGAGTATGACCGCCTCCCGCTCGGACTCCACCCGCAGGCTGGGCGCCCCCGGCCAGCCCAGGTCGGGCCAGCCCCTGGGCACGTAGTGGGTGTGGACGTCAGTGACCATTCAGCCCTTGCCCGGATGGAGCGCGCCGCAGCCCGCGCAGGTGCGCGCCTTCTCGTCGGCGTAGAACGCGTTGAACACCGGCGGCAGGTCGGCGACGATGTCGCGTACCTGCAGCTCGACCTCGTGGACCAGCGAGCCGCACTGCTCGCAGTACCACTGGAACCTCTCCAGCGTGCCCTCCGGCCGGATCCTCTCCACCACCAGCCCGACCGACCCCTCCTCGGGCCGCTGCGGGGAGTGCGGCATGGACGGGGGCAGCAGCCACATCTGCCCCTCCCTGATGTGCACGGTCTCCGGCCCCCTGTCGGTGATCACGTTGACGTGCATGTTGCCGCGGACCTGGTAGAAGAGCTCCTCGTACGGGTCGACGTGGTAGTCGGTGCGGGAGTTGGGCCCGCCGACCACCATGACGATGAAGTCCTCGGCGCCCTCGAAGACCACCTTGTTGCCGACCGGGGGCTTGAGCAGGTGGGCGTGCTCGTCGATCCACTTCGTGAAGTCGATCGGGGGGATCATGATCTCTCCAGGGGGTGATAGGCGACGGCCTGCATCTCGATCAGCAGGTGCGGGTGCGGGAGCTGGTGGACGGCCACGGTGGTGCGGGTGGGCCCCTCCTCGTCGAAGAACTCGGCGTAGACCTCGTTGTAGCCCTTGTAGTCGTTCATGTTCACCAGGTAGGCGGTGATCTGGACGAGGTCGGCCAGCGAGCCGCCCGCGGCTTTGAGTATGTCGCCGACGTTCTCGATGACGGCTCTGGTCTGGGCGCGGATGTCGAGGTCGGTGACGCCCAGCTCGTCGGCCTCGGCGCCGACGAAGGTGTTGTCCGGCCTTCTGGAGCTGGTGCCCGAGACGTACAGGAAGTCGCCGGCCCGGCGCACGTGCGGGAACCGGCCGCGCGGCGTCGCCTTGCCCTCGACCCGCAGCGCCCGGCCGCGATCGCGTGTCACGGGGAGAACACCGCCCGGACGGAGCCCAGCCCGTCGACGTGGGCCTCGAACACGTCGCCCGGCTCGGCCGGGACCACCGGCCCGAGCGCCCCGGTCAGCACCACGTCACCGGCGCGGAGCGGGAAGGCGGTGCGGCCCAGCGCGCCGGCGAGCCACACGGCGGCGTTGAGCGGGTGGCCCATGCAGGCCTCGCCCGAGCCGGTGGAGACCTCCGCGTCCGCGCGGGTCATCCGCATCCCGGCCGACCGCAGGTCGGAGCCCATCAGCGAGGTGGGCGTGTTGCCGAGCACGAAGGCGCCGGCGGAGGCGTTGTCGGCGATGGTGTCAGGGAGCGTGATGTCCCAGTCGGCGATGCGGGAGTCGGCGATCTCGATGGCCGGCAGCACGAAGTCGACCGCCCTGATCACCTCGGCCACCGTGAACGGCCCGCCCACCAGGTCGGCGCCCATCACGAAGGCGATCTCCGCCTCGACCTTGGGCTGCAGGAAGCGCGTGATGGGGATAGGAAGCCCATCGGAATACGACATATCCGCAAAAAGCATGCCGTAGTCCGGCTGGTCGATGCCGAGCTTCTCCCGCAACGGCACGTTCGTCATGCCGATCTTGCGGCCGACCAGCCGTCGCCCCTCGTCCAGGGCCCGCCGGGTGTTGATCTCCTGGACGGCGTACGCCTCCTGCGCGGTGCCGACCAGGTCGCGCACCGGCTCGCACGATTTACCCGACCGCGCGGCCTCCGCCAACCGGTCGGCCGCGTGGCTTCGCCCGTCGACCGCCTGCGACCATTCATCGTGCATCGGGTCACTCCCGCTCGATCGTGATCGTGTCTCTTAGCATCGTCTCTCGCCGCGCCGACGCGCGCCATGCCGCTCACGCTTCCCCGGCCGGGACCTGTCCTGAGGGTCATCTTCCCGTAGCCGTCGCCTGCGGACATCATGGTCCGGTGGCGCGCACGTGGGAATTATGGGGAAACGTCATTATTGCTGGTACTTTTGCCCTTCCCCTCGCTGCTCTGGCCGTGGTGCTGCTGTCGCGCCGCCGGGCCCGCCGCGGGCACCCCGCGCCCCTGCGCACCGCCCTCGCCGACGTCGGGATCGCGGCCGGCACCGCGCCCTGGATCTGGATGATCCTCACCCCGGGAACCGGCCAGGAGGGCGTCAACCTGATCCCGTTCGCCGACCTCGCCGCGGTGGTCCGATCGCCGTGGGAGACGGCGTTCGTGCAGGTCGGAGGCAACCTGCTGGTGTTCGCCGCGCTCGGCGCGCTGCTCCCGGTGCGCACCGCCAGGATGGCCTCGCCGGCCCGCGTGGCGGCCGTCGCGGGGGCCGCCTCGCTGCTCGTGGAGACCCTGCAGTACGTCCTGCGGCTCGGCCGGTTCTCGTCCGTGGACGACGTGCTGATCAACACGGCCGGTGCGGTGGCGGCGGCGCTGATTACTCGCCGCTGGTGGGCGAGAGCCGTAACGGGCGAACCGATTCTGGGATAACGGCTGCGCAAAAACCGGCCGATGTCACCACACAGGCGCACACCGCTCAAAAAGAGACTCGCGACCAACCTCCGTATCTGTGCGATCGTGGACAAGACGGGGCAAGTTCTCTGGAGACGCCAAACCCGGTTGGTGACAGAGGGTGATCTAACTGTGTCTGAATCCCCGGTACCCCAAGAACCTCCTATCTACCGCCAGATCGCCGACGCACTCCGCGACCGGATCCACTCCGGCGACCTGCGCGACGGGGACCGGCTACCAGGCGAGAACACGCTCATGACCGAGTACGCGATCGCCCGGGCCACGGCCAGGCAGGCGCTCGCGGTTCTGATCAACGAAGGTCTGGCGGTGCCGAAGCGAGGCTCGGGGGTCTACGTGCGACTGTTCAAACCCATACGCAGGCACGGCTCCCGCCGCCTGGCGCGCGAACAATGGGGGCAGGGACGATCGATCTGGGACGCCGACACCCGCGGCCGCCCCTTCACCGTCGACCAGGTCGAGGTGGCCCGCGAACAGGCCCCCGACGAGGTGGCGAACGTGCTCGGCGGCCCCGACGTCTGGGTCCGCAGGCGCCGCTACCTGGTCGACGCCAGGCCCGTGCAGCTGGCCACCTCCTACTTCCCCGCGCGGCTCGTGGAGGGCAGCCCGATCACCGAGGCCGACACCGGGCCGGGAGGCGTCTACGCCAGGCTGCGCGACCTCGAACTCCCCCCGGCCCACTTCACCGAGGAGGTCCGCGCCCGCATGCCCAGCCCCCGCGAGAGCGCCCTGCTCGGCCTGCCGGCCGGCACCCCCGTCATCGTCGTCGACCGCACCGCCTACGCCGCCGCCGGAATGCCCGTGGAGGTCAACGAGATGGTCCTGGACGCCGCGGCATACGTACTCCAGTACGACTTCGACGCCTGAATCAAGGGCGGATGTCAAGCGATAGGTTGACCTGTCCCCCACGATCATTGCGTTCTCTAGAGAAGTGGCGCACGCTCGAAGCGGATGGAACCTCGGCCAGGGGCTCTTGGAAGGGCGGTGTGGATGACCTTTGATCGGCATCTCGCCGAAATCGCCCGGGAGTACCCGCAGTGGACCATCTGGCGAAGCGATGCCGGCCGCTGGTGGGCCACGCGCCACCACCCGATCAGCGCCGAGCAGCGCGACGCCGGCTGTGCGATGACCATCGACGCGGACGACCCGGAAGACCTGCGCGAGCAGCTCCGGGACCAGGAGAGACGAGCCGGCGAGCCCGAGCGGCGCGCCGGCCCGGCACCTCCGTGAGCGGCGGACGCCTCACCCGCCGCCACCACGATCCGCCCGGTGCCGGGTCCTGCGTCTCGGCGGCCCCGGCACCGGGCCACCAAGAGGGGGCACGCGTGGAAGCCTCCGACCCGATCGGGGGCGGAGGCTTCCACCCGCTACTTGCGCAGCTCCAGACGTCCCAGGTTGACGTCCGTGTCGTCCACCGACCGCTCCTCCCGCGGCTCCTCGTCCTCGACGATGACCCGCACGTCGTCCTGCTCCTGCCCGCTCGGGAGCTCCTGCTGCGCGGCCGGCGGCGCGATCGCCTCCGGCACCAGCGGGCCCGCCCCCGCCTCCTTGCGCATCAGGTCGCTGAGCACCGAGTTGACCTCGTTCAGCCTGCGGACCACCTCGTTGTGGGTGTTGCTCAGGTACTCCACGCGGCGGCCGGCGTGCTCGTCGAGCGAGGCCACCCGCTGCTGCGCCGCCGCCAGTGACGCCTCGGCCTCCGCGCGGGCGGCCTCCACCGTCCGCTCCGCCTCGGCCCGCGCCCCTGCCATGGTCTGCTCCGCCTCGGCCGTCGCGGACGCGACCATCCGCTCGGACTCCTCCCGGGCCGCGGTGACCGTGCGTTCTGCCTCGGCCTGCGCCTCGCGCACCCGGGTCTCCGCCTCGGCGCGCGCCGACGAGCGGGCCTCCTCGGCGTCGGCCCCGGCCTGCGCCAGCATGCGCTCGGCCGCCTCGGTGGCCTCGGCGACCCGCCGCTCCGCCTCCGCCTGCGCGGAGGTGAGCATCTTGTCGGCGGTCTCGCGGGCCGAGGTCAGCAGCCGGTCGGACTCGGTCTTCGCGGACTCGCGCAGGGCGCTGCTCTCGGCCTCGGCCTCCTCCCGCATGGCGGTGGCCTCTTCGTGGCCGAGCTTGAGAATCTGCTCCAGCCGGGTGCTCGGGTTGAAGTTCTGGGGCACCTCGGCGATCTGCCGCCTGGCCTCCGCGAGCTCGACCCGGCTCTGCTCGGCCTGGTCGATCGCCCGCGCCAGCCGCTCCTCCAGGTCCCTGATCTGGTTGCCGGTCCTGGCCATGTAGTCGTGCACCTGGCGGCGGTTGTAGCCGCGCATGGCCACTTCGAAAGTGTCGTCCTGCATGAGGTCGGGGATGCTGTCGTGCCGTTGTGTCATGGGGATTACCTAATTCGCGTGAGGCGGGGGATAACTGCGGATTGTGAGGGTGTGACGACGAGACGTCAGTAATCGACTTTCCTGCCAACTGCCCATACCCGCAACCGGAATGCCAGAGCCGGGCAGGAAACGGCGGGAATTACGATGGGTCAGATGTACATCGCTGCATTGGACGACGGGGCGGCCCCGGAGATCCACCCGGACGCGTACGTCGCCCCTGGCGCCGTCGTGGTCGGCAGGGTCTCGATCGGCCGGGCGTCGAGCATCTGGTACGGCTCCGTTCTCAGGGCGGACAGTGAACGCATCGAGATCGGTGAGGAGTGCAACGTCCAGGACCTGTGCTGCCTGCACGCCGACCCCGGCGAGCCGGCCATCCTGGAGCCCCGGGTGAGCCTGGGGCACAAGGCCATGGTCCACGGCGCCCACGTCGAGTCCGGCGCGCTGATCGGCATCGGCGCGATCGTGCTGGGAGGGGCCCACGTGGGAGCCGGCACGCTCGTCGCGGCGGGCGCGCTGATCGGGCCCGGCAAGAAGATCCCGGCCGGCGTGCTGGTGGCGGGGGTGCCGGGGAAGATCGTACGCGAGCTGACCGACGACGACCGGGCGTCCTTCGCCCGCACGCCCGACACCTACATGGCGGCGGCGCTCAGGCATCGGCGGGCGTCACCACTTTGATCAGCACCTCGTCCGAGACCGACGCGGTGTTCAGCGGGTCGGCGTAATCGGGCAGCTCCGGCCGGAGGAACCGCACGTAGTCGACGGTCATCTTCAGGTCGGGCTGCCCCTTCACCTGCTTGGCGTTGCCCTTGACGTGGTCCTTCTTGAGCGCGTAGTAGCTGTCCCAGTCGGTGTACGCGACCAGGCCCCACTGCAGCACCTCGGGGAACTCGGTCGGCCAGCGGTCGGCCACCTTCCACTCGCCGCCCTCCTCCTTGTAGAGCGCGGCGCACACCCTGCCCACCCGGGCCAGCACTAACTCCGTCCAGCCGCTCTTGACGGCTGTCTCCTTGGGCTTGGAGCTGCCGTCCCTGGTGTACTTCGACTCCAGCCGGCCGGTCCTGTCGGTCGTGCCGGTGGTGACCGACACCCAGTTGGCGTTGTCGTACGAGTCCGGCACCCTGGCCATCAGGCCGCCGAGCGAGAACTTGCGCCTAGGCTTGCCGCCGCTCTTGCCCTCGACCTTCACCCTGGCGTGCATGACGATGTCGCCGGCCAGGTCCTGGTAGACGAACGGGCCGCGGAAGCCGTCGAACCAGGCGGAGGTCTTGGGCTCCAGGTACATGGCGCCCTTGGCCGTCTTGCCGACGTCCATCTTGGCGAGCCGGTCGACGTCCTTCTCCTTCTCGCTGAGCTTGAGCCACATCGACAGGTCCTTGGCGGACGCGAACTCGGTGGAGGCGCCGCCCACCTCGCCGCCCGGCGTGGGGGGCTGGGCCTTCTCCAGCGTGAGCACGCCGGGCCCCTCCAGCGGCGGCTGGGCCGCCGTGATCGTCCCGCACCCGCTCACCACACCCACGACCGCCATCATGCCCGCCAGTCTCGCCCTCATAGCGGACATTCTGCCGTGTACTGCCAACCTTCGGTTACGGACGGACTACTACGATGGCCGCCGTGCGCCCCTGGAATGCGTTCACCGCCGCGGAGGCGGAGATCCGCGCGATGGTCGACGACCCGCGCTGGCAGGGGCTGCCCGGCGACACCCGCGCGCACGCGATCGCCGCCAGGACGCTGGTGACCCGCGACGGCGACCGGTGGCTGTTCGGCGCGCACGCGCGCTGGCACCTGCACGACCCGGCCGACGGCCGCTGGCACCCCGCGCCGCCGCCCCGGCGCATCCGCGCCCGGCAGGTGGGCCACTCCCCGGCCGCGCTGCCCCCGAAGATCATCCCCGGCGGCCCCGACTTCGCCGCAGAGCCGGGCTCCACGCAGGCCTTCGTCGGCCCGGACGTGCCGCCGAAGCTGTGCGAGCGCGTCAACGACCTGCTGCGGGCCAACTGCCGCAGGAGCGAGCTCGACTATCCTCTCGCCGCCTTCGACGACGTCTTCGCCTCCGACGTGCCCAGCACGGTGGCGGCCATCTGGGGCACGATCATGTGGTGCGCGTACGCGCCGGCCTTCGACGGCAACGAACGGCTGATCACCATGTTCGGCCAGTTCCTGCGCCGGTCGCTGCCGGGCGACGAGTGGGTGCGCTGGCTGCCGGCGCCGCCGCTGGCGGGCCTGGTCGCGCTGGTGGGCGAGCGGCTGCGGGCCGGCCATCCGCGCACCGCGCTGCGCCTGGCCGCGCTGATCGCCGACACGGCTCACATCCTGTTGTCCGACACCCGGTTCAGGCCGCGCGCGCTGGCGCTGCTCACGATGGTGGAGCCCGAGCTGCGGAAGCCGGGGCTGGACGACCACGCGGCCGCGCGCGGGGACCAGGAGCTGCGCCGGGCCTGGCTGCGCCGCTGCCCGCCGCGGCTGGCCCGGGCGGTGATGGCGGAGACCGACCCGGAGGCCCACCTGTCCCACACGGTCTACGACCTGGTCGAGGCGCTGGCCTTCACGACCGACCCGCCGCGGGCCGCCGCCGCCTATCTGGCGGACCTGTCCGACTCCAAGGGGCTGCTGCCGCCCCGGCTCGACCACCGGCTCCGACACGCGTACGAGGAGCTGCTGCGGGCGGGCCTGACGAGCACGTCGGCGGGCGAGCGGACCGAGCCGGAGGGTTTTCCCGTGCGGCCCGCCGGAGGCTTTTCCGGTCAATACCGGAACCCCGATAACGAGTCGTTTACCGGCCCGCTCACCGGCTCCGGCCCACTCCCCGTCCCGGGCGGCCCCGTTACGGGAACGGGGGGCATTCCGGGGCCCAATAAGTTGAGTACAGGTCACATTTCGGAAACGACTCCGGACGACGCCGGCACGCGGCGGCTCCGGCTGCCGGGGGCCGGTCCGCCCGACCTGCGGGGCGGGTTCACGCACGTGCGCGACGAGGCCGGCACCGGCATGATGCCGCCCGACCGTGCCAGCACGGCCGCGGTGCTGGGAGCCGCGTACGCGGTGGGGCTGGCCTGGCATCGGGTGTCCGGGGCGCGGGTGCCGGAGCGGGGGTTCGCGGGGTCGGCCGCGCTGGTGCGCCGCCTGGTCCTGGAGCGCGACGACCCCATGAGTCACACGTAAACCACTAATGCCGCTATTTCACCCTAACTCCGCCTATATCGTTCTAACACTTAAGATCACGCGTTATTAGCTGAATTGTGATCTCTACCCGGGGAAATGATCCCCTTGGGGCCTCATCGGCGACGAAAGGAATGACTCCGATGGGCCATGTCGCCGGAAGGGCCCGCGCCGTAACCTCGGAGAGGGTGTGGGCTGCGGAAGGAAGGACGACGCGGTGGGGCACGAAAACTTGGACACTCGGGTCCATGACCGTGTCGCGTTGGACGAGATTGCGCTCTACGCCGAGGTGCTCACCGCCGTCGCTGTCAGCGAGCGGCGGCTGACCTTGGACGAGCTCGACGACGCGCTCGGATTGCGGACTTCGGCGAGTCGCTGAAGACGATCACATGACTTGGTCCCGGACTCCCCCAGGGGTCCGGGACATGTCATGTACGGGGTGGCTCACGATGACTAGTCCTCCCGGGGGGCGGCCCTCCTACGAACGGACGAGTCGCGCGATCGCGGCCGAGGCCTCCTTGACCTTCGCGTCGGCCTCCGGGCCACCGGTGGCGATGGCGTCGGCGACGCAGTGGGAGATGTGCTCCTCCAGCAGCCCCAGCGCCACCGCCTGCAACGCCCGCGTCGCGGCGGAGACCTGGGTGAGGACGTCGATGCAGTAGGCGTCGTCGTCGACCATGCGCTGCAGGCCCCTGATCTGCCCTTCGATGCGCCTGAGCCGCGTCAGATAGGCCTGCTTGTCTCCGCTGTACCCATGCATACATCTAAGGTACCCGCTCCGGGTATCACTCAGCGGAGCCCTGCGAACAGCTTCTCCCACTGCTCGCCCACCTCGTCGGCGGCGTGGCGGATGGCCGTGTCGAGCGCCCCGGCGGCCAGCGAGCGCCGCCTGCGCTCGTCGCCGATGAGCGCCAGCATCGCCCCGGCGAACGCCCGCTCGTCGGCCTCGGGCACCAGCACGCCGTTGTAGCCGGTGGCCACGAACTCGGCGGGCCCGTGGCTGCCCTCGAACGCCACCACGGGCACCCCGCACCCCATCGCCTCCAGCACGGTCATGCCGAGGTCGGCGGTGTGGGAGGTGTTGGCCACGATCGACGCCTTGGCGAACTCCCCGGTCAGATCGGGGGTGGTGCCCATGAAGTAGACGTGGTTGTGCAGGCCCAGCTCGTCGACCAGCGCGCGCAGCCGCCGCTCCTCGGGGCCGCTCCCGTACAGCCTGAGCCGCCAGTCGGGGCGCTCGGCGGAGACGACGGCGAAGGCGCGGATCAGCCTGTCGTACGACTTGGCGGCCACCCAGCGGCCGCCCGCCGCCACGATGCGGTTGTCCATCCGCGAGCGCGGCCACGGCGAGCCGGGCAGCGCGTCGGGGATGGCGTGCACGTGCGGCCCGGAGTCGAGCAACCTGGCCCACTCCTCGCGGGCCGGCTCGGTGGCCGCGACGACGGCGTCCAGGCGCGGGTAGAGCTTCTTGACCGGGCCGGGCACCGCCGGCCTGCCCCACTCACGGGCGATGCGCAGGATCTCGCGCGGGGCGTGCCGCGCGGCCTGGACGCTGAGCCCCGGCCTGGCGGTGACGAGAACGTCACTTCTGAGTGAGCGCAGCATCCGCCACAGGGCCACCTCCGTGCGCACCTGCCCCTGCGGGAACAGACGCCGGACGCCTGGCCTCACGTCGATCACCGAGCGCATGGTCACGCCCGCGGCGACCGGGAAGAACGGCTTCTCCTTCTGCCTCCTGAGGCTGATCACCTCGACCTCGTGCCGCTGGGCCAGCGCGCCCGCGAGGTTGAGCGCCGAGCGCACGTCTCCCCGCATCGCGTACGCGGAGGAGAGCAGGAAGGTGACCTTCACCCGCCCACCTCGATGCGCAACTCGTCGTCGGCGGTGTAGGAGGGCTTGATGGGCACGCCGTCGATGCGGGCCGACGGGTAGTGCAGGCGGCGCCGCTTGCCGTCGACGTCGTCGAGCCAGCCGCCCAGCCGCAACGGCTCGCCGACCCCGTCCACCTCCAGCGACGGCTCCCACGTACCCGAGGCCTCGGGGTCGGCGGCGAGCACGTCGACCAGCGAGACCGCGGCGTGGAAGCGCACGCCCTGGACGGTGGCGTTGGCCGACACGCGCGCGCCCGTCTGCCTGCGCTGCAGCGCCAGCATGGCCTCGTGGCGGGAGTCGTCGTCCTCCAGGCCGGTGTAGGCGAGCAGGCCGGTCACCTCGAAGCGGCCCTCCCTGAACCAGACCGCGCGCACCTCCGCCACGGGCGCGGCATCGTCGATCTTCAGCGCCAGATAGCCGTTGCGGGTGCGGTAGGAGCGGTAGGCGAGCGTGCGCTTGCAGAGCGCGTACGCGTCGAGATGGTCGAGCGAGAAGCCGGGGTCGATGCTGCGCAGCCTGTTGCGTCTGCCCTGGTGGCGCAGGTAGGCGTCCCAGCGCCCGGCGGTGAGCAGCAGCGGGGCCAGCGACACGGCGACGGTGGCCTCGCGCGCGACGGCGCCCGGCGTGCCGAGCGTCACCTCTCGCTCCACGCCGCTGGTGCGGTGGCGCAGCACCAGCTCGGTGCCGCTCTTCAGCGGCTCCTCCATGGCGAGCCGGAGGGAGAGGACGTCGGCAAGGGTGACTTCGGAGTCTGTCACGACAACGCTCATCACGAGCCCCCCTCCCCGTCGAATAGAGCCATGCGACGTTGAGGTTACCGTGATTTACCCGTTATGTGGATGCCGGATTTCCGGCGATCACCCCCTTTGACCGGCGAAACTCCTCCACAGACACCTGTGGAGGAGTTTCACTTTCCGGGTCAGACGGGGGTCTTCACGGATTTGATCAGGAGCTGCGCGACGTCGACGACCTCCAGCGACTCCTTGGCCTCGCCGCTGTTCTTCTTCTCATTGATCGCATCGCCCAGCATCACCATGCAGAACGGGCACGCGGTGGAAACCGTGTCCGGATCCGTGGTCAACGCCTCGTCCACCCGCTCGGTGTTGATGCGCTTGCCGATCCGCTCTTCCATCCACATCCGCGCCCCGCCCGCGCCGCAGCAGAAACCGCGGTCCTTGTGCCGGTGCATCTCCTGCGTCTGCACTCCCGGCACCTTGGACATGATGTCGCGGGGCTGGGAGTAGACCTTGTTGTGCCGGCCCAGGAAACACGGGTCGTGGTAGGTGATCTTCTCCTCGATCGGCGTGATCGGGGTCAGCTTGCCCTCATCGACCAGCTTGGCCAGCAGCTGGGTGTGGTGCACAACCTCGAACATGCCGCCCAGCTGCGGATACTCGTTGGCCAGCGTGTTGAAGCAGTGCGGGCACGTGGCCACGATCTTCTTGACCCCGGCCTCGTTCAGCGTCTCGATGTTCTGCTGGGCCAGCATGTTGAACAGGTACTCCATGCCCAGCCGGCGGGCCGGGTCACCGGTGCACGCCTCCATCGGGCCGAGCACCGCGAACTTCACCCCGGCGATGTGCAGCAGCTCCGCCACCGCCTTGGTGGTCTTCTTCGCCCGGTCCTCCAGCGCACCCGCGCAGCCCACCCAGAACAGGTACTCGGCGTCCTCGGGCATCTTCTCCTCGACCAGCTCGACCTCGAAATCGAGCTCGGCGATCCAGTCGGCCCGCTTCATCTCCGACATGCCCCACGGGTTGCCCTTGTTCTCCAGGTTCTTCACCATCACCCCCGCCTCCGACGGGAACGACGACTCCACCATCACCTGGTAACGACGCATGTCGATGATGTGGTCGATGTGCTCGATGTCCACCGGGCACTGCTCCACACACGCGCCGCAGTTGGTGCACGACCACAGCACGTCCGGGTGGATCACACCCTCCTCGCCCACCAGCGGCTTGTTCAGCAGCGCCAGCACGTCGGTGTCCTCGTGCCCGTTGCCCCCGTTGGCGGCGGCCATCAGGTACGGGGCGACCGCGAAGGCGTGGTCACGCTGGTCCAGGATGAGCATCTTCGGCGACAGCGGCTTGTCGGTGTTCCACGCCGGGCACTGCGACTGGCAGCGCCCGCACTCGGTGCAGGAGTAGAAGTCCAGGAACCCCTTCCACGTGGTGTCACCGATCTTGCCCCGGCCCAGCCGCTCCGGATCCAGGTCCTCGTCCTCGAAGTCGACCGGCTTGCCGTCGACGCGCATCTCCGGCACCGCGCCCATGCCGTCCGGGCGGCGCGAGAACAACACGTTCAGCGGCGCGGTGAAGATGTGCAGGTGCTTGGAGTTCACCACGATGATCAGGAACACCAGCATGAAGCCGATGTGCAGGAGCAGCGCGATCTCCTCCAGCAGCCCGCTGGCCGGCAGCACCTGACCCAGCGGGATCGACACGAACGCGCCGGAGGAGTACGGCAGGTTGCCGTTGGCCGCCGCCGCACCCCTGGCCAGGAACAGCGTCCAGATGATGTTGAAGATCATGAACAGCACCAGCCACGCGCCGCCCAGGTGCGAGCCGGAGAACCGCGACCCGCGGCCCAGCTTGGCCGGCGACTCACGCAACCGGATGACCGCGAAGGCGACCAGGCCCAGCAGACACGCCACCGCGATGAAGTCCTGCAGGAACCCGAGCACCGGCCACTGCCCGATCAACGGGATGTGGAAGTTCGGCCGGCCGGTGATCGCACCCTGGATGATCGCGCCGTACGCCTCGATGTAGACGGTCAGCAGGATGAAGAACGCCCACATGACGAAGAAGTGCGCCACACCCGACGGCGTCCATTTGAGCAGCTTCTTCTGGCCGAGCACCTCCACCAGCTGCGTCTTGATCTCGGCGCCGGCGTTGTCCTTGGCGTACTGAATGCGCTCGGGGGCCGGCGGGCCCACCGTGGCGAGCTTGAACAGGAACAGAGCCCTGCGGCCCGCGACGGCCACCGCCACGACGGTCATCACGAGCCCGATGATGGCTACCCAGAGCACGGGTCCTCCCACAACGACGTTGTTTGTCAGCGTACGGTCACCCCGCTGACCTGGCCCCGCCGGGATCCTACCCGCGAGTAACTTCCTGGAGGTAACCGAGTTTCACCTTATGGTGAGGATCAGCTCCAGAACAATGCTCTACAGTGTGAGATAGCGCTGAATCGTCGGCGCCAGCAGCTCCGCCAGTTCCTCGGGCTCGGCGCTCGCCATGGGCTCCAGCCGCAGCACGTGACGGGCCACGATCACCCCGAACATCTGCGAGAAGGCGGCCTCGATCCGGAGGTGGGGGATCCCGAGGTGGTCGGCCACCCTGTAGAGCAGGGCGTTGGTGATGAACTCGCGGAACAGCACGCGCGACTGCTCGTGGGTCATGGCTGAGCGGACCAGCGCGATCATCGGCTCACGGGTCTCGGGATCACCGGTCACCGTGAGCATCATGGTAACCAGGCGCCTCCCGAGCTCTTCACGGGGGCCGTCGAGCAGCACCGAGACGACCAGGTCAGGCGTGATCGGCAGCCGCATCGCCGCCGCGAACATGCCCTCCTTGGTGTCGAAGTAGTGGTGGACCAGCGCCGGGTCGACCTTCGCCTCCCTGGCGATGCCGCGCACCGTGGCCTTGTCGAAGCCCTTCTCGGCGAAGACCTTCCGGGCCGCCGCGAGGATCTCCCCGCGCGTGTCGGCCGAGCCGGGACGCCGCCCCGGACGCCTCTTGATGGTGCTCACCGGCCTACCGCCAGGTAGACCCGCATCGGCACCGACACCACGTTGTCGGGGAACTCACGGCGCAGCTCGGCCCGCTGCCGCTCCACGAGCGCGTCGGCCTCCCCCGCCGACAGCGCCGCCATGTAGGAGTGGGAGCGCAGGTGGAGCAGGAAGTCCTCGATCGCGACCAGGCGGGTCCACGGGATCCAGCGCTCCTCCACCACGTCGAACGCGGCCGCGATCGGCGGCACCGACCACTCCTCACTGGCCGGCCCCCAGTAGGTGGGGCACGCCCCGGCCAGCCGCTCCTCGTAGGCGGCCAGCCACTCGGCCTGGGCCACGTGCGCGAGGTTCCAGCAGGCGGCGATGGCCCCGCCCGGCCGCAGCACCCGCCTGGCCTCCTCGATCGAGGCCACCGGGTCGAGCCAGTGCCAGGACTGGCCGTACGTCACCAGGTCGGCGGACCGGCCCGCCAGCGGCAGCGCGTTGCCGTCGGCCAGCACCGCGGACACCCCCGCCGTGCCCTTGGACCGCAGCCTGGCCAGCATCTCCGCGCCCGGGTCGACCGCGACCACCCGCGAGCCGCGGGCCCGCAGGGCGTGCGCGAGCTTCCCGGTGCCGGCGCCCACGTCGACCGCCGTGGCGCCGTCGAGCGGCACGCCCGACACCTCCGACAGGGCGCGGTAGAGCTCGTCTGGGTAGCCGGGCCGACCTGCCTCGTAGGCGTCGGCCACCCGGTCGAACACCCGGCCGAGTTCCCTGCTCGGGCCCGTGCGCAGGTGCTCGGGGCTCATGTCGAGGCCGCCAGGTAGAGCCGGGCGAAGGCGAGCGCCTCGGCCAGGTCGTCGATGCGCTCGGAGCGACTGGCCGCCTTGCGGGTGTTGATCTCCAGGACGACCAGGCCGTCGTAGCCGTTGCGGGCCAGACGCTCCAGCATGGGCGCGCACGGCTGGTTGCCCCTGCCGGGCACCAGGTGCTCGTCCTTGTTGGTGACCCCCATGCCGTCGGCCAGGTGCAGGTGCGCCAGCCGGTCGCCGAGCTTGGTCGCCATGTCCATGGCGTCGGAGCCGGACACGGCGGTGTGCGACAGGTCGAGCGTGACGTGCGGGAAGTCGTAGTCGGTCGGGTTCCAGTCGGGCGAGTAGGGCACCACGTCGTTGCCGCGGGCCCTGAGGGGGAACATGTTCTCGACCGCGAAGATCACGTCGGTCTCGTCGCGCATGCGGGCCAGCCCGACCTCGAACTCGCGGGCGTAGTCGCGCTGCCAGCGGAACGGAGGGTGCACGACGACGGCCGACGCGCCGAGCCGCTCGGCCGCCTTCTGCGCGCGGACCAGCTTGGCCCACGGGTCGCGCCCCCACACCCGCTGGGTGACGAGCAGGCAGGGCGCGTGGATGGCGAGGACGGGCACCTCGTAATGGTCGGAGAGCCGCTCGATCACGTCGATGTCCTGGCTCACCGGGTCGGCGCCGACCATGATCTCGACACCGTCGTAGCCCAGCCGGGCAGCCAGCTCGAACGCATCAGGCGTGCGTTCCGGATATACCGAAGCGGTGGACAATGCGATCTTCGCATTGGGCACGCGGATGACATCAGCCACGTTGCCAGCCTAAGCCGGATGTCCCGTGCCGGCGCGCCACCCCGTACGGTTGTCGCATGCCCAGGACGGTCCGAGGCGCGATCCCGAGCCCCAACATCTGGAACACACCGCAGGTGTACGAGCTGGAGAACCGCGCGGTCGACCCCGACGACATCGCCGGCGCGGCGATGCGGAAACTCCGGCCGTGGCAGGGCGCGACCGTGCTCGACATCGGCTGCGGCACCGGCTACCACCTGCCGGGCTACGCCGCCGAGGCCGCCCGGGTGATCGGCGTCGAGCCGCACCGCGACCTGGCCGCCGCGGCCCGCCGCCGGTGCGCCGCGCTCCCGTCCGTCGAGGTGCGCGAAGCCGCCGCCCAGGACCTGCCGCTGCCGGACGCCTCGGTCGACGTCGCGATCGCGCGCTGGGCCTACTTCTTCGGGCCCGGCTGCGAGCCGGGCCTGCGCGAGCTGTCGCGGGTCGTACGGCGCGGCGGCGCGGCCTTCGTCCTCGACCTCGACGCCACCGGGGGCCCGTTCGGCCGGTGGTTCCAGCGCACGGTCCCCGCCTACTCCGCGCCGAAGGTGGAGGCGTTCTGGGACCGCCAGGGCTGGCAGCGGCGGCGGCTCGACCTGCGCATGGTCTTCGAGCGGCGGGCCGACCTGGAGGCGGTGCTGCGCATCGAGTTCGCCCCCGAGGTGGCCGAGCAGGCCATCGCCGAGACGCCGGGCCTGGAGCTGGCCTATCCCAACGTGCTCCGCTGGCGCTACTTCTGAGCGCTTGACCTTGACGCCGGTGTCAACGTTTACCTTGAGCGCATGCGCATCGGAGAGCTGGCCCGGCGGACCGGGGTGAGCACCCGCTCGCTCCGCTACTACGAGCAGCACGGGCTGTTGCGCGCCCACAGGAGCGCCAACGGCTACCGCCACTACGCGGAGGCGGACGTCCGGCTCGTGTCGGAGATCCGCGCCCTGCTGTCGGTGGGGTTCACGCTGGAGGACACCCGCCCGTTCGTCGACTGCCTGCGCTCGGGCCACGACAGCGGCGGGTCCTGCCCCGAGTCGATGGCCGTCTACCAGCGCAAGCTCGCCGAGATCGACGACGAGATCCGGCTGCTCCTGACCCGCCGCGCGGAGGTCGCCGCGCAACTCGCCGGATCGTGCGAAGGCTGCTTCTTCAGAGGAGACACATGATCACGCTCACCACGGACAACTTCGACGAGCAGGTGCTCGGCGCGGGCAAGCCGGTGCTCGTCGACTTCTGGGCCGAATGGTGCCCGCCCTGCAAGATGATCGCCCCGGTGCTGGAGGAGATCGAGGCCGAGCACGGGCTGACCATCGGCAAGCTCGACACCGACCACCACCCCGAGATCCAGGCCCGCTACGGCGTCATGAGCCTGCCCACGCTGCTGCTGTTCGAGGACGGCCGGCCGGTCAGGCAGATCGTCGGGGCCCGGCCCAAGCGCATGCTCGTCAAGGAGCTGGGCCTGGCGTAGCGGCGGCTTGTCGGTCCGGCCCGCTAGCCTGCTCGCCATGGCCAAGACTGCGCAGAAGCCCGGATACCGCTGCGCCGAGTGCGGCTGGCGCACCCCCAAGTGGGTCGGCCGGTGCGGCGAGTGCCAGGCGTGGGGCACCGTCGACGAGGAGGGCGGCCGCGCCGGCGCGCACGTCGTCCAGGCCGGCGCCACCACCGCCCCGGCGATGCCGATCGGCCAGGTCAAGGCCGAGATCGCCGCCGCCCGCACCACAGGCGTCGGCGAGCTCGACCGGGTGCTCGGCGGCGGCCTGGTGCCGGGCGCGGTCGTGCTGCTGGCCGGCGAGCCCGGCATCGGCAAGTCGACGCTGCTGCTGGAGGCCGCCGCCCGCATCGCCGAGCGCGAGACCGTCCTCTACGTCACCGGCGAGGAGTCGGCCGCCCAGGTCCGGCTCCGCGCCGACCGCATCGGCGCCATCCGCGACCGCCTCTACCTGGCGGCCGAGACCGAGCTGTCGGCGCTGGTCGCCCACGTGGAGAAGATCCAGCCCCGCATGCTCGTGGTCGACTCGGTGCAGACCGTCGGCTCCGCCCAGGCCACCGGTGTCCCCGGCGGCGTCACCCAGGTCCGCGAGGTCGCGGCCAACCTCGTGCGGCTGGCCAAGGAGCGCGACATGTCGACCGTCCTGGTCGGCCACGTCACCAAGGAAGGCTCCATCGCCGGCCCGCGCACCCTCGAACACCTCGTCGACGTGGTGCTCAACTTCGAGGGCGACCGCCACTCCCGGCTCCGCATGGTCCGCGCGATCAAGAACAGGTTCGGCCCCACCGACGAGGTCGGCTGCTTCGACCTGCACGAGCGCGGCATCGAGGGCATCACCGACCCCAGCGGCCTGTTCGTCTCCCGCCGCTCCGACCCCGTCCCCGGCACCTGCGTGACCGTCACGGTCGAGGGCACCCGCCCGCTGCCCGCCGAGGTCCAGGCCCTGGTGGCGCGCACCGAGGCCCAGCAGCCGCGGCGCACCTCCTCCGGCCTCGACACCTACCGCGTCCAGATGGTCCTCGCCGTGCTGGAGCGCCGGCTCAACGCCCGGCTGGGCGGCTGCGACGTCTTCACCGCCACCGTGGGCGGCATCAAGCTCAGCGACCCGGCCGTCGACCTGTCGGTCATGCTCGCCGTCGCCAGCGCCGCGGGCGACAAGCCCCTCCCGGCGGGCCTGGTCGCGCTCGGCGAGGTCGGCCTCGCGGGCGAGCTCCGCCCCGTCAAGGACGTCCGCCGCCGCCTCACCGAAGCCGCCCGCCTCGGCTTCAAACGCGGCCTGGTCCCCGTCGGCTCCCTCGACGAGGGCACCCGCAAGCCCAACGGCCAGCGTTCCCTCGTCCCGGTCGGCCCGGTCGCCTTCGCCCCCGGCTTCGAGGTCGTCGAGGCGGAGAACGTCTGGGACGCCCTCACCCACGTGACCTGACCCGTACCTCTGAGGACCTGAGAGGGCGCTAGCCTCCCAGGGCCGACTTGACCGCCGCCGTGACCAGGTCGCGCACCGGCCGCGGCGCGTCCAGGAACGCCGTCAGGTCACCGCCGCGGCCCTCCAGCAGCCCCGCGCCGATGTTGGAGAACGTCGACATCGTGTGCCCCACCTGGTAGGGCTCCAGCCCGGCCAGCGACGCCCGCGTCTCGCCCAGCGGAGCCGGCCGGTACTCGACGGGCCGGCCGAGCGTCTCGGCCAGCGCCTCGGCGAGCTCCCGCCCGCCGACCGCCTCCACGCCCTCCAGCTCGTACGTGCGGCCCGCGTGCCGCCGCTGCGCCCCCGACGCCCCCGATGCCAGGTCCGCCTGCGCCTCGGCCGCCACCCGCACGGCCACGGCGGCCAGGTCGTCGCGTGCGACGGCCGACTGCCGCCCGTCGCCGAGCGGCGCGGCGAACACCCCGCTCGCCGCCGCCGCGGCGGCCCCGGCCACGGCCAGCCCGGCCGGGATCTCGGCGTACAGGCCGTTGCGCAGGACGGTGACGTCGAAGGGCGCCTCGGCCAGCCGCGCCTCGGTCCAGCGGTGCGCGAGCGCGATCGTGAGCCGCTCCCCCGAGCCGGCCAGGCTGGTGTAGATCACGTGCCGGACTCCGGCGGCGGTGGCCGCCCGCACCACGGCGCCGTGGCGGGCCAGCACGACGTCGTCCTCGGCGTACCCCGCCGAGACGAACACCAGCACGTCCACGCCCGCGAAGGCCGACTCCAGCGTTTCCGGCCGGTCGAAGTCGGCGAGCCGCACCACCGCGCCGTCGCCGGAACTGCTGGCCCCGACCGTCACCGGCCCGTCCACGGCCCGCAGCCCGGCGAGGATCGCACTGCCGAGTTTCCCCGACACGCCGGTGACGAGAATCATGAGACCACTCCTGTTGTTGAGGTGCGCGAAAAGGTGAATGACGCCCAGCATGGAGCGTCCGGGCGCCGACTTTAAGGAGGCACTTTCATGTCAGCCGCGAACACGGAGGTAACCCCCCAGGCCCCCGGGCCGTGCGGGGATGACGACTGCGGCATCCGGGATGTGCTCGACCGTCTCGGCGACAAATGGACGGTGCTGGTGATAGTGGAGCTGGCCAAAGGCGTGCGGCGGTTCAGGGAGCTGCAACGGGCGATCCCCGGCATCTCGCAGCGGATGCTGACGTTGACGACACGGCGGCTGTGCCGGGACGGGCTGGTCGAGCGGACGGCGTACCCCACGATCCCGCCGCAGGTCGAGTACCGGCTGACGCCGGTCGGCCGGAGCCTGGCCGAGACGGTCGAGCGGCTGGCCGACTGGTCGAGGGAGCACAGGGACACCATGGCGGCGGCCCGGGAGCGGTGGGATGCCGCCGGCCGTTGAACCCGGACCCGGGTGACTCGCTACCGTGGTATGACCCGCCCAAAGGCGGAGGAGAGAGTGAGACGGCGCAGCTAAGCTGGGCTTGACTATTTCGACACGGGGGTCAGGTGCCAAACGACAGGAGTCTTGACGACCGCCGTCGCGAAGCCCTGGCCGCGGTGGCCCCGGGCACACCACTGCGCGACGGTCTGGAGCGGATCCTGCGCGGGCAGACCGGCGGCCTGCTCGTGCTCGGCTACAACAAGATGGTCGAGCGCCTCTGCAGCGGCGGCTTCCATCTCGACGTCGACTTCTCCGCCACCAGGCTGCGCGAGCTGGCCAAGATGGACGGGGCGATCGTCATCAGCGACGACCACAAGATCGTGCGCGCCGCCGTCCACCTGGTTCCCGACCCCACCATCCCCACCGACGAGTCCGGCACCCGCCACCGCACCGCCCAGCGCGTGGCCAAGGAGACGGGCCTGCCGATCATCGCGATCAGCAAGTCCATGCGGATCATCGCCCTCTACCTCGACGGCATCCGCTACGTGCTCGAAGAGTCGGCCGCGATCATGTCCAAGGCCAACCAAGCCCTGGCCACCCTTGAGCGCTACAAGCACCGCCTCGACGAGGTCTCCGGCACGCTCTCCGCGCTGGAGATCGAGGATCTGGTCACCGTGCGCGACGTGGCGGCCGTGGCGCAGCGGCTGGAGATGGTCCGGCGCATCTCCGACGAGATCAAGGGCTACGTGGTCGAGCTCGGCACCGACGGCAGGCTGCTGTCCCTGCAGCTCGACGAGCTGGTCTCCGGCGTCGACTCCGAGCGGGAGCTGGTGGTGCGCGACTACCTTCCGGCCCCGTCGAGCCGCCGCCAGCGCCGCCTGTCCGACGCCCTGCACGATCTCGACGCGCTGTCCGGCAACGAGCTGCTCGACCTGCCGGTGGTCGCCGGCCTGCTGGGCCACAACGGCGGCGACAAGCTCGACAGCCCGGTCAGCCCGCGCGGGTTCCGCCTGCTGGCCAAGGTGCCCCGGCTGCCCGCCACCGTGGTCGACCGCCTGGTCAACCACTTCGGCAGCCTGCAGAAGCTCCTGGCGGCCAGCATCGACGACCTCCAGGCCGTGGGCGGCGTCGGTGAGTCCAGGGCCCGCAGTGTCCGCGAAGGGCTCTCCCGCCTCGCGGAGTCCTCGATCCTGGAGCGCTACGTCTGACCAGACGCCCCCCGTACGCCTCTGAGACGCCCTGTGAGAGGCGACGGGCTCAGCGGAGGTGGAAGACGCCCTTCGGGCTCTTGTGCTCGCCCAGGCGCGCCACCACCACGTACGTGCCGGGAAGGGCGGCGGGCGGGTCGGCGCGGCAGCTCCCGCTGGAGCGGCGGCGGTTCCAGTCGAGGGTGCGGACGTAGGGCACGCCGCGCTGCAGCTCGCGCGTCTCCGTCCCCGGGCCGCTGACGCAGTCGGCCGTGGACCAGATGCGGTCCTCGCCCGAGGTGATGCGGATCTCCAGCGCCCGCGGGCCGACGTCGGCCTTGCACATCACCGGCCCGGTGTTGACCACGGTGACGATGAAGTGCGGGCGCGCGCCGCTCGCGTAGATCTCCTGCTCGCCCTGGAGGTGGAGCACGAGGTCCTTGTCGTCGCAGGGCTCGCCCGCGCGCCTGGCGCGCGGGGTCTTGCTCGGGCTGGGCGTCGGTGACGGGCTGGCGGTGCCCATGGCCAGCGTGCGCAGCCCCGCCAGCAGCGGGTCCGTGACCGGGGCGGGGCTGGGTGAGACCTGGGCGTCGGACCGCTTCTCCGGGCCGCCCGAACTGGAGCAGGCCCACGCCACCACGGCAACGACCACGAGCACTCCGATGAGCAGGCTCATGCGCCGCCGCCAGTAGACGTCGCCCCCGATTCCCGAGTCTCCGCGCATGGTTTCCGGATCCATGCCGCCAGGATGGGTAACCATCCGGTGACGCGTCGTGACGACACGCCGGACCTTGCCATCTCGTCATACGCTGGGCTGCGTGATCGAGCCGAAACTCCTACACCTTCCCATTCTGGAGTGGTACGAAAACAACGCCCGGGACCTCCCCTGGCGCACCCCTGACCGGACCCCGTGGGGAGTGCTCGTCAGCGAGATCATGCTGCAGCAGACGCCGGTGGCCCGGGTGCTGCCCGTCTGGCACGAGTGGATGGCCCGCTGGCCCACTCCGAAGGCGCTGGCCGCGGAGCCCTCCGGCGAGGCCGTGCGCGCCTGGGGGCGGCTCGGCTACCCGCGCCGGGCGCTGCGCCTGCACGCGTGCGCCACGGCCATCACCGAGCGGCACGGCGGCGAGGTCCCTTCCGACCACGCGACGCTGCTCGCCCTGCCGGGGATCGGCGAGTACACCGCCGCCGCGGTCGCCGGCTTCGCGTTCGGCGGCCGGCACGCGATCCTGGACACCAACGTGCGACGGGTGTTCGCGCGGGCGGTACGGGCCGAGGAGTATCCCCCGACGGCCACCTCCGCCGCCGAACGCCACCTCGCGGAGGCGCTCCTGCCCGAGCTGGGCGCGCCCCGCTGGGGAGTGGCGGTGATGGAGCTGGGGGCGCTCGTCTGCACCGCCCGCGCCCCCCGGTGCGAGGGCTGCCCGATCGCGGGGGTGTGCGCGTGGCGGCTGGCCGGCAAGCCGCCGCACGCGGGTCCCGCCCGCAAGGGTCAGACGTACGCGGGCACCGACCGCCAGTGCCGCGGGCGCCTGCTCGCGGTCCTGCGCGCCGCCCACGGGCCGGTGCCGAAGGCGGCGCTGGACGCGGTCTGGGAGGACGCCGTGCAGCGTGAGCGGGCGCTCGACGGCCTCGTCGCGGACGGCCTGGCCCAGGTCCTGGAGGACGGCACGTACTGCCTCTAGCCAGGAACGACGATCTGCCTCTGGGCAGGAACGACGATCGCGTATGAATCCGCGACAGCCGAGCATGGGCCGTCGCGCGCCTTCCTCCTACGGTTGACGATCAGTGAGTCCTTCGGGGAGGGAAAGAAGTGTCACAACGGATTCTGGTGACGGCGGCGACCGGCACGGTCGGGCGCCACGTGACGGCGCGGCTGGCGGAGGACGGGGCCGAGGTCCGGGCACTGTCCCGGACCCCGGCGGGCTTCCCGCCCGGCGTCCAGCCCCTGCGCGGCGACCTGTCGGCGCCCGGTTCGCTGGCCCCGGCGGTCGACGGCGTCGACGCCGTGAGGTGGCCGACGACGTCCTGCGCGCCCAGGCCGCGATGACCGCCGGCCCGGCGCCGGTCACCACCACGGTCGAGAAGGTCACCGGCACTCCGGCCCGCACCTTCCGCTCCTGGGCCGACGCCCACACCCACCTGTTCCAGCCCTCGTCCTGAGCCCGGTCACCGGGCCCAGGGCACCCGCACCTTCCACTCCCGAGCCGAGGCCCACCTGCCGTGAGGCCGGCCACCGGGCCCAGGGCACCCTCCTGGGCCGACGCCCACGCGCACCTGTCCTGAGGGCGGTCACCGGGCCCAGGGCAGGGGCATGCTGCGGGTGCCTTCCGGTACGAGGTCGCAGGCGTCCGGGGTGTCGAGCCCGTCCGGGTTGTAGACCTGGACGCCCGCGGGGGCGGCCACGATCGCCGCGAAGCCGTGCCGCTCGTCGGCGAACAACCGGCGCAGCGCGCCGGCGGGCAGCACCATGGTGTCGCCCGCCGCGACCTCGACCCGTTCGCCGCCGAGCTGGACGGTGCAGCGGCCCGCCAGCCAGGTCCACACCGACTCGGTGTCGAAGGCGTGCAGCGGGCCCGCCGTGCCGGGCTTGGCGTCCACGCGCCACACGGCCTGGCGGGACTCGCCCTGGGTGGGCGAGGCGAGCGTGGTCATGGTCCCGTTGGGCGTCTCGATCCTGCGTGCCCGCGCGTCGCGGATGACGGTCATGGCAGGTGCTCCTCTAAGATAGACAACGTTATTGTCTAGATAGTGAACCAGGTTGTCTATCGTGTCAAGCACACCCCCGGGGTTCGAACTCCCGCTCCGCCTCTTCCTGGCCTTCCGGGTGCTCATCGACGAGCTCCACGCCGAGCTGGGCCGTCAGGGGCATCCGGACATCCGGCCCATGCACGGCTTCGTCATGCAGGCCATCGGGCCCGACGGCACGACCGCGGTCGACCTGGGCCGCACGCTCGGCGTCACCAAGCAGGCCGCGGGCAAGACCGTCGAGGCACTCGAACGCATCGGCTACGTCGAACGCACCCGCGACCCCGCCGACACCCGGCGCAAGATCGTCCGTCTGACCCCGTACGGCATGGACGCCCTCGCCCGCTCGGCCGCGATCTTCGACGACCTGCGCGCCCGCTGGGCCGCCGAGCTGGGCGAGGACCGGCTGCGGGCGCTGGAGGCCGACCTCCGCAAAATGACCCCCGCCAACCTGTGGCGCCTCGACATCCCGGGCTGGTTCGGCGCCCCGTGAGGCGCCGGACCAGCCCCCGGGTCAGGCGGCGAGCTGGAGACCCAGGCTGGTGAGGCTGGTGCGGGCCCAGTCGAGCTCCTGGGCCAGGAGCGAGACCAGGGCGCCGGGGCCCTTCGCGCGGCCCGGGACCACCAGGTTGTGGGTCTCGACCTCGATGTGGGCGCTGCCGCTCACCGCGCCGGAGAGCATCGCCGTCAGGGTGTCGTGCAGGACGCCGCCGGTGTTGGGCGATCCGCCGGTGTGGTGGTGCACGTGGCCGAGCTTGACCACGGGGGCGCCGGTCTTGGCCAGGCCGCGCAGCGCCTCACCGGTCTCCTCGGCGCCGCGGGCCAGGTGGCACGCGTCGAGGCAGACGCCCAGGTGGTCGGAGTCGATGCCGCGCACCCGCTCCAGCGCCTGCTCCGTGGTCTCCAGCACGCAGCCGGGCCACGGCTCGAAACCGACCCTGACCGTCTTGCCGGTGATGCTGTGGAGGCCGCGCAGCTCGCGGGCGAGCCGCTCCAGCCGCCGGGTGGCGATCGCCTGCAGGTCGGCCGGCCAGTCGCGGCGCCAGCCGATCGGGATGGTGGAGATGCTGCCCGACTGGATGTCGTCCGGCAGCAGGAACGCGAGGATCTTGGCCAGCGCCATCGTGTAGCGGTAGCGCTCGGGCTTGGCCCAGTCGGGGCCGGGCGCCTCCTGGTTGCGACCGCCGGTGCCGTTGAGGCTGACGACCTCCAGGCCGCGCTCTTCGAGGGAGCGGCGCAGGCGGACGAGCTCTATGCGGTCGGCGGTCAGATGGTCGGCGACGGCGGGCGAGAGCCACAGGCCGACCCCCATCCGCTCCACGCCGAGCCGCTTGCGCACCGGCACGGCGTAGCGGGTGAGATGGGCGATCAGGTTCTCCAGATCCTCCGCGGGGTGCACGCCTGCGTTGTAGGCGAGGTGAACGAGCGTTCCGTCATCGTGACGCAGGCGCATCGGTTTCCTCCACGACTCTCACTGGTTTCCCCCTCGCCCGCTGGTGCCACTCAGAGCATGTCGGCCCGCGGCGGCGTGCGCGTCAGCCCTGGGTTGATCTCTTGCTACTCCCAGGGGAGCAGTCCCGACCGTAGAGACACGCTCTTGCGGATCACTTGGACAGGACTTGGCGAAGCTCTACACAGAGTAGTACTACTTGTCGTGGCGGGGCCACTCGGCCTTCAACGATTCGGCAACGTTTCCCGTCACCACATGCGAAAACCCCCGTGCGCCGGAGCGCACCAGCGCCTCCTTTTACCGGATGCCCTCTCGCCGGAGAGTGGCAGCCAGCT